>NZ_JADDXW010000039.1 GCF_017183135.1 Aurantimonas marina | reverse complement strand
ACTGTAATGCCGCGTGCGTCCTCGCGTCTGTAGAAAGAATGGTGGTTTCATTCAGGTCGGGCCGCCCGACGGTCCGACCGTAATCGGACGCATACGAAAGGATGATGGCAATGCCCACGGATACGCAATCGTCGCGCGTCAGTTCGGGCAATCGGATCGAGGGTTCCTGCTGCGGTCATGATGAGCTCTCTCCAGCCGATTCAGTTAAACCCTCGGCCGCGCCGGAACGGTCTGCCGGGAAGCAGCGGGCGGAGACGACGCGAGAGGCGGTGCAAGGCAGATCGAGGGGCTGCTGCTGCGGCAGCTGAGATCTGTAAGGGTCAGGCAGAAGACAGGCACCGCTCGTCGCGGCGCCGGGTCGGTCAATCCCGACCATCCGCGCTCAGACGGCGGTCGTAAAACCGTGTTCGGGCGCTTCAAGGAGATGAGTGGTGAGCACAGCGACATTGGACGTCGGCGGCCTCTTCGAGGAGCTCGACCATCTGGGCGTCGAGAAGCGGCTGAAGCAAGCACGGGGCGTGCGAAACGCCAGTTCCAACCCGGCCTCCGGCAGTGTGACGGTCGACTTTGACGAGACGCTGACGACCGTCGGCAAGCTGAAACAGACGATAAAGGCCTGTGGCTTCCGCTGCCATGGCGAGGTAATGCCGCGCCACGTCTGCAAGCCGGGCGCCGTGAAGCGCGCCCCTGAGGTTTCCCCTGTGCCCGCGGCGCACGAGGGCCATGCCAAGCACACGGATGCCGGCGCCACCGGGGGGCCAGCCCCATCCGCCATCCAGCCGTCAACCGCGCCGGCACACGATGAAATCGCGCACGAAATGGGTCACGGATCGGGCGCCGACATGCGGGCGATGGTCCGCGACATGCGCAACCGCTTCTGGATCGCGCTCGCCTTCACCGTGCCGATTTTCATTTATTCGCCGATGGGCGGGATCTTCACCCCGCCGGCGCCACCCTTCGGTCTGGAACTCGACCTATGGCTGTTCTTCCTTGGAACCATCGCGATCGTCTATCCCAGCTGGCCGTTCTTCGTCGCGGCCTGGCGGGCGCTTCGCAACGGCATTCTCAACATGGCCGTGCTCGTCGTGCTCTCGGTGGGAACCGGTTACGTCTTCAGCGTCGGCTCGACCTTCTTCTTCCCCGGCGTGCAGTTCTACGAAGCGGTGGCGGTGCTACTCGTCTTCATTCTGCTCGGCCACTGGCTGGAGATGCGGGCGCGCGCCGGCGCCTCGACGGCGATCCGGGCACTGCTCGACCTCGCCCCGCCCATGGCGACCGTCCTGCGCGACGGCCGCGAGACCGAGGTGCCGACCGCCGAGGTCCTGGCCGACGAGATCGTCGTCATCAGGCCGGGCAACAAGATCCCGGTCGACGGCGAAGTCCTCGAAGGAGAGTCGCTGGTCGACGAATCCATGCTGACGGGCGAGTCGATGCCGGTGAACAAGACGCCCGGCGATCAGGTCATCGGCGCCACCATCAACAAGAGCGGCAGCTTTCAGTACCGCGCGACCAAGGTGGGGGCCGACACGGCGCTGGCGCAGATCGTCAAGCTGGTGCAGGAGGCGCAGAACTCCAAGGCGCCGGCGCAGCTGCTCGCCGACCGGGCGTCGCAGTGGCTGGTGGTGATCGCGATCGTCATCGGGCTCGCGACCTTCGCCGCGTGGTTCTGGTGGATCGGCTCACCGCTGCTGTTCGCGCTGACGCTCACCATCACGGTCTTCGTCATCGCTTGCCCGGACGCGCTCGGGCTGGCGACCCCGATGGCCGTCATGGTCGGCACCGGCCTCGGCGCGATGAACGGCATCCTGTTCAAGAATGCCGGCGCGCTCGAGGACGCGACCAAACTCGACATCATCGTTTTCGACAAGACAGGGACGCTGACCATGGGCCAGCCGCGCGTCGTCGAAATCGTCACCGCCGCGGGGCGAACGGAGGAGGACGCGCTGCGGGCGGCCGCGGCGGTCGAACGCGGCTCGGACCATCCCCTCGCCCTAGCGATCGTCGAACGCGCCGAGGGAATCGACGTGCCGCAGGCGCGGGCCTTTCTCAATCGCGAGGGCATGGGCGCACAGGCCGAGATCGCGGGCGAAACCGTATTCCTCGGCAACCGCCGTCTCATGGACGAGGAAAAGATCGATCTTGGAACGCTCGCGGACGAGGCCGAGCGGCTGAAGGGCGAAGGCCGAACGGTGGTGCATGTGGCGCAAGGCGGTCGGGTTCTCGGCCTCATCGCCATCGCCGACGCGCCGCGCCCCAATGCCATGGCGACCGTCGCCAAGCTGCGCGAGCGCGGCGTCGAGGTGGCGATGCTGACCGGCGACAACGAAGGGACGGCCAGACGAATCGCCGATGAACTCGGCATCGCCATCGTTCTCGCCGACGTATTGCCAGGCCAGAAGGCCGACCAGGTCAAGCAGTTGCAGGCGCAGGGCAAGCGCGTCGGCATGGTCGGCGATGGCGTCAACGATGCGCCGGCACTCACCCAGGCTGACGTCGGCTTCGCCATCGGGGCCGGAACCGACGTGGCGATGGAAAGCGCCGACGTCGTGCTGATGAAGAGCGACCCCTATGACGTGCTCGGCGCCATCGAACTCTCGCGCGCCACCTTGCGCAAGATGCACCAGAACTTGTTCTGGGCGGTGGCCTACAACGTCGTCGCCTTTCCGATGGCGGCCGGCGTGTTCTATCCCGTCGTCGTCAGCCCCGAAGTCGCGGCGCTTGCCATGTCGGGCAGTTCGGCGCTGGTCGCGGTCAACGCGCTCCTGCTGAAGCGCACGCGGCTGGAAGGGGTGGGCCGCGTCGAGCCGGCAGAAACGCTCGCTGCGCGCCAAGCGGCGGCAACCGGATGAACTATCCGGGCGGAAACGGCTGAACGGACAACCGCAATATTCTTCTCACCCGACCCTTGCAGGCCCCGGTGGGACGGCCAGAACCACAGCGAGGACAAGATGAACGCAAACAACAAAATCCGCGTCGCCGTAAATGGCTACGGCGTGATCGGCAAGCGTGTCGCAGATGCGGTGGCCTTGCAGGACGACATGGAAGTCGCCGGGGTATCGGATGTCGACGCCGACTGGCGGCCGCGAATGGCGACCCGGAAGGGCTTTCGCCTTTTCGGCGCCACCGGCGAGCATGCCGGCGCGATGCGTGGCGCGGGCCTCGACGTCGAAGGAACACTCGACGACCTCCTCGCGGCGGCCGACGTGGTCGTCGACTGCACGCCGAAGCGGGTCGCGGCGAAGAACGTCGAGCGCTACCGCGAGAGACGCATCAAATTCATCGTCCAGGGCGGCGAGAAGCATGAGGTCACCGGCCATTCCTTCGTCGCGGAAGCGAGCTACGCGACGGCGATCGCCCGCGAGGCAACCCGCGTCGTCTCCTGCAACACCACCTCGATCGTGCGCACGCTCACGGCACTGAAGCATGCCGGGCTGCTTCGTCGGGCGCGCGGAACGCTGCTGCGGCGCGCGACCGATCCCTGGGAAAGCCATCTCGGGGGCATCATGAACACGCTGGTGCCCGAGCCCGAGATCCCGAGCCACCAGGGACCGGACGCGCGGAGCGTCGACCCCGAGCTCGACGTCGTCACCATGGCGGTGAAGGTTCCCGAAACCCTGGCGCACCTGCATTACTGGTCGGTTCAACTGACCCGGCCGGCGGACAAGGAGGAGGTGCTGGACGCCTTCCGCTCGTCGTCCCGTATCGCCCTGATCCGCATGGACGCCGGGCTGACCGCGCTCAATACGGTGAAGGAACTGATGGCCGATCTCGGCCGGCCGCACGACAATCTCTACGAGGTGGCACTGTGGGCGGATATGCTCAAGGTGGAGGGCGACGAACTGTTCTACGCCTACATGGTCGACAATCAGGCGATCGTCATTCCCGAGACGATCGACGCCATCCGGGCACTGACGGGACTCCTCGGCAGCGCGCGGGAATCGATGGCCAGGACCGATGCGAGCCTCGGGATCGGTCAGGTCACCGACGCGCTCGGCAAGTCAGTGTGAGGACGACCAGAGGGGTTCAGCCCTGGCCGGCCTGGTGCAATGACGGCGCCGCGCCGACATGGGTGGACGCCGTTGCCAAGCATTTGTCGTGGCGCACGACGCACCCTTAAATGACGGAGGCGATCCATGTTCAACCTGTTTCACCGAAGCGATGAACCCGCCATCATCTGCGTCGTCCGTGACGATGCACGGTTGCCGCGATTTCTGCGCGGCCCGAACTGGGAGTATGAAGGCAAGGCTGGCACGCTCACGGGCGCCACCGCCGCGCTCGACATGGATGCCGAGGCGCGCATGTCCAAACAGACCGGCTTTTACCTGTTCACACGGCTCTAGAGAACAGGGTTCGGGCTTATGCCGTCGGGCAATTTTGCGATCGCGGCCTCGCAGCAATGACGAATATCCTTCTCAGCAAGGGGGAAGCCGGGATGAGCAAGATCTGGATTTGGACGGCGATCGTGCTTCTCCTGATCGCGGGAGGCTCCTACGGCCTGTATGTCTATCTCCGGCCCCCGCCGCTTCCCGAGCAGGTCGTCTACGGAAATGGCGTC
>NZ_JADDXW010000038.1 GCF_017183135.1 Aurantimonas marina | reverse complement strand
TGGAGAGCAGAGATGCTGGAGAGCTCCGCCTTCTCAGGCATCCTTTTGCCTGAAGATATGAATGGCGATCCCAAACAGCGAAATACCGATCGCGAGCAGCGCCAGCGCGCTCGGCCACAAGTCGCGGATGCCCAAGCCTTTCAGGAAAATCCCCAGCGTTACATCCATGTAGTGGCGCAATGGACTTGCCAGAGAGGCGATCTGAAGCGCCTTCGGCATGCTTTCGATCGGTGCCAGCGTGCCAGAGAGGAACATTAGCGGAAAGAGCCCGAAGAACGCCAGCAGCAGCGCCTGCTGAAGGGTGCGGCTGACGCTGGCGATCAACACGCCGATGCCGATGGCGCTGAGCAGAAAGATCGCCGTGAGGCCGAGGAACAGGAGCAGGCTGCCGCGCAGCGGGATGCCGAACCACCAGACGATCAACAGGCTCGGGAACACCGACAAAAGGCCCATCACCAGGGTCGGAAGAGTTTTGGCGACGAACAGTTCCGGCGTCCGTGTCGGCGTGACGCGCAACTGCTCGATCGTTCCCGCCTCCTTCTCGCGCACGATCGAAGCGGCGGGATGGATGACACCGACCATCAGCGCCGCGAGCGCCACCATCGACAAGACCACGAAGGCAGTGAAGGTCTGGTCGCGATTGTACCAGACCCGCACCATCGGCATCGGTCCTGCCGCCGCGCCGCCACCGGCACCAGTGGCCGCAAAGCGCCCCACGATCTCCAGGGCGTAACCCCGCGCCTGGGCCGCCATGTTGGAGTTCGATCCGTCCAGCAGCAGTTGCAAGTTCGGCCGGCGATCGCCGAGAAGATCGCGCTGGAACCCCGGCGGCACGATCAGCGCAACCCGCGCGCGTCCGTTCTGCAGCCAGGCGCCGGCCTCTGTGGCGCCGGCCGGCCGGCCGGCATCGGCAAAGACATCCGTTGCGAGAAATCCCTGCACCAGCGTCCGGCTTTGCGGAGTGCGGTCCAGATCCACGATTGCCAACGGCATGTTCTCGACCTCGAAGGAGAGCGCGTAGGCGCAGATCACGACCTCGGCGGTGTAGAGCCAGAGAATCAGAACCAGCATCAGCGGATCGCGCAGGAACTGCAGCAGCTCCTTGACCAGCAGCCCTGCGAGCCGCGCGCCCATCACGCCACTTTCTTTCGGAACCGCCAGACCGCCAGCGCGAAGATCGCCAGGGTATAGGCCAGCAACAGCAGAACCGATGGCGCCAGGTCGACCAGCCCTGCGCCTTTCAGGACCACGCCGCGCGAGAAATCCACGAAATACCGCGCCGGGAAGAGCCGCGTATAGAGTTGCAACACGACCGGCATGGTGAAGATGGGGAAGAGGAAGCCGGAAAACAGGAATGACGGCATCAACGAGATGATCAGCGCCAGCATCATGGCGGCCAACTGGCTGTTGGTAAGCGTCGAGACGAGCAGCCCGATCCCCACGGTGGTGAAGACATAGACGAGGCCGACTCCCAACAGCAGCAGGACGCTGCCCTTGAGCGGCACCGCAAACCAGAGGAAACCCACCGCGATCACCATGACGATCTGCAGGAACGCGATCAGCCCGTAAGGAATCAACTTGCCGGAGAGGAACTCCGCCGGCGTGAGCGGCGAGGCGAATATCTGCTGGATCGAGCCGGTCTGCTTTTCACGGGTGATCGCAAGCGCGGTCAACAGCGGCGGGAAGGCCATGAGAATGACGCCGAACAGGCCGGGCACGACATAGTTCACGCTGCGCAATGAAGGATTATACCAGACCCGCGTCGCTACCTCGATCGGCCGCACGGTCTGGACGCCGAAGGCGGCGATGATCGTCTCGGCATAGGCCGCCACCAGATTGGCGGTTGCCGAGAACGTTCCGTCCACGAGTACTTGAACGGGAGCCGACGCTCCCCGCGCGAGATGGTCCGCGAAGTCCGGCGGAATGATCAGCGCAAGCTTGACGGCGCCGCGTTGGAGCGCCGTCTCAACCTCGATCGCGCTGTGGTAGCTGTCGGCCAGGACAAAGTACCCGCTTGCCAGGAAGCGATCGACAAGTGCCCGGCTCTCCGCCGACCGGTCGTGGTCGAGCAAGCCCATCGCGACACCGTCCACATCAAACGAAATCGCGTAGCCGAACAGAAACAGCATCACCAAAGGCATCAGCATCGCCACCGCGACGGTCACGGGATCGCGGACGATTTCCTTCGTCTCCTTTTCGATGACGGCCAGGACGCGCGATAGGTTCATGAGGCCATCCCGGCGCCCGCCCCGGCCCGTTCACGCTCCATGAAGGCCAAAAAGACATCCTCTGGCGTTTCCAGTGAACGTCCAGGAAAATGCGCGCGCAGCGCGGGCAGATCGCCGGTGGCGATCAGGCGGCCTCTGTCCATCAGGCCGAGACGATGGCAATAGGCGGCCTCCTCCAGATTGTGCGTGGTCACGAGGACCGTCATTCCCTCCTCGGCGAGGATCCGGATCAACCGCCAGAACCGGAACCGGGCCAGTGGGTCGACGCCCGATGTCGGCTCGTCGAGGAAGAGCGCCGTCGGACGATGCAGGATGCCGCAGCCGAGCGCCACGCGCTGGCGCACCGCTCCGGACAGGCGGCCCACCATCTCGCCCCGCTTGCCACCGAGTCCGGTCATCGCCACCGCCCAGCCAATGGCCTCGCGCGCGCCGCGTCGCGACAGTCCGTAGGCGCTGGCGAAGAAGGACAGGTTTTCGCCGACGGTCAGATCGGGATAGAGGGAAAAGCGCTGCGACATATAGCCGATCCGCTGCCGCAGGCGACGCGGGTCGGACAAGACGTCGACGCCGGCCACCGTCGCGCTGCCCGCCGAGGGCGGCAACAGTCCGCAGAGCATGCGGATCAGTGTCGTCTTGCCCGCCCCGTTTGCCCCCAGCAGGCCGAAAATCTCGCCCGGCGCCACGGCGAGGGTGACATCACCCACCGCGACGAAATCGCCGAAGCGGCGGGTCAGCCCTTGTGTATCGATCCCTCCCGGCACGCCTTCCGCCGCATCGGTGATCGGCCGAGCGACGACCGCGCTTCCGGTTTCGTCAGGCGCGGCCTGATCACCGCGCAGGATCGTGAACACGTCCTCCATCCGCGGTTCCGCCGGTGCGACCTGTCCGAGAGCGTCCAGACGCGCCCGCCCTGCCGGCGATAGGTCGGCGTCCGGCTTCATCACGAAACGCACGCTGTCGGCGCGCCATTGGATGCCGAGAACCCCGGCCATTCCATGCAGCGCCGCTTCGGCTTCTGCCAGCCGGTCCGAGACGACGGAATAGACGTGTCCTTTCGCCCGGTCGCGCACTTCCTCGGGTCGGCCGAGGGTCATCAACCGGCCCCGGTCCAGAAACGCCACGCGATCGCACCGGTCGGCCTCGTCCATGTAGGATGTCGAAAGCACGATCGTCGTCTTCTGAAGGCGGAGATCACCGAGGATCTGCCATAGTTCCCGGCGTGAGAGCGGATCGACCCCGAGCCCCGGCTCGTCGAGAAGCAGCAGCGGCGGTTCGTGGATCAAATTGGCGCAAAGCGCGAGTTTCTTTCGCATTCCCCCCGACAGCGCTCCCTCCCGCCGGTCGAGAAAGGGCGCCAGCCCCGCCATGTCGAGCAGCCGGCGGCGTCGGGCCATAGCGACGTTGCCCGGCACGCCGCGGATCTTGGCGGCGAAGGACAGGTTCTCGGCCACGGTCAGCCGGTCGTAGAGTGTGAAACCCTGGGCCATGTAGCCGATCGCCGACGTGATCCGGGCGGCCTGCTTCACCGTGTCGTGGCCCAACACCCGGCACCGGCCTTCGCTGGGATCAAGGATCGCCGCGAAAAGCTGCAGGAGCGTTGTCTTCCCCGCGCCATCCGGCCCGACCAGACCGACGATCTCGCCAACACCGATCTGGATGTCGATGTCGCTCAGCGCCCGGAGTGAGCGATACCGACGCCCGAGCCCCTCGGCCGTAATGACGATCTCGTCCGTTGCCATGCCCGCCGTCTCCTAGGTCGGCACGAACAGCCGCTCGGGCCATCCGGCGTCTGGTTGCCACAGGATCCAGGCATCGGTCGGCATCCCCGGTTTCAGCACGCCGTCGGGATTGTCGATCGCGAGCATCACGCCGAAAACCAGGCGCACCCTTTCGTCGGGCATGTGGATGTCACGCGGCGTGAATTGCGCAGTCTGATCGACCCGCGCGACCCGTGCCTCGAACAGCCGGTCGGGGAAGGCATCCACACGCAGGCGCGCGGGCGCGCCGAGTTCCACCTGTCCGATCCGGCTTTCGGGAATGAAGACGCGAACCTCCGCTCTGGTCAGATCGAGCAGCGTGACCAACGGCTGTCCCGGCCGAACGAATTCGCCCGGTTCGACCGCCTTGATCAGCACGGTGGCGGTTAGTGGCGCGGTGATGCGGGTTTTGGATATCTGGTTGTCGAGAAGGTCGATTTCGCGCCGCACGGCGATGATGCGCTTGCCCATTGCGGTTGTTCCCGCCTCGATCGCCGTCACATTGCCTTGCGCGGCGTGAAATCCGTTCTGGGCGATGTCCAGTGTCTGGGCCGCGACCGTGCCGCGTTCCTTGAGTTTCCGCACCCGTTCCAGTTCGCTCTCGGCCGTGCCCAGATGATGCTGGGCCACTTCGAGTTCGCTTTCCGCGCGCTTGAGTTCCGCCCCAAGAGCTTCGATCTCCGCTTTGGCACGCGCCTTGTTCAGCCTGGCATCGGTGTCGTCAAGCCGCACCAGCAGGGCGCCCCCGCTCACCAACGCGCCTTCGACGAGGTTGCTGTCGACAACGCGGCCGGCTACTTCGGCGGCAAGCCGGATTTCCGTGCCCTCGAT
>NZ_JADDXW010000037.1 GCF_017183135.1 Aurantimonas marina | reverse complement strand
GCGGAAGGCTGCGCCCGCTTCGATGGACTGTAGCTGCCGCGGATCGCCGATCAGGACAATCTTCGCGCCGGCGTCGGCGGCATGGGACAGCACGCGCTCCAACTGGCGCGTGCCGACCATGCCGGCCTCATCGATCACCAGCACGTCACCGCTGGTGAGCAGATCGCGGCCGTTCCGCCAGCCATGTTCCAGGCTGGCGATGGTGCGCGATGCGATGCCCGATCCGCTCTGGAGGGCTTGCGCCGCGATGCCGGACAGAGCGATGCCGCGAACGTCATAGCCCGATGCCTCCCATGCCTCGCGCGACGCCCAGCATCGCGCTCTTTCCCGTTCCGGCATGGCCGACCACGATACCGAGATCACGCCCGTCGGTGATATGGGCCAGCGCATCGGCCTGTTCGTCGGAAAGCAAAAGACCGCGCTGTTCGGCATGCGCCAGTGCGGCCACTGTGTACCTGTCATCGACCTCGTGGCGTTCGGCCCCGGCCATGTTTTCGGCGGCACGGTGCAGGCGCTGTTCGGCTTCGATCATGTCGCGGGTGGTGAACCGGTCCTCGCCGCGTCGGTCCCGTCCCAGTTCGACCAGATCGGGCCCGTTTCCTATGGCACGTGTCACCGCATTGAACTGGTCGATGCCGTCGCTGTGCCGATGCGCGAACCGCGCCATCTCGCGCCGCGTGAAGGTCGATTGCTGATGCGTGATCGCATCCAATGCAAGGGACGGATCGGCGATGATGCGTTGGCCATTGTCGCGGGCGATCTGCCGATGCATCTCGGCCCGATCCGCAACGGTGGCGGCCGCCTCGATCCCTTCGCCTTTGACACGACGTGTCTCGACACGACGTGTCTCGATGCGCTGCACGGGGGCGCCGATCTGGCTTTGCGGCTCAAGCCCGATGCCCTGCGCTTCAAGGCTGCGATGATCGATGCGCGCATCGATGTCGAGTTCGGCCAGCCGCTCGTTGGCAAGCTCCGCCCAGCGTTCGCGCCACCGCTCCACCATCTGGGTAGCATTCCATTCCCGCACCTTCCGGCCAAAACCGTTCTCGTCCCCATTTACCTCAATCTGGCGCATGGTGAGCATGACATGGGCATGGGGTTTCGGCGTGCCGTCCTCTGCCTGATCCCAATGCACATTGAGGTCGGCGATCATGCCCTGGTCGACGAATTCGGCCTGCGCGAAGTCGCGGGCGAGTTCGATGCCCTGAGCCTTGCTCATCTCACGCGGGATGGCGAACTCCACCTCGCGGGCGAGCTGTGCGTCTTTGCGGACCTCGAAGGCTTCGACGTCGTTCCACAGTCGTTCGCGGTCGCTCCATGCCTCAGGCGCGTTCTGCGGCAGCAGCACCTTCGAATGGACGACGCCGCGCTTGGCGGAAAAGTCCTGAACGCGGTCAATCCGCTCGTCGCGCATCCGCGAGGCGGAACGGTAGGCGGCGGAGGCCACCGCGCTGCTCCCGGCCTTGCGGCCAATGACCTTGACGTGAAGATGATAGATCGCCATCGCGATCAAGCATTGGCACGGTCAAGCGCACGTCGGAACGACGTATAAGCGCGCTCTCCCTCGAAAAAATCTCGGATTGGACCGGCGCGTGCAAGACGGTCCCGACACCCTTACAGCATTGCGGCAGGCGCTCAACTAACATCGCTGCATCGACAGCTTATGGAGGATGCCATGCGCAAGCCACGGGACTATGACGCGGAACTGAAAGCTCTCGAAGACAAGGCCAAAGATCTGAAAACCCGCAAGGTGCAGCAGCTTGGTGAACTGGTGATGGCCACCGGCGCCGATGCGTTCAGCCCCGAGGAACTGGCGGGCGCGCTGATCGTACTGGCCGAAACAACGGATGCTGGAAGAAGGGAGTCCTGGGCCAAGCGTGGGGCCGCGTTCTTTCGCAGCAAATCGCGGCGATCTACGAAAGCATCTGACCGCGACATTGGCGGCGCTCCGGCGCAATCGGGCAGCGCGCAACCGGCATCTGGCGGCGCGGGCGCGGCATGACATGCGCACTTGGCAGGTCGAACGCCGCAAACGCACGAAGCATCTGATTGAACTCGGCGGCCTCGTCGTCAAGTCCGGCATTGTGGACCTGACCGGCGATGATCGCGCCATGATCTACGGCGCGATGATCTGGGTTGCCGAAAAGCTCAAGAGCGACGATGGACAACGGGCGCGAACGCTCTGGGCCGAAAAGGGGAAAGAGACGTTCGCCGCGGAGCGCAAAGGAGGAACGCGCATCGTCTCGCGAGAGCAGGATGATCGGGCATGACCGATGGCGGGGCGGCGCGGAGACCTATCCCATCCGCTTGGTGAATGTCGCTCAGATCCCGCCGGCTCGGAGCGATCATGGCGCAGTCACGGTCCAGCGCAGAGAGAGGGCGTCCTGGCACTCTTAATAGACCGCAGCGGGTCAGATTAACCCGTTCCGATCAAATGATCACTCGCCGTCAATGGGCCGCGCCAGCCGAACGCCAGGCCCGCCGCCGTTCTCGGAGATGAACTCGATGCCCGCATGAACCAGGGCATGCACGATCTTTGCGGCTGTCTCAGGGCGACCGCCCAGTGACCCATCCTCCGCCTCAAGGCGCGCGATCGTTGGTTCTGAAACGGCGGAACGCGCCGCCAAGTCTCCTTGGGACCACTTGAGCAACGCCCTGGCAGCCTTCACCTGTCGGGTTGTGACGGTTGGATAAGGATTTGATAGATTTTCTATTGACATCCACACCAATCGAATTGATATTTTTTCTATCAAAAATCTGATGCCTCAGCCTTACCTCATGTCTGGCGCGGGCATGCAGAGTGGCTGGCCAGGATGCGGAAACATCCTAACCAGCCTAACCACAACCCAAGCTGTTAGGAGCTCGGACCATGGCTGATTCTGAGACTAGCACGAGTCTGTCTACCGTCACCCGTCGCATGCTGCTAGCCGGCACCGCATTGATGGCAGCGGCATGGACGACCAATCCATTGAGGAGATCGCCAGCAGCAAATAGCGGCGATCCGGACGTCGCATTGCAGCTCTGGCACGAATGGAAAGACGCTCACCTTCGCACTTATGAGGCTTGCTGCAAGCAGCAGACCCTCGAGGCCCGATTGGTCGAGACGATTGGGTTTCCTCGTGCAGAGGTCGATCTGCCTGACGAGGGCAGATCGATCTTCGTGCATACCCGTGATCAGATTGAAGAGACCTTCGGCGACGATTCGGCGATGGCAGCGACGCGGGCAATCGCGGACGTTGAGCTCACGGCACACCAGGTTCGCTGGGATGCCGCAGATGGCGAGTTGGGATACTCCGTCGCCAAGGAGGCCGAAGAGGCCGCAGCTTTCCGCGAACAACAGCTGGTCGATGCGCTGATGAGTGCGTCTGTTACATCACTTGCCGGCGTTGCGGGCAAGCTCGATGCCATCTTACGCGAGGGAGAAAGCTCCGCTGAATGTCCGGAGTTCCCCTGGCCCTTTCTCCGTTCGGCGCTTGTCGACCTCGTGCGCATCGCCCGAAAAGCTCAGCCAGGTCGATTTGTGCCCGGCTCCGATCGCATTGCGTTGTTGTCAGGTAGGAGCGACCGTCAAGAATGAATTCACATGCTGCCAAAGGGTATGGTGGCAGAGGCCCGCGAGAAGATCACCGCATGAGTGTCAAACGGCATTGAACCGGGGGGCTGACGCAATCCCGAAGACGTTCAGGCGGCGGCGAGGAGCCGAGCGTCGAGGAGATCAACCTTGGCTCGTCCATACATCTGTCGTTTCACGAGCTTGAGCTTATTCACCTGACCTTCTGTCTGGCCGTTGGACCACGGCTCGGTGGTTGCGCCCAGCACGGCAGATGCGTCCTTCTGAATGCCGCGAGCGTTCGAACCTAGGGTGCCTTCTCGCACAAGTCCGCCCGGCTGATGGTCTTCAAGCTCATCATCGCGGCCGCCAGAACCTGGCGAAGGCTGAAGGGCCAAAACCGCCTGCCGATGGTCATCGCAGACGTCACATTCACAGACGGCGTTGCGCTCATCCCCGACGCCAAACAACGCGCTGCCTGATCGCCCGCGTCACCCAAATCCAACCATAGCTCTATTGGGCCGAAAGCTGAAGGACGGCTTTCAGCCGGTGGTAGATAGATTACTGCCGTCTAGTCGCCTCGCGACTGCGCGGGTTACGTACAGCACATAATGCGAATTCTGCGAAAGGCCATGGAGGCAGCCTAGTTCCGACCGAACAGGCTTAGTACGCTTACATCGTTCCGACTGCTGACTACGGGGGTGGTTGGTATCGTCTAAAGTCGACCTGCCCGAATGCTAATGCTATGACACGGATGGGCCAGAGGCCCCTTTGATTTCCGTCTTCTCAAACAAGTGGGTGCGAAACTTGGCAGCGTAGGCGCTTGCCGCGACCTCTTTCACCAAGTGGCCTTGCCAAGTTGCTTTCAAGCCGAAGATGTTTTGGATCTTGACAAGTGCGCGTGATGGCGTGGGCGGGCAGAGAGTTTGCGATAGCCCATGGCCCGCAGTTCGCGGCTCAGCGTTTGCACGCTTATGGTGATGCGGAACTCCTCGAACACCCATTGCGCCAGGTCTACGAGCCGCCAGCGCACCACCCCGTCAACGGCCGGGATCGGGCCCGCCTCAAGCTTGCCCGCCAGAGCCTGCCGCTCGTGCGGCCCTAGCCGCGAGGGCGCGCCGGGCGACTTTCGGTCCAGGAGACCGTCCTGGCCCTCGGCGTTGAAACGCACGACCCAGTCCCGCACGATCTGGCGCGTCACGCCTCCGACCTTGGCCGCATCGCTGCGCGTGCCGCCCTCGTAGATCGTCGCCAGTGCCAGAAGCCGGCGGGTCTGAGATGCGTCCCGGGAACGCCGGGCAGCCTGGCGAAGTGTGTTCGTATCGAAGTCAGAGCGAAGCGGAACCGGCGTGGCCATGGCGAACATCCTCCTGTTCGCCCAATGAATCACATCAGTTCCGCGCCGAGAATCCCCTACGAGTCATAAAATCCAAGAGCTGGTACTACGAGACCTGTGCGCGAGAGCGCTTGCAGGCCGGGAGCTTGCGTGATTCCATTCTCTTGTCGAGCATGAGC
>NZ_JADDXW010000036.1 GCF_017183135.1 Aurantimonas marina | reverse complement strand
AATCTTTTCCCGATTCATGATCCGAGGATGTCGCCAGCGGAAAGGCCTGCCGAAGCGGCCCAGTCAGCCGCCGGCTGTTTGTCTCCGCCCGCAGGACGAACGCGTTTGACGATGATGCGGCCGCCGTTGCCCTGAACGGTCACGCCTTCCGAAGAGACCGCGATGACCTGCCCCGCCGTGCCGTCGCCGTCGGCGCGGGCCGAGTCATAGATCTGCACGGTCTCGCCCTTGTGGGTCGTCCAGGCGCCAGGCGCGGGGTTGGCCGCGCGGATGATGTTGTACTGGTCGGCGACCGGTTTCGACCAGTCGATTTCCGCATCCGCCTTCCTGAACCAGCTTTCGTAAGAGCCGGCATCAAGGCGCTGATCGTGCTTGAGGATCACGCCGGCCTTCACCAAGTCCAAGCTCTCCATCATGGCATCGACGCCCATCGGGAAAAGCTTCTTGAAGTAGACGTCGCCCAAGCTTTCGTCCGGTCCGATCGCGCAGGTTTTCTGCAACAGGATCGGACCCTCGTCGAGACCGTCGTCCGGCCAGAAGATGGTGAGGCCCGTCTGCTCCCTGCCCATGGCAATGGGCCAATTGATCGAGCTCGGCCCGCGATGATGGGGGCACAGCGACGGATGATACTGGAAGGTGCCGAATTTCGGCGCGTCCCGCACCGCCTCCGGCACGAACAGCAGCACATAGGCCATCATGCAGACGTCGGCGTCGAAGGACTTCATCAACTCCAGCGCCTCCGGGGTCTTCCACGACGCCGGCTGGTGCAGCGGCAGGCCCTTTTCGCGCGCCAGAACCGCCAGAGGATCCTCCGGCTTGCCTTCCTTGGTGGGGGCGGTGCAGACCGCGACGACATCTTCGCCGCGCTCCAGCAACCGTTCCAGAACGGCCTTGCCAAAGGCTTGTTGGCCGTGAACTACGATACGCATATTTCCTCCCTGAACGGCACGACGTTTATCGCCACATCCGTCCTATTCCGCTGCTTCCGCCTTGACGTCGCCTACGGCGCCCGAACCGATGACTCGGTTCAGTTCGTCGCCCCGATAGCCAAGAACATTCGACAGGATTTCCGCCGTGTGTTCACCCAGTAGCGGCGAGCGGCGCACCTCCGCCGGGCTGTCAGATAGCTTCACGGGGCAGCCGACGCTGAGATATTCGCCGCGCTCGGGATGATCGACGCGGACCATCGTTCCGGTGGCGTAAAGCCCTTCGTCCTCGGCGATTTCCTTCATCGAAAGGATCGGCCCGACAGGGATGTCCAGCGGGTTGCAGATGTCCATGACTTCGAACTTGGTCTTGGTCTTGGTCCATTCCTCGATGGTCGAGAAGATCTCGTTGAGCTTGTCGAGCCGCTCCGGCGGCTTGGCATAGCCTGCCTGGGTCTTCCATTCCGGCTTGTCGATGACGTCGCAAACCTTCTCCCATGCCGCGGCCTGGATAATGAAATAGGTGTAGGCGTTCGGATCCTGTTCCCAGCCCTTGCATTTGAGAATGCGCCCCGGCTGGCCCCCGCCGGAATCGTTGCCGGCGCGCGGCGTCGCGTCGCCGAACGGAATACCCTCGCCATATTGCGAATATTCCTTGAGCGGTCCGTGCTGCAGCCGCTGCTGATCGCGCAGCTTGACCCGTGCAAGATTGAGAACCGAATCCTGCATGGCGCAGGAGACCTTCTGGCCCCGCCCCGTCTTCTCGCGCTGGAACAGGGCAGTCACGATACCGAGACACAAATGCAGCCCGGTGCCGGAATCACCGATCTGCGCGCCGGTCACCAACGGTGGGCCATCGAGGAAGCCGGTTGTCGAGGCCGAACCACCGGCGCATTGCGCGACGTTCTCGTAAACCTTGCAGTCGGCGTATTTGCCCGGACCAAACCCCTTGATCGACGCCATGATGATGCGCGGGTTGATTTGCTGGATCCGCTCCCAGGAAAAGCCCATTCGATCAAGCGCGCCGGGTGCGAAATTTTCAACCAGAACGTCGCATTCCTCGATCAGCCGGGTCAGCACTTCTTTGCCGGTGGCGTTCTTGGAATCCAGCTCGATTGACCGCTTGTTGTGGTTGAGCATGGTGAAATAGAGGCTGTCGGCACCCGGCACGTCGACCAGCTGCTTGCGCGTCGCATCCCCCACGCCCGGCCGCTCCACCTTGATCACGTCGGCCCCGAACCAGGCCAGCAGCTGCGTGCAGGTCGGTCCCGACTGGACGTGGGTGAAATCCAGGATCTTGATGCCTTCCAGTGCCTTCATGGCGGGTACCTGCTGTTCTGAGTTCAATCGGCGGTGTGGCGTTATTTCTTGGCCACGACGCTTTGCGGGTTGAGATTGCCGATGCGACCGCTCTCGGTGCCGGCCTGCTCGTCGATCACCGCGTTGATGAGGGTCGGCTTGCCGGAATCCATGGCTTCGTTCACGGCGCGACGGAGCTCATCGGGAGATGTGACGTGTGCGCCGGCCCCGCCAAACGCTTCCATCATCTTGTCGTAACGAGCGCCTTTGACGAAGACCATGGGCGCGACATCGGGGCCGCCGGTGGGATTGACGTCGGTCCCGCGATAGATGCCGTTGTTGTTGAAAATCACGATGCAGACCGGCAGATTGTACCGGCAGATCGTCTCGACCTCCATGCCGGAGAAGCCGAAGGCGCTGTCGCCCTCGACCGCCAGTACCGGCTGACCGGTCTCGATGGCCGCCGCGATAGCGCTGCCCATACCGACGCCCATGACACCCCAGGTGCCGACATCGAGACGCTTACGGGGTTTGTACATGTCGATGATCGACCGGGCGAAATCCAGGGTATTGGCGCCCTCATTGACGAGGATCGCGTCGGGACGCTCCTTGATGACCGTCTTGAGAACACCGAGCGCGCCATGAAAATCCATCGGCGAATTGTTGTTCATCAGCCGCGGCGCCATCTTGGCGACATTCGCCTCGACCTTCTCCCGGATCATGTCGGTCCAGCCGGCGGGCGGCGTCTGCCAATTGCCCCCCATGCCGTCGAGCAGCGCCGAAACACACGACCCGATATCGCCAACCAGCGGGGCCGCGATCTCGACATTGCTGTCCATTTCCTTCGGCTCGATATCGATCTGGATGAACTTCTTCGGCTCGGAGCCCCACTGCTTGCCCTTGCCGTGCGACAGCAGCCAGTTCAGGCGCGCGCCGATCATCATGACGACGTCGGCTTCCTTGAGCACCAGCGAGCGCGCCGCGCCCGCTGACTGCGGATGATTGTCGGGCAGGAGCCCCTTGGCCATGCTCATCGGCAGATAGGGGATGCCGCTCCTTTCCACCAGCGCGCGAATCTCGTCGTCCGCCTGCGCATAGGACGCGCCCTTGCCGAGGATGATAAGCGGCTTCTTCGCCCCCTTCAGAACCTCCAGTGCGCGGGCAACCGCGTCCGGCGCCGGCAACTGTTTCGGCGCCGGATCGATAACCTTGACGAGCGACTTGCTGCCAGCAGCGGCGTCCATCACCTGGCCGAAGAGCTTCGCGGGCAGATCGAGATAGACGCCACCGGGACGCCCGGAAACCGCCGCGCGAATGGCCCGTGCGACGCCGATCCCGATATCCTGAGCGTGCAGGATACGATAGGCGGCCTTGCAAAGCGGCTTGGCAATGGCAAGCTGGTCCATCTCCTCATAATCGCCCTGCTGGAGATCGACGATCTCCCGCTCGGACGATCCCGAGATGAGGATCATCGGCCAGCAATTGGTAGTGGCATGCGCCAGGGCCGTCAGGCCATTCAGAAAGCCGGGCGCCGAAACCGTCAGGCAGATACCGGGCCTTTGCGTCAGATAGCCGGCGATGGCCGCTGCATTGCCCGCGTGCTGCTCGTGCCGGAACGAGATGACACGCATACCCTCGGCCTGCGCAAGACGGGCGAAGTCGGAAATGGGGATACCCGGGACGCCATAGATCGTCTTGATGTCGTTGAGCTTCAGCGCGTCGATGATCAGGTGAAACCCGTCCGTCAACTCCTGCTGAGCGTCGGCTTCAGCGGCATTGGCATCAACGCTCTGCGCTACTGCTGACATTCTGTTTCCTCCCGGAAGACTTTGCTTGGACGACCTTGCGGCCGATTGCGTCAATGGCATGCGAAGTCGGTCAGCCGGCTACGATGCGTTTACGGTTCAATGATTCAATTCGGACCCAGGTGGCGCGCACATGATCATGCAACTTCATCGTGTGCTCGCGCACCAGGCGGCTGGCGACATCGGCATCGCGCGCCTCCAGCGCCTCGACGATCTCCATGTGGTCGACGACCGAGCGCGTGGCGCGATCGCTTTCACCCATCGCCCGCCGGCGCACGGCATGCATATGCTGGAATAGTCCGTCCGCCGTCGATTTCAGCAGCGCACAGCCGGACAACTCCAGAATGCGCTGGTGAAACACGATATTGGCTTCCGAATATTCCTCGATATCGGCGCGCGCCGCATGAGTACTGTGCTTCATCGCGAATTTGCGCAAGGATCCGAGCTCGACGACAGACGCCTGCTCCGCAGCAAGCCGGGCCGCCATACTTTCCAACGCTGCCCAGGTGACGATCATCTCCAGCACTTCGTTCATGGACTTGCGTTTGACAAAGACCCCTTTGCGCGGAAGGATTTCCACAAATCCCTCTTGTGCCAATCGCGCCAAGGCTTCGCGAATGGGCGTGCGCGATATTCCCAACTGCCCGGCGATGGTGCGCTCATCGAGACGCAGATCGGCCCCGTCGTCGTAGATATTCATGTCAAGGATGGCGTCGCGGAGCACGTCGTAGGTGTGATCCTTCAGCGTGAAGTTGACGGCGATCGGCGTTAGCTTGCTGGTAATCGACACAGTTCCGAACGCCTCCCCCGCTTCGCACCCGGCACCTGTCGAAGCGGTTCGAGCCGCTTGCGTGTGCCTTATGTGGTATACCATACATCGGAGCATCGCCGCGTCAATGGGCAATTTGCGAATTGCTGCCCGAATGGAGAAAACCAATGATTACAAGGGTTATGCACGCTTGATTGACTGATCTCCCCGTCATTCCCTTGACGGTATGTGGCGTTTGGCATACCAGTTGACAGACATTTGTTGGCGGTTTCCCCCATCGAAAGGGAGGACAGAATGCATGTTGATCAGAGCTAAGGATTCCGCTCTCGTCGTTATCGACATGCAGGAGCGGCTGGTGCCGGCCATGTTGGCGCCAGCGCGAACCTTGAAGAATGCCGCGCTGCTGATCGAGGCTGCGCGCGAAGTGGGTGTCCCGGTCTTGTTGACAGAGCAATACCCGGCGGGGCTGGGCCATACGATGGCGGAGGTCGCGTCCGTCGCGGCAGGCTGCCCTATCTTCGAGAAAGTGCATTTTTCCTGCATGGAAGACAGCGCGTTTTCGGCGGCCCTGACCGCTCTTGGACGGCAGCAGATCATCCTGGCGGGAATGGAAGCGCATATCTGCGTCGTGCAGACGGCCGCTAGCCTGTTGGAGGCGGGATACCAGGTCTTCGTCGCGTCGGACGCGACAGCATCGCGATCGGCCGAGAGTGAACACGCCTGCCTGCAAAGGCTCGGCGCGGCCGGCGTCGGAATCGTGACAAGTGAAATGGTCGTCTTCGAATGGCTCGGCAAAGCCGGAACGCCGTCATTCAAGAAGATGCTGCCCAGAATCAAATAGCCAACCACCACCATCCGGGGGGATTTCCCAGACATGAACATCCACGAATATCAGGCCAAGGAAGTGCTGAAGGGCTACGGGGCGCCGGTTGCGGCGGGCATGGCGATCACGGAGGCCGCGCAGGCCGAGGCTGCAGCGCGCGAAC
>NZ_JADDXW010000035.1 GCF_017183135.1 Aurantimonas marina | reverse complement strand
AGGAGAGCAGAGATGCGAGCAGCTGACGTCATGACTTCCAATGTCATCACGGTTCAACCGGATACGGAGATCCGGGAGATTGCCCGCGTCTTGTTGAAGCACAGGATCAGCGCCGTTCCGGTCGTCGACGCCGGCCAGCGCGCCTTGGCCGCTGTTCTGGATCGGTCGGGTCGGGTCGGGTCGGTCACTGACGTAGGCGGGGTTATCCTTGCCGCGGCATGTCACGCGCCCTGCTGGAGGGTCGCCATCGGGCGAGCGAACCCGCTATCGTTCTTCCGCCGTCTCGGACTGCCGCCATTGGCGACGCGCCGCAACTCGACTTCGTCCTCGATATCGAACGTCCCACCTTGTCCGATAGCGATGATCCCGTCGATGGTCAGGCGCGAGATCGCCCGGCTCACGGTTTCAGGCTGCAGTGCGAGGTAGTCGCCGAGCTCGGCGTAAGTCAGCGGGATGGCAATCGCGTCCGGTGACTGGCTCGCCCTGCGTCGGCGGCGCAGCAGTTCGAAGAAGAACGAGGCGATGCGCTCGGCCGGCGTCTTTTTTCCGATATCGACACAATGGTCGCGCAGGATATGCGACTGCTCCCGGAGCCGGTCGCCGAACGCTTTATCCAGCACGTCGTCGGACCTGCGAAGGGCATCGAAGGTTGCCCCGTCGAATGTGCTGATGCGGGTATCGGCCAGAGCGACGATGGCTCCTTGGTTCTGCCGCAAGCCGCGCCGGCAGTCGACGATGTCGCCCGGAATAAAGAGCTCCGTCAGGGCACGACGGCCGTCGCTCAGGAAATGCTCGAAGCCGACCAGACCTTCACGGATGATCAGAACCGGCATGCTCGCTGTCCCGCAGCCATTCCAGACCTCGCCCCTTTTCAACTCGCAGATACAGACCTTGGTGTGCCTCAGCGCTTGGGCCGCTGCCGTCATCCGATCGCCGATTCTCTCCTCATCCGTCGGTTTGACACAGGCAGGGTATCCGATCGCTTCCATGCGTTGCTCCTCGCAACCTGGCGGAGACGCTCCCCGTCCTGACCAAGCTCTTTCAACAGGTCGATCCGTGCCGGCGCATTGACCTCCATCAATGTTCGCAGGTCAAAACGAACAGCACGCTACTTGGGCGAGCGCCAACCATTTTTGGATTTCTCGCAGGGACATGATTGCAATCAATGCGCCTAGGAAGCCAGGGGGACCATCCTTGCGGGTGACCTGGAAATCATTCGCGCCCCTGGCGACGAGAACGAAGGATCAACCGCCGATGTCATTGGCCCGATCCTGGATCCTGCCGTCGGCGGAGGACCAAAGGAACGAGCGCGCGCGCCGAGGACAATTTCGGGCCGCGAGCCGCTCGCAAGCATTAGAGGTGGCTAGTCATGCAAGATCGTAGATTGTCGGAGCTGACGCGTAAGGCCGCAGTCGTCGTCGTGCTCCAGTCGATTGCCATGGCAGGCTTCGCCTTGCCCGCGGTTGCCCAGAGTAACGTCGAGGCGCCGGCCGTCTTCGCGCCTTTGCCGGATCCCTCCGAGGTCAAGGAAGCGCGGGCCCGCCTGGGTGGGATGCTGTTCTTCGATAACCGGCTTTCGGGCGACACCGCCCAGTCCTGCGCCAGTTGCCACGATCCCAAAAAGGGCTGGGGTACCGGCGAGCCCATGTCGCAAGGCTATTCGAGCATCCTGTATTTCCGCAACGCGCCGGGCCTGTTCAACGCGGCGAACCGCAACTTCTATATGTGGGACGGCCGCCTCGACGGATCCGACCAGGGCACGGTCGTCCGCGACATGCTGACCGAGGCCCACACCATGAACATGGACAGCCGGCTGGCGCAGGAGCGGCTGAAGCAGGTACCGGAATATGCGGCGCTGTTCGACGAGGCTTTCGGCGGCGATCCCTATGGCGGGAAGATCTACGGCGCCATCGGCGAGTATCTGAAGACGATCCGCACCGTCAATGCCCCGTTCGACCGCTATTTGCGTGGCGAGGCGTCGGCGCTCGACGCTGACGCCCAGCGCGGCATGGAGCTGTTCGCGGGCAAGGCGGGCTGTGCGCAGTGTCATTCGGGCGCGATGCTCTCGGATGGCGGATTGTACGCGACCGGCGTGCCCGACAATGCCGACCTGCAGGCCAACGCCGACCGCCAGATCAGCATGTTGCGCCATTACGCGACGATGGGGACGCCCAACTACATGAATTTGCGTTCCGATGTCGGTCATTACGTCGTCACCAAAGACGAAGCCGATATCGGCAAGTTCGTCACCCCTTCGCTGTGGGATGTCGGCCAGACGGCCCCGTACATGCATTCGGGCGTGTTCGCGACTTTGACCGATGTCGTCGCCTTTTACGACGCGGGCGGTGGCGCCGGACCGAACAAGAGCGAAACGATCAAGCCGCTCGGGCTTTCCGATCAGGAAAAGGCCGACCTCGTGGCATTCCTCGACAGCCTGACCGGCGATGCGCCCGATGTCACGGTGCCCGACCTGCCCGAGTATCAACTCCGTGAAGTCGGCAAGAATTGAGGAGCGACCGATGAAACGCAAAATCCTGGCCCTTCTCGGATCCGCCGCGCTCCTCACCGGCGCACTCGGGTCTTCCGTCGTCGCAGCGCAAGACTTGCCGCCGCTCGCGACCCTTCCGTCACCCGCGATCCCCGCCGATAACCCGACGACGGCGGAAAAGGTCGAACTCGGCAAGAAGCTGTTTTGGGATGGCCGGCTGTCGGGAAACGGCGCGATGGGGTGCGTCGCCTGTCATCAGCCGGATCTCGGCTGGGGCACCGGCGGGCCGATCTCGCTCGGCTATCCGGGCACGCAGCATTGGCGCAACTCGCAGACCATCCTGAACAGCGCCTATTACAACAAGTTGTTCTGGGAAGGCAGCGTCACCTCGCTCGAGTCCCAGGCGCCGGGCGCGGCCGGCGGAGCGGTCGCCGGCAATGGCGATGGCTCGATGATGGAGATGAAGCTTCGCTTCGTCCCCGAATACGTGGCTGGCTTCCGCCAGGTGTTCGGAACCGACTGGCCGCATATCGCGCAGGCGTGGCAGGCGATCGCCGCGTTCCAGCGGACGCTGGTCACCGACCCCGCCAAGGTGCCGTTCGACCGTTACCTCGCAGGCGACGAGACAGCGCTCACCGATGCCGCCAAGCGAGGCAAGGAACTGTTCGAAGGGAAAGGCGGCTGCCTTTCTTGCCATAACGGCGCGCTCGCTTCGGACGAGCGATACTACAATCTCGGAGTCCCGGCCGCGCCCGAGTTCGGCCAGGATCCGCTCTATCAGATATCGCTGCGCTGGGAACTCTATCAGAAGGGTGTGCCCGAGGCGGTCTATCGGGCGGGCGATGACGACCTCGGTCTTTATCACAAGACCAAGCGGCCGGACGACAAGGGCAAGTTCCGAACGCCGTCGCTGCGTGAGCTGCGCTGGACCGACCCGTACATGCATAACGGTATCTTCGCGACGCTGGCGGATGTCGTTGACTTCTACGACGGCGGTGGCGGCGAGGGGAACACGGTGCTGAAGCCGCTCGGCCTGTCCCAGGACGAGAAGGCCGATCTGGCCGCCTTCCTCGAAGCGCTCTCGATGGACGAGCCGCTTTTGATGGACGAGCCCGAGCTTCCAAAGACCGCAACCTGGGCGGAGTTTTTGAAATGACCGATCTCCACAGGCCTCCGACCGAGGCTCAACCAAAGCGCGCCTGTATGAACCGCCGTGATTTCCTGGTGCTGGGCGGCGCGTCCGTCACCGTCCTCGCAACCTTCGGCACGGATGCCTTCGCTCAGCAATTGGTGAGCAGTTCCTATGCCCGGAAGGTGGTCGGGAACGTCTCCGATCTCGAGCAGGGCGTCGCGATCGCGTTCAACTATCCGGACGACGAGATCGAGAACATCCTCGTCATGCTGAATGAGGAAGCCGGAGCCGGCGTCGGAGAGGCACGCAATATCGTGGCGTTCAACACCGTCTGCCCGCACATGGGCGGCTATATGGACGCAAGCGTCTTCAAGCCGAAGCACAGCGTGCTCGGTCCCTGTCCGCTCCATCTTTCGACCTTCGACCTCACCAAGCACGGCATGGTCGTGTCGGGGCACTCGACCGCCAGCCTGCCGCAGATATCGCTCGAACTCGACGGCGACGACATCGTCGCGACCGGGGTGATGGGTCTGTTCTATGGCTTCAACCGCAATCCTTCGGGCGCCTGAGGGAGGCATTCAGATGACCACTTCTCCGATCCAGAACACCGACTACGTGCCGCTGCCACCCCCGGAAGCGGAACTGGTGACGACCGCCTGCAGCTACTGCATCGTGGCCTGTAGCTACAAGGTTTACCGCTGGCCCGTCGGCCGGGAAGGTGGTGCGGCCGCCGACCAGAACGCGCTCGGTGTGGATTTCCCGCAGGGTGGGGTCTGGGTTTCACCGGCGCAGCACAATATCGGCATGCATGACGGGCGGCCCCATCACATGGTGGTCATTCCCGATCCGGACGCCGACGTCGTCAATCGCGGCGGCAACCACTCGGTGCGCGGCGGCACCCTGGCGCAAAAGATCTACAATCCGAACACCCCGACGCGGGACCGGCTGAAATATCCGATGATCCGCATCGCCGGGATGCTGACGCCCGTTTCCTGGGATCTGGTCACGGATGTCATGGCGGCCGTCTCCAAGCATGTCCTGAAAAAGCATGGCGAACATGCATGGGGCATGAAGACGTACTCCTACGAGTATTTCGAGAACACCTATGCGATCTCGAAACTGGTCAACCGCGCCATCGGAACCCCGGTCTACGCGCCGCACGACAAACCGCAGGCCGCCGAGGATGCGGCCGGACTGGATGATGCCGGCATCAACTCCTTTGCCGCCTCCTACGCGGACTGGGGCAAGTGCGATGTCGCCTATCTGTCGGGGGTCGATCCCTACGAGACGAAGACCGTTCTGTTCACCGAATGGATGATGTACGGCGAGAACCCCGACAAGAAGATGATCTTCGCCACGCCCCATCGCACGATGGGCGTGCAGTACGGGATCGACAATGGCGGTCTCTGGCTGCCGGTGACGCCGGGAACCGACACCGCGCTGCATCTGGCGATGGCCAAGATCATCATCGACAATGGCTGGCAGGATCAGGAGTTCATCGACAAGTGGGTGAACAACAAGTGGGAGATCGAGTCCGGTTACGGTCGCGGCACCCGAAATACGCGCTGGCAATGGCGCACGACCTGGGGCCGCTGGCAGAGCGACTGGGAGGACTTCCAGAAGTTCATCGCCAACGAGAAGGCGGCCGAGTTACAGGAAGCCGCCGCGATTACCGGGCTCGACGCCGACCTGATCGAGGCGGCCGCCGAGATGATCGCCAAGCCGCGGGATGACGGCGCGCGCCCGAAAACCTCGTTCATGCTCGAGAAGGGCAATTACTGGTCCAACAACTACATGAACACGGCTTCGCTGGCCGCCCTCGGCCTGATCTGCGGCGCCGGCAACCGTCCCGGCCAGGTGATCTCGCGCGGCGGCGGCCATCAGCGCGGGGGTATGAGCGCGGGCGGAGGCAAGGGCTGGCTGAGCCCCGAGAAACATCCAGGCCGGCGCAAGAAGGCGCTGAATGTCGACCGCTGGGTGATGGATGGCAAAGTCCGGTTCATGTGGACGGTCGGGCTGACCTGGTTCGCCGCGATGCTCTCCTCCCAGGAGCTGTCATCGCGGGTCGCCGATCTGACCGTGCGCAATCCGCATCACCCCAAGAACCTGAACCGCGATCATCTGATCGAAACCCTCATCGAACGGGTCGAATCCGGCGGCATGGTGCTGGTCAATTCCGACATCTACCCCGTCGAGCCGCTCAACACGCAGTATGCCGATATCGTTCTGCCGGCGGCCGGATGGGGCGAAGTCGACTTCACCCGTTGCAATGCCGAGCGGCGGCTGCGCCTCTATGCCAAGTTCAATGACGCGCCCGGCGAGGCGAAGCCGGACTGGTGGGCGATCTCCCGTTTCGCGCAGAAGATGGGCTTCAAGGGCTTCGACTGGGAGGATTCCAACCAGATCTTCGAGGAAGCGGCGCGTTTCTCCCGCACCGGCGTGCTGAATTATTACGCGCTCGCCGTCCACGCCAAGCGCGAGGGCAAGAGGGGACACGAAAAACTGCGTGAATACGGCACGACGGGCATCCAGACCCCGATCCGGGTCATCGGCGGCGAGCTTGTCGGGACGGCGAAACTGCACGATCCGTCCAATGACTGGGGCGAGATCGAGGATGTGACCACCGATCAGAAATGGCTCTACGCCTTCGGCACGCACACCGGCAAGGCGAACCTGTTGAAGACGCCTTGGGAAAATGACAGCTGGTCCGACTTCTACGCGGCGATCAAGCCGCGTCCGGAAAAGGGCGAGATCTGGATCACCAATGGCCGCGTCAACGAGACATGGCAGTCCGGCTTCGACGATCTGCGCAAGCCCTATCTCGCCCAGCGCTGGCCTTGGCCGCACATGGTGATCCACCCGGAGGACGCGGCGCCGCATGGCATCGAATCCGGTGATCTGGTCGAAGGCTTCAACGACACTGTCTACGTCCAGAGCGGCGAACCGATCGGCGTGAAGGAAAAGGATCTCAGCTTCACCGAACTGATGAAGAACGGGCACATCAAGACCACGACCGGCCAGTTCGTGGCCGTGGCGATCGTCTCCGACGAAATCCGGCCGGGCGTCGCCAAGGCGGCGTTCAACTATCCGGGCTCGATGGCGAATTCCGTCTGCAATGCGGTGCCGGACCCGGTCAGCGGCAATTATCGCTACAAGCTTGGACGGGGCGTTCTGCGCAAGATCGGCGAGTCCGCCTATAAGCGCAATTTCCTGGAGATGTCGCTGAAACCGCGGCCGATCACTTGACGTCTAAAGCCCTGTGCTGATTCGGTGAATCGAGGGGTTCCCCTGTGCATTGGATTGTGGCTCACCGGAATGGAAGGTTGGATCATGAGCTGTTCGAACGATCTTCGCAGCGGTGTTGTACGGCAGACAATACCCTTATTAAGGCAAACCAAGCCACTTCTCTTCGGCGGCAAGCCGGATTTCCGTGCCCTCGAC
>NZ_JADDXW010000034.1 GCF_017183135.1 Aurantimonas marina | reverse complement strand
CCGACGGCATTTTTTGCCGTGATCTTTGACAATTTGATATTGAGAAGAAAGAGAAGCGTGGGCGGCGGTTAGTCTGCGTGGAGCTTCGTGCCGATTTCCTTTTCGGTTACGAGGTATCCATGAGAGAATGACCTGATCGTTTTACGTTTCGGTATGAGAGTGTACGGCTTGGCGCTGTTTCGGGGCTTGCTTCTGCGGGTTTCGTGATGGTGTCGAGCGAAGGGCGTTTTCGGTGTTGGTCTGGCTTTGCAGTGATGCGGGCCGGTCTGGCGGCGGGGGCGTCCGAGTAACTCTCGTCAAATGCTTTGAGACAGTGACGGTCAGGGAAAAACTCTTATCAAACCTGAGAGTTTGATCCTGGCTCAGAACGAACGCTGGCGGCAGGCTTAACACATGCAAGTCGAACGCACTCTTCGGAGTGAGTGGCAGACGGGTGAGTAACGCGTGGGAATCTACCCATCTCTACGGGATAGCTCCGGGAAACTGGAATTAATACCGTATACGTCCTGAGGGAGAAAGATTTATCGGGGATGGATGAGCCCGCGTTGGATTAGCTAGTTGGTGGGGTAATGGCCTACCAAGGCGACGATCCATAGCTGGTCTAAGAGGATGATCAGCCACATTGGGACTGAGACACGGCCCAAACTCCTACGGGAGGCAGCAGTGGGGAATATTGGACAATGGGCGCAAGCCTGATCCAGCCATGCCGCGTGAGTGATGAAGGCCCTAGGGTTGTAAAGCTCTTTCAGTGGGGACGATAATGACGGTACCCACAGAAGAAGCCCCGGCTAACTTCGTGCCAGCAGCCGCGGTAATACGAAGGGGGCTAGCGTTGTTCGGAATTACTGGGCGTAAAGCGTACGTAGGCGGACATTTAAGTCAGGGGTGAAATCCCGGGGCTCAACCCCGGAACTGCCTTTGATACTGGATGTCTTGAGTCCGGAAGAGGTGAGTGGAATTGCGAGTGTAGAGGTGAAATTCGTAGATATTCGCAGGAACACCAGTGGCGAAGGCGGCTCACTGGTCCGGTACTGACGCTGAGGTACGAAAGCGTGGGGAGCAAACAGGATTAGATACCCTGGTAGTCCACGCCGTAAACGATGGAAGCTAGCCGTCGGAGGATTTATCCTTCGGTGGCGCAGCTAACGCATTAAGCTTCCCGCCTGGGGAGTACGGTCGCAAGATTAAAACTCAAAGGAATTGACGGGGGCCCGCACAAGCGGTGGAGCATGTGGTTTAATTCGAAGCAACGCGCAGAACCTTACCAGCTCTTGACATGCCTCGACGGTATCCGGAGACGGATACCTTCCTTCGGGACGAGTGCACAGGTGCTGCATGGCTGTCGTCAGCTCGTGTCGTGAGATGTTGGGTTAAGTCCCGCAACGAGCGCAACCCTCGCCCTTAGTTGCCAGCATTGAGTTGGGCACTCTAGGGGGACTGCCGGTGATAAGCCGAGAGGAAGGTGGGGATGACGTCAAGTCCTCATGGCCCTTACGGGCTGGGCTACACACGTGCTACAATGGCGGTGACAGTGGGCAGCCAACTCGCGAGAGTGAGCTAATCCCAAAAAACCGTCTCAGTTCGGATTGCACTCTGCAACTCGGGTGCATGAAGTTGGAATCGCTAGTAATCGTGGATCAGCATGCCACGGTGAATACGTTCCCGGGCCTTGTACACACCGCCCGTCACACCATGGGAGTTGGTTCTACCCGAAGGTGGTGCGCTAACCTCGCAAGAGGAGGCAGCCAACCACGGTAGGGTCAGCGACTGGGGTGAAGTCGTAACAAGGTAGCCGTAGGGGAACCTGCGGCTGGATCACCTCCTTTCTAAGGATGGTCCCGTCAGACCCGTTCGGGTCTTCCGGTCTTTCTCGGCCATGAAACCTGTCCGACCGCTGGTCGCGATCGGGGTCATGGCGCAGAGGGGGCCGGTTCCGGACGACACGTCTATGGGACTGTTTTAGAACCAAGACGCCAATCAGTCAGAGCGGCGTCGCGCATACAAGCGCCATGCGGCTCCTTCGGGAGCTTCGTGGTCAGGCAGGCCCCGCCGCCTTCGTTTCTCTTTCTTCCCTGGATGAATATCCGCTCTGCCGCAGCAGCGGCGGTGCCGGATACTAACCCGAGCTTTTTGAGTCTGGTTGCTGGGCATCCCGCTGTCTTCGGATGGTGGGTTGGTCCGAGCGTCAGCGAGGCAAGGCCGACCGGCCGCCGGACCTTTTGGTCCGCCCCCGCGGAGCGCTTCACGCGTGAGCGAGAAAAGACCGGGCCCGTAGCTCAGCTGGTTAGAGCGCACCCCTGATAAGGGTGAGGTCGGTAGTTCGAATCTACCCGGGCCCACCAAATCGGTGGCACCGTGGTGTCGATTCGAAGCGCTGAGGCTGGCCGATTTGGTGGGCCCGGGTCGCTTTTGCCGGTTTGTCCGTCCTCGCTTTGCTGCGGGCGGACGGGCACGGGCCTCGGAGCTTGCTGTTTCGAAGCCGGTGCAAGAAGGGTCGCCCATAGAGGCCGACTGGCCGTCGGACCTTTTGCCCCGCCCTTAAGCGGCAAGCCGCTGGCGGGGACCCCAATGGGGCTTTAGCTCAGCTGGGAGAGCACCTGCTTTGCAAGCAGGGGGTCGTCGGTTCGATCCCGACAAGCTCCACCATTTGCCTTTGAGGTGGGTGGCGATGGGGTCGAGCGTCGTGCGGCAAATGGTGGATCTTGTCGGGTTTTTCCATTCTAGCGCTTCCTCGGAGCTTTGCTCCTGCGGGGAGCGCGGCAAAGCTCCACGCGGCGCCTTGATCGGCGAGCGAGCATCCGGCCACGACGTGGCCATCCAGGAGAAAGAATAAGGTTTGCGGGCCTTGGACGCTTGTCCGAGTGTCTGCCTGTTCTCAATCATCATCGTGAAGAAGAAGACGGATCTCGAAGATCGTCATTTTGGCCAGCTTGCTGGTCATGCCCCGCTCAGGGTTCGGACGGTCTGTCGACGAAAGGTTCCGGCCCGGGTTCATCGCCCGGGTCCGGTCATACAAGCTTTTTGTCCCATGATCGGTGTTGCCTGACCGCACGCCGTCGGGGTTCGTCTCGAGAAGCTGGTCTTTCGTTGATCGGAAATTTGCCTTGCGCGTGAAACCTTTTCCAAAAAGTCGAACAACTTTTTGGGGTCACGCGCTGGTTTACCCGATCAACATGAAGAGCACCGCTGCAGGACGCTGGAGGAAGTTGCACACTTCGCCGGTGTTTGCGGTGTTCGAATGAGAGTAAGCGTGAATGATCACCTCTCTCTTTGTTTTAGTTGGTTCATGGTGCGGCCGCCTTTGGCGGTCTGGATCATGAGCCGGTGCGATGCGCTTTGCATCGGCGAGTGGAACGCCAAACCGAGCCATCTTGATGGCGAGGCAAGGCCGACCGGCCGTCGGTCCTGATGGACCGCGCCCGCGCAGCCGACCCGCAAGGGTCTGGCGTGAGCGAGAACAAAACGGTGAGCATTGACGATGAGAATGATCAAGTGAAAGAAGGGCATTTGGTGGATGCCTTGGCATGCACAGGCGATGAAGGACGTGATACGCTGCGATAAGCCATGGGGAGCTGCGAATAAGCTTTGATCCGTGGATTTCCGAATGGGGCAACCCACCTTCGACCGCTGTTAAGTTTAAACTGTTCGGCTTGCGCTCGCGCCAGATTGCTTGCGCAATCGGCTCCGCGAGGGCGGACCATCCGGTCCGTCGCCCGGTCGGGCTCTGGCTGCCGCGCTCTTTGTAGGGCGCACGGCAGTTCGAGGTCGCACGGCAGTCAGGCCGCGAATTGCGGCCCGCAGCTTTTGCTGCGCCCCCGCGGAGGCGATCGCGACAGCGATCTGCCGTGAGCGAGAACGGTTTAAATTAACAGCGGTCATGAGAAGGTATCTAATCCTGAATACATAGGGGTTAGAAGCGAACTCGGGGAACTGAAACATCTAAGTACCCGAAGGAAAGGACATCAACCGAGACTCCGTCAGTAGCGGCGAGCGAACGCGGACCAGGCCAGTGGTCATTGAAAGAAGAAGCGGAACAGGTTGGGAAACCTGGCGCAATTGGGTGATAGCCCCGTACGCGTAATGTCTTCGATGATCCTCGAGTAAGGCGGGACACGTGAAATCCTGTCTGAAATTGGGGGGACCACCCTCCAAGCCTAAGTACTCGTGCATGACCGATAGCGAACCAGTACCGTGAGGGAAAGGTGAAAAGCACCCCGACAAGGGGAGTGAAATAGTACCTGAAACCGAATGCCTACAAACAGATGGAGCCCAAGGTTCGTCCTGGGTGACATCGTACCTTTTGTATAATGGGTCAGCGACTTAGTCTGGCGAGCGAGCTTAAGCCGATAGGTGGAGGCGTAGCGAAAGCGAGTCTGAACAGGGCGTTCAGTTCGTCGGATTAGACCCGAAACCGAGTGATCTAGCCATGAGCAGGTTGAAGGTGCGGTAACACGCACTGAAGGACCGAACCCATATCTGTTGCAATAGATCGGGATGACTTGTGGCTAGGGGTGAAAGGCCAATCAAACTCGGAAATAGCTGGTTCTCCGCGAAATCTATTTAGGTAGAGCGTCGGATGGACACTCCAGGGGGTAGAGCACTGGATGGGCTAGGGGGACTCACCGTCTTACCAAACCTAACCAAACTCCGAATACCTGGAAGTGATATCCGGCAGACACACGGCGGGTGCTAACGTCCGTCGTGGAGAGGGAAACAACCCTGACCACCATCTAAGGTCCCCAAGTTATGGCTAAGTGGGAAAGGATGTGAGGATCCCAAAACAACCAGGATGTTGGCTTAGAAGCAGCCATCATTTAAAGAAAGCGTAACAGCTCACTGGTCTAAATAAGGGTCTTTGCGCCGAAAATGTACCGGGGCTCAAGCCATACACCGAAGCTGTGGGTGTGTTCGATCTTCGGGTCGGATGCGCGGTAGCGGAGCGTTCTGTAAGCTGATGAAGGGATATCCGTGAGGAATCCTGGAGGTATCAGAAGTGCGAATGCTGACATGAGTAACGATAAAGGGAGTGAGAGACTCCCTCGCCGAAAGTCCAAGGGTTCCTGCTTAAAGTTAATCTGAGCAGGGTTAGCCGGCCCCTAAGGCGAGGCCGAAAGGCGTAGTCGATGGGAACCACGTTAATAATCGTGGGCCTGGTGGAGAGTGACGGATCGCGTGTATCGTAGGGTCTTATTGGATTGATCCTGCGGTGAAGCGGTTCCAGGAAATAGCCCCACCGTATAGACCGTACCCGAAACCGACACAGGTGGACTGGTAGAGTATACCAAGGCGCTTGAGAGAACTATGTTGAAGGAACTCGGCAAATTGCACGCGTAACTTCGGAAGAAGCGTGACCTCCCTGTACGCAAGTATTGGGAGGTGGCACAACCCAGGGGGTAGCGACTGTTTATCAAAAACACAGGGCTCTGCGAAGTCGCAAGACGACGTATAGGGTCTGACGCCTGCCCGGTGCTGGAAGGTTAAGAGGAGGGGTGCAAGCTCTGAATCGAAGCCCCAGTAAACGGCGGCCGTAACTATAACGGTCCTAAGGTAGCGAAATTCCTTGTCGGGTAAGTTCCGACCTGCACGAATGGCGTAACGACTTCCCCGCTGTCTCCAACATAGACTCAGTGAAATTGAATTCCCCGTGAAGATGCGGGGTTCCTGCGGTCAGACGGAAAGACCCCGTGCACCTTTACTATAGCTTTACACTGGCATTCGTGTCGGCATGTGTAGGATAGGTGGTAGGCTTTGAAGCGTGGGCGCCAGCTCGCGTGGAGCCATCCTTGAAATACCACCCTTATCGTCATGGATGTCTAACCGCGGTCCGTCATCCGGATCCGGGACAGTGTATGGTGGGTAGTTTGACTGGGGCGGTCGCCTCCTAAAGAGTAACGGAGGCGCGCGATGGTGGGCTCAGACCGGTCGGAAATCGGTCGTCGAGTGCAATGGCATAAGCCCGCCTGACTGCGAGACAGACAAGTCGAGCAGAGACGAAAGTCGGTCATAGTGATCCGGTGGTCCCGCGTGGAAGGGCCATCGCTCAACGGATAAAAGGTACGCCGGGGATAACAGGCTGATGACCCCCAAGAGTCCATATCGACGGGGTTGTTTGGCACCTCGATGTCGGCTCATCGCATCCTGGGGCTGGAGCAGGTCCCAAGGGTTTGGCTGTTCGCCAATTAAAGCGGTACGTGAGCTGGGTTCAGAACGTCGTGAGACAGTTCGGTCCCTATCTGCCGTGGGTGTAGGAGAATTGACAGGATCTGTCCCTAGTACGAGAGGACCGGGATGGACGTACCTCTGGTGGACCTGTTGTGGCGCCAGCCGCAGTGCAGGGTAGCTATGTACGGACTAGATAACCGCTGAAGGCATCTAAGCGGGAAACTAACCTGAAAACGAGTTCTCCCTATCAGAGCCGTGGTAGACCACCACGTCGATAGGCCGGGTGTGGAAGTGCGGCAACGCATGAAGCTTACCGGTACTAATCGCTCGATCGGCTTGATCATTCTCATTCGTCAATGTTCACCAATCCCGAGGGGATTGGGAACATTGGTCTTGTTTGTTGGCCTCAATCGCCGGCGCGGACATCCGTCCGCTTGGCTACGGGCTGACGCCCGCCGCTCCAGTCGGAGCGGGGCTGTCCTTGCGATACGCCGCTCACGCGGCACGCTCGGACGGCGCTCGATCGTCAAGGTCGGGCCCCAGGCAAGCCAACACGCTTACCTCTCATGAAAATCTGCAAAACCAGCGCTTCAATCACCTGGCTCCGTCCGAGCTCTCTGCCGCAGGCAGCCCATGGCGATGTCCCCCCAGAAAAGGGGGCTGCAGTCTAGCGCACGGCAGTCAGAGGCCGCCCCTTTTACCGAAGGATTGGCCGACGCGCCTTTTGGCGCGAGAGCCAAGCGGACGGATGTCCGCGCCGGCGGTTGGGGCCCGTGCTCCGTCCGAGCGCGCCGCGTCAGCGGCACATCGCGAGGACAGCCGTAGCGCGCTAGCGCGTCGGGTCGCTGACCCGCGCCCGCGCAGCCGACGCGTCAGCGTCTGGCGTGAGCGACATATCCCCTCCCAGCTTCTCACGCTTTGCGATTTGCCGACCTGGTGGTTCTAGCGGGGCGGCCGCACCCGATCCCATTCCGAACTCGGCCGTGAAACGCCCCAGCGCCTATGATACTTCGTCTCAAGACGCGGGAAAGTTGGTCGCCGCCAGGTCTGCAAATCGCAAAGCTCATCTTCACAAAAACCAAACCCGAACGCCCCTCGCGCCCCCAGGCCGAGGGGCGTTCTTGCGTTCAAAGCACCGCTTTGCGGCCAAAAGGGCGCTTCGCGTTTGAATGGGCGCTTCGCCGCCCAACACGCCACCGCCGAAAGCACCGCACCGCCCCTGACAAAGCGACCCGCGAGAGCGATCCGGCGCGGGCGCAACGCGGCAAACGCACAGCCCCACCGCCAACCCGTCATTCCACCGCGCAGGGCCAGGTCGACGGATAGGATAAACCATC
>NZ_JADDXW010000033.1 GCF_017183135.1 Aurantimonas marina | reverse complement strand
GCCGGTCGACGCTGTCCGCCTCGAGTGACCCTGAAGAACGACCGTGACCGGTCAGCCTTCTGATTGTTTCCGACTTTGCCTGACACCAGAGCAAACCCAAGGGCTCGCCGGCGGCGTCTTCGCCGTCGATGAGTGGCTTATAGGCGGTTCCAGCTTTTGAAGTCAACAGCCGATTTTCAAAAAAATGCACCGCAGCAAAATTTCCTGAAATCGCCGCAAACCCTTGCGTTCCGGCCTTCCGTCACGTCATCCTTTCGTCACATCGGGTGACGTTGGCAAGGCCGATCACCGCCGGTCACGCCCCGAGGGCGAGGAAGTCCAGTACCAGCTTGACGTTCAATCCAACGATCAGCACCGCGATGACGGCGGCAAGCGCCAGCACCCAGAGAGGCGCGCGAAAGTCGCCCATCTTGCGCCGGTCACTGGAGAACATCACCAGCGGCACCACCGCGAAGGGCAGTTGCAGCGACAGGATCACCTGGCTGAGGACGAGCAACTCGGCGGCGCCGCGTTCGCCGTTAATGACGATAATCGTCGCCGCCGGAATGATCGCCAGCCCGCGTGTGATCAGCCGCCGTGCCACCAGCGGCAGCCGCAGCCGCAGGAAACCCTGCATGACGATCTGCCCGGCCATCGTGGCGGTCACGGTCGAGGCGAGACCCGAGGCGAGCAGCGCCACAGCAAACAGAATCGGCGCGATCGACGCGCCGAGCAGCGGCGCCAGCAGCGCATGCGCGTCGGTGAGATCCTCCACTACGCCGGCTCCGCGATCGTAGAAGGCGGCCGCGGCGAGGATCAGGATCGCGGCGTTGACCAGCAGCGCGAATCCGAGGGCGACGGTCGAATCGAGCGTGGCGAATCGGATCGCGTCGCGCTTGCCGGCCGTGTCCTGGCGGTAGGCCCGCGTCTGGACGATGCCGGTATGCAGATAGAGATTATGCGGCATCACCGTCGCGCCGAGGATGCCGAGGGCAAGATACAGCATCCGATCGTTGGTCACGATCTCCGGCGTCGGCAGGAAGCCGCCCAGGACCGCGGCAATCGACGGCTCGGCAAGGATCAGCTGGCCGACGAAACAGATGGCGATGACCAGAATCATCGTGACGATGAACGCTTCGACCCAGCGAAATCCGCGCGACTGCAGATAAAGGATCAAGAAGACGTCGAGCGCGGTGATGACCACGCCCCAGACCAGCGGCAGGCCGAACAACAGCTGCAGGCCGATGGCCGTGCCGATGACTTCGGCGAGATCCGTGGCGATGATCGCCAGCTCCGCCAGCACCCACAAGCCATAGGCGACGGGCCTGGGAAAGGCGTCGCGGCAGGCCTGGGCGAGGTCCCGGCCAGTGACGATGGCAAACCGCGCGCACAGCGCCTGCAACAGGATCGCCATCAAGGACGACAACAGCACCGCGGTGAGCAGCGTATAGCCGAACTCTGACCCGCCGGCGATCGAGGTCGCCCAGTTGCCCGGATCCATGTAGCCGACGGCAACAAGAAATCCGGGACCGAGAAAGGCTGCGAAGCGGCGCAGGAACCCGGCGCCGTGGGCGACATCGACCGTACGATGCGATTCCACGAGGGACGGTTCGCCAACCGGGTCGTTGAATCCGTCGGGCAATCGTTCGTCGCGACGAACGGCGGCCGTCGCCTCACCCTGCGATGTCATACAAAACCCCGAAAATCATTTTTCGGCCACGATGGCAGCCGGCAAAGCCCCTATTAATGCAGTTGCAAATCATTTGCGAGAGTATAGATGGGATGCCGTGCGCTTCTGCGCAACATGTCTCACCGCTCGCGCGAATGCGACAGGCCAAGCAACGGGCGTGACCAACGATGGGCGACGAAGGCGAGACGATATCCGCTGGCCGCCAGGAACGCATTCTCAAGAAGGCGGGCGTGCGAATGACGCGCCCGCGCAAGATCATCCTGACGATCCTCGCCGACCATGGCGATCACCCGGACGCGCTGGAAATCTTTCGCCGGGCAACGCGGATCGATCCGTCGATTTCGCTGTCCACGGTCTACCGCACCATGAAGCTTTTCGAGGAAATGGGAGCGATCCAGCGCCACGTTTTCGCCGGCGGCCCCTCCCGCTTCGAACGCGCCGACGTCATCCATCACGACCATCTGATCGACGTCGACAGCGGCGAAGTCGTGGAGTTCCGCTCCGATCTGATCGAGCGCCTTCAAGAAGAACTCGCCCGCGAACTCGGCTATGAGGTCGTCTCACATCGGCTTGAACTCTACGGCCGCAAACGCAAGCCCGACTGATCGAAACGCCGATCGCCGTGGCAAATTCGGCGAGTCGCGCACTGGGCCGCGCTGATCGGGCTATGCCGCTCAGATCAGCTTCGCGTCGAGCGTCACCGTGATCGCGCCAAGCGCCTTGGAGACCGGACAACCGGTTTTGGCCTTTTCGGCAAGGTCGTCGAATGTCGCCTGGTCGATGCCCGGGACCTTGGCCTCAAGGGAGATCGCGCTGTCCTGGATCTCGAAACCGGTCGCCACCTGTTCGACACTGACGACGCAGGTCGCCTTCAACTCCTCCGCCGGCGTTCCGTTCTCGGCGAGAAAATGCGACAGCTGCATGGCGAAACATCCGGCATGGGCGGCGGCCAACAGCTCCTCAGGATTGGTGCCGGATTGGCCGCTCTCGTCCTCGAACCGGGCCTTGAACGAATAGCCGTGATCGCTGAGAGCACCCGACTGGGTGGTGATTGCGCCGGTGCCGTCGCCGAGCGCGCCTTTCCAGATTGCGGTCGCATGACGTTTCATAGGAGTCTCCTTCGATGAATGGGACCGGCCCGCGGTCGGTGCCGTGCCGATAGAAAGGTTGGGCCGGCGTAATTTCTTGGCGCGCCGGCATCGACAAGGAAACCCGGATGCGCCGCGCGGGGTTCCGATACGAAGCGTTCACCATCATGGTGAATAGTATGGCGTCCTGAAGGGACCGGAGATTCGCCTAAGTTGCAGCGGACGGGACGCAGAGGGAGTGAGCGACGTTGAGTCAGACAGTTCTCATCCATGCGACCAAGCCGCTGCTGGCCGAAAAGGCCGCCTGGCTGGCGACGCTTGCCGACAGCCGTCATACGCTTGCCGCCTATGAGCGCGATCTGCGCCAGTTCCTGGTTTTTCTGACCGGCTACAACGCCCGCCCCGCCGAACTGGGCGACCTCGCCGACCTGAAGCCCGCCGAACTGCGCGGCTTCCTCGCCGCGCGGCGCCGCGATGGCGCGGGCGCCAAGACGCTCGGCCGGGGCCTTGCCGGAATTCGCTCCTTCATCCGGCATCTGGAAAAGAAGGGGCTCGCCTCCTCCGCTGGCGCCAAGGCGATGCGCGCACCCAGACAGTCGCGGTCGCTGCCGCGTCCCCTGAGCGTGCTCGATGCCAAAGCCGTCACCGAGGATGCCGGCGCCTTCGCCGCCGAGCCGTGGATCGCCGCCCGCGATGTCGCCGTGCTCACGCTTCTCTACGGCTGCGGCCTGCGTATCTCGGAAGCACTGGCACTGCCCGGCGACGCGCTCAGTGAGCCGACCGCTCGGTCGATGCCCATCGCCGGCAAGGGCGGCAAGACCCGTCTCGTGCCGCTGCTGCCGGTCGTGCTCGAGGCGGTCGCCGAATATCGTCGCCTCTGCCCCTATGCGCTGCACTCGAACTCGGCCTTGTTTCGCGGCGCCCGCGGCGGCCCCTTGAAGCCGCAGATCATCCAGCGCGCCATGGCGCGGCTCAGGGGCGGGCTTGGCCTGCCCGATTCGGCGACGCCGCATGCGCTCCGGCACTCCTTCGCCACCCATCTGTTGTCAGCCGGCGGGGATCTCAGAACGATCCAGGACCTTCTCGGCCATGCCAGCCTGTCGACGACGCAGAACTATACCGCCGTCGATTCGGCCCGGCTCCTGTCGATCTATGACGGCGCCCACCCCCGCGCGCGCCGCCGCGCCTGATCGTCGGGGCGAGGCCGCCCGATTCAGGCTTTGGTCGCAATTTGCTAATAGGCTGCTGGGATCTTCCAGGGAGTCCGCTGCCCGCCCATGACCGACCCTCTCCACAGCCTCGACCGTTGCGCGGCGATCCTCTTTCGGCTCTGCCTCGCGCTGCCCGGCATCATGCTGGCGTTTCTGCTCGTCGGTGTTCTGGCCGCCGCCGGGGCGGAGCCCGACGCCTGCGACGGCCGCGATCTTCGCCCCGCCTTGCTGGCGGACGGCAAGCTTGCGGGCGTCGAGGCAAAAGCGGCAGCGGTCCCCAACGGCGCCGGAAAGCTGTTTCGCGTCGAGCGGGCCGGCCTGGCCCCGTCCCATCTGTTCGGCACCATCCATCTTACCGATCCGCGCGTTCTTGCCCTGCCTGCATCAGCCGAACAGGCCTTTACCGCGTCCGAGCGCCTGGTCATCGAGACGACGGACGTCCTCGATCCGGTCAAGGCCGCCGCCAGTTTCTTTGCCCATCCGGAGCTGATCAACCTTCCCAAGGGCCAGACCCTCGCCGATCTGGTCGATCCGGCGGAGAAAGCCCGGCTCGAAGCGGCGTTGGCAGCCAAGGGCATTCCCTTCCAGTCGGTGCACACGCTGCAACCCTGGTTCACCTCCATGAGCCTGATGCTGCCGGACTGCGAAGCGGCGCGGAAGAAGGACGGCGCCCCGGTCCTCGACGTCCAGCTCGCCGAGCGCGCCATCGCCGCCGGCAAGCCGGTCGAGGGGCTGGAGACCTCCGAGGAGCAGCTCCGCGCTCTCGCGTCGCTGTCGACCGATCTCCAGGTCGACAGTCTTCTGGCGACGATCGATCTCCAGGATCGCATGCCGGATGTCATGGAGACGATGCTGGCGCTTTATCGCGAGGGCAAGATTGCGGCGATCATGCCGGCGATCGAGGCCGCGGTGCCGGACGGCGGCATCCTCGTCGGCGCCGGCAAGGGCTATGCCGAGTTCGAAGAGCGCGTCGTCACCGAGCGCAACCACCGCATGGTCGAGCGGATGCGGCCGATGCTGGAAAAAGGCGGCGCCTTCGTTGCTACCGGCGCCCTGCATCTTCCGGGCGAGGACGGTCTGGTTGCGCTACTTGGCAAGGCGGGCTGGACCGTGACGCGGGCGGATTGACGCAGCCGTGCTGCGCGACGCGCTAGGGATTGACCGTTAGCTGCTCCGGTTTACGGCGCGCTCACCCCGGAGCATCTCGGAAATCCTTGCCGCCAAGAAACATCGGGCATAAGCTTCGATGGTCGAAACAGCCAAGGAGTGCCTGTGCATGAAATCCTTACTCGCTGTGACCATGAGCCTCGGGCTTCTCGCCGCCGCGTCCGGCAGCGCGATCGCGCAATGCGCGTCTCACCAGGACACCGTGGCTGAGGCACCGATGACACCGATCGTCACCGCCGACACGACCGGCTCAGACGCGAGCCCTGTGACGAAGGATGCCGACAAGAAGGGCTGACTTTCTCCACCCTTGGTGAGAATGGAAAGGCCCGGTCGCGGTTGCGCCGGGCCTTTTTCGTAATCAATGTTTCACGTGGAACATGCCCAAGCGCGCCGCCGCCCCGTTACATGTGAATGGGCTTGGCGAAGGCCGCGAAGGCCGCCTCACGCACGGCCTCCGACAGAGTCGGATGGGCATGCGAAGTGCGGGCGAGGTCCTCCGACGAACCGCCGAATTCCATCAACAGGGCCGCTTCCGCGATCATGTCCCCGGCCCCCGCGCCGAGGATGTGACAGCCGAGCGCCCGGTCGGTCTTGGCGTCGACCAGGAATTTGACGAAACCGTCGGTCTTGAGCATCGCCCTGGCACGGCCATTGGCCATGAACGGGAACTTGCCGACCCGGTATGCGATGCCGGCCGCTTTCAATTCTTCCTCGGTCTTGCCGACCGAGGCGACCTCGGGCGAGGTGTAGACCACCGACGGGATCGCATCGTAATTGACATGGCCGACCTGACCCGCCAGTTGCTCGGCCAGCGCGACGCCCTCGTCCTCGGCCTTGTGGGCCAGCATCGCGCCCTTCACCACGTCGCCAATCGCGTAGATGCCGTCGACATTGGTGGCGAAATGCGCGTCGATCTCGACCCGGCCGCGATCGTCGAGCTTGACGCCTGCCTCCTCCAGTCCGAGCCCCTCCGTGTAAGGCTTGCGGCCGGTCGCGACGAGCACGACGTCCGCCGCGAGCGTGTCCGCATCGCCCCCCTTCACCGGCTCGAAGCTGACGGTGGCGCCCCTGTCGGCCTTCGTCACGCCGGTGACCTTGGCGCCGAGGCGGAAGTCGATGCCCTGCTTGGCGAGCAACTTCTGAAAGGCTTTCGAGATATCGCCGTCCATCGGCCCAAGCACCTTGTCGAGATATTCCACGACCGTGACCTTGGCGCCGAGCCGCGCCCAGACCGAGCCGAGCTCGAGGCCGATCACGCCGCCGCCGACGACGACCATCGTCTCGGGCACCTTTTCGAGCGCGATCGCCTCGTCGGAGGAGACGATGGTGTCGCTGTCGAAGGTGAGCTCAACGCCGGGAATGCCTGCGACGGCCGAACCGGTTGCGATGCAGATCGCCTTGGTGGGCAGCGTCTCGGTCGAACCGTCCTCCTTGGTCACCTCGACTTCGCCGGCCGCCTTGATGCGCCCCGTGCCGATGATCCCGGTGATCTTGTTCTTCTTGAACAGGAAGGCGATGCCGTCGACATTGGCCTTCACCGTCTTGTCCTTGTGGCCGAGCATCGCCCCAAGGTCGAGCTTCGGCTCGACCGAAATGCCGAGTTCGGCGAAGGAATGGCCAGCCTCGGCGAACATCTCGGAGGCGTGGAGCAGAGCCTTCGACGGGATGCAACCGACGTTGAGGCAGGTGCCGCCATAGGTCTTGCGCTTTTCGACGACGGCGACCTTGAGGCCGAGCTGCGCCGCCTTGATGGCGCAGACATAGCCGCCGGGTCCCGATCCGATGACGACGAGGTCGTAGCTTTGCTGATCGGCCATGATTTCCGCTTTCCTTCGATCTCAAGAACAATGGGGGGAAGGTGCCCTCACGGCAGGATCGAGCGGCCGCCGGACACGTCGATGATGGTGCCGGTCGAATAGGACGCCTCGTCCGAGGCGAGCCACAGGATCGCCTTGGCGACCTCCTCGGCGGTCCCGGCCCGCCGCATCGGCAGGGTCGGTGCGATCTCCTCGACCCGGTCGGGCTCGCCGCCCGAAGCGTGAATGTCCGTCGCGATGATACCGGGCCGGACCGCGGTGACGCGGATTCCCTCGCCGGCGAGTTCCTTGGCGAGCCCCACGGTGAAGGTGTCGATCGCGCCCTTGGCGGCGGCGTAATCGACGCGAGCGCCGCCGAGGCCAAGCTTGGCCGCAGCCGAGGACAGATTGACGATCGCTCCGCCCTTTCCGCCGCGCCCCGTCGACATACGGCGGGCCGCCTCGCGGGCGCACAGAAAGCTGCCGATGACGTTGATCCGGAACATCCGGTCGAGCCGCTCCGCGCTCATCTCGGCGACCGGCGCGACGGCGTCGACCACGCCGGCATTGTTGACCAGCGCCGCCAGCGGCCCGAGTTTGTCGGCCGCTGCGAACAGCGCGACGATGTCGGCTTCAACGCCGACGTCGCCCTTCACTGCGATCGCCGTGCCGCCGGCACCCTCGATGTCGGCAACCACGGCCCTCGCCGCGGCCTCGTTCGACGCATAATTGACGACGACGGCGTAGCCGGCCTTCGCGCCGAGCCGCGCGGTGGCGGCGCCGATTCCGCGCGATCCGCCGGTCACGATCATTACACGTTCAGCCATGGCGCAACCCTTCCCGGTCGTTCAGTCCTTCCGCTCAGCCGCGCGATCTAAAGATCCAGCACCAGCCGTTCGGGGTCCTCCAGGCTCTCCTTGACCCGCACCAGGAAGGTCACCGCCTCCTTGCCGTCGACGATGCGGTGGTCGTAGGAAAGCGCCAGATACATCATCGGCCGGATCACGACCTGGCCGCCGATCGCCACCGGTCGCTCCTGGATCTTGTGCATGCCGAGAATGCCCGACTGCGGCGCGTTGAGGATCGGCGTCGACATCAACGAGCCGTAGACGCCGCCATTCGAGATGGTGAAGGTGCCGCCCTGCATGTCCGAGACGGTGAGCTTGCCGTCGCGCGCGGCAACGCCGAGCCGGCCGATCTCCTTTTCGATCTCGGCGATGGTCATCTGGTCGGCATCGCGCACCACCGGCACGACGAGGCCCTTCGGCGTACCGACCGCGACGCCGATATGGGCGTAGTTCTTGTAGACCAGGTCGGTACCGTCGATCTCGGCGTTGACCGCCGGAATCTCCTTCAGCGCGTGACAGACCGCCTTGGTGAAGAAGCCCATGAAGCCGAGCTTCACCCCGTGCTTCTTCTCGAACAGATCCTTGTATTTCTTGCGCAGTTCCATGACCGCCGTCATGTCCACCTCGTTGAAGGTGGTCAGCATCGCCGCCGTGTCCTGCGCGTCCTTCAGCCGCCGGGCGATGGTCTGGCGCAGGCGCGTCATCTTCACCCGCTCCTCGCGGGCTTCCTCCGCCTGGGAGGATGGCGCGCGCGCCGCCACCGGCTTTTCCTGCGGGCTGGACGGCGCGCCGCGGGCGATCACTTCCAGCACATCGCCCTTGAGTATCTGGCCGCGCTTGCCTGAACCCTCGACGTCGCCGTCGCCGAGGCCTTTTTCGGCCATCATCTTCTTGGCCGACGGGGCCGGCGGCGTCTCGCCGGCCGCCGCCTTTTCGTCGGCACCATCGCCGGTTCGCGCCGCGTCGCCGGTGGCGCCGCCGCCGTAGTCGGCCTTGGTGTCGGCCGCGGCATCCGCCTTCGCCGCCTGGCTCTTCGGCTTTTCGGTCGCGGCCGTCGTCCCGGCGCTCGATGCCGAACCCTCCCCGATCGAGCCGAGGACCGCGCCGACCTCGACGGTTTCGCCTTCCTTGACCGCGATATCCTCGAGCACACCGGCGACAGGCGCCGGCACCTCGACGGTCACCTTGTCGGTTTCCAGCTCGGCGATCGTCTCGTCGATCTCGACCCGGTCTCCGGCCTTCTTGAACCATTGGCCGATGGTGGCCTCGGTCACGGATTCACCCAGCGTCGGGACTTTGATTTCGGTGCTCATCGCTCTCTAGTCTTTCGAGGTCCGGTTCGGTCGTGGCGTTCGGTTCGGCTCAGCCTAGCGCGTCTTCGAGGAAGGCCGCGAGCTGCTTTTGATGGGTCGACATGGTGCCGGTCGCGGGAGAGGCCGCCGCCTGACGGCCGGTATAGCGCACGCGCCGCTTCTCAGACCCGATATGGTCCAGAACCCATTCGAGGTAAGGGTCGATGAACGACCAGGCGCCCATGTTCTTGGGTTCTTCCTGACACCAGACCATCTCGGCCTGCTTGAATCGCGACAATTCGGTGATCAGCGCCTTGGCCGGGAAGGGGTAGAGCTGTTCGAGGCGCAACAGGTAGATGTCGTCGATGCCACGCTTTTCGCGCTCCTCCAGCAGGTCGTAATAGACCTTGCCGGTGCACATCACGACACGGCGGATCTTGTCGTTCTTGACCAGCTTGATCGGCGAATCCTTGTGCAGCTCGGCATCGTCCCAAAGCAGGCGATGGAAGCTGGTTTCACCGGCCATATCCGAAAGCGACGAGACCGCGCGCTTGTGGCGCAGCAGCGACTTCGGCGTCATCAGGATCAGCGGCTTGCGGAAGTCGCGCTTCAGCTGGCGGCGCAGGATGTGGAAGTAGTTGGCCGGCGTGGTCACGTTGGCGACCTGCATGTTATCCTCGGCGCACATCTGCAGGAAGCGTTCCAGCCTGGCCGAGGAATGCTCCGGTCCCTGCCCCTCATAGCCGTGCGGCAACAACAGCACGAGGCCGGACATGCGCAGCCATTTGCGCTCGCCCGACGAGATGAACTGGTCGATGACCACCTGCGCGCCATTGGCGAAGTCGCCGAACTGCGCCTCCCAGAGCGTCAGGGCGTTCGGCTCCGACAGAGAGTAGCCGTACTCGTAGCCGAGCACTGCTTCCTCGGAGAGCATCGAGTTGATGACCTCGTAGATCGCCTGACCCTTGGCGATATGCGCCAGCGGAATGTAGCGGCTCTCGTCTTGCTGGTCGTAGAGTACGGAGTGGCGCTGGGAGAAGGTGCCGCGTTCTGAATCCTGTCCGGACAGGCGCACCGGATGGCCCTCGGCGACGATCGTGCCAAAGGCCAGCGCCTCGCCGGTCGCCCAGTCGATGCCCTCGCCGCTGTCGATCATCTTGGCGCGATTGTCGAGGAAGCGCTGGATCGTCTTGTGGACGTTGAAGGTCTTGGGCACCGTCGCCAGCTTGGCGCCGATGTCCTTCAGCGTCTTTAGCGGCACGCCGGTCACGCCCCGGCGCGGCTCCTCGAGTTCCTCCGCCTTGCGCAGGCCGGACCATGCCCCGTCGAGCCAGTCGGCCTTGTTCGGCAGATAGGATTGACCAGCCTCGAACTCCTCCTCGACGATCTTGCGCCATTCCGCCTTGCGGGCGTCGACCTCCTCCTGGCTGACCACACCACCCTCGACCAGCTTCTTGGAGTAGATCTCGAGCGTCGTCGGATGCTGGCGGATCGTCTTGTACATGATCGGCTGGGTGAAGGCCGGCTCGTCACCCTCGTTGTGGCCGAAGCGACGGTAGCAGAACATGTCGATGACGACAGGCTTGTGGAACTTCATCCGAAATTCGGCCGCCACCTTGGCCGCGTAGACCACCGCTTCCGGGTCGTCGCCATTGACGTGGAAGATCGGCGCCTCGACCGTCTTGGCGACGTCGGAGGGGTAGGGCGAGGAACGCGAGAACCGCGGATTGGTGGTGAAGCCGATCTGGTTGTTGATGATGAAGTGCAGCGAGCCTGCAACCCGGTGGCCGCGCAGGCCCGACAGGCCGAAGCATTCGGCCACGACGCCCTGGCCGGCGAAGGCCGCGTCACCGTGGATCAGTAGCGGCATGATCTGCGCGCGCGTGTCCAGCGGCACGATCTCCGTGCGGGTGCGGCCGGCGATCTGGTCCTGCTTGGCCCGTGCCTTGCCCATGACGACCGGATTGACGATTTCCAGATGCGAGGGGTTCGCGGTCAGCGAAAGGTGGACCTTGTTCTGGTCGAACTCGCGGTCGGACGAGGCGCCGAGATGGTATTTGACGTCGCCCGAGCCCTCGACGTCTTCCGGCTTGTACGACCCGCCTTTGAATTCGTGGAAGATCGCCCGCAGAGGCTTGCCCATCACCTGGCTCAAGACGTTCAGCCGGCCGCGATGGGCCATGCCGAAGACAACCTCCTTGAGGCCGAGCTGGCCACCGCGCTTGATGATCTGTTCCAGAGCCGGCAGCAAGGCCTCGCCGCCATCGAGACCGAAGCGCTTGGTGCCCTTGTATTTGACGTCAATGAACTTCTCGAAGCCCTCGGCCTCGATCAACTTGTTGAGAATCGCGCGCTTGCCCTCGGCGGTGAAGGCGATGCCCTTGTCCGGCCCCTCGATGCGTTCCTGCAGCCAGCCCTTTTCCTGCGGATTCGAGATGTGGGTGAACTCGACGCCAAGCGTCGAACAATAGGTCCGCTCGAGGATATCGACCATCTCCCGGATGGTGGCGAATTCCAGCCCGAGCACGTTGTCGATGTAAATCTTGCGGTCGAAGTCGGCCTCGGTGAAGCCGTAGGCCTGCGGAGACAATTCGTTGTAATCGTCGTCGGCCGGCTTAGCGATGCCGAGCGGATCGAGCTTGGCGTGCAGATGGCCGCGGGCGCGATAGGCGCGGATCAGCATCAGCGCCCGAACCGAATCCTGCGTCGCCTGATGCACGGCCGTACCCGGCAGGTCGATGCCGCTGTCCTGCGCCTTGCCCTTGACCTTTTCCTGAACCTTGGTCTCGATCTGCCCCCAATCGCCGTCGAGAGCGGAAACCAGCTCACCATTCGCCGGGATCGGCCAATTCGGCTTTTGCCAGGAAGGCCCCTCGGCACTTTTCGAAACGGCCGAACGATCGTCCTTCAGCGCCTTGAAGAAATCGCCCCATTCGTCGGAGACCGAACCGGGGTCGTCCACGTAGCGGGCGTGCAGATCCTCGATATAATCGGCGTTTCCGCCGTAGAGGAAGGAGGTAAGCGCGAAGGTTTCGTTCGCTTCGGTGCGTGCCATCTGTCTCGTCGCGGCCCCGTCGTCCGGGTACCGTCTCCTGTGATCGATCGTTCGGGGAACCGGACCGTCACAATGACGACCGTACCATGCCCGAACCCTTTGGACTCCGTTTTCGGCGATGCCGTGGCGCGGGAGCCTGTCGCGCCGGTCTTTTTCGTGCCCCGTCGTCAGCCCTTGAGGAGTTCGACGAGAGTCTTGCCGAGCTGTGCGGGGGAGGGCGAGACGCGGATGCCGGCCGCTTCCATCGCT
>NZ_JADDXW010000032.1 GCF_017183135.1 Aurantimonas marina | reverse complement strand
GACAAAGGCATCGATGAGATCGGCGACGTCACTCGGCGAGGCGCTTTCCGCGAAACTGGAAAAGTCCCGAAGATCGAGAAACATGACCACCGCTTCGAAGCGAGTTGGTGATGTTTCGTCGTTGATCGCGCTGCGAACAGCGGAAACGGACAAAAAACGCTGCAGCCGAAGGTGAACGCCACGGACGTAGATCGCCTGACGATCGAGCGTCCTCTGGGCTTTGGCAATCATCACGCCGGTCGCCAGCACCGAAACGAAGAACAGGCTCGCAAACACCTTGGTCCAGAAACCCGTCAATCGGGATATCGCGGATTCCAGTACGCCGCTTCGGCGGGTCGCAGCCAGCAATACGGTTTTTCCCCAACGCGGCAACGCCACGACCCCCAGGGATGTCCAGTGACCGGGCAGAACGATATCTTCCTTGAGAGCTGCCGCACCGGTCGCCGTCACGCCCTCGAAATTCGCAGCGTCCAAAGATCCGCAATCGGCATCATTGGCGAGTTCGGCGATGCGTCGGCCGGACTGATCGAGGACCAGGAGGCAAGTGAGTCCCGTCTCGCCCATCTCCTTGCGCAGTTCGGAAAGCATTGAAGCCGGAGGCGGGGACGCCCCCTCGAAAAGCCCGTCCGCAAGAAGCATGGTCTGGACGAGCCTGATTTCCTGCTCGGCAAAGAGCTTTTCCGCGCTGGCGGAGATCGCGTTGTTCAAGGTGAGCACCAAGCCGACCGAACTGACGATGATCACCGGCAGAAGAAGGAGCAGGAATGTTCGCAGCAGCGGAAACGGCGTGCCGATTTCATCCGCATGGGCCTGCGGCCCAAAGGGAGGCGAGCGTCCGCCCTGCTTCGATGTTCCCCCGATCACGACTGACGTCCGTCAGTCACGGGTCGCTTGATCATCGAGGCTCCGGTCTTCGGCAGAAGCAGAATGTCGCCCTCGGCGGTAGATGCGACTCCCGGCGCGAGGGACTGCATCAGGCTGTCCAGTTCGTTCGACAGCCCCGGACCGTCTTCGGCGATCTCCAGGATCGCATAGCCGCCAGCGACCGGGTCGAGCATTTCGAGAGACAGACCGCCGACGAGAACCGGACGACCGTCCTCACCGGGGCCGAGCTGGAAGCTCGAAGGCCAGAAGGTGAGCACGAGACGTTGATTGGATACCGGTCCGGGCTTGGCATAGGCCACGACGGGTCGGCGACCGTCGTGAAGCAGCGGCGCGGCCGGCCATTCTGGCAGTGTCACACGCGAGGGCAAGAGCGTTTCCAGAAGATCGCCCACTGCAAGGGGAGCCCAGCCGGAGGGTTCGAGGCGCGCGGTCAACTCGGATTGCGGAAGATCGGTCTGAACCCTTAAGGCTTCGGCCTGATCGCCGGCGATCGTCAGGCGGCGTTCGGCGACCCTGCGCCATCCATCAGCCAGCCAGTCCCTTGGACTGATCTGTTCCGCCAGCGGCACCGGCGCGTAGTTCACGGTCCAGCGATCGTAGTCCTTCCACAAATGATAGCTGTAGGTCCCGAGATAGGCGGGCAGGAGAACCGCCAGCAGCGGCCCCAGGCGGATCGTTCGGTCCTGCCGTCGGGTGAGGAAAGCGAAGATTGCCGTCACCAGCAACCCGAACGACACGCCCGCGGCAACGTCGCTCAGCCAATGAGCGCCGAGATAAAGCCGGCTGAACGCGATGATCAGCGCAGCGCCAATGGCCGCAGCGATCGCCAGCGGACGCCATCGTGGTGCGAGGTGCGAAGCGACGATCACGGCCAGGACACCGAACACGGTCATCGACAGCGTCGCATGGCCGCTGGGGAAGGAGAACGATTCGGCGCCTGCATAGAGCATCGTCGGACGCGGCCTCTGGATGATGCCCTTGACGAGCGGAACGAACAGGCTCGACGTGGCGACCGCGATAGCCGCCGTCAGGGCGACGCTGAAATGCCGCCGGATGAGCAGCCAGGCGACAAGCGCCAGGGTCAGACCGGTCAGCACGAAGCCGTCGGCCGCCATGGTGATCGCTGTCACGATGCGGGTGCCCGCATCGCTGCGGAAGGATTGCAGGAAGTTGTAGACGGCCTTGTCGACCAGCTTCAGTTCCGGGTCGAACAGGAGATTGCCGAGCAACGTCAAAAAGCCGCCTGCGGCCAGGGCCGCGACCATCAGGACAAGGGTCCATCCGACGATGTTGCGATGGTTGGAAAGGATGCGGGTCTCGTATCGTGCCAGCCGGCTTGATCGTGGGCCACGGCGCTCGATCCGAGCGAGGCGCCAGCGATCGAGGACAGGAAAGGCGAAGCCGTAAACGATCTTGCCGAGGTAATAGAGGACGAGGAGCGTGGCGATCAGAACGATGCCGAGCACGGCAAGTCGTGGGTCGAAGCTGTGAACCCGTGACAGGCCGCGGCCGATACCGGCCGCCGGAATGAGATGGGCGCTGGCCCAGGCGAACGCCGAGACGACGTTGATGATGCTGAACCAACCGAAGTTCATGCCCACCATTCCGGCGATGCCCGGCACGATCGCCTTCACGCCAGGCACGAAGCGGCCAATGAAGATGCTCTTGCCGCCATGCCGTGCGAAGAAGGCCTCGCCCTTGTCGATCAGCGCGCCATAGCGGCTGAACGGCCAGACGGTACGCAATCGTCCCTTGTAGTGATGACCGACCCAGAAGGAGAGCGCGTCGCCGGCGACCGCGCCGGCGCTGGCCCAGAACAAGAGCGGCCAGAAGGGCAACTTCCCAGCCCCGACAAGCCCGCCGGCCGCCACGAGGACAACGGTGCTCGGCACGAACAGCCCGATCAGGAACAGCGCTTCGCCAAGACTGATGAAGAAGACGATCGCGAGCGCTGTGACTGTGTGTTGGGAGATCAGATCGACGATGGTCTGCGTCATGTCTGCGTCACCGGTCGGCTTAGACGGACCCTGCGGGTCCATGGTACATTTCGCCCACCCAGAAGACATGGCGACGACGAGCCCGGCTCGTCGAGCGGCGGACACGGATCACGATTTTGCCGCCGCCGTCAGCGTTCCGACGGCCGCGTTGAGATCCGGCCTGTCGATAGCAAGCCGTCTTCGTGGTCAGATGTCCGAAACTATACGCTTCCGTATAGCTCACAATTTCAGCTCGACCGCCCCCAATGAACGAAAGCCCCCCGAACACGTCGGGGGGGCCGCGTGGGGCTGCATGGGACGTAAACCGGCCTACTCGCCGCCTTCGCCTTCCTCACCGTTCTTGGAGTCCTCCCGGTCGGCCGCACCGGATTGCTCTTTCTTCTCGTTTTCCATTTTCAGATTTTGGTCGACGGCACCGCTCGTCACGTCGACGAGAACCCTCTTCATCGTACCGTCGACCTGAGCGAGTTCGATCTCCCAGCCGCCCTGGCCAGCCTCATCGGTCAAGCCTGCCTCCACCGCATTGCCGCCAGCGGCCTTCTGGGCGGCGTCCACGGCCTGCGCCAAGCTTACCTTCGCACTGGCAGCCTTCGCGAGGTCCAGACTGGCCTCGGCGTCATTGCCGTGCTGGGCCGCCATGGCGGCACCGCCGGCGCCAAAAAGCATGGCAGTGCCGACAATCGCGGCGGTTGTGCGTTTCATCCTCTGCATCTTGGTCTTCCCTTTGATCGGACCGGGCGTGATTGCCGGGTCGATCTGAAGGTGGGGGCCGTAGATGACCTCAAAAGCTCCGCCGCTATACGGTTCGGCAAGCGAATTGTGGCAGCCAAACGAAGCAGGCCGGCATTCTGCCGGCCTGCTCTCTTCCGATTTAAAACATCCACATCTGCGGCTCGCTGCAGTCGCCAAGCGCCTGGCCCTCGAGACCGTGCAGGCGGAGGCCGCCGTGAAGCGGGCCGGACTGAGGCGGCCCGCTTCTGCGACTTCACGAGCAGACTGGAGCTGAGGCGATCGCAGAATCCTGCCGTGCAGTCCATTCGTCCCAATTCGACGCGTTACCAGGCGCGGGCGCCGGATATGCCTTTTTCGCAGCCGCATAGAACGCCTCGACATTCTCACACTGACGAGGCGCTGCCGCCGCTTGATCAGCGGCATAGGCCGAAGTAGGCCGCATCATCGATCGTTCGGCGATCTGTTGTTGGTCGACACGATGTTGGCCCTGGGACGAGATACTTTGGTCGTTCGCCATCGAGGGCGTCGCGATGGCGAGAGGTCCGGCGATCGCACCAGCTGCGGCGAGCGTCAGTGCGACGGATTTGAACGTATTCATGATGTTCTCCTGTTGGAGCGATGATCCGCTCTAGGAAGAGATGGGACTTGAATATTACGGGGTTCGGGCCGGGCGATTGTAATTTGGTAATGATGCGGGACGAATTAGCGTCGGTCGCGGCAAACGTTCCTCTCCCGGTCCTTTCACGAAGCGCGAACAGGCAGCGCGGCGTCGGAACCAAAGCAGATTCGGTACATCGGACTTCCTTCGCGCAGCCCTGATCTGGCCATCTCCGACCGCATGTGCGGCTGGTAGACACTGTGGACACCTCTTCGCCGGCTCCGTGCGGCACCCTCGTATCGCACCGACGCACAGCGCGCCGACGCGGGCGCGTCAGTGCCGGGTAAAGATGTAAAAGCCCGCCTGGGGAAACATCGCGGCCTCGGCCCTGGCATCAAGCGCAGCAGTCGTGCTGTCGAGCCGGCTGGCCCTACCCTCGAATTCCCAGACCGGACTCCGCAGAAATCGCGGCAGCGCGGATCCGTCGCGCAAGGCGCAGACGATGGTCGGCTCGTCAGACTTGTGAAACAGATTGAACATGACGAACCCTTTGCTCCCATGGCGACCGCAACGATCTTTCGTTCCATGCATGCGATTGACAACAGCGGTATGACATCACCCGGCCCCGCGTCCCTATCCTTGCTCGCCCCGTCGCGACCTCATCCCTTGTCCTTCAACGAACCACGTCTTGTGAACCGGCTTCGGGGAACTGAAAGGCTTGTCAGCAACGCATCGGCACCCGATCCGCTCCGATCGGATGCCGATATTCGCTGCGATCCGGATGGACGCTCGTTCGCCCAGTTTCGCGATCTAGGCTTCTACTTCCACGACCTGGGCCGTCTCGATACGGTCGGCGCGCGTGACGGTGAGATACGCAACCAGCGCTGCGATCGTGACCAGGAACAGAACGCTGGTTCCGGTGGTCCCGAGGCCGAGACCGCCATTGCCCACCGGCTGTGACAGAAGATCGCCCATCGACGCCCCAAATGGCCGCGTCAGGATGTAGGCAACCCAGAAGGCGAGCACCGCACCCACGCCCAGACGGTGGCCGAGATAGACAACGGCAATCAGAGCGCCGAAGATCACCGCAGACGTGCCGTAACCCAGGCCGACGCTTTCTGCGACGAGATCCCCCGCCGACGTCCCGAGAGCGAAGGTGAAGAGAATCGCCGCCCAGTAGAACAGCTCGCGCTTCGTGGTAAAGATGGAATGGATGGAAAGCGTCTTCTCGCTCGCATACCAGGCGGCAAAAACCACTGCCAGACCGGTTCCAAAGAGGATGGTCGTGGTGGCAAGGCTGATGCCGAGATCGTCGACGAGATAATCCGACACTAGGGTGCCGACGATGCTCACCAGGACGACGACGAGCCAGTAGCTCGTCGGCACGTATTCCCGAAGCCGTAGCTGGTAGAAAAGAACGATCAACAGCAGGGCGCCCATAATCAGGGACGTCAGGACAAGACCGAGACCGACATTGAAGATGAGAAAGTCCGCGGCGGTTTCGCCGACGGTGGTGGCCATGATCTTGATTACCCAGAAGGCGAGCGTGACCGCCGGCACCTTGTTCAGCATTTCCTGCGTGAGGCTTCTTTGGGTTTCCAACGGTCTGTCTCCTTTGAACGAGCGGGCGCCGAATCACGCGTGGAATTACGCGCGGCTTGAGGCGTCGCGTGGTCGGTTTGGGTTGGGATAGGCGCGCAGGCGTTTCAGCATGCGGCGACCGCAAGTTTATCGACGGGCGCATTCGGCATGCCAAAACCTTCACGCGGCGGACGTTGCCTGCCCCCTCACGGAGACTTTCGCGTCCAGTATCCGTGTTAGGCAATCAGGCTGGACGGGGCTTTTCTCTGGCTATACCGTTTCGCAATGTCAGGCGGGGGCGCGCATCGACGATTCCGGTGGATGCGGAAAACCCACCCGCATCAACAGGCCAGGCCGATTGTCCAAGGCTTTGATCGTCGCCCCGTGGAGCTCCGCAATGGCCGCGACCAAGGCAAGGCCGAGACCGCTGCCCGGTGTCGTACGGCTGCGGTCGAGCCGGTAGAGGCGCCGAAAGATCTTGTCGCGCTCGGCTGCCGGGATGCCGGGTCCATGGTCCCCGATCTCGAGAACGGAACCGGTAGCCGTCTTTCGCAGAGCGAGGACGATCCTTCCCGGCGCGGGTATGTGGTTGATGGCGTTATCGATGAGATTGGCGATCATCTGGGCCAGAAGATCGGTGTCGCCCTCGATGGCGATCCCAGGAGCGATATCGGTATCGAGCCGATGCCCGGCATCGACGGCCACGTCCGTGTAGACGTCGGCGAGTTTCTCGCCGAGACCGGACAAGTCCACCAATGCGAACTTCGCCCGCCTCGCTCCCGCTTCGATCTGCGAAATCCGCAGCAAAGCGTTGAAGGTGTCGATGATCGCATCGGTCTCCTCGACCGCGCCGTCGATCGCGCGCTCATACTCCGAGGAGTCCCGTGACTTCCGTCGCACCGTTTCCAAACGCTGGCGCAGTCGTGCAAGCGGCGTTCGCAAATCATGGGCGATGTCGGTCGACACCTGCTTGAGGCTTTGCATCAGCACTTCGATCCGCGCCAACATACCGTTGATATCAATGGCCAAGCGGTCGAGTTCGTCCCGTCTTGGCGAAACCGGCAAACGGAGGTCGAGACGGCCGGATACGATCTGGCGCGTCGTCGCGGCAATTTCATCGACGCGGCGCGAGGGTCCGATACTGACGATATACCCGCCGATCAGCGCCAGCAGCGTAGTGGCGAGGCATCCCCAAAGCAGCGCGGTAAGGATGATTTCCTGGGTTTCGTCGATAAGATGGGAATTGCGACCTGCGAGGACCTTGTAGGACCCGAGGACTTCCCCGGAACTGAACAGTCGGACCTCGCCGTCGGCATTCTGAGCCGCGGCAAGCTTGAGATTGGCGTTCGTCGCAACGTCCCCATCGGCAAGTTTCCGGTCCGCCCATCCACTGGTCCACAGATGGGCCGCGATATTGCCAGCGAGAACTTCGCCATCGGGTCCGAGCAGCAGAAAAAAGCGGTCGTCAGCCGCGCTTTCCGATCGCTCCATGACCGCGGACCGCAGCCCATCCGGACCATCTTGCGCAAGCGCCATCCGAAATGCCGCCATATCGTCGTTGATCGACGAGCGCACGATCCCCTGCATCTCCGACGTGGCGGCAAGATAGGTCGTCCCCATGATGACGAGTACGGATGCGACGAACAGAATTGCATAGCCAACCGCCAGCCGGAACGACGTCGTGCGCAACTGCTCAGGAAGCGGCATTCAAGACATAACCTGATCCGCGAATGGTTCGGATCATTTCGGTCGCGAACGGACGGTCGACCTTGGCGCGGAGCCGACTGACATGGGTTTCGACGACGTTGGTCTTGGGGTCGAAGTGAAAATCCCACACGCGCTCCAGCAGCATGGTGCGGGTCAGAACCCGGCCGCGATTGCGCATCATGTATTCGAGCAGACGAAACTCGCGCGGTTGCAAGTCGATCACGGTCCCGGCCCGTTTGACCGTCCGGGCGATCAGGTTCATCTCCAGTTCGCCGACCTTCAGCACGGTCTCTTCCTTGCGGCTGGGCGCACGCCGTCCAAGGGCGTGGATGCGTGCCATCAGCTCGGAAAAGGCAAAGGGCTTCAGGAGATAATCGTCGCCGCCGGCCTCCAGGCCTTCGACCCGGTCGTCCACGCCGCTGACCGAGGTCAGGAAGATGACCGGTGTGTCCTTGCCCGAGGAACGCAGCGCCCTGACGATCGACAGCCCATCCAGGCCGGGCAGCATGCGGTCGATGACCATTATATCGTATTCGCGCGTGCAAGCCAGTTCCAGCCCTGTCGGCCCGCTTGCAGCATGGTCGAGATCGTGGCCGTCCTCACCAAGACCGCCGGCCACATAGTCGGCCGTGGACTGGTCATCTTCGATCAAAAGAATTTTCATGGCTGCGCCTTCTGACCCACCTTTGCCGAATGTTGGGAGGAGGACCACTTGGCTGCGAACAGCGCGAACGCCTCGTCCATGGCGGCAGTCCGGCTTCCGAACCACGGGAAGTGACCGTATCGCCAAGAGAGCTGCTCCGCAGCCACCACGGCCGTATCGCCCTCCACCGCATATTCGAAAATCGCCGATGCAAGGCCGCTGCGGTCGGCGCCGCCCTGGCAGTGGACCAGAATCGGCTTGGGCGCATCCCTCATGATCCGAGCGATCCTCGTCATTGTTGCCATATTCGGAACACTCCGCGCTGAGATCGGAACTGCATAATAGTCGAGGCCGTATTCCGCGGCCACCAGCGTTTCCTCGCGCGACCATGCTTCCTGCGGATGAACGCCCCGCAGATTGAGCATCGACCGAATGCCTTTTTGCCGGATCAGGGCCGCGAGACCGTCGTCGTCGAGTTGGCCCGACCGATAAAGAATCTCAGGCTCCACAGTATGGACATTGCCGGTCGCCAGAAGATAGCCGGCATAGCCCGCCGGCGGACCAACGAGAAGGGCCGCCGCAAGGGTCGGGATATGAAAAAGAGTTCTGGAATTGCGCATGAGGAGCCCGGAATTGCTCCGGCTCCACTAGGCGACCCAAATCACTGGCAACTGTCCCTCGCTATACGATTTCGTATAGTCGGCGGCAGGCCGAGCCGACAACAGCCTGGTCGGAGTGATCGATCGGCTTGCCCGGACGGCTACAGATCCATCAGGTGAGGCTTCGACGGCGGCGACGATGGCGGCCCAGAACAGCGCCGGATGTAACCCGACATCGGCAGATTGCCGGCCTCGCTGATCGCCCGGTCCGGACGGGCAGACAAAGGATCGAAGCCCGGGCGCCCGCCGATGCCGTGATCCGATGGGACTGTCAGGAATTCCGCATGTGGGCGAGCAGGGAACAATTTCAGGTCATGGCCCGGGCAATACCAACCTGCGGCGATAGGGACCTATTCAATGGTGCTGAACGGGCTTGTCCGGTCAGGAGCGACGCGCGGTTCGATGCGGCGCATCGGGCAAGCAGTGCGACGCGGTCCCGCTCCTTGCCATGCGTCGGTGATCGTCCCGGTCGAACGGGTTTCTATCACCGCAGGTTTGTAAAAGCGCAGCCGTAGAGGATGGCGAACAGCACTATCGAGCGCCGCCACATCTTGCGCCGCGACGTTTCGAGCAATTCCAGCTCTTGAACTCGAGCGTCCAGCGCGAACGACGATCTCCATCCGTGAAGTTTCATCGACGGAGGGCGAAAGATCCAGCATCCTATTAAGGGGCCTGCAATCCAGAAGGCGGCGAGTTTTCGCCGAGTGTCTGCCCGTCCACGACTTTGCCATACATGCTCATAGGCGTGTTATGATACTGCATGCGGGTTTCTTCAACCGATCCCGTGAAGCGTGGATCCTGCGGCCTTTCCTGGCTGTCGATATAGGCGGCAACGTCCCAGGCCTCCTTGTCTGATAGGCTATTCCCCATACCGAGCGGCATATTCGCCTTGATGAACTTAGCGGCATTGGTAATCGTACTCATGCCGGCTCCCCAATTGTAGGACCGCGGGCCCCACAGTGGCGGAAACACCATGGTGCCATCCGCTGACTTCTGGCCGGCGCCGTCGTCGCCGTGGCAGATCGAGCATTTCTGCATGAAAACGTTGCGCCCGTTGTTCCGGTCGAGATTGTCCGTCTTCGTCAGATCTGGATAGCCGCGGCCCGGCAAGTCAACGCCCGTCGGTGCACCCTTGGCCAGGAAATAGGCATAGCTCTGCAGGGCCACCAGCACCTCGTCCCCCGCCGGGGGCGCCTTGCCATTCATGCTGTATTTGAAGCAGCCCTGCAGGCGCTCTTCAAACGTGTTCACATGCTCGTTCTTGGAGCGATAGGCCGGATACATCACATAGGCGGCCCAGAGCGGTGCTGATCCAGCCAGTCGCCCCTTGTCGATGTGACAGTTCGAGCAGCTCAGATCATTACCGACGAACTGTCCTGCGTTCTGCACCGTCCTGTCGAAGATCGCTTCTCCCCGACGCACCATCCGGCCAAAATCGTCGTCTGGAATGGCGTCCTCCGGCGGAGGCATAAAGGACTTGGGCGCCACTGCGCTGGCCTCGGAAACCGCCGTCGTGCCCTTCGAACCAGCATCGGATACCCTGCTGTCGGGCGGCTTTCGACCGGATCGAGCGTCAGTTGCATCCCCGGTTTCAGTCTGCGTGTCGGGCGTCCTCGCATCTGCCTGGTCGGTCGACGCAGGAACAGATGGTAAGGTCGCGCTCGGCGATGGGATCGCCTTGTTTTGGGCCGCCGCGGGATATCTCTCCCGTTCTTGGGAGAGAGAATAGCCCACGAGCCCGGAAAGGCCGACTACCATAACGCCCATCGCCCAGGTTTTCGTGTTCGTCTCGGGACCGCTCATTGTTTCCCCCCTGAGGACTGAGAGGGCGGCGCCTGCTCGACCGGCAGACTGGCATAGTAAGAAGCGACCGCCTGTATCTCCGCATCGTCGAGTTTGGATGCGACGCCGGCCATGAGGCCCAGCGGATCGTTAGTGCGCTGCTTGTCCTGCCAAGCCCTCAATTGTCCGGCAGTATACTCCATCGACTGCCCAGAAAGCTTAGGAAAGGTCGCCCCGACACCCGCTCCGCCGGGCCCATGGCATTGGGAACAGCCCGGGAGACCACGTGACCAGTCGCCGCGCATGGCAAGCTTCTCACCGGCCGAGACCGCCGCTGGATCGAGAGGCGTGGGCTCATTCGCTTTCGGAGTCAATTTCTCGGCATAGTACTTGGCGACCGCCACCATCTCTTCCTCGGTGAGCGACTGCGCGATCGACCCCATGATATCGCTCTGGCGCTTACCGTCGGCGAAATCCTGCAATTGGCTTGCCAGATAGGTGGCGTTGATCCCGGCAAGTCTGGGAAATGGCCCTTCTGGCTGGCCCTCGCCGCTCTGACCATGACAGCTCGCACAGGCTGGCGCTCCACCAGCCGTGCCATTCGCTGCAATGTCAGATCCTGCAGCGCCGGCAGCGGATAGCGGGCCACTCTGAGCAAACGACAGAACCAGTATGGCAGCGCCCACAGCTTTTACCCGCCACCGGACGCCGGGATGTCCCTGGGGATAAATTGTCGACCCTACAGAGCGCACGTCATGAGCCTCGAACGCTTGTGCCAAGTAGAAGATGATCGTCAACTTCTTCTCCCATTTCCACCAAAACCTCCATCCGGATCGAAGGCGGTGACGCATTCATAGCCACCAACAGCCCAATCTTCTTCCGGGTATTGTATACTTCATTGAAGTAAATGAAACTTAAGGCGGGCTGAATATTTTATAGCCAGCGAAGCACCAGTGCCCGTCGTCAGGGCCGGTTTCAGGCCTGATTGTCAACAACCGCCTACATTTTGTCGGCTGCGGCTTGGGCAGTTCTGCTCGATCGAATATGCGTGCACCGCCCCCGCCGTCGGCTGGGTTCTCGATCTTCCGGTGGATCGTCGCATAATTGGTGTGGCGCCAAACCATCTCGCCGTTTTCGCGCTTGGCCGGCAAATCGACGCAACGCTCGCGGAACCACATCAGGGCCTGGCGGGCACTGCCGAGTTCGGCAACCTTGTCGAAGACGAGACAAATGGCCTCCTGAACGCGTCGATCGAGATCCTCCTCGAGCCGATCGCCGGCCTTCACATTGCCGTCCGGGGCACCGACGACGAGTCGGCACGCCCTACCTTCTTGTATCTGGCAGAAAGGGAGTGTTAGCGCAGAAGATCGAGCTCGTATTCGTTGAGGCTGCCCTTCAGGCCGAGGAGCAGGCGATCGTTGCCCTGTCTCGGAGCGTAGACCGTTTCGCCGTCGATCGGGAGGGTATCGACGACGCGGCACATCTCGATCAACTGCTGCCAATCGCGGCTGTTGCAGGCAAACCGCGAAACTTCTCGCACCCCGACCGCGCCTACCTTGCCCAGACAGACCTCCGCACCATGCGCTCGAATCCAGCGCGCGCGTTACGGAACCGGACGCAGAACGACCGAGATCGTCGTCAATCGTTTCGATGTCGGACCAGCCGAACGCCGCCATGGTCTTGCTCCGCTTCCGATATGTTTCATTGCGCCGGAATGGGGCGGACGGACCGGCCGCGAACTACCCCAAATCAGAGGTCGAGTGTGTTGCCGGGACCAGTTGAGGCAGATTTGTCTGACCCCGCCCTTGGCAACCACGGCCCCGGCGGGATAGTTAGTGTCCAATTACTATGGAGTGAAATT
>NZ_JADDXW010000031.1 GCF_017183135.1 Aurantimonas marina | reverse complement strand
TCTGCTCCAAGGCCGGAATCTCCGTGGTCAGATCGCCGCCAGCGAGTTGGGACATCCTGTCGGCCATGCCGCTGATCGCGCCGCCGATGCGACGGCCGACGAACAGCGCGACGACGATAGCGAGCCCCATGGCGAGGAGGGCGGCGAAGGCGGCAATCCAACTGATTTCCGTCGAGATGGCCTGCAGCGCCGCCTGCGAGGTCATCAAATGCGCAACGCCGGAGACATTACCGGCGAAGTCCTTGATCGGACGGGCGACACCGACATGGGGCTGACCGTCGATGACAACGGCCGTCGGAACCGTCTCGCCATCGCGCACACGTGCCAGCGTGGCGCCGTCGAGCAGCGGCGCACCTTCGAAGGTTGCCGCCGAACGGGCGTTGGCGGCATCCTTGGAGGCAAAGGCCGCCACTTCCTCCATCGGAAAGATGTAGATTTCCCCCTCGTCGTCGGCGCCGTCGGTCAGTCCAGCGAGAAACTCCTGCCCGAAGCCCAGGCCAAATTCGACGGTTCCGACATGGCGGCCGTTGTACTCGACCGGATGGACAGCCCGAACACCGACGCCGGCCCGTCCGCGTTCGAGCCCGATCACCGGCTTTTTGCTGGCGTTGGCTTCCATGACCGTGAAGCGGAACGAGGACAGATCGTCGCCGAACTTTTCCGGCTTGTGGACGCGCAGGAAGGAAATGCCCTGAGGGGTATGGAACTGAAACTGTTCCACCCCGTATTGCGTCTTCATCGCATCGAAGCCGGGCACGAAGATATCCGCCAGACGCTGACGATCGTTGAAAGCGACGGCCTGGCCAACGGCCGGCTGGCGGGCGACCAGAGCCGCGAGACTGAGCGCCTTCTTGACCTCGGCGTCGATCGAGCGGTCGAGCTTGCGCTCCATGATGGCGAGCTCGCGCTCGGCGGCCCGATCCACCAGACGCTCCGCCCCGAGAAACAGCGGTATGCCGACCGCAAGCGCCGCAACGAAAGCAGCGAACACGACCGAAACGAAAAGGCGAGTGCGAAGGGACATGGCGACAATCCAGGGTTTTATAAGCAATCCCTTGTAACGATGTGGGCTTTGCTGAAAGGTTAAGCCAGGCAGCGGGGTGCAAGCCTGGTGACAGCCTGCAAAGGCCCTGGATGATCAGCGGTCTTTCAGCCGCAAGACCGCCGCCAAATCACTTCGGTCAACGGGTATCGGCATTCGTCGAAGCCGCGCGGCGGGCGGACCATGTCCGAGCGAAGCGGCACTCCGCCGCATCGGCGACGCGGCGAGCACGCAGGAAAAATATCCATAGCCGGGAAAGCGACGGCCGCCGGCGCGTTATTTAGGTTTTTCGGGCCGTCCCACAAGCGAATATTGTCCCGCCGCGGTCCATCCCCGGGCTGCGACGCGTCGCCTTGACACGTCGCGGATGTGCCGAAATGGTCCGCATTCCCGACCCACTGGAAAGCGGAACCGCGATGTCATCGAAAAAGAGTCGGCCACAAAGCCAACAACCAAGAAGTATGGCCAGTTTTCCAGTGGTATCGAGGAGCCAACCGCCGCCGGGCAGTCCATCGCCGATGCCGACGCAATGAACGGGGGCGGCGACCGCATACCGTCGTCCGCCGAGTTGCCTGTCGTCATCTACGCGCCCTACGGCAATGATGGCAGAACGCTCCATGCGGTGCTGACGGACGCCGGCTTCACGCCGGTTATTGCCAATGACCTCGCACAATTACGGACCAGTCTTGCGCGCGAGGCCGGACTATTGGTCATCAGCCAGGAAGGATTGACCGAAAATTCACTCGGGCTGATCGGCTACATCACCGGCCAGGCACCGTCCCGCGGGCGGGGAACGATGCGACGAGCCTCCCGGCGACAGGGCCAGTGCTCAGCCCCTCCCGCATAACCCTCGAAAACAACGAGAAAATCCGGCCGCAGCCGGATGGGGAGAACGCTTTCGCGAGGCCAAGTGGCGGAGAGGATGGGCCTGACGTCCAACCGTCTCTGGCAATAGGCCCGTCCCGTCTGTTCGACAACCATCTGTAAATGATTGATGAACCTCAAATTGGGCGCGGCGGGCCTCGGGCTTTCAGGCCACGGTCAGACGCTTGGGAACTCCGGCCAAACGATACCATTCACGAACGGCATGCATCTCTGGCGACGAGGGCTCTGCGATCCCGTCCGAGAGCGCGTGAAAGTCGGGCACGTTCATCTTGTTTACGCCGACCAGCGTCGGAACTCCCAACTCCATCGCTATCGAGATGGCGGGACATTGACCACGGCCTTGCGCCTCCTGCTTGCCGAACTTGTTGATAATCAGAATGTCCGCATCAGCGAGACGCGCCTCCACCGCGGCTGCGATGGTTTCGATCGCACCGCTATCCAGGCGGCATCCCCTCGCATACGATCCCAACGGTTGACTGATGCGAAACGCTGGCCCGTCCGGAAGCACGCGCAGATCCATGTCGCAGGGATGCCCCAGCAGATCGACAGGTTTTTCGCGGACAGTTCCGGCCATTCGCAGGCCATCACTTTCGAAAGCCTTGACGACTTGCGAAATAAATTCATCGACCGCACGCGCCCGGACATGGTTACATAAGCAAGCAGCATTGGAGCCCCCGGATCGGAGAAAGTGTGGCGCGCGCTTCGACGCGCCACAGTCGAGACTTCAAACAATGTTCAGAGCGAGACTTCCTTGGCCTTGAAGGAGATCGCTGCTGTCTCCGCTGTCGCGTGCGAGATCTTGCGGATATCGCCCCAGCAGTGCTTGTAATCTGGCAGGACCAGTTCATTCACACCCGGGTTGACCACGTTACCCTGACTACCCGCGGGTGAACCAAAGACCATCGCAACCTGCCCGCGCTTGGCTGAGGCCGTTGGATAGGCCATGCCCTGCGTCACACCGTTGTCGTTGATGATCTCGATCAGATCGCCTGGATTCAGGTCCATCTCCACCATGTCATCGGGGTTCATCTCGATGAACGGATAGGGGAAGCGGTCCTGGATGAACTCGTTCTTCTGATCGAGGAACTGGTTCTGCCAGAAGATGTTGGCCCGAACGTTGTTGATCCAGAACGTGTGGGCGGCCTGTTCACGGGCCTTGCCCGCAGCCTGCCAGCCGCGCCAGCCCGCCGCACAGAACAACGCCTTCTTGTCGTCGCGGCCATGCCGGTCGAACTTGCCATCGGCATAGAGCCGCTTGGTCCCGACAAGCTCACCATTCCCGTAACCGACGACCGGTTCCTGCACCCCGTTGTTGCCCATGGCGCGCAGGCGGTCGTAGGTCACTTCCGGGTTGCCGGCATTGTAGCCGTCCATGAAGGCGTCTTCCTCGGTCTGCCAGTCATAGCCCTTGAACTGGTCGGCATAGGCGTCGTTGCCCATCTCGCGCAGCACGCGCTCCATGCTCTGGGCCATTTCCCCCGCGATCAGGCAGTCTGGCTTGGAATTGCCATAGGGGTCCATGTATCTTTCAGACAGGCGCAGGCGCCGCTCGCCGTTCATCGAGGTGAGGTTCATCTCATTCGATTCACAGGCGGGCAGGATCACATGCGCGTTCTGGCCGATCTGGCTGTGGATGATGTCCACGTCCACCACGAACAGGCCACCGGCATTGATCGCGGCAACGATGGCGTCGACCATCTGCTCGCGGGTTCCCCCGGCGGCGGCGTCGATCGCGTCCTTGACCATGTCCGACCGGCGCTTGTGAACCCGCTTGAATTCTGCGGCGTTCAGCGTGGTCTTGTAGTGGTCGCAGGCCCAGATGTGATGCACACCGCCCAGGCCCCGGATCAGGAACTGGTCGACATACTCCGCCGGACGACCGACATGAGCATCGGACGGACGATAGTAGCCTTCCTGGTGGCCACCCAGACGGCACACACCGCCGCCTTCGCGGCCGATATTGCCTGTGGCCAGGGCGATGTTCACCAGCGCACCAATGGTACGGTAGTTGTCATTGCCCCAGATGATGCCCTTCTCGTATGCCGTCACGCATTTGCGGCGGCTGCCATCGTCATGCGGCATGGCGATCCATTCGGCTGCCTTCTGGATGTCGGCGGCCGACACGCCACAGATATCCGCCGCCTCGTCAAGCGAGGTGCGACAGGTTTGCATGGCATAGTCGAGACTGCCAAGGCCTGCGGGATGCGCGCTATCCTCGGCAACGGCTTCGCCGCCCTGGAAGGTCGAGTTTGCGATGAACTCGGAATCCGTCCAGCCCTGATCGACGATGTGCGTAAAGATGGCGTTCAACAGCGCCATATCCGTGCCTTCGTTGATCGCCAGGTGCAGTACGTTCTCCGGCCTGGCATATTGCTCAGAGGAATGAACCGTCAGCGTGCGGCGCGGATCGACAACAACCATCTTTGCGCCGCCCTGCAGGCCCGGTACCATGTGGTTGAGATAGAGGTTGGTCTGAGTCTCCATCGAGTTGGCACCGACCATGAAGATCGTGTCGGTAAGCGTGTAGTCCTCGTAAGCATAGTTCAGTTCGCCCAGCCCCATGTCGCGGGTAGAATGCACCTCTGAGTTATAGGCCGGGCGGTTGTGAATGCGGCAATTTTTCACCTTCATGCTCTCGAAGTAGAGCTTGCCGGTACCCCAGGTATTCTCATAGCCGCCAGCAGACCCGCCGTGGTCAAACATGGATACAACTAGATCATCCTCGGAGCCTTCGGTGACGACGCGTGCCGTGACCCGGGCAACAAGGTCCAGCGCGTCGTCCCAGGATGTGGGCTGCCAAGTGCCGTTGCGCCAGACCATCGGGTCTGTCAGGCGCTGCTGCTGCGTGCCGGTCACCTTCGAGGGGCGGTTTTCGGCCATGCGCGCGCCGCGGATCGAGCCGAGGCCCGAGTTCACGACGCAATCCACATCCGGTTTGACGACGACGTGCACGTCTTTGCCGTCTTGCTTGACGACATTGTACATCGACGGCGCATACCACGCCTCGGTGTCCTGATACTGCTGTTCTCTCAGGTCAACGCCGAACTTGTTCTGGTTCGGGGCGGTGCCGCCCTGCTTGTTCATTGGCCAGGTATAGGCCTTGTAGCCGCAACCGACGATGCAGTAGTGGCAGGTAACGTTGTGTTCCTTGGCGTCTGCGGGGATGATCGGCAGACGGTCGATCTGTCTTTTGTAAGCCATGTCTCTCTCCCTTACAGCACGTTCGAGAGGCGACCGTAGATTAGCTCGTCGACCCCGTTCGCGTAGATATCGCCCTTGTCATCCACGCTCAGCAGGAACTGGGCGAGGTTGTTGGTGGCATGGCCCCAGATCTGCTGGCCGCCGGCCTCGCAGTCAAAGCGCGAATGGTGCCCGGGGCAGTTGAGGCTCTTGTCCTCGGCCGAATAGCTCAGCATCCAGCCCTTGTGCGGGCAGAGCACCGAGAATGCGACAGTGTCGCCATCCGGACCAACACCGCCTTCGACGGCTTCGCCCAGCTTGAGCAGAACGCCCGGACTGTCGGCATCGGGATAGGCGATATCCATCGGCTCGTTGACCGCCAGATCGGCCAGATTGGCCAACCGGTTCGTCGGCATGTCGACGCGGGCAAGCGCCTGCGCCTTGGCCTGTTCTGGCGTCACGACCGTCGTGGCAACGGCACCCGCCGTGGCCATCATGCCGCCCCTTAGAAACTGTCGACGTCCTGCGTCGACCAATCGATTGCATTTCATGGATAGAGTCCTCCCTGGATAGGTTTTGAGCAGCGTAGCTCAATTCCCGGGCAGGATGTGAACGTCCATCGGTGCGCGGTGAGACAATAAGATATTATTTATATTATAGAATTGGAGGCGTTCGGATTTCCGAACGTCTGCGATCGTCAAAGACCGAGCTTCTGCATCTTCTCCCAGAGAGTCGTTCTCGACACCTTGAGGAGACGGGCCGTTTCGGCGATCTGCCCGCCCGTGCGCTCGAGCGCCTTGATGATCTGGCGGCGCTCGGCGACGTCTCTGGCTTCCGACAGGGACTGAACCTCCAGGTGTTCCTGGTTCAGTTCCGGAAACACATCTGCCGGATAGACCCAGTCGCCGGTCGCGACGTCCATGGCGCGGAGGAGCCGGGACCGCAGTTCGCGCCCGTTCCCCGGCCAGTCATGATCGCGGATGGCTGTCAGGGCGAGTTCGGAAAGCCCGCGCATCGGCACCTCGCGTCGTTCGTTCAGAGCCTTGAACATCTGACCCGCCAGCCAGACGGCGTCCTGGCCCCGTTGTGAAAGGGGCGGCACCACGATCTCGTTCGCGACAAGGACGTACAGGAGGTCGGAGCGGAAGTCGCCCGCCTCGGCCTTCTCCTCGATCCGGGTGCCGCAGGAGGCGATGAGCCTGAACGGGGCGTTCTCGAGAGCGTCCATCAGGCGGTGTTGGCCTGCGCCATCCAGACGCCCCACACCATTGACGAACAGGGTACCGTCGGAAATGGTCTCGAACGCGGCGACAAGCTCGTCAGCCGGCAAATCGTCCCGGAAGGCATTGACCGCAAGGAAGGGGGCGGAGCAGCGGTCGGAAAGCTCGTGAATGCATCTCGCAATGCCTTCCTTTCCGAGTCCGCGTCCGCCGCGGATCAGGATCGGCCAATCGTGTCGCGCGAACTCGGCAACCACAGCATCCACCTGTCGGGCAAGTGGTGAAATGCCGGTCTGGGCCGGGAGACCCACGCTCGGATTCGGGCGCAGGATCTGGGTGAGACGCCCGAGGAAGGCCGACGTGTCAAAGGGCTTCGTCATGTAGTCCGCGCCGCCGGCCCTCAGGAGTCGGACGGCCTGGTCGATCTCGCCCTGTCCCGTGATGAAGAGAAACGGCGGAGGCGTGATCGAGCGTGACACCGTGTTGAAGATATCCTCTCCCGTCCCGTCAGGCAGGCGGATGTCGCAAATGACGGCATCGACTGGACGACGTGGCGTCCGAACGGCCCAGATGCCCCGGATTGCCTGCTTGACCCATGTGACTTCGGCCCCTTCGAGTTCCAGACGTTGCAGAAGCGAGTTGCCCATGAGGGCATCGTCCTCAATCAGGACGAGATAGCGGCCCGTCAACATGGCTGAGCCTTCCCTCTTGGGAGACTGACAGTCACCTCCGTTCGGCCATTCGACCGATTGCAGGCGACGCCGCCTCCAAGCCCGGCGACAAGATCCCGAACCAATCGCAATCCGACCCCGCTGCCGGGCTCCACCGGCGCCGCCTCGGACAGGAGCCGGGCTCGGGCTGTTTCCGAAAGCCCGGGCCCGTCGTCCGTCACCGCCAGCAGAAGTCTGTCGTTCTCCTCACGGATGCTAAGCGACACCACGCCACCTTCGGGCGCGGCCGAGGACGCATTCAGCAGGAGATTCAGCGCGACCTGCCGGACAGGCGCCGACGGAAGGCCTTTGAGGACGTTGTCACATCCCTTAATCTTCCATTCGAGCCGCTGCCCGCGACGGGTTGTTTCGGGCTCGAAGAGTAATCGCAGATCTTCGAAATCGGACCCGGAAAGTAGGCGGTCCGACCTGTCCATTCGGTTCTCTTCCAGGATGGCCCGGCTCACATCCCGCAGATGACGAAGCCCGCGGTCGAGCAGTTCTGCGGATTGCCGGACGGCATCCGGGCGATCGGCGTAGGTGCGGATCGTGTCCGTCGCGTTCAGGAGCCCCCCGAGCGGGTTGTTAATCTCGTGCGCGAGAGATGAGGAGAGCCGACCGAGACTGACGAAGCGTTCCCGCTCCGCGAGACGCCGCTCGGCCTCGGTCCTCGCGTCGATCGCCCCCGCCATGTTGTTGAAGTTGCGCAAGAGCCTTGCGAGTACCGAGTCCGAGCGAGGTATCGCCGCCTCCGGGATGGGATGCGGTGCATCCCCCGCTTCCCCCATGTGATGTGCTAACAGTTCGACCGGCTTCAGCATCCGCGCCATGACGAAGTATCCCGCGAGAACGAGGATCAACGTCGCCACCGCATTGCCTGCCAGGAGGGAGAGCGTTGCGTGTCGGCGTTGCGCGACAAGATCGCTGACATCGAGTTCTGTCACGATCTGTCCGACTTCCCGGCCCTGAACGGACAGGGGCGCCATCACCCGTACCACCGAGTCTCCGTTCGCCGCGGTCACTTCGCTGACCGGAAAAGCGTCGTCCGCGAAAGCCTCGATGCTTTCATCCACCGGTGCGCGCAGTGGATCCGTCGCGGCCAGAATGCGGCCCCGTTCGTCCGCTACGACCGTGAAGAGGATACGTTCGCCCGAGGCGTTCGCGCGCGCCCTGTCGAGCGTATCGTAGACCTCCCACACATCCTTGTGCAGCGCGAACGGACCCAAGGCCACGGCAAGGCCCTCGACGTGAAGCCGCGCGTATTCCTGCAGCCGAGCGTCTTGAAGTTTGCCGAGCGTGGAGAGGACCTGTTGCGATGCGACGAGGCCGAGCAGGGTCATGAGAATCGCAGTCGCGACGGCGACCCGTATCGTGATTGGCCACGTCCCGACACGTGTCAGCATTGTCAGCGCCCCGAGAGCTCGGCCATCCGCTCGGCGATTCCGTCGAAGAGCGTCATGTCACCCTCCTGGATTCGGTCGAGGAACAGAAGCTGAAGCGCGTCGCGCCCGGCCGGGGAGGAATCCAGGCTCCTCAGCGCCGCACCGAACCTCCGGACCGAGGGGTCTGACGCCCGGTCGGCGCGGGCGGCGAAGGGCGGGAACCCAAGCCACTCCGACTTGGTCACGATCCTCGTCCGCGCGGTCAGGGATGGCTCGACACTGGCCAGGGTCTCCCAGACATAACCGTCGACGCTCCCGGAGCGGGTCAGGCCGCCCGCAACCGCGCGGACGACGTTGCGGTGCCCGTAGGTGAACAGGGAGCGCGAGAAGAACCGATCGGGCGTCTCCCCTAGGCGGGCAAGATCCGAGGCGGTCACTAGGTAGCCCGAGTTGCTGTCTGGATCCGAGAAGGCGTGAACATCGCCCCGGAGATCCTCGAGTTCTGACGCCGTGTCATCTGCCCCGACGATCAGATAGGATTGATACAGGGGACGACCGCGCCAAACCGGAACGCCGAGCAGCGCGAGGCTGTCGCGATGCTGAAGGAAGGGATAGCCGCAGATCCAAGCTGCATCCACCGAGCGGTCCAGAATGGTCGCCGTGATCTCTTGATACGTCCTGCGCTGGATCAGATCTACCGGTTCGCCCATCGCTTCGGAGAAGGCTGATCTGAGGCGTTCGATGACAGTGGCATCGTTGTCCAGAAAGACCGGCGTCAGTCCAAGCCGGAATGTCTCAACAGCCCGCACAAGGGCCGGGAGACCGACTGCCGCACACGTGCTTGCTCCGGCGAGAAATCGCCTCCTGTTCATCTAAAATGCCTCCCGATCGGTATGTTAGCGACGAGCGCCGGTGACAAGCAACGCCACTGTCCCTCGGACGCGCTAGAGGACTCATGCGCCGGAAGCGACGAGTCAGTCACCGATGGGGCGCCACACGCCGCCTCCTCCGAGGCAAAGCGCGAGTAGGAGCGAGCCCGAAGCGAGCCATAGAGCATCAGGATGCGCGGCGGGTGCGTGGGCACGCCCGGCCCGGCGCGCGCAGCTACGTCGATCGGCTGGAGCGACGCAGGGTCGATGTTCGGCAGGTCCTAGATCGGGACATTATGGTCAGCCATGCCGCGCGCCTCCGGCGTCCGCGGGGAAATGATGCCGCGTCCGGTTGGCGAAGGCGACGAGCGACAGCATGACCGGAACCTCGACGAGCACACCCACCACGGTGGCGAGCGCGGCCCCGGATTGAAGTCCGAAGAGGCTGATGGCGACGGCGACCGCGAGCTCGAAGAAGTTCGACGTGCCGATCAGCGCGCAGGGCGCCGCGACGTTGAAGGGCACGCGCCAGGCCCATGCGGCCGCATAGGCGAGCGCGAAGATGCCGTAGGACTGGATCAGGAGCGGAACGGCAATCAGCGCGATCAGCAGTGGCTGCTCCAGGATGATCTGGCCCTGAAACCCGAAGAGGAGCACGACCGTCGCCAGGAGGCCAATCACCGACAAAGGCTTCACCGCGGCCGTGAAACGCGCGACCGCTGCCTCAGCCTCCGTGCCCCGGTTTCCCCGAGCGAGCCATTGGCGCGTGGCGGCCCCTGCCGCCAGCGGGATCAGGATGTAGAGCCCGACCGAGAGGATCAGCGTTTGCCACGGTACGACGATGTCGGTGACGCCGAGGAGCAGTGCCACGATTGGCGCGAAGGCAAAGACCATGATGACGTCGTTCACGGAGACCTGCACCAGCGTATAGGTCGGGTCGCCTCGCGTCAGTTGCGACCACACGAACACCATCGCCGTGCAGGGGGCGGCGCCGAGCAGGATCAGACCCGCGATGTATTGCTGCGCATCGGCCGGCGCGATCAGGTCCGCGAACAGGACTTCGAAGAACAGGACGGCGAGCCCCGCCATGGTGAAGGGCTTCACGAGCCAATTCACCACGATCGTCAGCACCAGGCCCTTCGGCCGGTCGCCGATATGCGACAGGCTCGCGAAGTCGACCGCCACCATCATCGGATAGACCATCGCCCAGATCAGGACCGCGACGACGAGATTGACGGACGCGATCTCCAGGCCGGAAAGTGCTTCGAACAGGCCCGGTAGCATGTTGCCGAGCAGCAGGCCGGCGCCGATGCAGAGCGCCACCCAGACCGAGAGCCATTTTTCGAAAAAGCCGATACCGGCGGGCGGTGCTGCGATGGCCTCGGCCGGGGGCGCGTAGGTGTCGTTGCTCATCGGGCGGAGCTCTCGTTCACCCGGTGTCCGTTGGCGTCCACCACAAGCGCGCCGTCTTCCTTGCGGAATTCGCCCTGCTGCGGATTGGGCAGGATCTCCAGTACGGCCTCGGGCGGCCGACAGAGCCGGGTTCCGAGCGAGGTCTCGACGATCGGTCGGTTGATCAGGATCGGATGCGCGAGCATCAGGTCGATCAGCTCGTCGTCGGAGAACTTCGGATCGTCGAGCCCGAGCTCGTCATAGGGCGTGCCCTTCCGGCGCAGGAGATCGCGCACGGGAATGCCCATCGCGGCAATCAGCGCCACGAGCCGCTCGCGGCTCGGCGGGGTCTTCAGGTATTCGATGACCACCGGCTCCTCGCCGGCGTTGCGGATCAGCGCCAGCACGTTGCGCGACGTGCCGCAGTTCGGATTGTGATAAATCGTGGTGGTCATGCGGTCTCTTTCCGGGCGGCGGCCGTCGGGGGAGCGATCCCGCATGCCGCCGGGTCGCCAGCGCAGCAATGGCGGGTCAGGTATTCGATCAGGCCTGTCATGGTGGAGAAGCTGGCCGAGTAGATGAGCGAGCGGCTCTCGCGCCGGACCGTCACCAGCCCGGCGTGCTTCAGCTCCTTGAGGTGGAACGAGAGCGTGGCTGAAGGGAGATCCAGCGCCTCTCCGATCCGCCCCACTGCGCGCCCTTCCGGGCCGGCCTCCACCAGAAGACGGAAGATGTCGAGACGCGTCTCCTGCGAGAGCGCGGCCAGCGCGGCTAAGGTGTCCTTTTTATCCATATCTCCACAATATTGGAGATGTAAGGGATGATCAATCCCCAGAGTGCGCAGCTAAGGCCGATCTTCGAGAGCCCTGCACGCCCGTGCCTGCTCGCGCAGTACGACATAGTCGCTCATCATTTCAGCCAGCACTGAGCGCTCCGGCAGCAGCAAGAGCTCGTCGGCCGCGCGCGCCCGGAGATCGCGACTGTACTCCACGACCGGCGGGCATGCAGAGATGCCGCCCGTCTCAGAACCGACGGTGGCGCAGCCGCTCAGCATCACCAGAGAGACCCTGCGCTGGCCTTGGTCTGCAACTGAGAGTGCGCATTGATTTACGGATTGCCCGGACGAGTAAACAATTGGTACTCGTGGCCGCTGTAGATGGTTGGCATCAAATGGGCCTGAGATGAAATCATGGGTCTTGTGCTTTATTGCGTTCCATGGGCCAGGATAATTTCGATTTATTTGCTAATCAAATGCGTTAACAATGTACTACCCAGTATTATGCAGGGCAGCATAACGCTTTGATGGAAAAGATGGTTAAAAATCAGCTAGGCTGTGCTAGCAAAAAAGTACTTTCGAGGGCAAAGCAAAAAGCGCTAACTGCTTGAAAATAATGGTGCCCAGGGACGGAATCGAACCGCCGACACTGCGATTTTCAGTCGCATGCTCTACCAACTGAGCTACCTGGGCGCCGTTTCGCCGAAACGCCCCGAATGCGGAACGTCAAGCCGGTGAAAGCTCGCGCCTTATAGAAAAGCTCCAGGACGCTGTCCAGCGTTTCGACAGCGGCGCCCCGGAAAAATATGATGGTGCCGCTGCCCCGGCCTGGCGGCGGACGCTTGGCGACTTTGATTGGCCAACACCGCTTTTCCGGTAACCGTGTGTTGACGTGTCAACCGAAATCGGAGAGATAGCGCCCAACGCTGCCGTAGCTCAGTGGTAGAGCACTCCCTTGGTAAGGGAGAGGTCGACAGTTCAATCCTGTCCGGCAGCACCAGTCCTGGTTCACGCGGACTTTGCCCTCTCCTTTTTCTGCGCAGACGCCGATTTGCCTCCACACTCCGGTCGACGCTTCGGAGTGCAAGGGCGCCGCGCACGGCTCAGGTCCTCCATCTGCGCACCGCCTGTCGGCACGGGCGTCGATCCGTCACTCGCCCATGTCACCGAGCGCGCTCCCTCGCAGGATTTCGATATTGCGGGAATCGATCAGCTTGATGAACCCCAGTTCCTTCAGTCTCGTGAACGTCCGC
>NZ_JADDXW010000030.1 GCF_017183135.1 Aurantimonas marina | reverse complement strand
TGACAAGATTCGAGTACCACGGCTCTCATCCCGGCTTTCACGTTCATGCGCACTGTGAGCGGGGCGGGATCGAAGAAGGCACCGGAAGCATTAATGATTTGGTCCGAATTCCGAAGGCAACATCGGAAGGTGCCGTCATCACCCTCCGCCGCGACAAATTCTGGGAACAGGCGCGGGTGAAGTTTCGAATTTCATTTCCCGAGGGAAGCTTGCTTTGACAACGGCTGAAACATTGAAGGGTCTCCTCAGCCGCACATTTTGTGAGGCCATTGAAGTGCGCCCTGTTCCCATGGGGTTGGCGGTTCGGTCACCCTTCGGAGACAACTCCGGTGACAATGTCACTTTCTACGTTCGTGAGACGGGCGACGGCTACCAACTGGAAGATGATGGTTCCTACCTTCCCCATCTAGTGGCTGCGGGAATTGACATTGACCGTGGCCAACGCCGCCAACTGCTTGACAACATTCTCGCTTCGTCCGGAGCATTTTGGGATACAGAAACCCTTGAAATCAAGTCCCGGCCGCTGACCAACGTCAGTGACGGCGCAGTGAATTTTCTGTCCGCACTTATGCGCGTACGCGACCTTGAACTACTTACCAAGGAGGTAGTGCGCTCCACCTTTCGCGAAGACGCAATTGAGGCCATCTCGGAGGTTCTGTATCAAACATTCACTATCGAGACCAATGCACCGCTATCTGCAAAATTCTCCGAAAACCCAGCGGACGTTGTGCTCACGCCCAGAGGCGGCGGTCGCAAGCTTGGTGTGTTCCTGGTCAATAACCCAACACCTTTTGTCGAAGCCGAACTGCTTCATTCTGAAATTGAGAGGGAAGGCTTGAATCATCAATTTGGCGCGGCGGCACTCATCGAGGATATGCCGAAAATTCAAATGATCGGTTCCAGGCGTTTTCAACGTGCTCAGAACCGAGGGTTACCAATGCCCGTGTTTCGCGGCGACGAAAATGCGGCCATGTTCGCTCTGTCTAGAGCCTCGCTGCGACAGGCAGCGTAAGTTCTTTCCGTACTGGAATCAGGAATGACCGCTTTCTGTATATGCGACTCCAGCTGTCAATGGCAGGCTTGGGATCGCTGCGGATCGGCAGCTTTCTGCCGGCTGCTGCTCTAGACCGGAAATTCCGCTTCGACCGCAAAGCAGACCACCAAGCTTTCCGACCATTTCCCCCCCAAACCAATTGCCCCGCCTCAGCCGAAGCGTTCCAGGACAGCCGAGGCGTCCCGCTCCACCGCTTCGCCGGACAGTCCATAGGCCTCGCGGAGCGCCGCCTCCGCCTTCTTCGCAGCAATTTCGTCGCGGGCATGTACGCGGGCCAGCTTCTCGCCGCGCGCCAGCCGCCGGCCGATCGGGGCGAGATCGCTGAAGCCCACCGCATGGTCGACGGCATCCTGCGGCCGGGTCCGCCCGCCGCCGAGTTCGACCACTGCCAAGCCGAGCCGGCGCGCGTCGACCGTCGCGACGAAGCCGTCCTCTTCCGACACGATCTCCCGAATGATCGGCGCCGCCGGCAGATAATCCTCCATCCGCTCGATAAAATCGGCGGGACCGCCCAGCGCGGCGACCATTCTGGCAAAAGTCTCGGCCGCCCGCCCTTCGCTCAGCGCGGCGGCGGCCTGTTTCCGCCCTCCCGCGAGATCGGGCGCGAGGCGGGCCGAGAGCAGCATTTCGGCCGCCAGCGCCAGCGTCACCTCCTCCAGAGCCGCGTCGCGATGGTCGCCGGTCAGGAAGCGGACGGCGTTGCGGACCTCGACGGCATTGCCGGCGGCCGACGCCAGCGCTTCGTCCATGCGCGTCAGCAAGGCGGTCGTCTTGAGGCCCGCGCCATTGGCGACCGCGACGAGGCTCGCGGCCAAGGCCCGCGCCTGCTCATGCGACGTCATGAACGCGCCGGACCCCGATTTCACGTCGAGCACCAGACCGTCGAGCCCTTCGGCGAGCTTCTTCGACAGGATCGAGGCGGTGATCAGCGGGATCGATTCCACCGTCGCGGTCACGTCGCGGATCGCGTAGAAGCGTCCGTCCGCCGGCGCCAGCCGCCCGGTCTGCCCGATGATCGCGCAGCCGATGTCGGCGACGGTCCGGCGGAATGTCTCGTTGTCCGGCGTGACGCTATAGCCGGGAATCGCCTCCATCTTGTCGAGCGTGCCGCCTGTGTGGCCGAGCCCGCGCCCCGAGATCATCGGCACGGCGGCGCCGCAGGCGGCCACGATCGGCGCCAGCATCAGCGAGACATTGTCGCCGACGCCGCCGGTGGAATGCTTGTCGACCACCGGCCGGTCGAGGCCGGCCCAATCGAGGACATCGCCGGAATCACGCATCGCCTCGGTCAGCGCCACGGTCTCCGGCCCGGCCATGCCGCGAAAGAACACCGCCATGGCGAAGGCCGCGACCTGGCTGTCGGTGACCCTTTCGTTCGCAAAGCCGTCGATGAACGCCTTGATGTCGGCCGCGTCGAGCGTTTCGCCGTCGCGCTTGGCGCGGATGATCTCCTGCGGCAGCCGCATCAATAGCCGGCCTTGCCGCCCGCCCGCGCCGCGCCGGCCGCGACCGCCAGAAGGTCGCCGAGAACGCTGGAGGCGCCGATCCGGAAGCGCGCGGGCGTCGCGTAGCCGGTCCCGCAGATCGCCTCGGCGAGCTGGTAGTAACCGTCGGCGTCCTCGAAACGCTTGATCCCGCCCGCCGGCTTGAAGCCGACATGGCCGCCGGCCTCGGCGATGGCTTCCAGCAACAGCCGCGCCGAGGCCGGCGTGGCGTTCTCGGCGACCTTGCCGGTCGAGGTCTTCAGGAAATCCGCGCCACCCTTCAGCGCCGCATGGGCGGCCTGCCAGATCGTCTCGGCCGCCTTGAGTTCGCCGGTCTCCAGGATCGTCTTGAGCCGCGCTGTGCCGCAGGCGGTTTTCACGGCTCGAATTTGTTCCTCGACGAAGGCGGGATCGGCCGGCAGCCGGCGGTAGGCGATCACCATGTCGATCTCGTCGGCGCCGTCCGCGACGGCCTGTTCGGTCTCCCTCACCGTCGCCGCGATGTCGTCGCCGCCAGCAGGGAAATTCACCACCGTCGCGATCTTGATGCGGGGGTCGAGGCGAGCCTTGGCGAAGGCGACGAAGCGCGGCCAGATGCAGATCGCCGCCGTCGGTCCGGCGGGCGTCGCCGCCCGCTCGCAAAGCGCCGCCACATCGGCTTCCGTGCAGCCCTCGTCGAGATTGGTGAGATCGAGACAGGCGATCAGATCCGACGCCCGCTGGCGCCGCGCGGTCTCATCCATCGAAGCCTCCGTTCTCGAGCATTTCGCGGACGATGCGGGCCAGCCGCGCGCCGCCCTTCGGCGCCATCTCCTTGGTCTCCGCGTGGGAGAGTTCGGCGCCGGTCATGCCCGCACCGTAATTGGTGATCACCGAGGCGGCCAGCACCCTGAGGCCGAAAAACCGGGCGAGGATCGTCTCGGGCACGGTCGACATGCCGACGGCATCGGCGCCGAGAATGCGGGCCATGCGGATTTCCGCCGGCGTCTCGAAGGACGGACCGGAGAACCACAGATAGACGCCGCCGAACAGCGTCTCGCCGCTGGCCTTCGCCGCCTCCGCGAGACGGCGCCGCAGCTCGGCATCGTAGGCGCTGGTCATGCCGACGAAACGGGCATCGGACGCTTCGCCGATCAGCGGATTGCGGCCGGAAAAGCCGATGTGGTCCTCGATGATCATCACCGACCCCGGCGGGATATCCTCGCGAACGGACCCGGCGGAATTGGTGAGGAAAATCGTCTTGACCCCGAGATCGCGCACCGCCGCGATCACCGGCCGCATCACCGCCGCGTCGCCCGTCTCGTAGTAATGGACGCGGCCCGACAGGATCAGGACGTCGCGGCCGCCGAGCCGTCCGGCAACCACCTCCCCGGCATGACCGGTGACGCCGCTGACCGGAAATCCGGGAATGTCGGCGAAGGAAACGCGCACGGCGTCCTCGACCGCGTCGACCAGCGCGCCGAGGCCGGAGCCGAGCACCATCGCCGCGACCGAGCGCCGCGCGCCGAGCCGCGCGCGCAGGAATGCGGCGGCCGGCGTCACGACAGGTTGTCCGTCGCGAAGGCACGCGGCAGGAGTTCGCCCATGGTCACCGTCTCCCGGACGCCGCCGTCGATGTCGCAGAGATGCACCTTGGTCTCGGGCGAGGCGAATTCGGCGATCCGCTGCCGGCAGCCGCCGCAGGGGCTGCACAGCGGCAGCTTTTCGGCGACGACGGCGATCTCGGCAATGCGCCCGCCGCCATCCATCACCAGATGGCCGATGGCGGTGGTCTCGGCGCACCAGCCTTCGGGAAAGCTGACGATTTCCACATTGCAGCCGGAAAAGATGCGCCCGTCGGTCGTCCTGAGCGCCGCTCCGACCGGAAACCGGGAATAGGGAGCGTGGGCCCGCCGCATGGCGGACTTCGCCAGGGCGAAGAGGTCGTCCGCCATCGTCTATCGTTCCTTCACATAAGGCACGCCGCCCGCCTTGGGCGGGGTCGCCTTGCCGACGAAGCCGGCGAGCAGCACCACGGTGAGAATATAGGGCAGCGCCGAGACGAACTGCGCCGAGATCTCGCCGATGACCGGCAGCTGCACGCCCTGGATGCGGATCGAGATCGCGTCGAGAAAGCCGAACAGCAGGCAGGCGAACATCACCGGCACCGGCTTCCAGTTGGCGAAGATCAGCGCGGCCAGCGCGATGTAACCCTTGCCGGCGGTCATGTCGCGGGTAAAGCCCGCCGCCTGCGCCACCGCCAGATAGCTGCCGGCGAGACCCGTCAGGATGCCGCAGATGATCACCGCCCGGTAGCGCAGCCAGGCGACCGAGATGCCGGCGGTGTCGACCGCCGCCGGGTTTTCGCCGACGGCCCGAAGCCGCAGGCCAAAGCGCGTGCGGAACATCACCCACCAGGTGATCGGCACCATCGCGAAGGCGACATAGACGAGCAGCGTGTGGCCGGAGAGAATGTCGGCGTAGATCCGCCCGACGACCGGCACGTCCCGCATCGCCGCCGCGCCCGGCAGGTCGATCGCCTCGAACCGCCCGCCGCCGAACAGGCTCGGCGTGCGCCCGCCCTGGCCGAACCAGCTCTGGCCGAGAATGATCGTCAGCCCGGCGGCGATGAAGTTGATGGCGACGCCCGACACGATCTGGTTGCCGCGATAGGTGATCGAGGCAAGCCCGTGGACGAGCGAGAAGCCGACCGCCGCGAGGATGCCGACGAAGAGCCCGAGAAACGCCGAACCCCACACGGCGGCGGCCGAGGCGGAGGCGAAGGCGGCGATCAGCATCTTGCCTTCCAGGCTGATGTCGAAAATGCCGGAGCGCTCCGAATAAAGCCCGGCGAGCGCGGCGAAGAGCAGCGGCGTCGACAGGCGGATGGTGGAATCGATGACGTTGATCCAGGCGCCGAAATCCATCACCGCGCCTCCTCCACGTCGACCCCGGCCGGCTCGCCGGTACGCATGCGCACCCATTGATAGGCGGCGCCGACCCCCGGCCGGAACATGTTCTCCAGCGCCCCGGCGAACAGGATGACCAGCCCTTGGATGATGACGATCATGTCGCGTGAGATGGTGGGCATGTCGAAGGACAGCTCCGCCCCGCCCTGATAGAGCACGCCGAACAAGAGCGCCGCGACGACGATGCCGACCGGGTGGCCCCGGCCCATCAGCGCGACGGCGATGCCGACGAAGCCGGCGCCGCCCGGAAAATCGATCAAGAGCCGGTACTGGTCGCCCATCACCGGGTTGAGCGCCATCAGCCCGGCAAGACCGCCGGATATCGCCATGGCGACGACGATCAGCCGCGTCTCCGACATGCCCGCATAGCGGGCCGCGCGCGGCGAAAAGCCGAGGGTGCGGATTTCGTAGCCGAGCCGGGTGCGCCAGATCAGTATCCAGACCAGCAACGCTGCGAAAAGCGCGACGAACAGCGAAACGTTCAGCGGCGCGCCGCCGAGCGAGACGCCGAACAGGTCGAACAGGCTGCGCAGCTTCGGCAGTTGCGCGCCGGCCTCGAAGGTACGGGTTTCCGGCGCCATCGTCCCGGCCGGCTTCAGCACGTTGACGAGCAAATAGACCATCAGCGCGGCGGCGATGAAGTTGAACATGATCGTCGTGATGACGATGTGGCTGCCGCGCCGCGCCTGCAGCCAGGCGGGAATGAAGGCCCAGGCGGCGCCGAAGGCGAAGGAAAGACAGACGGCCAGCGGCAAATTCAGCCACCAGGGCAACGTGCCGCCGAGGGCGAGCGCCACCGTGGCGACGCCGAGCCCGCCGACATAGGCCTGGCCCTCGCCGCCGATATTGAACAGCCCGGCATGGAAGGCGACCGCGACGGCAAGGCCGGTGAAGATGAAATTGGTGGCGTAATAGAGGGTGAAGCCGATCCCCTCGCCATAGCCGAAGGCGCCGCGGATCATCAGCGCCGCCGCCTCGACCGGGCTTTCGCCGACGATCAGCACGACGAGGCCCGCGACGGCGAAGGCGACGACCAGATTGACCAGCGGAATCAGCCCATAGTCGATCCAGCCGGGCAGCTTGGCGTAGGGGCGGCTCATCGGGGCATCAGTCTCCGCTCGCCAGAAGGTCGAGATGGCCGTGCGCGTCCAGCTTGAAGAACGGGTTGTAGGCGAGTTCCCACAGATGGCCGTCAGGGTCGCGGAAATTGCCGGAAAACCCGCCCCAGAAGACCTTTGCCGGCGGCTTGACCGGCCGCGCGCCGGCGGCAACCGCCTTCTCATAGGCCTCCAAGACCGCTTCCTCGGAGGTAAAGTTCACCGCCAGCCCGGCGGAACCGGACCCCGCCGGCAGCTCGCCCTCGCCGCCATCGGCGATCATTTCGCCGCGCTGCCAGAGGGCGAGCACGATCGCCTCGCCGACCATGAAGGCGGTCGATTCGACACTCTGCGGCGCCTTTACCCAGCCGAGCGCCTCATAGAAGGCGACCGAACGCGCGACGTCCTCGACGCCGAGCGTGACCAGACAAATGCGCGCGTCGTTCACTCCGCGGCCTCTGTATCCAACAAGGCTCCGGGCTTCGTGGTCGTCGAATTATAGGAATAGGTATCCCAAGTCGGTTCGTAGGCGTCTGTCGCTTGATTGCCCCAATAATGCCAGCCGGGCCGGGTGCCACGAGCGAACATCTCCATAAACGGGCCGTGCGAGCACTGTTCGATCAGATCATATTGCTCATCGGGTTTGCGGGAGTGTTCGCGTTTTCGCGATGAGAGATAGTTGACCTGCCGCCGTCCCGCTTCTCTGGTTCGCGCATTCTTCCCGCGCACTCCGAAAAGAAGAATCTCCGTGACGTTCCGGAAATAGAAGCCGACGCCGCGCCCATCGGAACCGCCGTCCTTCCGAACCTTGTGCCATATGATATTGGATTTGTAGTCAAACCCCCACGCTGCCATCACCTTCAAGGCGTCCGGTAGCAGAGCGTTCGGCGTCCAGAGATAAAGATGCGCGGTCGGCTTCAAAACTTCGGCCACCGGCAATTCGCAAATCTCATCAACGCTCATCGTCTGATACCGGTTCAAACGGCGATGTTCAGGCGCAACCTTCCCGGTTCGGTTCGTGAATCGCCATGGTGGATCGGCAAGCACGGTTCCGAATTTCTGTCCACGCAGCGACTGCGCAAAGTCGATGATGGTGTCAAGGGTCTGTTCGGTCATCGACATAAGCCTCTGGTTTAATTCCGAAAACGAGAATTGGACAGCCTCCGGCGCCGCCACCGACGATCTTCGGATAAAGTTTCTCGGTATGGGTCGTGGCTTTGCCATACGTGGTTCCGGGCCGCCCGGCACCCACCAGGACAGGCTGCAATGCGGTCGTGCGGGTCACCACAATACCAAGATCGATAATCCGCAATTCATACAACAAACGAAAATTATTCAGATCTCGGTCGAAGAATGGGTCTTTATTGTTCCATTCAACCTCCAATGCGACCTTATTCTTGAAACAGTCGACTTTATGAGTGGGGGACGGGTATTCAATTTCGTCCACAACAATCTTGGTATCGAACGCCTTTTCCGTCCATCCCAGAGCGTACAGCGCACTGTCGATCGACTTCGCCATGAGGGACTTGTTGCCGCCTCCCACGGAGAAGGCAGAGTGGTTCAAGGAGAAGCCATCGAGAACCCCCTTGAGGTTCGCAAACTCTTCTGGATGGACCGCCGTTAAGATCGCCAGCGCGTTTCGCCAATCATAGATCTCAAATTTCTGGCAGATATTTTCACCAAGTGAGTTACTGAAACTCGTCACTCAGCCGCCTCCTGTTGTTCCACACCCGCCATCAGGCAACCGAGGTCGCCCTCGTCCGCGTCCGGGCTGCGTTCGCCGACGATGCGGCCAGCGAACATGACGAGGATGCGGTCCGACAGCGCCCGGATCTCGTCGAGTTCGACCGAAACCAGCAGGATCGCCTTGCCGGCGTCGCGCATTTCGATGATGCGCCGGTGGATGAACTCGATCGCCCCGACATCGACGCCGCGCGTCGGCTGGCCGATCAGCAGCAGGTCCGGATCGCGCTCCATCTCCCGCGCCAGCACGATCTTCTGCTGGTTGCCGCCGGAAAAGCTCGCGGTCTTCAGGCGGCAGTCCGGCGGGCGGATGTCGTAGGCGGCAATCTTCTTCGCCGCGTCCCGGCGCATGGCGTCCAGATCGAGCAGCCAGCCCTTCTGGAAGGCCGGGTCGCGCTGATAACCGAGGATGGTGTTCTCGTTCTCCTCGAAGGCCAGCACCAACCCGGTATTGTGGCGGTCCTCCGGCACATGGGCGCAGCCGATGCCCCGGATCTCGGCCGGATCGGCCTCCCTTGTCGGATCGATGGTCCGGCCGAGCATCTCGATGCGCCCGGCTTCGGCCTTGCGGATGCCGGCCAGCGCTTCCAGCAGTTCCGACTGGCCGTTGCCGGCCACCCCGGCGATGCCGACGATCTCCCCCGCCCGCACCGTGAAGGAGACATTGTCGACCATGACGACCCCGCGCCGATCGCGCACCGTCAGTCCGTCGACCCTGAGCTTCACGTCCTTCGGCGCCGCGTCGCCCTTGTCGACGGTCAGGAGCACGCGCCGACCGACCATCAGCTCGGCGAGTTCTCCCACCGAGGTCTCGGCCGTCGCCGTCGTCGCCACCATCTCGCCCTGCCGCATCACCGACACGGCGTCGGTGATCGCCATGATCTCACGCAGCTTGTGGGTGATCAGGATGATCGTCTTGCCGGCGTTGCGCAGCTGTTTGAGGACGGCGAACAGGTGGTCGGCCTCGGCCGGCGTCAACACGCCGGTCGGCTCGTCGAGGATCAGGATGTCGGCGCCGCGATAGAGCGCCTTTAGGATTTCCACCCGCTGCTGCCGGCCGACGGGCAGTTCCTCCACGATCGCGTCCGGGTCGACGTTGAGCGCGTGGTCTTCCTCGAGGCGCTTCAATTCGGCCCGCACCTTGGCGATGCCGGCGGCGAGCAGCGGCGACTGTTCTGCGCCGAGCATGACGTTTTCGACGACGGTGAAATTCTCCACCAGCATGAAATGCTGGTGGACCATGCCGATACCGGCGGCGATCGCGTCGTTCGGATCGGCGATCTCGACCGTCTTCCCGCCGACGCGGATCTCGCCGGAATCGGCCTGGTAGAAGCCGTAGAGGATCGACATCAGCGTCGACTTGCCGGCGCCGTTCTCGCCGATGATGCCGTGGATCGTGCCGCGCGCGACGGTGAGGTTGATCCGCTTGTTCGCCCGGACGATTCCGAAGCTCTTGTCGATGTCGATCAGTTCGATCGCCGGATCGGGCATGCGCTCACTCTGGACTGACCCTGGTCGCGCGAGCCTATAGCATCGCCTCGACAAGTGGGAACCGGTTTTCCGATAAAACAATGCCGGGTATGGAAGGGCGGCAGCGTCGCCTATCGAATGCGCAAGGAGCAGACATGACCGCTTCGACCGAAAGCCAGGCGGCAGGGCGCCCCGAGCCCGGCCGCCGCGGCGCCTACCGCGCCTTCCTCCCGCTCACCACGCGCTGGGCCGACAACGACGTCTATGGCCATATGAACAATGTCGTTCATTATGCGCTGTTCGATACGGCGGTTAACGGCTGGCTGATCGAGAACGGCCTGCTCGACATCCATGCCGGCGCGCAGATCGGCCTCGTCGTCGAGACCGGCTGCCGCTATCATGGCGAACTCGCCTTTCCGGACCCGGTAATGGCGGGCATCCGGGTCGCGCGACTGGGACGATCCTCGGTGCGGTACGAGGTCGGCCTGTTTCGCGGCACGTCGGAGATAGCGGCGGCCGAAGGGTTCTTCGTCCATGTCTATGTCGACCGGGCAACGCGGCGGCCCGCCTCCATCGACGGCCGGTTGCGGGCCAAACTTGCGGAGATCGTTGCATGAGCGACAAATCGACTGAGATCGGCGAGCGCGTCCAGGATCTGGAGATCATGGTAGCGCATCAGGCGCAGACGATCGAGGAATTATCGGAGGAGCTGCGCCGCGCCTTCGAGACGCTCGAGCGGATGCAGCGCACACTCAAATCCCTCGGCCATCGCTTCGATGCCCTCGAAGAGGTCGCAACGCCCGGCCCCGAAAGCACCAAACCGCCGCACTACTGAGGGGGCGGCTCTCGCCGCAACCGCCGATCCGTCCCCGGAACGGGCGCCCCTCTCCTCATCATCCTCGGCCGCGACGATTCCCAAGTGCGCGTCCTCCGCAGGTGTCGCCACCCCAAAACGCCCGTCATCCCCGGCAACGGCTGAGCTTCAACGTGGTCTCCAACTGGCGGCACCACCCCAAACGCGCGTCATCCTCGGGCTTGACCCGAGGACCCATTCCAAGCCGTCGCCACCGCCAAACCGTTGCAATCCAACGCCTCTGGTGCTTCCGCACGAAAAAATCTCTCCCCGTCTCCCGCGTCCCCCGTATCCTTCTCCCATCGCCCTCGCGGGAACACGGGTCATGAACCGGATGCGCGTGGAGGGAGGACGGTGCCGGATGGGTCGCGCTGCGGTGGCGCGGCTGGGTGATGAACCCCCACATCCGGGCCCTTTGCAGACCGGCTTCGCACACGGCGGGGCGTCGGGTCCGGGGCAAGCAGCCGGCGGGCGCATGGCAAGCGTCAGATAATCAAAAGCATAGCGACGTTCGCCATGCGTCCGCTTCCCGATCCTTCGCCCCGACAACCGGCGCGAAGACGCCGCCGCGTGCGGATTTTCGAGGGAAAGAGAGGAGGAGACGTCAGCGTTGGGAAGGAAAGGGCCGCCCTCGAAAACGCGCCGGCGATGGCGGGCGCCACGCCCCCTACGGCAACCGCCCGATCCGCTCGGTCAGCAGCGCAAAATAGGCATCGGCATCGCCGGAACGCACCCAGACGGCGTTTTTCGCCCGGTCGGTGACGCCCCAATAATCGCAGACCGTCATGCCCCGCGTCAGCGGGCTGGCGGTTTCGATCGCCACATTGACCGGCCGGCCTGCAAAAATCTCCGGCTTGAGCACGAAGGCGGTGACGCATGGGTCGTGCAACGGCGCGCCCTCCCAATTGTATTTCTCGACGTCGAACCGCTCCGAAAACCCCAGCATCGCCGCCACCGCCGCGCCCGACCGGTTGCCGAGATCGCCGAAGGCGGCAATCCGCGACCTTGTCGAGCGCATCTGGTGGGTGACGTCGAGCGGCAGGACCGTGATCGCAGCGCCGCTGGCAAAGACGATCGCCGCCGCCTCGGGATCGACGAAGATGTTGAACTCGGCCGCCGGCGTGATGTTGCCGGCCTCGAAACAGCCGCCGCCCATCAGGACGACGTCCTTCAGCCGCGCCGCGATGTCCGGCGCCTTGGTCATGGCAATGGCGACGTTGGTCAGCGGCCCGAGCGCCAGGAGCCGGATCGTGCCCGGCTGATGCGCCCGGATCGTCTCCACCAGGAAATCGACGCCATGACCATCACGGGCACCGAGCGACGGCTCCGGCAGGTCCGGACCGTCGAGCCCGGTCGGACCATGCACATGCTCGGCGGTGACCAGGTTGCGCAGCATCGGCCGCTCGCATCCGGCATGCACCGGCACCTCGGTGCGACCGGCGAGTTCCAGCAGCCGCAGCGCGTTGCGGGTGGTGTGGTGCAGCGGGATATTGCCGGCGACGGTGACGATGCCGAGGATGTCGATCTCGTCGGGAGAGGCCAGCGCCGTCAGCAGCGCCACCGCGTCGTCCTGACCCGGATCGGTATCGAAGATCACTTTTTCGGCCATGCGACGTCACTCCAACGCGTTGTTCCGCGTCCCGATATCACCGGGATCGTCGGGCAGAAAGAGCTGGGGTGGGTGCCGGGCTGCTTCGCATACAGTCGGCGCGGTGCGGCCAGGCACCGCAGAAAAAAGGCGCCCCGGATGGGACGCCTCACTACGGTGATGTTTCACAACACGTCAGTAAGGGCACGACGAATCCGTCGCATAGTCGTGGACCGCGATCTCGCCGGCGATGATCTTCGCCTTCGCCTCTTCGGCCGCGGCCTTCATCTCGTCGGTGACGAGTTCGGCGTTGTTCTCGTCCATGGCGTAACCGACGCCGTCCTGTTCCAGCCCGAGCGTGACGGTGCCCGCCGTCCAATTCCCCTTCGCCGCGTCCTCGAAGGTGGAGTAGACGGCGTTGTCGACGCGCTTGACCATCGAGGTCAGTACCTTGCCGGGAAACAGGCCGTTCTGGTTGGAGTCGACGCCGATGCCGTATTTGCCGGCATCGGCTGCTGCCTGCAAGACGCCGATGCCGGTGCCGCCGGCGGCGTGGAAGATCACGTCGGCGCCCTGGTCCATCTGCGACTTGGTCAGTTCGCCGCCGCGCACCGGATCATTCCACGCGGCGCCCGTGCTGCCGGTCATGTTCTCGATGACCTTGGCGTCGGCGGAGACCGACTTGACGCCACCCTTGTAGCCGCAGGCGAATTTGGAAATCAGCGGGATGTCCATGCCGCCGACGAAGCCGACGGTTCCGGTCTCGGACTTCATCGCCGCCAGGATGCCGACGAGATAGGAGCCCTCTTCTTCCTTGAACAGGATCGATTGCACGTTCGGCGCCTCGACGACCGCGTCGATGATGGCGAATTTCGTGTCGGGATATTCCTTCGCCACCGCCTCCAGCGCGGCGGCCTGGCTGAAGCCGACGGAGATGATCGGGCTCGCCCCGTCGCGGGCGAAGCGGCGCAAAGCCTGCTCCCGCTGGGCGTCGTTGACGATCTCGAACTCGCGATATTCGGTGCCGGTGTCGGCCTTGTATTTCTCGGCGCCGTCATAGGCGCCCTCGTTGAAGGATTTGTCGAATTTTCCGCCGAGGTCGTAGAGGATCGCCGGGGCGAATTCTTCGGCCGACGCCGCGGTGACCGACAGGATGGAAGTGGCGAGGAGTCCGGCCAGGAACTGTTTCATGAAGTGTCCGATCCCTGTTTGCAGATGATGGGTTCCAAGACCGCCGATTGCCGGCGACGGGACGCCACGGCGTCGCGAATGCGGACCGTGCCTGCCAAGAGACTGGCACGGTCCGCGTCGAGAATCACCTGGAATCGGCGACGATGGAAAACGGCCGCATCCGGCAGAACCCGTCCGGGCGGCCAAGCGCTACTCAGCCGCCTCGATCTTCAGCCCGATCGGGCAGGAGATTCCGGTGCCGCCGACACCGCAATAGCCGCTCGGGTTCTTGGCGAGATATTGCTGATGGTAACCCTCGGCGTAGTAGAAGTCGGTCGCGGGCTCGATCTCGGTGGTGATCGTGCCCTTGTGCCCGGCCTTGGCCAGCGCCTGCTGATAGGCCGCTCGCGACGCGGTCGCCGCATCGAACTGCGCCTGCGAGGATGTGTAGATGCCGGAGCGATACTGCGTGCCCATGTCGTTGCCCTGACGCATCCCTTGGGTCGGATCGTGACCTTCCCAGAATGTCGTCAGCAGGCTCTCAAAGGACACGACCGCCGGATCGAAGACGACCAGTACGACCTCGTTCTGGCCGGTCTGGCCGGTGCAGACTTCCTGATAGGTCGGGTTGGGCGTCGTCCCTGCCGAATAGCCCGCCGCAGTCACATGGACACCGGGAAGCTGCCAGAACTTGCGCTCCACGCCCCAGAAGCAACCCATGCCGAAGATCGCCGTCTCGAGCCCTTCGGGAAAGGGCGGCTTCAATGAGTGGCCATTGACGAAATGGGTCTCGGCGGTCTCGATCGGCTCGGCCCGTCCCGGCAGCGCCTCTGCGCCGACCGGCAGCTTCATCTTCTTGGAAAACATGTCGAGAATATACATGAAACACTCCTTGTTCGGCGCCCCGGGCGCCAGCGGACTGGGCGTCAGCGGACCAGGCGGCGGTGCCTCTTGCGCTCGCGTCCGACGACGAGCAGGAACAGGCCCGCGACGCCGGCGGTGATCGAGACCGACCAGCGGCCGATTTCGGCGAGCATCGCGGCCACGGTCGCGCTCTGGACACCGGACGGCTCCAGGCTCCCGCCCATCATCGCCAGCGCCTCGGTCACGCTCACCAGACGCGTCGTCTGATCGGCGAGCGAGCGGGCGATATCGCCGACGGCGAAAACCACGGCCACGGCCAGCAGGAGGCTGCCGATCAGACGCACCAGAAACCGCATGAACTGTCGCTCCCATCCTGGCGGCCCGTCGCGCCATAACGCCGCCCTGCGCCCGCGCGATGATCAAAATGACCACAGGACCGCCGTCACCTGCTTCAATACTATGTGGGGATTGCCCCCGTCGGCGGCAATGTAGCGCCCTTGCGACCATCCCGGAAGTTTGCTGAATTCGCGGGTTGAACCGCGGAGCGTTCTGGCTATAGTCCGCGGCTGTTCGAGACAGGGCATCGGCCCCGGCGTTTCGCTTCGCCGGTCTGTCCGGCGCGGATGAATTCCGGCGAGGGATGTCATTGCCGAGAGGCGACGAGAGCGGGGCGCAACCTCCCGCTTTTCGACTCGGATGCACGGAGAGGTGGCCGAGTGGTTGAAGGCGCACGCCTGGAAAGTGTGTATACGGGAGACCGTATCGAGGGTTCGAATCCCTCTCTCTCCGCCATTTCTCTTCATTTTTTCGCGCGTTTTCCGGCTCGCCGACGCGGGCCGCGATCGCCCGCGCCGGCCAGATCTGTCAGAGGTCGTATTGCGCCCGCGCGATATCGCCCAGGCCGACCTTGTCGAGCCGATCCAGCGGCGCCAGGAAGGTCACCTGGACCACCCCCGGCGCGCGGCCGATCTCGATCGCGCCATTGATCGTCGCGCGGTTGCGCACCTCCGGCACGGACATATCCAGGAGCTTGGCCGCCCGCTCCAGCCCGTTCTCGATCGCTTCATTCAGTGTCGGCGCCGTGCCGATCACCGAAATCGGCGCCGAGCTCTCGAGCTGCTCGATTTTCCAGGTCTTGGCCAGCCGCTCGACCTTGGCGCGCTCGGCTTCCGAGAAGGGCCGGGCCAGTGGCGGCAGATCCTCGAGGAGCGGAAACAGCACCGGTCCGTCGATCGGATAGTCTTTCAGCACCTCGACCTGCAGCGTGACGCTGCCCGAGACATCCATCGTGTGACCGGCGATCTCGCCGTCGCCCTGGGCGGCATGCATGTCGCCCATATAGACGCCAGCGCCCTTCACCTTGACCGGCGCGACCAGCACCGCGCCAGGGCGCACCGCGTCGATGTCCATGTGCCCGTCGGTCTTGTGTTCGGCCAATTGTTCGGCGGTGATGGCGTATTCATGCGGGGCGCCGACGAGGAAGGCGCCGAAATCGCCGGCATTGTGGGAATCGGGCAGCGGCGTCGACGGCGTCGTGCCCAATTGCCCGAGGAAGGGGCGCATGCGCACCATCACCGCCGGCATGTCCGACGGCGCATAGGTCAGGATCGGGTGCTGCACCGACTGATCCGGCAGCGCCGCATAATGATGGGCGTCGCGGGCGATAGTCTCGGCCGCCTGCTTGGGCATCGTCACCCCGACATGACGCGTTTCGTCGAACACCACAGTATAGCCATGCACGATCTCGAAGGGCTTCACCGTGTTGCCGCAGGCATCGCATTTGACCGCATCACCACCGATCCCCTCGACATGGGTCTCGGGCCAGAGCGTGTCGCAGGTCGGGCAGCGCGCGGCGACATAGGGATCGCCCAGGCAAAAGCCTTCCGGCGAACTGTCGTGGCCGGACGCGGTCGCGATCGAGGTCACGCTGATGTCACGGATGCGGATGACGACGCCGTCGCCCGGTTCCGCGCCCACGATCTCGACCGGCTGGGTCACCTCATGGCCGCCGCGCAGCCGCGGCGTGATCATCGGGCCCCAGCAGCCCGGCGCAGTGTTGGCGATGATCGTTCCGCCGTTCTCAACCGGGCCGAGCATCGGCTGGTTCGGGTCGAGCACGCTATTGGTGAAGCCTTGCACGACGACGCTGCGTTGCGCTGTCTTCGTCGGATTGGTGATGTCCAGCATCTCAAGCTCCCTTGATCGTCAAATCGCCCGGCAGGTGGCGGCCGCTCCCCGGTGAAGCTGGCATGACCGGCGCACTTCGCCACAGGGGCAGCCGGCAGGTCAACACCGTCGATGTCCGAGCCTTGCAATTGCTTCCGCTCGCCATGGGGCGGATAGTCCTGTCGATGACAGCGGCATCTGTCGTGGCATCTGGAGGAATAGCGATGGAACGCGGCAGATCGACGTCCGGCATGAAGGACGAGCCCGTCTTGCCGGCTCAAGACGGCAACCGAGCGCCCCGCAAGGTGACGACCGGTCTGCGTTCCGGCGCCACCGCCAAATCCACCGCATCGGTGCTGTTCCTGGCCGCCGCGATCAGCGCCGGCGCAACCCCGGCGGCAAAGCGGCCGAATGCACCGCCTCGCCAAAGGCGGCAATCGACTGGAGCGGCTGCGACCGCAGCAATCTCGTTCTGTCCGGAGCCAACCTCGAAGGCGCCAATCTTCAGAAAGCCGATTTCACCCAGACCGACCTGCGGAACGCCAGGCTCGCATCGGCAAACCTGGAAAAGGCGGCGCTGGTGCGTGCGTCGCTCGCGGGCGCCGTTGCCGACAAGGCCAATTTCACCAAGGTGGAGGGCTATCGGACCAACCTTTCGGGCCTGTCCGCGCGCGGCGCCTCGTTCCATAGCGCGGAACTCCAGCGGGCGGACTTCCGCAACTCCGACCTGACCGGAAGCAGTTTCGAGAAGGCCGAATTGGGTCGCGCGATCTTCGACAAGGCCGATCTGACGGGCACGGTATACCCACTGGCCAATCTGGCCCGCGCCGATTTCAGCGATGCCATCATCGCAGGCGCGATGGATTTCACCGGCGCCTACATGTTTCTGACGCGGCTGGAGGGCGTCGATTTGTCCGCCGCGATCGGTCTGGAGCAGGGTCAGATCGCCGTCGCGTGTAGCGATGCGGGGACGCGGCTTCCG
>NZ_JADDXW010000003.1 GCF_017183135.1 Aurantimonas marina | reverse complement strand
CCATCGCGGCACGGCTGCGGGCCGAGGCGGCGAAGGATGCGGCGAGGCTGGCGAAGAAGGCTGGCAGCGGTGTCTCGTCTCGGTCTCCGTCGGCGATAGCGCGGCGGCCGAACTCTACGTCCGGAACCAGCGGAAAAGTGCCGAGAGCGCCGGTGGTGGTCGGTCGCTCAAACATCGTCGGAAAGCCGATGGCACAACTGCTCCTGGGAGACAGCTGCACGGTAACGATTGCCCATTCGCGGACGAAAAATCTGGCGGACGTGGTGCGTCGCGCGGACATCGTGGTAGCGGCCGTTGGCCGGCCCGAGATGATCAAGGGGGACTGGATCAAGGCCGGCGCCACGGTCATCGATGTGGGCATCAATCGGGTGGCGGCGCCGGAAAAGGGCGATGGCGAGATGCGCCTCGTCGGCGATGTCGACTTCGCCAGCGCCGCCCAGGTCGCCGGTGCGATCACGCCGGTGCCGGGGGGCGTCGGGCCGATGACCATCGCCTGCCTGTTGTCCAATACGCTGACCGCCTGCTGCCGCGCCAACCCCCACGCCCAAGCGGCGTAGCGCGGCGGCCTATGCGTTGGCGCCTCTGCGCGCCAGATCGGACAGGATCGCCAGCGCATCACGGGCGATGGCGGCGACAATTTCTCCCGCCGGCTCGATCTTCTCGATCCGGCCGACGACCTGACCGGCGAACATCGCAAGGCGCTCGAGATCGCCGCTCATCGATTGAAGCGGCGAATCGGTGCTGAAGAGATAGATGGGACGGTGGTCCTCCATCGCGATCGCCTCGCGTGGCAGATCCTCGACCTTGTAGCCGAACAGCCGCTCGCCGAGAGTTTCGGTAAGGTCGCTGGCGATGACACGGACCGGCGAGTTCGGCGGCCAGTTGATGGCGAAGGCGTCGGTATGGATCGTTTCCTCGCAAGATGCCGCCACGACCCGGCGCTTGTGCAGATCATGCGCGAAGGATTCCTGCGTCGCCAGGAAAGCGGTGCCGCAGTGGATGCCCTGTGCGCCGAGGGCCAGTGCCGCGACGAGGCTGGCCCCGGAGGAAAATCCTCCCGATCCGACCACCGGGATTCGCAAAGCACCAGCGACCTGCGGCAGCAACACCAGCGACGAGACGCTGCCGTGAACATGGCCGCCCGCCTCGACCCCCTGGACGATCACCGCATCCGCACCGGCGGCTTCGGCAGCTCGCGCTGCGGCGAGTGATCCGACCTGGTAGAGCACACGGCACCCGGCCCGCTTCGCCGTCTCGATGGCCTCCGGGACAACGTCCCAGAAGAAAATCATCGCCCGGACCTTGGCATCGAGGCAGACCGCCAGCTCTTCCTCGAACAGCACCGGATCCGTCGCCGCCGGAATCAGGTTGACGCTGAACGGCCGGTCAGTGCGCGAGCGGACGGAAGCGATCTCGCGCGCGATCAGCTCCGGCGGCTCGCGCACCATGCCGAGACAGCCGAAGCCGCCCGCCGTCGATACCGCCGCAGCAAGCTCCGATCGCGCGACACCACCCATGCCGGCCTGCAGGATCGGATAGCGGCAACTGATGAGGTCGCAAAGCGGCGTCCGGAGCGCCACTTCGTCTTGGGATATTGCTCGCGAATGGCTCATCTTTCGGCTCCCGAATGGTGGTTTTCCAAGGGCCGCCTAAACCGAACGTTCCTTGCGGGTCTGGCGCCACACAAGATATCCGAGCGCGGTGATGTCGCGTGGCCCGACCCTATGCCGAGCGACGAGTGGATGAACGGCATCCTGAGCCAAAGTGGCGGCGAATGGTACCTCGGGAAGCGCGGTTTCGCGGACACGTTCCTCTACGTGCTGAAACGCTGGATCGAGCAGACACCTTTGTCGATCGAGGGCTATCGGGCACTGAAGGAGCATCGCGCGCGCATGGAGGCCGACGAGGGTGTGCGTCTGGCGCTTAAACGTCAGGACTTGGAGCCAAACGGATGATGCAGGCGGACGATAGGACCAGCTGGGCACCGCTGCCCTATGCCGAACGGTCGGACCTCCGCCCACGATCCGGTCAACGGCAGTCTGCCCAAGGGCTGGAGTCTCGCCGAATGGGAGGAGAGGCGCGAACGCGATCCGAAGGCGGTACGGGTGCGGCCAAGGCGTCGATGGCATAGCACGTCCGGGCCATGCTGGAGTTCCACCGGATGGGCGTGCCGACGGTCGGCTATGGCAACAACATCCGCCAGATGGCGCTGGAGGAGGGCGTCTCCGACGCGTTCGATTTCCCCGGCTTCGTTCCGGCCTACATCCCGCCGCCGCCGTAATCTACGGCGGGAACGAGGCGCTGCGCAACCATCTCGTTAACGCCGAAAGCTTGGGCGAAAAATTGCCCAGTCCTGTTCAGGAGTGGCGCACCCGACAGGATTCGAACCTGTGACCTCTGCCTTCGGAGAGCGTTTCTAGCACCCCGCCGACTGTTCGCTACGATATCCGACAGTACGACAACTAACTGATATAACAGAAGTTATTGTGTTAAGCTTTCCTCTTTGATACGATCCTCCTCGTCACAGCTTTCGATTTTTTGGTGAGTTTTTGGTGAGTTTTCTCGGAGGGCGTCCATGCCGAAGTTGACCAAAACGATCGTCGATCGCGCGGAACCGCAAGCCAAGCAGGTGACGATCTGGTGTAGCGAGTTGAAGGGCTTCGGCATTTTCATTCAGCCGAGCGGTACACGGACCTACTTCGTCGATTACCGTAACGCGGAGGATGTCCGCCGTCGGATGACCATCGGCCGACACGGCATGGTGACATGTGAAGAAGCGCGTAAATTGGCGATCGCCAAACTTGGAGCCGTGGTCAAGGGCGAGGATCCCGCTGGCGAACGCATCACGCGCCGTCAATCGCTGACGGTTCGGGAACTCTGCAAGAAGTACCTCGTAGCTTGCGATATGGGCGTGATCCTGGGCAAGGGGAACCGGCCCAAGAAGGCCAGCACGCTTTATACCGACAAGGGACGGATCAATGGCCATATCATCCCCCTCCTCGGATCGCGCCGCGTCATCGATCTGAAACCGGCGGACATCAAGCGGTTCGTCAAGGATGTGGCGAGCGGGAAAACGGCCAAGATTCGAAAGACCGGTAAGGTTCGCGGGAAATCGATCGTGCGCGGCGGCAACGGCACCGCAACGCGTACGACCGGGCTGCTGGGTGGGATTCTCTCCTATGCTTATGACGAGGGAATCATCGAGAGGAACCCCGCCGAAAACGTGAAGCGGCCGGCGGGCACAAAGAAGACCAGGCGTCTCACCCCGAGCGAGTACCGTCAGCTCGGCGTCGCGCTCGCGACGGCGAAGGCTGAAGGCGAGACGCAACAGCTGCTCGACGGCATCCGACTGCTCGCCCTCACAGGCTGCCGCTTGGGCGAGATCGTCAATCTGAAATGGACAGAAGTGGATGAGGCTGCCGGCGCGCTACGCTTCGATGACAGCAAAGAAGGTGCGTCAGTTCGGCCGGCGGGGAGCGCCGTGTTCGAGGCGTTATCTGCGGTCAAACGCGAGATGGATTGTCCGACGGTCCTGACTCCAGCCAGGCAGGGGCAGTGCTTCGGTGGAATGTCGAAGGGCTGGAAGCGCATCGCCGAACGAGCGGGGTTCGAGGATGTAACTCTTCATACTCTACGGCATTCGTTTGCTTCGGTGGCGGGCGACCTGCATTACACGGAACCGACGATCGCGGCGATGCTCGGCCATGCCGCTGGATCTGTAACGGGACGTTACATCCATCACCTGGACAGCGTTCTGATCGCCGCAGCGGACAAAGTAGCCATCGCCATCGCCGGTTTCATGAACGGAGAAACCCCAGCCACGAAGGAGGAGAACGACGGAGACATTGTACCCCACGCTTTGGCCGAGCGCACATTCGGAAAGGCGGCGTAGTCCGGGGATATTGCCCGACGGCTTCGTTCAAGATCAATGGAATTGCCCGCAGCTTGGCGGCACGCTGACAGGCACAGAGGCACCCGTAGCTCAGCGGGATAGAGCGCCACCCTCCGAAGGCGATGGCCACAGGTTCGAATCCTGTCGGGTGCACCCGCTGCCGCGCGTTCGCAGGCTCCTCTTCCATCCGCCGCAGCTCTCCAGCCCCGCAGAATGCCGCAGTCTCGTGCGGCCTCCCCCATCACCACAGAAATAACTCAGGCTGGTAGGGCGAACAGTGCTTCTATAGAGGGTCTCGACCCTCAACCGCAGGGCCACGATAACATTCTCGACAAAGATCGACCGGGTTCCGCATGATGCGGCCGGCCCTCACGGTACGACTAGCGCACTTTCCCCCTGCGACACGGTCCGTCAGAGCGATTGGAATCTTCGTCCCCCCAATATAGGTCTAGACGACTTTCAGATAGACGCGAGCGGGGAAGCCCCTTTTGAAGAAACAGCGGCGAGAGACCGGCGACCCGAAAGCTCTACCCCCGTCGAGCCTGATCGATCGGATGCGCCAGGAACTTCCGACCATGAAGCGCGCCGACAGGGCTGTTGCCAATGCTATGTTGGAGAACATCGACGCCGCGACCCGCAGCAGCGTGAAAGCGCTGGCCGGTCGGGCCGGTGTCAGCGAACCGAGCGTCATCCGCTTCGCACGTCACATGGGCTGCGACGGGTTCAGCGACTTCAAGATTCGGCTCGCTCAGGATTATGCCATAGGTCGCATGTATCTCTCGGCCGACTACCAGCACCCAGCAAAGACGGGCAGTGACGTTGCCGGCCACGTCTACGAGGCGACAAGCCAGGCCCTTGCCAGCGCCTTCGCCCAGCGGGACCCCGCCGCTCTCGATCGGGCCGCCGATCTTATCGACGGATCTCGACGCGTTTTCTGTTTCGGCGTCGGCGGCAGCTCGGCCAATGTGGCAGCGGAAGCCGAAAACCGGCTTTTCCGACTGGATCTGGCGGCCAGCGCAACCGCGGATGCCTACAAGCAGCGCATTACCGCAGCCACCGCCGGCAAAAACGACGTCTTTCTGATGTTCTCGGTGACCGGTCGTCCGCGCTCGTTGATCGAGAGCGCTCGCTCGGCGAAGCAATGCGGTGCCTCGATCATCGCCGTGACCGCTGCCGGCACGCCATTGGCGGTCGAGGCTGATGTCCTGATCCCGCTCATTGCCTTCGATGAAGAGAAATTCTTCTACATGCCAAACCGTGGGAGATACGGTCAGCTGTTCATCCTGGACTGCCTCGCAACGCTCCTCGGTGGCCGTCGGATGAAGCACATCTCTTCCAAATTGTGGAACGCCCGCACGATGCTAGCCGACCTGAACGGCGAGAGTGAGAACCAGCCCGTCGGCGATTGAAAATGTAGCAATCCGAAAATAGTAACTCCACGACAGGCTGAAATAGCGCCTGGATCAGCTGAAATTTGGTGATTACATACTCGCATTGACAAAGGATGTAGTTTTGGTACAAATTTCGTCTGAACGCAGACGGAGACCTTCGTGGACGGCATCGCTTCGCGCCAGGCGCACATTATCGGCTTCGAGTTTGACGAGGTCATCGTTCCGGCCCACCCCGGCGTCATTAACTCCGAAACTCTCGCCAAGCCGCTGCATATGCTTCCTGTCGGCGGCAAGGAAAGCTGGAGCGTGCAGTTCGACGAACTGCCCAAGCTGATTCTCCGCCTGCATCTTTCCGACGGCACGATCGGTCTCGGCGAGTTCTACCGCGACCATGAATGGACGCGTGTCGAACAGATCGCCGACAATCTCATGGGGCGCTCGCTCGACGAGCTGATCCTGCAGAAGCTGCCGATCCCGCTTTGCCGTGAATATGACGGGTTCGAATGCGCGATCTGGGACGCCTACGCCAAGCAGCTCGGTGTTCCCCTGCATCGCCTTCTCGGTGGCGCATTGCGCGACAAGATCGCAGTCAGCGCCTGGTCCAGTCATCGCACGCAGGACGAGATCGGTCCGTGGGTCCGCCAGTATCAGGATCAGGGCTTCAAGGTCATCAAGTTCAAATGCGACCTCGAGGACGACGTGCCGGGCTGGTGCGCGAGAATTGCCGAGCACGCGCCGGGCATGAAGATCATCTTCGATCCGAACCAGCGCTGGGAAAACCCGGGTAACGCGAGGCCGATCATCCGCGAGATCGAGAAAATCGGCAACGTCCTCGTCCTCGAGGATCCGATCCCGCGCTGGATGATGCTCGACTACAAGGAACTGCGGCGCTTCTCGTCGATCCCGATCGCGCTGCACGTATCGCTCCCGTACATCTATCAAGGGCAGCGCCCCTATGAGGCGATCAACGCCATCGCCCACGGCGCCGTCGACGGGTTCAACTTCAACGGCGGACTGGCAGGGTTCCAGCAGCTCGACCACATCGCCCGTACGGCCGGCCTTTACTGCTGGCACGGTTCCGAGGTCGATCTCGGCATCCTCGAGGCCATGTACGTCCACCAGTGCTCGGCCGCCGCGAGCTGTGTCTGGCCCGGCGATATCTTCGGCCGGATGATCCGGTCGCACGATCTTCTCGATACACCGCTTAAGGTCGAGGCTCCCTTCATCCATGTCCCGGCCGACGGGCCAGGGCTCGGCGTCAAGCTGAGCGAAGCCGCCCTCGAACGCTTCGGCGTCTCCAAGCGCAGGATCGATTGATCGAATGCGCTGGGAACGTCTGACCACACGCGAAATCCAGGACCTGCCGCGAACCATGCCGGTGATCGTTAATGTCGCGGCGATCGAGCAGCACGGCCCGCATCTGCCGCTCGACACCGATGTGGTGATCGGCGGCGCGTTTCTCGACGCACTGGAAAACCAAGCCAGCGACGAGGTGCTGATCCTGCCGCAGGTGAAGGTCTGCTGCTCCGAGCATCACATGGACTTTTCCGGCACTCTTAGCATCGGGCATCGCAGCTTTCTCGACTATGTCGGCGCGATCCTCCAATCCGTCGTCCGACACGGCTTCCGCAATCTGGTGATTTTCAACAGCCATGGCGGCAACCAGGCCATCGGCCAGGTTCTGCTTGAGGAGTTTGGCGCCTCCCATCGTGATTGCCGCATCGCGATGCTGACCTGGTGGCGGCTTGCCGGTCCCGAGATCGCGCAGATCCGCGAAAGCGCCTTTGCCGGTGCCAATCACGCCTGCGAACTCGAGACCTCGCTGATGCTGCATATTGACCCGGAGGCAGTCCGCCAGCCCGACCATCTTCCGGCCATGAGCTACGTTCCGACCCATGACTGGGCCAATGCGGATATGGTCCTGCCGGCCCGCGGCGCGCTGTTCCGCTCCATGGCCGAAATGTCCGACGGGCTGGGCGCCGTCGGCGACGCATCCCTGGCGACGGCGGCCAAGGGCCAGGCGATCATCGAAGCGGTCACCGAACAACTCCTTGCAGTCGTCCGTGACCTGTCGGTCGCGTCTTCCACAGCAGATCTGAAAACCGAAGGAGACTGAGACATGTTGAAGGCATTGGCAAAAACCTGCCTTGCGGCGACGATGGCGTTTGGCGGGCTCGCCGCCTCCGGCGCGGCAGTGATGGCGCAGGACAAGCCCGGCGGCATCATCACGGTCGCGACGATCGGCGAGCCGAACACGCTCGATCCGATGGCCGCGACGGGCGACCTTCTGGGCATGGTCACCCAGCATTTCCTCGAGACGCTCTACACCTTCGACAAGGAATGGAACGTCACCCCGCTGCTGGCGGCCGACATGCCCGAAATTTCCGACGACGGAAAGACGGTGACGATCCCCCTGCGCGAGGGCATCAAATTCCACAACGGCAAGACGATGACCGCGGACGATGTCGTGGCGTCGCTGGAGCGCTGGCTCAAGATCGCATCGCGCGGAAAACTCGTTGCCGACAAGGTGGAGAAGGTCGAGGCGATGGACGCCAACACCGTCAAGATTTCGCTGAGCGCCCCCTTTGGTCCCCTGCCGGCGTTGCTCGCCTTCAACAATTCGGCCGCCGTCGTCCTGCCGAAGGAAACCCTGGCCGAACCGCTGACCGAATTCATCGGGACCGGGCCTTTCATGCTGAAGGAGCGGCGCCCCGATCAGTACATCCAGTTGGTGAGCTTTCCAGACTACAAGCCGCTGGACGGTGAGGCAGACGGCTTCGGTGGCCGCAGGGAGGCACTTCTCGACGAGGTGCGGTTCGTGCCGGTTCCCGACGCCAACACCCGCGTGGAAGGTGCTGTCGCCGGCCAATACGATTTCGCCGAGTTGCTCCCCGTCGAATCCTACGACCGACTGACCGGCCAGACCGAGCCGATGCTGACGGAATCCTTCGGTTGGCCGATGTTCATCATGAACACCAAACAGGGGGTCATGACGGATCAGGACATGCGCAAGGCCGTCCAGGCTCTGCAGAACTCCGACGATTTGATGCTGGCAGCCTTTGGCGAGGAGCGCTTCTTCAAGGTCGACGGTGCGATGTACCCGGAAGGCTATGTCTGGCGCAACGAGGCGGGAGTCGAGGCCTATAACCAGGGCGACGTGGAAAAGGCCAAGAGCCTTGCGGAAAAGGCCGGTTACAAAGGCGAGCCGATCCGCATTCTCACGAGCCGGCAGTATGAGTTCCACTACAAGATGGCCCAGGTCCTGGACGCCTATCTGAAGTCCGCCGGCCTCAATTCCCAGCTGGACGTGGTCGATTGGGCGACTCTCGTGCAACGGCGTGCCGATCCGGCGCTGTGGGACATCTTCATCACCCACAGCCCCTTCCTGCCGGATCCGGCGCTCATCGCGCCGCTGCCGGCAAGCTATCCAGGCTGGTGGTCGACGCCGGAAAAGGAAAAGCTCCTCACGGCGCTCAACACCGAGACGGACCTGGCGAAGCGGCAGACGATCTGGTCCGACATCCAGGGCCTCATCTACGAACAGGCGCCCTTCTACAAGGTCGGCGACTTCGCCGCCCTTGCGGCCAAGTCGCCGAAGGTAAAGGGCTTCGAGGCATCGCCCTGGCCCTATTTCTGGAACGTGTCGATCTCGAAGTAAGCCGACCCCGGCGGATGCCTAGCGTCCGCCGGGTCCTTCCCGATTTCACCGGAAAGCGCGATGGCCAGCTACGTCTTCAAACGGTTCACCGGGATGATCGTCGTCCTCTTCGTCGTGGCGACCATCGTCTTCGTGATCGTGCGCATCGCACCGGGCGACCCGGCAGCCGTCATGCTTGGCCCGGACGCGACGCCTGCCGACATCGCGGCGCTACGCGACCGGCTCGGTCTCAACAGTCCTCTCCTCGTCCAGTTCGGCGTTTATCTCGGCCAGATCCTCACCGGTAATCTCGGTGATTCCATCTTTCTCAACATGCCGGTGCTGACCGCCCTCGGCCAACGCGCCGAGCCGACCTTCTTCCTCACCCTATTCTCGATTCTTATTGCCACTGTCATTGCCCTGCCCATCGGCATCCTGTCGGCCTACCATCGCGGCAGCCTTTTCGATCAGGCCTCGACGACGCTGGCCATGTTCGCGGCAAGCATTCCGAGCTTCTGGCTCGCGCTCATCCTGATCCAGGTGTTTGCGGTGCGTCTGGGCTGGTTCCCCGTCGCCGGCTATGGCGGTCCCGATACGACCCTGTTCGAGCGGCTGCATCACCTGGTCCTGCCGGCTGTGACGCTCGGCGTCGTAAGCTCGGCGCTGATCCTGCGCTTTACCCGTGCCTCGATGCTCGATGTCCTCGATGACGACTACATCCGCACCGCGCGATCAAAGGGCATGGCCGAAACGCCCGTCATCCTCAAGCACGCCTTCAAGAACGCATTGATTCCGATCCTGACGGTCATCGGCATCACCGCCGCCCTTCTGATCTCCGGGGCGATCGTGACGGAAACGGTGTTCGGCCTTCCCGGTGTCGGCAATCTCGTCGTGTCAGCCGTCATGCGCCGGGACTATCCGGTGATCCAGGGTGCGCTTCTCGTCGTCGCCGCGCTCTACGTCCTCATCAATTTCGCCATCGACATGCTGTATCTCGTCATTGATCCCAGGGTGCGATTCTGATGGCCGTTACCGTCGCCGCACGAGGCACCCGAACCGCCGGCATTGCGAAAATCCTGCGCGAGCGCAAACCCCTCGCCCTTGGTGCGGCGCTCCTCCTGATCATCGTCATCCTGTGCGTGTTCGCTCCGGTGTTCGCGCCTTACGATCCCAACAAGCTGTCGATCGCCAATCGCCTGATCGCACCGGGAGCGGACCATCTCTTCGGCACCGATGAATTTGGCCGCGACGTGTTCACGCGGGCGATCTATGCCGGCCGGACCTCCCTGATGATCGGCGCGACTGCGACGATCTTCGCCTCTGTGATCGGCATCGCTCTCGGGCTCGTGGCGGGCTTCTTCCGCCGCACCGATGTCGTCATCGCCCGGGTCATCGACGCGATGATGGCCTTTCCCGACATCCTGCTTGCCATCGCGCTCGTTGCGGCCCTCGGGCCCTCGGCCGCGACCGTCATCGTCGCTCTCGGCATCGTCTACACGCCGCGCCTGGCCCGCATCGTACGCGCCTCCACCTTCGTCATCCGCGAACTGCCCTATGTGGAGGCCGCCCGCGCCCTTGGCGTGCCGACCTGGCGCATCCTCTATCGTCATGTTCTGCGCAACCTGTTGTCCGTCATCATGGTCCAGGCGACCTTCATCTTTGCCTATGCGATGCTGGCGGAGGCAAGCCTGACCTTCCTCGGTGTCGGTGTCAGCCCAGACATCCCCACATGGGGCACGATGATCTCGGCGGGCCGGCAGTATGTCGGTCAGGCCGACTGGATGACCGTCTTCCCGGGCCTTGCCATCATCCTGTCCGTGATGTCGCTCCAACTCGTCGGCGACGGCCTGCGCGACCTTCTCGACCCTCGCCTGCGCAAGGATCTCTGACATGACGCAGATGAACGCGGAACCGATGAACTCGGGACCGGCGCCGGCGTCTTCGGATGCCGTCACGCTGAAGGTAACTGGCTTGAAGACCCATTTCCGGATCGGGTCGACCATTGCGAAGGCCGTGGACGACGTCGACCTGACGGTGCGCCAGGGCAAGACCCTGGCGGTCGTCGGCGAGTCCGGCTCCGGCAAGTCGGTGACCAGTCTGTCGATCATGCGGCTGCTCGCCCCTTCGGCAAGGATCGTCGACGGGACCATGATCTTCAAGCGACGCGACGGCAGCGTCGTTGATCTGGCCAAAGCCAACAATCGCGTGATGCGCAAGATCCGTGGCGGGGAGATCGCGATGATCTTTCAGGAGCCGATGACGAGCCTCAATCCGCTTTACACCGTCGGCGACCAGATCATCGAGATGATCCGCCTGCATGAGACGATCTCGCGTGCCGATGCCCGCGGCCGCGCCCGCCGCATGCTCGAACTTGTCGAGATCGCCTCCCCCGAACGGCGTCTCGACGACTATCCACACTCCATGTCGGGCGGCATGCGTCAGCGGGTAATGATCGCCCTGGCCCTCGCCTGCAACCCGTTCCTGCTGATCGCGGACGAGCCGACGACCGCCCTCGACGTGACGATCCAGGCGCAGATCCTCGAACTGCTGAGTCGGCTGCAGCAAGAGATGGGCATGAGCATCCTGTTCGTGACCCACAATCTCGGCGTCGTGGCGGAGATCGCCGATGACGTCGCGGTGATGTATGCCGGCAAGGTGGTCGAGCAGGCGCCGGTCAGATCACTCTTCAAGACCCCGCGCCATCCTTATACGAAAGGGCTGATCGCATGTATCCCTGACCCGGCACGCGACCGGGACGCAACGGGACAGCGACGTTTGCTCAGCCCGATCCCCGGATCCGTTCCCAGCGTGACCAATCTTCCCCCGGGCTGCGCCTATGCCGATCGCTGCCCGCTGACCATCGAAAAATGCCGCGTGGAGAGCCCGCCGCTGATTGCGGTGGAAGCGCTTCATTCCACCCGCTGCTGGAGGCACGAGGACGTATGAGCGAGACCGATCGGACGAACGGGACGCTCCTGTCGGTGCGCAACCTCGTCAAGACGTTTCACGGCGGGAAGGGGCCCGTACAGGCCATCGCCGACGTCTCCTTCGACGTCAGTCGAGGCAGAACCACCGGGATCGTCGGCGAGTCCGGATCGGGCAAGACGACGATCGGTCGGTGCATCATGCGCCTCGTCGAGCCGACGGGCGGCGAAGCGCTGTTTGAGGGAGAGGATCTCTTCCAGGCCTCGAGCAAGCGCCTGCGTGACCTTCGCAAGCGCCTGCAATTCATTTTCCAGGACCCTTATTCCAGCCTGAACCCGAAAATGAAGGTCGCCGACATCATCGGCGAGGCGATCGACACTCACAGGATAGCCAAGGGCAGCGCCAGGCAACAGATGATCGGCGATCTTCTCGAACGCGTCGGGCTCGACCGCGACCATGATCGCCGCTTCCCGCACGAATTCTCCGGTGGCCAGCGCCAGCGCATCGGCATCGCCCGGGCGCTTGCGGTGCAGCCCGACCTGATCGTCGCCGATGAGCCGATCTCGGCCCTCGACGTGTCCGTTCAGGCGCAGATCCTCAATCTGTTCCAGTCACTTCAGACCGAACTGGGACTGACGCTGGTGTTCATCTCGCACGATCTGACCGTCGTCGAATATCTCTGCGACGACGTGGTCGTCCTCTATCTCGGCCGCGTCATGGAAAGTGGCCGGGCCGAGGACATTTACGGCAATCCGCGTCACCCCTACACGCGGGCGCTGCTGTCGAGCTCGCCGCTTCCCGATCCCCAACGTCGCCGCGAGCGCATCGTCCTGAAGGGCGACATTCCCAGCCCGCTCTCGCCGCCGTCGGGCTGTGTCTTCCGCACGCGCTGTCCCGACGCGATCGACGCCTGCGCAGAGGCGGTTCCGCCGATCGAGGAAGTCGGGGAGCACCATACCGTCGCCTGCATCAGGCATCGAGAGCTGCCTGCCTGGCGGCCTGCACAGAACCAAACGAAGGAAATCGCATGACGCCCGAAGAAAAGCTCGCCGAACTCGGCTTCACCCTCCCGCCTGTGGCCGCGCCGATCGCCAATTTCATTACTCATGTCGAAGAGGGTTCGCTTCTCTATTTGTCGGGTCAGGGCCCGCGCAATCACGAGGGCCAGTTGGCGATCGGAAAGGTCGGCGCAGGCGTTTCCGTCGAGGAGGCCTATGCGCATGCGCAACTGACAGGCCTCAATCTCCTCGCCGTGATGAAGCATGCCCTCGGCGATCTCGGCCGCGTGGAACGCGTGGTCAAGCTTCTGGGCATGGTCAATGCCGACCCGCTCTTCTCGGACCACCCGAAAGTCATCAACGGATGCTCCGATCTGATGGTCGATGTCTTCGGCGACAAAGGGCGGCACGCCCGGTCCGCGGTCGGCTTCGGATCGCTTCCGGGGCAGATCACCGTAGAGATCGAGGCAATTATCAGATTCAGGAAAGACTAAAGTCAGCGTCTTCGAAGCAAAAACCGGCCGGACAACAAGCCGAAGCGACCGGCGTAATCCAACTCTTCAAGCCGATCGGGACACTGCAGCAATGCCGTCAGTCGCCATGGTGCCGCCACCTGAGGGTGAATGGCTACTCGAAACGACGCCCACTCCCTCGACGACGCCTCATTTGTGAATAGGCACCGATGAGGACCCCGTCTTAAATGATTTCAATGCATTGATGTGAATACTATAATTTCATTTCAACTGGGGTCCCCATCGGCGTCGATTTTGAACTTTCCGAAGTTATGTCAACGCGTTGGGGTCATCGGAGGCGGGGTCCCGGTTCCTCGCTTATCCACAATGTGAGTTCATTCTCGACGGTCGCTCCTACCTGACAACAACGCAATGCGATCGGAGCCGGGCACAAATCGATCTGGCTGAGCTTTTTGGGCGATGCGCACGAGGTCGACAAGCGCCGAACGGAGAAAGGGCCAGGGGAACTCCGGACATTCAGCGGAGCTTTCTCCCTCGCGTAAGATGACATCGAGCTTGCCCGCAATGCCGGCAAGTGATGTGGCAGATGCACTCATCAGCGCATCAACCAGCTGTTGTTCGCGGAAGGCTGCGGCCTCTTCGGCCTCTTTGGCGACGGAGTATCCCAACTCGCCATCTGCGGCATCCCAGCGAGCCTGGTGTGCCGTGAGCTCAACTTCCGCGATTGCCCACGTCGCGGCCATCGCCGGATCGCCGCCGAAGGTCTCTTCGATCTGATCAAGGGTATGCACGAAGATCGATCTGCCCTCGTCAGGCAGATCGACCTCTGCACGAGGAAAGCCAATCGTTTCGACCAATCGGGTCTCCAGCTTCTGCTGCTTGCAGCAAGCCTCATAAGTGCGAAGGTGAGCGTCGTTCCATTCGTGCCAGAGCGGCAATGCGACATCCGGCTCGCCGCTATCCCTTGCTGGCGATCTCCTCAATGGATTGGTCGTCCATGCCGCTGCGATCAATGCGGTGCCGGCTAGCAGCATGCGACGGGTGACGGTAGACAGACTCGTGCTAGTCTCAGAATCAGCCATGATCCGAGCTCCCTACAGCTTGGCGAGTGGTCAGGTCGGCTGAAGTGTTGGCGCACTTCGGTCGGCCGCTATCCGTGCAATGAAATTGCAAAGCACGTGCATAGTTATGAACCTGCCGGGATGGAAATTCAAGCCGTAGAGTTGCGATGACCAAGAAGCCATTCACAACACGCCTCGATCCTTCAATATTGGCGTTGGCTCAGCAGCTTGCCGAGACTGAGCGGCGCTCGATCACATCCGTAATCGAATTGGCATTGATTGAGTACGCAGAACGGCGCGGCGTGGAAATCAGTGCGAACAAAAGCGAATAAAGAATGCGCGACAATCTCGTGGCGCTCGGGGCGGAAATCGCGACGCGATCCGAAACCGATATCTTTCTGGCGGCCGGCAGCGCCCGTCCGTGCATCGTCGCCGAGGCGCAGTTGTCGGCTTCGATCTGCGAATTGGTGGCAAACAGGGCGGGCGTGTCGATCGTCGAGCCGGTAACGGCCGCCAATTTCGCGGCGGCCGGAAGGGTCGTCGCGCGGCCCCTGCATCCCGAACAACCGTTCCGTTACGACTTGCTCTTGCCGGCGCTGTGCGAACCCTCGCGTGTGGCGGCGCGGTTTCAGGAACTGGTCGAGGGGCGATTTGCTGCGCTGCTCAGTCACTGAACCATATCCGTTTGCGCATCGCCGATGTCGATTTGACCGCATGCAATGTCATAGGCCCGCTGGTCCAGCGCCAGTTGTCGGGTCAGCCCTGTAATGGCGTTGTTCGGCCGTGGTGTCGGCTACCGCTCCCTCACCGGGATCGAGATAGACGGAGAGGCGCTGCTTCTTCGGTGGCTTCATGCCGGACCACGCGCGTCTTGATGACGGCGATACGCGAACGGCCGGCGAGCCAGCGATTGGCCTGGATGCTGGCGCGCTTGCCCCGCCCTAAATAGGTGCGACGGCCAAACGTGATCCTGCCCGAACGGGAGACGTGCCCGCTGGCTGGAGGATGATCGGATGCGCCCGGGCCGGCTGCGGAACTCGTCTTCGTCGCTCATGTCGGCAATCCCGCACATCGCGCGAAGGCGTTGAATTCACGGCGAAAACGGGAGTATCGCAGGCTGCGCAGAATGCACGCACATCGCGAAATCGTCGCGTAAGTCCCTGAAAATGCTTCCCACAACCGAGGGGCACATCGCGCCCTTTTATCTCGCCATCGTTCGGTTGTGTTGCCTGCTCCTCCTCCCCGGACCGCCATCTGTCCGCCAGAGCACGCCATGCCCCGATCCCGTGCGAACGCTGTCATCGCGGGCCTCCGGATGTATTGCGAGCAACGAATAGCCCCTCGGTGCGTGGCGCAATCACGGTTTGATCGCGCTCCGGGGCTGGCGTTGCTGCGGTATCAGGCGCGCGTTCAGGCTGCGCTGGAGTGACCGTTCTGCTGCTCGCTGACTGCACGACGAAGAGCGGCGCATGGGTCCAGGCGCGCGGATCGGCGGCCGCCACCACGACAGGGGAGACCATTTCACCGCCGACAATCGGAGCGAGCATGGCGACATAGGCGCGCCTTTCTGCGGGCAGCGATCGGCCCGCGAGGGACTCTTCGTAGCGACCGGGACCGGCATTGTAGGCCGCGAGGAAGCCCGGCGAACCGTAGCGGTCGTGCATCTCGCGCAGATACGCCGCGCCGGCCAGGATGTTGTCGCGCGGATCGTAAGGGTTTGATCCGAGCCGATGCCGGACGCGCAGTTCCGCCCAGGTTCCGGGCATGACCTGCATCAGCCCCATAGCGCCAGCCGACGAGATGGCGCGCACCTCACTGCGGCTTTCGACGCGCATCACCGCCCGAAGCCACGCCTCGGGAATGCCGAACCGTTGCGCGGCCTCTGCGATGAATGCGGCATAGGAATCGACGCGTGAAGGGCGTTCGACGGGCACCTCCTGTGCGCTCGCCGAGTGGCAAACCGGCGCGACGAGGAGCAGGCCGGAAAGGAGAAGGGAGGCTGTGCATCGGACGATGATCCTCCCTCCGACGACAGGTTGCGAGCGAATGGCGGGCATCGCTCAGTCCCGCTCGCCGCGCGGTTCCAGTGCAGGCCCCAGGCGGATTTATCGTCGGCCGACTGGAAGAGGTTGGCGCGGATCGGATGACCGAAGGTCGGATCGTCGATCTGCAGCGAGACGTAGTCGCCGGCCTTCTCGCCGGTGCGCTTCCAGGCGGCACCGACTTCCGGGCCGACCGCTGGCCGATCGTCGTCGGAGCCGAGATGGATGCGGAAGTCCGGCGCATTCTCGGCGTCGGAATTGTCAGCCGGCACGAGCACAAGCTCGGCGTCGATGGTGAGCGTGCGGACGCGGCCTGCGTAGCCGCTCTTGGTGCGGCTGAATTGACCGATCAGGGACATGGGTTTCTTCTCAGGTTTGCGGCGGACAAGGTCATGGGCGTGCCGTCACCGCGTCGGCGCGCGCCAGACGAAGCGGCCATCGCCGTCCTCGTCGGTGTAGAGAGGGGTGGCCCGGCCGATCACCGAGCTGGCGGGAAGCGGGCCGAAGTAACGGCCATCCAGGCTGTCGCGGACTTCCCAGTTCATGAGGAGCAGCTCGCCGTCCGCGACCACGCGGCAGCCTTGCCATATCCGCAGTGGTCGCCCGCGACTGTCGTGATCGAGCGCGTCTCCCATCGCGACACCATCGACGATGATCGCGTAGCCCGTCCGGCAGACACGCTGCCCAGGGAGCGCGGCGACGTGTTTCAGAAGTGGGACGCCACGCGGCAGATATCCGCCATCGGAAAGGAATGTGGCGAGGGGTTGGGGGGCTTTCACCGCGACCAGATCGGTCAGGTCGAGTGGCCCGGGAGCGCCTATCGCGTAGAGGCCGACCGGAGTGCTTGCCGGCGCATTCCAGATGAGCTTCGGCGCGAATGAGGCGATCGACACGACGCCGAGCAGCGACAATGGCCAAAATTCTCACCTTCCGATCAAGCAGAATTCAGCCGCTGACTGTGCACAGTGGTTCGAAACACCGTGTCACCATCAAAATTCTTGACGAATGGAAGCCGCGCCAAACCCGTATGATTATGCAGGTCTCGATCTCCGATGCCGCGAGTTTCAAGGCTTTGAACGGCTTTACAGATGCCGCGGTCGCCAACGGCTACGTCCACAAATTCTCAGTCGGACGGACAGTTCTTCTGCGACGCTTCATTGCCGATACGACCGATCTGGTCAGCGATGGGCTCGTCGCCATCAAAGTCGATGGCGCGATGGTGCGGCCGCGCATCAAGAAGAACGCGAAAAAGGTGACCGGGGCCGCTCGGCCGGCCCCGGTCACCTTACTCAGCCGCGATCAGGTCTGACGCGTCCATATCAGCCTCAGTCACTTCCTCATCGTCAACGGCGAGGAAATCCGGCAACGTCGGAGCGTCATCGGCGTCAGGCTGATCGGTAAGATTGGCCAAACGCAGCGGTTCGGGCAGCCAGCCGCTGTCGGCGAGGAGCCGCTCGGCCTCTTTGGCCATGTCGCCCTTCTTGAGATGGTCGATGAGCTGCACCGTCTGCTCGCCCTTGGCCTCGCGCACCGCTTCGAGAATACGCGGCTTGGTATCCCGGGCAAGATAGTTGTCGACCGTCGGCCGCCATCCCTCGTCCACCATGTCCAGCCCGACGGCGCGTGCGAGACGGTCGGCCTGGGCGATCCGTCGCTCGAGCCCCTGTTGCGACAGGCCGCCACCATAGCGGTCAACCTTCTCGTAGAGCGCGTTCACGCTATAGGAGACGCATTGCGCCAGCAGCGCGGAACGACTGGCATCGTCGAGCGCCGCGAGGGTATCCCACAGTGCATTGTCGTCGCTCGGCAAGTCGATGCGCCACGCCTCCTGCCGCTCGGCGATGGCCGCTGCTGATGCGCTGTCCTTCAGATCGGCCGACTGGACCGGAAAGAAGACGTGGCGGACCGACGCCTCCATGCAGCCTGGGCTGCTGTTATGCTGGAAGGTGTCGAACACCAGCTTGTGCAGCAAGGCGGTCATGGCGACATGCGGGTTTCGCGCCACCGCGTCGCGGAGCGCCAGCGTCCGGTGCGCGGTCAGCTCGGTGACGAGGCGGTCCGGCAACGGTCGGATGACATTCTCCTCATCCTCCTCGGCCTCGGCCTGGCCGCCGACGGTGATCACCGCACCCTGGGTGCCGGAAGCGGACTGGTCCGATCCGTCCGGGCCCATGTTGCCCGAGGGATCGGTCTCATCGCCTTCGGGTCCATCGACGGCGGACGCCTCATCTTCGGCCCGGACATAGCCACGATCGACGCGCGGATTGCCGGAGGCATCGACGGAGACGAACGCCCCGGCGCGCGCGACCTCGGCCGCATCATAGAGCGTCGGCCTGCCGTCGAATTCCTCGATCGCGGTCTCGATATCGGCCAGGCGCGCATCGACCTCATCGGCGAGGTCTTCATCTCCTTCATGCTCGGCGTAGAGCCGGTCGAGTTCCTCGACCAAAGCGTCACGAGTGGCTTGCTCTTCGTCGGACAGGCGCGGTGCCACGCCGGTCAGCGGGCGCAATTCCGACGTGTGGCCCGTAAGGGAAGTCGGTCGCGGTCTCGACCCATTTCCAGCCCTCGCCGCCAATCGCCTCGGCCGCTTCGCGGAGTTTCTCGGCAACGAGCATGTCGACCAGACCGACATCCTGCAGCGAACCGCCATCATCGCCCTGGAACAGGTCGCGCAGGATCACCCCGCCGGCCTCCTCATAGGCGGCCAGGCCGATGAACTGCGCGCGGCGGTCGGACGCCCGCACGCTGCTCTCGGTCAGCGCCCGGCGGATCTGATAGGGCTCCTGATAATAGGACTTGGCCAGGCTCTCCCAGACCTGCTCCTGCCGCTCATGGTCGCCGGTGACGGAAAAGGCCATGAGCTGTTCCAGACTCATGCGGTCCTCAGCATAGATCTCGTGCAGCTTCGGAGAAACCGAAGCCAGCCGCAGCCGCTGCTTGACGACCTGCACACCGACATTGCGGGCAACGGCGATCTCGTCTTCGTCGAGACCCTTCATCCGCAGTGTCTGAAACGCCCGGAACTGGTCGAGCGGATGCAGTGGCGCGCGCTGCTCGTTTTCCTCCAGCGAGTCGTCCTCCGGCGTGGTGTTGGCGTCGGCGGCGCGGACCACGCAGGGCACCGGCTGAGCCTTGGTCACGCGCTTCTGTTTGGCGAGAAGTTCGAGCGCGCGGTAGCGCCGCCCGCCCGCGGGCACCTCGAACATGCCGGTTTCAACGCCCTCGGCGTCCAGCACCGGCCTGACGTTGAGGCTCCGCAGGAGGCCACGCCGGGCGATCGACTCGGCGAGTTCCTCGATCGAGACGCCGGCCTTCACGCGCCGGACGTTGGGCTGGGACAGGATGAGTTTGTTGAACGGGATGTCGCGCGCGGTATTGAGCGCGACCTTCTGAACGGCGGTTGCCATGTCGGGATATTCCGCGACGGGCGGCCGAGAGACTCTCTCTCGACCTCCAACCCGTCACGAAATTCCCGACCCTCCTCTTGCTCTACTGGGCCGAAACCCAAGTCACGCGGCTTCCCGGTCGGTCTCGCGCGGGCCAGCCTCACCGGACTTCCCGCCGAGTTGGAAGTCGAGGATGAAGTCCGCCGCCTTGGACGCTGCGCTGGCGGCGCGCGCGATGGCGCGATCGTCCTCGCGCAGTACGGTGAGCCACGAGCCGGTATAGTCAGCATGGCGCACGGTCGGCACAATGCCGAGCGAGGCGCAGCAGAACGCGGCCGTCACCTCGGCGATCAACTCCTCGAACGCGTATTTCTTTGATCCGAACGAACCGCTGAGGTCGCGATCGAGTCGGGAGACATGGCCGCTGGCATGACCCAGTTCATGAAGCGCCGTGCGGTGCCAGTTGATCGGCTCGATATAGGCCTGTGGCGGCGGCACATGCACATAATCATGGGTGGGATCGTAGAAGGCCCGCGCGCCGCCGATGCGGAAATCAATGCCGGTCGCGCGGATCAAGGCTTCGATCTCCGGTTCGATGAGGCCGGGCGGAGGTGGCGGCGCAGCGGTCGCCATATTGTCGGGAAGGCCGTCGCATTGGTCGGTATTGAACACGGTGAAGCGTTTAAGGAAAGGGATCGCGCCGGGCGTCTCGCCGGATTCGGCCGCCCGGCGGCGCTCGTCGTCTGGTGTGAAGCGGTCGGCATAGACGACGGTGGTGCCGCGCTCGCCCTTGCGGACGTTGCCGCCGAGCCCGAGCGTCTGGTGGAAGGTCAGCCAGCTCTGTCCGGTAAAGCCGTGTTCGATAACCGCGCCCCAGAGGATCAGCACGTTGATCCCCGAGTATCGCCGCTGGGTCGAGGCGTTATGCGGCATCGCAAGCGGCGCCTTCGCCGCTGCGGTTCCCCAAGACTGGACCCAGGGGATGCGGCCGGCCTCCAGCTCGGCGATGATCTTGTCGGTGATTTCGGTATAGAGGCTCACCCTGCCCTGGCCGGGACGAGCGCGAGCGGTGGTTCTGGACATCGCGGATCTCTGCGACGGGCGCCGGGAGCCTTTCTCACAGCCCTCAACCCGTCACGGAAAACCCGTCCGCACTCTCACTCTCGATCGACCGACGTCGGCGGGGCGTTGCGGGGCGACAGCCCCGCAGAAGGGGTCGGACGAGACCTTGGCTCGACCGCAGGGGAAGGCTTTCCCCTCCACGTTTCGGAAGGTTCTCGTCAACTCGTCGAAGGAAGGGGAGCCGTTCCCTCGCTGAGGATTGCGAGGTAGCGGCGGTAGCTGAAGACGCGGCCCCGTTTCCGGCCGGTGACTTCTTCCAGGACGCCCATGCGTTCCAGATCGGCAAGCGCCGCGTTCACCGTTGGAGCGGACAGCCCCGTGCGATGAACGATCTGGTTGCCTGTGAGATAGGGGGTCTGCTGGAAAAGGTCGTGGACCCGAAGCGCCGAGCCGACGCGATCGCTATCGGCGGTTATGCGTTCGCGGTCTTGCTTGAACAGCTCGACGATGCGGGTGGCGGCATCGAACGCCTGGTTGGCGGTGTCGGCGACGCCGGTGAGAAAGAATTCGAGCCAGGCCTCCCACGCGCCGTTCTCACGCACCTCCTGAAGCAGCCGGTAATAATCGGCGCGGTGGGTTTTCAGGTAGAGGCTCAGGTAGAGCAGCGGCTTGCGCAGGACGCCGTTGACGCAGAGGTAGAGCGTCACCAGCAGACGGCCGATACGGCCATTGCCATCGAGGAACGGATGGATCGTCTCAAACTGGACGTGCAGAAGGCCGGCCTTGATCAGCGCGGGCAACGGGGATTCTTCCTCGTGCATGAAATGCTCAAGGGCATCGAGACAGACGTCCAGTTCGGTCGGCGGCGGCGGCACGAAAAGCGCGTTGCCCGGACGCGTGCCGCCGATCCAGTTTTGCGATCGCCTGAACTCGCCGGGGTTCTTGGTGCCGCCTCGGCCGCTCTGCAGGAGCCGTTCGTGCATTTCGCGGACGAGACGGAGGGACAGGGGCAGAGCCTCCAACCGCTCCAGGCCGTACATCATGGCGTCGACATAGTTGGAGACTTCGCGGATATCGTCGATCGGCTGACCGGCCTGCGCCTCAGTCTCAAATCGGAGCAGGTCCGAGAGGGTCGATTGGGTGCCCTCGATCTGGGACGAAAGGACCGCCTCCTTCCTCACATACATGTAGAGGAAGAGTTCTTGGCGGGGCAGCAGCATGGTGATGCCGTCGAGACGTCCCAACGCTCGCTCGGCCAGGCTCAAGCGGTCCAGCAGCGTGAGCACGTCGATGGGCGGCACCGGCGGTAACGGCGGCGGAACGAAGGCTCTCACCGTTTCGCCCGCGACGGGCGTCTCGACGAAGCGGCCCAGCCGCGGATTGGGTTCGGGATCGGCCATGTGGGCTATTATGGCGGGAGACTTTATTTAAGCAACTGGCACTTGGCTTAAATAATAAATGGGCTAAGGTAAGCCTACTTAAATAGGAGGTCGAAAGCAAAATGGAGGGGCATGCTCGGCGAGGTCAGGAAGGCCGACGTTCTCTGACGTTCCCCTCTTGTTCCCATCCAGTAGCGAGCGTAGCTGGACCATACGACCAGGATGGAGCTTTACGTGTGGGCCGATAATGAAACGACTCGGGATTTCCTGAACTTCTCCGGGGTCGCCGACACGGTGGCGGAGATCATCGTGCAAACACGCGGACGCCCGATCTCAATTGGAGTATCGGGCGCCTGGGGTATCGGCAAGTCGTCGTTGATCAAGCTTACCCAAGCGTCCTTGGCTGCGCGGCCGCTAAAAGAAGGCGAGCGCGAGTTCATCTTCGTCGAGTTCAATGCGTGGCTCTATCAAGGCTATGACGACGCGCGCGCTGCGCTCATGGACGTGATCGCCACTAAGCTGGAGAAGGAGGCTGAAAAGCGCAAAACCGCCCTCGACAAAGTGGCGGCAATCATGAAGCGGGTACGTTGGCTGCGCGGCGCCAAACTTGTGGCTGGTGACGCTGCAGCGCTCGCATTCGGCCTGCCGCCGGTTGGGATGCTCGGCGGTATGTGGGGTCTTGGCCAGCGCGCGCTAACCGGTGTTGACGAAAGCCTGTTGGACGACGCCCAGAAGAAGGCGCATGATGCGGCAAAAGCAGCCGAGGGGCTGCTCGATCCCAGGACCGAAACGTCTCCACCCAAGGAGATCCAGGCTCTGCGCGACAGCTTCGAGGAGGCGCTTGAGGAACTCAATGTCACCTTGGTCGTGCTCATCGATGATCTTGATCGGTGCTTACCGCCGACGACGATCTCGACCTTGGAGGCGATTCGGCTCTTCCTGTTCCTGAAGCACACGGCCTTCGTGATCGCGGCCGATAACGAGATGATCAAGCATGCGGTCCGCAAGCACTTTGAAGGGGTAACAGACGATCTTCTCGTCACCAATTACTTTGACAAGCTGATCCAGGTGCCTATCCGCGTGCCTGCGCTGGGAACGCAAGAAGTGCGGGCCTATCTGATGCTGCTCTTCGTCGAGAACAGTGATCTAGATGAGAATGTCAAAGAGACGATCCGTGCCGCCGTGTGCCAGCAACTCCGACAAACTTGGCAGGGCAAGCGCGTCGATCGCGCCTTCGTCCAGTCGTTGCACACCCATTTCTCGGACGAACTGGTGGGTAAACTCGATACCGCAGACCGGTTGGCCCCCTTGATGACCACAGCGTCGGGGATTTCCGGCAACCCCCGGCTGATCAAGCGCTTCCTAAACGCCTTGGCGATCCGCATGACGATCTCCAAGGCGCAAGGGGTTGGGGTAGATGAGGCGGTTCTGGCAAAGCTCCTGCTGTTCGAGCGCCTCGGCAATCCAAAGGCCTACGCCGAGCTGATCGCCGCGGCGAGCGCAAGCGACACGGGCCGGCCGGCATTTTTGGCCGAGTGGGAGGTCAAGGCTAACGCTGGCGCGGAACTCACTCTGCAGCCGCCTTGGGACGATCCCTTCGTGCTCGAGTGGCTGACACTTCCCCCCGCGCTTGGCGAATTGGATCTCCGCGGTGCGCTCTACGTCTCCCGCGAACATGCCCCACTCATCACCCCCGAGGACCGCCTATCATCCGAGGCGGCCGAATTGCTTGCCGCCTTGCTGGAGCATCCCGACATGGCGAGCGCCCTGAAGGACCGCCTTGTGCGTGTCCCCAGGGCGGAGACCACGGTGATGATGGACCGATTGCTCGACAGGGCGCGGCAGGAGCAATCCTGGGGCGTCCCACCGATTTTGGAGGCGTGCCTTGCCATGGCTGATGCGGATCCCGCGCAAGGTGCGCGTCTTGCCGCGTTCCTGCGCGACCGGCCGGCGGCGCAGATCGAGCCGAACATCGTTCCCAAGTTGAGTGATCAGCCGTGGGCGGCGGGCCTGTTTAAGGCTTGGGACGGTGGTGATGTGAGCAAGCCCGTGAAGACCGCCATCAAGAAGCGGAGGAATGATGGGAACGTCTCAGTCTAGCGGAGGCCCTGGTGCGGGCGTCCCCATGGTGCCGTCCTGGGTGGATAGCCCACCGCCTGAAGCGCCAAGCGGAGACCCGCCGGCGGAGGGGGATGAAGCGCCCGGTCCGCCAGCAGCCCCGCCGCCGCCCGCACCGCTCGCCCCCGATCGTCGTTTTCTAGGCGTCAGCCGTAGCCTCGGCGAATATGCTAAGACGGGCGACACTCGCGCGATGCGGCGCGGGTTTGGCCATTATGCTCGAAGTGGGTACGGCGGTGCGCGTACCGCCGCACGGCGCATGGGCGGCACCGCGTCGACCGCGGGCGCGCTTGGCGGTGCGCTGGCCAGCCTCGCTGCGGGGCAAGCCGCCACGCCAGGAAGCCCGCTCGATCCGGCACTGCTCGCCGGCCGCTCGGCAGACGAGATTATGGATGCGGTCGTCGAGGCCGTTCGCCCAGTCGACGGCACCCAAGACGCGGAGGCCTCGCGCGCGGCAATCCGCGATGCTCTGTCCGAACTCCTTACGCGCTTTCCGGATGCCGACCTGTTGAAGTTAGTCCCTGAGCAGCGTGAGTTCGCTATTGAGCGTTTTACCGCACACGACGTGTTTCGGCGATTTGACCTCGATGTCGGTCAGAAGATTAGAGAGAAAGCGCCAAGCGCAACCACGGCTCTATCGCGGCTGAAGCAAGCGCGTGATTATGTGAAGGAAACCGTTGCGGCCTCCTTCCGCAAGCTGCGCGATGCTGGGCGGGCCCTGACGGCGGGCCGAATCAGCGAGGTGGTCCGTGACGCCCTGCGGGAGACCTTCGAGGTTTTCGAGGGATACGCTGAATGAGGCTGATCTGCGCGCCAGAGGATTATGCGTTCGCCGAAAGCGATGCGTTGAACGTCGTGCTGTACGGCCAAGCCGGTGCCGCAGAAGAAGGCCGTTCGCCTCGCGGAAGCGCGGGTCAGGCTGCGAAGACCGCGTTTCTGCGCGCACGGTTAGAGGCCGCCCCACGCGCCTGGGACTTTCTGTCCATTGCGCTTGCAGTCGTCACGGCCGACCTCGCCGACTGGCGATCAGAAAGCGCTGATGGCTGGACCCGAGAGTTAGACTTGACGGTAGCCGTCACCGACCCGGTCTTCTGGAACAGCCAGGCTGCGGCGCTAGAAACGGCGCTGAAGTTCCTGTCTACCGACCGGTGGCGGCTGACCTTCGTCGGGGGTGGCATTCAGCCGGCGCCGCCGGGCGACGCGGCGCGGCCGAAGGAAGACTGTGTCGTGCTCCTGTCGGGCGGACTGGACAGTCTGATTGGAGCCATCGATCTTGCCAAAGCGGGGCGCAAGCCTCTCGCGGTCAGCAACATCGTCCGGGGCGACGGCGATAATCAGGCGGCATTTGCCACAGCCATCGGCGGCGGGCTGCGGCACCTCGCACTGAATCATAACGCTACGCCACCTTGGGCGAAGGAACCCTCCCAGAGGGCGCGGTCCCTAATCTTCATCGCCTTCGGTGTGCTCGCCGCCACGGCGCTCGTCGAGTACCATAATGGTGGCGAGGTTCCGTTCTATGTGTGTGAGAACGGCTTTATCGCGATCAACCCATCTCTAACTGGCGCGCGGTTGGGAAGCCTCAGCACGCGAACGGCGCATCCAGAGTTCTTGAACCGGATTCGGGACGTGCTCTCGGCGGCGGGTTTGCGAGTCCGGATAATCAATCCCTACGAAAGCAAGACCAAGGGGGAGATGATGCAGGATTGCTCCGATCAGACCCTTCTCGGAGCGCACGCCATGCAATCAGTGAGCTGCGGTCGCTACAGGGTATTCAACTACAAGCACTGCGGTCGTTGCGTGCCCTGCCAGGTCCGGCGCGCAGCCTTTTTGGCGTGGGGCAAGGCCGACACCACCTATTACAAGTTCGCCGCGCTTGGAAAGAACGACGCCGACCACGCCAACTTTGATGACGTACGGTCCCTGGCCATGGCGATCCAAGAGGTCGGCGCGGATGGCCTGGACGCCTGGCTAGGCTCGGCGCTCGCCTATCCGAGGATGGGCGATCCAAAGCCAATACGTGACCTCGTCGATCGTGGGCTCAAGGAGCTTGCGGCGCTCCACCAGCAGCACGGCGTAAAGTGATCGATTTCCACTGCCACCTCGATCTCTATCCGGATCCGCACGGCGTCGCGCGCGCTTGCTCGGACCGTGGACTTTACGTGCTCTCGGTCACGACTACGCCGTCCGCTTGGTCGGGAACCGCAGCGCTTGCGAAGGACTCCCCCCGGATTCGCACGGCGCTTGGCTTGCACCCGCAGCTTGCACATCAACGCAAGGGCGAGCTGCCCCTCTTCGAGCAGTTGATCGACGAGACGCGTTATGTGGGCGAAATCGGGCTCGATGGAACGCCAGAATTCAAGCGGCACTGGGACGACCAGATGGACGTGTTTGTGCGTGCCCTCAATGTCTGCCGGGCCGCCGGCGGGCGTGTGCTGTCAATCCACAGCCGTCGGGCGGCTACCGCTGTTCTGGATGCGATCGCGGCGAAGCCAGGCGTCGGTACGCCGATCTTGCACTGGTTCTCCGGCAGTAAGCGCGAACTCGCTCGGGCGGTCGATTTGGGCTGCTGGTTCAGCGTGGGGCCAAGCATGCTGCGCGGCCAGAAAGGGCGGGAACTCGCCGCCCAGATGCCGAAAGATCGCCTTCTAACCGAATCGGATGGCCCTTTCGCTCAGATCGACGGCCGTTCGGCTTGGCCTTGGGAGGCGGGCGAAGCGGTCGTGGAAGTTGGCAAACTCTGGGATGAGCCTCCGGAGGCGGTGGAACGGCAGCTGATGGCAAATCTGGCCGAGCTCGGCCGCGCCGCCAGCGCATCGGCAGACATTTGAACTCGCCGGGGTTCTCGGTGCTACGACGGCCGTTTTGCAGGAGCCGTTCGTGCATTCCCCCGAGACTTCACAGATATCGTTGATCGGCTGGCCGGCCTGCGCCTCGGTCTCGAAAGCGAAGCAGGTCGGCAAAGGTCGATTGGGTGCCCCTTATCTGGGACGCGTAAATTAGTCTAGCGAGTTTCAAATCGGTAGCGGACCGACCCGCTTCGCACCACTTTAAAGCGATCGCGCGTTTCTGATGCGGCAGGATTTGACAATGGCATCACGCGCCACCGCGACGGATCAAAAACGAACGGCACATACAGAATGCGGTAGCGCCGCTTGCGCTCCAAGCTCGCGCTGCCGGCGACCTCCAGTTCTCGCGCGCTGAACTCGAACTCGCCACCCTCGTCCAGCGCCGACTTCACCTCGTAGAGCCACTCATTGCGGGTTGTCACGACTTTGAAGTCGTAGCCATGACCATCATAGCCCTCGTCACCCGAGCAGAATGCTGCGCGATTCGACGAAACCCAACACTCATCGCTCATCTCACGCGGATGACGCCGCCTCAGATATTCGCGCGCGAGCCATTCGCTCGCGATCCCCATAGCTTTACGGATCGACTCGGGCGGCTGGTTCTGCCAAGCTTGGCCTTTGCCACCGCCGCCGCCGATTTTCCCCGGTCCGCTGGCACCATCGCGCTGCTCCTGCTTGATCAGCCTCGGCGGTCGACTGCGAGCGTACCACTCTGGCCCGTTCGCAAGGGCAGCATCGGCCAGCCCCTCGAAGAGGTGCGCGAAGTCATCGCCACCGGTATCCAGCGGCATCCCGGCGAACTTGATAGTACGACGATCGACGTCCGCCTTTCGCTTCACCTCGCGTGCCTCGCGCTCCTCATGTTCGAGGTCCGCTGGTTCCAGGCTAAGGGCGGCGAGTTCTTCGCTGGCTGGCATGCCATCGGGCCACGCGGAGATGCGCCTGTAGAGCGCCGGCAACATCCCGGTTTTTAGAATCTCAAAGTCGAGATACCCGGCACCGTCGAGAACACGGACGAGGGGCTGAGGATCAGCCGCGTCCATCAACGATGGCCGATCACGCCCGTTTTTGCGACACCAAGCGCGTATCAACCCTGCCAAGCGTGAATGGCGGGTGTGTATGAGCTTCCGGTTCGAGGCCGAGGTGGGTTCGAGATCTGGGATCGTCACCGAAGGATCGTCAGGACCTAGCGAAGCATCGGCTGCCGTAGAGACGCGAGCGACGACGGTCTCGCGATCAAGCGTCTCAAGCTGCTGCGGCCAGGCGGGGTCGAACGAGATGAACTCCAACCGGCGCAAGGCGACATAGTCCGCAAGGTCCAGACCTTGGTGCCAAGTGCTCGCGTAACGGCGACGGAGACGGTCAAGGAGGGCAGGACGCAATTCCGCTAGGTAGACTTGAAACAGTCGGTAAAAATCTGCTTCGTCGTTGAGCGGCGGGTAGCCGAGCGCGGCGAGCGTTAACCCGTAGGCAGCGAAATCGAAATTCATGCGCCGTCGGATCATGACCTGATCGTCGATATCCTCGACCGCGGCCAAGCATTGCTCGGCCAACTCCGGGCCAAGTTCGCCAGCCAGCCAAGCCCGCAAGTTTAACGACGAACCTAGGCGATCATAGCGCTCGATCAGTCGCTCGGCGGCAACGCGACTGGCGATGTGAGCGATGACAGGGACGAGCGCGTGCACTCGGCGTTCGATTCCACCGCGCGTTGCCGCGAAGTGATCCCGCACAATTGCTACATCACGTCGTATCGCTCTAGCATACTGCTCCTCGCTCGGTCCCGTGGCACCGCCGACAAAACCTTCGCGCATCAGCCTCCCAAGCATCTGCTCAAGAGTGTTTCGTCGTGCGCCCATCAGCTTTGTGAGCGCCGGCGCCGCTTCAATAAGAAGATCTAAGTCTAAATCCCCACCGCCGACTACGACGAGCGTGGGCCATTTTGCATGTGCGACCGGTTGGACGCGGTCGTCACCGCGTGCGGGCACCTCATGGTCGGCGATGACAAGGACGAACCGACCGCATCGTCGCAGGCGCACTTGCCGAAGCCGGCGCTCGAGCTCGTCGGGTGGGAGGGTGCGTAGCTCAAGCGCATCGCCGAGATACTCGTGCGCGAACACAGCGGCGTCAGCGAGCCATGCGAGGCTGCCGGTCACGAGTAACGAGTCGCCTGCATCGACTTCGAAATCGGCACCGTCGATAACGAGGCGAACATCGCCCGCATCCGCGAGACGCGCCGAGAACACCCCAGTTGCCTCAATCAAGTTACGGAGCACCTCCGCGTCAGCCTCGCCAACATCAAGGACCGCTTCACCACGGTCGGCGAGCGCGCGGGCGGCAAACCCTTGGCGTTCACTGGTGACATGGACGACCGGCCTTGCCTGCGCATCGGGCGCGCAAATTTCGAGGCCGCCCGATCGCTCGATGACCAGCGGTAGTGTTGTCGGCAGGATGAGCTTTGCTTCCGCGACATCACCCCACGCACGGCGCAGCTGGTCGCGAAGGTCCCTTCGCTCGGCCGCCGACAAGTCGTCGAGTGCGTCAGCGAGAGAGGCGAGGCGTTGGGGAGCGAACTGCTGCGCGGACCAATCCCTGAGACCGATCCGCGTATCAAAAAGCGTGGCAGGAAGGCTGGCGCGGCTTCCTGGCTCCGCCGCAAAGCGTGCTACGAAGCGCGGGGGGATCTGTCGCGCCGCAGTTGTAGACCAGCTTGCTTCAGGGGGGGCAAACGCGACGTCGTCGCGTCGGAGATTCGCGACCCAGGGGGCGTCATGCAGGAACACTGCAAGTGGGGTCGGCGCCTCGACCTTGTTCCAGCCGCGCCAATGCTCGACTGAAAAAGTGAAGTCTCGCACTCCCTGCTCGCGCACGTAAGCGACCACCAATTCAGATAGGCATTCTTTGGCGGTTTGGGGCAGCACCGAATGCTCCAGTTGGCCCGGCAGGCGCCAAATCTCGCCCCGGAGATGGTAATCGGTCTGGGGATTCTCCAGGAATGTATCTCGCATCCGGGCGGTCCAGCGAGCATTGAGTCCAAGCGCCTCCTTGCCGCTGGAAAACACGTGGTTCCAGTAACCGCTCGGCGTGCCGACCCGTCGAATGTCACCAGCAATCGGTTTCAATCCGTCGCTAAGACCGAGGAGTACCAGGAAGCGGAACCAGTCCTCTTTCCGGTCGTCCGACGAAGCTCGCGGCCATTCGGCGAAGCTCACCAGCAATCGCTCCCGCTGCCCTGCACAGTCGGGCGAATGCGGGCCAGCTTCATGGAGATATTGCTCCAGCGTGCGCCCGAGCGGAGTCCAAGTCGAGGACGGCAGCGCCTCAGACGCGTGATGCCAGCCGCCTAGCGTGGGCAGGAATATACTTGCGCCGCGAAGCGCATCCTCGACCGGCTTTCCGCCGCCGGCCCGCCAGACTTTGAACGACCAGAGCAGCGCCTCGCGACGTTGCAGCTCTGTCGGTGTGTCTCCAAGTGCGCCCTTGATCCCACCCAGTATTTCAACGGGATCATATCGCCGAAGAAGCCCTGCCTTCTCAAACCCTCGTTGGATTGCGTCGCCCAGTTCGATGCGTTCGTGGAGAAACCTGAACTTTCGCGCGAGCGAGGGAGGAGGACTCGGCGGTCCATCGCCCCGGCGGCCTTTGGCGGTCTTGACCCGGACGAATACAGGCGGCGCGGCTGCGACACCCTTGGCTGTCGCAACCAACGGCTTCCCGTCGTTGTCGATGAAGATTTTCTTGCCTTCGAGGGACGCCAGCCTCGTACCGGCAACGGCGAACAAAGTGACGATGTCCTCGTAAAAGCTTCGCCAACGACTAGGGGACCAGCGTCGATCTCCCGTGAGATGCTCGGCTACGGTTTCCGTCCATTCGCATAGAACTTGTTCCGTCGGCGCGAGTGGCAGCGAGACCATTGAGGCAAGTGCTTTCGCACGCGCGATGCGCTCTTCGCCAAGCGCTGGCAGAAGGATATTCGCGCCTGCGATCTCGGCTAATCGAAGCGGCGTTAAGTGGCGAGTTCGGATATCCGGCCACGAGTACAGAGTGTCGAATCCAGCCCATTTAGCATCGCCATCCGACACCACCGGCCAAATCGCGGCGCTAGTCAGCGGCCGCCCCATTCCTGCGAACGCGGCGATAATTTTCTGCATGTGCGGTGCGGACCAGCTGGCTAGGTCGACGGCCGCAGTCTCGGGCAAGTCCAGATTTCCATCGACGATGGCTAGCGCGGCAGCGGCCGCTGTTGACGATGCAGCTTCTAGCAGATGCTTGTTGAGCGGCAGGTCGGCCTTCATGGAGCGCCGATCAATATCCGCAAAGAACGGCGCGTCCACGTGCCCAACGATTGGGGACTTGGACATGTCATCCATCGGCAGGAAATTGAAGAGCCGGCCCGACGCTTTTACGCCGGTTAGGGGTACTGCAACGGAAACGAGCGCGTCGCCGCGCCAGTCAAGCCAGCGCTTGAGCGGCGGTGCTACCGACAAACTAGATTTTACAGCCTCGAGAAGTGGCTGTTTCGACAGCGTTCGCCGTGCGACGAGATAGGAATCCTGGTCGTCGAGCACGATGCGCGATAGCGATACGTCTCCCAAGATCGTATTGGTCGCGAGCGGATCGACCGTTCTCGTTAGCCGCCGATTGATAGTCGGTTCACCACGAGCGGTGATCGACACATCCAAAACGGCAATACGATCGAGGAAGAGAAGTACCGGTGCCTCGGAGTCGACCATGGCGTCGACTTGGCGGCGGGCGAGTTCGATCGCTTCTGGCGACTTTAGGGGCAGGGCAACTACGGTAGAAAAGCCCTCACGAGCGAGCTGCAGCACTGCCCCAGACTGTTCGGCCACGCGGACAGGGACAAGATACCGCGGGATGTTGGGCGCGACATCTTTCGCGATATCTGCCGCGGCACCCAAGCGTACCAGTCCCGCTGCGATCTCATCGAGCGTAGCGAAGCGGAAGCAGTAGCCGCCAAATCGCTCGGCCGACCCCGCTCCATTCGACGAATAGATGCGGACATCGTCGGTCAGCGCCTCGACGCTTCTAAAGCCCAGTCCCTTGTTGCCGATACCCTCGCCGATCTGCTTATCGCTCGTTCCAATGTTGCGGATGGCGTTGAGGTTCGAAGTGCTGAACGGCCTACCCTTATTTCCTACTAGGAGTTCGCTCTGGTCTTCCGCGTCGAGGACTAGTCGGATCGCGATTTCGCCTCGTTCGCCTTGACTGTGGGCATCGTGGGCATTCTGGACGAGCTCGAACAGGACGCGATCACCGTATTGGGTTCCGATCACATCGTTGAGGCTCTTTAGGCTCTCGTAGACCTTGAGGCCGCGATGGCGGGCGTCAAGCGCGTGCGCTAGCTGGGATGTAGCGAGTTCGGCAAGATCTTGGCGAACTTCCTCTGACGCCGGCGAAGTGGTTGCAGACGGATCATTGCCAAAATGAAGTTCGGCCATTTAAGAACCTCAAAGCGCGGTTGGCGGCGTAGCGTCGACACTTAGCCGGTAGGCAAAAATCCAGCTTCGAAATGAGTGCTGGTCCGACTCGGTCAACGGCACCGCCTTCGGCCGTCAGGACCGAATCATCAGTTCGGCCGCAGTGAAGCTCGCGGCGACGGCGTCCTGATAAAGAGCGTCCAGCTTCGGCCCGAGGGCGAGAAGCGCAGCGATGCGCTGGATCATCTGGCGGAGCCAACGGCGCTCGTCTTCGGTCAGCGGTTTGCCGTCGCGCCGGTCGGCCTGGCGATAGCCCAGCCATTTCTTTAGGACGGGGTAGCCATCCAGTTGGTATGTCCAGACGGCCTCCGGGACATGCGCGAAATGGGCTTTCGCGTTGATGAATAGGTCTCCGGTGCGCGCTCCCCAAGTCTGATCCCACGCCTCAGCCGGCAGTTCTGGTTCGAGGAAGGCGCGCGGTGTCCACTTGCCTTTGCCGCCGCCCCAGTAGGTGACGGTCAGCTTGAGATCGTCGGTCGAGATTTGCGCGGCGTCCGCGCGGCGCAGTTGTCCGAGTAGTTTTGCGCGGTCCGGCGTGAGCACCGCCTCGATCACATCGCGCGCATCGCGGTTAGCATCAAGCAGGCGGGCGACTTGCTCCCCAGCATGGACCAGCTTGCCCAATAGTTCGGCATCCTTGGCGATTGCCAGGTGCGCCCAGTCACTCGATAGAGCGCTTTTGTGCTCGGACTGGTAACTGGGCGCATGGAGTGTGGCGAAGGCGACGCGGAACAGCTTGCCGACCAAGGCGCGAGCATCGTCGCCGCTACGCTCGCCAGATAGGCCGAAATGGTCCCGAAGCACTCGCCAGGCCGGTTCGGCGATATTGGCGTCGCGATGAGTGAGCAGGTCGTCATTTACGGTTTCACGAGGAAAAACGACGGAGCCGCGTTCGTACACGTGAAGATTTGCGAGAGTCGTTGCAAATAGAGGTCGCGTTTCGGTTTCTTTACGCGGCTCAGGAACCGTCAGCAGGAACTCGTTGGCCGCCAGGTTCGACTCGTACTCGGGTCGTGGACGGTTCAGCAGCTTGGTGCGCGTCTCGTAATAAATTGTCCTCTGATCCATTGGGAAGGTCAGGAACGACTTCAAGCGCGCCTTCTCAAAGCCCAGCTTGCCGAGAGCCGTCCAGACTGTTTCAGGGTCGTATCCGACGATCGCAGGCTTGCCGTCAGCCTTCTTTGGTGGCGCGAGTTGCGGATAAGCGGTCGACGCAGAAGCGAACGTAGGCTTCTTGATATAATCCGAGAGCCTGTTGGCCAAGGCGTTCTCATCGGTGTCGATTATCGATCCTTCGATGCCTCGGTTGTGGTTTACGCCCTGCACGGTCACCGGAAATAGCTCGTCGAGGGCCGGCCATGCTTCAAATCCACCCTCGATGACGCGCGGCGACAGGCGCCAGCGCCCTTCGGCACTGGGCTGGATGTCTTCATAAAGCGGTGCCGCTGCGGGTGTGCTCGCGAGTCCGCTGGGCAGGCTCGCGATCAGTGCCTGACGTTTCGATGCCGCCGTCCCCCAGAAGTCTCGATAGCGGACCTGCGTCGCTGGAGGCGCGGTCGCTGCGCCGGTTCGCTTGATCCACGTGACAATCGCTGTGCCGGGTTGGATGCCGCGTCGGTCCATCTCGGTCGTGAAGGCGCTGTCATCGCGGGTACCGGCGCCGGGTAAATCCTTCGGGATCATCTTGCCGGTGCGATATTTGTCTCCGTTCAGATTATCGATCCACACGGCATCGAAACTGGACAGCAGGGAACGTCGCATTAGTGGGTGCGAGCGGCCGGTCAGATACGACGAATTCGATATGTACGAGACCACGCCGTATTCCGCAGCGATACCGATCCTTTCTTCGGCAAGACGAATAAAGCGGATATACAAATCATCGAGCAGCTGCTTGCGGACCCCGAACTCCTCGTAGAGTCGGCTGCTACCGCGCTGTTTCATTAGCGGACGGCCGAACCCATTCATCTTGACCGTTCCGTCCTTGGTCGTTTGCTCGACGAGTTCGATACCCTTGTAGTGAGCGACGAGTTCGGCTTCCTCGGCCTGTGCCGCGCCGGTGAAGCGATCGTAGGGCGGGTTGCCCAAGACGACGATGATCCGGGCGTCGCGCTTGACCTGTTGCGAGGCGTCGAATTCTTCGCGCATCTCGGGAAAATTGAGCTTTACGTCGCCGCTGTCGTGCCAGCCCGACAGCGCGTTGGTGAGAAAGATGGCGAGTCGTCGATTGGGGTCAGGCTTGGCCCCGAGTTGCTCGAGTAGAAGGTAAAGCTGAAGCTGGGCGATGGCGAACGGAGCCGTTAGGATCTCGAATCCGATCACCCGTTCCTGAAACGCGGTCGTCAGTTCCAACCCGACGGTGGTCGCGTCGCCCTCGGCGATAAGTTCTTCGGCGATACAGCGCGCTACCTCGAGGAGGTAGGCGCCGGTGCCGCAGCACGGGTCCAGGACGATGACCTCAGGATCGGCGAGACCGCGCGGGCGGCCGAGTTCGGACTTGAGCAGATGATGGACGCGGCGAACCTGGTAGCGGACGATCTCTGGCGGTGTGTACCAGACGCCGAGATCCTCGCGCAGCTTCGGGTCGAAGGCCTCGAGGAAGGGCTCGTAGAAGTAGGTGATCGCGGCGATCGAGGTCTCGCCATCAATGGTCGGAAAGGTCATCCGTCCTCGAAACAACGGGCGATCGACGCGGTTGAGCGTGGCGATGGCGCGCGCAAGATGCGGCTCCAGCCCGAGATGCTTCATTCTTGACGGGTGCCGAATGTCATGAAGCAGCGCGTCGAGGAAAGGGATGGGCAGGAAGCTATGGGCGTCGTCGATGTCGAACGCCACGTCAGCCTCGGCCTGCTTGTCCCAGAGAATCCAGGCGGCGAAGAGCGCGTAGAACACTGACTGCACGAGGGAAGAGCGGAAGAAGCGGGCACCTTTTTCGTCCTCAACGTCGAACGCCAGACCGAGCGCCTGACGATAATCGTCCAGAAGCGGCTTGAGCGGTTTCAGATCCTCAGGGAGCGCGTCCTTGGCATCACGCGCTTGTCGCGCGAGGATCTTGGCGAGGTCGGAAGGCGCGCCAATGCGCGCCAGGTCGGTCACGGCGCGCGTGATGATGCCGACCAGATCAGCAATCGCTTCGGCATCGGCCTTCGGCTTTGCACCACCCGTGACTGCGGCCCACAGGTCGACTGTCTTCTGCAGCACGCGCTTGGCTGGCGGAACTGGCGTTACGCCGTCTCGGACGTAAGCGGGATCGCAAACGAGCAGGCCAAAGCCGCGCACATTGCAAATGAGGACGACGCCGGTCTGAGCAAGATAGCGCCCGATCTGATCCTTTTGCTCGGTCGAGGCCGCGAGATCCTCCAGACTGGTGCTGGCGCGTTTCACCTCACCATAGACCCCTACGAACAATGCGCCGTCGCCCAGCACGAAATCCGGCATGTCGTGGCTGGTGCTGCCCTTCTCAGATGTCCCCGTTCGCACGTCGAAGGGAAGCTTTTCGGACTTGAGAACCGCTGTAAGCAGGGTGCGGATGTCAGGGTAGAAGGTCGTCTCGGTTGACGTCGGGAGCGCCTCAAGATTCCGAGTATCCGAGCAGTAAGTTGTGATCGATTCGGAAAGTGGCGCGGACAAACAGGATGCCTTTCAAAAGAGCGCGTACCACTCGACCTAGATTCGCGTCTGAGGTCAGTCGGACTGGCCGGACAACTCCGGTCGGTCGAGAAGCCGCTCCAAGCTAATGACCAGATTATCTCGGGCGCAAAATTACAAGGGCTTGGCTGAGGATTTTGATCGCGCTGCCAATGTTAGCCAGGCCTTCGCCCGGAGCCCTTCTCTCAATGCGTCCGAGTTTAACTTCCAATCACCGATAGCGGCCAATGAATGGGGCGGAGATAGACCGTCCCACGACGCCGTGAGCGCACTATCGCCGCCCATTCTCCGGTGAGTTTTTGGTGAGTTTTTATTTTTGGCAGCTTGTCCTGCCATGCTAAGTCATTGATTAAATGGTGCACCCGACAGGATTCGAACCTGTGACCTCTGCCTTCGGAGGGCAGCGCTCTATCCAGCTGAGCTACGGGTGCCCGGGTCGCGGGCGGGATCCGGCGAACGGATCAGCATGACCGAAATCTCCCTAACTGATCCAGGGCCACACGGCAAGAAGCGTTGGCGCGTTGGGACGTGGAGCTTGCTCAGAGGTGGCTCGGTTTGTCTGAACAGGCTCGACGGCTTGATAAGTGGGTCGTCTGCCGGGTTTTATGCCGCTGCGAGAAGCGGTTGATTGAAGTAGGCGTGATCGGGAGTTTTCCGGCCCAGGCTCGAATGTCGGCGTCGTCCGTTGTAAAAGTCGAGGTACCGGCCGATCGATGTCCGGGTGTGGCTGACGGTCTCACAGGCCCGAAGATAGACCTCCTCGTATTTGATGGATTTCCAGAGCCGTTCGACGAAGACGTTGTCGCGCCAGGCGCCCTTGCCGTCCATGCTGATCTTGATGTCGCTGGCGAGCAGGACCTTGGTGAAGTCGATGCTGGTGAACTGCGATCCCTGGTCGGTGTTGAAGATCTCCGGCGGTCCGAAGCGAGCCAGCGCCTCCTCCACGGCCTCAATGCAAAAGTCAGCATGCAGCGTGATCGACAGGCGCCAGGTCGGGACGCGACGGCTGAACCTCCCGAGCTTGTCGAGGGGCGACGACTGCGGCAAGATAGACGAAGCCCCGGGGCAATGGGATGTAAGTGATGTCCATCGCCCAGACCTGATTGGGTCGCGTCACCGGCAGCTTTCGCAGGAGATAAGGGTAGATCTTGTGGCCGGGCGCCGGCTTCGAGGGGTTCGGCTTTCGGTAGATCGCCTCGATGCCCATTCGCTTCATCAGCCTCGCGACGTGAAGACGGCCGACGATGATCCCTTCACCGGCGAGGAGATCGCGGAGCATACGGCTTCCGGCGAATGGATACTCCAGATGCAGTTCGTCGATCCGGCGCATCAGCGTGAGGTCATTGTCGCAGACACCTCGCGGTTCGTAGTAAACGGCGCCGCGGCTGATGCCGAGTTCGCGAGCCCGGGCGGCGGTCGGCAGATCATGAGACCGGTCGATCATCGCGTTGCGCTCGCCAACAGTCCGGCCTTGTCGAGCACTTTCTCGGGCTTGCGATCCCTCGAAACTAAAAAAATCGTTGGCCAGCGTCAGCTCTCCGATCTTCGCGTGAAGCGTCTTCACGTCCACCGCAGGCGTAGCCGCAGACGAACGCGCCGGTCCGAAAACCTCGCGCGCTCCTTCCAGAAGCTGCGAGCGCCATTACGTAATCTGGTTCGGATGCACGTCGAATTGCTGCGCCATCGCGGCCACGGTCTTCGCACCGCGCATGGCCACGAGCGCGACCTTGGCCTTGAAGGCAGGACCGTGGTTCCGCCTGGGTCTCTTGCCCATCGTCTCTCCTGATCTCGGCCATCCCGGCCGCCTTCAGGCAGACAATCCACTCAGCACGCTCCACTCAGCACGCTGTCCAATTTTCCCGAGCCACCTCTGCTGGAGGCGGGTGCCAAGCTTTTACCGAAAAAGGCAAAATGCCGCTCGCTCCGCGGCGCCGGCCGGGTTCTCTCTTTCTATCGGCCCGCGACCGGAAGGCTATGTTCGCCACGCCTCGCCTGTCGGAACTCCACATGGATGATTTTCTGCTCTTCGTTCTCGTCGGCGCCGTGGCCCAGGTCGTCGACGGCGCACTCGGCATGGCCCATGGCGTGATGTCGTCTTCAGTGCTGTTCGCCAGTGGCGTGTGCCCGGCTCAGGCCTCCGCGTCGATACATGCGGCCGAGTTATTCAGCACCGCTGCCTCGGACAGTGCGCATTGGGTCAACCGCAATGTCGACCGGCCGCTGTTCTGGCGTCTGGTGCTCTTCGGCGTCGCCGGCTATCCCGGAATGATCGGGGCCTATCTGGTCGCGCGCCTTCAAGAATATCCCCAGCGCCGGTCCCCAGACGCGTCGTGCCTGCGCCGGCCACTTCCTCGATCCTATCGGCGGCGGCGGATGGGCCCCGATCATCACCTCAGTCTTGCCCGGGGCCGCACTGCCGCCGACGCCCAGGGAGTCAGGCGACCGGGCAGGTTTCCAATGTCCGTCAGTCTACGGCGCCCGGCCGCAGCGCCTCGGTATGCTCCATTAACACTGCCTCACAGCCGAGCCCACCGGATCGTGGTCCGGCGCCCGTAGAGCCCACCGTTGCGAAAATGCCGTGGTTCTCGTTGATCCTCCAGCAATCGATCAAGCCCCGGGGAACTGGCTTGGCCTGTCCTGACGAGCGAAAGCCCGGTCGATTACCGAGACGGCACCCACCAGGGAGACGCAAGGATGCCGGGGCACGCGGAACCCGCCTGGCCCTGGCTCCTCTAGAATACGCCGAGGAAGGACAGGATCACGGCGACGACGACCACGAGTCCGACGAGATAGATGATACCGTTCATGGCTGCTGCTCCTTGAGCGAGCTTGAAATGAAGGCCGCATTTCCCGGGCCTCCCACAATCAATTAGGGTGGCGCGGCCGCCGGGCCAGCGCGCCCCGCTCCGGCCGCGCCGATGCAGCGAAGCGGATGGAGCGGGCCGGCGGCCGCCGAGGAAACCACCACCGGCCGACTTGCACCCCCAAACCGCACTTCATATATAGCCGCCAGCCCCGCAGAGCCGACTGTCCTGACGTTCCGGCTCGGCGGTACTTCCAAGAATTTCGGGGGCTGCCCTTGCTGGAATGCCTCATCGAGGGTCCCGGGCGGCTCGCTCAAGAAGGAGAATATTCATGGCGAAGGTAATCGGTATCGACCTTGGCACAACCAATTCCTGCGTCGCCGTCATGGACGGCAAGAACGCCAAGGTCATCGAGAACGCCGAGGGCGCGCGCACGACGCCCTCCATGGTCGCGTTCACCGATGATGGCGAGCGTCTGGTAGGCCAGCCGGCCAAGCGTCAGGCTGTGACCAATCCAGAGGACACCCTGTTCGCGGTCAAGCGCCTGATCGGCCGTCGCTACGAAGACCCGACCGTGGCCAAGGACAAGAAGATGGTTCCCTTCGCCATCGTCGAGGGATCCAATGGCGATGCCTGGGTCGAGGCCAATGGCGAGAAATATTCGCCCTCGCAGGTCTCCGCTTTCATCCTGCAGAAGATGAAGGAAACGGCGGAAGCCTATCTCGGCGAAAAGGTCGAGAAGGCCGTTATCACCGTCCCGGCCTATTTCAACGATGCTCAGCGTCAGGCCACCAAGGACGCTGGCAAGATCGCCGGTCTCGAGGTGTTGCGCATCATCAACGAGCCGACCGCGGCGGCACTCGCCTACGGCCTCGACAAGAACGAGGGCAAGACCATTGCGGTCTACGATCTCGGTGGCGGCACCTTCGACGTGTCGATCCTGGAGATCGGCGACGGCGTCTTCGAGGTGAAGTCGACCAATGGTGACACCTTCCTCGGCGGCGAGGACTTCGACATGCGTCTCGTCGAATATTTCGCGGCCGAGTTCAAGAAGGACCAGGGCATCGACCTGAAGGGTGACAAGCTCGCGTTGCAGCGCCTCAAGGAAGCCGCCGAGAAGGCCAAGATCGAACTGTCCTCGGCCAGCCAGACCGAGATCAACCTGCCGTTCATCACCGCCGACAAGTCGGGGCCGAAGCACCTGACGATGAAGCTGACGCGCTCCAAATACGAGAGCCTCGTCGACGATCTCGTTCAGCGCACCGTCGGTCCCTGCAAGGCGGCGCTCAAGGACGCCGGTTTGACCGCCGCTGACATCGACGAGGTCGTGCTGGTCGGCGGCATGACGCGCATGCCGAAGATCCAGGAAACGGTGAAGACCTTCTTCGGCAAGGAGCCGCACAAGGGTGTCAACCCGGACGAGGTCGTGGCCATGGGCGCGGCGATCCAGGCCGGCGTTCTGCAGGGCGACGTCAAGGATGTGCTTCTGCTCGACGTGACGCCGCTGTCGCTCGGCATCGAGACGCTGGGCGGCGTGTTCACGCGCCTGATCGACCGCAACACCACGATCCCGACCAAGAAGAGTCAGGTCTTTTCGACCGCCGAGGACAACCAGAACGCGGTGACCATCCAGGTCTATCAGGGCGAGCGTGAGATGGCGGCTGACAACAAGTCGCTCGGGCGCTTCAATCTCGAGGGCATTCCGCCGGCACCACGCGGCATCCCGCAGATCGAGGTGACCTTCGACATCGACGCCAACGGCATCGTCAATGTCTCGGCCAAGGATAAGGGCACCAACAAGGAGCAGCGGATCACCATCCAGGCCTCCGGTGGCCTCAGCGATGCCGATATCGAGCAGATGGTCAAGGATGCCGAGAGCCACGCCGAGGAAGACAAGAAGCGGCGGGCGGCCGTTGAGGCGAAGAACCAGGGCGAAAGCCTGGTGCATTCGGCCGAGAAGTCGCTTGAGGACTATGGCGACAAGGTCTCTGAGGACGATCGCGCCGCGATCCGCTCGGCGATCGACGATCTGAAGGCGGAACTTCAGAAGGAAGAGGCCGACGCCGAGACGATCAAGACCAAGAGCGATCGTCTCGCCGAAGTGTCGATGAAGCTCGGCCAGGCCATGTACGAGGCCGCCCAGGCCGAACAGCCGGCCGGCGAGGCGGGTGAGGCCGAGGCCGCCGCCAAGGACGACGTTGTCGACGCCGACTTCGAGGAAGTCGACGGTGAAGAGGACCAGAAGAAATCGGCCTGATGCCTTAGGCCGAGGGTTCCTACGGGGGCTGTTTCGCCATGATCGAGAGCCCCGGCGTCCGCGCCGGGGCTCTCTGCGTTCGAGGGCGGCGCCGGGGCGGGGGGTTAACCAGTTCTCAAGGCTTGGCTTGCAGTGTCGATCGTCTGCGTGCCTATCGAGGGTGGAACGCAGGGGCCCTCGCCATGGCACCTGTCGGTAAGCTAACGATGCTGGCGGGAGCTTGGCCTTGTATTACCGCGTGTTCGACTGCTGGCGGTTTGTCGCCGCGATGCTGGTGATGGCCTATCATTTCCTGTATTCCGCGCCCTATGGCGCCGAGACGGGGACCGAGTTCCTGCACCGGCTTTTACCGCTCCTCGACATGTTCTTCATGATCTCGGGGTTCTTCATCGCCACGCGCTACGCTGATCAGATCCGTTCGGCCGCCGACTATCGCGACTTCATGCGCCGGCGCGTCGCCCGCCTTTACCCGTTACATTTCATCGTCACGATGTTCTTCACCGCCGTCGCGCTGGCGGCCCTTGTCGCGGGGGCCGATCACTACCCCTTCGAGAGCGAACTGGCCGCGTTGCCGCAGACTCTTCTTGCCCTGCATGCGCTCGGCACAACAAGCGATCTCGCGCTCAATTACGTCTCCTGGTCGGTCAGCGCCGAGTTCTTTTCCTACGCCCTGTTTCCACTGATCCTGGTGATGTTTCGCTGGAAGGGGCTGCGTGGCCTCCTCCTGATGCTGGCGGTCTGGGTGGCCGGGCTGGAATATGCCTCCTGGCGCGGCGTCTTTCCGTCGGGGCACTGGACGGGCGCCGACTCGCTCGGGGCCTATCGTGCTTTCGCCGATTTCGTCATGGGGGCGATTATCGCCGTCCTGGTGGGTCGTCGCACGGTCGACATCCGATCGCATTGGCCGGGTCTGATGTTGTTCGCCGCCGCCGTTGCGACGATGATCGGTCAGACGTCGCCCTATCTGACACTGGCCCTTCTCGCCGCCTCGCTGACGGCGACGGCGCTCGCGGAGACCGCCCGGCCCGCCTCGACCGGCGCGCTCGCCCGCCTCATGCCGTTCACCCGCGTCGCCTTCGGCATCTATCTCTGGCATCCCGTCATGGAGTTCCTGTTCCTGACGGTCGTGTGGGATCGCTGGCTGGAGCGGCTCGATATCGTGGATTTCTACGTCTATTGGACGGTGCCGATGGCCGCCACGGTGGCGATCGCCATGCTATCCGATCGCTATCTGGAGCGCCGCTTCGGCAATCTGATCGCCGGGCCGCGGCGCGCATCCCCACCCAAGCCCGCGGGCGTCGCCTCGGCCTGAATGGTAGCGCGAACGCACCGCGCCCTTGATAGGATTCCCACGAGTCGACTTTGCTCGACTGCGGACGTGGCCGCAGCGATGGCGGCGCTTTTCATCCGACCTGCCGCTATGGTATCGCGAGCCATCCGTTCCTACATCGAAGGATCGCGGCGCCCCCGATGCCGGACGCCGGAGGCGTTTGCCCCGATCCGCCCGCCGAAGAACTGATGGAAGCGTGAATGAAGGTCGATTACTACGAAATGCTCGGCGTCTCCCGGGATGTCGACGAGAAGGGACTGAAGGTCGCATTTCGCAAGCTCGCGATGCAATATCACCCCGACCGCAATCCTGGCGACGCCGAAGCGGAAGGGAAGTTCAAGGAACTTGGTGAAGCCTACGAGGTGCTGAAAGACCAGCAGAAGCGCTCGGCCTACGACCGCTTCGGTCATGCGGCGTTCCAGAACGGCAACGGCGCCGCCGGCTTCCGCGGCGATTTCTCTTCGTCCATGGCAGACATCTTCGACGACATCTTCGGCGAGATGATGGGCGGCCGCTCGCGCGGGCGCCAGCCCAGCGGTGGCCGCGAGCGCGGCTCGGATCTTCGCTACAACATGGACATCAGCCTGGAGGAGGCGTTCGCCGGCAAAACCGCCGAAATCGGCGTGCCGACGACAATCCAGTGCGATGAATGCACCGGCACCGGCGCCCGTCCCGGCTCCAGCCCGAAAACCTGTTCGACCTGCGGCGGCATCGGCCGCGTGCGGGCCGCTCAAGGCTTCTTCTCAATCGAGCGAAGCTGCCCGTCCTGTCAGGGCCGCGGCCAGGTGATCGCCGACCCCTGCGGCAAATGCGGCGGCGACGGGCGCCTGCCGGAGGAGCGCAAGCTGTCGGTCAACATTCCGGCCGGCATCGAGGATGGAACGCGCATCCGTCTGGCGGGCGAAGGCGAAGCCGGCCTTCGCGGCGGCCCCGCCGGCGACCTCTACATCTTCCTGTCGGTGAAACCGCACGAATTCTTCCAGCGCGACGGCGCCGATCTGTTCTGCCAGGTGCCGGTGTCGATGACCACCGCGGCGCTTGGCGGGCATTTCGACGTCTCCACGCTGGACGGAAATACAACCCGCGTGAAGGTGCCGGACGGTACCCAGACCGGCAAGCAGTTCCGGGTGCGGGGCAAGGGCATGCCGGTGCTGCGTTCGCCGCAGGTCGGCGATCTCTTCATCCAGGTGACCATCGAGACGCCGCAGAAGCTCTCCCGCCGTCAGCGGGAGCTTCTGGAGGAGTTCGAGGAGATTTCCTCTTCGGAAAATTCGCCGCAGTCGACCGGATTCTTCGCCCGGATGAAGGAATTTTTCGAGCATCTGAGCGAGACCTGAGCGGCGCCGAGGGAGCGAAGGTCAAATCAATTAGTCGACCTTTCCGTCGCGAACTCGTAAGTGAACCGAGCAGCGGGATCATGTCGAAGCCACGGCTGCGATGGGACGGGAGTGTTTGCGAGTGTTGGGAACCCTGGAACCGCGTCCTCCCTATCGTACTCGCGAGCGCCTCAAAGCACTGCGCGACAGGCCACGCTTAAAGGTCAGTGACGAGGCCCGGTTCTTTAGGGGCTGGTTGCAGCGACCCCTGGTCATGGGCGCGGTGTCGCCGTCCTCGCGCGCGCTCGGCATGTCCATGGCGGCCTTCGTTCCCGATCCGGCCCGATTCGACGCCGACTCAAGGGTTCTCGAACTCGGCCCCGGCACCGGCGTGGTGACGCAGTGCCTGATCGACCGGGGCGTGCCGGAAGCCGCTCTGGTCCTGGTGGAGTTTTCGCCAGAGTTCTGTGTCCTGTTGCGGGCGCGTTTTCCGGCTGCGCATGTCATCCAGGGGGATGCCTATGCGCCCAGCCACGCCCTCGACAAGGTTCTCGCCGGAAAACGCCTGGAGGCGGTCATTTCCGGTCTGCCGCTGTTCACCAAGCCGGACGAGAAACGCGAACGGGTCGTCGGCGGCGCCTTGGCCCGGATGCGGCCGGGCGCGCCGTTCATCCAGTTTTCCTATGCTCTCACCGTCCCGGTGAAACCACGCCGGATCGGTGCGCGTCTTGAGACCAGCCAGTGGATCAAGCGGAACCTGCCGCCGGCGAGGGTGTTGGTCTATCGCTCCGCATAGTCGCGACGGGCGCAGTGGGTGAAATCGAGACGGAAGCGTCCATGGCCGGAGACGGGGATGTGAATACGCCGGAAAGCGGTACGGGTAGCAGCGCTGCCGACTGGGCGCGGTTCCTCGGCAATTGGGTGCGGCACCCGATCAAGATGGGCGCCGTTGCGCCGTCGAGCCGCTCTTATTGCAAGATGATGGTACGCCACGCAACGACCGAGCTCGACGGCCCGATCCTCGAGCTTGGCCCCGGCCTTGGCGTGGTGACGCGCACGCTTCTGGAAAACGGCGTCGCACCGGAGCGTATCACCGCGATCGAATATGACCGGGAGTTTGCCCGGATGGTGCGCCAACGGTTTCCTCGGGTGAACGTGATCCAGGGCGACGGCTTCGATCTCGACAGGACGCTGGGCGCACGGCGTGGGGAGAAATTCGCTGCGATCCTGTTTGCCATTCCGATCGCAAATCTCACGCGGGCGGAGCGCCAGGCGCTTTTTCGGGACTATTTTTCCCGTCTTCTTCCCGGCGGCAACGTCACCCAGCTCTCCTATCTCCTCAAGCCACCGGTGGAGGCGGTGCCGGGGGTGTTTTCGGTGTCGGCCTCGCCGAGGGTCTGGCGGAATATCCCACCGGCGCGTGTCTGGATCTATTCGCAGGACCGCGCGGCCCAGACCGGAGCGGCTGAGTCTTGAGCGCCAGGATCCTCGTGATAGCGGGCTCGCTGCGGCAAGCCTCCCACAATCGCAGGCTTGCGGCCGAGGCGGCGCGGATGCTGGCACTGACCGACGCGGTGGTGACGCTGGTCGATCTCGCCGATTATCCGCTGCCGATCTACGACGGCGACCATGAGGCCGACGCCGGCGTGCCTGAGAACGCCAATCTCTTGGCGCAACGGATCGCGGCGCAGGATGGGTTGCTTCTGGTCAGCCCCGAATACAATCATTCGCTGGTGCCGCTCATGAAGAACACCATCGACTGGGTAAGCCGGGTCCGCAAGGTGAACGGGCGACCGATTCAGCCCTTCAAGGGACTGGTGGTCGGGCTTGCCTCCGCATCGCCCGGTCGCTTCGGCGGCATGCGCGGCCTGGAGGCCCTGCGCATCGTGATGCGGGCGCTCGGCGCCGATGTCATTACCCAGCAATGCAGCGTGGCCAACGCGGCAACCGGTTTCGACGACGACGGCCGGCTTGCCGACGACATCGCCCGAACGTCGCTGGAGGCGCTGGTCGACAAGCTGCTCGACACCTCCCGCAGTCTCGGCCGGCACGGCTGAGCGGACGGTACGGCGGGGATATTTTCGGCCGAAGCGGGCATTCCCGTCGAACGGCGATCATCGCGTCCGAGACGATCATCGCTCGCGACAGGGCGCCGGGAAGCATGTCGCGCGACGCGACAGCGTCCAAGGAGGATGAGCCGTGACGGTGAGGAAACAGGCTATCGTCGACCGCCTCCTGACGCGCGGCGGCGGCTCGACCCATGCGGCGGAGATGGGTCTCGATCTCAGCCGGAACGCACCGATGCCGCTGTTCCTCTGGCTGGTTGCGGCCAACCTCTTTTCCGCACGAATCGCGTCCGATCAGGCGCTGCGCGCCGCCAGGGCGCTGAAGGATGCCGGGCTGACCACCGCCGACCGGATGGCCAGGGCGACGTGGGAGCAACGGGTGACTATCCTGAACCGCAACGGCTATGCCCGGTACGACGAAAAGACCGCGCGATTTCTAAAGGAAATGGCCGACCACTGCCTCGCCGAATACGGCGGCGACCTGCGCAAGCTGCGCGAGCGGGCGATGCGCGATCCGGTCGAGGAGCGGCGTCTGTTGAAGGAGTTCAAGGGAATTGGCGATGTCGGGGCCGATATCTTCTTTCGCGAGGTGCAGGTCGCCTGGGAGGAGCTCTATCCCTTCGCCGATAAGCGAGCGCTCCAGGCCGCCGCCAAGCTCGGTCTGGGAGACGACGCGCGGAGCCTGGCTCGCCTCGTCGAGAGGCAGCGGTTTCCCGCCCTGTTGACGGCGCTCGTCAAGGCCGATCTGGACAAGGTTCTCGACGAGGTGGCGGGGGACTGAGCGGCGAGGCTGCCTGGGCTCGGCCCGCGATCACACGTGCTGGCCGCCATTGATGTGGAGTTCGGAGCCGGTGACGTAGGAGGCCTGCTCCGAGCACAGGAAATAGATGACGTCCGCCACTTCCGAGGTCTGGCCCAGGCGGCGCAGCGGGATGTCCTCGATCATCTTCTCGGTGCCCGGCGACAGGATCGCCGTTTCGATCTCGCCGGGGGCGATCGCATTGACCCGGATTCCCGCCGGACCGAAATCATGTGCCATCTCGCGTGTCAGCGAGTTGAGCGCGGCCTTCGAGGTGGCATAGGCGGTGCCGGCGAAGGGATGCACGCGTCCGCCGGCGATGGAGGTGATGTTGACGATCGAGCCCTTGGCCTTGGACAATTCCTTGAACAGGCCGCGGGCGAGCATGATCGGCGCGAAGAAATTCACCTGGAAGACGTCGCGCCAGGCGTGCATCGTCGTGCCGATCGAGTCCAGTCGCGCGCCGCCGTCGCCCTTCGGCGAGATCGCGGCGTTGTTGACCAGGGCATGCAGCTCCGACCCGTTGGTTTCGAGCCGGCGGCGGATCTCCGACACGGCAAAGCCGACGTCCTCCTGATCCGACAGATCGACCCGGATGTGGTCCTCCGGGCCGGCCGGCCATGGGCAGTTATCGGCGAAATCCTGGCGCGAGCAGGTGATCACCCGCCAGCCCTCGCGCGAAAAGCGCTTCACCGTCGCATGGCCGATCCCCCGGGAGGCGCCGGTCAGCACCAGTGTCTTGCGCTCATCGCGCATGGTCTCCGACATGGTTCGGTCCTTCTCCACCGATGATGTCCGATCGTCACGGGCGATCACGTTGCAGTCAACGTCGCCCAGCGACAGCGGCATTCGGTTGCTTTTAGCATGTTCGCTGCGTCATCTAGCGCGCATGTGGGACGCCGGCGCGGAAAAGTTGATGGCGCCGGCGCGAAAATCACGAGGACCGATCATGAGGGCATGGATTGTCGGGGCGGCCGCGCTCGCTTCCGCCGTGTTGGCTGGGGTGTCCGCCAGTGCCGCCGAGCCTGAACCATCCGACTGGGAGGCGGTTCTGGCGGAGGCGAAGGGCCAGAGCGTCTATTTCAACGCCTGGGGCGGCTCGCAGAACATCAACGATTACATCCAGTGGGTGGCCGGCGAGGTTAAGGACCGGTTCGGCGTCACTTTGACGCATGTCAAGCTCGACGACACCGCGAACGCCGTCGCCGCGGTCGTTGCCGAAAAGACCGCCGGCAAGGACGCGGACGGTTCGGTCGACCTCGTCTGGATCAATGGCGAGAATTTCGTCTCGATGCAGGAGAAAGGCCTTCTGGCGGAGGGGTTCGCGACCCAGCTGCCGAACTGGCGCTATGTCGATACGGCCAATCCCAGCGTCACCGTCGATTCCACCGTCCCGACCAAGGGCCAGGAATCGCCCTGGGGCGGGGCGAAGATGGTGTTCTTCACCGACACCGCCCGCTCGGGCCCAGTCGCCGACATGCCGACGGACACCGACGCGCTGCTGGAATGGGCAAAGGCCAATCCGGGCCAATTCTCCTATCCGGCGCCGCCGGACTTCATCGGCTCGAGCTTCCTGAAACAGGTGCTGATCGAACAGGCGGACGACCCGTCCGTGCTCGCGAAACCGGTCGACGAGGCGACGTTCGCGGCGGTGACGGCGCCGCTCTGGGCCTGGCTCGACGCGCTCCGTCCGGCGCTGTGGCGCGGCGGCCGGGATTATCCGCAGAACTATCCGGCGATGAAGCAGCTTCTCGCCGACGGCGAACTCGGCATCATCTTCGCCTTCAACCCGGCCGAGGCGTCGGCGGCGATCGCGGCCGGCGAACTGCCGGACACGGTGCGCTCCTTCACCTTTCCGGGAGGCACGCTCGGCAACACGCATTTCGTCGCGATCCCCTATAATTCGGGAAGCAAGGCGGCGGCGATGGTCGTCGCCAATTTCCTGCTCTCGCCGGAAGCGCAATTGCGCAAGGAAGACCCGCAATATTGGGGCGACCCGACCGTGCTGGCCATGGACAAGCTGCCCGAAGAGGATCGAAAGGCCTTCGCCAATCTGGATCGCGGCGTCGCGACCCTGGCTCCGACCGAACTCGGCCCGGTTCTGGCGGAGCCGGACGCCTCCTGGATGACCCGCATCGAGGCCGAGTGGAAGACGCGCTACGGGAGCTGAGGGGCCCCCGATTGGCCAACGTTATCGGGGGCATTGTCGGATAGGCGGTTGCGACGGGGACTGGGAAAATTGACAGAATTGCTCATTTGTACATAAGTAAGTACACAAGGAGATGGCCCATGTCGCACGTGAATTTCTCGGAACTTCGGGCCAACATGGCCTCCTATTTCGATCGGGTCGAAGCGGACCGCACCGAACTGGTGGTCACGCGGCAGAACCACGAGCCGCTGGTCGTTATGGCTCTATCGGAGTGGGAGGGGATGCGCGAAACGCTCCATCTCCTGAGTTCTCCGACCAATGCCGAGCGCCTGTTACGGTCGATTTCCGAGCTTGATTCGGGTAAGGGAGAGGTCCACGACTTGTCGGAGGAGTGAAGCTTGTCTTCTCCTCCGACGCCTGGACCGAATATCAATACTGGCTAGAAACCGATCGCACCGGCCTCAGCCGCCTGAATGCGTTGATCAAAGACACTATGCGATCACCATTTTCCGGCATCGGTAAGCCGGAACCTTTGCAGGGGCGGCTCCAGGGTTGGTGGTCCCGCCGTATCACCCGAGAACACCGGCTGGTCTATCGGGTGACCGGAAGCGGAACAAGCCAGACACTGGAAATTGCGGCGTGTCGTCTGCACTACGGGCGATAGATCTGACTTTGGACCAGTTACCTCTATCAGCCCACCCGCAACGCGAGCGCAACGATAGGCAACCACGCTCCTCCGGTCTGTTCATTAACCCATACCTGATCGCGCTCCTCCTCGCCGCTCCAGTCGCTGTTGGCCTCGCCGGCGCGATCCTCCCAGCCTTCGGCTATCTGCCGGCGCTTGGCGGGGACACGGTCTCGCTGCAACCGTTTCGCGATCTCCTGAATGAGCCGGGCATCGGTACATCGGTTGCGTTGAGCGTCGCGTCCGGGCTGCTGACGACCTTCGTCTCGGTGGTGGGCGTAGCGATCTTTCTCGCCGCCTTCTTCGGCACGCGCACATTCCGCCTCGCCCGCCAAGGTCTCGCGCCGCTGTTGGCCGTGCCCCATGCCGCCGCGGCCTTCGGCCTTCTCTTCCTGATCGCCCCGTCCGGGCTGGTCTTCCGCCTTGCCGCCGCCGCGCTCGGCTTCGACCGCCCGCCGGATCTTTTGGTCGTCGGTGATCCGCTTGCCCTTTCGATGATGGCCGCGCTGGTCGCCAAGGAAATGCCGTTCCTGCTGCTTGTGGCCTTCGCCGCGCTGCCGCAGGCCGATCCCGAGCGGCGGATGCGGCTGGCCCGCTCGCTCGGCTATGGCCGGATCGCCGGTTTCATGCTGGCGATCTGGCCCTCGGTCTACCGGCAGATCCGTCTGCCGGTCATCGCGGTCGCGGCCTTTGCTTCCTCTGTCGTCGATGTGGCGCTGATCCTCGGACCCTCGACGCCGGGGCCGCTCGCGGTGCGGTTGCTCGGCTGGATGGGCGATCCGGATCTGGCCATGCGCTTTCAGGCTTCCGCGGGGGCGATCTTGCAGCTTGGCGCGACCCTGTTCGTCATTCTGGTCTGGCTGGCGGGCGAGCGCGTGATGGGCTGGGCCTGCCGAGGCTTCGCCCACACCGGTCGGCGCTTCGCCCACGATCGGCTGGCGCGCGATCTCGCCGCGGTGCCGGTCGCGTTGTCGGGGATCGCGGTTTTTCTCGGGCTCGCGATGCTGCTGACCTGGTCGGTGGCGGGCCTCTGGGGCTTTCCCGACCTGTTGCCGCGTAGCTTCGACCTGACCACTTGGCGCCGGGCGCTCGTCGGGGCGTCCGGCCCGCTCTGGACGACCTTCGTCGTCGCGCTGGCCGCTGCCTTGCTGGCGCTGGTCCTCGTCATTGCGCTGCTCGAAGGCCATCGCCGCCGGTTTCCGGCGGTGCGCGGCGGCGAGGTGCGATTGCCCCGGGCGATCGCCGGGTTGCTGTATCTGCCGCTGATCGTGCCGCAGATCTCCTTCGTTTTCGGCCTGCAGGTGCTGATTCTGGTCGTCGGCCTGACCCCGTCGATCCCGCTGCTCGTCGCCGTCCATCTCGTCTTCGTCGCACCCTATGCGGCGCTGGCCCTCGCCGATCCCTGGTTCGCCCTCGATCCCCGCTACGAGCGGGTCGCGGCAAGCCTCGGCCGCTCGCGCATGTCCGTGTTCACATGGGTGCGTCTGCCGATGCTGACCGCGCCGGTGCTGACCGCACTGGCGATCGGCCTCGCCGTCTCGGTCGGACAATATCTGCCGACCGTTCTCGTCGGCGCCGGACGGCTGCCGACCATCACGACCGAAGCGGTGGCGCTGGCTTCGGGCGGCAATCGCCGGATCATCGGCGCCTATGCGCTGCTGCAGACGCTGCTGCCGTTCCTCGCCTTCGCCGCGTCCGGTCTCGTTCCGATCTTGCTCTGGCGTCACCGGCGCGGCATGAGGGCCGGATGATGATGGATGACAGGGGACTTCGGCTCGACGACGTAGAGATCCGGCTCGGCGAGCGCCGGCTGCTGGCGCTGAACACACGCATCGCACCCGGAGAGACGTTGAGTGTCATGGGGCCGTCCGGGTCCGGCAAATCGACGCTCTTCGCGCTGATCGCCGGCTTTCTCGATCCGGCCTTCCAGGCAAGCGGACGTGTCGAGCTGGATGGCCGCGACCTGACCGGGCTGCCGCCGGAGCGCCGTCGCATCGGCCTGCTTTTCCAGGACGCTTTGCTGCTTCCCCACATGTCGGTCGGCGAGAACCTTCTGTTCGCCCTGCCGTCCGCCATCAAGGGCCGCCATGCCCGCCGTCGGGCGGCGGAGACGATGCTGGACAAGGTCGGCCTTGGAGACCATTTCGCCCGCGATCCTGCGACCCTGTCCGGCGGTCAAGCCGCCCGCGTCGCGCTGGCGCGCACGCTCCTGGCCGAACCGAAGGCGCTGCTTCTCGACGAGCCCTTCTCCGGTCTCGATGCCGAATTGCGCGAAACGATCCGGCGCCTTGTCTTCGGCCTCGTCGCGGAGCGAGACATACCCGCGTTGCTGGTTACCCATGACCGCGAGGACGCAGAAGCGGCGGGCGGGCCAATGGTGGAGCTGCCGGCGGCGGGGGAGCCGTGACGCGGCTAGCGCTTCCCGAACTGCCGGTCTCGGCGGTCCTTTCCGACGTCGCCGCCGCCCTGACCGACGCTGGCCGCGCCGTGCTCGTCGCCCCGCCCGGCGCTGGCAAGACGACGCTGGTGCCGCTGCACCTCTTGGGCGAAGCCTTCATGGCCAGTGGCAAGATACTCCTCGTCGAGCCGCGCCGGCTCGCCGCCCGCGCCGCGGCGCGGCGGATGGCTGAGATCACCGGCGAAGCGGTGGGCGAGACCGTCGGCTGGCGCATGCGGCTCGACACCAAGGTCTCGGCGAAGACCCGGATCGAGATCGTCACCGAAGGTGTCTTCACCCGGATGGTCCTTTCGGACCCCGAGCTCAAGGGCGTCGCGGCCGTTCTCTTCGACGAGTTCCACGAGCGCTCGCTGGATGGCGATTTCGGCCTGGCGCTGGCGCTGGACGTCGCCTCGGCGCTGCGCGAGGATCTGCGGATTCTGGTCATGTCGGCGACCCTCGACGGCGCCCGCGTCGCCGCGCTGCTTGGCGACGCCCCGGTGATCGAGAGCGCCGGGCGTGCCTTTCCCGTGACGGTCCGCTACCGCGACCGGCCCGGCACCGAGCCGGTGGAGGACGCGGTCGTCGCCGCCGCGCGGGCGGCGCTGGCCGAGGAGGCGGGCAGCCTTCTGGTCTTCCTGCCGGGCCAGCGCGAGATCGAGCGGGTCGCCGAGCGGCTGGGTACCATCGTCCCCGAAAATGTCGTTGTCGCGCCGCTGTTCGGCGCCATGGACGGCGCGGCGCAGGATCAGGCCGTTCGCCCGGCGCCCGTCGGCACCCGCAAGATCGTGCTCGCCACCGCGATCGCCGAGGCGTCGCTGACCATCGACGGGGTCTCGGTCGTCATCGATTCAGGGCTGCGGCGGCAGCCGGTGTTCGAGCCGGCCACCGGCCTGTCGCGCCTGGAGACGGTGCGCGTGTCACGGGCCTCGGCCGACCAGCGGGCGGGCCGCGCCGGACGCACGGCACCCGGAACCGCGATCCGGCTGTGGCGCGCCGAGCAGACGGCCGCGCTGGACGCCTTCGACCGGCCGGAGATTCTCGCGACCGACCTGTCCGGTCTGGTCCTCGACTGCGCTGCCTGGGGTGTCGCCGAACCGTCGGATCTCGCCTTCCTCGATCCGCCGCCAGCGCCCGCGGTCGCCGAGGCACGGGCACTTCTCACAGAACTCGGCGCGCTCGACGCAACCGGCCGGCTGACCGCGACGGGCGCGGCGATGCGGGGCTTGCCCCTGCCGCCGCGCCTTGCCCGAATGGTCGTCGCGGCCGGCGGTGATGCGCGGCTGCATGCGGCGATGCTCGCCCTTCTCCTCACCGAACGCGGCCTCGGCGGCACCGACACCGATCTCGCCCAGCGCCTGCGCCGGTTTCGCGCCGATCGCGGCCCGCGCGCCAAGGCGGCGCACGGCCTGGCACGGCGGATCGCCGCGACGGCGCGCGAGGCCGCATCCGCTTCCGGCGAGGACGCGCCGGACGAAGCGGGGGCGCTGCTGGCGCTCGCCTATCCCGACCGGATAGCGGTCGCCCGTGGTGCCCGCGGTCATTTCGTCCTCACCAGTGGGCGCGGCGGCGTCCTCGACGAGACGTCAGCGCTGGCCCGCGAAAAATTCCTGGTCGTCGCCGAATTGCAGGGCCAGGCGCGCGCCGGCCGTATCCTGTCGGCCACCGCGCTCAGCGAGGCGGCGATGGAGCGGATCGCCGCCGAACGGGCCGTGAGCGAATTGGTCGTTGCCTTCGATGGAACGGCGCGCGCGGTGCGGGCGCGCAACATCCGGCGTCTGGGCCGCGCGACGCTGTCGGAGGCGCCGCTGCCGGCGCCGTCCGGGGAAGCGACCGCCCGCGCGCTCGCCGAGGGCATTCGCCGCCTCGGCCTGTCGGCGCTGCCCTTGGGCAAGGAGGGCGAGCGGCTGTTGCGGCGCTTGCGGTTCCTGGCCAAGGCCTATGGCCCGCCCTGGCCGGATTTTTGCGACGCGGCGCTGCTTGCCGGTCTCGACGACTGGCTGATGCCCTATCTTCCGGGGGTGACGAGCCTGGCGCAAATCACCCCCGGCGCACTGTCGGAGGCGCTGCGTGGGTTGATCCCGGACGAATTGCGCGGCCGGCTGGATGAGCTCGCACCGTCGCATTTCGAGGCGCCGACCGGCTCGCGCGTGCCGATCCGCTACGACGAAGACCAGCCGGTTCTCGCGATCCGGGTACAGGAACTGTTCGGTCTGACGTGCCATCCGGCGATCGCCGACGGACGGCTGCTTCTGACCATCGAGCTGCTGTCACCGGCCCACCGGCCGATCCAGATCACCCGCGATCTGCCGGGCTTCTGGTCCGGGTCCTGGGCGGATGTGCGGGCGGACTTGCGCGGCCGCTATCCCAAGCACGTCTGGCCTGAGGACCCGGCCGGCGCCGCCCCGACGGCGCGGGCCAAGCCGCGAAAGCGGTGAGCGGCGGGACGCGGCGGCCCTGGCGTCGAGTCCGCGCGCGATGTCTTCGCCCGGTCGTACAGGCCTTCGGCTTCGTTGCGGCCGTCACGAACGCGCAAACGGTCCGGGTTGGCGTCGATCAGCCATGGCTATGGCGATGGTGGAGATCGGGATAATGCGGGTGCTTGTGCCGCATCGGTTCGTGCCGATGCCGGTGTGAATGCGGCTCGCTGACGAGCCCATCATGTTCGTGGGTGTGGTGGAGGTCGTGAACATGGGCGTGCTCGTGCTCCAGGGCTTCATGCGCGTGTTTGTGATCGTGCCGCTCGCTCAGATGAAGCCATAGCCCGAAAGCCATCAGCAGGCCCGCCACGGCGAATTGCGGCGAAATCCCCTCGCCCAGAAGAACGATGGCCAGGGCCGCGCCGATGAAAGGCGCCAGGGAAAAATAGGCCCCTGTCCGCGCCGTACCCAGATGGCGCAGGCCGAGCATGAACATGACGAGGCTCACCCCGACACCGAAGAAGCCGACGGCAGCCCCGGCGATGGCGAAGCCGGGCGCGGGCAGTCCCGCACCGAAGGAGAGGGCGAGGCCCAGATTGACGCTGCCGGCGACGAGGCCCTTGATCATGGCGATTTGCACCGGGTCTGCCGAGGAGAGCTTGCGGGTCAGATTGTTGTCGATTCCCCACGCCAGACACGCCCCGGCAATCAGCAATCCGCCGAGATCGATCTGCAACGCTTGCCCATTCCATGTCAGCAGCACCGCGCCGGCCAGAATGGCGAAGGCGCCGAACAACAGCCGCCGATCGACGTTTTCCCGAAAGACCAGCCACGCGATCGCCATCGTCGCCAGGCCCTCGAGATTGAGAAGCAGCGAGCCGGAAGCCGCCGACGTCAAAGACAGGCCGAACATCAGCAGAAGCGGTCCGACGCCGCCGCCCAGGACGACGACGGCCGCCAGCCACGGCAGATCATCTTTCCGTAAAGGGGCCTCGACCTGGGGCAGTTTGAACGTCAGCCGTCCGAAATGGACGGCAGCCAGCCCGAGACCCGCGCCAAGATACAAGATGCCGGCCAAAAGCCACGGATCGACGGAACCGAGCAGCAGCTTAGAGAGGGGAGCCGACGCGCCGAACAGGACGGCTGAGCCGAGCGCGAGCGGAACGCCGGGCCAAAGAGTTGAACGGTTCTTGCGCATGTCGGAAATATCTCGTGCCCCGTATAGCGGACATCGCGGCTCACGCCCTGTCGCCAAAGCAAGCCTCTTATGGGCCAATTGCTCGGGTGGACTCAAGCTGCGCGGAGCCCTGTGTTCGCGATTCGCCGAAGCCCCGAACGCCTTCTCGCCGCAAAGGACCGTCTCCGGCGATAGGGCGGCCTGCCATTCATCAAATCGGACAGGGGGCTCATTCCACCGGGAAACCGGCTTGGTCCTGCTATCCGATGTCGCGACGCTTCACTGCCCCTGAATTGCACTGTCCACCGTACGAACTGCAACGACGCGTCAAAGGCCGTCGGAAGCTCCCGACGGCCTCGCGGCATCCCTCGAATTGTGGTTGGCCAGGTCAGTCCAGTGCGGCCTTGTTGATGCCACCGACCGCCAGTTCGGTCATCGTGCGGTCGCCATGATAGGTCGCGTCGAGGCACCGCTGCAACTTGTGGGCCTCGTCCGCCAAGCCGAGGCGCGTGGCGAAGGCGACAAGGCAGCCATAGCCGGCGATCGCGTAATGCGCCATGCGTTGATATTGGCTTATGATCATCGCGTCACGCGCGTCGGGGTCGGTGATGTCTTCCTCAATGCCATGGGCGCGGGCTTCCCGGACCAGACCTTCCATGCCCTTGCAGAATTCGGCGCTGGGGTCGGCGCCATGCGCCGCGATGATGCCCTTCAGCGTCTTCAGACCTTCCTCGATGCCCGTGACGCCATGCTCGAGCGCTTGCTTCAGCCCGTCGTCGTGAGCGGCATCGACCAGTTCGCGCGTCACCTTCGCCGCCTGACTGTCCGCACTGTGAATGTCCTGAAGCTGGTCGAGATAGATGTCCTTGAGATTGGCGAGTGCCATGGGTCGATTCCTTCGTTGATTGGGTGAAGGCTAAGCGACCGATGGGTCACGAAGTTCCATCCGTGGGGTGATCCGCTTTGCGGCCGGCCGCGTACGTGTCATGCGGCTCGGCCCACGGGACGACACCTGCCGGCGGACGCTGCTGGCCCGTGCGCTCTTTCAGGCCGCGGGAACCCCCGGCGCACGCAGACCAATGCGCATTTGTGAATTCGTAGCGAAGATGATGCCGCGCCATGACACGAGAAACGGAGGAAAGCGCAATGCTGAGAGAAGGGGGGATGTCGCCCCGAATGGCTGCCGAACGCGGGATGAGGCCCAGTCGCTGCTTCTCGTCGATGATGACAGGTCGTTTCTCTTGCGCATGAGCCGGGAACTCGAACAGCGCGGCTTCGATGTGGTGTCTGCCGACAGCCTCGCGAACGGGCTGGAGCGGCTACGAGCGGGAGCGCCGGCCTGCGCGGTGATTGATCTTCGGCTTGGCGATGGCAGCGGCCTGGACCTCGTCGCGGCTCCGCAGGAGGCGCGCCATGGTGCGCGTTCGGTCATTCTCACCGGTTACGGCAACATTGCGACCGCGGTCGCCGCCGTGAAACTCGGCGCCATCGACTATCTGACCAAGCCGGCTGACGTCGAGGACATCGTGGCCGTGCTTGCGGGCAATGACGAGGCGCGCGCCGAGTCGCTGGTAAACTCGATGTCGGCCGATCGCGTGCGCTGGGAGCACATTCAACGGATTTACGAGCTTTGCGATCGCAACGTCTCGGAGACGGCGCGGCGGTTGTCCGTGCACCGGCGGACATTGCAGCGCATCCTGGCCAAGCACGCGCGGCGCTGACCCGAGATCACCCATCCGGCAGGGCGGCGGTCACCCGAGGACCAATCATCAAGGGGTTGGCTGCCCATTCCGCCTGCAGGAGGCGGTCGGCGGACAGTCGCGCGAAGCGCAGCATCAGCGCCTTGCGCGTCGCCGCCGCCATCTTCTCCTCCGGTGCGTCCCGCAGGATTTCGGCGCCATAGCCGTCCGAGACGATCAGGCCGCAGGTCAACGGAAAGATATCGCCGGGCACGCCCGGATGGGTGGCGAAATAGAGCCGGTCGCAATGCTGCCGGTAGTCCGGCCATTTCCGGTCGACGCGGAAGTCTTCAATCGAGGTCTTGATCTCCACAATCGAAAATTCTCCCTTCTGCGAAAGACAGATCAGATCGGCGCGCCGACCGGACGCCAGGGGCATTTCTGGCAGCGTCGCAACCCGTCGCGCGGTCATCAGCCGCTGGACGCCGCGGCGCACCATCAAGGCGCGCTCCGACTGGCGTCCGTCGGCAAGCGGATCGACGGGAAAGGGTGAAACGAGCGGCATCGTTCATAGATAGCCCGGGCGCATGATCGGCGACAAGCGAAAATGGAAACAAACCAGAAACAAAGGGCCAGGTCGGCGGACATCGCCCGCATTCCGAGCCCACTCGCTGGAGTCTACGCCTCTGCCCGGATCTTCCCCGCGATCTCGTCCAGGATGGGACAGTCCGGTGCCTGATCGCCATGGCATTGCTCGGCGAGATCCGCGAGCGCCCGTTTCAGCGATTTCAGTTCCGCGATCTTGCGGTCGATCTCCGCGATCCGCGAATTGGCGAGGCGTTTGACGTCCTCGCTCTTGCGGTTGGAATCCTCGTAGAGGGACAACAGCCGCCGCGCTTCTTCAATGGTGAAGCCCAAGGAGCGCGAGCGCTGCAGAAAACGCAGCATGTGCACGTCACGGTCACGGTAGCAGCGATAGCCGTTGGTTGCCCTGGCCGGCTTTATCAGCCCCACTTCTTCATAATAACGGACCGTCTTCGGCGGCAGACCCGACAACCGGGATGCTTCCCCGATATTCATGAGACGTCCTCGTTAGTGGCTGCGATCATCGCGAGATCAAGGAGATGTCGCGGTGGCCGGTCCCGTCAACTGTCACCCGGCGGCAACAAAGCGCTTGTTAACCATCCGTGTGCCAGATAGGGCCATTGCTTCAACAACCTGCGGGGCCTATCGAAGAGATGGCTTCAGATGGTCGGCAACCAGACGCGCGGTTCGCACAGCGGCCGTTTCATCCATCGCACCCAACTTGGCATTCGTTATGAAGATCAGACAGATTATCCTCGCAGGCGCTGCCATGCTGGCGGTCGCGACGATGGCGGGGTGCGCGACATCCGAGCGCGCGTCGCTCAGTCCGTCGGGCAATGCGCAGGTCGCCGCCTATGCCGCGCCCGATTCTCTCCCGACCGAAGGCAGTGCCGGCGCGACGACGAAACTCGGCTATGGCGCCGTTGTCGACGAGGGCTATGCGCTGCCCGCCATCCCGACGGACAAGATCGATCCGCAATATCTGCGTCAGCGCGTGTCCTTCGAGGAAGGCCGCCAGTACGAGCCGGGCACGGTCGTCGTCGATACGCCGAACCGGTTTCTGTATGTGGTCGAAGCCGACGGCATGGCGATGCGCTATGGCATCGGCGTCGGCCGCGCCGGATTTTCGTGGGCTGGTGAAGCCAACATTCGTGCCAAACGCTCCTGGCCGAAGTGGTTTCCGCCAGGCGAAATGATCGACCGGAAGCCGGAACTCGAGCCCTATCGCGACGGCATGGATCCGGGCCTGAGCAATCCGCTCGGTGCCCGCGCCCTTTACCTTTACCAGGGTGGCAAGGACACGCTGTTCCGGCTGCACGGAACGCCGGAATGGTGGACCATCGGCACGGCCGCGTCGTCTGGCTGTATCCGTCTGATGAATCAGGACATCCTCGACCTTTACGAGCGCGTTCCCATGGATGCGCGGGTCGTGGTGCGGCAGGGCAAGGAGCGAATGGCGGCGGGTTACGCTGGCGCCTGACTAGCCGCGCGATCGCGGCGCGACAGTTCCATAAGGCGGGGGACCGCCAAGGCCGGATGCTTCGGGGGAGGCGTCCGGCCTTTTTTTTGGGGACAGGCTCTAGTGACGGGTGCGTGTCTGGGCAATGCCATCGTTGACGGCGGGTGAGCTCGATCATTGGCGTTCTGCTCGCATTCAGCGCTCACTGACTGGACTAGATTCGATTTCATCGTGGTTTAGGCGGTGCACCGCGCACCGCCGCGACGAGCAGAAGCCCCAGAGTTGTCGCGTTCAGAATGTGCCAGAGGAAATGCGTCCCGCGTGGCCAATCCGGGCAGAGCGGCAGGTCGACCATTCGAAATGCCAGCGATGCGGTGAAGACCGCGCCGGCGGTGAACACCGGCCAGCCCTGGGGATGGTTCCGCGCGATCAGATGGGCACCGATGGCGTACAAGGCGAGAAGCCCGGGAACGTAGCCGGCCGATGATCCCAGATGTGAGGCGAGCAGCGGCTCGCCTGTCAGGGAGGCCGCGAAAAAGCCGAGCGTGCCGACAGACGCCGCCATCCGGGAGGTCCCTACGAAGCGTCGGAGTGCGAGGCCGAAATAGGCATAGATGAAAATCGCGATGGGAATGACATCGGCGAGGCTCGACCATCGGTTTGCGAAGGTGTGGAACAGAAACGAGCCGGTTCCGATGACCCCGACGAGATAGATGAGATAGAGGCTCGGCCAGTCTCGGGCCGGCGCCCGTCGCCAGTACCAGAGCCCCAACACCGCCGCGGCAAAGAATGCGATGTTGGACGATGCATTGAGCGATTCGGCCCAGAAGCCGGTCCCGATCCGCTCGCAATAGGCGTCGATGGGCGCGGTCAGGTCCATACCCTGGACCATGCCCGGTGTGGCGGGACCGCGCCAGCCGCACCGACGCGATCACCGCCGCCCGATCCGCCCCGCGACTCGACCAGGGGGCGGAATCGGGAAAATTCGTCTAGCGCGATCATTCGTCTATTTGTTCGGGGGTCTTCAGGAGGATGATGCATCATGGCGAGCCTTAATCGCGCAAAATCGTTGCCGAGTATCATCGTGGCGATGACCACCCTATTTGCCGCGCCAGCGTTTGCCGACAGTATACGCACGATAGCGGTCATCGGCTTCGACTATTCCGATTCTTCCGGCGAACCGGCGGATCAAGCCAAGGAGCACATGGCGCGGCTCGCGCTGTTTCGCGAGGAAATCCGTAACAGGGTCGATAGAGACGCGTCGTTCAAGACGATCGAACTGCCCTGCACCGAACGCTCGCGATGCAGCCGCGGGAGCACGTCGGCAGATTTGCTTCTCCGGGAAGCCCGAGCGGCCGGCGCCCACTTCCTGGTGTTTGGGTCGATCCACAAGATGAGCACACTCGTCGGCGCGGGGCGGGTCGACGTTTTGGACGTGGCAACCGACCGTATTCTTCTGGACCGCGTTCTGTCCTTTCGCGGCGACACCGACGAGGCCTTCAAGCGGGCCGCCGCTTTCGCCGCCAAGGACATCCTGCGCACACTGAACGCCAATTCCGGCGAGGACGGTATGGCGGACGACGGTCGCGGGGCTCGCTAACCGGTTGTGGCTACGGTCGCACCTGCGACCACGACATAGCGGGCGAATTTGCCGATCGCGACCAGCACGATGAACGGGACGAGCGGCACCCGCAATGTGCCGGCGATGACGGTCAGCGCGTCGCCGCCCAGCGGCGACCAGGCGAACAGCAGCGTCCAGATGCCGTAGCGATTGAAGAAGCGCGTCGATGCCTCGAGCTGCTTCGGCTTCACCGGAAACCACCGTCGATCCTGAAAGCGCAGCAGGAACCGGCCGCAGAACCAATTGACCACCGACCCCAGTGTGTTGCCGACGCCCGCGACAAGGACCAACAGCCACGGCTCCGCGACGCCTTCAATGATCAGCCCGATCAGAAGCAGCTCGGACGCGCCCGGCAGGATGGTCGCGGCGAGAAACGCGCCCCAGAAAAGGCCGAGGCAGGCCGCAAGGACGCTCAAGACCGGGCGCTTTGCGCAGCCGGTGCAAACGTCGGAACGCCCGCCATCCAGGGGCCTGGATGCTCGGAAGACATCGCCGGCGGGGCCTCGTCGCGCCCGAGAGCGCCGCGCTCGATGCCGATTTTCGTAGCCGACCGATTGAACGGGAGAGCGACTCTCACCATCTGAATACTACCGTGTCGAATTGTCGAAGCCCCCGCGATGCTTGCGCATCGCGGCCATTTTGAAAGGAAGTGACTGCGATGACTTCGCAAGCCTTGATCCGTCCGGCCTGGACGCCCGCGACCATAGCATTGATGGTGGTCGGTTTCATGATTTACTGGCCCCTCGGCCTGGCGATGCTCGCCTACATTCTCTGGGGTGACCGTTTGGAGAGCTTCCGGCGGGACGTCAACCGCTCGACCGACCGTTTCTTCGGCGGACTGAAGCGCACCGGCGCGGTCAACCCCTTCGGCGAGACCCGCACCGGCAACGTCGCCTTCGACGAGTGGCGCGAAAAGGAGCTGTCCCGCCTCGACCAGGAGCGGCGGCGGTTGAACGAGGCGGCGGCCGAGTTCGAGTCCTATGCCCGCGAGTTGCGCCGGGCCAAGGACCAGCAGGAGTTCGACCGCTTCATGGCCGACCGCCAGAACCAGACCAGCGGCCAGACCATAGACGGCCAGCCCGCCTAACCGGCCAGGCAGTGTGCATAATCGACGGCGGCGTTCTCTCGAGCGCCGCCGTCTTTCTGTCGCGTGTCGGCGGGCTCCGCTATAGGGTGGAGTCGAATCGCGGCGGTGCGTCGCTTCGCGGAACGGTGCGTCCTGCCGATGTCTCTTTTCTCCCCCCGACGGACTGGCCGCGCCCCCGCCATCCCCGAGCGTCTGGACCTTGCCGCCGGCCCGGTCCCGGTCACCGTGCGCCGCAATCCGCGCGCCAAGCGGCTGATCCTGCGGCTTGCTCCGGGCGGAACCGGAATCGTCGTCACGGCACCGCAAAAGGTACCGGCGCGGGCGATTGCGGAATTTCTCGAGCGGCATCGCGGCTGGGTGGAGGAACGCGTCGCTCGGGCGCCCGACCGGATCGCAGCAGTGGACGGCGCGACCATCCCGTTTCGGGGCAGCCAATTGCTGCTGGTCCAGGCATCCGAGCGCCGCGCCAGCCGCTTCGAGGCCGTGGAGGGCGAGGCGCATCTCTTCGTCGGCGGCGCGCCCGAGCATTTTTCCCGCCGCGTCGTCGAGGCGTTGAAGCGCGAGGCGCGGCATGATCTGCAAGTTTGCGTCGACCGCCACGCGGCTACCGTGGGTCTGCGTCCACGGGCGATGGCGCTGAAGGACACGAAAAGCCGCTGGGGCTCCTGCACCATCGATCGGCGGTTGGCCTTTTCCTGGCGGATCGTCATGGCCCCGCCGGAGGTGCTCGATTATCTCGTCGCCCATGAGGTGGCGCATTTTCGTCAGATGAACCACGGGCCGGCCTTCTGGGCGCTCTGCCGCGAGCTCTGTCCCGGCATGGACCACGGCAAGAATTGGCTGAAGCGGCACGGGGCCGGTCTGCATGCGATCAGTTTCGGGTAAATGGGTCAACAAAGCGGCGCTGGAAGCGGCTCGCATCCTCTGGACGTTCCATGCCGTCTACGACGTGCCGGCCGCCTGCGACGCGATCGTCGGCCTCGGCAGCTACGACCTACGAGTGGCTGATCGCTGCAGCGAACTCTACCAAAGCGCGATCGCACCGAAGCTCGTCCTGACCGGGTGCTCGGGCAACTGGACGGATGGGCTCTACGACACGACGGAAGCGGAAGCTTTCGCACGACGCTGTATGGCGCAGGGCGTCCCCGAGCATGCGATCCTCGTCGAACCCCAGGCGACCAACATCGGCGAGAACCTGCGCTTCTCTGGTGCTCTGCTCGGGGACCAGACCCACAGCGTCGTGATCGTCACAAAGCCGCAGACGCAGCGTCGCGTGCTGGCGGCTGTTGCGCGACAATGGCCCCGGGTTGACGCTCGGGTCACCGCTCCGCATACCTCGTTCGAAGATCAGCCGACGCGCCACCACCCTCTGGCTCTGTTGATCGACGAGATGGTCGGCGACGTTCAGCGCCTGATCGATTATCCGGCGAGGGGCTTCGCCGCAGCCGTGGAGATTCCCGCGCATGTGATGGACGCGTGGCAGTTCCTGAGGGACGCCGGCTTCGAGGGCCACCCGCCTGAGCACCAATGACACTCTCGACATTGTTGGCCTTTGATGCCACTTCGGGAGTCATGAAACTCGACGTCAAGATCTGCGGCCTGTCGACGCCCGCGACCATCGCGGCGGCGCTGGCGCGTGGCGCCAGCCATGTCGGCTTCGTGCATTTCGCCAAGAGCCCGCGCCATCTCGACATCGCGGCGATGGCGGACCTCGTCGGCTCCGTGGCCAGGCGCGCCGAGACCGTTATCGTCACCGTTGATCCGGACGACGAGCTGGTTGCGCGTTTCGCGACCGAGGTGCGGCCGGACTGGCTGCAATTGCACGGCAAGGAGAGCCCGGAGCGGGTCGCCGCGATCAAGGCGTCCACCGGCCTGAAGGTGATGAAGGCGCTGCCGGTCGCCGAGGCCGGCGACCTTGCCGCGATCGCGGATTATCTACACGTTGCCGACCGTCTGCTGCTGGATTCCAGGCGGCCGAGGGGCTCCAACCTTCCCGGCGGCAACGGAGTCGCTTTCGACTGGCGGATTCTCGCCGGCCTTGACCCGGCTTCGCCCTACATGCTTTCCGGTGGTATCGACGCCGAGAACGTCGTCGATGCCATCCGCATCGCGCGGCCGTCGGGCATCGACGTGTCGTCCGGGGTGGAGAGCGCGCCCGGCGTCAAGGATGTCGGTCGCATTCATTCCTTCTTCGACGCGCTGGATCGTCTCCGTATGGAGGAGCCGGCGAGAAAGGCCCGTGCCTCGTGAACCAGCCGCTGACCCCGAACTCGTTTCGCGCCGGTCCCGACGAGGACGGCCGCTTCGGTCATTTCGGCGGGCGTTTCGTCGCCGAGACGCTGATGCCGCTGATCCTTGACCTCGAGGACGCCTGGAAGGCGGCGAAGGCCGATCCGGCGTTCAAGGCCGAGCTCGACAATCTCAACACCCATTACACCGGCCGGCCGTCGCCGCTCTATTTTGCCGAGCGGCTGACCGAAAAGCTTGGCGGCGCGAAAATCTATTTCAAGCGCGACGAGCTGAACCACACCGGCTCGCACAAGATCAACAACTGCCTCGGCCAGATCCTGCTCGCCAAGAAGATGGGCAAGACCCGGATCATCGCCGAGACCGGGGCCGGCCAGCACGGCGTCGCGACGGCGACGGTCTGCGCCCGCTTCGGCTTTCCCTGTGTCGTCTACATGGGCGCGACCGACGTCGAGCGGCAGTCGCCCAACGTCTTCCGCATGAAGCTGCTGGGCGCGGAGGTGATCCCCGTCACCTCCGGCCACGGCACGCTCAAGGATGCCATGAACGAGGCGCTGCGCGACTGGGTGACCAATGTGGATTCCACCTATTACCTGATCGGCACCGCCGCCGGTCCGCATCCCTATCCCGAGCTCGTCAGGGAATTCCAGAGCGTGATCGGCCAGGAGGCGAAGGAACAAATGATGGCGGCCGAGGGCCGGCTGCCGGACATGCTGGTGGCCGCCGTCGGCGGCGGCTCCAACGCCATCGGCCTGTTCCATCCCTTCCTCGACGACAAGGACGTGGCGATGGTCGGCGTCGAGGCGGGCGGCAAGGGGCTCGACGGCGAGGAGCATTGCGCCTCGCTGACCGCTGGCTCGCCCGGCGTCCTGCACGGTAACCGCACCTATCTCTTGCAGAACGAGGACGGCCAGATCAAGGAGGGCCACTCGATCTCGGCCGGGCTCGACTATCCGGGCATCGGGCCGGAGCATTCCTGGCTGAAGGAAGCCGGCCGGGTCGAATATGTCCCGATCATGGACACCGAGGCGCTGGACGCTTTCCAGATGCTGACCCGTGTCGAGGGCATCATCCCGGCGTTGGAGCCGGCCCATGCTCTCGCGGAAGTCGTCAAGCGGGCGCCGAAGATGGGCAAGGACCAGATCATCTTGATGAATCTGTGCGGCCGCGGCGACAAGGATGTGTTCACGGCGGCCAAGCATCTGGGCGTGGAGTTGTAGGTTCGTGACGAGCATCGTCGAAATCCACGTGACCTGCCCGACGCTCGAGGTGGCGCGCGAACTGTCGCATGCGCTTCTCGACGGCCGGCTTGTGGCCTGCTGCAATATCGGCAAGGAGGTGGACAGCCGTTATCTCTGGCAGGGCAAGAAGGAGCGGCACGACGAATGGCCGTTGACGGTCAAGACCCGTGCCGATCTGTTCGATGCTTGCGCGAAAGCGATCCGTGCGCAACATCCCTACGAGACGCCCGCGATCGTCGGTTTTGCCGTCGAGCATGTGGACGCGGCGACCGCCGAGTGGATCGCCGAAGTGACGAAAGCCTGACATGACCACACGCATCGAAGACCGGTTCCGGGCGCTGTCCGCAGAGAACCGTCCCGCCCTTGTCACCTTCGTCATGGCGGGCGATCCGGACCATGATACCGCGCTTGAAATCGTCAGGGCGCTGCCCGGCGCCGGCGCCGACATCATCGAGCTCGGGATGCCGTTCTCCGATCCGATGGCCGACGGTCCGGCGATCCAGAAGGCCGGCCTGCGCGCCCTGCAGGCCGGCGAAAGCTTGAAAAAGACCTTGGCGATGGTCGGCGCCTTCCGCGAAAGCGACACGACGACGCCGCTGATCCTGATGGGCTACTTCAACCCGATCTACGTCTACGGCGTCGAGCGCTTCGTTGAGGACGCGCTGGCCGCCGGGGTCGACGGTCTGATCGTCGTCGATCTGCCGCCCGAGATGGACGACGAGCTCTGCCTGCCGGCCCTGGACAAGGGCCTCAATTTCATTCGCCTCGCGACGCCGACCACCGACGACAAGCGCCTGCCGGCGGTTCTGAAGAACACCTCCGGCTTCGTCTATTACGTTTCGATTACCGGCATCACCGGCTCGGCCGCGCCCGACGCGGGCAAGGTCGCCGCCGCGGTCGGACGCATCAAGGGCCACACGAACCTGCCGGTCTGCGTCGGCTTCGGCGTGCGCGGCGCCGAACAGGCCCGCGAGATCGGCCGGGCGGCCGACGGCGTGGTCGTCGGTTCGGCGCTGATCAACGCCATCGAGGCGTCGCTGACCGACGGCCGTCCGGGAGCCGGCACGGTGACGGCCGTCACCGATCTGGTGCGCGATCTTGCCGGCGGCGTTCGCGCCGCCCGTCTTGCGGATGCGTGACCGGACGACCATCTGCGAACAACCCTTGTCAATCGGAACAGCCGCGCCGTGAACTGGATCACCAACTACGTCCGCCCCAAGATTTCCAGCCTCCTCGCCGCGCGCGAGGTGCCGGAAAACCTTTGGATCAAGTGTCCGGAGACCGGCGAGATGGTCTTCCACAAGGATCTGGAGGCCAACCAGTGGGTGATCCCATCCTCGGACTTCCACATGCGCATCCGCGCCAGGGACCGGCTGAGGAACTTCTTCGACGACGGCGTTTTCGAGACGATCGAGCTGCCGAAGGTCGCGATCGATCCGCTGAAATTCCGCGACTCCAAGCGCTATGTCGATCGCCTGAAGGAGTACAAGGCCAAGGCTGAGATGGACGACGCCGTGATCGCGGCGCGGGGCGCGATCGAGGGCCTCCCGGTCATGGCGATCGTCCAGGACTTCGCCTTCATGGGCGGCTCGCTGGGGATGGCCGCCGGCGAGGCAATCATCAAGGGCTTCGAGACCGCGATCGCGGAAAACCGGCCGCTGGTGCTGTTCGCGGCCTCCGGCGGGGCGCGAATGCAGGAGGGCATCCTGTCGCTGATGCAGCTGCCGCGCACCACCGTCGCGGTGGAGATGCTGAAAGAGGCCGGGCTGCCCTACATCGTCGTTCTGACCAACCCGACGGCCGGCGGCGTGTCGGCATCCTACGCGATGCTCGGCGACGTCCATATCGCCGAGCCGGGCGCGGTGATCGGTTTTGCCGGCGCCCGCGTCATCGAGCAGACGATCCGCGAAAAGCTGCCCCAGGGCTTCCAGCGCGCCGAATATCTCATGGCCCACGGCATGGTCGACATGGTTGTCCACCGGCATGAACTGAAGGCGACGATCGCGAATTTGGCCAAGCTGTTGACCAAGACGCCCGTCGATATTGCGGCGCGCATCGAGGATGAGCCGGAACCGACAGTCGAGCCCGAGACCGCGCCGTCCGAGCCGCAGCCGGCCGCCTGAATCGGTTTTGCATCCGCTCATGCTCTCGCGTAATTCTCATCCATGACCACGACCTCACTGGCCACGACAGAGATCGAATCCCTGATGCTGAAGCATCCGAAGGGCTTCGACCTGTCGCTCGACCGCATTCGCCGGCTGCTCGCCGATCTTGGCGACCCGCAACACCGTCTGCCGCCGCAGATCCATATCGCGGGAACCAACGGCAAGGGATCGGTCACGGCCTTTTGCCGGGCGATCCTGGAGGCCGACGGCCGGGCGACCCACGTCCACACCTCGCCACATCTGGTCAATTGGCATGAGCGCTATCGGATCGGCCGCTACGGCCAGCCCGGTGCGCTTGTCGACGACCGGCTTCTGGCCGACGCCGTCGTGAGGGCCGCGGCCGCCAATGGCGGGGAAATGATCACCGTCTTCGAGATCCTGACGGCGGTCACCTTCCTGCTGTTTTCCGAGCAGCCGGCCGATGTCGCGCTGATCGAGGTCGGTCTCGGCGGGCGCTTCGATGCGACCAACGTCCTGGAAAAGCCGGCCGCGACCGTGATCACGTCGATCTCGCTCGATCACCAGTCCTATCTCGGCGATCGGGTTGAACTGATCGCGGCGGAAAAAGGCGGAATCATCAAGCCAGGCGTGCCGGTCATCGTCGGCCAGCAGGGCGAAGCGGTCGCTCTCGACGTGCTCACCTCCATGGCCGATCGCGCCAACGCGCCGCTGCTGGTCTATGGCCAGGACTTCTTTGCCTATGAGGAGCATGGCCGGCTGGTCTATCAGGACGATACGGGGCTTCTCGACCTGCCGATGCCGCGGCTTCCGGGCCGCCATCAGCTGATCAACGCGGCAACCGCGATCGCCACGCTCCGCCATGCTGGATTCGGCCCCAGCGACCAAGCGATCGAGACGGGTCTGGCGCAGGTGGAATGGCCAGGCCGCATGCAGCAGATCGCCTCGGGGCCGCTCTATCGCGCCGCCTTCCCCGGCTCCGAGCTCTGGCTCGACGGCGGCCACAATCCCGGTGCTGGCGCGGCGATAGCCGAAACTCTCGCCGACATGGAGGAACGGGTGTCGCGGCCGTTGTTCCTCATTGCCGGAATGATCAACACCAAGGACCCGATGGGCTTTTTCGAGTCGTTCGCAGGGATCGCCCGGCATGTGTTCACCGTGCCGGTGGAAGCATCCGACGCCGGCATCGACCCGAGCGAACTGGCCGAGGCAGCGATCGCGGCAGGGCTCGACGCCGAGCCCTGCGCGACGGTGGAGGAAGCCATCCGCCTGGTCTCGTCGGCCTGGGACAGCGACCGGGCGCCGCGCTTTCTCATTTGCGGTTCGCTCTATCTGGTCGGGGATGTGCTGGCCCAGAGCGGTCTCGCGCCGCGCTGAGAGAGCCGATTTTCGGCGCCCGACGGGCACCGCCTTGGAAGGGTGGCCGCCCCGCAGGACGAGGAGGCCGGTCGATCGTGGCAAGGCAGGGAGAGAAAGATGGAGATCAAGCGTCGCGGGACCGTGCCGACCCGCCGGGTACCGGCGGACTATTTCACCGGCACCGTCTGGCAGGACCCGATCATCGAGGCGCCGGAGCCGTCGCGACTGCGGGCGGTCGTGGTGATGTTCGAACCGGGCGCGCGGACGGCGTGGCACACCCACCCGCTGGGACAGACCCTTTACGTGACCGCGGGTACGGGCCGGTTCCAGACCTTCGGCGAACCGATCCAGACGATCGGCGCTGGCGACGTCGTCTGGATTCCGCCCGGCGAGAAGCATTGGCATGGCGCCGGGCCGGAAACGATGATGACCCACATCGCCATGCAGGAGAGCCAGGATGGCGGCGCCGTCGACTGGCTCGAACACGTCAGCGACGAAGAATACGCCGAAGCGTGAGGATACTCGGTCGGCAACGGTCGGATCGTTTCACGTGAATCGCAAAAAGCCCGGACGATCCGCCCGGGCCTTGTCTGATTCACGTGAAACGCGCGACGCCGAAAGCGTTCAGGCGGAGGCCTTGATCCAGTCGACGAGCTTCGACTTCGACTGGGCGCCGACCTGGACGGACGCCGGCTCGCCGTTCTTGAACATCATCAACGTCGGGATCGAGCGGACACCGAACTGCGCCGCGATGTCCGGGTTCTCGTCGATATTGACCTTGGCGATCCGGACATTGTCCATCTCGTTGGAAATTTCCTCGAGGCTCGGCGCGATCATCTTGCAGGGGCCGCACCACTCCGCCCAGAAGTCGACGACGACGGGCTTGTCGCTCTCCAGAACGTCGGTCTTGAAATTGTTGGTGTCGATCTTTGTCGTGGCCATCAGGCGGCTCCCAAAATCCTTGTTCGAGACACAGGTAGAAGGGGTGGTCGGCCAAATCAAGCCGGCGGTGCATCCTCTTGACGCTGCGTTGCGGCGCCGACGACGGTATCACGCCGTGCGATGACCTCGTCCATGACGCTTTCGTCCACCGCGATCAGCAGCGGCGCCTCGGTGAACAGCAGCGCGGCCTCGATCGCATGGGCCGGATAGAGCGGCTTCAAGAGCTCGCGATAGAGCGCCAACTGCAGGATGTAGGCCGGCGCAACGGCGTCCACGGTCCGGGGCGGCGGGCGATTGGTCTTGTAGTCGACGATCAGGATCTTGGTATCCGTTACCGCCAGCCGGTCGATGGTGCCGTTGACGCGATAGGTTCGGTCACCCAGTGAAATGTCGCCCGCGACAGCCACCTCGGCCCGGCTGCCGGCCGCGAAGATCGGGGCGAATTCCGGCTCCGCCATCACGCCAAGCGCCGAGCCGATCAGCTGATCGTGATCGCGCGGGCTCATCTCGGGGGCGCCAAGCGTCACATAGCGGCGGGCCGCCGCCTCGCGTTCGTCGGGCGCGATGTCGGGCAGCACCTGCAAGAGCTTGTGGACGATAAGGCCCCGGCGAATCGCGAAGGAGGGCTCAGCCGCTCGTTCCCCCAGCACGGGGGAGACGAAGGCCTGCGCTTCGCCAGCCGCCAACTCGTCCGGCACCAGCTCTGCGGCGTCGCCAGCCGAGGATGGCGAGAGCGGCCGTGGCGGCAGGATCTCGGGCGGCAGCGGCGCAAGGTCGATCTGCCGCCCCTCGGTCTCCACCGGAGCACTCGCGGCCGCCAGCTTGTCGCCGGCGCCGCGCGAACCGAAGCGCCATGCGGTGAGTGTGCCCTCCGCATCTATGACTTCTTCGCAATTCTCCCGCAGCGCCGCCTGGACCCGCTGCAGCCAGGAATTCTCGTTCGGACCGCGCACCCCGGCGACGCCGCAGACGACGAGACGGTCCGCCGCGCGGGTCATGCCGACATAGAGCAGCCGGCGGTATTCCTCTTCGGCGCGAAGTTTTTCCGCTTCCTTCAGCCCCGCGATCGCGTCGTTTTCGAGCTCTTTGGCGGCGCGCCATAAAAATCCCGGCGCCTGGTCGGGATAGCGCCCCGGCATGTCCGGCCATTCCATCAGCCGCGCCCCGTGGGCGTGCGAGAACGGCGCCGAGCCCGGATCGACCAGGAAGATCACGGGCGCCTCCAGGCCCTTCGAGGCGTGGGTCGTCATGATCCGGACCTCGCCGCGAGCCTGCTCCATCTCGCGCTTGATCTGCGGTGGGTCGGCAGCGAGCGTCGCGAGTAACGCGTCGAGGCCGGTCTCTCCCGTCTCCTCGGCAGCCAGCGCGAGGTCGAGAAAGGCGTCGATGACCTCGCCGGCATCGGTGCCGAGCCGCGCGGTCAGTCGCGCCCGTCCGCCCTCGGGGCCGAGGATGCGCGCATAGAAGGCGAAGACCGTCTCGAAGCCGGCGCGGTCGCGCAATTCCTCCAGCTGCGCCAGCGCCGCCCGCGCCTTGGCCATGAAGGCGGCCGCCGTTTCCTTCGGCACGAAGTCCGGCAGGCGCGTTAGGCCAGTCTCGCCGCACAGGCGCCGCAGCCCGAGCGACAGCGGTTCGCGCGGCTCCCGCGACAGGGCGAGCGCCATCAAGTCGTCGTCGGAAAACTCAAAGAACGGGCTCTTGAGCACTTCGGCGAGCGACAGATCGTCATCGAAATTAACGACCGCGCGGCCGAGCGCCATCAGATCCTTGACCGCGATATGGTCGGTGATCACCAGCCGGTCGGCCCCGGCGACGGGGATGCCGCCATCCCGTAGGGCTTTCGCCATCGCCTCGACGAAGCCGGAGCGCTTGCGCACCAGGATGATGATGTCGCCCGCCGTCAGCGCCCGCCGCTTGCCCTTGTGGACGATCGGGTCGCCGAGCCAGTCGCCGATCTGCTCGGCGATCCGCCGCGCCAGCCGGTTGCTCGGCGAATTTTCCGGCTCCTCGTCGACCGGCTTTAGCCAGTCGCGTGGCTCCTCGCGCTTTTCGGCCTGATAGACCGGCCAGATCTCGACCAACCCCGGCCCGTCGTCGCGCGCCGTCTGGTGCGTCGGAGGAAGGTCGTCGGAGGATAGTCCCCGGCGGTTGTCGGCGTCGGCAAAAACGCGATCGACCGCGTTGAGCACATCCTTCGCCGTACGGAAGGACTGCGTCAGCCGTACCGCCTCGAAGCTTGCCTGCGCGGCCTGCGCGCGCCCGCTCATCGTCCGCTGCTCTTCGGCGAACTTCGCCGGATCGGCACCTTGGAAGGAATAGATCGACTGCTTCTCGTCGCCGACGGCGAAGACCGTCCGCACGACCTCGCGGCTGCCTTCGCCGGCGAAGAACTCGTCGACCAGCTGTCGCATCACCTGCCACTGGCGCGGGCTGGTATCCTGCGCCTCGTCGATCAGCACATGGTCGATCCCCTGGTCGAGCTTGTAGTGGACCCAGGCCGAGGCCTCGGCGCGGGTCAGCAGATCGGCGGTCCTGACGATCAGATCCTCGAAATCGAGCTTGCCGCGCCGGCGCTTGAGGATGGCGTAGTCACGCTCGAATTCGTCGGCGATGACCAGCGCCGCCGCGCTGGCCCGGAACAGCCGAACCGAGGCGAGGCGGTTTTCCATGGAGAGCACATGGTCCGCGAGCTGCTGAAGGCGGTCGACGAAATCCTCGAAGAAGTCGGTGACCCACTTCGTGGCAACGCTTCCGGGCTTGTAGGGACCGCCGTCCTTCTTCAGGCAGAGCGTTCGCAGCGCCTCGAAGCGCGCCGCGTCGGTTCCGGGATCGAGCAGCGCATTCAGCCGATCGACCAGCTTCTTGTCGGTCGCTTTCGGGCTGGTTTCGGCGACCGTCAGGACGTCGCGGCAAAACGCTTCGTCGAAAAAACCCGGTGCCGGCACGGCGTCGGTCACGATCGCCACTTCGTCCTCGTCCGGCGCAAGGCCCAGCGCCGAGCGCGAAAGGGTGAGGGCGCCATCGAGGCCGCCGGCCGCGTCGATGTGCCGTCGGATCGCGTCGCGCTTGCGGACGATCTCGCCGATCAGCTGATCGAGGCCCCATTCGCCGGCCAGCGACAGGGCTGTGGCGAAGGCCTCGGCGAGCGGGAGCGCCTTATCGGCGTCGCCCTCGGTCCGGCTGGCGCCGGTGATCAGCCGACGGCGGGCCTCGCCAAGCAGCGCCGCGCTGCCGGCGTCGTCGAGCACCTCGAAATGGCCGGGAACGTTCGCTTCCAGCGGAAACTGATGCAGGATCGATTCGCAAAAGGCGTGGATGGTCTGGATTTTCAGCCCGCCCGGCGTTTCCAGCGCCTGCGCGAACAGGCGGCGGGCAGCACGAAGCCGGGCGTCTGACGGCGGTGTGCCGTCGAGCCTGGCCAGTTCCTCCCGCAGCGCGGTGTCCTCCGCCGTCGCCCATGTCGCCAGCCGGCCGAACACCCGTGTCGACATCTCGGCGGCCGCCGCCTTGGTGTAGGTGAGGCATAAGATCTTCGACGGCTCCGCACCTGCGAGCAACAGCCGCACCACTCGCTCGGTCAAAACGTGGGTCTTGCCCGAGCCGGCATTGGCCGACACGAAGACCGAGCGGCTCGGATCGGCGGCGAGCTGTTGCAGCCGGCTGGTTTCGGCGATGCCGACGAACTGGCTCATGCGGGTGCCTCGCCGCTCTCGTCGGCGCCGATCGACCATTCCTGCGACCGTGCCAGATGGTCGTAGGAGCCGGAAAAATCGCCCGCCAGGAACGGCCGTGTGCGCGAGGTGAAGGCTTTCGCCTCGTCGCGGAAGGCGGCGACCAGCGCGCGAAACTTCGCCAGCGCCTCGTCGGATAGCGCGTCCGGGTCGACCGGCTCGCCATTGCGCCCGCCGTCGGTGGCGAGCCGGTCCTCCGTCAGCGCCCGTTCGCGCAGGCGGACATAGACGAGATCGGAAATCCGCGATGCTTGGGTGGCGTCCGCGAAGGCGCCGAGTTTGGCCATCGCACCCTCCAGCGGCAATTGCGGGGCGAAGAGGGCGCGGGCCTGGGACACCGAGGGATTGGCGCCGGTCTTGAAATCCAGGATCTCGACCGAGCCGTCGGTGAGGAGATCGATGCGGTCGGCGAAACCGGTCAGCCGCGTCGACAGATCGGTGAAGTCGAAGCGCCCGCCGGCCTCCGCGTGGCGGGTGGCGACCCGGTCGGCGCGCCCCCGTTCCCAAGCGATGTAATTGTCCGCCAGCGTCTGCATCCGCGGCCACCACACCGCGTCGATGTCGGCCGGCAGCGCCTCGGCGTCGAAGCGCTCGCGGGCAATCGCGAGGAGCCGCGCCACCGCGTCCTCGGCCAGCGGGTCGTTGCCGTCGATGACGAATCGGGCGAGGATCTCGTGATAGAGGCTGCCGCGCTCGGCCGCGTGCGGGTCGCGCATCAGCTCGGGCAGCGGCTCCAGGCGCAGGATCTTGCGCGCGTGGATCGCATAAGGGTCGCGGATCAGCGTCTCCACATCCGTCACCGAATAGCGCGTCGGACGATCCGCCAGCGGCGGTCTGGGTTCCGGCCGGCTCGCGCGGGGCACCGGCGCCGCGACGTCGAGCTGGCGCGCATGGGCGAGGAAGGGCGCGCCCGCTTCCCGCAGCCGCACCGCGCCCTCGTCCCCGGCGAGCGTCAGGATGCGCTGCAGCCAGCGCGAGGCGATCGCCGGGGCGCCGCCGGAGCGGCGCGACCGCGACAGCACGACACGCCTCGCCCCCATCGCCATCCAGAAATCATGGGCGGCGAGGCCGATGCGCCGCTCCGGCGGGTCCAGCGCGATCTCCCGGCGCATCAGCCGCGACAGGAAGGCGCCGCTCTTCGCCCCCGCCGGCCAGCTGCCCTCGTTGAGGCTGCCGAGGAGCGCCGTGTCGACGCTCTGCAGCCGCGCTTCCAGCGTGCCCCAGACGAAGGCCCTGGCGGACAGGCCGCCGCGCGGTTGCACCGTCTGACCGGCGATCAGCGCCGCCATGACGTCGCCGAACTCTCCGGGCGCGAAGCCGAAGCCGGTCTGCGGCGCCTGCACCAGATCGGCGAGGAAATCGGTCAGCGCGCGGCCGGCCTCTTCCGCATAGAGCTCGGAGGCGTCGCCGTCCGCGTCGGCGGCGAGCGCTTCCAGACATCGGGTCAGCGCCACCGCATAGGCGGCGATCTCACGCTCCTCGCCGCCGCGCAGCGCCGTCAGCGGTTCGAGCGCGCGTTCCAGATGATCGGCCATCGTCTGCGCCAGATCGCGTTCCGCCTCGGGCAGATTTTTCACCGGCCGCGCCACGTGGCTGTCTTCCTCGACCGCGGCCCGCCGCTCGCGCATGATCGCGCCGAGTCGCGCCCCGTCCGCCACCCCGACCGAGCCGCGCAGCGCGATCATTTCGATCGCCCGCGCCGCGCGCCGGGCTTCGCCACCGCCGAGGCCGAGCCGGGTGAGCGGATGCTTCAGCAGCGAGACGAGGGCGATCGGATCGCCCGGCGACAACGCCACGGCGATGGTGGTCGCGAGCAGCGTCCCGGGCGCCGTCGCGGCGAGCGGGCTGCCGGCGGAATCATTTGCCGCGATGCCGAAGCGCGACAACTCAGCGACGACGCGGCGGGCGAGGTTGCGGTCGGGGGTGATCAGCGCCGCCGTCGCCTTCGGGTCGGCGAGGGCGTCGCGCATGGCAACGGCGAGCGCCAGCGCCTCCTCGCGGGCATCGTCCGCCTCGATCAAGGCGAGGCCGGCCAGCGCCTCGGGGCCGTGCCGTGCCGCCGCGCCGCTCCACACATCGGTGGTCTCGGCCGGGCGCAGCGCGTCGGCGAGAAACGCCTCGCGCGCCGCCAGCGCCGGATCGATCCCGTCCCCGAGATGATCGACACTATCCGGCGTTCGGGAAAAGCGCGTGAGGATCGTCTTCAAACCGTATTGCGGATGGCCGGGCGCGGCAATGGATGTGGCGCGGGAGATCGCCGCGAAGGTCTCTAGTTCCAGATGCCGGTCGAGGCCGGGCAGCACCAGCGCGCCATCCGGCAGATGCGCAATGGCGTGCATCAGTTCGAGGGTCGCCGGGGCCGTCGCGGTGGAGCCGGCCAGAATCACCGGGCCGCGCGCCCCGCCGCTGCGCAGCCGCTCGGCTTCGGTGCGGAGCCAGGCGTTCTTCGCCGCCGCCTCGCTGACCTGGCCGGTGGCGGCCAGCGCCTTCGGCCAGGCCTCGGTGACGATCGACAGGAAGGTCAGCGTCAGCCGCCACCAGTCGGCGAGGGCGTCGGGCGCGAGCGTCGCCAATTGGGCGAGCGAGGTGCCCTCGGTCTCGACCTCGTCGATGAGCGCGCCGAGATCGCCCGCTAGCCACAGCGCGTCGGCGGCCGAGGCCGGCAGCACCGCGTCTTCGCCGATCAGCGCCTGAAAGGCGCCACGGTCGGTCATGGCGCGCCAATGCCGGGCGAGGCGGGCAAGATGCAGCCGGCGTTCCAGCGCCCCCATCGCCGGTGCCAGCGTCGGCGCGGCATCGGTGAACAGGCCCGCATCGTCACCCTCGCCGATCGGCCGGATGACCGGCAGGATGGCGCTGCCGCCGGCCCCGGCCCCGTCCTCGACTGATGACCGCGCCCCGATCGCCGCCGCGAACTCGGACGCCAGCGCCCGCGCCGCGCGGCGGGTGGGTACGTAGATGGTCACGTCCGCCAACGCCAGCGGCTTGCCGTCATAGCGAAACGAGGGCACCAGCCGGCCGGCAAGCAGCGCCTCGGCCAGCGTGGTCAGGAAGGGCCGGCCCGGCGGGATCGAGAGGATGGTGGCGTCCATGGCGGGACACTAGCGGGGATGGCGGCGATTCGTGAGGGGGTGGGTGAGGGACTTCGGCCGAAGGGTATTTGCCGGAAGCTGGTGCTGGCGATCATGCTGACGAACGTCGGATCAGCACCGAAGCGGACGTTCTTCAGGTGGGTATCGACACATCGCAGAGCCTCACATCGGATATCGGACCTGATAGTTCTATAGTATGACAGTGTCACGCCAGCCGAGACCAGTTTGATGCCCGCTTCATTTCCGCCCGCCATGATCAAGGAGCTTCGCCATCTGTTGGCTTCGGCAATTGCCGAAGTCAAAGCCTATAACGTTCCGGGTTTGTGCCGCCGTTTGAGCCTCGGCGGCGGAGAGGAACAAGAGGCGTTCGCTAGCAAGTACAAATACGCTCACAAGCGGATTGCTGAGGTTTCCCCTGAGCAAGTGGTCGCAGCTTCGCGGCAGCTAATTGCGGAGGAGAACCATTTCGTACTTGCCGAACAGCTGGCTAAAATCGATGAGCTGGGAGGGCCGGCTGTAACCAACTTGACGCGCCGGCGCCTCATCGCACTCTTCGATTCATTTCCTCTCGCTCGCGACATCGAGGATATCGAACTGATTCGCGGGCTCTGGCCAATCGCATCGCTGCGCGCGCCTCATCCTAGCGATGAGGCGTCGCTTGAAGACTATTTTTATCGGCACACTATCCGGAATGACGACATCACGACGCGCGACGTGCTGGAAGCGCTCGGACTGTTGAGCTGCTCCCGCGCCCAGCTGTTCCAGTTCCTCGCCGCCGTTACCGCGCCTGAGGCGCGACCCGAAATTGAACAGGTCGAACTCGCCGAAAAGATCGATGCTCTCTTACGCCACGATGGCTATACGCTCGCCTCGGCGGGGCGGATTTCGGGTAGCCCATTTTTTGCCGTGCGTCTGGCACCGACAGGATCGCCAGCGGACGACAGCATCTCTGCGGTGCTTGCCGCCTTCGAACCGACGCAGGTGCACGCGCGCTGGACTATGGCGATGGAACGGCGTGCATCAGAGCCGTCGGGAGCGATCACTTTAGCCCGCACGCTCTTAGAAGACGTGTGCAAGTGGATCCTCGATCAGGCCGGTGAAACCTGGCAGGAGGTGGACGATCTGCCGGTGCTCTACCGCAAACTCGCGAAGGTCTTAAAGCTCGCACCTGACGGCCACACCGAAAAAGTGTTCAAACAGATACTGGGAAGTTGCCAGTCCGTTGTCGAGTCGCTCGGCGCTCTGCGCAACAAGCTGAGTGATGCTCACAGCCCCGGCCCTAAGCGTGCGCGACCACAAGCACGGCACGCGGAACTAGCGGTCAATCTCGCCGGTGCGATGGCGACCTTCCTGGTCGCGACCTGGGAGGCGCGCCAGAGCGAAGGAGGCGATAAATCGTCGGCGCCGGTCTCTCCTGAGTCAAACGGGAAGATCGAAGGGTAGCGAAGCCGTCGCGCTCGGATACGTTGGCCTGGCGGCTGCGCTTGCGAAAGCGCCAGAGAATGCCGTTGATCAAACTGCGATTGCCGCGCGGTGGCGAACGGCGTGACCAACCTGCCGGTGTCAATTCATCTTGCTTGCAACACGCGAATAGGCATGAAAATTCCCGAGCGATTTTCAAATGTCTGGTTTCGGATTTGCCTTAATTCCTTCGAACGGCGGATACGTGCGCCCCGCCCCTACGCCGCCGCACTCGCGACGAACGCGGCTTCGGCGAGCGGGATCGCCGCCGGGGTGCCGACGGTGATCCACAGGCCGCCGAGGCGCACGCCGAACAGGCGGTCGGCCTCGACGGCGTCGTCGAAAATGCGGTTGAGCGAGAATTTCTCTTCCCGCATGCCGGCGAACACCTGCGGCTTGAGGATCGCCGCGCCCGCATAGATGAAGGGCGACATGTCGCGCTCCTCGACGCGGGTGAGCCGCCCCTCGGCGTCCATGACGAAATCGCCCGGCCCGTCATAGCCGGTCGCCTGGCGCATGTCGGCGATCAAGAGCGAGACGTCCATGCGGGCCGGGTCCCACAGGCTCGCCAGCAAATCGAGATTGTCGCGGTAGCCGTCGATCCAGAAGGTGTCTGAATTGATCACGTAGAACGGCTCGGTGCCGAGCTCGGGCAACGCCTTGACGATGCCGCCGCCCGAATCCAGCAGTTGCTCGCGCTCGTCGGAGATGACGATCTCCATGTCCTTGCGCTTGCGTAAGTGGGCGCGCATCAGGTCGGGCAGGTAATGGACGTTGACGACGACCTTTTTCACGCCGTTGCGGGCCAGGGCGTCGAGGCCGTAATCGATCAGCGCGCGCCCACGAATTTCCACCAGCGGCTTGGGGATGGTCGAGGTGATCGGGCGCATCCGTTTGCCGAGGCCGGCGGCCAGCACCATCGCTGTGGTCGGCTTGAAGGCGGCGGCGGGTTTTTCGATCATGATCGTGTATCCGAGGGTCTGATGGGCCGGGGCGCGGGGTCCTGGTCGAGGACACCCCAGTCCTGGTAAAGGGTGCGGAGCGCGGCCAATGCGGGGTGGCCGAGCGTGCGCCGCAGATAGGCCTTTATGCGCGGTATGTGACGCAGATATTGCGGCTTGGCGTCCCGTTCCAGCAGGCGGACGAAAATGCCGAGGATTTTCGACGCCCGCTGCGCCGCCATGATGGCGTAGGCGCGCTGAAAGCGGTCCGCGTCGAAGCCGCCTTCTGCCTGGCGCAGCGCGACGTAGTGGGCGACCAGCCGGGCTTCGAGTTCCGCCGGGATATCGACGCGCGCGTCCTGGGCGAGCGAGGCGACGTCGTAGGCGGAGGGACCGATGACGGCGTCCTGGAAGTCGATCAGCCCGATGCGCTGGCGACCGGACTGCTCGGGGCGCCAGATGATGTTGGGCGAGTGGAAGTCGCGCAAGACGAGGCTGGTCTCGGCGGCGGCGAGTTCGTCGAACAGCGCGTTCCAGATATCGGCGAAGGCCGCCCGCTCGGTGTCCGTGGCGGGACGGCCTTTGGCGCGCGGCAGATACCAGTCGACGATCAGATCGACCTCTATCCGGAGCGCGCGGCGATCATAGGCGGGCACCGTGTGGACGATCCCGTCCGCGACCGGCATCTTGGCTGGCCATGGCATCGCGTGCAGCTCGGCGAGGCACGCGATCGCGGCCTGGTAGCGCTCGGGCACTGGCCGGCCGGACGTGTCGAGCAGCGTGTCCGATCCCAGATGGTCGATCAGCAGCAAGCCGGCGTCGAGATCGGCCTTGCGGATCGCTGGGGCGGCGAAACCGGCCGCCGCGAGGCTTTGCGCGACGGCGACGAAGGGGGCGACGTCCTCGGCCAGATGGGCGATGCGGCTATAGGGCAGTCCGCCCTGGACCGGCGGCCCGTCCGGCTCTCGCGGCGCGTCCATCACGACCAGCGTTTCGGCCTTGGCCTCGACGATCTCGTAGCGGCGCGTCGAGGCATCGCCGGTGAAGCGGCGGCGGGGCGCCTCGGCAAGGCCCGCGGCGGCGAGGAGGTCGCGGATCGCGAGGCTGCGCAGGATGCGGGCGCCGGCGGTCTCGGACGCGCTGATCGCGGCGATGCGTCCGCCGCCCGGCGCCATGGCGAGTTCGATGACGATGGTGGCCGCCGCAAGGGTGCTCGGCGCGTTCTGCGGCCATTCGACGAGGGTAATGCCGTCGCGGGCGCTGTCCTCGAAGCCGAGCTCGTCGAGCTCGTTGTCGCCGGCGAGGCGGTAGAGATCGAAATGGGCAACCGGCGGCGTCGTCGCGTAGGCCTGCACCAGCGTATAGGTCGGTGAGGGTACGTCGAGGCCCGGATCGTCAGCCAGCGTGCGGATCGCCGCCCGCGCCAGGGTGGACTTACCGACGCCCAGATCGCCGCAGAGGGCGAGGATGTCGCCTGGCCGCAGCGCCAGTGCGAGATCGGTGCCGAGCCGCCGCGTTGCCGCGTCGTCGGCGAGCGCCAGGTGGGCGATCGCGGCGAGCGGCGGGGGAGCGGGGAGCGTTTCGTCGATCATCCGCGGGGCATTTAGGGCGGTCACTCGGCCGCGTCCTCGAATCGCGTCTGCTCCGCATCGATCTCACCGGGTGGCGTCGGTTCGAGCGGGAAGGTGCAGGTGACGGTGGTGCCGCGATCGGGCCCTGAGTCGATGTGCGTCGTTCCGTGGTGTAGTTCGACGAAGCTCTTGACGATCGACAGCCCGAGGCCAGCGCCCGATTGCCGCCCCCCGGCAGGGCTTGCCTCGAAGCGCTCGAACATCCGGTCGATCCGGTCCGGGGCGATGCCGGGGCCGTGGTCGGTCACCGCAAAGGAGATCGTGCCGGCCTCGCGCCGTACCGTCAGGGCGACCGCCGAGCCCGACGGCGCGAAATTTGCCGCGTTGGACAGAAGATTGAACAGGATCTGGGTCAGTCGATGGCCGTCGGCGAGGAATGTCCCGCCGGCCTGGCTCAGATCGACGTCGAGCGTGACCTCGGCGTCCGCGAGGCGCTCGCACACACCGTCCACCGCGTGTTCGACGGTGGCGGCAATGTCGACTTCGGACAGTTCGAGTTCCATGATTCCGGCGTCGACCGTGGCCAGATCCAGAATGTCGTTGACAATCGTCAGGAGCGATGAGGTCGAGGTCGAGATGTAGCCGAGATACTCGCTCTGGCGTTCGTTGAGCGGGCCGGTGTCGGTCGAGCGCAAGAGCGCCGAGAAGCCGATGATGTTGGTCAGCGGCGAGCGCAGCTCGTAGTTCACATGCTGGACGAAATCGTTCTTGATCTGGTTCGCCTGTTCCAGCGCCTCGTTCTTCTCGCGCAGCATTCGCTCGGCTTCGCGGGCGTCGGAAATGTCGGAGAAGGTCAGCATGGTCTGGCCGTTCGGCAGCGGCACGATGCCGTAGGCGATGGTGCGGCCCGACGACAGCGTCAGCTCACCGGTCTCCGTTTCGCGCCCCGCCTCGTCAAAGGCGGTGACCGCCTGGCTGAACAGCGGCCACCCCGCGCCTGGCGCGCTGGCGCCGTCCGCCGGGATCGTCACGGTCGCGAGATCCGGCAGGGTGTGGATACGGGGCCGCGACAGGAGAGTGTCCGGATCGAAGCCGAACATCTCGGCGAAGGCCGGATTCGACAGCCGCAGTCGCCCGTCGCTGCCGAACACGGCGACCGCCTCGCTCAGATAGTCGATGGTCTCGCGCTGCAGCTGGACGGTCGACTTCACCTGGCTTTCCAGTTCCAGCTTTTCGGTGATGTCCTCGAATACCCAGGTGGCGCCACCGCGTGGTTGCGGCGTCGCGATGACCCGCAGCGTCCGCCCGTCCGCCAGATGCCAGAGAGTCTCCGTCGGCTCGGTCGCCCGATAGGCGGCGAGATCCTGATCCTGGATTTCGCTGCGGAACAACTTTTCCGTCGGCAGAATGCCCCGTGTTCTGAGATTGTCGAGCAGCGAAAGATGGTCGGGTTCGGACTCCAGATAGGCGTTGGTGAGGTCGAACAGCCGTTGCAGCGCGGCGTTGTAGTAGGTCAGGCGGGTTTTCTCGTCGAACCGCGCGACCGCCGTCGTCAATTGATCCAGCGTCTCTGACTGGCTGTCGATGGTCTGGCGCAGCTCCATGCGGACCTGTTCGGTTTCCGACACGTCGATCGCGATTCCGGCCGAGCCGAGCGGACCCGACGCCTCGACGACGGCAAAATTCCGGCGGTCGGCCTCGACCACCGTCGACAGCTTGTCGGAGAAGATTCGATCCTCGCCGAGGCGCGCGGCGATCGCCCGGCGATCCTGCTCGCTGAGAAATTCGATCTGCCGGTCGAGGCCGTCGGCAACCGTCCTCGCATCGACTGCACGCGCATAGGCCTCGTTGATCCAGGTCAGACGGCCATCCTGATCGCGCAGCCAGATCGGCAGCGGTGCGGCGTCGAAGAGGTTCTGCATCGTCTCGATCGTCGCGAGCGAGCGGCGTTGGGCGACATCCAGCTCGTGAAGACGTTCGCGCACGCCTTCCAGGAGAACGAACCGGACGACCGCAAGGCCCCCCAGCGTGCTGCCCGTCGCCTCGATCATGCGGCTGCGCTGCAGGTCGATTTCGAGCCGGAAGGGTTCGGCGTCGCTGCGCAGTCGGCCGATCGCTGCGGCGAGGAGCCCCGCGTCCTGCCGCGGCATCCAGTCGGCGAAGGCGAGAAAGCGCTTTTCCTCCGCCGGCGCTCCGCATGTTCCAGGCAGGATGCCGAAGACTTCGGGTTCGCCCGCTCCGGCGTAGACGACGAGCCGTTCTGCGCCGGCCGCCAGAAGCGCTGCTCGCGCGTCGGCTTCGGCGCGGCTTTCGGCTAGGCTCGCGCGCAAGCCGTCGTTCTCGGCGGCGATCGTCACGCGCTGGCGGATCAGAAAGACCGCGCTCAGCATGGCGGCGCCCAGCAGCATGGCGAGAAGTGCGAGATACAGCACGTCGACCGGGCCGAGCATGGCGTCGACGCCGCCGGCGATCGTGTACAATTGGGCGCGGGCGGCCACCGGCGTCAGGATGATTCCCACAGCCAGGCCGGCCGCCGCGGCGATGGCGCCGTCGCTCGGTCCTCTATCATTTGCTACCAGCCCGATGGGATCGGAATCGCTTCTTGTCCGGAAAGCGCCCACGCGCCCGGATCCGAAACCCTCGATCATCTTGTCTGCCCCCGTATGTTGCCGCCGCTTTTCGAGACATGACTTAAGGAAACGCGATCGCACCGGCCAACCGCCCCCGAACCGTCGCGATTCGGCCATGGTAGTTCGTGTAAAATCTTACGCAATCCACAACAAAGCGGTCGGCCAAAAGAAAAAGCCGCCGGGGCGGCTTGCGTCCCGGCGGCTGTTCTGAGCGTCTTGACGGCCCGGCGGCTGTCAGTAACGGTAATGCTCGGGTTTGTAGGGTCCCTGCGGCGTTACGCCGATATAGGCGGCCTGCTCCTCGGAGAGGACGCTCAACCTTGCGCCGAGCTTGTCGAGATGCAGCCGTGCAACTTTCTCGTCCAAATGCTTCGGCAGCACATAGACTTCGTTCTTGTACTGTTCGCCCTTGGTAAAGAGTTCGATCTGCGCCAGCGTCTGATTGGTGAAGGACGCCGACATGACGAAGCTCGGATGCCCGGTGGCATTGCCGAGATTGAGCAGCCGCCCCTCGGACAGAAGCAGTATCCGCTTGCCGTCCGGAAAGGTGATCATGTCGACCTGCGGCTTGATGTTCGTCCATTTCAGATTGCGCAGCGCGTCGATCTGGATCTCATTGTCAAAATGGCCGATATTGCCGACGATCGCCATGTCCTTCATGGCGCGCATGTCGTCGATGCGCACGACATCCTTGTTGCCGGTCGTGGTGATGATGATGTCGGCGGTCGGCGCCGCATCCTCGAGCGTCACGACCTCGAAGCCGTCCATCGCCGCCTGCAGGGCGCAGATCGGATCGACCTCCGTCACCTTGACCCGGGCGCCGGCGCCGACGAGCGAGGCCGCGGAGCCCTTGCCGACGTCGCCATAGCCGCAGACCAGGGCAACCTTGCCGGCCATCATCACGTCGGTCGCGCGGCGGATGCCGTCGACCAGCGATTCCTTGCAGCCATATTTGTTGTCGAATTTCGATTTGGTGACGCTGTCGTTGACATTGATCGCCGGGAACGGCAGCAGCCCCTTCTTCTGCAACTGGTAGAGCCGGTTGACGCCGGTGGTGGTCTCCTCGGTGACGCCCTTAATGGCATCGCGCTGGCAGACGAAGAAGCCGGGCGTCTCGGCCATGCGCTTCTTGATCTGCGCGAAGAGGATCTCCTCCTCCTCGTTGCCGGGATTGGACAGGACGTCTTCGCCGGCCTCGGCGCGCGCGCCGGTGAGGATGTACATCGTGGCGTCGCCGCCATCGTCGAGGATCATGTTGGAGGGCTTACCGTCCGGCCACTGGAATATCTTGTCGGTATAGGTCCAGTAGTCCGTGAGGCTTTCGCCCTTGACCGCATAGACCGGCGTGCCGGTTGCGGCGATCGCCGCCGCGGCCTGGTCCTGGGTGGAGAAGATGTTGCAGGACGCCCAGCGCACTTCGGCGCCGAGCGCCTGAAGCGTTTCGATGAGCACCGCAGTCTGGATCGTCATGTGCAGCGATCCAGTGATCCGCGCGCCCGTGAGCGGCTTGTCGGCGCCGAATTCCTCGCGGCAGGCCATCAGGCCCGGCATTTCCGTTTCGGCAATGTCGATCTCCTTGCGGCCCCAGTCCGCGAGCGAGAGATCCCTGACGACGTAGTCGTTGGCGTCGGCCATGTGGCGTCCATTCGTGCTGGAAAAGGATATCGTGCCGGAAGCGAACTCCCAGCGTTCTCGGCGACGCCATAGCAGGGGAGGACGGTTGCGGCAAGAGGACATAAACATTTGCTTATGTCTTGATGGCGTCGCGGCGTTTTGACGTCGCGGCGTTTCGCGGTAGCTTGGCCCCTGGGATATCGTCGGGGAGGACGGCCGCATGGGCGTGAAGATTGCGGCGCTGGCTGTGGCCATGGCCGCCACGGGTGTGACGAGCGTCCAGACGGCCGTGGCCCAGACCGTCGCTGCCCAGATTGTTCCGGCGCAGCGACCGGCGGCAAGGGCGGACGCCAAATGGCCGGACGGGCTTCTCGCCTTCGCGCTTCCCTACTCCCCCTATCTGTTCGACCTTGTCGTCTATGCGGGCCGCAGTGTCGCCGAGATCACCTATGGCACACGCCGTTACGATCCTGTGATGCGGTCGCTGGTCGTGACCGACCTTGAGATTCGCCGTGACGCCCTCCAGGCCAGCATCGGGCAGATCCGCGTCTCCGCGGACGAGGCCGTGTATGAGAACGTTGCCGTCGACACGCGGGCCCTGCCGCTCGATCCCACGACACGCGCGGTCCTGCGCAAGCTGGATCGGGAGATATTGACGGGGGATGTGGCGCTGAGCGGCCGGATGGATGCGGCGGCGGCCGATTACGATCTGAGCGCGTCGCTGCGGATCGAGGGCGCCGGCACGTTGGAGATCACCGCCGAACTCGAAGGGTTCCATATTCTCGCACCGCTCGAGGGTTTCGACGACGCCGCGGCGGGCGGCAGCCCAAAACTCGCGGGCCGGCTGCGATCGGCCCGGATCGCCTTCGCCGACGCGGGTCTCGCGTCGGTGCTGTACGAGGTCTTCGGCGGGCAGCAGGGCATGACCGCCGAGCAGGCCCGCGGCACGGCCTCGATGATGGCCGGAATTGGCGTGACAGCGCTATTTTCCGAGCTTCCGGGGGGCGCGAGCCCGCGCCTTCGGGAGATGGCGCGCGGCTGGTCGGCGACAATCCAGTCGTTTCTGATTCAGCCGGACCGGCTCGAAGTGTCGTTTTATCCGGCATCGCCCCTCGAGCTCACCCGCCTAACGCAAGGGGTAATTGGCGCTGAGGATATTCTGGCGCTGAACCCGGCGGTGGTGGCGGGAGCGTCGCAAACCACGGCGCTCGTCGATCCCGCGACGATCACGCTCGCCCCCGACGGACCGATCGAAGCGGTCCTGCCGGCGGCCGAGGCGCTCATCGAGGGCCGGGGTGTTCCGCAGGATATCGCCCGTGGAGTGACGCTCCTCCTGCCGGCGGCCGGTTCAGACAACCGGGCGGCGATCGGCCTTCTCGCCCGTGCCCTGGCGCTCGATCCAGGCGTTGTGATCGCGCAAGAGCAATTGCGCGGCGCTTATGTCGCGGTGCTCCTGGCCAGGGCGGACCGGCTGACCGGCGAGAACGTCGGCATCGATGCGCTCCGCCGCCGGCTGAGCCCTGACGAACTGGCGGTGGCCGAGGACGAGGCCTTGCAGCGCTGGCGGCGGACCAAGATCGGGGAATCGCAGCGCCAGATCGAGATCGGCGCGTTCGAGGCGCATGATTGGCCGACGATCCGTCGCCTGGCCTTTGCCTACTACGAAGGCGCGACGATGCCGCGCAACCTGATGCGCGCCTATGGCTGGGCGTCGATCGCCGCCGCCGGGGGCGACCGACTCGCCGCCGGCCTGCGCGATAATCTGACGGCGGCGGTGAGCGAGGGCCGGATCGTGTTGCCGATGGAGCGGGCGCGCAAGGCGACCGACGATCTGTGGCGGCTGATCGTCTCCAAACCGTCGGCCGATGCCTCCGATGCCGACACGAAACAGCCCGACGGGAAAGCGCCGGCTGCCGCGTCGCCGGGTTCGCCGGCCGCGTCCCCGGATGGGGCGGCCGAGGCAACGCCCGATACGGACGCTGGCGCCAATACGGCAGAGCCTTCCGCTCTGGCCAACTAGGCAATGCGTGACGCCGCTCAGGCGGACTCCCCGAAGCGATCGGCGACGAGCGCTTCGATCGCATCGAGCGCGGCTTCGGCGTCCGCTCCTCGCGCCGCCACTTCGATCTCCGTTCCCTGGCTGGCCGCCAGCATCATCAGACCCATGATCGACTGACCGCCCACGATCAGGCCGTCGCGCGAGATCGTCAACTCGGCGTCGAAGGCCTCGGCGGTCTGGACGAAGCGGGCGGAGGCGCGGGCGTGCAGGCCGCGACGGTTGACGATCGTCAGGATGCGCGGCGGTGGCGCTCCGCCGGTGCCCTTGCCACGGGCTGGCGCCACCTCGACAGGCGGGGTTTCCGCCCCGGCGACCGCCTTCGGTGTCTCGCGCGGGTCGGAATCGTTGAGGCGTCGCATCATCATTTTCCGCTGAGCACGCGGCTTGCGACATTGATGTATTTGCGACCGGCTTCCTGTGCGGCGACGAGTGCCTCGGCAAGCGGTTTGTCCTCCCGCACGCTGGCCAGTTTGATCAGCATCGGCAGGTTCACGCCCGCCAGCACGTCGACATGGGTCCCATCCATCACCGAGATGGCGAGATTGGAAGGCGTTCCGCCGAACATGTCGGTGAGTATGATCACCCCGTCACCGCGTTCGGCGCGGGCGACGGCCTCGACAATATCGATGCGGCGTTGCTCCATGTCGTCCTCGGGGCCGATCGAGATCGTCTCGAAAGCGTCCTGCGGACCGACCACATGCTCCACCGCGTGCCGAAATTCGTCGGCGAGCCGGCCGTGAGTCACGAGCACCAACCCGATCATGCGCGCAACGCTTGGATTGCCTGGCCCGACATCTGATAACTCCCTAAAATCGGCGACCGGTTTCACCGGTCGCCATGACCTGGCGACGGCAGGCGCATCAGCCTCCGGTCATTAGCGGGCGCATCTTGTCATCCTGCCGCCGATGCGCAAGTCAAATGATAACGCATACCCGCAGGAATCAGTCGGTGAACGTCACCGATCATCGACCAGCGGCGCCATGACGAGGGAGACGAGGATGTCAGCGCCGAAGGCGGCATCGCGCGCGGGCAGGCGGGCATGGCGCACGTTCACGTCGAAAATCGCGGTCGTGCCGTTCTCCGGCAGGCGCTCGATTACCGCCGGATCGCACAGATCGATGACCAGGCCGAGTACGGCGGAAGCCACGGTCTCCTCGTGCAAAATGCCGATTCCCGAGACCTCGATCAACCCGCGTAGAGTGGCCGGAGCGCTCAGAACGATGCCGGCGTCGCTACGCGCCACAACGACCCGGTCGTCGGCCACGAGGCGGGTGTGAAGGCCGAGCGAGGCGCCGCGTCGCAAGGCGGACAGGCAAAGAGCCGATTTGCCGCTGCGCGCCGGGCCGCGAACCAGGATACCCAGACCGCCGATCGTGATCGCGCAGCCGTGAAGATTGACGGCCTGGCTCATTCGGCCGGCAATGAGACGATGAAGCGAGCGCCAGCAACACCGTTCGGTGCGTCCTCGTCCTCGATGTTCTCCGCCCGCAGCGTACCGCCATGGGCCTCGACGATTTGCCGGCTGATCGACAGGCCAAGGCCGGAGTTCTGCCCGAATGCTTCCTCGGCCGGACGGTCGGTGTAGAAGCGCTCGAAGATGCGGTCGATGATCTCGGCCTGGATGCCGGGGCCATTGTCCTCCACCGTAACGACCACGCGCTGGCCGCGCCGGCGCACCAGGATGTCGATCCGGCCATTGGTCTCGGGGACGAAGGAACGGGCATTCTCGATCAGGTTGGTGAACACCTGACTGAGCCGCAGATCATGCCCAGTGACGACATAGCCGTTTTTCATCGAAGCCGGCAGCTTCTGCTTCTCGAACGTGATCGTCACGGCGCGGCGCGCCCGAGAATTGCCGCGTGCGCCCTCGACCACCGAGCGCAGAAGCGCGGCGAGATCGACTTTCTGGGCGATCTGTCTAGCCAGTTCGGCGTCGAGGCGCGAGGCGTCGGCGATGTCGGTGATCAGTCGATCGAGCCGCCGGACGTCGTGCTGGATGATTTCGAGCAGGCGCTCGCGGGAGGTCTCGTTACGGGCCAGCGGCAGGGTTTCGACGGCGCTGCGGAGCGAGGTCAGCGGATTTTTCAGTTCGTGGGACACGTCGGCGGCGAAGGATTCGATCGCATCCATGCGCGCATAGAGCGCCTTGGTCATGTCGCGAAGGGCGGTCGCGAGATTGCCGACCTCGTCGGCGCGATCGCCGAAGTCGGGAATCGCCGCCCGCTCGTCGACACCGCGTCGAACACGGATCGCGGCGGCCGACAGGCGCCGCAGCGGCGTCGCGATGGTCGAGGCGAGGAGAATGGACAGGACGATCGTTACGATCGCGGCGACCGCGAAGACCCGGACGATCGCCATGCGCTCCGCCTGGACGATCTTGTCGATGTCGCCGCCCTGGGTCGACAGGAGCAGCACCCCGAGCACGGCGCGGAAGCGCTGGATCGGAACCGCCACCGACACGATGAGTTCGGCGCTCTCGGTGGCCCGTACGACCGTGGCGGGACCGCCGGTCAGCGCGTTCATCACCTCCGGATAGGCGGCGCCCGATCCCCCCGGCGTCTCGCGATAGATCGGCAGGTCACTGCGCTGGAACAGGTGACGGAACCAGTTGACCGCGGCCTCGACGAAGGCCGGCTCCTCCTGGGCCACGGGCGGCAGATTATAGCGCAGGATCTGGCCGCGCGAGTACAGATGCCGGGAATCGAGGATCAGATTGGCGTCGCGATCGTAGAGCCGCGCCCGCGTGCGGGTCGGCGAGATCAGCCGACGCAGCAATGGCGCGACGCGCTCCGGATTGATCGGAAACTCCAGGCTGTCGGTGATGTCGGCGCTTGGGGCCAGCGTGTCGCCGGCCTGCAGTTCCAGGAGGCGCTCCGGATCGAGGGTGATCGAATTGGTCTCGACCGTCGCCGAGGACGCGATGGCGCTGGCGATGATTTCGCCCTGTGTCAGCAGGCTTTCGACACGCGCGTCGATGAGGCCGGCCCGGAACTGGTTGAGGTAGAGGATGCCCGAGACGAGGACGATCAGCGCCACAAGGTTGAGGAAGACGATGCGTCGCGTCAGCGAGGAAAAGATCGTATGGCCGAGCAAGCGCCGCGCTTGATAGAGGACGCGCCGGATGAATGGCAGCCGCCGCAGCCGTGTGCGCAGGATCGCCTCGCGCCGCCGCCCCTTCGGCCCGACATCGCCGCCGCCTTCGTCCTCGTGAGGCTCGGTTATCGAGACCATGCGCGCCTCAAGCTTCGCGGAAACGATAGCCGACGCCGTAGAGAGTCTCGATCATGTCGAAATCGTCGTCGATCACCTTGAACTTCTTGCGAAGCCGCTTGATGTGACTGTCGATCGTGCGATCGTCCACATAGACCTGTTCGTCATAGGCCGCGTCCATCAGGGCATCGCGGCTCTTCACCACGCCCGGCCGCTGGGCGAGCGAGTGGAGGATCAGGAACTCGGTCACCGTCAGCGTGACCGGCTGGCCCATCCAGGTGCAGGTGTGCCGTTCCTGGTCCATGACCAGCTGGCCGCGCTCAAGCGAGGATTCGGGCGTCGGCGCGCCGGTCTTGGCGACGCCCTCACGCGCCGCTCCCCGTCGCAGCAGCGCCCGCACCCGCTCGACCAGAAGCCGCTGCGAGAACGGTTTGCGAATGTAGTCGTCGGCGCCCATCTTCAAGCCGAAGAGTTCATCGATCTCCTCGTCCTTCGAGGTCAGGAAGATCACCGGCAGATCGGACTTCTGCCGCAGGCGCCTGAGCAGTTCCATGCCGTCCATCCGCGGCATCTTGATATCGAAAATCGCCAGATTGGGTGGGCGCGACTGCAGGCCTTCGAGGGCGGATGCCCCGTCGGTGTAGGTCTCGACCCGGTAACCCTCATTCTCAAGCGCGATGGAAACCGACGCGAGAATGTTCCTGTCGTCGTCGACCAGGGCGATCGTAGGCATTGCGGTACTCTCCATTTTCCACCCTCCCCACGACATCGCTGTCGTTTGAAGCGCCCAGCTGTCTCGCCGGTTGCCGACGGTCTTGTGTCCGGCGGCAGGGCTGTCCCTTCTGGGAGAAGGCCGGTCGATCCGGACCTCCCCGCTGATGGCGCGATGGTATCGCCCATCTGCGGTAAATGTGGCGGAATGACAAAATTACAAAGCCGCGGGAGTTAAAGTCGACAGGTCGAGCTCCGGGTTGCGCGTCACTGTGCGAAAAAAATCGCCGACATATCAAACGATTTGTTGTGCGGATCGAACCGATTAGAATGGCGCATCGTCAACCTAAATCGATTAACATCCTGTTTCAATTAAGCATTCCCGGATGAATCGGGTTGATCGGCCGGCCCTCGGGCAGTATCAAGCGGGTCTATTGCGAGACCGCTTGCTGAGGAGCGGCCGCACGGCATGGGAGATGACGGGTGGACGAGATCGGCACGCGCAACGCCAATAGCGGGATCGAGACGACGGGGTTGTCGGATCTGTCCTCGGTACGCTGGAACCTCAAGGAAGCGGAACTGGTGGAGACCGCCGTCAGGCGGGGCGAGGGACAGTTGACGGCGCACGGCGCTTTTGCGGCCGTCACCGGCAAGCACACGGGGCGATCGCCGAAGGACAAATTCCTCGTCCGCGACGACACCACCGGGCCTGTGGTCTGGTGGGACAACAACGCGGCGATGGAACCCGAGGTTTTCGAGCGGCTCTATGACGACTTCAAGGCCGCGGCGAAAGGCCGTGATCTGTTCGTGCAGGATCTGATCGGCGGCGCCGACCCGGCCAATGCGATCCAGGTGCGCGTCGTCACCGAATATGCCTGGCACTCCTTGTTCATCCGCACGCTGTTGATCCGTCCGACTGCGGATCAGCTGAAGGATTTCGTGCCGGAGATGACGATCATCGACCTGCCGTCGTTCAAGGCCGATCCGGAGCGTCACGGCTGCCGTTCCGAGACGGTGATCGCCGTCGACATGACGCGCAAGATCGTTCTTGTCGGTGGCAGTTCCTATGCCGGCGAGATGAAGAAGTCGGTGTTCTCGACGCTCAATTTTCTCCTGCCAGAGCGCGGCGTCATGCCGATGCATTGCTCGGCCAATGTCGGCCCGGACGGCGATGCGGCGGTCTTCTTCGGCTTGTCCGGCACTGGCAAGACGACCCTGTCGGCCGATCCGCACCGCACCCTCCTCGGCGACGACGAGCACGGCTGGGGCGAGGATGGCATTTTCAATTTCGAGGGTGGCTGCTACGCCAAGACGATCCGCCTGTCGGCCGAGGCCGAACCCGAGATCTTCGCCACCACACGCCGCTTCGGCACGGTGCTGGAGAATGTCGTGCTCGATGCCGACCGGGTGCCCGACTTCGACGACGGCTCGCTCACCGAGAACGCCCGCGCCGCCTACCCGCTGCACTTCATCCCCAATGCGAGCGAAACCGGCCGCGACGGCCATCCGAAGAACATCATCATGCTGACCGCCGACGCGTTCGGCGTGATGCCGCCGATCGCCCGGCTGACGCCGGCCGAGGCCATGTACCACTTCCTGTCCGGCTACACCGCGAAGGTCGCCGGCACGGAAAAGGGCGTGACCGAGCCCGAGGCGACCTTCTCGACCTGCTTCGGCGCCCCCTTCATGCCGCGTCACCCCTCGGAATACGGCAATCTCCTGCGCGATCTGATCCGGCGCCACGATGTCGATTGCTGGCTGGTCAACACCGGCTGGACCGGCGGCGCCTACGGCACTGGCCACCGCATGCCGATCAAGGCGACTCGCAAGCTTCTCGCCGCCGCGCTCGACGGCTCGCTGAAGGACGCCGAGTTCCGCACCGATCCGAATTTCGGCTTTCAGGTGCCGGTCGCGGTGGAGGGTGTCGACAGTGCCATCCTCGACCCGCGCTCGACCTGGGCCGATACGGCGGCCTACGACGCCCAGGCGAGAAAGCTGGTCGAAATGTTCCGCAACAACTTCGCCAAGTTCGAGAGCCACGTCGACGCCGACGTGCTTGAGGCCGCGCCGGCCCAGGCGATGGCGGCCGAATAGCCCCGCCACGCAAAGACCGTTCGTTCGAGCAAAGGCTCGCGGCTCCAGCCGCGGGCCTTTTCGTTTGCGGAGGGGCGCGGTGTGGGGTCGGCGCGTTGCGATCGCCGAAGACCCTCTATAGTGCGATCAGGCCGAACCGGAATCGCAAGGGAAGCCGGGCGGCAAGCGAAGGGCGAGGCAAATGGCGGGGGAGAACGATCTCAAGATCAACGATCGGGTGACGATTCCCGACGCCGATCTCGAGGAGCAATTCATCCGCGCCGGCGGCCCGGGCGGCCAGAACGTCAACAAGGTCTCGACGGCGGTTCAGCTCCGGTTCCTCGGGAGTCAGTCCACCGCGCTGCATTCCGATGCGCATCGCCGGCTGTTGCGGTTGGCCGGTCAGCGGGCGACCAAGGATGGGGACGTCCTCATCGAGGCCTCGCGCTTTCGCAGCCAGGACCGCAACCGCGAGGACGCCAGGGAGCGGCTGGCCGAGCTCGTCCGCGAGGCGCTGAAGCCGCCGCCGCCGCCGCGCCGCAAGACCAGGCCGACCAAAGGCTCGATCGAACGCCGGCTGAAAGCCAAGAAGGGCCGTTCGCAGACCAAGCGGATGCGCGGGAGCGTGGATGATTGAGGGGGGGGGGGGCCGGCGGCCAGTGCCACGACATCAGCCATATCGACGGCTTTACGTCTGCCGCGAAAGTCCGGCAATCAAATCATGCCTGCAACTCCGCCAGCAGCTCTGTGAGCAGCGTCATGCCAGCGCCCCAGCCTTTGTCCATACCGCCCATCGCGGCTGCAAAGCAGGCTATTTCAGCCTCGCTCGCCTCATGCGGTACCCAGGTCAGGCGCACCCTGGTCCGCCCGGCATCGTCCTCGAACGTGACCGTCGTCAGCAGCACCTGCGGCCAGTCCGCCATCATGGGAGAGGGAATGACATTCCACTCCGCGTCCGACGAAGAGTGCAACCAAACCAGCCGTTCTGGCGATATGACTTCGGTGTATTCCACACGCTGATAGTTGGAATTATCGCCCCATTTCATTTCGACCAGCCAAAGGCCCCCGGGCTTCAGCTCAAGGCGATGGATAATGGTTTCCACCCTAGGTCCGTACCAGCGGGGCAATAGCTCCGGATCGGTCCACGCCTTCCATACCAGTTCACGCGGCGCATCAAATACGCGCTCCAGTACATACGTCGGCAAATCAGTCATTCTCGGGCCTCTTTCGTCTCGGACTTTTTCAGATCATCGAGCAGGCCATCGAGTTCGCCGAAACTTGAGGACCAGAACTGTTTGAACTCGTCGAGCCAGTTTACCGCCGCCGCCATCGGCTGAGCCTTTAGTCGGGCCGGCCTGCGCTGTTTGTCGACATCCCGCTCGATCAACCCCGCCCGTTCCAGCACCCTCAGATGCTTCGAAACGGCAGGCTGGCTCATTGAGAACGGCGCGGCGATCTCATTTACCGAGGCTTCACCAGCCGCCAGCCGGGCGAGGATCGAGCGCCGGGTGGGGTCGGCGAGCGCGGCAAAGATCGCGTCAAGGTTCACAGCGTCATGCGCATAACCAGATAGTTTCATAACTAGATAGTTATCTTTAAGCTCGATCCTCGTCAACCTCAGCGTGAGTTCATGTGATCAGTCGATCTCGCGAGCTTCTGATTCCGACGGCAAATGTGGCTGCCAGATCGAAGGGACAACAGCGTTGATGGTCCCATCGAACGCTGCTGCTCTGCACTCCCGCCTCGGGCGCCCTTTCCCCGGATGCCCAGCCTCCTTCCCTCCTGACGATTACGTGATCGCCAAAAATGAAGCCGGGCGCGGCCGGCTTCGTATCTCCCGCATCCTCCCAAGTCGGGACGGAACGTGTCACCAACGAAACAGGGAGACTGTCCCCATGATCAAGACTCTGATCCGCACCACCGCCATTGCCTCGCTGATTGCCGTCGGAACCGTCGGCGTCACCTCGGCGAGCTTCGCCCAGGACATGCCGGTGGTCGGCGGCGCGTCGATGGACCCGTGCTGATGCCGAAATAAGGCTCGGTCCTGACCACGGCGGGCTGATGTCGCTCCTGCCGATGTGATCGCCCCCGCGCCCTTCGTGAATGGCGCGGGGGCTTTGGCGCCACTATTGTGACGATGAGCGGCTCCGGCACCGCGGCTACGCGCCCGTGCTGCCGGGAAGGTGACGGTGAATCCCGCCGCGTCGAACCAGGGAGATTATCATGATGAGACGCAATTTTCTGCTGAGCACCGCGGCCATGGCCGTGACGGCGATCGGCGGCGGTCTGTTTTTCGGCTCGCGCGCGAAAAGCCGCGAAGCGGCATTTCCGGTCTCGCTGACCCCGGACGAGTGGCGCGCCAGGCTGACGCCGGAGCAGTTTGCCGTCTTGCGTGAGGAATCGACCGAGCGCCCCTTCACCAGCCCTCTCAACGACAACAAGCAGGCGGGCCTTTATGCCTGCGCCGGCTGCGATACGCCGGCTTACTCGTCGGCGGCGAAATACGACTCCGGAACCGGTTGGCCGAGCTTTTGGGAACCGCTGTCGGCGTTGGCGATTGGTACCAGGACGGACTACGCGCTGATCTATCCGCGAACCGAGGTCCATTGCGCCACCTGCGGCGGACATTTCGGCCATATCTTCGACGATGGTCCCGCTCCGACCGGCAAGCGGCACTGCCTGAACGGTGTAGCGCTGACTTTCAAGCCGGGCGCGATCACGGCCTCCTGACCCGGTGGGCAGGTTCGACGAGACAAGGCAAGGGCGGCCCTGAACGGGTCGCCGTTTTTTGTTTGGCAACGAAATGGTGCCAGCATCGTGAAATCCACGGCATGACGCGATGGATTGAATGGCCGGACAGGCGACGCCATATGGAGAAGTGAAGCCGGAAGTGGTGCCGCTAAAGGGCCATTTCCGGGAAAGTCGCTTCTTGAAGGACTTGGCAGACCGATGAGCCGTATGACGCCGTTTTCCAGCCCGCTTCTGCTTGGCTTCGACAGTGTCGAAAAGACCCTGGAGCGGATCGTCAAGGCTGGCGACGGCTACCCGCCCTATAATATCGAACGTGTCCGCCCTGGCAAGGACGGTGCGATATGCCACGACCTGATCCGGATTACCCTTGCGGTCGCCGGTTTCAGGCCGGAGGAGTTGGAGGTCACGACGGAGGAAAACCAGCTTCTGATCCGCGGTCGCCAGACCGACGATACCGAGCGGGAGTATCTGCATCGCGGCATCGCCGCGCGGCAGTTCCAGAAGTGCTTCCTGCTCGCCGACGGCATGCGGATCATGGGCGCGCAGCTGAAGAACGGCCTCTTGTTCATCGATCTGGCAAAGCCGGAACCAGAACGGATCGTCAAGAAGATCGAGATCGCGGTCGCCGACTGACCGAGTATCGCGTACCCTGAAAGGAGACGGTGCCATGACCGAACACCAGATTTCGACTGTCAGCGAGACCGACCTCGCCGCCATCGGCGAGGGCCACGTCGCGTATCTGCGTCAGATGACGTCGGATGAAATGCGGGCGCGGTTTCCCGCCGCGCAATCGATCCGCCCCGGGCTCAATCTCTGGGCCCTGTTCTCGGCCGACGGAACGCCGCTGGCGGTGTCCGACGACCGCGGCAGCATCCTGGCGAGCGCCAACGAAAACGAGTTGGAGACGGTCAGCATCCACTGACGGGGGCCGACCACGACGACAGATCAGGGCGACCATGCCGGACCGGCGTGGTCGCTTTTTCGTGAGGGGTGGAGAAAATCAGGCGGCGTTCTGTGCCGAGGCGCTGGTCATCAGCGCGTAGAGCGAACTGGCGTCGCGCGCGTCGCGGATATTGGCGACGGTATCATGGTTGCGCAACAGCCGCGCGACCTTGGACAGCGCCTTGAGATGATCGGCCCCGGAGCCTTCCGGCGCCAGCAGCAGGAACACGAGATCGACCGGCTGGTCGTCGAGCGCATCGAAATCAACCGGGCGCGCCAGCCTTGCGAAGACGCCGACGATGTGATCGAGCGCCGGCAGCTTGCCATGCGGGATGGCGATGCCGTTGCCGACGCCCGTCGAGCCGAGCTTTTCGCGCTGCAGGATCGTCTCGAATACCTCGCGCTCCGGCAGTCCCGTCAGCATCGCTGCTTTCTCGGCGAGTTCCTGAAGCACCTGCTTCTTCGAGGTTACCCGCAGGCTAGGCAGGATTGCCGCTGGCTCGATGAGCGTCTCGAAATCCATCGCTGAGGTGCCTCTTGCTGGGGAGCGCGTCAACCTGAGCCTCGAACCTTGCGCGGCGCTCAAGCGTCGCCAGCGTAGGTCGATGGATCCACCCAGCCGTAATTGCCGTCGGGCCGCCGGAAGACGATGTTGAGATCCCCGGACTTGGCATTGCGGAAGACCACGACCGGGCCATCCTGCCGGTCGAGCTCCATCACCGCGCCGGCGACCGAGTGGGTGCCGACCTTCAGCGTTGTTTCGGCGATGATGGCCGGCGAAAAGTCCTCCGGAATTTCATCGTCTTCATCCGGAATCGCCGCCATGACGGAATAGGCCATGTCGCGGCCGTTGACATGCGGGCGGTGATCCTTGAGCCGGCGCTTGTAGCGCCTGAGACGCTTCTCGATCCGCTCGGCGGCGTCGGCAAAGCTGGACTCGGGGTCGTGTGCCTCACCGGCTGCCTGGAAAACCACGCCGGTGTCGAGATGCAAGGTGCAATCGGATGAATAGCGGGCGGCGTTTTTCGAGATCACGACGGTGCCGGAGAAATTGCCGTCGAAATATTTGTCGACGGCTTCGCTCAGCCGTTCCTCGATCCGCGTGCGGAACGCCTCGCCGACGTCCATGTGCTTTCCCGATACACGAAGGCTCATGCTTGAAAGCTCCTGTGAGATGACCATTGCGGCCTCTGGTGCCGGTCGAGTGAAACGCGCCGGACGGGTGTTGGATGCCGTTTGGTCCGCAATTTTCACGGGACGGCGGCGCCGGATCGCACAGACCCGACCGCATTCACGAAGTGGCGCCTTCTAGGGATGAACGCCGAGACTGTCAACGCGGGGATCATGGCCCATCCCCCTTTCCGTAACGCCCGAGCGTTGTTCTGGTCTGCGCCGCGCTGTGGTCCTTCGTCAAGAGGCCAGCCGCCGTGCGTTCATCTCCCGCCGCCGCTGAATCGACGATGGAATGCCGAGCGCCTCGCGATATTTCGCGACGGTCCGCCTTGCCAGATCGACCCCTTCCTTATTCAGAGCCGCGGCGATGTCGTCGTCGGACATCACCTTGCCTTGGCTTTCCGTGTCGATCAGCGCCTTGATTCGGTGCTTCACGGTTTCCGCCGAATGCGCGTCGCCGCCATTTGCGGAGGCGATCGCCACGGTGAAGAAAAAGCGCATCTCGAACGTGCCGCGCGGCGTCGCGAGGAATTTCGACGCGGTGACCCGGCTGATGGTGGATTCATGCATTCCGATCGCTTCGGCGACCGCCATCAGCGTCATCGGCTTCAGGCCTTTGATTCCATGGGTCAGAAATCCGTCCTGGCGACGCACGATTTCGCTCGCGACCTTGACGATCGTCTTGGCCCGATGATCGAGCGAGCGCACCAGCCAGTTGGCCGATTGCTGGCATTCGCCGATGAAGGCGCGATCGTCGTCTGACAGGCAGCCACCACGCACGGTGCGCAGATAGGCATTGTCGACGAGCACGCGCGGCAACGCGTCCGGGTTGAGTTCGACTCGCCAGCCGCCATCCGGCGCTTCAGTGACGATGACGTCGGGAATGAGGGTCTCGAAACCCTCGTGATCGAAGGCGTGTCCAGGCTTAGGGTCGAGGCAACGAATCTCGGCGAGGATATCCATCAGACCGGCCTCGTCCTCGCCGGTGAGGCGTCTGAGCGCGGCGAAGTCGCGCCGGGCAAGCAGGTCGAGATGGGCGAGTACGGCCCGCATGACCGGGTCGAACCGGCCCTGGCGTTGAAGCTGCAGCGTCAGGCATTCGGCGAGATCGCGTGCGAACAGCCCGGGCGGCGTCGCTTCACGCTGCAGGATCGCGAGCGCCGCTTCGACGTCGGTCGCCGCAACGCCCAGATCCGCGGCGAAACTATCCGGGGTGATCCGCAAATAGCCGCACTCGTCGAGAAGCTCGACCATCGCCTCGCCGATCTTGCGCTCCAGGCCGGGCGCAAGCGCGTCGGCGACTTCACCGCGCGCATGAGCATGAAGGGACGGTCGGCTGTCCGCCAGATCCTCGATGCCGAAATCGGACCCGGCCCCGACAGGTCGCGCCTCGCCGCGCCGGCTCGGTCCGGATTGCGCTGGCCTGTCGTCGCCGCCATCCTCGCGGCCGGCAAAGCCGCTCTCGAAGGCCGCGCCATCGCTCGCCGCGCCGGTCAAGCCGCCATCCTCCAGATCCTCGCCCGGATTTTTCTCCGCACCGGCCGCAGCAAGGCCGTCCAGGCCCTCGGGCGCGATCTCGGCCGCGGCCGTATCGGCTTCCGCGATCAACGGATTGCGCTCCATCTCGGTCTCGACGAACGCTTTCAGTTCGAAATGGCTGTATTGGAGCAGGCGAATCGATTGCAGCAGCTGGGGCGTCATCACCAGCGACTGCGTCTGCCGCATGTGCAGTTTGGCGGTTAGAGCCATGAGACGCCGAACACTCACCTTGGTCTGGATTGCCGCCGCCACGGGAATTCCCGGCACCGACGGCGTCGCGTTTTCGCGACAGTGACAGGATGGATGATAACCCCTGCCGCCTCATCAAAGCGAGTCGTCGCGTTCTTTGTCAATCGTGGCGCGGCGGCGGTATTGCAGTTCAGAAGCTGAATGCGTCGCCCAGATAGAAGCGGCGCACTTCGGCGTTGTCGACGATCTCCTGGGGTCGGCCATGGGTGAGAACGGCGCCGGCGTGCATGATATAGGCGCGGTCGATCAGCCCCAGCGTCTCGCGGACGTTATGATCGGTGATGAGCACGCCGATACCGCGCTTGGTCAGGTGCCGAACCAGGCCCTGAATGTCCGCGACGGCGATGGGATCGACACCGGCGAAGGGCTCGTCGAGCAGCATGAAGGTCGGCTTGGAGGCAAGCGCACGCGCGATCTCGCAGCGCCGGCGCTCGCCGCCGGAGAGCGAGGTCGAGGCCTGTTTGCGCAGGTGATCGATGTGGAATTCCTCGAGCAGCGCAGTGAGCTCGCGCTCGCGGACCGCGCGATCGGGCTCGACCACTTCCAGAACGGCGCGAATATTGTCCTCGACCGACAGGCCGCGGAAGATCGAGGCCTCCTGCGGAAGGTAGCCGATCCCCAGCCGTGAGCGCCGGTACATCGGGACGCCGGTGATGTCGTGACCGTCGAGCACGATACGGCCGGCGTCGACGGGCACGAGCCCCGTGATCATATAGAAGCACGTCGTCTTGCCGGCGCCGTTCGGGCCGAGCAGGCCAACGGCTTCGCCGCGGCGCACGCCGAGCCGCACATCGTCGACGACGCGCCGGCCACGGTAGGTCTTGGTCAGCCCCGTGGCATAAAGCGTCCCGGCCGCGTCGTCGGGACGCTCCTGACCAACGCCCTCTGGACCGGAGACGGCGTCGCCCTCGGCGGGCGAGCGGCGTCGAATCTGCGCCGACGTTCCGGATTCGGCGATCGTTTGAAACTTCACGCGTTCGACCTCAATGGCTCTACCAACCGCTGCACTACTGGTCCGGCGTCAGCATCATTCGCACTCGACCGCCACTGCCACCACTGTCGCCATTGCCGCAGTCGGTGCTTTCCAAGCGTGCAAGACCGGTCTGCATGTGGATGGTCAGGCGGCACCCTTCGGCGACGTTCTGACCCTGGGAAAGAACGACGTTTCCGGTCATCACCACCACTTCGCTTTTCATATCGAAGGACGCATTCTCGGCGGTCGCGACCTGGTCGGCGGATTTCACATAGACCTTCTCGCTCGCCTCCAGTCGCTCGATCTGGCTGGAACCGCCCGGAAGCGCGCTGGTGCCCGATTTTGTGCCGGCCGCGCCCTCCTGCGCCTTGCGATAGGAAACCACAAGCTTGCCGGTCCTCAGTTCCGTCTCGCCCTGCGACACCTGGACATTGCCGGTGAAGGTGGCGACCGCCTTGTTGTCGTCGACGTCGAGCTGGTTCGACTCGATCGAGATCGGTTGGTCGCCGTTAAGCTGGAGGCCGGTGAAGCTGTCACCAAGCCCCTGCTGCTGCGCCGACGCGGGCGCGGCGAGGATAAAGCTCGCGAAGAGGGCGGCACAGAAAGGAACCGCCCGGCCGATGATTGACGATCGCATATTTTACTCGTTTCTCGAGGCTTGTTCTTGAATATCGGAGGACTGGCTTGGGTTGAGAACCATTTTGACGCGTCCGCCGAAGGAGAGGACCTTGCCTCCCTCCAACACCGTAAGCGTATCCGAGCGAACGGTCTGGGCCGGGGTCTCGATCGCGACCGGCCCCTCGCCGTCCAGGGTTCCTTTGGCAAGATCGATATCGGCCGCCGCCAGATTGATTGAGATGCCACTCGTCGTCTTAACGGTAATTCCGCCGCGAAGACGCAATTTCTGAGTGGCTTGATCATAGTTGCCCGATTCCGCCGTGATGTCGGCAGTGGTGTCGTCATCGACGGAGATGGTGGCCTTCACCTTTTCCAGATCGACACCGCCGCCGTTCAGCGACTGGATGGCGCGCTCGGCGACCAAATCGTAGGGCCGGTTGCTGCTGTCGAGCCCCGACATGCGTGGCGCCTCCATCACCACCCGGCCGTCGGCGATCGACGTGTTGGCGACGGAAACATTGTCCGGCAGGCTGCGGGACAGCCACGTCACCGCAACTCCGAAGGCGACGATCAGCGCGGCGACTGCCGGCAGGCCGATCTTCAGCACCCGCACGAGGCGCGAGTGCCGCCGCGCCCGTGCGAACTCCCGCTCGGTCCGCGTGCTCGCACCTTGTCCGGTCGGCCTCACTGGCGAGGCCATCAGCCTGGCTCTGCGCCTTCCGGTTGCGTTCGTCTCCACCGTCAATCGGGTCCTCTCCGTTCTGGTTCGGTCCATCGATGCCGACGATGCGCCTTTTCCCAGACCTGCGGCGATCCGACAGCAATACGGGCTTTTTGCGTCAAAGCCAAAAACATGCCGCAAATTCTTAACCTGAGGGCATGAACGTTTCGTGTGGCTTCACAGGACGCGCGGTTCCGGCTAACGCTCCGGGGTACCCTGCAACACCTGGGAGCCGTCCATGTCCGGAACCGCCGAGGACCTGATCGATCGCCGTCGGCTGCGCCGCAAACTGAGCTTCTGGCGTGTGGCGGCAGTCGTCGTCGTGGCGCTCGCTGTCCTGGGCGCTGCCCTTTTCTCCGGCTTCGGCGGCCGACCCGCGTTTTCGGCGCGCGATCAGATCGCCCGTGTCGCGATCGAGGGCCTCATCACCGAAGACCAGGATCTTCTCGACCTTCTCGAAAAGGTCAAGGACGAAGCCGCGGTGAAGGCCGTGGTGCTGCGGATCGATTCGCCGGGCGGGACGACCGTCGGCGGCGAGGCACTCTACGAAGCGGTGCGCGCTATCGCCGCGGTCAAACCGGTGGCCGCGGAGGTCGGAACGCTCGCCGCCTCCGCCGGCTACATGATCGCCTCCGGCGCCGATCACATCGTCGCCCGGCGAACCTCCATCGTCGGCTCCATCGGGGTGATCTTCCAATATGTCGACGCGTCCAAGCTGCTCGACACCATTGGCGTCGACGTCAACGCGATCAAATCCTCCCCGCTCAAGGCCGAGCCCTCGCCCTTCGCGCCCGCGCCGGAGGAGGCGAAGGCGATGATCCGGCGCCTGATCATGGACACCTACGAATGGTTCGTCGCGCTGGTCGCCGAACGGCGCGACATGAGTCTGGCCGAGGCGCGCGCCCTCGCCGACGGCTCGATCTTCACCGGCAGCCAGGGGCTCGAACGCAAGCTGGTCGATGCGCTGGGTGGCGAAGCCGAGGTGCGGCGCTGGCTGGAGGATGATCGCGGTGTGACGAAGGGGCTCAAAATCATCGACCGTGAGCCCGAGGACGAAGGCTATGCGTCGCTTTTCGCCGCCGCCAGGGCGATGCTCTTCGGCGCCTTCGGCCTCGATCCTCGCGCGACATCGATCGAAACCGCCCTGTTGCGCAAGGTCGGCCACCTTGACGGCATGGTGTCGCTCTGGCAGCCTTTGGAAGGGCGCGCGCCGCTACGGTGAAGTCGTGGAAATATTTGAGGTTTCTCATTGCCAATCGGGTGGCGGTGAGAGTTCGACGGTCGCAAGCCGCCGAGCGAGCCGTACACCAAGAGGGGAATATCGCTTGATCAAGTCGGAACTCGTGCAGGCGATCGCCAGCCGCAACCCGCATCTCTATCAGCGCGACGTCGAGACGATCGTCAAGGCGATCTTCGACGAGATCACCGAGGCGCTGTGCGAATCGAATCGTGTGGAATTGCGTGGTTTCGGCGCGTTTTCGGTGAAGAATCGCCCGCCCCGTTCGGGCCGCAATCCTCGCACCGGCGAGGCGGTCGAGGTCGAGGAGAAGTGGGTTCCGTTTTTCAAGGCAGGCAAGGAACTGCGCGAGCGCCTCAACGACAGTTGAGGCGGGTATTGACCGCGACGCCCGCTCGTATGATTGACGCATCGGGTACGGTGCCCATTTTCACAGGATGACAGGTCCGCGGGTTCCGGCGCAGGGGTGCCGCAGCCGACAGAGGTCCGAGGCGTAGGCGCATGATTTCGAAAATACTCTCTTTGATCGTTCTGGTTCCCCTGGCCATCGTGCTGGTCGTCTTCAGCGTGGCCAACCGTGAGTCGATCCCGGTTTCGCTCGATCCGATCGGCTCAATGCCGCAACTCGCCTTCGAGGCGCCGCTGTTCATTCTCTTGATGGGGTCGGTGATCATTGGCGTCGTGCTCGGCGGGATCGGCACCTGGCTGACCCAGTCGCATTACCGGCGCAAGTCCTGGAAGCGCAAATACGAAGTGGAAAAGCTGCGGCGCGAAACCGAGGAGAACAAGGCGAAACTTCGCCAGCTCCAGGAAGAACGTGACCGCGCCTCCTACGGGCAGGGCACTTCGACGGCACTGACCACCTCGCGGGCCGCATAGGCCGGTTCGCTGCACGCTCCGGGCGGCGTCGCAACCCGCGGAAGAATCGCGGCCGTGGCTGGCGTGATACGATCAAAGGCCCGCCATGTAGCGGGCCTTGGCCTTTTCGTTACTGACATTCCGCGCCCCATCGCGAAGGCGCTGCCTGCGTCTCAGGCGGATTCCGTCGTGCCCTCGGCCCCGGCCGAGCCGCCCGACACTTTCTCGGCGAAGCAGTCGAAGAATTGTCCGGCAAGCTTCTTGGCCGTCGAATCGATGAGCCGCCCGCCCAACTGGGCGATCTTGCCGCCGACCTGAGCCTTGACGTCATAGGTGAGGATGGTGTCCGCGCCGTCCTCGGCCAGGTGTACGTCGGCGCCCCCCTTGGCGAAGCCGGCAATGCCGCCCTTGCCCTCGCCGACAATCGAATAGCTTTCCGGCGCGTTGATATTCTCAAGCCGGACTTCGCCAGCGAACTTTGCCTTGACCGGGCCAATCTTGGTGACGACTGTCGCCGCCATCTCGTTCTCGCCGGTCATCTCCAGGCTCTGGCAGCCTGGGATACAGGCGCGCAGGACGTCCGGGTCATTGAGCGCGGCCCAGACCTTTTCACGCGGTGCCGGTAGTCGATATTCGCCTTTCAGATCCATGCTGATCCTCCCTGTTCGGCGGGCGCGAATTCTGGCCCCCGCAATGTGTCGCCCGCGACTTGCTGCACGTTTTTAGCCGCTTTGCCAAGTTGCCAAGGAACCGGTAAGGAGCGCCCTGAACCACAGTAGCAGGGAGTTTCGCCTTGGCGCGAACGCGGCGGCCGAACCACAAGACGGCCACGAAACCGGCTCGGACGGTGTCCCGCAAGCATGAGGCGGACCGGCCGGAGCGCGCGCGCCCGGCCGGAGGCGGACAGCTCGGGGCCGGTCGACCGGCCGAGCCGTCGACGCGGTTGATGCTACCGGAGCGAGTGGGCGCCCGCCCGGGCGAGCAGGGACCGCTGATCCTCACCGTGGAGCCGACGCAGGATTACGCGCTGATCGATTCAGGCGGTGGCGAGAAGCTGGAGCGCTATGGCCCGCTGCTGGTTCGCCGGCCGGAAAACCAGGCGATCTGGCAGCCGCGTCTGAAGCCGGATGATTGGCAGCGGGCCGATGCGGTCTTTACCGGCGACATCGACGAGGAAGGCAGCGGCCGCTGGCGCTTTCCCCATGCGCCGCTCGGCGAGACCTGGCCGCTCGTCCATGACGGGCTGTCCTATCAGGGGCGGTTCACCTCCTTCCGCCATGTCGGCGTGTTTCCCGAACAGGCGGCGCACTGGTCCTACGCCGAGGCCGCGATCCGCGCCGCGAGCCAACGGGGAAACAACCCGGTGCGGGTGCTCAATCTTTTTGGCTACACCGGCATTGCTTCGCTCATCGCCGCCCGTGCCGGCGCCGAGGTCACCCATGTTGATGCCTCCAAGAAAGCGGTTGGCTGGGCGCGGGAGAACCAGGAGATGGCGGGGCTCGGCGCGCGTCCGATCCGCTGGATCTGCGAAGATGCGATCCGCTATGTGGAGCGTGAGGTCAAACGCGGTAGCCGCTATGACGCGATCCTGCTCGATCCGCCGAAATTCGGCCGGGGTCCGAAGGGCGAAGTCTGGCAGCTTTTCGACGATCTGCCCTATCTTTTGGGTCTTGTCCGTGAACTCCTGTCGGATCGTCCGCTGTTCGTGATCCTCACCGCCTATTCGATCCGCGCTTCGTTCTACGCCCTGTCGGCGCTCATGGGCGAGAGCTTTCGCGGGCTCGGCGGCAAGTTGCAATCGGGCGAACTCGTCATTCGCGAGGCCGGCGACGAGCCGCGGCTTTTGTCGACGTCCCTCTTCTCGCGCTGGAGCGCCGACCATGTCTGATCGTTCTCTGCCGGCCTCGGGCGCCGACCGCCGGCCTGGATTCGCGCCGACGCGCGCGCCCGGCCGGGTCAAGGAGGTGTCCAGCATCTCCAACCCGATCATCAAGGATATTCGTGCGCTGGCGCAAAAGCGGCACCGTGACGAGACCGGTCTGTTCCTCGCCGAAGGGCTGAAGCTGGTGATCGACGCGCTCGACGCCGGCTGGGAAATCCAGACCCTGATCGTCGCCAAGGCCGAGATCGGCCAGGAATTGCTGGCGAAGACGGCTGCGCGGACCGTGTCGCTCGGCGCCGACCTCGTCGAGGCAAGCGCCAAGGTGCTGGAAGCGATCACCCGCCGCGACAACCCCCAGAACGCCGTCGGCGTCTTCCGCCGCCAGCTGACGCCGCTCGCCAAGCTCGATCTGAGCGGCACCAACGTTGTGGTGGCGCTGGACCGGGTCCGCGATCCGGGCAATCTCGGCACCGTGCTGCGCACCGCCGACGCAGCCGGAGCCTCCGGCGTCGTGCTGATCGGCGACACGGTCGACCCGTTCTCGCTCGAAACCGTCCGCGCGACGATGGGCTCGATCTTCTCGGTTCCGCTGGCGCGGGCGAGCGAAGCCGAATTCCTCGAATGGCGCAAGCGCTTCAAGGGCCTGGTCGCGGGAACCCACATGGAGGGGGCGATCGACTATCGCAAACCCGATTACGGTGCCGGGGCGACGGTACTGTTGATGGGCAACGAGCAGGCCGGCCTGACCGACCGGCTCACGGAGGCTTGCGACGTCCTGGTGCGGATTCCGCAGGCGGGGCGCGCCGACAGTTTGAATCTCGCCGTCGCCACCGGCGTGATGCTGTTCGAAGTGCGCCGGGGAGTGCTCAGCCTGTGATGCGGGTTTTCATCGGTTTCAACGTCATTCTCGTCGCAGTCGCGGTCATCGCCGATCAGGCGATCAAGGCGCTCGTCGTCGCCACGATGGAACTGGGCGAGGCGATCGAGGTGCTGCCCTTCCTCGCGCTCTATCATGCCCGCAACACCGGCATCGCCTTTTCGATGTTCGCGGGGTTCGGCGATGTCGGGCTGTCGCTTCTGTCCGGGCTCGTGCTGGCAGTCGTCCTTTATCTCTGGCTGAAGACGCCGGCCGATCGGCGGCTCCTCCATGTCGGTCTGGCGATCATCGTCGGCGGCGCGATCGGCAACCTCATCGATCGGGTCCGGCTCGGCTATGTCGTCGATTATATCTACTTCCACACGCCGGTCTGGGATTTCGCCGTTTTCAACCTGGCCGACGCCTTCATCACCGTGGGTGCGGTCTTGATCCTCATCGAGGAGTTCATCCTGGCGCCCCGGCGCGGGAGGCTCGCCAAGCTCGGCGAACCCCACGATTGACTTCGCCGGTTCCCGCCCTCAGTCGAATAGCGGAAAGGGAGTGATGCAATGAGCGAGACGTTTCGGGCGATCCTGGTATCGCGTGACGAGCAGAAGAAGCAGTCGGTGGACGTCGTGGAGATGGCGCCGGACGATCTGATGGACGGCGACGTCGATGTCGCGGTCGAGGCGACGACGGTCAATTACAAGGACGGTCTCGCCATCACCGGCAAGGCGCCGGTCGTGCGTCGCTGGCCGCTGATTCCGGGGATCGACCTGGCCGGGACCGTGATCCGCTCTACCCACGCCGACTGGAAGGAGGGCGACAAGGTTGTGCTCAATGGCTGGGGCGTCGGCGAGACCCATTACGGCGCCTATGCCGGCCGCGCCCGACTGAACGGCGACTGGCTGGTGCCGCTGCCCGAGCGCTTTTCGCCGAAGGATGCGATGGCGATCGGCACCGCCGGCTACACGGCGATGCTGTGCGTGCTGGCGCTGGAGAAGGCCGGAATGGGGCCGGATCGTGGGCCGGTGGTCGTCACCGGTGCGTCCGGCGGGGTCGGTTCGGTCGCGACGGCGATCCTGTCGAAGCTCGGCTGGCATGTCATCGCCTCCACCGGCCGGCCGGACGAAGCCGGCTGGCTGACCGATCTCGGCGCCGCCGAGATCATCGATCGCGCCGAACTCTCCGAGCCCGGCAAGCCTCTGGCCAAGGAGCGCTGGGCGGCGGGCATCGACGCGGTCGGCAGCCACACTTTGGCGAACGTCCTTGCGGCGACCTCCTATGGTGGCGCCGTCGCATGTTGCGGCCTCGCCCAGGGCATGGACCTTCCAGCTTCGGTCGCCCCCTTCATTCTGCGCGGTGTGTCGCTGCTCGGTGTCGATTCGGTGATGGCACCGAAACTGCGGCGGCTGGAAGCCTGGCGACGGCTGTCGCAGGATCTCGAACCGGAAAAGCTGCGGGCGATCGCGACGGAAATTACCTTCGACGGTATCCTCGATGCCGCCAAGGACATCGTCGAGGGCAAGATTCGCGGCCGCGTCGTCGTCGACATGACTTGAACCAACCCTTGTCCGGAGCGTTGTTCCTCGCCGCCACTTGGGCGATAGTGGCGTGGGGACGGTCACAAATTCTTCGCCGCGGATCGCTATGGCACGGCGGCGCGGAGTTGACCGGACGGAGAACGCGATGATCGGACAGGGCACGAGGCAGGCGCAACGGATCGATGCCGGCGAGGCGGCGGGTTCGGGCGTCGCCGGTTCGGCAAGGGTTCCGGCGAGGCTACGCCACCTGACCCGGCGCTTCGATTCCATGTCGCCGGTCCTCGGGCGGATCGGCCCGCTTGAGGTTCGCCTGGCGCGCCGACCATCCGAGGTCAGGGCGTCGCAGAAGCTGCGCTATCAAGTCTTCTACGAGGAAATGAACGCCCAGCCCTCGAAGCTGCAGAAGATGACCAGGCGGGACCGGGACGGCTTCGACCGTTATTGCGACCACCTGCTGGTTCTCGATCACAGCCATGGCGGCCCGATCGACAACCGCATCGTCGGGACCTACCGGCTGTTGCGCGGCGAGATGGCGGCACTGGCCGGCGGCTTCTATACCGCCCAGGAATTCGACATCGCACCAATGCTCGCCCGTCATGAGGGTACACGGTTTCTGGAGCTCGGACGCTCCTGCGTCCTCAAGGGCTATCGCGGCAAGCGCACCGTCGAACTGCTCTGGCAGGGGATCTGGAGCTACGTGCTCGGCCACGACATCGACGTGTTGTTCGGCTGCGCCTCGTTGGCGGGGACCGACCCTGACGCGCTGGCTGTACCGCTCGCCTTCTTGCGGCAGAACGCGCCGGCGCCGGCGGAATGGCGGGTTCGCGCGCATCCCGAGCGGGGAATCTTTCCGCCGGATCCTCCTCAGGAGGTCGAGGCGCGCAAGGCGCTCGCGGCGCTGCCGCCGCTGCTCAAAGGCTATTTGCGGCTTGGCGGCTATATCGGCGAAGGCGCCGTCGTGGATCACCAGTTCGGCACCACCGACGTCCTCGTCGTGCTGCCGCGGGCCAATATCAATCCGCGCTATATCGGCCATTACGGCGCGGACGCCGGCCGCTTCGCCGCCTGAGCGGACGAGCACGATGGGAAATGGCTGCCGTGGCTCGCGGTCGGCCTCCCGACCTCTGTCCCGTCGGCCTTGCTACTGGCCGATCCGCACGATGCTTCGGGTCTTCAAATCGACCAGAACCGGTTCGCCATTGTAGTAGAAATAGACAAGGTTGGAATTGCCCGGAACCTGTTGCAGCGCCACCGTATCTGGAACGGAATCGCCGAGTTGCGGCACCGTCGGCAATTGTGCGTTGTCGGTCGGGTGTTCGGCTGCGTACCGCAGGACGATGACGTTCTCATCGGCGCCCTGGGCGGACGCCGCCGTGGTCAACGCGAATGTCGATAGTGCGACGATCAGGGCGGTTCTCAGCATTGGACACTTTCTCACACGATTGGCCGCCTCGTCCGGGAGGCATGCCGTTATCCTTGACACAGCACCCATGAACGGAAGCTGATGACACTCAAATGGCTCTTGGCGGCTTCGGCGACAATATCCTCGCCGCAACCGCATCGGTTCACCTTTCAATCGATGGCCTCATAGGCGGCAATCGCGGCCATGTTGACGAGGTCGGAATCCTTGGCTCCGAGCGCGACGATCTGCACCGGCTTTTCCAGCCCGACCAGCAACGGACCGACGACCGTCGAGCCGCCCAGTTCCTGGAGCATCTTGGTGGCGATCGAGGCGGAATGGAAAGCCGGCATCACCAGGACGTTGGCGGGGCCGGAAAGCCGGCAGAACGGGTACTGCTCCATGATCTCGGCGTTGAGCGCCACGTCGGCGTTCATCTCGCCGTCATACTCGAAATCGACCTTCAGCCCGTCGAGGATGCGAACCGCCTCCTGCACCTTCTGCGCCCGTTCGCCTGGCGGATTGCCGAAGGTGGAGTAGGCCAGCATCGCGACGCGCGGCTCGTAGCCGAGCTTGCGGGCCATCGCCGCCGCCTCGATGGCGATGTCGGCGAGTTCCTGGGCGTTCGGCATGTCATGCACGGCGGTGTCGGCGACCAGCACCGTCCGTCCACGGCATAGCACGACGGAGACGCCGATCATCGTATGGCCGGGCTTGACGTCGAGCACACGCCCGACGTCTTGCAAGACGGTCTGATAGTTGCGCGTCACGCCCGAGACCATGGCATCCGCGTCCCCCGTCGCCACCATGGCGCTGGCGAAGAGGTTGCGGTCGTTGCGCATCATCCGAACGCAGTCCCGGTGTAGATAGCCTTTTCGCTGGAGGCGCGAGTAGAGCAGTTCGGTATAGTCGTCGACCCGGCCGGAAAGCCGCGCATTGACCAGTTCAAGGCCCGGCTTGTCGAGATCGATGCCGGCCTCGCGCGCGGTTTCACGCATCTCGGCGTCGCGGCCGAGCAGGATGGCAGTGCCGAGATTCTGGTTCACATAGGCGAGCGCGGCCCGCATCACCTGCGGCTCCTCGCCCTCGGCGAAGACCATCCGCTTCGGGGCACGCCGCACGCCGTCATAGATGCGCTGCAGCGTCGAGGCGATCGGGTCGCGCCGGGAGCGCAATTCCCTGTCATAGGCGTCGAAATCGGCGATCGCCCGTCGTGCGACGCTGGTGTCCATCGCCGCTTTGGCCACAGCGCGCGGGATCGCCGAGATCAGGCGGGGGTCGAAGGGGACCGGGATGATGTAGTTCGGGCCGAATTGCGGCCGCTGCCCGCGATACGCCGCGACCACGTCGTCGGGCACGTCCTCGCGGGCGAGGGCGGCAAGCGCTTCGGCGGCGGCGACCTTCATCGCCTCGTTGATCGTCGTCGCGCGCACGTCCAGCGCGCCGCGGAAGATGTAGGGAAAGCCGAGGACGTTGTTGACCTGATTGGGATAGTCCGAGCGCCCGGTCGCCATGATCGCGTCGGTGCGGATTTCCGCGACTTCCTCCGGCGTGATCTCCGGATCGGGATTGGCCATGGCGAAGATAATCGGATTCTTCGCCATCGACGCGATCATCTCGGGCGTGAACGCGCCCTTGGCCGACAGGCCGAAGACGACATCGGCGCCGTCCATGGCATCCGCCAGGGTGCGCCGGTCGGTGTCGACCGCGTGGGCGGACTTCCACTGGTTCATGCCGGCCTCGCGGCCGCGATGGATGACGCCGCGTGTGTCGCAGACGATGATGTTCTCCGCCGAAAAGCCCATCGCCTTCATCAGGTCGATACAGGCGATCGAGGCGGCGCCCGCGCCGTTGACGACCAGCTTGGTGGAGGCGAGATCGCGGCCGGTCAGATGCAGCGCGTTGATCAGGCCCGCGATGGCGATGATCGCCGTGCCGTGCTGGTCGTCGTGAAACACGGGAATGTCCATCGCCTCGCGCAACCGCTCCTCGATGACGAAGCAGTCGGGCGCCTTGATGTCCTCCAGATTGATGCCGCCGAAGGATGGACCGAGCAGCCGCACGCAATTGACGAATTCGTCGATATTCTCGGTGTCGATCTCCAGGTCGATGGAATCGACGTCGGCGAAGCGCTTGAACAGCACCGCCTTGCCCTCCATCACCGGTTTGGAGGCAAGCGCCCCGAGATTGCCGAGCCCGAGGATAGCCGTGCCGTTCGAGATGACGGCGACCATGTTGCCGCGCGCGGTGTAGTCGAACGCCTTGTCCGGATCTTCCGCGATGGCGCGCACCGGCACGGCGACGCCGGGCGAATAGGCGAGCGACAGGTCGCGCTGGGTCGCCATCGGTTTGGTGGCGTTGACCTCCAGCTTTCCAGGCCGCCCCGAGGAATGGAAACTTAGTGCCTCGGCGTCGGAGACGGACGGCCTTCGTTGACCCGTTGTACGCTGATCCATGCTTTCCCCCTCTTATTGTTTTCGTTTCCCCTTCCATCGCGCTAGCCGCAAAGCTAAGCGGAGGGGAGCTTATATGGTTGGCCGCGTTCGTCCGCATACCGCACGACCGGGCGCCCCCAGTTTGAATGAAAGAGACCCATCCGCGCAATGACGGTCGACAAGGATGCCGCCCCGACGCCGATGATGGCGCAATATATCGAGATCAAGGCGGCCAATCCGGACTGCCTGCTGTTCTATCGCATGGGCGATTTCTACGAGCTGTTCTTCGATGACGCGGCCGAGGCCTCGCGGACGCTCGGCATCGCCTTGACCAAGCGGGGCAAGCATCTCGGCGAGGACATCCCGATGGCCGGCGTGCCGGTGGTCTCGGCCGACGATTATCTGCAAAAGCTGATCGCCTTCGGCCATCGGGTCGCGGTCTGCGAGCAGATCGAGGACCCCGCCGAAGCGCGCAAGCGCGGCGCCAAATCGGTGGTGAAGCGCGACGTGGTCCGCCTGGTGACGCCGGGGACGATCACCGAGGAGGTGCTGCTGGAGCCGGGGCGTCCGAATTATCTGATGGCGCTGGCGCGATTGGGAGGCTCCGGCCGCAATGCGGCCTTCGCCCTGGCCTGGACGGATCTGTCGACCGGCACCTTCCGCCTCGCGGAAACCGACCTGGACCGCCTGGCCACCGATATCGCGGCGGTCGAACCGAGCGAGATCGTCGTCACCGAGTCGGTGTTCCATGACGAGGCGCTGCAGCCCTTGCTGCGCCGATATGGCCGTGCCGCGCGGCCCGAGCCGCAGGCGCTGTTCGACGGCGCCACGGCCGAGGAGCGGGTCTGCCGCTTCTACGGTGTGGCGACGCTGTCCGGTTTCGGCGGTTTTTCGCGGGCGGAACTTGCTGCCGCAGCCGCCCTGATCGCCTATCTCGGCAAGACCCAGATGGCGGCGCGCCCGGCCCTGCAGCGGCCCGAGCGGGTGGTCGCCGGCTCGCTGATGCAGATCGATCCGGCGACCCGTGCCTCTTTGGAATTGACCCGGACGATGTCGGGCAAGCGGCAGGGCAGCCTTTTGTCGACCATCGACCGGACCGTGACCGGCGCGGGCGCCCGGCTTTTGGCGGGCCGGCTCGCGGCCCCGCTGACCGATCCGGCGGCGATCCGGGCCCGGCAGGCGTCGGTCGGCGCTTTCGTCGCGGATATGCCGAACCGCCAGCGCTTGCGCGCGGCTCTCACCGGTCTGCCGGACACCGAGCGCGCGCTGTCGCGGCTTTCGCTCGGCCGTGGCGGTCCGCGCGACCTCGCGGCGATCCGCGACGGGTTGGAGGCCGGCTTTGCCATCGCCGCGGCGGCCGATGCCGAGATGCCGGACGAGCTGCGCCACGCCGTCGACTCGCTCGCGGCGCTGCCGCGCTCGTTGCACGCGGCGCTGTCGGAGACGCTCGCCGACCAGGTGCCGCTCATCAAACGCGATGGCGGCTTCGTCCGCGACGGCGCGATACCGGCGCTCGACGAGGCGCGTGCGCTGCGCGAGAATTCGCGACGGGTGATCGCCGAATTGCAGGGCCGCTACGCCGCCGAGACCGGGGTGCGCAATCTGCGCATCAAGCACAATAACGTGCTCGGTTATTTCGTCGAGGTCGGCGAGGCACAGGCCAAGGCACTGGACGGCGAGACGCGTTTCATCCATCGCCAGACCATGGCCTCGGCGATGCGGTTTTCCACCACCGAACTCGGCGAGCTGGAAATCCGGATCGCCGGCGCTGCGGCCGAAGCGCTCAAGATCGAGTTGGAGGCCTTCGAGCGCCTGGTCGCAGCCGTCGGCGAGGCGGTGGAGGCGCTGCGGCGCGGCGCAGAGGCGTTGGCGGTGCTTGATGTCTCGGCCGCCTTGGCCGAACTCGCTGTCGCCGAGGAATGGACGCCGCCACAGGTCGACGATAGCCTTGCCTTCACCGTGGAGGGTGGCCGCCATCCGGTGGTCGAGGCGGCGCTGAAGGCGGGCTCGGGCGATCCGTTCGTCTCCAATGACTGCGACCTCTCGCCACCAGGGGCGGGCCAGGAAGGGGCGGGGTCGATCTGGCTGCTCACCGGCCCGAACATGGGCGGCAAATCCACCTTTCTGCGTCAGAACGCCTTGATCGCCGTCCTCGCCCAGATGGGCTCCTACGTGCCGGCCGCGCGGGCCCATGTGGGCGTCGTTGATCGGCTGTTCAGCCGGGTCGGCGCCTCGGACGATCTTGCCGAGGGCCGCTCGACCTTCATGGTCGAGATGGTTGAAACCGCCGCGATCCTTAACCAGGCCGGCGAACGGGCGCTGGTCATTCTCGACGAGATCGGCCGGGGTACGGCGACCTATGACGGATTGTCGATCGCCTTTGCCGCGGTCGAGCACCTGCACGAGGTCAATCGCTGTCGAGCGCTGTTCGCCACGCATTTTCACGAGATGACGGCGCTCGCCGCACGGCTTTCCCGGATGCGCAACGCGACCATGCGGGTGAAGGAGTGGGAGGGCGAGGTGATCTTCCTGCATGAGGTCACCGCCGGCGTGGCCGATCGGTCCTACGGCATCCAGGTCGCCAAGCTCGCCGGGCTTCCTCCCATGGCGGTGGAGCGCGCCCGGCAGGTACTTGCCGAACTCGAACGTGGCGAGCAGGGCGAGCAGCGGACCGCCTTCGTCGACGACCTGCCGCTATTCTCGGCGGTCGCGCGGCGCGCCGAACCGTATCCTCACGAGCCCGAGCCAGACCACGCGCTTCGCGATGCGCTCGCGGGGCTCGATCCGGACAGCCTGTCGCCGCGCGAGGCGCTCGAAGCGCTTTACCGACTGACGGCGCTCGCCCGCCCATCGTGAGAATACGCGCCGCACTCGCCTGCTTGGCGGACCGGTGCGCCTTGGGTGCGAAGGCGGAGACGGCCGGCGGTGAGTGCGCCTTTGGCTACCTATCCGAGCGTCCCGCTGCTCCGGTCGACGCGCCTGCGGTCGCCGTGCCGGGCTCCGACTTTGGGCGTCTTCAGGCGAACCAGTACGAGCGCAGCCAGGTTCCCCGTATTGCGGGTGGCCCTTTCTTGGTTCGAGAGCGATGTCGGGGCGGCACGCATGCCTGGGCGAGTTTTCTCGCAAGCGGCGGGCGAATGGGTTATAGCCTCGCCGCCGAAGCGAATAAGCAGCAGGACCGCATATGACTATGCTCGAGGCCAGCCCCGCCCCGTCGAGCCCCCTGCCGTTCGTCGAAACCGGCGAACAGGTCCGCCTCGACGGCATTCTCGACATCGCGGTGCTGCGATCGGGGCTTGCGTCGATCGCCGAAAGGGACTCCTCCGGGGGCGCTTCGACGGCTGCGCGGGGAGAGGTTCTTGCGCTCCTGAAGGACACCATACGCCACGGTCGGACGATGATCGAGGCGATGCTGTTCGAGGATGGCGGCGGCCTCTTGTGCGCCCAGCGGCTGGCCTCGCTTCAGGACGCGGTGATCCGGGAAATCCACGACTTCGCGCTGCGCCATGTCTTTCCCTCGGCGAACCTGTCTTCGGGCGAGCGCATGGCGATCCTGGCGGTTGGTGGCTACGGCCGCGGCACGCTCGCGCCCGGTTCCGACGTCGATCTGTTGTTTCTCCTGCCCTACAAGCAGACCGCGCTCGGCGAGCAGGTGGCGGAATATCTGCTCTATCTGCTGTGGGATCTCGGCTTCAAGGTCGGCCACGCCACCCGCACGGTTGACGAATGCATCCGCCTCGCCCGGTCCGACTTCACTATCCGAACCTCGATTCTGGAACGTTGGTTGATCGCCGGCGCCGAGGAGCTTCTGGTCGAACTCGGCCGGCGCTTCGAGGCCGAAATCGTCGAAGGGACCAGCGAGGAGTTCATCGCCGCCAAACTCGGTGAGCGCTCCGTCCGTCACGCCAAGACCGGCGACACCCGCTATCTGGTCGAGCCGAACGTCAAGGAAGGCAAGGGCGGTCTGCGCGATCTCAACACCTTGTTCTGGATCGCCAAATATCACTACCGGGTAAACACGACCGAGGCGCTGGTCGAGGCCGGGGTATTCTCGCGACGCGAGGCGCGGCTCTTCCAGAAGGCTGAAGATTTTCTCTGGGCGGTGCGCTGCCACATGCACTTCGTCACCGGCAAGCCGGAGGAACGGCTTTCCTTCGACCTGCAGCCGGAGATCGCGGCACGCCTCGGCTACAACGCCCATCCGGGGTTGAAGGATGTCGAGCGCTTCATGAAGCACTACTTCCTGATCGCCAAGGACGTCGGCGATCTGACGCGCATCTTCTGCGCGGCGCTGGAGGAGCAGCACGCCAAGACCGCGCCCGGCTTGCGGGGCTTCGTGCGCACCTTGCGCAACCGGGCCAGGAAGATCCCCGGCACGCTCGCCTTCCATATCGACAACAACCGCATCAACGTCACCGGGCCGAATGTCTTCCGCGACGACCCGGTGAACCTGATCCGGATCTTCCGCCTCGCCGCGCTGCACAAGTTGGAGTACCACCCGGACGCGCTGAAGCTGATCCGCCGGTCGATCCGGCTCGTCAACGCCGATCTGAGGGAGGATCGGGATGCCAACAGCCTGTTCCTCGACGTTCTCACCGACCCGGTCGACCCGGAGCTGCATCTGCGCCGCATGAACGAAGCTGGCGTTCTCGGCCGATTCATCCCCGACTTCGGCAAGATCGTCGCGATGATGCAGTTTAACATGTACCACCACTATACGGTGGACGAGCATCTCCTGCGCTCGATCGCCACACTGTCGCGGATGGAGCGCGGGGAACTCGCCGACGAAGTGCCGATGTCCACGGGGTTCATGCGGACGCCGAAGGACCGCACCCCGCTTTACGTGGCACTGCTTCTCCACGATGTCGCCAAGGGACGGCCGGAAGATCACTCGGTCGCCGGCGCCAGGATCGCCCGCCAATTATGCCCGCGCCTCGGCCTCGACGAGCGCGAGACGGATCTCGTCGCCTGGCTGATCGAGGACCATCTGGTGATGTCGATGACGGCGCAGCAGCGCGATCTCAACGACCGCAAGACGATCCTCGATTTCGCCGAACGGGTGCGCACGCTCGACCGGTTGAAGCTGTTGACGGTGTTGACGGTCTGCGACATCCGCGCGGTTGGCCCCGGCGTCTGGAACGGCTGGAAGGGTCAGCTCTTGCGGACGCTCTACATGGAGACCGAACCGACGCTGACCGGTGGCTTCACCCAGTCGTCGCGGGGCGAGCGGATCGCGCTCGCTCGCGCGGTTCTGGCCGAGCGGCTGGCGGCCTGGCCTGCCCTCGAGCGACAGGTCTATCTCGATCTGCACTATCCCAATTACTTTCTGACCGCGCCGCTCGAGGACCAGGTCCGCCACGCGGAGTTCATTCGAACTGCCCAGGCCGATCAGCCCCTTGCCACCAGCGTGCGGACCGACAAGTTCCACGAGGTGACCGAGATCATGGTGCTGGCGCCGGATCATCCACGGCTGTTGTCGCTGCTGGCGGGCGCCTGCGCCGGGGCCGGGGCGAACATCGCCGACGCGCAGATCTTCACCATGTCCGACGGGCGGGCGCTGGACGTCATGGTGCTCAACCGGGAATTCGCGTCAGACGAGGATGAGATCCGTCGCGCCCGGCGAATCTGCGACAACATCGCCAAGCTGTTGCAGGGAAGCGAGATGCCAGCGAACCTCATCGCCCATCGCAAGCCCTTGCGGAAGACGACGCTATTCCCGGTTAAGCCGCGGGTCAGCATCGACAACGATCTGTCGAACCAGTTCAGCGTGATAGAGGTCGAGGGGCTGGACCGTCCGGGCCTTCTGTCGGACGTCACCGGCGCGATTTCCGACCTCAATCTGGACATTCGCTCGGCTCATATTTCGACCTATGGCGAAAAGGTCGTCGACGTCTTCTACGTCACGGATCTGATCGGCACCAAGATCACCAGCGAGACGCGGATCGAGCGCATCGAGGCGCGCCTGACGCGGGTTCTGGAAAGCGCCGAGGGCGAAATGTCCTCATCCGTCGTCATGTCATCCCCTCGCGCTTTCGGCATACCCCATCGATGAGCCTCCTTTCCAAGTTTGCTACGGTCGGCGGCGCGACGCTCATCTCCCGCATTTTCGGCTTTGGTCGCGAGATGATGATGGCCTCCGCGCTCGGCGTCGGCCCGGTGGCGGATGCGTTCAATCTCGCCTTCCGCTTCCCCAATCTGTTCCGCCGGCTGTTCGCCGAGGGCGCCTTCAACGCCGCCTTCATCCCGCTGTTTGCGCGATCGCTGGAAGAGGAAGGCGAGGACGGCGCGCGGCGTTTTGCCACCGAGGTCTTTTCGACGCTGTTCACCGTGCTCCTCGCGCTGACCGTTCTGGCGATGATCTTCATGCCGTTTCTGGTCCAGACCATCATCGCGCCGGGCCTGGCGGTCTGCGTCGATGATCCGGCGGCCGGCGGCAACGTCATCTCCTGTGCCGCGCGCTACGACATCACCGTCACCTTCTCGCGCATCATGTTTCCCTATCTCGCCTGCATGTCGCTGATGGCGATGGTGTCCGGCATCCTCAACGCCTTTCGCCGCTTCTTTGCGGCGGCGGTGGCGCCGACGCTTCTGAATTTCATCCTGATCGGCGTTCTCGGCTGGGCGCTGTGGGACGGCGCCGACAAGACGACGATCGGCTTCTTGATGAGCTGGGGAGTCCTGATCGCCGGCTTCGCCCAGCTCGCCATGGTGGTCGTCGCCATGCGCATGGCCGGTTTCAGCGTCGCGCTGCGTTGGCCGCGTTGGACCAAGCGGCTGAAGCGGCTTCTGGTCCTTGCCGGTCCGGCCGCGTTGATCGGCGGCATCACCCAGATCAACCTCTTCGTCGGCCAGGCGATCGCCTCCTTCAAGCCGGGCGCCGTCTCGACCCTGCAATACGCCGACCGGCCCTATCAATTGCCGCTCGGCATGGTCGGCATCGCCATTGGCGTCGTGCTCCTGCCGGAGCTGGCGCGGGCGCTCAAGGGCGGCCGGTTGCGGGAAGCCCAGCACACCCAGAACCGCAGCCTGGAATTCGCGCTGTTCCTGACGCTGCCGGCCGCCGTCGCCCTGTTCATCATCCCCGAGCCGATCATCCGGGTGCTGTATGAGCGCGGCGCCTTCGATCCGACGGCGACCCCGGCGGTAGCGGCGGTGTTGGGGCTTTATGCTCTCGGTCTGCCGGCCTTTGTCATGGCCAAGGTATTCACGCCCGGCTATTTCGCCCGCGAGGACACGCGGACGCCGATGATCGCGACGCTGATCTCGGCCGGCGCCAACATCGTCCTGTCGCTCGTCCTGTTCTGGCTGATCGCGGAACGCGGCATTGCTCTGGCCACCACCATCGCTGGCTGGCTGAATGCCGGTCTCTTATTCGCGGGGCTCTATCGAAAGGGACTGTGGGAGATCGATCGCGAATTGGTGAAGCGTTCGGCTCTGGTGGTTCTGTCATCGCTGTTGATGGGCGCCGTTCTCGTCCTGGAGATGGTCGAGCTCGGCGACTGGCTGCGACCGGAATCGTCCGTCACCACGCAGATCACCGCGATTCTGATTCTGGTGTCGTCGGCCATGGCGATCTATTTCGCGCTGGCGCTGGCGACCGGCGCGGCGGATCGCAAGCTGTTTCTGGCGGTGCTGAAGCGAAAGAAGCCGCAGCCCTGAGCGGCGCCGACGGCGTTGCTCGAACCTGTCCGCGCTTGATCGCGGCCGGCCGCTCGGCCATAACGCCTCCGATTTCCGACACCGCCGCGATCCTTTGGAGCCGCCGACCATGAGCGACATCACCCCCCGCGTCTTCTCCGGCGTGCAGCCGACCGGCAATCTGCATCTCGGTAATTATCTCGGTGCGATCCGGAAATTCGTCGCCCTGCAGGAGAGCCACGACTGCCTCTATTGCGTCGTCGACCTGCACGCGATCACTGCGCAGCTCGTCCAGGACGATCTGCCGGGCCAGATCCGTTCGATCACGGCGGCCTTCCTGGCGGCGGGAATCGACCCGAACAAGCACATCGTCTTCAATCAGAGCCGGGTGTCCGGCCATGCGGAACTCGCCTGGATATTCAACTGCGTCGCCCGCGTCGGCTGGATGAACCGGATGACCCAGTTCAAGGAAAAGGCCGGCAAGGACCGCGAGAACGCCTCGCTCGGCCTCCTGGCCTATCCGAGCCTGATGGCGGCTGACATCCTGTTGTATCGCGCGACCCATGTGCCGGTCGGCGACGACCAGAAGCAGCATCTGGAACTGACCCGCGACATCGCCGCGAAGTTCAATTTCGACTTTGCCGAACGCATCGAAGCCACCGGCCTCACCGTGGCGATCACCGGGGGCGAGGACCCCACCGAGGGCTATTTCCCGATCACCGAGCCGCTGATCGAGGGACCGGCGACCCGGATCATGAGCCTCAAGGACGGGGCCAAGAAGATGTCGAAGTCGGACCCGTCCGACCTGTCGCGCATCAATCTCACCGACGACGCCGACGCCATCGCCAGGAAGATCCGCAAGGCCAAGACCGATCCCGACGCGCTGCCCTCCGAGGTGGACGGCCTGAAGGAGCGGCCCGAGGCCGACAATCTGGTCGGCATCTTCGCCGCGCTCGCCGAGCGGCCGAAGGCCGATGTGCTGACCGAATATGGCGGTCGGCAATTTTCCGAGTTCAAGCCGGCGCTGGCCGATCTCGCCGTCGAGATCCTTGCGCCGATCAGCGCCGAGATGCGACGCTATCTCGCCGATCCGTCGCATATCGACGCTGTTCTGAAGGATGGCGGCGAGCGCGCCGGCGCCATCGCGGATGCGACGATGAAGGATGTCAAGGATATCGTCGGCTTTCTGCGCGATTGATCCGCGGGCTGACGATCTCTCGCGCTTCCAATCCCGCCGGCCTATAGTGAAGGGAACGGGAATTGCGGGAGCCGGTCATGGCCAACGAAAAGCTGACAGTGACGCTCGAGGGCAAGGCCGCCAGCAAGCTTGCCGCGCTCGCCGCGGAATCCGGGCATAGCCCGGCCGTCTACGCGGCTTTGATGATCGAGGATTACTTCGAACGCGAGATGGCCGAGATCGGCGCCTTGAAAGCGGCCGTGAAGAGCGCCGACGCGGGCAACCTTGTGCCGCATGAGGAGGTGGTCGCGCGAGGCCGGGCTATCATCGAAGCCTCGAAGCGGAAAAAGGCGAGTTGAGGAGGGTTTCCTGGTCGCCGGAGGCCCGGAGCGACTACGACGCTATCATTGAGTATTCCGCGAATGTCGATCCGGCTTATGCCGAGCTAATGGAGCAGCGCTTATTGGCGGCTGTCACGCTCCTTTGCGATCGGCCGATTGGCCGGCGGAGTCGCCTGCCGAACGCGTCTCAGAAGCTGGTTCTGAAAACCACCTATCTCATCGTCTATCGTGCGACCGATACGACACTGACCGTTCTAAGGGTCCTCCATCAAAGCCGCGACTGGCCGCCGAGACCGGACGCGAACTGACATTTTCTCCCGGTGATCCGGCGTCGCTCCGATACGCTCGACGCGCCGGCCACCAACCCCGTCTTGCCGTCCGGCCCCGGCGCTGCCATCTTGCCGCCATGGTATCAAAACGCATCGGTCGGGACGCCGGCGGCAAACGCAAGTTCCTCGCCATCATCGACGAAACCCCCGAATGCGGGCGCGCGGCGGCCTATGCCGCGCATCGCGCCAAGGCGAGTGGCGGCGGAGCCGTGCTGCTCTACGTCATCGAGCCCGGCGACTTCCAGCACTGGCTCGGCGTCGAGAAGATCATGCGCGCCGAGGCGACCGAGGAAGCCGAGACGCGGCTGGCCAAGGTCGCCGACGAACTGCGCGAGCAGGTCGGAATCGAACCTGAGACAGTGGTGCGGGAAGGAACCATGGTTGACCAGATTCATGCGCTGATCGAGGCCGACCGTGAGATCGCGATCCTCGTCTTGGCCGCTGGGGAAGCGTCCGAGGGGCCGGGCCCGCTGGTGTCGTCCGTCGCGGGCAAGGGCGCGGCGTTTCCGATTCCGGTGACGATTGTGCCGGCGACCCTGACGGACGAGGATATCGCCAGCCTCTGTTGAGGACCGAACCGGCACCTTATGTTGGGGGGGCTCAGGTTGCGGCGCGCGAGGCGCTGCTGTAAGTTTAGAACAATTCCAAAGATACCCGCGGCATTGCGGCCGCGAAAAGGGGTGTGACATGTTCATCCAGACCGAAGTGACACCGAATCCCGCGACGCTGAAGTTCCTGCCGGGCCGCGTCGTCGTCGAGAACGGCACCGTCGAGTTCCGCTCGAAGGAGGATGCCGGGCGTTCGCCGCTGGCGACCCGATTGATGGCGATTTCCGGCGTGACCAGCGTCTTCTTCGGCTATGATTTCGTCACCGTCACCAAGGACGGGCCCGACTGGCAGCACCTGAAGCCGGCGATTCTCGCCGGGCTGATGGAGCACTTCATGTCGAACGAGCCGGTCATGGCGGACGCCGGCGGCGGCGAAGGGATGCCGGACGGGGAAGAGTTCTTCGAGGAAAGCGATTCGAACACCGTCGCGACCATCAAGGAACTGCTGGAAACGCGGGTTCGCCCGGCGGTGGCCCAGGACGGCGGCGACATCACCTTTCGCGGCTATCGTGACGGCACGGTGTATCTCAACATGCGCGGCGCCTGTGCCGGCTGTCCGTCCTCGACCGCGACGCTGAAGCACGGCATCCAGAACCTGTTGCGTCATTTCGTGCCCGAGGTCGAAGCGGTGGAGGCGGTCGAGGCCGCCTGATGCCGCGGAATCGACAGTCGCCTCCCCGTCGCCGGCCCGTTTCCGACGCCGAAAGCGCCCGCCCGCGCCGATGACATCTGTGCTGTTGGCCATCGACACCGCTTTCGAGCGCTGTTCGGCGGGGCTTCTCGATCTTCGCTCCGGCGCGGTCGTCGGGCGTGCCGAACCCGAGATCGGCAAGGGTCACGCGGAACGGCTGATGGGGGTCGTCGACGCGGTCCTGGAAAGCGCGTCCGCTGGCTATGCCGATATTGCCAGGATCGCTGTGACGGTCGGACCCGGATCGTTCACCGGGCTGAGGGTCGGCGTGTCGGCGGCGCGCGGTCTTTCGCTGGCGCTCGGCGTTCCTGCTATCGGCGTGACGACGCTGGAAGCACTGGCGGCGCCCCATGTCGGTGGCGGCAAGCCGATCCTGTGCGTCCTCGACGCCAAGCGCGGCGAGGTCTATGCGGCGCTCTTTAGCGCCGACGGGGCGCTGCTCGAAGCTCCGCTGGCGTTGCCGCCGCGGGCGCTCCAAGCCTTCACTGCCGGTCTTGTGGGTGACCAGGCGATCGGGCTTGTCGGAACCGGCGCGGCGATCGCCGCGGCGGTTCTCCAACCGCGATCCAGCGAAGTCCTGACGAAAGAGGCACGCGTTGATATCGCCGTGCTGGCACGGCTTGCCGCAGGGCGCGATGCAGGCGAGCCGCCGCGCCCGCTCTATCTGCGCGGCGCCGACGCCAAACCCGCTTCCGCGACGGCGGGTGTCGCCTTTGGGAGCGAAAGCACTGCTCAACTCTTGCTGTGATAGGCTGTGTCGAGTGAAGCTTGCGGATTGGCCGGTCTCATCCGGCTGACAGGCGTCGCTGATGGAGCGGAAACAGCGGACAGAGAGGAAAGCGGGCCGATGTACTGGTTTTTGCCCTGGACCTGGACGGTCTCGTTTGTCGACAACTGGCTGAGCGGCCAGGAAATCGCCGCCGCGCCGCTCGTCGATACCGACATCGACGCGGCGGCCGGTCTTCACAGCGAGGCCTTCGATCATCCCTGGTCCGGCGACGAACTCGCCTCCCTCCTCAGCCAGAAGGGCAGTATCGGCATCGTCGCACGGCATGTCGGTCACCCCTTCGCGCCGCCGCAGGGCTTCGTTCTCGCCCGCAACATTGATGGCGAGGCGGAGATCCTGACGATCGCCGTGGCCAAGCGCGCGCGCAACCACGGCGTCGGCCGTCTCTTGATGGACCAGCTGCTGCAGCAGCTTTACGCCGAGGGGGCGTCGTCGCTGTTCCTCGAGGTCGACGAGGAGAACGCTCCGGCATTGAAGCTCTACCGCCGGCTGCGCTTCGAGGAGGTTGGTCGCCGGCCGGCCTATTACCGTCAGCCGGACGGCCGCACGACCAGCGCGTTGATGCTCAAGCGGACGCTGAGATAGCGGCCGGAAGCGCCATGGCGTACAGGATGATGACCGCGCCGCCGGGCGGTGAGCGATGATCGGGCGGCTGCGCGTCGGCTTCGTCGCCGCGACCCTCACCGCGCTCACCCTGGTGTTATGGCCACTCCAGAGTCTGGCGATTGCGCGCGGTTGGACCTTGGCACGTCGGCTTCCCGTGATCTGGCATCGGATCGCCTGCGCCATCGCCGGCATCGAGGTCGAGACCGTCGGGCAGCCGAGCCAGGCCCATCCCCTGCTTTTGGTGGCCAACCACCAGTCCTGGGCCGACATCATGGTGCTTGGCAAGATCATGCCGCTGTCCTTCATCGCCAAGGCGGAGGTTCGGGACTGGCCGGCCTTCGGCCTGCTTGCCCGACTCCAGCGGACCATCTTCGTGGAGCGGGACGCGCGTCGGCGCACCGGAGTCCAGGCGAACGCCATCGCCGAGCGGCTGACGGCCGGCGATGTCATGGTCCTGTTCGCCGAGGGAACGACCTCGGACGGCAACGAGGTGCTGCCGTTCAAGACCGCGCTGTTCGGCGCTGCGCAGGCGGCGCTTCACTCCTACAAGGCCCATGCGGTGACCGTGCAGCCGGTGGCGATCGCCTATACGCACGCCAACGGCGTGCCGCTCGGCCGTTATTTCCGGCCGCTGGCGGCTTGGCCGGGCGCCGTCGAACTGGGTCCGCACCTTCTGGATTTCCTTCAGGAAGGTGCGATCCGGGTCGAGGTCTCGTTCGGCACGCCAATCCCCTTCGGCGAATCGTCCGATCGCAAGGTGGTGGCGCGCACCGCCGAGGCCAGCGTCCGCAAAATGCTCGCGGCGAGCCTTCGTGGTCACAGAGCGGAGGCAAAAGACCGCTCCGGCCCGCGCGAAAATGATCGAGCGCTTGCGCCGCGTCATGATGCTGTCGATATATGGGTCTAATTCATCCCTGTCGGCGCCAAGCTGGCAGGCTCGGTCCGACCAGAAGGGCGCATGACTGAAACGATCGAAAGACGCGAGCCGGCGACGGCCGGGGACAATACCCGCAAAGTCTTCATCAAGACCTATGGCTGTCAGATGAACGTCTACGATTCCCAGCGCATGGGCGACGCGCTGGCGAAGGACGGCTATCGGCCGACGGAGACGATGGAGGACGCCGATCTCGTTCTCCTGAACACCTGTCATATCCGCGAAAAGGCGGCGGAGAAGATCTATTCCGAGCTCGGCCGGATTCGTCTCCTGAAGGCTGACAAGGCTTTGCGGGGCGAGGAACTGCGCGTCGGCGTCACCGGTTGCGTCGCGCAGGCCGAAGGCCGCGAGATCATCGAGCGGGCCTCGGTCGTCGACCTGGTCATTGGCCCGCAGACCTATCATCGCCTGCCCGAGGCGCTCGCCCGCGTGGCGAAGGGCGACAAAGTGGTCGACACCGATTACGCGGTCGAGGACAAATTCGCGCATCTGCCGCGCGCCGAGGCGCCGCAAATCCGCGCCCGCGGGGTGACGGCCTTTTTGACGGTGCAGGAGGGCTGCGACAAGTTCTGCACTTTCTGCGTCGTGCCCTATACGCGCGGCGCCGAAGTCTCCCGCTCGTTCGGCCAGATCATTGACGAGGCGCGTCGGCTGGCCGATGCCGGTGTGCGCGAGGTGACGCTGCTCGGCCAGAACGTCAACGCATGGTCCGGCGAGGACGCCGCCGGCCGGCCGCTTGCTCTTGGCGGGCTGTTGCGCGCGCTCGCTGAAATTCCCGGGATCGGGCGACTTCGCTACACGACCTCGCATCCGCGCGACATGGACGACGATCTGATCGCTGCCCATCGCGATCTGCCTGCGTTGATGCCCTATCTGCATTTGCCGGTTCAGTCCGGCTCGGACCGCATCCTGAAGGCGATGAATCGTCGTCACACAGCGGCAGACTACCTGGCGCTGCTCGATCGAATCCGAGCCGCCCGGCCGGACATCGCCCTGTCCGGCGACTTCATTGTCGGTTTTCCTGGCGAGAGCGACACGGATTTCGAGGCGACGATGCGCCTCGTCGAAACGGTCGGCTACGCCTCGGCGTTCTCGTTCAAATATTCCCCGCGTCCCGGCACGCCCGGCGCCGACATGGACGATCATGTCGACGAGGCGGTGAAATCGGAGCGCCTGCAGCGGCTGCAGGCGCTGTTGCGCGAGCAGCAGACGGCCTTCGCCGAAAGCCTCGTCGGCCGCGACGTCGAGATCCTGGTCGAAAAGCCAGGCCGCTATGCTCATCAGCGGGTCGGGCGCTCGCCCTTCCTGCAGCCGGTGGTCGCCGCCGCCGATGTCGGTGAGATCGGCGATCTGGTGACGGTGCGCATTGCGGCAACACTGCCCAATTCCCTGCTTGCCAAGGGCGCCGACGCCGTTCGGGCAGGCGATGCGAGGAACGTCGCGTGAGGGCCGAACGCGGAACCGCGCCCGCCTCCGGCGCATCGGATATGGCGCATATCGTATTGACCTACGAGGACAACCGATTGGCGAGCTCGCTGTTTGGCCAGTTCGACGAGAATCTGGCCCTGATTGAGCAGAAGCTCGGTATCGACGCGCGGGCCCGCGGCAACAAGATCGAGATTCGCGGCGATCAGCTTGCCAGCGAGCAGGCCCGCCGCTCGCTGGATTATCTCTACGAGCGTCTTCAGGGCGGCCACGAGATTGGCAGGAACGACGTCGAGGGCGCGATCCGCATGGCGATCGCCCAGGACGACCAGCTCTACTTGCCGACCCTCGAGAAGAAAGGGCGCATGTCGCTGGCGCAGATTTCGACGCGCCGCCGCACGATCCACGCCCGGACCCCGACCCAGGATGCCTATATGCGTGCGCTGGAGCGGGCCGAATTGGTATTTGGCGTCGGCCCGGCCGGCACCGGCAAGACCTATCTCGCCGTCGCTCACGCCGCGCAGCTTCTCGAACGAGGCCAGGTCGAGCGGATCATCCTGTCGCGGCCGGCTGTCGAGGCCGGCGAGCGGCTCGGCTTCCTGCCGGGCGACATGAAAGAGAAGGTCGATCCGTATCTGCGCCCGCTTTACGATGCGCTCTACGACATGATTCCGGCCGAGAAGGTGGAGCGCGCTCTGGCGGCGGGCGCGATCGAGATCGCGCCGCTGGCCTTCATGCGCGGCCGTACGCTGTCCCATGCCGCGGTGATTCTCGACGAGGCGCAGAACACCACCACGATGCAGATGAAGATGTTTCTGACCCGTCTTGGCGAGAATGCCCGTATGGTGGTGACGGGTGACCCTTCCCAGGTGGATCTGCCGCCTGGCCAGAAATCCGGCCTGATCGAAGCGCTGCGGATCCTCCAAAACGTGCCGAGCGCGGTCACGGTGCGCTTCGAGGCGAAAGATGTCGTGCGCCATCCGCTGGTCCAGGCGATCGTCGAGGCTTACGAGGAGGATGCGGTGCGCCATCGTGCGTCGGCTAGCCCGCTGGACAGATAGTGCGATCCGGCAAATCAGAATCCATTCCGTATGAAGGGCTCACCGTCGCCCTTTCGATTGAGGCGACGGAGTGGGAAGCGGCGGGGCTCGGCGATGTCGCGGCGATGGCGCACAGCGTTTTTGCCGCCGCGGCCGGTCGAATTGGCCTGCCGGAGGATCTGCAAAGCGAGATCGCCGTGACGCTCGCCGACGACGAGACCGTGCGCGCCGCCAATGCCGAATGGCGCGGCAAGGATCGCGCGACCAACATCCTGTCGTTTCCGATGGCCGATCTTGCGCCCGGCGTCCGTCCGGGACCGCTGTGCGGCGATCTGCTGCTGGCCTTTCAGACCGTGCAGCGGGAGGCCCGAATCGAAGGCAAGAGCCTGGGCGATCATGTCCGCCACCTTCTGGTGCATGGCTTTCTGCATCTCATGGGCTTCGATCACATCGACGAAGCGGAAGCCGAGGCGATGGAAACGCTGGAGATCGCGATCCTCGCTGATCTCGGCGTTGCGGACCCCTATCGCGAAAGCCTCGAAAAACCCCCGAAGCCGGTTATGATAACCGACTGAACGATGAGCGAGACGATGAGCATTCAGACGCACGCGACGGGTCCGAACGACCACGACGCGGTAGGGGCCGCCGAGGATGGCGGCGAGCGAGGCGCGGGCGACGATCGAAGTCGGCGCAGCGGAAAACCCAAGAACGAGCGGGGATTCATCGGCAGTCTTGTCCACAGGCTGCGACCGCGCATGCCCAATCTGATGCGCGAGGATCTGACCCAGGCGCTGCTCGAACCAGGGCACGGCGAAGGCGCCTTCTCTCCCGAAGAACGCGCCATGCTGAACAACATCCTGCGGCTGCGGGAGGTCCGGGTCGAGGACGTCATGGTTCCGCGGGCCGACATCCAGGCGGTCGAAATCACGACCACGCTCGGCGAATTGATGAAGCAGTTCGAGGCCAGCGGCCACTCGCGCATGCCGGTCTATGGCGAGAGCCTCGACGATCCCCGCGGGATGATCCACATCCGCGACGTCGTCGGCCACATCACCCGTGTTGCCCGTCCCGCCAAATCCAACGGCGGCGATGGCCCGCCGGCCAGAAAAGCCCGGTCGGGGCTCGATCTGCGACAGATCAACCTCGCCCGGCGGGTGGCCGATCTCGGCATTATCCGCACGGTGCTCTTCGTTCCGCCCTCGATGCTCGCCTCGGACCTGATGGCGCGGATGCAGGCGATGCGCACGCAGATGGCGCTGGTCATCGACGAATATGGCGGCACTGACGGGCTGGTCTCGCTGGAGGACATCATCGAGATGGTCGTCGGCAATATTGAGGACGAGCATGACGACGAAGCCGCAATGATCACCGAAAGTGGCGACGGCATCTATTATGCCGACGCCAAGGCCGATCTCGACGAGGTCAGGAAGCTGGTCGGCGAGGATTTCGATATCAGTGAATACGAGGACGAGGCCGACACGATCGGCGGCCTCTTGTTTTCCGAACTCGGGCGCATCCCGGCCAGGGGCGAGGTCGTTCAGGCGGTTCCGGGCTTTGAATTCCAAGTGCTGGACGCCGATCCGCGGCGCGTGCGCCGGGTGCGGATCGTCCGCTTCCAGCAGGGGGAAAAGCGGCGGCGCATCGTCGAAGGGCTGGCCGATGCGCCTTAAGGAGGCCATGGTTTCGTCGTCTGAGGGACAAGAAATGGGTGCGCGAAGGCGGTATTTCGCCGGCGGGCCGAACTGACAGGCGGGATCTGGATCCGCTCGTAGCATCTGGGGGCCAATTTGACCGTTATCGCTCGACCTGATGGGCGCGAGCACGATGCAAACCTTCTGGAGCGGCTGGCCGGTTGGGTCCTCCTCCTGGAAGGCTGGCGCCGCGTCGTCCTGAGCATAGGGGCCGGCGCCCTATGTACATTCGCACTTCCGCCATACAACTTTCCTGCGGTTGGCTTTATCGGCTTCCCGTTGCTCGTATGGCTGCTCGACGGTGTGGTCATCGATCCGGGCCGCTCGCTGATCCGTCGCATGGCGCCGGCCTTTGTCACCGGTTGGCTGTTCGGCTTCGGATACTTTGTCGCCGGCTTGTGGTGGCTGGGGGCGGCCATGCTGGTCGATGCGGCCGCCTTTGCCGCCTTCATCCCGCTCGCGGTTCTGGGGCTACCGGCCATCCTGGCGATCTATTATGGTCTGGCGGCCGCGCTCGCCCGACTTGTCTGGAGCGACAGCGCCCTGCGCATTTTCGCCCTGGCGGGTGCCTTCGCGCTGTTTGAATATCTGCGGGCGATTCTCTTCACCGGGTTTCCCTGGAACGAGGTCGGCGTGATGGCGGCGCCGGCGCCGCTGCTGATGCAGACGTCCAGCCTGGTCGGCGTCCACGGCCTGACGCTGCTCGCCGTCATCGTATTTTCCAGCCCGGCCGTCCTCATCGATCGACGCGGGCGCGGTCCCGTGCTGGTCGTTGCCGCAGCGCTTCTGACCTTCCATCTGGGGTTCGGTCTCTGGCGGCTTCAGACGCATCCGACCGAATTCGTCGAGAACGTGCGGCTCCGGGTCGTTCAGCCGAACATCGAGCAATCGCAGAAGTGGGAAGTGAACCAGGCCGAGACGATCTTCGATCGGCATATCAGTCTGACCGAAGCACGGGACGATAGCGCCGCGACCCAGGGAGCGGCACCAGCGCAATCATCCGACGGCGCGGCAGCCCGGACCAGCGAGGCGCCGCCGCAGACTCTGGTCATCTGGCCGGAATCCTCGTTTCCGTTTCTCCTGACCGAGCGGCCCGATGCGATCGCCCGCATCGCCGACACGCTGCAACCGAACGAAACGCTGATCGCTGGCGCGGCCCGCATCGAAGGGCCGGACATTGCGACATCGCGGGTCTACAATTCGGTCTATGTGATCGACGACGAGGGCGAGATCGTTGCCGCGCGCGACAAGACCCACCTCGTACCCTTCGGTGAATATCTCCCGTTCCAGGAATTTCTGGAAGGCTTCGGCCTGTCGCAACTGGCCGAGATGCCGGGCGGTTTTTCCGCCGGAGCCGCGCGAGTCAAGGTTCCGCTCGATGGCGCGCCGTCGTTTCTTCCGCTGATCTGCTACGAGATCATCTTTCCGGGTGAGATCGACGTGGGGACTCCCGAAACGCGGCCCGGCTTCCTCGTCAACGATACCAATGATGCCTGGTACGGTGCGACGCCGGGACCCTATCAGCATTTGCGTCTGGCAGAACTCACTTCGGTTGCGGTCGGCCTGCCGCTCGTGCGAAGCGCGAACACGGGAATCTCCGTCGTCAACGATTCCTACGGCCGGCAAATCGGCGGCCTGGCGCTCGGGTCGACAGGCACGATCGAGGTCGGATTGCCGCGCGCCGGCGCCGCGACGCTTTTCGCTCGCTTTGGAAGCCTGCCATTTTGGCTTGGATTTATAGTAACATGGGTGGCCGCAGTGGTATCCCGATTAAGGATGCGCGCGAGGATTGATTGACTCCGCCGACATGCACCGCATACCCCCCTCTGCAAGCAATGAATTGTGACAATTGCCTAGTTGGCCAAATCATCGATTTTTGGAGTGACTGGGAGGGGGGGCCAGGCCGCACAGATGAGTGCCTGGTAATGCGCAGAGACGAAAAGGCCGATCCGATGATCGAGAATAAGAAGAAGCCGAATCCGGTCGATACGCATGTCGGCTCGCGCGTACGATTGCGCCGCACCATGCTCGGGATGAGCCAGGAGAAACTGGGCGAAAGCCTCGGCATCACTTTTCAGCAGATTCAGAAATACGAGAAGGGCTCCAATCGGATCGGGGCAAGCCGGCTGCAGCGCATATCCGAGGTCCTGAACGTTCCGGTCGCGTTCTTCTTCGAGGATGTTCCCGGCAGTTCGCCCGGTAAGAATGGGCTACAGGAACCGGCCGGAGCCGATTATGTGGTTGACTTTCTGTCTTCGTCCGAGGGGCTCCAGTTGAACCGCGCCTTCGTCAAGATCACGGATCCCAAGGTCAGGCGCCGCATCATTGAACTCGTGCGAACCCTGGGCGATGCCTGCGAGCCGGACGACAAGCTGCGGAGCGCGTAAATCGCTGCCGGCGGATACGTCGCACTTGACCTTCCAACCTCGTTGCCCCACACCGCACCGCGCAATATATGCGTCGGGCGCCCGATCTCCCGTCACGCAGCTTTTCGTCCGGTCGAACCGCCGCGCTATTGACCGGCTGCGGAGTTGAGGTGGGCGTTTCCCGGAATCGAAGAGGGGTAAAGATGGCGCGTTCGGAATTTGTCTTCACCAGCGAAAGCGTCTCGGAAGGCCATCCAGACAAGGTTTGCGACCGGATTTCCGACGAGATCGTCGATCTCGTCTATCGTGAAGCCACGAAGACTGGGGTCGATCCCTGGTCGGTCCGCATCGCCTGCGAGACGCTCGCCACGACCAACCGCGTCGTCATCGCCGGTGAAGTGCGGCTACCGCCAAGTCTGATGAAGACCGACAAGCATGGCCAGAACGTCATCAATCCGTCCCGCTTCAAGTCCGCCGCGCGTCGCGCCATCCGCGACATCGGCTATGCCCAGGACGGCTTTCACTGGAAGACGGCGAAAATCGACGTCCTGCTCCATTCGCAGTCGGCCGACATCGCGCAAGGCGTCGACAAGGCCTCGGACGTCAAGCACATCGAGGGGGCGAACGCCCAGAACGAGGGCGCCGGCGATCAGGGCATCATGTTCGGCTATGCCTGCCGCGAGACGCCCGAGCTGATGCCGGCGCCGATCTACTATGCCCATAAGATCCTCGAGCTTTTGGCAACGGCGCGGAAAAAGGGCGAGGGCGACGCCGCGCTGCTGGGTCCCGACGCCAAGAGCCAGATCACCGTCCGCTATGTCGACGGCAAGCCGACCGAGGTCACCTCGATCGTCCTGTCCACACAGCACGTCGACGAAAACTGGGATTCGGCCAAGGTTCGCGCCGTGGTCGAGCCCTTTATCCGCGAAGCGCTCGGGGATTTTCCGATCGCGGATGACTGCGTCTGGTACATCAATCCGACGGGGAAATTCGTCATCGGCGGGCCCGACGGCGACGCCGGCCTCACTGGCCGCAAGATCATCGTCGATACCTATGGCGGCGCGGCGCCGCACGGCGGCGGCGCCTTCTCCGGCAAGGACACCACCAAGGTGGATCGTTCCGCCGCCTACGCGGCGCGCTATCTCGCCAAGAACGTGGTCGCCGCCAAGCTCGCCGATCGCTGCACGATCCAGATCGCCTATGCAATCGGCATCGCCCAGCCGCTGTCGATCTATGTCGATCTGCACGGCACCGGCAAGAAGGTGACGGAGGAGCAGGTCGAGGCTGCGATCCGCGAGGTCATGGACCTGTCCCCGACCGGAATTCGCCGTCATCTCGACCTCAACAAGCCAATCTACGCCAAGACCTCGGCATATGGCCACTTCGGCCGCAAGCCCGGTCGCGACGGATCGTTTTCCTGGGAGAAGACCGATCTGGTGCCGAAACTGAAGGCAGCTCTCGCCAGCTGAAGCCGTAATGCCGGCGAGCAATCATCCGGAACGATCACGCGAGGCGTTCTTTGGCCGCCTGAAAGGGCCGAAGCTGCGGGCGCGTCAGGCGGAGCTCATCGAGACGATCCTGCCGCGCCTGCGGCTGGATCTCTCCGAACCGGCGCCGACCGACCTTCGCGTGCTGTTCGCCGAGCCCGTCGAGGTGGTCCGTCTGGAGATCGGCTTCGGCGGCGGCGAGCATCTTCTGCACGAAAGCGGGCGTTTTCCTCACGCCGGCTTCATCGGTGTCGAACCCTTCGTCAACGGCATGGCCAAGCTGCTCGGCCGGCTCGAGGAGTCGCCCCGCCCGAATCTGCGCCTGTATGACGACGACGCGACGCGGCTGCTCGACTGGCTGCCCGGGGCGAGTCTCGCCGGAATCGACCTTTTCTATCCGGATCCCTGGCCGAAGAAGAAGCATTTCAAGCGCCGTTTCGTCAGCGCCCGCAACCTCGATCGCATGGCGCGTGTCCTGAAGCCCGGAGCGCTGTTCCGTTTCGCCTCCGACATTGAGACCTATGTCGACTGGACGCTGCATCACTGCCGCGACCATCCGGATTTCGCCTGGACGGCGCGCCGTGCCGCTGACTGGCATACCCCCTTCGAAGCCTGGCCGGGAACACGTTACGAAGCCAAGGCGATCCGCGAAGGCCGCCGCCCCGCCTACCTGACCTTCCGGCGGCGGTGACGCGACGGCGGTAGCGCGCTGCGGACTTTCCGGCCATCGCCGCGAGAAACGCTTGATGCGTAAGTCCGAAGAGCGTATAGAGCGGACAAATTCTCTGCGATGCGATCGTGAGAGTGGGTCCTGCCGGTCCCGCTCTTTTTTGTTACCGGGGGTCCGGTTCCATGATCGGACGAGCTTCGGGCACGCGGCGCGGATCGGCGGAGACACAAGCAACTGGGCATGATCCGGCAGGATCGAAACGCCCCGCAGCCTTACCGGAGCACCGTGACGACCGCAGCTGATCGCCTCGTGAAGGAACAGGGACTGGAAGCCCGCATCGCCGCTATTATCGAGCCGGCGATCGAGCAGATCGGTTATCGTCTGGTCCGTGTCCGGATCTCTGGCCTCAACGGGATGACCGTCCAGATCATGGCGGAGCGCCCCGACGGCACGATGACCGTCGAGGGCTGCGAGACTGTTTCGCGAGCGATCTCGCCGGTGCTCGACGTCGACGATCCGGTCGACAAGGCCTATCATCTGGAAGTGTCCTCGCCGGGCATCGATCGACCGCTCGTGCGCAAGAGCGACTTCGAGACCTGGGCCGGTTTTCTCATGAAGCTGGAGACGAACCGGCTGATCAACAAGCGCAAGCGCTACCGCGGCCGGGTCGTCAAGGTGAGCGACGAGGCGATCATCATCGAGCGCGACAAACCCGCCGAGGGCGAGGAGAGCGCCGTGGATATCCCCTTCGATGCCATCGGCGAGGCTCGGCTGATCTTGACCGACGATTTGGTCGAAGCGTCGCTGAAGGCCGACAAGGCCGCGCGCAAGGCGCGCGGGGACAAGGCGGACGACGATGAGGCTGGCGCGGCCGACAGCGGCCACTGAGGTCTCGACGCCCGGCGGGGTTACTCCGCCGGGCGAAGGATTGGACGGCGGCGGCGATCCGCCAGGAATTTGATGAGGTCGGGCGCGGTGGATGCGGCGAGCGATCGAAGGTCAGGAGAAAGAGTATGGCAGTCAGTGCGAACAGGCTGGAGCTTCTGCAGATCGCGGACGCCGTCGCGCGCGAAAAGTCGATCGATCGCGAGATCGTCATCGGGGCGATGGCCGACGCCATTCAGAAGGCGGCGCGCAGCCGCTACGGGCAGGAAACCAACATTCGCGTCGACATCAACACCAAGACTGGCGAGATGAAGCTGCAGCGGCTCCTGGAAGTGGTCGACGAGGTCGAGGATCCGAACACGCAGATCTATCTCGACCTGGCCCGCGACAAGAATCCCGATGCCGAACCGGGCGACTTCATCGCCGAACAGCTTCCGCCGATGGATTTCGGCCGCATCGCGGCCCAGTCCGCCAAGCAGGTGATCGTGCAGAAAGTGCGCGATGCCGAGCGCGATCGCCAGTTCGAGGAATACAAGGACCGCGTCGGCGAGATCGTCAACGGCACCGTCAAGCGCGTCGAATATGGCAATGTGATCGTCGATCTCGGCCGCGGCGAGGGCATCATCCGCCGCGACGAGCAGATCCCGCGCGAGCTGTTCCGCTACGGTGATCGGGTCCGCGCCTTCGTCTACGACGTCCGCCGCGAGCAGCGGGGTCCGCAGATTTTCCTCTCGCGCACCCATCCGCAGTTCATGGCCAAGCTCTTCACCATGGAAGTGCCAGAGATCTACGACGGCATCATCACCATCAAGGCGGTGGCGCGCGATCCGGGCTCGCGGGCGAAGATCGCGGTGATATCGAGCGACTCCGCGGTCGACCCGGTCGGCGCTTGTGTCGGCATGCGCGGCAGCCGCGTCCAGGCGGTGGTCGGCGAATTGCAGGGCGAAAAGATCGACATCATCCCCTGGTCCCCGGACGCGGCCTCGTTCCTGGTCAATGCGCTGCAGCCGGCGGAAGTCGCCAAGGTGGTGCTGGACGAGGACGCCGAGCGCATTGAAGTCGTTGTCCCTGATGACCAATTGTCACTGGCGATCGGACGGCGCGGACAGAACGTGCGTCTCGCCTCGCAATTGACCGGCTGGGATATCGACATTCTGACCGAGCAGGAGGAATCGGAGCGCCGTCAGAAGGAATTCGTCGAACGCTCCGAAATCTTCATGAACGCGCTCAATGTCGACGAGATGGTCGGCCAGGTTCTCGCCTCGGAAGGCTTTGCGACCGTCGAGGAGGTCGCCTATGTCGATGAGGACGAGGTCGCCGCGATCGAGGGCTTTGATCAGGAGACCGCCTCCGAGATTCAGGCGCGGGCGCGCGAATATCTGGAGCGGCGCGAGGCCGAATTCGATGCCAAGCGAACCGAACTGGGCGTCTCCGACGAGTTGAAGGAGATCAACGGCCTGACGACGCCGATGCTGGTTGCCCTCGGTGAGGAGGGCATCAAGTCGATGGAGGACTTCGCCGGCTGCGCGGCCGACGACCTGATCGGGTGGACCGAGCGCAAGGATGGGGAAGCCACGAAGTATCCGGGTGCCTTGTCGGCCTTCGACATTTCGCGCGCCGATGCAGACCACATGGTCATCCAGGCGCGGCTGAAGGCCGGTTGGATCACCGAGGCGGATCTGGCGGAGCCGGAGGCGGATGTGGAGGACGACGCGGAGGCCGAAACGGTTGACGAAGGCACCGCCGCCTGAATCGTAGAAGGCAGGTTGCCATGGCTTGCAATTCGGACGAAGAGGATGGCGACGAGCCGGAGGTCGGGGTGAACGAGCGTATGTGCATCGTTTCGCGCAAGACGATGGCGCCGGAAGAAGTCATCCGCTTCGTCCGCGGGCCTGACGGATCGGTGGTTCCCGATCTTCGCAGGCGGCTCCCGGGGCGCGGCGCTCATGTCGCGCTCAGCCGTGCGGCGGTCGACCAGGCGATGCGTCGTAAACTGTTCGCCCGGGCGCTTCGGGCCGAGGTGACCGGACCAGGCGATCTTGGCGCTCTCGTCGACCAGCTTCTGGTGAAGTCGGCGCTGGGCGGGCTAGGCTTAGCGCGAAAGGCCGGCCAACTGGTGACCGGAGCCGCGAAGGTCGATGCAGCGATCCGCTCGGGCGTGGCGCTGCTGCTGGTTCAGGCGCGCGAGGCGGCGCCGGATGGAATTCGCAAGATGGATGCCGCGCGGCACGTCGCGGCGGCATCCGGCCACGGAACGGCGATACCCGCTTTCCGCCTTCTGGGCGCGGACGAATTGGGTTTGGCGTTGGGTGGGGGGAATGTGATACATGCAGCCATCCTTGCCGGTGACGCGGGCTCGGCTGCGGCGAAGCGTATGCGAGCGCTGGCCAATTATCGGGGCGAAGGCCCTGGTTCGGTTCCTGGCGACGCCCGAAAAGGGCGTGAGGGAACCGCGACTGAGACTGGGAACGAGATCGGAGCGCCTACAGAGCGACGCTCCAGGCAAGATGAAGGGCGCGGGATCGATCCGGCGCAGGAAGCGGAAGCGTAAATGAGCGATACCAAGTCCGGCGACGATAAGACGCTGAGCGTGAGCACGAAGAAGACCCTGACCTTGAAGCGCGGCGTCGAGCAGTCGACGGTTCGGCAGAGCTTCTCGCATGGGCGCACGAACCAGGTCGTTGTCGAGACCAAGAAGCGACGCATTACCAAGCCTGACGAGCGCGAGGCGGCTGTGACGCCGGCCGCCGCGCCGAAGCCTCAGGCACCGCAGCCGGCCGTGCCGGCGACCGCCGCGAGTCCGGTAGGTCCCGCCGCAAAGACCGCCGCGCCATTGCCGCCGCGGGCTGGCGGCAAGCCACCGCAAATCCAGTTGGGACCGAAGCCGGGCGAGACGCCTGCGGTAAAGGCGCCGGAGTCCGAACCGGCAGCCTCGGAACCGGCAGCCCCCGAGGCGTCCGCGCCTGCGGAGGCCAAGGCCAAAGCGGAGGCCATCGCTCCCGAGGCCGAGGCGCCAGCGGTGGAAGCTTCGCCAAAGGCGACGCCCACCGCCACCCCATCCACGCCTGCCGTGTCAGCGTCGAAGCCGGCACCGGCCGCGCCGCGGGCCGCCGCCCCCGCCGGTGCCCCGCGCCCCGGCGGCCAAGCCACCGGCCGCTCCGCCGTGCCCTCGCGTCAGGGGCCCGGTCGTAACGGTGGCCGCGACGGCCGCCAGCCGGCACCCGCTGCACGTCAGCCTCGCGGCGCGGTGCTCAGCGATCTGTCGTCGCGCGAAATGGATGCCCGTCGTCGGGCGCTCGAACTCGCCAAGCAACGCGAGGCCGAAGACCGGCGCGTGTTTCAGGAAGAGGAAGCGCGGCGGATCGCCGACGACGAGCGACGCCAGCGCGAGCGTGACGAATCCGAACGCCGTCAGGCCGAAGAGACGGCGCGCCTTGAAGCCGAGGCCGAAGCCCGGCGCAAGGCGGAAGCCAGTGCCGAGCGCAGGGGCGGCGGCCAGGCGAACCAGCCGGCGGCACCGGCACCGACGCCTGCCGACGCGGAAGCTGCGGAAGCTGCGGCTGCGCGCAGCGGACGGGCTGAGCTCCGCCGCCGTCCGGGCGGCGACGACGACGCCAAGGGCGCCCGCCCGGGCGCACGACGCTCGGTCAAGGGTGCGGTGGGCGCGGAAGCGCCGAAGCCCGCGCGTCCGGAACGCGATGCCGGCCGGCGTCGCGGCAAGCTGACGCTCGACAAGGCGTTGACGGCGGAAGACGGCGCGCGTGGCCGTTCGCTGTCCTCGATCCGTCGGCGGCAGGAAAAGTTCAAACGCTCGCAGCAGAACCAGCCGCGAGAAAAGATTGCCCGCGAAGTGATTATTCCAGAGACCATCAGCATCCAGGAACTCGCCAACCGCATGTCGGAGCGTTCCGTCGACGTCATCAAGTTCCTCATGCAGCAGGGACAGATGATGAAGCCGGGCGATATCATCGAGCCGGATGTGGCCGAACTGATCGCGTCCGAGTTCGGGCACACGGTTCGCCGCGTTGCCGAATCCGACGTCGAGGAAGGCATCTTCGGGGTTGAGGACGACCCGGCGAAGATGGTGTCGCGACCGCCGGTCGTCACCATCATGGGCCATGTCGATCACGGCAAGACCTCGCTGCTCGACGCCATCCGCAAGACCAGCGTCGTGTCGGGCGAAGCCGGCGGCATCACCCAGCATATCGGCGCTTATCAGGTCGAACAGAACGGCCAGAAAATCACGTTCATCGACACGCCCGGCCACGCCGCCTTCTCGGCGATGCGGGCGCGCGGCGCCGCCGCCACCGACATTGCGATCCTGGTCGTCGCGGCGGACGACAGCGTGATGCCGCAGACGATCGAGTCGATTAATCACGCCAAGGCGGCGAACGTGCCGGTCATCGTGGCGATCAACAAGATCGACAAGCCGGGCGCCGATGCGAGCAAGGTGCGCAACGCGCTGCTGCAGCACGAAGTATTCGTCGAATCCATGGGCGGCGAGGTTCTCGACGTCGAGGTCTCGGCGCTGAAGGGCACCAATCTCGACAAGTTGCTCGACGCGATCCTGCTCCAGGCCGAAATTCTCGAATTGAAGGCCGATCCGACCCGCACCGCCGAGGGCACGGTTATCGAGGCGCAGCTCGACAAGGGGCGCGGTCCGGTGGCGACGGTTCTCGTCGAGACTGGTACGTTGAAAATCGGCGACATCGTTGTGGCCGGCGACGAATGGGGTCGGGTGCGCGCACTGGTCAACGACAAGGGGGAACAGCTGAAAGAGGCGCCCCCATCGATGCCGGTCGAGGTGCTCGGCATGCAGGGCACGCCTTTGGCCGGCGACCGTTTCGCGGCCGTCGAAAACGAAGGCAAGGCGCGCGAGATCGCCGAATACCGCCAGCGCGTGTCGCGCGAGAAGCAGGTGGCCAAGAACGCCGGCCAGCGCGGCTCGCTCGAACAGATGATGTCGCAGCTGCAGGATACGGGGCTCAAGGAGTTCCCGCTCTTGATCAAGGGCGACGTCCAGGGCTCGGTCGAGGCGATCATTGGCGCCCTCGACAAGCTCGGAACCGACGAAGTGCAGGCGCGGATCATTCATTCCGGCGCTGGCGCGATCACCGAGTCGGACGTGTCACTTGCGGCCGCCTCGAACGCCGCGATCATCGGCTTCAACGTCCGCGCCAACAAGCAGGCACGCGAAGCATCCGAGCGCGAAGGCACCGAGATCCGTTACTACAACATCATCTACGATCTCGTGGATGACGTGAAACAGGCGATGTCGGGCCTGCTCTCGCCGGAACGACGCGAGACCTTCCTCGGCAATGCCGAGATTCTGGAGGTGTTCAACATCACCAAGGTCGGCAAGGTCGCGGGTTGCCGCGTCACCGAGGGCAAGGTCGAGCGGGGCGCGGGCGTGCGGCTCATCCGCGACGACGTCGTCATTCACGAGGGCACGCTCAAGACGCTCAAGCGCTTCAAGGACGAGGTTCAGGAGGTTAATGCCGGGCAGGAGTGCGGTATGGCCTTCCAGAACTACGAGGACATCCGACAGGGCGACGTCATCGAGTGCTTCCGCGTCGAGCACGTGGCGCGATCGCTGTAGCGTCGCGCCGAGCGGCCGAGGCCGCTCCGACAGACCTTCCTTGTAATGACGAAAAGCCCGGCGGCGACGCCGGGCTTTCATTGAATGTGAGCGTTATTCATGGCCAGATCCTCGAAATCCGGACCCTCGCAGCGCGCGCTTTCCGTCGGCGAGAAGGTTCGTCACGCCCTGACCGAGGTGCTGCAGCGCGGCGAGATCCGCGATCCGCTGCTGGAAAATGCCGTCATATCCGTCTCGGAAGTCCGCATGGCGTCGGACCTCAAGCTCGCGACGGCCTATGTCACGGTGCTCGGCCAGACCAACACCGAACCTTATGTCGCCGCGCTCAATCAGCATGTCCGGTTCATTCGCGGCCGCCTGACGCCGGCGCTCAAGCAGATGAAATACATGCCGGAGGTGCGGTTTCGCGCCGACACCTCCTTCGACAATTTCGCGCGCATCGACGCGCTACTGAAATCGCCCGAGGTCGTCCGCGATCTCGACGGGGAAGACGACGAGGATCTTGGTTGATGGCGCGCCGGGGCAAGAAGCCGAAGGGTCGGCCAATCAATGGCTGGGTCATTCTCGACAAGCCGAAGGGCATGGGCTCGACCGAAGCGGTGTCGAAGCTGAAATGGCTGTATTTCGCGCAGAAGGCGGGTCATGCCGGTACGCTCGATCCGCTCGCCTCGGGCATGTTGCCGATCGCGTTCGGCGACGCGACCAAGACCGTGCCCTTCGTCATGGACGGGCGCAAGGTGTATCGCTTCACCGTGCGCTGGGGCGCGGAGACGACGACTGACGATACCGAGGGTCCGGTGGTCCACTCCTCCGAGACGCGTCCCTCCGAGGCCGAGATCGAAGCGCGTCTGGCCGACTATACCGGTGAAATCGAACAGGTGCCGCCGAGCTTCTCGGCGATCAAGATCGGCGGCGAGCGGGCCTACGACCTCGCCCGCGAAGGCGAGGTGGTGGAGATCGCAGCGCGGACCGTGATCGTGCACCGGCTGGAAACCCTCGACTGCCCCGACGCCGACACGGCCGTCTTCGAGGCGGAATGCGGCAAGGGCACCTATGTGCGCGCGATCGCCCGCGATCTCGGCCGCGACCTTGGCTGTTACGGCCATGTGATCGATTTGCGCCGCGTCTCCGTCGGCGCGTTCGGCGAGGACGATCTGGTGCCGCTGGAAGAGCTGGAAGCCGCTGCCGAGGAAGGCCGCGAGGAGCTGGATGCCGAAGCCCTCGAGGCCGGCGCCAAGGCGCGGGTCGTCGATTTCGAGCCGCTCGACGAATACCTCGTGGCGCCGGAGGCGGCACTCGCCGAACTTTACGAAGTGGCGCTGAGCGACGAACAGGCGGGCCGCGTCCTGTCCGGCAATGCCGTCCTCTTGCGAGGCCGGGACGCACCGGCCTTCTGCGACGATGCCTATGCAACCGGCCATGGCCGGCTCGTCGCGCTCGGCGCGATCGAGGAGGGGGCGTTCAAGCCGAAGCGGGTCTTCGGCGGCAAGGGCTGAGGCAGGCAAGCGGACTCGGCACGCAGCCGGATCCATAGCCTCGCGCAAGTCGGCCGGTGCAACATCCACCTGCTTTGGCAGATCAGGTTACCGCATTGTTGCGCAGTGCAACAGAAAATTTACGCGCGACCTTTACTGGTTAAGGGAGCCCGCACAAGCGGACGTACCGGGTCGCATCGTTCCCCGACTGCTTCCGCTGCGGATTTCGGCCGGTGGAAGGACGCCATGTCGCTCAGAAACATCAAATTCTCGACCCGAATCGTCGTCGCGGTGTTTTTGCCGCTGTTGGCCCTGTCGGTCTACGAGGCGCTTCAGGTCAGTACGCTCTGGCATGAATCCAAGGCGGCCCAGCAGACCGAGATGTTCGCCCGCGAGATGCGGACCATCTACGATCTCGTCGACGTCCTTCAGGTCGAGCGCGGCAATTCGGCCGGTTTCATCGGCTCCAAGGGCGCCCAGATGGCCGATTCCCTGGCCAGGGCGCGGGGCGCCACGGATCAGCGCCTCGCCGATCTACAATCGGTCGGCGAGACCCTCAGTCCGGTCGGCAATTCCGATATCACACAGTCCTTGGCGAAGGCCGGCGAAGCGTTGCGGCAGCTCGAAGCCGTTCGCGGCACGATCGACAGCTTCGCGATCTCCACCGGCGACGCCCTCGACTATTACACCGCCGCGATCGCGGATCTGAGCCGGATGGGCGGCGGCATCGTCAAGGCGACCGAAAACCGCGACACCGCGATGAATTTGGCCGCCTACGTCAACATCATGGGCGCGAAGGAACTGGCGGGCGTGGAGCGCGGCATGGGCGCCGGCGGAATCGCGGCCGGCACGTTCACGCTCCCGGTGTTCGAGGCCTTTGCAGCCAAGAAAGGCGCCCAGGAAGCGCTGATATCGCGCTTTTTCGACCTCGCTTCGGACGATGTCGCGGCGACAAGTCGCGCCTTGTACGGCGATGGAGCCGGCGCCGATGTGGAAGCGATGCGCCTGGTGATCCTGGACGGAGGAAACTACGGAAAACTGTCCTCCCTGAACGCGGCGACATGGTTCACGGCAACGACCGAATGGCTTGGAACCCTCGGCGCGATGGGAGCGGTGGTCTCCGACCGGATCATCGCCGACGCGGCGGCCGCGAGCAGCGCGGCACAAACGCGGCTGACGATTGTTGCCGCCATTGCGCTTGGGCTGTTCGCGGCGATTGCCCTGTCGATCGCCCTGGTCGTCCGCAGCATCGTTCGGCCGATCTCGGGCCTGTCGGTCCTGTTGCGCCGGATGGCCGATGGCGATTTCGACAGCGCCGTGCCGTTCGCCGGCCAGCGCAATGAGGTCGGCGCCATGGCGGGCTCGGTGGTCGCTCTTCGCGAGGCACTGAGGGAAAAAAGCGCTCAGGAGGCCGAAGTGGAAGCCGGCCGTCATGCAAGCGATAGCGCTCGGCAAGCCGCCGACGCCAAACGGGCGACCGCCGAAAGTGACAGACTTGCTGTCGTCGTTGGCGAGCTCGGTGCCGGCCTGCGGGAACTGGCCTCCGGCAATCTCCGCCACCGGATCGACACCGCTTTCTCCGGCGAATTCGAGCAGTTGCGCATGGATTTCAACGAGGCGGTGGCGCAGCTGGATACGACGCTCGCGGCAGTGGAGACAAGCGCCGGAGCCGTGCATGTGGGGGCCGACGAGATCCGTCGTGCCGCCGAAAACATGGCCGGCCGCACCGAGCAGCAGGCGGCCTCCGTCGAGGAAACGTCGGCCGCGTTCCAGGAAATCAACACGGCCGTCCAGGGCCTGTCGGCGAGGGCAACAGAGGCGGGCGAACTGACTTCGCGCACCAGGGGTCAGGCCGAACGGTCCGGCGAAGTGGTGCGCAACGCCGTCACCGCCATGGGGCGTATCGAGACGTCGTCGCGGGAGATCGGCAACATCATCGGCGTCATCGACGAGATCGCCTTCCAGACCAATCTCCTCGCCCTCAACGCGGGTGTCGAGGCGGCCCGTGTCGGCGAGGCCGGCAAGGGCTTTGCCGTCGTCGCCCAGGAAGTTCGCGAACTGGCCCAGCGTTCGACCGAAGCGGCCAGGCAGATCAAGGAGCTGGTCGCGACCTCGCATGATGAGGTCGGCAACGGCGTCGCCCTCGTCGGCGAGACCGGTAAGGCGCTGGAGGTGATCGTCGCCGAAATCCGCGAGATCGACGCGCATGTCGCCTCGATCGTGACCACGGCCCGCGAGCAATCGGTCGGGCTGCAGGAGATCAACACCGCGCTGCATTCGATCGATCAGGGAACGCAGCATAACGCGGCCGTGGCCGAACAATCGACGGCCGCAAGTCATGGGCTGGCGACCGAGGCGTCGTCGCTCAACGACCTCCTGTCGGGGTTCAAATTGGCGGTGGGGCAATCACCTTCGTCCGAAAGGGCGCGACGGGCGGCTTAAGGACCGCCACCCCTCCAACTTCGTCCCGCTGACGCTTCCGATCCACCGCATGCGCCTTATGTCGTCCTGCTGAGTCATGGCCCCTCGTTCTGACGGGCTGGGGAATCAACGGAAAGCATGCGATCATGGTGAACGCTCCCGGTCGCCGGCAAAAGAAACGCCGGAAAAAGGTCGCCAGGCGCGCTGCGGCGATCGGAGCCGCACCGGGCGTCCTGGTCGCCGATCCGGAGGCGGAAACCTCGCTCTTCAGTATCATCGGGATCGACGGCGGGACGAGCCGTCACGTCCGGGACCTGTCGCTTGACGACGCACTGGCGCAACGCGGCGACTGGCCGGTGTTCTGGCTGGATTGCTCGGGGCTCGCCGATATCGAGGCAATTCGGCGCATCGGCGCGGAGTTCGGTCTTCATCCCCTGGCCTTGGAAGACGTCGTCACCACCGATCAGCGGCCGAAATGCGAGATCCAGGCCGACCATGCCTTCTTCGTCATGCGCATGCTGGACCGCGACGGCGATGGCGAGCAATTATCGGTCTTCTTCGGCGACGGCTTCGTTCTCACCTTCCAGGAACGTCCGGGCGACAGTTTCGCACCGGTCCGCGCGCGCATCGCCAAGGGCGCACCGCGTCTGCATGCGGGGCGGGCGGACTATCTTGCCTATGCCCTCATCGACGCGGTGGTCGATGCCTATTTCCCGGTGGTGGAATCGCAGGTCGCCCGGATCGAAGGTCTCGAGGACGACATCCTCGCCACCGTGGACGAGGATCAGGTGCCGGAACTTCATGCGGTCAGGCGGGAAATGCTGGGATTGAAGCGTTGGCTGAGGCCGACGCGCGATGCTCTCGGCACGCTCCTGCGTCTGGATCGGCCCTGGCTGCATGCCGAGACCAAGGCCTATTTCGGGGATGTCCAGGACCATGTCGATCAACTGATCGACATGAACGATACCTATCGCGACACGGCGTCGGGACTGATCGACCTGCACATGACGCTGTCGGCGGCCAAGACCAACGAGGTCATCAACCTGTTGACGATCATCTCGACCATTTTCATTCCGCTCGGGTTTCTCGCCGGAGTTTGGGGGATGAACTTCAATCCCGAGACATCCCGATGGAACATGCCGCTCACCCAGCACCCTTACGGCTACCCCATCGCGCTCGGGGTCATGGTGGCGATCGCCATGTGCCTGCTGATCTACTTCCGCCGCCGGCGCTGGCTGTAGCAGACACCGGTGCGCGGAGGCGAGCGGTCGCCTCCGCGCGAAGATTGCTGGACGGCGTTCTCGCCCGGGCGTCTGTGCCTCCTCAGGCGGCCTTCCGGTTAACCGCGGTCTCGGCCGTGCGAGACAACTTCTCGTCCGTCGCACGCTCTTCCTCGAGCGTCTCGTGCAAAAGCCGCGCGCAGTCGTCGTGGCCCAGTTGCCGGGCCCAGCTGGCCAGTGTTCCGTAGCGACTGATCTCGTAGTGCTCCACCGCCTGGGCGGCCGACAGCATGGCGGCATCGAGCACCTGCGGGTCGGCGACCTCGCTGATGACGCTTTCGGCCTCCGAAATGATCCCATCGATGGCCTCGCAGGTCACGCCCTTCGGCTCATGGCCGTGCATGCGGAACACCTGCTCCAGCCGATCGATCTGGCCTTCGGTCTCCCTCAGATGCGTCTGGAAACCTTGCTTCAGTTGCGGATCGGACGCCTTGTCGATCATCTTCGGCAGCGCCTTGGTGATCTGCTTCTCGGCGTAATAGATGTCCTGCAACGTGTGAACGAAGAGATCGTCCATCGACTTGATGTCGTGGGTGAAGAGTCCCATTGCCGTTCTCCCTGTTGTGATTGTAGGTATCGGGCGTGCTGCCTCGATATGGCACGCTTGCCTTCCAAACGGACTCCAGCGGGCGGTGTTCCGCATCAAGTCGCGTCCCGGCTAGTGATTTGCGGGGACTCCGGCTGGCGGCCTCCCCGGCCGTGGCCGTCTCGTTTCAGGCTAGTATTCCTCGCGGATTTGGCCTATATGCGCCGCAGCGCCGACCGGCTTGTTCCGTCCGCGCCAGGGCATCGGACCGGAAAACGGAATCCGATTTTTGGATCGATCCGATGCTTGATCAAAGTGTTAGAGCGTATTTGTGGGTCCGGATGGACGCATGGCGCTCGAGTGAATGGCCCTCGCTGGACGACATCCCGGCCATGGGCGACCCAACCCTCAAGATTTTCCAGGAAAGGGATTTCGATGTCGATTACGCTTGAGCGCAAGGCCGAGCTCATGAAGGAATACGCGACCAAGGAAGGCGACACCGGTTCACCGGAAGTCCAGGTTGCGATCCTGACCGAGCGGATCGTGAACCTCACCGAGCATTTCAAGGACCACAAGAAGGACAACCACTCGCGTCGTGGCCTTCTGAAGATGGTCTCCCAGCGCCGCCGCCTCCTCGACTATGTGAAGTCGAAGGAAGAGCAGCGCTATCAGAATCTGATCGGCCGTCTCGGACTGCGCCGCTAGGACAGATACCCGGCGGGCCAAAGGAGGCAACTCCTTCGGCCCGCCGGTCGCACTTCGGCCCGCCGCGGACTGGCGGACCCCAACAGCCCCGGCCTCCCGCGGACCAGTTCGCAGGCCGACCCACCGAGCGGTCATGGGGCAGGATTGCCGGATGCTTCCGGAACGGCCGCCGCCGGGCAACGACCTGGCGTCTTCACCGCCTCGAAGCCTCTCGTCGTCTTGCCCATGACGCGTTTCGGTCACGAAACACGCTCCGCCTCCGGCATCCTGAAGGTGCCTCGGAGCGAGGATGAAAAGGCAAGAACATGTTCAACACCCACAAGGTGGAAATCGACTGGGCGGGCCGTCCGCTTACCCTGGAAACCGGCAAGATCGCCCGTCAGGCCGACGGCGCCGTCCTCGCCACCTACGGTGAAACCACCGTGCTGGCGACGGTCGTCTCGGCCAAGCAGCCCAAGCCCGGCCTCGACTTCTTTCCGCTGACCGTCAACTACCAGGAAAAGACCTTCGCGGCCGGCAAGATTCCTGGCGGCTTCTTCAAGCGCGAGGGTCGTCCCTCGGAAAAGGAGACGCTGGTTTCCCGCCTGATCGACCGTCCGATCAGGCCGCTCTTCGCCGACGGTTACAAGAACGAGACCCAGGTCGTCCTCACCGTCCTCCAGCATGATCTGGAGAACGATCCCGACGTCGTCGCGATGGTCGCGGCCTCGGCGGCGCTGACGCTCTCCGGCGTGCCCTTCATGGGCCCGATCGGCGGCGCCCGCGTTGGCTATATCGCCGGCGAGTACAAGCTGAACCCGCATGTCGACGAGATGATCGAGTCCAAGCTCGACCTCCTCGTCGCCGGTACCGACTCCGCCGTGCTGATGGTGGAATCGGAAGCCCATGAACTGTCCGAGGACATCATGCTCGGTGCCGTGATGTTCGGTCATCGCGGCATGCAGCCGGTGATCGACGCCATTATCAAGCTGGCCGAGCACGCCGCCAAGGAGCCGCGCGAGCACATCGCCTCCGATCATTCCGCGCTCGAGGGCGAAATGCTGCAGCTCGCCGAAGGCGAACTGCGCGAGGCCTACAAGATCACCGACAAGCAGGCCCGCTACGTGGCCGTCGACGCCGTCAAGGCGAAGGTCACCGCGCATTTCCTCCCCGAGGGGGCGGAAGAGACCAAATATTCCAAGGAAGAGGTCGGCGCGGTCTTCAAGTCGCTGCAGGCCAAGATCGTCCGCTGGAACATCCTCGACACCGGTAGCCGCATCGACGGGCGTGACCTGAAGACGGTCCGCACCATCGTCGCCGAGGCCGGTATCCTGCCGCGCACCCACGGCTCGGCGCTGTTCACCCGTGGCGAGACCCAGGCGCTGGTCATCGCCACGCTGGGCACCGGTGAGGACGAGCAGTTCGTCGATGCTCTGACCGGGACCTACAAGGAACGCTTCCTGCTCCACTACAATTTCCCGCCCTACTCCGTCGGCGAGACCGGCCGCATGGGCTCTCCGGGACGCCGCGAGATCGGCCACGGCAAGCTAGCCTGGCGGGCGATGCGCCCGATCCTGCCGGCGCCCGAGCAGTTCCCCTACACGATCCGCGCGGTCTCCGAGGTCACCGAGTCCAACGGCTCGTCCTCGATGGCGACCGTGTGCGGCACTTCGCTCGCCCTGATGGATGCCGGCGTTCCGCTGAAGGCGCCGGTCGCCGGCATCGCCATGGGACTGATCAAGGAGGACGAGCGCTTCGCCGTTCTCTCCGACATCCTCGGCGACGAGGACCATCTCGGCGACATGGATTTCAAGGTCGCCGGCACGGGTGAGGGCATCACTTCGCTGCAGATGGACATCAAGATTCAGGGCATCACCGAGGAGATCATGCAGGTCGCCCTCGATCAGGCCAAGAGCGGTCGTCTGCATATCCTCGACGAAATGGCCAAGGCGCTGTCGGAAAGCCGGGCCGAGCTCGGCGAGTTCGCGCCGCGCATCGAGGTCATGCAGGTTCCGACCGACAAGATCCGCGACGTCATCGGCGCCGGCGGCAAGATCATCCGCGAGATCGTCGAAAAGACCGGCGCCAAGATCAACATCGAGGACGACGGCACCGTGAAGATCGCCTCTTCCTCGGCTAAGGAGATCGAGGCCGCCAGAAAGTGGATTCACTCGATCGTGGCCGAGCCCGAGGTCGGTGAGATCTACGAAGGCACGGTGGTGAAGACGGTCGAATTCGGCGCCTTCGTCAACTTCTTCGGCTCCAAGGATGGCCTCGTTCACATCTCGCAGCTGGCCGCCGAGCGGGTCGGCAAGACCACCGACGTCGTCAAGGAAGGCGACAAGGTCTGGGTCAAGCTGATGGGCTTCGACGAGCGCGGCAAGGTTCGCCTTTCCATGAAGGTGGTCGATCAGACCACCGGCGAGGAGATGAAGGAAGACGCCGCCTGATCGGCGACCTTCTTTCCGGCCCTTCGAAAGGCGCGTCCCCCGGGGCGCGCCTTTTTTGCGTCTTTGTCACGGGGCAACAGGAATCGGTGCCCGGCTCTTCGTCCGCGCACGGCCGGCGAGGCGAGACTCGACCGGCTCTTGAGGAAGATCCGCCGATGGTGCCCTTGCTGATTCGCGTCTTCGCCGCGCTGCTCACCGGCACGGTGTTCAGCCAGTCGGGCGAATTCACCCAACAATATCTGCAGCGGCTCGGCGGTGCGGCGGACGAACTCGCAACGGTCGTCGCGCGATTCGACGCCGGGGCGGCGCAAGCGGGCGTCTCGCGGGACGCGGCGCTGAAGCGCTTGCGCGGGAATTCTGATCCTCTGGCGGCGCGGCAGGGCGAAGACGCCGCTACTACGATCTTGCGCTACGAGGAGTTGGCGCGGCGTTACCGCGATCTCGTCGACACAGCGCCGTTGTTTCGGCCCTTCGTCGCCCTCAGCAATCCGGATTGGACGACGGCGTCCCGGACCAGCGAGGATTATCGCCCGGCCTTGCCCGTCGCGATCGACGGCATCGTGCTGACGGCGGCGGGGTTGGGACTCGGCTGGGCCTTCGGCGCCGGCGCCCATGGTGCGGTGCGGATGGGGCGTCGCCGGCGCCGCTCGGCCTAGTTACCGCCGTCGATCTCCTCCTCGCCCTCGACCACGGCCTTGCGATGTTCCTGTTCCTTCAGCTCTTCGAGCGAGGGCATCGACATGATGTTGTAGCCCGAATCGACGTAGTGGATTTCGCCGGTGACGCCGTTGGAGAGTTCCGACATCAGATAAAGGACGGCCCCGCCGACTTCCTCGATGGACGTATTGCGCCGCATCGGCGCGTTGCGCCGCTGGAAGTTGAACATCAGCCGGGCGTCCGAGACTCCGGCGCCCGCCAATGTGCGGACCGGCCCGGCCGAAACCGCGTTGATGCGGATGTTGCGGGGTCCGAAATCGGCCGCGAGATAGCGGACGGAGGCCTCGAGCGCCGCCTTGGCAACCCCCATGACGTTGTAGTTCGGCATGACCCGCTCGGCGCCGCCATAGGTCATTGTCACCATCGCGCCGCCATTATGCATGATCGCGGCGGCCCGCTTGGCGACTTCCGTGAACGAGAAGCAGGAGATCACCATGGTGCGGGTGAAGTTCTCCCGCGTGGTGTCGGCGTAAAGGCCCTTGAGCTCGCTCTTGTCGGAAAACGCGATGGCATGAAGGACGAAGTCGATCGAGCCCCATTCCGACGTCAGCGTCTCGAAGACCGCGTCGAGGGATGCCGTATCCTCGACGTCGCAAGGAATGACCAGCTTGCAGCCGATCTCTTCGGCCAGCGGCTTCACTCGCCGCCCGAAGGCCTCGCCCTGATAGGTGAGGGCGATCTCCGCGCCTTGCGCCGACAGCGCCTTGGCTGCCCCCCAGGCGATGGAGTTGCGGTTGGCGACGCCCATGATGAGCCCGCGCTTTCCTGCCATGAGGTCGCCCATAGTGCTCTTCAAATCCTCAGTCCGTCACGCGTTGGAAGGCGAGGCAGGCATTGGTGCCCCCGAAGCCGAAGGAATTCGACAGGACGCGATCGAGTGTCACCCCGTCCATGCGTTCGCGCGCGACCGGTATATCGGCAAATTCCGGGTCGATCTCATCGATATGCGCGCTTTTGGCGATGAAGCCATGCCGCATCATCAACAGCGAGTAGATCGCCTCGTGGACGCCGGTGGCGCCCTGCGAATGGCCGGTCAGCGACTTGGTTGCCGAGATCGGCGGAATGGCGTCGCCGAAGACCTCGCGGATCGCCTGGATCTCCATGCGGTCTCCGACCGGCGTCGAGGTGGCGTGCGGGTTGATGTAGTCGATCGGGCCGTCGAGATGGGCGATCGCCTGGCGCATGCAGCGCACGGCGCCCTCGCCGGAGGGCGCGACCATGTCGGCGCCGTCGGAGGTAGCACCGTAGCCGACGATTTCGGCGATGATGTTCGCCCCGCGCGCCTTGGCCCGTTCGTACTCCTCGAGCACGAGGACGCCTGCCCCGCCGGCGATGACGAACCCGTCACGCGCCTTGTCATAGGCGCGCGAGGCCATTTCGGGGCGGTCATTGAAGTCGGAGGACAGGGCGCCCATGGCGTCGAAAAGCACCGACAGCGTCCAGTGGAGATCCTCGCAGCCGCCGGCGAACATTAGGTCCTGCTTGCCCATCTGGATCGTCTCGCAGGCGTTTCCGATGCAATGGCTCGAGGTCGAGCAGGCCGAGGAGATCGAGTAGTTGACGCCCTTGATCTTGAACCAGGTGGCCAGCGTTGCCGAGGCGGTCGACGACATCGCCTTCGGCACCACGGTCGGGCCGACGCGCTTCGGCCCCTTCTCGCGGGTGATGTCCGCCGCCTGGACGATCGATTGGGTCGAGGAGCCGCCTGACCCCATGATGATGCCGGTGCGCTCGTTGGAGATGTCGCTCTCCTCGAGGCCGGCATCCATGATCGCCTGATCCATGGCGACGTGGTTCCAGGCGGTGCCGCCGCCGTGGAACCGCATCGCCCGCCGGTCGAGCAGCGTCGTTGGGTCGAGCGTCGGCTTGCCGTGGACATGGGAGCGAAAACCGAGCTCCTTGTATTCCGGCGCGAGGCTGATGCCCGAGCGTCCCTCTCGCAAGGAGGTCAGAACCTCGCCGGCATCGTTTCCGATGGAGGACACGATCCCCATGCCTGTTACAACGACGCGTCTCATGTCTTTTGCCCTTTTGAATGGGGGAAGATGGCAGCTTGTCCCGCTTGCGCCATAACTCCGCCTGCCACGGAGCGATCGGCTGCCATCACGGCCGGCTGCGTGTCAGTCCGCCTTGTCCTGTGCTAGGCCGACCCGCAGGTCGCTCGCACGGTAGATGGTCTCGCCATCGGCCTTGAGCCAGCCATCCGCGATGCCGAGAACCAGGCGCCCGCGCATCACCCGCTTGAAATCGATACCGTATTCGAGGAGTTTCGTCTCAGGTGTGACCATGCCCTTGAACTTCACCTCGCCAGTCGACAGGGCCATGCCGCGGCCCTTTTCGCCCAGCCATCCCAGATAGAAGCCGGTCAATTGCCACATGCCGTCGAGGCCGAGGCAACCGGGCATGACCGGATTGCCTACGAAATGGCAGGGAAAGAACCACAGGTCGGGGGTGACATCGAACTCCGCGCGGATATAGCCCTTGCCGTGCTCGCCGCCGGTTTCCGAAACATCCGTAATTCGATGGACCATCAACATCGGCGGCAGCGGCAACTGCGCGTTGCCTTCGCCGAACAACTGGCCGTTGGCGCAGGCGATGATATCGTCGTAGTCGAAGGAGGTCTTTGCTGTTGCCATGTCCGTTCGTATCCGCCCTGAAGTCGCCGACCGTTTGTCGGTCTGTTTCGACTGCGCCCTTAGCACGCATGCCGCTCCGCTGAAAACCGCCCGTCGCCGTGACGGGCGTGGCCGCGCATTGTTGTCGGCGCTATGTATGCTCGCTCAGGCGAACTTCGATAGTCCGGCCGGATTCGCAATGCGCATCTCACGCCGCCTTCAAGGAGACAAGCCCGTGAAAGGACACAAGACGGTAGGGCTCGCCCTTTCGGTCCGTGCCGTCATCGTTGCCGCCGCAGTTGCGGCATCGCCGGCCAGGGCGCAGAACTGGACGAGTTCGGACCGGACGGCGGGCTTCACCGTTGGCGGCGCCTACACCGGCCTGTTCTTCCGCTGCGGACCGGACGGCAAGGTCGTGATGATCTTCTCCGGATTTCCCGGTGGTTTACAGGATGGCGGCGGCTATACGGTCGGGGTGAGCGTCGACGGAACCGTTTTTTTATATGAAGCCACAGCCCGCGACGGGGAAGCGGAGGGAACGTCCATCCTCGTCAGTCGCGGCTCTCCTGCGGCGCTGTCCGCATTGATCGACGCACTGCGCAAGGGACGGAGCGCGGAGATATCCGGGCCGGCCGGCCGCTACACCATTCCGCTCACCGACTCGGGCAAGGCGCTGGACAACCTGCGGCGGACATGCGGCTAGGGCATCCGAGCAAAAGTGAGATCCTTTTTTTCCGCGCATTCCGCGCTGACGCGCTGGACACGATCCCGGTCATGACATCGGATCGTATCGGCGTATGTGATCGCGATCTGGGACCCGATGCCGACCGACATTTGTCGCGGCGCCCGACATCACGTATATAAGCCGAAAAGACGCGGCCGGAGGCTGCGTCCCAAGGGTTGAACAAGATACAAGATATTGGTGGCATTCAGCGATGGAAAACCGGCCCCGCACCCAAAGCTTCTGTGTGTTCGAGCGCCTGCGTTCGGTCGGGCTGCGCCCGACCCGGCAACGCGTTGCCCTCTGCAATCTGATGTTCGGAACCGGCGATCGGCATCTGTCCGCCGAGGAACTGCACGAAGAGGCGCATAGGGCGGGCGAGCCAGTTTCGCTCGCGACCGTCTACAACACGCTCCACCAATTCACCGACGCCGGTTTGGTACGGCCGCTCTCGGCCGAAGGCCAGCGCACCTATTTCGATACAAACACTTCCGACCACCATCACTTCTTCGTCGAGGACGAGAACGTGATGATCGACATCCCCGACGGCGGCCTGCGGCTCGAGCAAATGCCCGAAGCGCCCGAGGGCATGGAAATCGTCAATGTCGATGTGGTGGTCCGGCTACGCCGCAAACGGCCCGCCGCCATCGCCGCGGAATAGACGCCCGAAATGCCGCCGGTTGCTGTTTCGTGTCGCGACGAGGAAATGGCGTGCCGGGATGATCGGACGCGACGGTAAGCCCGTCACCCGAATCGCGATGCCCGACTCCGGCGCGCCGCCCCCGTCGCTCGTCTACTCGAACGTTTCGTCCGGATAGACCCCCCAGATTTCCTGCTGGCGCACATAGCCGCTGCGGTCGGCGACCTCGACCGAGCACCAGCCGGCCGTGCATTCCGACACGGAGGAGACCACGCCTGGCTCGATTCGCGCCACCAGCGGTGCGTCGGTCGCCGGGCTCTTGTGGATGTCGATCAGCGTTGCCTTGCCCTTCAGCCATGGCGCGGCGATGGAGGTGCGATGACCGGACAGCAGCGAGTAGTAGACCCAGCCCTCGGTGCCCTCCGAGTCGCGAATCCGCCGCCAGAGATCGTATTCCTGAATGACTTCGACCGGCAGGCCGACTTTGAGATAGAGCCAGCTCACCGGATAGTCGCGGCCGGGTCCGATGCGAAGATTCACCCGGCTTGCCTTCAGACTGACATAGCGCGGTAGCGGCAGCTTCGAGACGGGCCCGGTCTCGACCGCCTGCGCGGCCGGCAACGGGATCGCGCCGGTTACCAGGATGGCGGCGCCGACAACGGATAGGAGCGAGCTGCGGATGGATGCGGCGAGCGGCATTGAGAGACTCCGTACGATGCGATGCTCACACGGCCGACGGCCGAGCGCGAACTGATGCCGAGGCTGTTCTGCCTGCGGAGGGAAACCCTTTGTTTTCGCGCCCCCGGCTTGCTAGGAGAGAGGCCTCGGCTCTCGGATCGAATGATCGTCCGTTTCGGTTAACAACGTCTTGAGTGCAAAGGAATCGCGGCCGATGACGAAGCGCGAGAAGCCGCTAGTGATCATCACGCGCAGACTGCCGGCGCCGATCGAAGCGCGCATGCGCGAACTCTTCGACACGCGGCTGAACGAAACCGATCGGCCGATGGAGCAGCATGCGCTGGTCTCGGCCGTCCGCGAAGCCGACGTGCTGGTTCCCACTGTCACCGATCGGATCGACCGCGCGGTGATCGAACAGGCGGGTCCCCGCCTCAAGCTGATCGCCAATTACGGCAATGGCGTCGACAATATCGACGTCGAGGCGGCGCTGGCGCGAAATCTCTTCGTCACCAACACGCCGAACGTCCTCAGCGAGGACACCGCGGACATGACGATGGCGCTGATTCTCGCGGTGCCACGCCGGTTGGTCGAGGGCGGGACCCGCCTTCTAGGCAAGGAGCGTTGGCCAGGCTGGTCACCGACCTGGATGCTGGGACGCCGGATATGGGGCAAGAAGCTCGGCATTTTAGGAATGGGCCGCATCGGCACGGCCGTGGCGCGCCGCGCCAAGGCCTTCGGTCTGGAAATCCATTATCACAACCGTCGGCGGGTCGATCCGAAGACCGAGGCCGAACTCGGTGCGACCTATTGGGAAAGCCTCGACCAGATGCTCGCCCGCGTGGATATCCTCTCGGTCAACTGCCCCTACACGCCGGCGACCTACCATCTGTTGTCGGCGCGGCGGCTGGCGTTGATCCAGCCGCACGCTTTCATCGTCAACACCGCCCGCGGCGAGATCATCGACGAACGGGCGCTCGTGAAGCTTCTTCAGGAGGATCGCATCGCGGGGGCCGGGCTCGACGTGTTCGAGGAAGAACCCGCGATCGACCGCAAATTGGTGCGCCTCGCCGAGGAGAATCGCGTCGTTCTCTTGCCGCATATGGGGTCGGCGACGATCGAGGGTCGGATCGAGATGGGCGAGAAGGTCATCATCAACATTCACACGCTGATGGACGGCCATCGCCCGCCCGACCGGATTCTGCCCGGCGATTTTTGAGAGGCCTCGTGCGGGATCGGCCGCGCGGGCAACGTCGCCTCGGCAAAATTCTCTGGTTTGTGCCCGTAACCGTCGCTATGCCGGACGGCGAAGGACGCCATATGCGGCCTTGGCTGTAACGAATGAGATTTGATGCCGGACGCGAATGACGATCATGGCCCTTCGCCGGCCCTTGGGAAGAGCGGTTCGACCGATCGCGATCAGAATGCGCCGGTTCCGGCCGGGCAGACGGGCGAAGCCTTCACGGTCTTCCGCAAGGCGCTGATGGCCGACCTTGCCCGGCTCGGACGGTGGCTGGCAGCCAAGGCCGCCGTGCTGGGACGGCAGACGGGCCGAGGCCTGACCCGGTTCGGCGCCAGGACCTCGCAATCGCTCCGAGACACGGACTGGCGCGGACTGGCCGCCGCGACTGGCGCGCGGGCGAAGACGTTTCGCGCGAACTGGCGCAATCGGCCGGCCCGACGAACCTGGAGCGCCGGCCGCGTCGCATCCATTCTGGGCGTCGTCTTCGTCGCCGGCTTCCTGCTTTTGTCGGGAGTCGCCGCCTGGGCACTCTACGACGTGCCGTTCTCGGAAATCGCCGAGGGAACCGGCGAGCCGGTAGTGGTTCTGCAGGCGGCCGATGGCCAAGCCCTGGTGCAGCAGGGACCCTATCAGGGCAGCTACGCCCCCCTGGACGAATTTCCCGATCATCTCGTGGAGGCCGTTCTCAGCATCGAGGACCGCCGCTTCTACCAGCATTGGGGGCTTGATTTTCGCGGTGTCGCGCGGGCTTTGACCCGCAATCTCTTCGCCGGCGAGGTGGTGCAGGGCGGCAGCACGATCACCCAGCAATTCCTCAAGATCAGCTATCTGGAGCGGGATCGCACGCTGAAGCGCAAGATCCAGGAAGCCTTTCTGGCGTTCTGGATCGAGACGCGCTTGTCCAAGGACGAGATCCTCGCGCGCTATCTCAACAATGTCTATCTGGGCGCCGGAGCGACCGGGATGCCGGCCGCCGCGCGTGTCTATTTCGACAAGTCGGTGGGCGAACTGACACTGGCCGAAAGCGCCATGCTGGCCGGCCTGATCAAGGCACCGTCGCAGCTCAACCCATTGGAAAATCTGGAGGGAGCGAAGGAGCGCGCTGGCGTCGTATTGAATGCGATGGGCGATGCCGGATATCTCGAGCCGTCGGAAATCGCGGCGGCCAAACTGGGTTCGACACAGCTCAGCCCGAGCCGGCCGGACATGGGCGGCGGCTCCTGGTTCGCCGACTGGGTGATCTCCGGTGCTCGTGAGATCGCCGGTCCGTTTCGCGGCAGCATCGAGGTCAAGACCACGCTGGTCCCGGAGCTTCAGGCCGCTGCGGAACAGGTCGTGTCTGAGGCACTCGGCGGGCAGGGCGCCGAAAAGGGCGTCACCCAGGCGGCGCTTGTGGCCCTGCGGCCGGACGGAGCGGTGGTCGCCATGGTCGGCGGTGGCGATTATACCGCTTCGAAATTCAACCGCGCGGTCGCTGCCAAGCGTCAGCCGGGCTCCACTTTCAAGCTGTTCGTCTATTACGCGGCGCTGCGCGCCGGCCTCTCGCCGAATGACCGCATCGAGGATACGCCAATCGAGATCGACGGCTGGCAGCCGGAGAACTACGGCGGCAAGTACCGTGGCCGGGTCACGCTGGCCGAGGCGTTCGCCCGCTCCCTGAACGCGGCGACGGTGCGCCTCGCGATGGATGTCGGCATCGATCAGGTCGTGGCGGCAGCTCGCGATCTCGGTGTCGACGCAGACCTCACCGAAACGCCGAGCCTTGCCCTCGGCGCGTCCGAGGTCACGCTTCTCGATCTCACCGGGGCCTATGCCTCGGTGCGCGCTGGGATCACGCCGATCGAGCCCTGGGGGATCGCCTCCTTCGCCGTCGACGGCGCCGGCCAAAGCTTTCGCATCGGCCCATCGAAGCGCCCGGAGCGTGAACTGGGGCCCTTGCAGGACCCGCTTGTCGGCCTGCTCAAGCTCGTGGTCGACAAGGGTACCGGCAAGGCGGCGGCGCTCGGGGGATTTGCCGCCGGCAAGACCGGCACCAGCCAGGAATCGCGCGACGCGTGGTTCGTCGGCTTCAACGAGGCGCTGACCGTCGGCATCTGGGTCGGCAATGACGACGGCGAGCCGATGGACGGCGTGACCGGCGGACAATTGCCGGCGACGATCTGGAAGAGTTTCATGGAGCGGGCGGCCGGCGCGATGCGGCCGGCGGCCGTGGCGCCGGCAATCACCTCCGGCGCGCCAGCGGCCGAACCCGTCGAGGAAACGCCCTCGCGTCCGGCGAGTATCGCCGACATGATCGCCGGCGAAAGCGCCGAAGCCCAGGCACCGCAATGCAACGTCCGCGCTTGCTCGCGGGCCTACCGATCGTTCCGGGCGTCGGATTGCACCTTTCAGCCCTATCGCGGCCGCCGCAAGCTCTGCGAGAAGTAAAATTATTGATCCACGCCTTGCGGGAGTGAAAGCCACTCGCCATGTCTCCCGCGCGGGCCGGGCCCCTCTGGCGATGCTATCGCATCGTGATGTCGGACCGCATCGGGTGTGCTCGATGCCGGGTCTGGACGTTTTCTGAGCCGAACGGTTTCCAGCCGCCCTCGACGAACGAGGGAGCAGATGGAGTCGGTCTTCGGCATTATCTTCCTGGGTCAGCCGCTGTGGATGTGGCTTGGCTTTCTGGGCATCGTCGTCCTTCTTCTCGCCTTCGACCTCGGCATCCTGCATCGGGGAAGCCGCGCGATCGGCATCCGCGAAAGCCTGGGCCTGTCGGGCTTCTACATCGCCCTCGGCCTTGCCTTCGGCGGCCTCGTCTGGATCGAACTCGGCCGTCAGGCCGGCATCGAATATCTCACCGGCTTCGTCGTCGAAAAGAGCCTCGCGATCGACAACGTCTTCGTCATCGCCCTGATCTTTTCCTATTTCGCGATCCCGCGAGAGTACCAGCATCGCGTGCTGTTCTGGGGGGTTCTCGGCGTCATTGTGCTGCGCGCGATTATGATCGGCTTCGGTGCGGCGCTAGTCGCCGAGTATGCCTGGATTCTCTACCTCTTCGCCGCGTTCCTGATTGTCACCGGCGTGAAGATGCTGTGGACAGGCGTCGACGAGACCATCGACCTGTCGCAGAATCGGCTGCTCAAATTCGCCCGACGCCGGCTGCGGGTCACGGACGAATTGCACGGCGAACATTTCGTTGTCCGGTTGCCCGACCAAAAGACCGGGCGGACGCTCACCTACATGACGCCGCTGTTCCTGGCGTTGATCTTCATCGAAGTGGCCGACGTGATCTTCGCGGTGGATTCGATCCCGGCGATTTTTGCGATCACCACCGATCCCTACATCGTCTACACGTCCAATATCTTCGCCATTCTTGGCCTGAGGGCGCTGTATTTTGCGCTGGCCGCGGTGCTGCATCGCTTCGCCTATCTGAAACAGGCGCTGGCGATCCTGCTGGTCTTCATCGGCTCCAAGATTTTCGTCGCCGACATAATGGGATGGGCGAAATTCCCCGCTGAATGGTCGCTTGCCGTCACCTTCGCAATTCTTGGCACGGGCGTCGTCTATTCGCTCTGGCGCACACGCGACGGAATTCAGGACGCGCCGTCAGGATGATGCGTCCGCGCGCCGCCGGCTGTAGCGGATTTCCTCGATCCGCATGGTCAGAAGATCGATCATCAGGAATCGCCCGACCAGCGCCTCGCCGATGCCACAGACGAGCTTGATCGCCTCGCTGGCGGCCAGCGTGCCGAGGACGCCGGTGGTGACCCCGAGGATGCCGGCCTCGGCACAGGAGGGCACCAGCCCCGCCGGCGGTGCTTCGGGAAAGAGGTCGCGATAGCCAGGATTCGGCTGTCCGTCTGGCCCGGATTCGTAGGGCTTCAGCACGGTCAGCGAGCCGGAGAACCGGTTGACAGCGGCGGTGGCCAGCGGTCGCCGCACGGCCTCGCACAGATCCGCCATGGCGTAGCGGGTGGTGAAATTGTCAGAGCCGTCGATGACGAGATCGTATTCGGCGACGATGTCGCGGCCATTGTCCGCGTCGAGGCGCAAAGGATGGGCCACGACCGCCACATGCGGGTTGAGCGCGGCGACGGCGTCGACTGCGCTGTCGAGCTTCGACCGGCCGACATCGGCGGTCCGGTGCAGCACCTGCCGCTGCAGGTTCGACAGCGACACTGTGTCATCGTCCGCGATGCCGATCGTGCCGATCCCGGCGGCCGCGAGATAGAGGACGACCGGCGAGCCGATGCCCCCGGCGCCGACGACGAGGATCCGCGCCCGCTTCAGCTTTTGCTGGCCTGGCCCCCCGATTTCCGGCAGCACGATATGGCGCGCATAGCGGTCGAGTTCCTGGGGGTCGAGTGGCTTGTCGCTCATCGTCCTTGCTCCGATTGCGCGCTTGTCGCACCGCTCGCCGGAGCTGGGCGGACCGTGCCCGCCGCGACCTCCAGCATCTGGGCTCTGTCGCCGAGAGCGTCAAACAGGCTCGCATCGGTGCCGGTCATGAAGGCCTGCACGCCGAGCTCGGCGATCAGGTCGAACAACGCCGCCCGGCGACTGGGATCGAGATGGGCGGCGATTTCGTCAAGCAGCAGGATCGGCGGCAGCGACGAGACGGCGGCGACCAGCCGGGCATGGGCGAGCACCAGGCCAATGAGCAGCGCCTTTTGCTCGCCAGTCGAGGACAGCGCCGCCGGCATCGCCTTGGCGAGGTGGACGACCGAAAGGTCCGCCCGATGAGCGCCCAGCAGCGTACGGCCGGCGGCCCGGTCGCCATGGCGACCGGCCCGCAGCCGCGTACGAGCCTCGTCCTCGATATCGGCCGAGGGGCGGGACAGATCGGTATCGCCGTAGCCGGAGGCCAAATCGAGGCCAGCCTTGGGAAATGGGTTGTCGGCGCCGGATTGCTCGATCATCCCGACCAGCATTCCGACGAGTTCGGCGCGCGCCAGGGCCATCGCCATGCCGAGCTCGGCCATCTGCGCCTCGATTCCGCTCAGCCAGGAATCATCCATGCGGTTGTCCGAAAGCAGCCGGTTGCGCGAGCGCATGGCGCGCTCGTAGTCCACCGCGCGGCGGCCGTGGGTCGGATCGACCGCCAGCACCATGCGATCGAGGAAGCGGCGGCGGTCACCCGTCGGGCCGGTGAACAGCCCGTCCATCGCCGGTGTCAGCCAGAGAATGCGCAACAGGTCGAGCAATTCGTCGACGCTCTTGGCGGCGGTCTCGTCGATCCGCACCGTCCGCGTCGCCGGACCGGCCGGATCGGGTTGGACCTTGGTGACGACGTTCGCCTCACCCTGCAGCGAAACCAGCCCGGCGCGAATCGAAAATCCGCCGCTGCCGCCCTTGCGTGCGATGTCCTGATAGGTCGCCCGGCGCAGGCCACGCCCCGGCGTCAGCAGCGACACCGCCTCGATGAGATTGGTCTTGCCGGCGCCGTTATCGCCGACGAAGGCGACGAAGCCTCGGTCGAAGGAAAGGCGCAGGGTCTCGTAATTGCGAAAATCGGCAAGCCGCAATTCGCTCAGTCGGACGACCGGTAAGCCGGATTGTGTCCCGGCCGCGTCGCCGGTTTGGCGTTCCCCGGTCAAGACCGTCGCGGTAATCAGACCCGCATCGGCATCAGGACGTAAAGCGTCGCGTCGTCGCCGCCGTCCTTGATGAGCGTGGGGGAACCGGCATCGGCAAGCATGAAGACGGCTTCGTCGCCGGTGAGCTGGGCGGTGATGTCGAGAAGATAACGCGCGTTGAAACCGATCTCGATGTCATCTGAATCGTAGCCGACCGCCAGTTCCTCGGTCGCCGTGCCAGAATCGGGCGAGTTGACGGTGAGGGTCAGCTGGGAGTCGCTGACCGCGAGCTTGACGGCGCGTCCGCGCTCGGAGGAAATCGTCGACACCCGGTCGACGGCGGCCGAAAAGCTCTGCCGGTCGAGGGTCAGCGCCTTGTCGTTGTTCTGCGGGATGACGCGCTGGTAATCAGGAAAGGTGCCGTCGATCAGCTTCGAGGTCAGAACGACGGGACCGATAGTGACGCGGAGCTTGGCGTCGGACAGTTCGACCTCGATAGCCGCGTCGTCCTCGCCGTCGCTGAGCAATTTTTGCAGCTCACCCACGGTCTTGCGCGGTATGATGATGCCGGGCATGCCCTCCGATCCGGCTGGCGCCGCCATCTCGGCGCGCGCCAGGCGATGGCCGTCGGTGGCGACCGCCCGCAGCTTGAGGTCGCCGTCCGCTTCGATCGTGTGGAGGAAGATACCGTTGAGATAATAGCGCGTCTCCTCGGTGGAGATGGCGAAATGCGTCCGGTCGATCAGCCGCGCGAGCTCCGCCGCCTTGATCGTGAAGGCGTGGCTCAGCGTTCCCGCGGTGATATCGGGAAAGTCCGATTCCGGCAGGCACTGGAGACGGAAATTCGAGCGGCCCGACGAGACCGTCATCTGGTTGCCGTCGGCATTGGTCGACAGCTTGACCTCGGCGCCGTCCGGCAGCTTGCGCACGATGTCGTAGAGCAGATGCGCCGGCACCGTCGTCGCGCCCTCCTGCTCGCCGGTAGCCGCGACGCTCTCGGTGATTTCCAGGTCGAGATCGGTGGCCTTCAGGCGAAGCGCGCCGTCCTCGGTCTTTAATAACACATTCGACAGAATCGGAATGGTGTTGCGGCGTTCCACGACCCGGTGGACGTGGGCCAACGACTTCAGGAGGTTGGATCGTTCGATGATGATACGCATGACGAAGGCCGTTTTGTTCGGGGCAGGCACCGCGGGAGGCGGCGCCGGTTCCGGGTTCGATGGTCTTAATGATTCGCACCGCACATGGAAAGCCAAAAGCGGCGGCTTTCTAGCTCAAGCGGCGTGCTGCATCGCCCGCCGATCGCCGCGTGCGGTACCGGATCTGGATTTGGACGGGGCCTATTCCTCGATCATCCGGCGGATCAGATCGAGTTCCTCCGACAGCTTCTCGTCATTGGCGCGCTCTCCCTCGATCTTGCGCACGGCGTGGAGCACCGTCGTGTGGTCACGACCGCCGAAGCGCCGGCCGATCTCCGGCAGCGAGCGCGGCGTCATGGTCTTGGCGAGATACATGGCGATTTGACGCGGCCGCACGATGGTTCGGGTGCGGCGCGCCGACAGAAGGTCGGTGCGCGTCACATTGTAATGGCGCGAGACGAATTTCAGGATGTCCTCGACGCGAACCCGCCGTTCGATATTGGCTCGCGTCAGCTGGTTGAGCAGATCGTCCAGATGTTCCGTCGAGAGCGGTTGGCCGAGCGAATGGCGGAAGGCAATCTGGTTGAACGCTCCTTCGAGGTCGCGACCGGACCCAGCGACTCGCTCGGCGATCGTGTCGATCACCCGCTCGGGCATGTCGAAGCTGGGATCCTCCGCCCGCATCGCCGCCACGCGGCTTGCGATGATCGAGCGGCGCATTTCGTAGTCCGGAACGGCGATCTGCAGCGTGATGCCGTTGGACAACCGCGAGCGGACCCGTGGATCGAGGGACTCCAGCTCCATCGCCGGGCGGTCGGCGGCACAGATCACCTGTTTCGCCGAATCGACCAGCGCGTTCAGAAGATGACAGAACTCCTGCTGGATCGACTTGCCTTGCAGGAACTGGGTGTCGTCGATGATCAAGATGTCGATGCCGCGCAACGTCTCCTTCAGATCGAGGGCGCGGTTGTCGCGGATCGCCGTTGCGAAACGCCACATGAAATATTCCGCCGTCAGATAGACGACGCGCGGCCGGTCCTCCCGGCGCGAGGCCGCATTGGCGATCGCCTGCAGCAGATGCGTCTTGCCGAGGCCGACGGCGGCGTGGATGAACAGCGGGTTGAAGCGGACCGACTGCGGCCCGTTCTCCGCGATCGCTCGCGCGGCGGCGAGAGCGACCCGGTTGGAGGCGCCTTCCACGAAGGTGTCGAACACGTAGCGTGGATCAAGGGGCGAGCCGAACTCCGAGCCTTGGGGCAAAGCGGAGGGGGGTCGAGCGTCACCGCCGGGGATCGCCTTTGCTGGTGCCGCTGCTCCGGCGACGCTCTTTCGCGCCGGCTCCGTGACGCGCGTCGCCTCGGGCTCGCTCTGGCCCGCGACACGCGCTTGGCGGATGGTGACGCCGCCACCGCGCACGGCGCTCCGGATCGCGATGTCGACGCGCAGCGTTCCCGGCACTTCGGTGCTGAAGATCTCGGTCAGCAGCTCGTGGTAATGCGACTGAATCCAGCTGCGCAGGAAGGCAGTTGGCACCGAGATGCGGCAGATACCCTTGCCGGTCGCCTCGAGTTTCATCCGTTGGAACCAACTGGCGAAGATGTCCTGCCCGAGTTGCGCTTTCAGCCGGGCGTTCACCCGCTCCATAATCTCTGCTGTGCCCCTCGCGCCGCCGTCCATACTTGCCCCGAAATCATTGTTGTTGGTTGTTGATTGGCGCAGCACGTGAATCCCGTCCGCGTTGGGACTCACAGCTGCGATGCGCCGGCGAAGACCTAATTCTGTGCCCAAGGCAAACCCTCCGCTTTCCAACCGGCTTTCCGCCCACGATGTCCTTCGGCGTCCGGCGGCCCTTCGAAGCCGCCGAGAACATTGAAACAATTCTCGAAGCCGTGGGCGGTCAGCGCCACGGCGCCAGCGATCGAGCGCACGCCCGAACGGCAAAGAAAGAAGATCGGCGACGCTCGGCTTCCCCCCGCCTTTACGACCTGATCGGCGAGCTTCTCCGCGAAGGCCGGGTCAACCGCCATCGAAGGAAAGCTCTGCCACTCGACGAGCAGCGGCACCTTCCCGAGCGCGTTCAGCATCGGCAGCCCGACATAGGTCCATTCGGCGGTGCTGCGTACGTCGACGAGCAGGGCGTCCGGTTTCTCCGCGAGCGCTGACCAGCACTCCCCAGGTGAAACATCGCCTTTGTAATCTTCAGGCATGCAAAAAGGTCCCCCGCCTCTGCGCCACATCGGCACAGAAGTTATCTGCGCCAGGCTTCGACCGACGCTAGTTTTTACTCGGATAAATCGTGAAAAGACCGGATACTAAATTTATGCGGGAGCGACCCCAAGGGTCGTAGCCTTCCACAATTTCCAGGAAGTTTTGGATAACCTGGATTGTCCCCGCATTTCGTCTTTCCCCGCACTTGTTTCGAGGGGGAAACTACGAAACGGCGCTGCGGTGAGCAAGCCGACTCCAGCCTGAATCGTTATGCGAGCAGGTCGCCTGTTGCAGACTCGCCATGCGGGTTGTGAGGCGATGTCACGCTAAACACTTTGCTCCCGGGGCTTTCGTCGCTTCCGAGGCCGGGCTGCGGGAGGAAAAGAATAAATATGAAAAAATTGTGGCGGGCCTGCTTGACTCCGGGGGTCGGAAAAACCTCCCGGAGGGCCGATCGGTAATCGCTCACTGACCTTCTGCAAGGGGCTGGAATCCATGCAGTTTTTCAAACCTGTCGTGCGGCGGATCCCGTCCGGGATCAGGCATGAGACAGTTTGGTGACAAATTGAGCTAAATGCCGACGAAGGCGGCTGCGAATCGCAGAATCGCGGCGGAATGGGCAGAGCCAGAAGCTGGAAGGCTGCCTGAATTGCTGAGGCTTCGTCGCCAGAGGCAACCGATACGAGCCTATGCGCGACTGCCGCGATTCCCTTGCCGCCTCGACAGCGGTCAGCGCGCGACTCGTTCGTTCGCCGCGGCCCGGAAGCCTTGTGTCGGCCTTGGAATCAAAAAGCCCCGGCCGAAGCCAGGGCTTTGTCATCATCCTTGCCACCCGGTGATCGACCCGGGTGTGACGCGCCGTTCAGATCAGGCGGCGCCGATCGTTTTCACGCGATGGGCGAGGCGGGAAATCTTCCGCGACGCCGTGTTCTTGTGAAACACGCCATGCGAAGCAGCGCTCATCAGTTCCGGCTCGGCAATCCGGAAGGCCGAGACAGCCGCGTCCTTGTCGCCGGCTGTGATCGCCTCTTCAACCTTGCGCAGGAAGGTGCGCACGCGGCTGCGGCGGTTGGTGTTGATGGCGGTACGCCGCGCGATCTTCCGCGTGGCCTTCTTGGCCGAAGGGGTATTGGCCATGGATCGTCTCTCTCTATCGTAACCGTATCGGTCGGATCGGGTGGGGTACGGCTCACGCCCTCAAGTGACGCGGCAATACAAAAACGGGCCGCGCCATGAAGCGCCGCCGAAAGTCGCGCCCTTATAGGCAGATGCGCCGGGAGCCGTCAATATCTGCCGCGAAGGCGGATGGACCGGACAGCCCTCCGGCGCGCCCGGCGCCGAGCGGTGCGACCTGCCCGCATCAGAGTGCCGCGTCGGCGCTTTCGCCTCGTCAGCGCTGGCAGGCGGGACAGAAGAAGGTCGAGCGGCCCGATTGAACGATGCGGCTGACGATACCGCGGCAAGCCTCCTGTCGGCAGGGCTCACCCTCGCGGTCGTAGGCGGCGAAGCGATGCTGGAAATAACCGAGCGAACCGTCGGCCTGGCGATAGTCGCGCAGCGATGAGCCGCCGGCCGCGATCGCCTCGGCGATCGTTTCACGGATATTGAGTGCGAGCGCTTCCAGCCGCTGGCTGGCCGTCCCGTCCTTCTTCACCAGCGTTCCGGCGGCCCGCCGCGGCGACAGGCGGCTCCGCCACAACGCCTCACAGACATAGATATTGCCGAGGCCCGCAATGATCCGCTGGTCGAGCAGCACGGATTTCAGCGGCGCGCTACGCCCCGCAAAGAGCGGGGCGAGCGCTTGTCCGGATAGTTCGTTGCCCGTCGGTTCGATGCCGAGCTCGCGAAAATGCGGATGCTCGGCCAGTTCGGCGCGCTCGATCAGCGTCATGTAGCCGAAGCGGCGCGGGTCATTATAGATGATCGAGACCGGTGCGAGATCGCGTGTCATCATATCGAAGCGCACATGATCATGGCGCCGGATGTCGGATCGCGGATGCGCGAACGCGCCGGGAACGCTATCGCCCTGCGGCGCTTCGATCCGGAACGAGCCCGACATGCCGAGATGCATGGCCAGCACCAGCCCGCCCCCCAGGTCGGCGACGAGATATTTGGCCCGTCGCCCGAGGCTTTCGATCCGTCGGCCGGCCAGCCGCTCGGCGAATCGCGCCGGCAGCGGAAAGCGCAGGTCGGGCCGCCCGAGCACCACCCGTTCGATCCGCGCGCCCTCGATAACGGGAAGAAGGCCGCGGCGCACGGTCTCCACCTCTGGCAATTCCGGCATTTTCGATTAAGTCCCTGCTCAATGCGGCGCTTCCAACCGGAGCGCCTGTCGAACGCGCCGCCTCCTGTCTTTCGCAGGACCGGTAAGGGTCGACCGTCCCAATATCCGCATCGGGGCGATGCGATACAAGATAAGGTGCCATCCCATGTCGCGAACCCGTGTCACCGGAGCCGAAGCGATGGAGACCTCCTACGGCTATTCCACAGTGGCGGGCCGGGAGGAGAAGCAGGCGCGCGTCAACGACGTTTTTCACCGCGTGGCCGAACGCTATGACCTGATGAACGACTTGATGTCGGCCGGCCTCCACCGCGCCTGGAAGAGCGCGATGGTCGCCTGGCTGGCGCCGCCACACCGCACCGGCTGGCGCTTCATCGATGTGGCGGGCGGCACCGGCGACGTCGCGTTCCGAATCGTCGAGGCATCGCGGCGGCGGGCGGAAGGCATTATCCTCGACATCAACGCTTCGATGCTCGGCGTCGGCGCCGAACGGGCGGCCAAGCGCCGCCTCGGCGAAAACCTCGTATTCGTCGAAGGCAATGCCGAGGATATCAAGTTCCCCGATATGAGCTTCGACGCTTACACGATCGCCTTCGGCATTCGCAACGTGCCGCGGATCGACAACGCTCTGAGCGAGGCCTATCGGGTGCTCAAGCCGGGCGGCCGGTTCTTGTGCCTGGAATTTTCCGAAGTCGACATGCCGGTTCTCGACCGGGTCTACGAAGCCTGGTCCTTCAGGGCGATTCCGAGGATCGGCGAGACCGTCGCCAACGATCGCGAATCCTATGAATATCTGGTCGAGTCGATCCGCCGCTTTCCCAACCAGGCGAATTTTGCCGCCGCCGTTCGCGCCGCCGGCTTCGAGCGCGTCGCCTATCGCAACCTGTCGGGAGGCATCGCCGCCATCCATTCCGGCTGGAAGCTCTGAACCGATCGGGCGGAAAGACTCTTGGCCAATCCCATTTCCGGCACGATCGCCCTCGTCCGCGCGGTCTTTGTTCTCGCCCGCGAGGGCGTCATTGGCTCGTTTCCCGCCGAGGGCCTGCCGCCCGGGCCGGCGCTGCTGCACCGCTTCGCGCGATTGATCGAGCGGGGCTCGGCTGAAAATCGGGAACGCTCGGACAATCTGTCGCGCGCGCTGAACCGTCTCGGGCCCTCCTATGTGAAGCTCGGCCAGTTCCTGGCGACTCGGCCAGACCTCGTAGGAGCCGCGGCGGCGCGCGAACTCGGCAGTCTTCAGGACAAGGTTCCCCCTTTCGATACGGCGCTCGCCGTGATCGAGATCGAGACGACGCTCGGACGGCGGGTCGAGGAGCTTTTCGTCGAGTTGGGCGAGGTGGTCGGGGCTGCCTCCATCGCCCAAGTCTACAAGGCGCGTATCCGCGACGCGGACGGCAGCGAGCGCTTCGTCGCCGTCAAGGTGGTGCGACCGGGCGTCCGCGTCCGCTTCCTGCGCGAGTTGGAGACCTTTGCCTCCATCGCCCGGTTCCTGGAACGCTATGTGCGCACGTCGCGCCGGTTGCGGCCGGTGGCGGTGGTCGAGACCCTCGCCCAATCGACCCGGATCGAGATGGATCTGCGGCTGGAGGCGGCGGCGGCGTCCGAGATGGCCGAGAACACGGCGAACGATTCCGGCTTCCGTGTGCCGAAGATCGACTGGGAGCGCACCGGCCGCGACGTCCTCACCATGGAGTGGATCGACGGCATCAAGATGAGCGACGTCGCCGCGATTGCCGTGGCTGGGCATGATTTGAAGCAACTCGGCGTGACCGTGGTGCAATCGTTCCTGCGCCATGCCATGCGCGACGGCTTCTTTCACGCCGACATGCATCAGGGCAATCTGTTCGTTGGCCCGGACGGCACGGTGATCGCGGTCGATCTGGGCATCGTCGGCCGGCTGAGCGCGGAATCCAAGCGCTTCCTCGCTGAGATTCTCTATGGCTTCATTCGCCGCGACTATCTGCGCGTCGCCGAATTACACTTCGAGGCCGGCTACGTGCCGCGCAATCAGAACGTCGCCAGCTTCGCCCAGGCGCTTCGCGCCATCGGCGAACCAATCTACGGCCAGCCCGCCGAGACGATTTCGATGGGCCACCTGCTGGCGCTCTTGTTCGAGGTCACCGAGCTGTTCGACATGAAGACGCGGCCCGAACTCGTGCTTCTCCAAAAGACCATGGTCGTCGTGGAAGGCGTCGCACGCACCTTCGACCCGAAATTCAACATGTGGGTCGCCGCCGAGCCGGTGGTGTCCGACTACATCCTCGAAGAGCTCGGGCCGGCGGCCAAGCTGCGGGAAGCGCGCGAGGGTGTCGATGCGATGCTGCGGCTGCTGCACCGCGCGCCGGATTTTGCGGTCGGGCTGGAAATCCTCGCAAAACAGATGCCCGACCTGATCGAAAACGGCATCCGGCTGAACGACGACACGCTGACGAACCTTGCCACGGAGAAGCGCGCCAGCATCATGAGCGGTCGCGTCGCCCAGTGGGTGATCGCCCTGTCGCTCCTGTCGATTGCAGCTTCCTTGGTCTTCGGGTGATGTCGTGACCCGATGGTCGGTCTATTGCTTGCTGGATGATCCCGCTGCCATTATCGCCGTCCGGGACAGGAACACGATTGAAGGGGAGGCGGCATGGCCAGCCTGACAAACCGCAAGGCGGTTCCGGCGGCATGAGCGGGCTCGCCGGCAAGCGCATCCTGCTCGTCATCGGCGGCGGCATCGCGGCCTACAAGACGCTGGACCTCATCCGCCGGCTGCGCGAGCGCGGTGCGCGCGTGACGCCGGTGATGACGGCGGCGGCCAAGGAGTTCGTGACGCCGCTGGCGGTCGGCGCGCTGGCGGCCTCGAAAGTGTTCGGCGACCTGTTCGATCGCGAGGACGAGCACGATGTCGGCCATATTCGGCTCGCCCGCGAGGCCGATGCAATCCTCGTCGCGCCGGCGACGGCGAACCTGATGGCGCGCTGCGCCAACGGCCTTGTCGATGATCTCGCCACCGCCGTGCTGCTGGCGGCCAAAGGCCCGATCCTGATGGCTCCGGCGATGAACCCGGCGATGTGGGCGCATCCGGCGACGCGCCGAAATCATCAGGCGCTGGCCGCCGATGGCGTGCGCTTCGTCGGCCCGAACGTCGGCGAGATGGCCGAGGCGGGCGAGGCTGGAATCGGGCGCATGGCCGAGCCGATGGAGATCCTCGCGGCGCTGGACGCTCTGCTGGGAGGTGGGGCGAAGCTGCTCGCGGGCCGCCGCGTCGTGGTCACGTCAGGTCCGACCCACGAGCCGATCGATCCGGTCCGCTACCTCGCCAACCGCTCGTCCGGGCGGCAGGGACACGCGATCGCCGAAGCGCTTGCCGGATTGGGGGCCGAGGTGACGCTGGTCAGCGGTCCCGTCGCCATTGCAGATCCGGCCGGTGTCGCCATGCGCCGTGTCGAGACCGCCTGCCAGATGCTGCAAGCCGTCGAGGCGGCGCTTCCCGCTGATGCCGCCATCTTCGTCGCCGCCGTCGCCGACTGGCGAACGGTTGCGGAGGGCGAGACGAAGATCAAGAAGGGCGACGACGGCCCACCGACGCTCGCCCTGACGGAGAACCCGGACATTCTGGCGACCGTCGGCCATTCAGATCTGCGTCCGCGCCTCGTCGTCGGCTTTGCGGCCGAGACCGACGATCTCCTGGCGAATGCGCGGGCAAAGCTCGATCGCAAGGGCGCCGATGCGATCGTCGCCAATGACGTGTCGGCCGCAACCGGCGTCATGGGCGGCATGACCAACACCGTGCATATCGTGACCCGTGACGGCGTCGAGGACTGGCCCAAGCTCGACAAGACAGAGGTCGCGCGGCGTCTGGCGCTATGGATCGCCCCCCGTTTGACGCAGGCCGATCGCCCGTGAGTGCGCCGGCGATCGGCATTTGCCGCCTGCCCCATGGCGCGGATCTGCCGCTTCCCGCCTACGCCACCCAGGGGGCGGCCGGGGCCGACATTCGCGCCGCGCTGACGGAGGCGCTGACCTTGGCTCCCGGGACGCGGGCGCTGGTGCCGACCGGCCTGAGCTTCGAGATTCCGGCCGGCTACGAGGTTCAGGTTCGCCCCCGTTCGGGCTTGGCCGCCAAGCACGGCGTCACGATCCTCAACACGCCCGGCACCATCGACAGCGACTATCGCGGCGAGGTGAAAATCATCCTCGTCAATCTGAGCGAGGAGCCTTTCACGGTCGCGCGCGGCGACAGGATCGCGCAGATTGTGATCGCGCCGGTCGTCCAGGCGGAGTTCGGCGAACGACAAAGCCTTGCGGTCAGCGACAGGGGAGAAGGTGGTTTCGGCTCGACGGGAACCGGGTGACCGGCCGGGGCTGTCAGGGGGTGGCGGGAACCGGTTTTCCCGCGTCGCGAAGATAGCCGTGCGCGTTCCCCATCGCCGAGATGGTGCTGCGGTTTCGCCCGGCCTGCTTGGCCTGATAGAGATTGTGGTCGGCGGCGGCGTAGATCACGTCGAAGGATTGCGGCGCCGCGGAAAATGCGCCGCCGACGCTGACCGATAACCTCATGGCGTCGGCGCCTTCGCCGACGCTGAGCGCGTTGATGGCGAGCCGCAGGCGCTCGGCCACTGTCCGGCCTTGGCCGATATTGGCGCAGGGCAGCGAGATCGCGAATTCCTCGCCGCCGATGCGGCCCAGCGCGTCGCCGGCTCGGATCGAATGGCGAAGCTCGGTCGCGATCGCCTTCAAGGCCTGATCGCCGGTTGGATGCCCCAGCCGATCGTTGATCTGCTTGAAATTGTCGGCATCCACGACGAGCAGCATCAGGCCGCCCTGCTGCTTTCTCTCAAGTGTCGCGATATGGCGTCGAATTTCGCCCTCGAAGCCGGCTCGGTTGAGCAGGCCGGTCAACCGGTCGGTCGTCGCGGCGCGTTTGAGACCGGCATTGTCGGACATCAAGCTGTTCAGCCGGACAGCCAGATAGACGACATAGGGAAGGGCCGTCGCCAGCGGCACTGCGAACGCGAAAAGCGCCGCCGTCGTCATCACCGGTTGCCCGAACCCGCGGAAAAGATAGAACCCCGCCGTCCCCGACATCAGCGTCATCGCGGCGACGAGAACGAGGAATTCGCCGCAGATGGTCCGGATATGGGCGAAGGAAGGGGGCAACGGCGACCTCGCTGGTTCATCGGCCGGCGCGTTTGGCTGCCCCGGTGCACCTTTTTCCCGCGATTATCATAAGATCGCGTGGGAAGAATGCCGACAATTCGATCCATCGCCCGTATTGTCCTGTGCGGTCCGATGGCGCTTTGTCGCGCATGGGGTATGTTTTTCTATCGGAAGGGCGCACTTTGGATGTTGCGGCCTCATATCCGGTGGCTTTCCGCCCTAACGGTCACACGTGATGGGGTGGCGGCGGGATGGTACCGCGCCACGACGCGATAGGAAGGAACGAAGCCATGGACAAGGCCGCCAACGACAGCACGGCAAGGACGCACGGGCGAGGGCGTATCTACGATTCCATCGTCGACACGATCGGCGATACGCCAATCGTTCGCCTCGACAAGCTGGCCAAGGAAAAGGGCGTCGAGGCGCATCTTCTTGCCAAGCTTGAATTCTTCAATCCGATCGCCAGCGTCAAGGATCGTATCGGCGTCGCGATGATCGAGAAACTCGAGGCCGACGGAAAGATCGAGCCGGGCAAGACGACGCTGGTCGAGCCCACCTCGGGCAACACCGGCATAGCGCTTGCCTTCGCGGCCGCCGCCAAGGGCTATCGGCTGATCTTGACCATGCCCGAGACGATGTCGATCGAGCGGCGCAAGATGCTGCGGCTGCTCGGCGCCGACCTCGTGCTGACCGAGGGTGCCAAGGGCATGAAGGGCGCGATCGCCAAGGCCGAGGAACTCATCGCCGAGATTCCGGATGCTGTCATGCCTCAGCAATTCGAGAACCCGGCCAATCCGCAGATACACCGCGTCACCACGGCCGAGGAAATCTGGAACGATACCAAGGGCGAGGTCGACGTGCTGGTGTCGGGTATCGGCACCGGCGGCACCATTACCGGCGCGGGCCAGGTTCTCAAGCACCGCAAGCCCGGCCTGAAGGTCATCGCCGTCGAGCCCGAGGCATCGCCGATCCTGTCGGGTGGCGCTCCCGGACCGCACAAGATCCAAGGCATCGGTGCCGGTTTCGCGCCGGCCATCCTCGATCGCGAGATCTATGACGAAGTCGTCCAGGTCTCGAACGAGGAATCTTTCGAGTTGGCGCGTCTGGTGGCCCGGTTGGAAGGCGTACCGGTGGGAATCTCATCCGGCGCGGCGCTGGCGGCCGCGATCCGCATCGGCCAGCGGGCGGAGATGGCAGGCAAGAACATCGTCGTGATCATCCCGTCCTTTGCGGAGCGGTATCTGTCGACGGCCCTGTTCGAAGGGCTGGGTGACGAGGCGTAGGCATCACGCGTCGCAGGACCGCACCGGCCGAGCCTTTCAAAAATGCGATTGCCCGGCGAACCTCGCGGTCACCGGGCGATCGAATAGGCAAAGCAATGAGGGGGACGGGCTGGCCTTAGATGGCTGCTACGCGCCACCACTCGCATAACCGCTGCTCGTACCGGCACCGCCGGCGCCACCGGCGCCCGGACGCGCAGCGCCCGCGCGAGGCGGCTTACGCTTCGGACCAGGAACGAGACCTTCGCGCTGCGCCTGCTTGCGGGCAAGCTTGCGGGAGCGGCGAATGGCCTCCTGCTTCTGACGAGCGCGTCGTTCGGACGGCTTCTCATAGGCGCGGCGCGCCTTCATTTCACGGAAGACGCCTTCGCGCTGCAATTTCTTCTTCAGAGCCCGCAGGGCCTGATCGACATTGTTGTCTCTGACGTCGACTTTCAAAACGACTCCTCACTGATCGGTTATTAAGGGCCTCGCGCCGCTTCTCCTCATAATGGGAGAGCACGGGACCGCCACAGGGCCGGCGACGATCAGTCAGCCGGCGGATTTCTTTACGCGTGGCTTCGACGCCGTCGTCTTTGCCTTGACCTTGGCAACCTTAGGCACCTCGGTGGCATCCCGCTCCATACGGAGCTTCTTGAGCCGCGCCGTCTTTTCCTGGGTCGCCAAGGATTCTGCGGCGATGATGCCGATCGCGGAACCCTTGGCGGGTCGTTCCGGCGGACCCGAAAGCGCTGCTTCGGCGCGCTCGCGCGCCTTGCGGGAATTCTCCATCATCTCGACTTTCGATCACTTGGCACCGAGACGCGGAGCGACCCGAAATAAAGTTTCGGTCGGCGCGACCGGCGGAGCGGATTCCGCCGGTCGCGCCTTAACGTATTAGACGCGCTGGACGTTGATCGCCTTCGGGCCCTTGCCGCGGGTGTCGGGCTCGGTGTCGAAGCTGATCTTGTCGCCCTCGTTGAGCGAGGAGATACCTGCGCGCTCGAGCGCGGAGACGTGAAGGAACACGTCCTTCGCGCCGCCGTCCGGCGTAACGAATCCGAAACCCTTGGCTTCGTTGAAGAACTTGACGGTGCCGGTCTGGCTCATGGATAAACCTTTCGTCGCTGCCCTGTCGGGCTCTGCTGGAAGTTTCGCGCGACGCGATAGACTTCTATGGTTGTATGGACACAGCAACACGCTGCGGCCGGAGATTCGGAATTTCACACGGTTTCGGCGAAAGGTTTGGTTCTCATCGCTCCGGTCATTGCACAGCAAAACCAGGCAAACCGCCGATTTTTCGGTGGCGGAACGTTAGCCAGACTCCGGGTCTGCAAATACCCGAAGTAGGATTATGGCCTCTGACGCGTCCAAGTGCAAGAGCAACGATTCAAATGCGACCGCAGCCAGGGCATCAATGGCGGCGAGCCGGCCGGGTCGACCTCCCTCCTATCGCCTGGCGACGCGCAGCGGAAGGCCGCCCAGCGGCTGCACCGTGATCCGCTGCACCACTTCCGGCGGGCCGTTGCCGGCATAGTCGAACCGCAGATGTTTAAGCAGGGACGCAAGCGCGATGACACCTTCCTGCAGCGCGAAGCTCGCCCCGATGCACACGCGCGGTCCGACGCCGAAGGGCAGATATTGATAGCGGTCGATCGTCTCGCGATTGCCCGGCAGAAAGCGGCTCGGGATGAAATGGTCGGGCCGGTCCCAGAGCATTTCGTGGCGGTGGATCAGCCACGGCATGACGAGCACTGTTGCCCCGGCCGGGATCTCGACGTCGCCGGCGCGGTCCGGCGCGAGCGCTGTCCGGTTCAGCGACGGCGCGGGCGGGTAGAGCCGGAGCGCCTCCTCGAACACGGCCCTTGTGTAGACGAGGCGATCGACCCATTCGCTCGGATGCGACAGGGTCGGCAGCACGCTGTCCAACTCGGCTTCGACCGCCGCCCGCTCGGCCGGCGCCTGGCTGAGCAGATACAGCGTCCAGGCAAGCGAGCGCGCCGTCGTCTCGTGGCCGGCGCCGATGAAGGTGATGATATTGTCCTCGATCTCGTCAACCGACAGGCCGTCTGCCTTGATCAAGAGCGATAGAAGGTCGTTTGGCGCACCGTCCGGGCCACGCTCGATCTCGGCGCGCCGCCGCTCGATCGTTTCGGCGATTAGCCTGCGGAAATAGGCCATCGACCGACGGCCCTTGAGCCGGCGCAAGCGCGGCAGGAAGGCCGGTGCGTCGAGCAGGTCGAGCGGGTCGACCCGGCCCATCGAGCCGAGAAACGCCCGGGTGGATGTGGCGAAGGTCTCGCCGTCACCGGCGATATCGTCGGTGAACAGTGTCGCCTGCAGGATATCGAAGGTGAGCAGCGTCATCTCATGACTGCCGTCCACCGTCTCGCCCACGCGCCCACTGATCCGCTCGGCGAAGGCTTGCGAGCGCGCCTGCATCGTCTCGGTGAAGCCGGCGATGTTCCGCGGCGTGAAGACGGGCGCGATGGCCTTGCGGGTGCGCCGCCACAGGGCACCCTCGGCGGTCAGAAGCCCGTCACGCAGGAGCGGGCGCAGGATCCGCTGGCGCAGCGGCTGCATCACGTAATTGGCGGCATTTTCGACGAGGCAGTGGCGGACGCCCTTGGGGTCGTTGACGACGATGTTCGGAACGCCCAGCCATGTGCCGCGGATATATGGCTCCTTGAACGCGCGCGTCCCCCAGATCTCGATCGGATTGCGCGAGGCGGTCTTCAGGAAGCTGGCGAAACCGAGCGGTTCGGCGTGCGGAATCGGCGCCGGCGGGCGAAACGGTCGAACTGGCATATCCATTGGCGTATCCATGCGGCCGGCGGTCCTTTATGGTGTCGTTTGGGATATGGGTTGGCGGATGTTCGACGTCGAGCGTGGCGCGGCACACAGGGCTTTCCCGGACGGCTTGGATCGTGACAGCCGACCCTTTATATAGAGCGGGCGCAAACGGCGATTCGTCGCGGCCCGCCGCCTCGCCTGAAAACCAAGGAACAGCATGTCCGCAACGAACGAAACGAACCCCGTCCCGGAGGCCGAATACGGCGCCGATTCGATCAAGGTCCTCAAGGGCTTGGACGCGGTTCGCAAACGCCCGGGCATGTATATCGGCGATACCGACGACGGCTCAGGCCTGCATCACATGGTTTACGAGGTCGTCGACAATGCCATCGACGAGGCGCTGGCTGGGCACGCCACGCGTGTGACGGTGACGCTCAATCCCGATGATTCCTGCACGGTGACCGACAATGGTCGCGGCATTCCCACCGACATCCACACCGGCGAGGGCGTCTCGGCGGCAGAAGTCATCATGACCCAGCTGCATGCCGGCGGAAAATTCGACCAGAATTCCTACAAGGTGTCCGGCGGCCTGCACGGCGTCGGCGTCTCGGTGGTCAACGCCCTGTCGGTCAAGCTGTCGATGTCGATCAAGCGCAAGGGCAAGGTGCATGAGATGTCTTTCACCCATGGTGTGCCGGACGGCCCGCTGGAGGTGACGGGCGATGCCGGCGACGAGACCGGTACGGCGATCACCTTCCTGCCGTCCACCGACACCTTCCGGGGGGTGACGACGTTCGACTACGGGACGCTGGAGCATCGCTTGCGCGAACTCGCCTTCCTCAATTCCGGTGTCCGCATCCTGCTGTCCGACAAGCGGCACGCCGACGAAAAGCGCACTGAGCTCTTTTATGAAGGCGGACTGGAGGCCTTCACCCGTTATCTCGATCGGGCCCGCAAGCCGCTGATCCCCGCGCCGATCGCCCTGACCGGCCAGAAGGACGGGATCACCGTCGAGGCGGCGCTGTGGTGGAACGATTCCTACAACGAGACGGTACTCTGCTTCACCAACAACATTCCGCAGCGCGACGGCGGCACCCATATGGCTGGCCTGCGCGGCGCGCTGACGCGCCAGGTCACCGGCTATGCCGAAAGCTCTGGCATCCTGAAGAAGGAAAAGGTGTCCTTGACCGGCGACGATTGTCGCGAGGGTCTGACCTGCGTCCTGTCGGTGAAGGTGCCGGACCCGAAATTCTCGTCCCAGACCAAGGACAAGCTGGTTTCCTCCGAAGTCCGTCCGGTGGTCGAGAGCCTCGTCAACGAAACGTTGTCGACCTGGTTCGAGGAGCATCCGCAGGAAGCCCGGATCGTCATCAGCAAGGTCGTCGAGGCCGCCACTGCCCGCGAGGCGGCCCGCAAGGCGCGCGACCTGACCCGGCGCAAGGGCGCGCTGGACATCACTTCGCTGCCCGGAAAGCTCGCCGATTGCCAGGAGCGCGATCCGGCGAAATCGGAAATCTTCATCGTCGAGGGTGATTCGGCCGGCGGTTCGGCCAAGGGCGCCCGTTCGCGCAAGAACCAGGCGATCCTGCCCCTGCGCGGCAAGATTCTCAATGTCGAGCGGGCACGCTTCGACCGGATGCTCGGCTCCGACCAGATCGGCACGCTGATCACCGCACTCGGCACCTCGATCGGCAAGGACGAGTTCAATGCCGACAAGCTGCGCTACCACAAGATCATTATCATGACCGACGCCGACGTCGACGGCGCCCATATCCGCACTCTGCTTCTGACCTTCTTCTTCCGGCAGATGCCCGAACTGATCGAGCGCGGCCATATCTACATCGCCCAGCCGCCGCTCTATAAGGTCACCCGCGGCAAGCAGAGCCAGTATCTGAAGGACGAGAAGGCGCTCGAGAATTACCTGATCGAGGGCGGGCTCGACGATGCCGGCCTGACGCTCGCATCGGGCGAGGTGCGGACCGGCCGGGATCTGCGCGGCGTCGTCGACGATGCCTTGCAGGTGCGCCAGGTGCTGGGCGGGCTGCATTCGCGCTACCACCGCAGCGCGGTCGAGCAGGCGGCAATCTGCGGTGGCCTCACGCCGGAGGTCGCGGACGACGCCGCTCGTGCGCCGGCGATGGCCCAGCGGATTGCCGAGCGGCTGGATCTTGTCGCGGAGGAGACCGAGCGCGGTTGGACCGGCGAGGCCGTGGACGGCGGCTACCGTTTTCTGCGCACAGTGCGCGGCGTGTCCGAAATGCAGACGCTGGACGCGGCGCTGATCCATTCCGGCGACGCCTTGCAGCTCAATCGCCTTGCTGGACATTTGGCCGATACCTATGAGGGCCTGCCGGTGCTGCGCCGCCGCGACACCGAACGCGAACTGTCCGGGCCGATGGAACTCCTGACCGCCGTCTTCGAGGTCGGCCGCAAGGGATTGGCGCTGCAGCGCTACAAGGGGCTCGGCGAAATGAATCCCGAACAGCTGTGGGAGACGACGCTCGACCCCGAGGCGCGCACGCTGGTGGTGGTCAAGATCCCCGATGCGACCGACGCGGACCAACTGTTCTCGCGGCTGATGGGCGACGAGGTCGAACCGCGCCGCGAATTCATCCAGGACAACGCGCTGCAGGTCGCCAATCTGGATATCTGAGGCCGGACGCGCCGGACGACCTGCAGGGGAACTCGTCCCCGTTGACCAAATTTATCTCGCAGAGAATTTGCGATATATTGTCAATTCGATAAACGATTATGGTCTGATTCCGGCAGTATTACAGGTTAATCTGGACGGGAGGCACGCATAATAGTTGGAGAATAGAATATTTTTGGATATGAAGTCGGGATTTCCTCGATAATTCCGATCTCAACCAGTTTATCTATCGTTTTACGTGCTGCCGCATAGGTTACTCCGAGTTTTTGAGATGCCTCCGTTACCGTTATTGCCGGTCGTTCGAATAGAAAATCGATGACAATTGCCAAATTTGCTGATCGACCGGCAGAGGATGATCGATCTCTATATTCGGTCTGAAGACTAATAAGCCGGTCAATCGTACGGATTGTTTCTTTGCAGCTTTCAACTACGCGCTTACAGAAGAACGATATCCATCCCTCCCAGTCACCCTTGGCGGAAACGTTGAACATGTGATCGATATATTCATCTTTATACCGCTCCATGGCTGGAGATATGTACAATATAGGCATATCTAACAGGCCGCTATGAACCGCCATCAGAGATATTATCATCCTTCCCACACGGCCATTTCCGTCGGCGAATGGATGAATGCTTTCAATTTGGTAATGAACTAGCGCCAGATCGATAAGGGGAGGCGGAAACGAAGCGTCTTCCCTATTAATGTACCTCTCTAATTCATCCATGCACACCTGTGTTTCGGCAGGTGGAGGTGGAACGAAGCGGGCATTTTCGATGGTCCGTCCTCCGATCCAGTTTTGGTCTCGCTTGTACTCACCAGGCCGTTTCTGCGTGCCACGATGCAGGCTAAGTCCGCTAAGAAGTATTTCGTGAGCGCGTTTTATGACCCTGTGTGATATTGGGAGGGTTCTGAGAAGGTCCAGAGATTCGTTCAGTGCATTCAGATAGTTGATAACCTCGCGGGTCGACTCATCGCTTTGCGCTTCCAGTCCTGCCTCGGCGAGAAGGAGGTGGCCGTCGGTAGTGTAGGTTCCCTCCATCGCAGACGAGGTCAGAGCCTCATTTCGCTGGAGGGGTCGGACCAGCATATAAGGGTTCTGGAGTCGGCGGCACGCACCCTTTAACTCCCCAAGGGCCTGCATAGCTTCCATTAGAGATATCGCGACTGAAGCAAGGTCGAAGGCCGGAGGCAACGGAGCTGGTACAAACGCTTGTTGCCGTTCGATGGTGGGCACGAGCCGCCCTGTGGTGGGTTCGGTGAAATCGGAAGGGTTCATGCTACCTCGGTAAAATGTGTTCGGCCCGCTTTATACCAAACCGGTATTTATCTATAAAGTGCTGAAGCCGCTTTATAGATTGGTGCAAATGTCAAAGCGCGTTGGTGGTAGGTATGGCATATTAACCCCCAATATCTTGATTGCAGAGCCAAGGTACGTTGAACGATGCGACAGCGGCCCCGCCCGGGAGTCCCGAGTCCAAAATTACCTTCCAGTCGAGAAAGGCGGGTCCACAATGCGCAGCCCCCCTTCTTCCTGGGCAGTTTTTAGACTGATAGCGGCGGCGCAGGTGGAGTTTCAGCCAGTCAGTCAGGGCAAATGTGTGGTGTAAGAACAAAATATTAGTTCCTACATGTCTCTGGAACAGCGAGGATGTGGATCGATGAGTGTCGCCTTCGTCAAGGAGCCCAATGAGGACCAGGTCGAGGTTCTGCCCGATCGTGAGTTGGGCTCGGCTCCAAATCTGGTCACAGCACGCGGCCTGGAACTGATCGACGGCGAGATCGCCGCGCTGGAAAAACACCTGGACGAGGCGCGTGCAGCCGGTGACAAGCTCGCTATTGCCACCATCAACCGCGATCTTCGCTATTGGCAGGCACGCCACGCGACCGCCGAGGTTGTGGTTCCGCCGGCCTCGGTGGCGACCGTCCACTTCGGAAGCCGCGTGGCGATCCAGCGGGACGACGGGCGCCGGCAGCTGTTCCAGATCGTCGGAATCGACGAGGCTGACCCGGCCGAGGGCCTCCTCTCCTATATCTCGCCGCTGGCCAAAAGCCTGATGGGAAAAGAGCTAGGCGACGTCGTCAAGGCGGGCGCCAGCGATGCCGAGATCATCGAGATCATGGCGGACTAGACTGAGGCCGATGTCATAAAGAGCGGCGGGCGCGGCAACGATTCACGTGAAACAAAGGCGGCGCCGACGGACCGCCCCTCTCCTGATACTATCTTGCGGGGTCGAGCATGAGCAAACCTCTGTGGCCCCGTCTGAAAGCTTGGGCGCGCGATCTGAAACGCGACGTCGTTGCACTCTGGATCGCCGCGCGTGATCTGCGAACGCCGCTGTTCGCGAAACTGCTGGCCGCATCGGTCGCCGCCTACGCCCTGTCGCCGATCGACCTCATTCCCGATTTCATTCCGGTGCTGGGCTATCTCGACGATCTTCTGATCGTGCCGCTCGGCATTTTTCTGGCCATTCGGTTGGTGCCGCCGGCGCTGATGGCCGAGTTCCGGGTCGCGGCCGAGGCGCGCTCTGGGCGCCCCGTCAGCCGCGTGGCGGCGGTGGTCGTCGTGGCGCTGTGGTTGGTCGGTTTGGCGGCGGTCGCACTGTGGGCGTGGCCTGCAAAGACGAGCTGAGCGCCCGCAGGCATCCGCAGGCATCCGCTGCGGACGAAACATTGATCCTTACCAAATCCTTACCGTCGCTCTGTTTGCAGGACATGGCAGCGTTGCGCTCAAGTCTATTGCTGCGCTGCACAAGGATGGCCATTTTCGCCGGGAAGGAGAATGCCATGAACATCACCGACACGATTCGCGGCGCATTCCGCCGCAACCGCGAACAGGACCGGGTCCGGGCCTATTTGGACCAGTCCATCTCGATGGCTGATCTGGAGCGCCGCATGCGCGAGGTCGACCAGGGCCGTTTCCAGCCGCGCGGCTACGGCTTCTGAGCCAAGTCCTGTCGGCGACTCGGCCGGAGACGACCGGCCACATGCCGCCTGCGGCATCGCCGCCACGTGACGCATCCAGCCTTGGAGCTGAAGCTCTGTCGATGGTCCATGACTGCGCTCCGTTGCATCGAAGCGCGTCGATCGGCGGACTGCGCATTCCCTGCGACACCGTCAGCCTCTGGCCGAATTCGACGAAAGGGCTATTTCGACGCATGATGTCGAGTCGTCGGCGCTGCATCATGCGGTGCCCGGCGCCGAGCCAGCCCGGTTCTCAAGGCCGTCCATGTCCCCGATTCTATCCGTCCGCAACGTCTCCAAGACCTATGAGGGCGGATTCCGGGCGCTGAAGAATATCGACCTTGCGATCGACAAGGGCGAGATCTTCGCCCTGCTCGGTCCGAACGGGGCGGGTAAGACCACCCTCATCTCGATCATCTGCGGCATCACGAACCTGTCCGAAGGTGCCATCAGCGTGGCCGGTCATGACATCGGCAAGGACTACCGCGCCGCTCGGTCGATGATCGGTCTGGTGCCGCAGGAACTGACCACTGATGCCTTCGAGAGCGTCTGGGACACGGTGTCCTTTTCACGCGGGCTGTTCGGCAAGCCGCGCGATCGGGCACATATCGAGTCCGTGCTGCGCGACCTGTCGCTGTGGGACAAGAAGGACGCCAAGATCATGACGCTATCCGGCGGCATGAAACGGCGCGTCCTGATCGCCAAGGCGCTGTCGCACGAGCCGGAGCTTCTGTTTCTGGACGAGCCGACCGCCGGCGTCGACGTATCGCTCCGGCGCGACATGTGGAACGTCGTCCGGCGTTTGCGCGATTCGGGCGTCACCATCATCCTCACCACCCACTACATCGAGGAAGCCGAGGAGATGGCCGACCGCGTCGGCGTCATCTCCAAAGGTGAGCTGATCCTCGTCGAGGAAAAGGCCGAACTGATGCGCAAGCTCGGCCACAAGGAGCTGACGCTGCAATTGCAGGAACCGCTGTACCGCTTGCCGGACACCTTGGCGGGCTACGATCTCAGTCTCGCGCCCGACGGCGAAAGCCTCACCTATACCTATGACACCCACGCCGAGCGAACCGGGATCGCGACGCTGATGGGCAAGCTGTCGGAGGCGGGCGTCCGGTTCCGCGACCTGTCGACCAAGCAGTCGACGCTGGAGGAGATCTTCGTCAATCTGGTGAGGGAACGGGCATGAATTTTCAGGCCGTCCGCGCGATCTATTTGTTCGAGATGGCCCGCACCTGGCGCACCGTCATGCAGAGCGTGATTTCGCCGGTGATTTCGACCTCGCTCTATTTCGTGGTGTTCGGCGCGGCGATCGGGTCGCGCATCACCGAGATCGATGGCATCTCCTACGGCGCCTTCATCGTGCCCGGCCTGATCATGCTGTCGCTGTTGACCCAGAGCCTGACCAACGCGGCCTTCGGCATCTATTTTCCGAAATTCGTCGGCACGATCTACGAGATCCTGTCGGCGCCGATTTCCGCCTTCGAGATCGTGCTCGGCTATGTCGGCGCCGCGGCGACGAAATCGGTGATGCTCGGGCTGATCATCCTCGCCACGGCCGCGCTGTTCGTCGATCTCAGGATCGAGCATCCGGTCTGGATGATCGTCTTTCTGGTCCTGACGGCGATCACCTTCTCGCTGTTTGGCTTCATCATCGGCATCTGGGCTGATGGCTTCGAGAAGTTGCAGCTCGTGCCGCTGTTGATCGTGACGCCGCTAGCCTTTCTCGGCGGCAGTTTCTATTCGATCAGGATGCTGCCGGAGTTCTGGCAAGACGTCAGCATGGTCAATCCGGTGGTCTACCTGATCAGCGGCTTCCGCTGGGCGTTCTACGGCACGTCGGACGTCTCGATCGGCATCAGTCTGACGATGACGCTGGTATTCCTGTTGCTGAGTCTCGGCGTGATCGGCTGGATTTTCCGCACCGGCTACCGGCTGAAAAGCTGAGCCGTTCGCGGCCATGGTGAGAGCCAAAATTCGACAAGGAGGAGGATGACGGGATGAGCGACGGTCAGGCCGACATCGGCGTTCTGGGACTCGGCACGATGGGCGCCAATCTCGCCCTCAACATCGCCGAGAACGGCTTCAAGGTCGCGGTCCACAACCGCACCACCTCAAAAGCTTTTGCGTTGCGCGACGACAATCCCGGGATCGGTGACAACGTCCTGCCGACGGAAACGCTGGAAGAATTCGTATCCGCCCTGAAGGCGCCGCGGCTGGTGCTGTTCATGGTGCCAGCCGGCAAGCTCGTCGATGACGAGATGGCGCGGGTCACGCCGCTGCTGTCGCCCGGCGACGTAATGATCGATGCCGGCAATGCCGATTTCAACGACACGGTCCGCCGCTCGACCGCCGTCGAGGCAACCGGCCTGCACTTCGTCGGCATGGGGGTCTCCGGCGGCGAACTCGGCGCGCGGCATGGGCCCTCGATCATGGTCGGCGGCGCTCGCGAAACCTATCCGCTGCTCGAACCGATCCTTGCGAAGATCGCGGCAAAATACGAGGGCGAGCCTTGCGTCGCCTGGCTCGGACCCGACGGCGCCGGCCACTTCGTCAAGACCATTCACAACGGCATCGAATATGCCGACATGCAGATGATCGCGGAAATCTACGGCATCATGCGCGACGGCATCGGCCTGGAGCCGGCCGCGATGGCCAAGATCTTCATCGACTGGAACACGCGCGGCCTCGCCTCCTACCTCATCGAGATAACCGCCGTGACGCTCGCCGAGACCGACCCCGAAACGAGCCGCCCGATGGTCGATGTGATCGTCGACGAGGCGGGGCAGAAGGGCACCGGCCGCTGGGCGGTCATCGAGGCGCAAAAGCTCGGCGTCGGCGCGACGACGATCGAGGCGGCGGTCTCGGCACGCGGCGTGTCGTCCCACCGGGGTGAGCGTGAGAAGGCCTCCGCGCTCTATCGGGACGTTGAGATCGAGACAAGCCGGTTCGGCGACGAAGCCGACGACATCGCCGAGATGGAACAGGCGTTGGAGACGGCCAAGATCATCGCCTATGCCCAGGGCTACGCAACCATGGCGGCGGCCTCGGAGGAATATGGCTGGAACCTGCCGCTCGGCGAGATCGCCCGCATCTGGCGGGCCGGCTGCATCATCCGCTCGCGCTTTCTCGATGATATCGCAAAGGCCTACGACGCCGGAAGTGTCGTCAATCTGCTGCAGGCAGCCGATTTCGTTGCCCGCGTCGCGGCGGCCCAGATGGCGTTGCGCCAGGTCGTCGCCAAGGCGGCGCTCGTCGGCATTCCGGTGCCGGCCCTGTCGGCGGCGCTTGCCTATTTCGACGATTATCGCCGGGCGCGCGGCACGACCAATCTGACCCAGGCCCAGCGCGACCTCTTCGGCGCCCACACCTTCCGGCGCCTCGACAAGGATGGTGTGTTCCACCATCGCTGGCCGGCCGTCTGACGACCCTCCGCCGCGATTAGCTTTCGTGGTCGGGAATTTTCAAGGGATAGCCGCAGGCCTTGCAGTGGACCGCATCCGGCTCGTGGCGTTGCAGGCCGCATTGCGGGCAAGGGAAATGCACCTTGTTGGGGCGAAACACCGCCTGGGCGAGCCGCACGAACAGCGAGATGCCGATGATCATGATGACGATCGAGGTGAGCTTGCCCCAGGGCCCGCCGAGGGTGATGTCGCCATAGCCCGTTGTCGTCACCGAGGCGACGGTGAAATAGAGCGCGTCGAGATATCCCTCGATCCCCGATCCGGTCCGGAAGAAGGTCGTATAGACGAAGCCGGTCGCCAGAAACAGGAATGTCACCAGATTGACGATGGCGCGCGCCGGCAACTCCCACTCCTGATAACCGTGCCGCCGCAGTGGTCGCCACAGCACGCCGCTCTGCGAGATCGACCACAGCCGGATGATCCGCAGGAAACCGATATTGAACAGCCAGTAGGGCATGAGCAGCGACGCCAGGATGAGCAGGTCGAGAAGGACAAAGGGCTGCCGCAGCCAGCGCAGGGGTTCGCGGGCGGCGAAGCCGCGCCCCGCGATGTCGAGCGCCAGCACGGCGGCGACCGAGTAGTCGATATAGAGGAACCAGCGGGTCTCGCGCAGCACCGGACTGGCGATGAACAGGGCGATGATCGCCAGATCGACGATGAGGACCGCCATCTGGAAGCGCAGCGCTATGCGCGAATGGCCATGATAGAGGCGGCGCAGCCTGACCCGCGCCCGGGTGAAACGCGTCCTGAAGCTTCGGCCATGGATATCGGTTGCGGGAAAGAAGGTTCGAAGCATCGAGGCCAAGGGTTCGCTCGCGGGAAGGACAGTGTGAACCAGTCCGTGCGAAGGGGGCGTTAACACGCGGCGCCGGACCGCGGCCATAGGGAAGGAACGAAGCGATGAGCGAGAAGAACACCGCCCCGCGGATCACCATCACCTATTGTACACAATGCCGATGGCTGTTGCGCGCCGGCTGGATGGCGCAGGAGCTTCTATCGACCTTCGGCCTCGACCTGGGTGAGGTGGCCCTCGTTCCCGGCACGGGCGGCGTCTTCGAAATTTGCTACGACGGCGCGAGGATCTGGGATCGCAAGGCCGATGGCGGGTTTCCCGAGGCGAAAATCCTCAAGCAGCGTGTACGCGACCGGCTTGACCCGGCCCGCGACCTCGGCCACAGCGATCGCTGAATCCGCGTCGCGAACTCGACGCGGCGGCCCCGTGACCCGCGGCCGTTTCCGAGGCTGTTCAGAGCGCGTCGATGGTGAAATGGCGCTTGTCGAAGGCCATGTGTCCGGCGATCTCCTTCACGCCTTCCTGCGGGTTGTCATAGGCCCAGACGGCATTTTCGGCGCCGACGCCCTCGGCCGAGATCGACCAGTAGCGTGCCTCTCCCTTGAACGGGCAGGTCGTGCGATGGTCGGTTTCCTGCAGGAAAGCCATCTCCACCCTGTCCTTCGGGATATAGTAGACGGGATCGTAGCCGGTTTCCCGCAGCACCAGCGCGTTGTCCGCCGAGGCGATGATCGCGTCATGGAAGGTGACGTTCACCGGACCTTTGGCCGGCTCGATGCTGATGCGGTCTTTCGTGCGATGGACAATGTCGGCGGTCATGGCGAAGGCTCCTTGCAAGCGTGTCTGTCTCGCAAGGACAATCGAGCCGGCGACGGACGGTTCCTCATCCGCGGCAAATGGTCTGTTTTCGGCGCCGCGACGCCGGGCGGAAGGGCCGCCCGGCTTGTTGCTGAGGCTCCGCTCAGAGCGTGAGTTCGAGGTGCGGCCGGCCATCGGAGGTCTTCTCCGCCGTCGCGCCCACGGCGTCGATCGTGACGGTCACCCGCCGCCGGAACGCCGAGAAGCTCTCGAAGGCGACGACATCGACCGGCGCGTCGAACTGGATGGTGGCCCGAAAGCGGCCGCTCTTCGACAATCGCTGCAAGGCGATCAACTCGCCGGTGAAGCGCTGGCCGAGATAGCGCCCGGCGACCGCCGATCCGATCAAGAGATCGGCGACGGTCCGGTCCTGCTCCGCCGAAGCGTGCAGCGTGTTCCAGTCGCGAAACCCGTGCTGGCGGGCGACGAGTTCCAGCGTCGCGCTATGGGTGAAAGTATGGCCGTCCTGCTCGAGGCCGGCCCTGAGGCGCTTGGCCTGGGCCTTGAGCGTGTCGACGGTGGGAATCGATTGTATGCCGGTCATCTGCGTACCTTTCGCGGGTTGCACATGCGACGTCGAGGTTCGGGGCTCGCGATTGCCGTCCGGCCGCATGCCATCGCTGATGGCGTCACGGATGATCGAGAAGGGAATTCACCAAGGCTTTCGCCCGCGAGCGGCAGGCTCCCTTAGCCTGGATCCTCAAATAAGCGGGCTCGATCACGCTTTCAATATCGATCCTTCCCGGTGGCCGAACCGGGTTCGGCCCGCTAGAACTCCGTCCAACGGATGAAAAGGACACCGCCCATGCGCGCGCAGCCGACGGCTTCCCACTATATCGACGGCCTCTATGCCGAAGACGAGGCCGGCGCGGCCTTCGATAGCATCTATCCGGCGACCGGCGAGGTGATCGCCCGGCTGCGTGCCGCGACGCCGGCGCTGATCGAGCGGGCGGTGGATGCGGCCGAGCGAGGGCAGGTGGTTTGGGCGGCAATGACCGGCGCCGAGCGCGGCCGCATCCTGCGCCACGCGGCTGGGATCATGCGTGAACGCAACCGGGATCTGTCCGAACTGGAGACCCTCGACACCGGCAAGGCGATCGCCGAGACGCTCGTTGCGGACGCGGCCTCGGGTGCCGATTGCCTGGAATATTTCGGTGCGCTCGCCGCCGACATCAACGGCGAATACATTGATCTCGGCGGCTCCTTCGCCTATACGCGGCGTGAACCGCTGGGCGTCTGCGCCGGCATCGGGGCCTGGAACTATCCGATCCAGATCGCCTCGTGGAAAGCCGCGCCGGCACTCGCCTGCGGTAACGCCATGATCTTCAAGCCGTCCGAAGTGACGCCGCTCTCGGCACTGAAGCTCGCCGAGATCCTGTCCGAGGCGGGCGTCCCGCCCGGCGTCTTCAACGTCGTCCAGGGCATGGGCGCCGTCGGCGCCGCGCTCGCCGGCCATCCGAAGATAGCCAAGGTTTCGGTCACCGGCTCGGTGCCGACGGGGGCGCGGGTGATGGAAGCGGCCTCCGCGACCACCAAGCACGTGACGCTGGAACTCGGCGGCAAGTCGCCGATTCTGGTCTTCGCCGACGCCGACCTCGACGCGGCGGTCTCCGGCGCCATCCTCGGCAATTTCTATTCCACCGGCCAGATCTGCTCCAACGGCACCCGCGTCTTCGTCGAGCGTTCCGTGCGGCCGGCCTTCGTCGAAAAGCTGGTCGATCGCGTCAAGGAGATCAGGCTCGGCGATCCGATGCAGGAGGATACCGATCTCGGGCCGTTAGTCTCGAAGGCGCAGTTCGACAAGGTGCTCTCCTATCTGGCGATCGGCCAGCAAGAGGGCGCGACGCTCGCTTGCGGCGGCCATGCGGCAAAGGTTGAGGGCTTTGCCCACGGCAGTTTCGTCGAGCCGACTGTCTTCACCGACGTTGCCGATGCCATGCGCATCGCCGGCGAGGAGATCTTCGGCCCCGTGATGTGCGTTCTCGACTTCGACGACGAGGCCGAGGCGATCCGGCGCGCCAACGCCACCGAGTTCGGCCTCGCCGCCGGCGTCTATACGAGGGACATCCAGCGCGGCCATCGGGTGGTGGCGAAGCTTGCAGCCGGAACCTGCTGGATCAACGCCTATAATCTGACACCGGTGGAAATGCCCTTCGGCGGTGTCAAGCGCTCCGGCCTCGGCCGCGAGAACGGCCGCGCGGCGCTGGAGCATTACAGCCAGGTGAAGTCGGTCTATGTCGAGATGGGCGTCAGCGAGGCGCCCTACTGAGGGGCGGGCGGCGACCGGTCTTTCGACCGGCCCGGTCGTCGCTTCGGGTCGGTTGAACCAGATCTGACGATCCGCCTCGGCCGGCCGCGGTGGCGCCGGCCCTTCGAATGGACTACTGGCTCTGGCGATGAGCAAGCTGTTTTCCCTCCTGTTCCTGATTTTGATGGTCGCCCACCTGATCAGGCCGTTCGGCCTGCCTGGGCTGAAGAAGCGCGGCGACTTCTGGAAAATAGCGCTGGTCGCGCTGGTTGTGTTCAGCCTGGCGGTGTTGATCCGGCCTGAATAACCGCGACGGCGATCTTCATGGCTTTCCTCCCGTTCCATTCCCGTTAGATTGTATCGAGGGCGCGGCCTTTGGACATTCGGTCGCGACGGGAGACGAGCCCATGGCCGACGATCGACCGCTCAGTCTGCATGTACCGGAGCCGGAGGTGCGGCCGGGCGGAACGCCGGACTTTTCCGGCGTCAAGATCGCCAAGGCCGGCGCGGTCCGGCGACCGCCGGTCGATGTCGACCCGGCCGAGATCCGCGACCTCGCCTATTCGATTATCCGTGTGCTCAACCGCGACGGCGAAGCCGTCGGCGAATGGGCCGGCAGCCTCGACGATGAAGCGGTTCTCGCCGGCCTCAAGACGATGATGCGGGTTCGCGCCTTCGACCGCCGAATGCTGATGGCCCAGCGCCAGGGCAAGACGTCGTTCTACATGCAGTGTCTGGGCGAGGAGGCGATCGCCTGCGCTTTCCGCAAGGCGCTCGGCCCCGGCGACATGAACTTCCCCACCTACCGCCAGCAGGGGCTGTTGATCGCCGACGACTACCCGCTGGTCGACATGATGTGCCAGATCTACTCCAACCGCCGCGACCCGCTGAAGGGCCGGCAACTGCCGATCATGTATTCGTCGAGAGCGCATGGTTTCTTCTCGATCTCCGGCAATCTGGCGACCCAGTTCGTGCAAGCCGTCGGCTGGGCGATGGCCTCGGCGATCAAGGGCGACACGAAGATCGCCGCCGCCTGGATCGGCGACGGCTCGACCGCCGAGAGCGACTTTCACTCGGCGCTGGTCTTCGCCTCGACCTACAAGGCGCCGATCGTCCTCAACATCGTCAACAACCAGTGGGCGATCTCGACCTATCAGGGCATCGCGCGGGGCGGCTCCGGCACCTTCGCCGCGCGGGGCCTCGGCTTCGGCATTCCCTCGTTGCGGGTTGACGGCAACGACTATCTTGCGGTCCACGCCGCCTCCAAATGGGCGGTGGAACGCGCGCGAAAAAATCTCGGGCCGACGCTGATCGAATGGGTGACCTATCGCGCCGCCGCCCATTCGACCTCGGACGATCCCTCCGCCTACCGCCCGAAGGAGGAATCAGACGCCTGGCCGCTCGGCGATCCGATCAAGCGGCTGAAGAACCATCTGATCCTCCGCGAGGCCTGGAGCGAGGAGCGGCACGTCCAGGCCGAGGCGGAGATCGACGCGGAGATCCTCGCCGCCCAGAAGGAAGCCGAATCCCACGGCACGCTGCACACCGGTCCGAAACCGTCGGTGCGCGACATGTTCGAGGACGTCTACGAGACGATGCCGCCGCATCTCAGGCGCCAGCGCCAGCAGGCGGGATTCTGATCGACCATTGAGGCTGATAAACAGCTCTGTCGCTGTTGCTCGCGTGCCCCACGAATCAAATCCAGTCTTGCTAATGGTCCACCGGAAATAACTGGGACATTGGCATGTTGAGCGAGGATTTATGGCTGATCAGCTTTTCACGATCGGATATGAGGGAGTTTCGATTGAAAGCTTCCTCGAATCTTTGGGGTATGCAGGCGTCGACCTCCTCATAGATGTTCGCGATGTGCCCATTTCTCGTAAGCGTGGCTTTTCAAAGAAGGCGCTCTCCGACCGTCTTGCGGAAAAATCGATCGAATATCTCCATTTAAAGGGCCTTGGAGATCCAAAGCCTGGACGCGAGGCTGCTCGCGCCGGCCGGTACGGGGAATTCCGAGCAATCTTCGCAGATCATCTCCGTTCGGATAGGGCGCAGGCAGATATGCGTAAATGCATTGAAGTGGCCTCTGGTAGGACGGCCACCCTGCTTTGCTTCGAGAAGCATCATGAAAATTGCCATCGCAGCATCGTGGCTAACCACTTGGCGCGTGAAGGTGGCTTCAATATTGTGCATATTGCAGTTGTGGAAGATCGCGGAAAGTCGCGGCCGGTTGCAGGGAGAGCGAATGGGGGAGCAAGCCGCTAACTCGGGGAGTGACGAGGCAATAGTGATAATCAAGGCTGCTCCGCAGGTTGGGAAGCGGCATGGAGAGACGGTCTGCTGCGCGGGCCTAGACCTCTACGGTAGGTGGTTGCGCCTTTATCCTGTCTCGTTCAGGCATTTGGAAGAGAGGCAAAAATTCGGTCGGTGGGATCGCATACGCTTCAAATGGCGGAGACCGCCAGACGATTCACGAACCGAGAGCCGCCGCGTTGATCAGCAGTCGTTAGAGGTTGTCGGAAAGCTCCGACACTCCGAGCGCGGAAAATTCCTCGCCAACGCAATTGTCCATAGCCTTGCAAAAGAGCGAGAAGAGGGGCGTAGTCTCGCGCTACTCAAGCCCGAAGTTCTCGAATTCAGAGCCGATAAGAAAACTGAGACCGAACTCGCCAAAGAGCAAAGTCGCTTCGATGTGATCCGATCGCAGTCCGATATGTTTGCCAAGGAAGTCACGCCTTACCACCCGTGCCCATATTTCTTCCGTTATCGCTATCGTACTCAGGACGGTTTGCGGGAAGGCACCTGTCAAGACTGGGAGGTGGAGGCAACATTCTTCAAGTGGTCACGGGAGTATGGGGAGAAAAAAGCACTTGCCGAGATTTGCCGGGTCTTCGGTGAAGAGTACCCCGAGCGGGGAATGCTTTTGGCGATGGGAACGCATTCCCTATATCCAGATGTATGGCTTGTTAACGGCGTTATCCGCTTAGACCAAATCCAACAGGGCAGCTTGTTCTAGGATGGCCTTCGTCGCCTGAAGTGTCGGAGGAATGCTATGCCGCGCATGACCATGATCGAGGCGATCCGGGATGCCCACGCGGTCAAGATGGAAGAGGATGACAACGTCGTCGTCTATGGCGAGGATGTCGGCTATTTCGGCGGGGTGTTTCGCTGCACGGCGGGCTTGCAGGAGCGCTTCGGCAAGAACCGCTGCTTCGACGCGCCGATCAACGAAAGCGGCATCGTCGGCACGGCGATCGGCATGGCCGCCTTCGGGCTTCGCCCGGTCGTCGAGATGCAGTTCGCCGATTACGTCTATCCGGCCTACGACCAGATCGTTTCGGAGGCTGCGCGGCTGCGCTATCGCTCGGCCAACGATTTCACGGCCCCGCTCGTCGTCAGAATGCCGACCGGCGGCGGCATTTTCGGCGGCCAGACCCATTCGCAGTCGCCCGAAGCCCTGTTCACCCACGTCTCCGGCCTGAAGACCATCGTCCCCTCCAACCCCTATGACGCCAAGGGCCTCTTGATCGCGGCGATCGAGGACAACGACCCGGTGATCTTCCTGGAGCCGAAACGGCTCTACAACGGCCCCTTCGACGGCCATCACGACAAGCCGATCACGCCCTGGTCGAAGCATCCGCTGGGTGAGGTGCCGGAAGGCCGCTATAGCGTGCCGCTCGGCCAGGGGGTCGTCAGGCGGGAGGGCGCCGCCGTCACCGTTCTGGCCTACGGCACCATGGTGCATGTCGCGAAAGAAGCGGCGCGGATGACCGAGGTCGACGCCGAAATCATCGACCTCAGGACGCTGGTACCGCTCGATCTGGAACTGATCGAGACGTCGGTGAAGAAGACCGGCCGCTGCGTCGTCGTCCACGAGGCGACGATGACCTCGGGCTTCGGCGCCGAACTCTGCGCGCTGGTCGAGGAGGCGTGCTTCTATAACCTCGAAGCCCCGATCCTGCGCGTCGCCGGTTGGGATACGCCCTATCCGCACGCCCAGGAGTGGGACTATTTCCCCGGCCCTGCCCGGGTCGGCGGCGCCCTCAAGCAGGTGATGGAGGGCTGACGGTGGGCACTTACACGATCAAGCTGCCGGATGTCGGCGAGGGCGTCGCCGAGGCCGAACTCGTCGAATGGCATGTTGCGATCGGCGATCCGGTCCAGGAGGACATGATCCTCGCCGCGGTGATGACCGACAAGGCGACGGTCGACGTGCCCTCGCCGGTGGAAGGCACGGTCAAGTGGCTCGGCGGTGAGGTCGGCGATACGCTCGCCGTCGGCTCGGCGCTGGTCAAGCTGGAGGTCGCGGGAGAGGGCGGCACCGACGAGGCTGACGAGAGCCCCGACCATCTCGTGGCAAAGTCCGACAGCGAACCGCAAACGCCCTCGGAAAATCAGGCGCCAAGTCCCGATGATCGCGCGGCGGTGGTCACGGCGCCCGCCACGCCGCAACCCGCCAGACAGCCGGAAGGCCAAGCCGGGGCCGCCCCCAAAAGCCGTCCTGTTTCCTCGGTGGGGCGCGGCGGCCCGAGCCGCAAGCCGGGCGAAAAGCCGCTGGCTTCCCCCGCCGTGCGGCGCCGCGCCATGGAGGCCGGTGTCGATCTACGGCGTGTCGCCGGCTCCGGTCCGGCGGGGCGGATCTCGCAGGCCGACCTCGAAGCGTATCTCGAAGGCGGAGGGCAGCCCTCGACGACACGGGGCCTCTTCGCCGATGCCTCCCTCACCGTTGTCAGGATCGTCGGGCTGCGGCGCAAGATCGCCGAGAAGATGGCGCTCGCCAAGAGCCGCATCGCCCATATCACCTATGTCGAGGAGATCGACGTCGAGGCGCTGGAAGAACTGCGCGCCGCGCTCAACCGCAACCGCCATGAGGGTCAAGCGGAGGAGCGACCGAAACTGACGCTTTTGCCCTTTCTGATGCGGGCCATGGTGATCGCCATCCGCGACCAGCCGGCGCTGAACGCGCTCTATGACGACGAGGCGGGCATCCTGCACCAGCACGGCGGCGTCCATATCGGCATTGCCGCGCAGACCGATTCCGGCCTCGTCGTGCCGGTGGTGCGCCATGCCGAGGCGCGCGACATCTGGAGCTGCGCGGCCGAACTGGCGCGGCTTGGCGAGGCGGCGAAGGCCGGCAACGCCAAACGCGACGAACTGTCCGGCTCGACCATCACCATCACCTCGCTCGGCGCGCTCGGCGGCATCGCGACGACGCCGGTGATCAACCACCCGGAAGTGGCCATCGTCGGGGTCAACAAGATGGAAATTCGTCCGGTCTGGGACGGCAGCCGATTCATTCCGCGTAAACGAATGAATCTGTCGTCGAGCTTCGACCACCGGGTGATCGACGGCTGGGATGCCGCCCGCTTCGTCCAGCGCATCAAGGCGCTTCTGGAAAACCCGGCGATGATCTTCGTCGAGGAGGGGCGCTGAAATGGCCGACATTTCCTGCCAGCTTCTCATCATCGGCGCCGGGCCGGGGGGCTATGTCGCGGCGATCCGCGCCGGACAACTCGGCGTCGACACCGTCATCGTCGACGATCGCAAGCCGGGCGGCACCTGCCTCAACATCGGCTGTATCCCGTCGAAGGCGCTGATCCACGCCGCCGACGAATTTTTCGCGATGCGCGAGGTAGCCGCGAAGCGCGGCATTCCCGGCATTTTGGCGTCCGAACCGGACCTCGACTGGGCCGAAATCGTCGGCTGGAAGGACGGCATCGTCAACCGGCTGACCAACGGCGTCACCGGCCTGCTGAAGAAGGCGCGGGTCAAGCTCGTGCCCGGCCGCGCCCGCTTTCTCGACGGCAAGACGGTCGAGGTGACCAGCGAGACCGCGACCCAGCGCATCGCCGCCGAGAATGTGATCATCGCCACTGGCTCCATTCCCGTCGAACTGCCGATGCTGCCCTTCGGCGGCAAGGTGATCTCCTCGGAAGAAGCGTTGAGCCTCGCCGAGCCGCCAAAGCGGCTGGCGGTCGTCGGCGGCGGCTATATCGGCCTCGAACTCGGCACCGCCTTCGCCAAGGCGGGGTCGGCTGTGACGATCGTCGAGGCGACGGATCGGATCCTGCCGACCTACGACGCCGATCTGGTGCGGCCGGTGCGGACGCGGCTCGAGGCGCTCGGCGTCGAGATCCTCACTGGCGCCAAGGCGAAGGGACTAGCCGGCGGGGATGGCGACCTTCTGGTCGAGTTGGCCGACGGCTCGGAACGGCGGATCGGCGCCGACAGCGTCCTCGTCACGGTCGGCCGCAAGCCGCTGACCGAGGGATGGGGCCGCGAGGAACTGGTGCTGGAGATGGACGGGCCGTTTCTCAAGATCGACGAGACCTGTCGCACGGCGATGCGCGGCGTCTACGCCATCGGCGACGTTGCCGGCGAGCCGATGCTCGCCCACAAGGCGATGGCCGAGGGCGAGATGGTGGCGGAGATCGTAGCCGATTCGCGCCGGAGCTGGGACAAGCGCGCCATTCCGGCGATCTGCTTCACCGATCCCGAAATCGTCACCGTCGGCCTGTCGCCCGAAGAGGCAAAGGCGTCGGGCACGGAGATCAAGATCGGCAGCTTTCCTTTTCAGGCGAACGGCCGGGCGATGACGCTCGACCGCGACGACGGCTTCGTGCGGATCGTCGCGCGCGCCGACAACCATCTCGTGCTCGGCATCCAGGCGGTCGGGGTCGGCATTTCCGAACTGTCGGCGGCGTTTTCGCTGGCGCTGGAAATGGGTGCCTGCCTGGAGGATGTCGCCGGCACGATCCACGCCCATCCGACGCAAGGGGAAGGCTTCCAGGAAGCCGCCTTCAAGGCGCTCGGTCACGCGATTCATATCTGAGGCGCGCGACCGCCACCTTTCAGCCGGCCGACCTCGGCCTCAGGCAGCCTCGGCGCGACAGGCTCCGGCGAACGCGGTCTCGAACACGCCGACCCAGCCGCCATCATAGCCGTCGCGCATCGTCTGCGCGGCCTCGCCCATCGCCTCCCAGCCGTGATGGCGCAGGGTCACGCGCGTGCCGGCGCCCTGCGGCTCGAAAGCAATATCGACCAAGGTCGCCTGCTCCACGGGCAGATTGATGTGCCACAGGAGCGAGAGTCGGGAATACGGCTCGTATTCGCGCACCGACCCCCAATGATGGTGCGTTCCGTCATGCCCGATCTCGGTCACTGCGCCCCCGGATCTCGGTTCCATCGATACGGATCGAGCGGTATCGCCGGTCTTGGCCGAGATCGAGTGACGGTCCTTTGGCCACCAAGCATCCATGTTGTGCGTGAAGATGCGAAAGGCGGTCGTCTGGTCGCAGGGCACGTCAATTGTCTTGATCACGGGTTCCGGCATCATCTTGCTCCATCTGTTTGTCTACTTCATCGGCGAAGGCTTGCAGGACATCGCCCCAGATCTCATCGAGATACGCCCGCAATGGCGCGAGGCCTTGCGGCCGCACGCGGTAGAACCGCGCCGTCCCTCGGGCCTCGGCGGTGACCAGCCCCGCAGCCTCGAGCACCTTGAGATGCTGCGAGACCGCTGGCCGGCTCACCGGATGCCGCTCGGCCAATCGCGCCACCGGCATCGGCCCGGCGCGCAGGTCTTCCAGCAGAGCGCGACGGGTCGGATCGGCGAACGCCGTCAGGATTTTTTCGTAAGCCACAGCTAACGGTAAGTGGAAACTTACGATGATGTCAAGCATTCATTCGGACAGGCCCGCAACCTGCGCAACGGCGCCAAGGGACGTTGGAGCCGGCCTCACGCCGCGCGCAGCATTTGAATCGTGCGGCCCCCTCGTGTAGAGACGCGCGTTGCGGGGGACGCACACAGGCTGAACGGAATCTTCATGGATCGCATTCGCATTCGCGGCGGCAACGAATTGAGCGGCACGATACCGATATCGGGCGCCAAGAACGCGGCGCTGCCATTGATGATCGCGTCGCTCCTCACCGACGACACGCTGACGCTGGAAAACGTTCCGCATCTCGCCGATGTCGAGCAGCTGATCCGCATTCTCGGCAATCACGGGGTTGACTATTCGGTGACGGGCAAGCGGCTGCGGCAGGAGGCGAGCCTCGGGCGGACGATCCACTTCACCGCCCGGAACATCGTCGATACCACCGCGCCCTATGAACTCGTCTCGAAGATGCGCGCGAGCTTCTGGGTGATCGGCCCGCTGCTCGCCCGCATGCACAAGGCCAAGGTATCGCTGCCGGGCGGTTGCGCGATCGGCACCCGGCCAGTTGATCTGTTCATCGAAGGCCTGCGCGCGCTCGGCGCCAAGATCGACATCGAGGCCGGTTATGCCATCGCCGAGGCCAGGGGCGGCCTCGTCGGCAATCGCTTCGCCTTTCCGAAGGTTTCGGTCGGCGCCACCCATGTCATGTTGATGGCGGCCAGCCTGGCCAAGGGCGAAACGGTTCTGGAGAACGTCGCCCGCGAACCCGAAGTCGTCGATCTCGCCAACTGCCTCAATGCCATGGGGGCCAGGATCGAAGGCGCCGGGACGTCGACGATCACCATCCAGGGCGTGCCGATCCTGTCCGGCGCCCGTCATCGGGTGTTGCCCGATCGGATCGAAACCGGCACCTACGCCATGGCGGTGGCGATGACCGGCGGCGACGTGACCTTGACCGGAACCAGCGTGGAACTGTTGCAGACGGCGCTCGGGACGCTGCGGCACGCCGGCATCACGGTCGACCCGGTCGAGGACGGGATCAGGGTCTACCGCAATGGCGGCGGGATCGCCCCTGTCGATGTCGTCACCGATCCCTATCCGGGCTTTCCGACCGATCTGCAGGCGCAGTTGATGGCGTTGATGACCTGCGCGGAAGGCACCTCGCACATTACCGAGACGATTTTCGAGAACCGCTTCATGCATGTTCAGGAACTCGCCCGGCTCGGCGCGAAGATCTCCCTGTCCGGACAGGTCGCGACGATCGAGGGCGTGCGGCGTCTGGCCGGGGCGCCGGTGATGGCGACGGATCTGCGGGCCTCGGTCTCGCTGGTCATCGCCGGCCTCGTGGCCGAAGGCGAGACCACGGTCAACCGCGTCTATCATCTTGATCGCGGCTTCGAGCGGTTGGAGGAAAAACTCGGGGCCTGCGGCGCGGATATCGAGCGCATTTCCGGCTGACACGACGGCGGGGACTCGATCCGGCCGCCAAAACGGCGTAGGAGAAGAGCCGTACGACCGCCGCCAGGCTCGCGGCGTTTCGCCCAACCGCTCACCGATGCCGCCAAATCTCGGCGGCATATTGCTTTTTCGGCCGTTTGCCCCGATTTATGGCGCGAATTTCCAGTTCGTCGCCGCCCGATCGGGGGCGGCTCCCTCTTGGCCGCGAAGCCTCCGCTTCCCGCTCCGACATCGCTCAAGGCTTTACACCATATGGCAAAAGAAGAAGTTCTCGAATTTCCAGGTACGGTCACCGAGTTGCTGCCCAACGCCACGTTCCGCATCAAGCTGGAAAACGAACACGAGATCATCGCCCACACCGCGGGCCGGATGCGCAAGAACCGCATCCGCGTCCTGACCGGCGACAAGGTGCTGGTCGAGATGACGCCTTACGACCTGACCAAGGGTCGCATCACCTATCGCTTCAAATAGCCCGGCGAGCGGACAGCCCTCATGACAGCGCGCCCCCTGCTGGTGCTCGCCTCGGGTTCGCCCCGCCGGCTCGAGCTTCTCAATCAGGCCGGGATCGAGCCGGATCGCCTGCTGCCCGCCGATCTGGACGAAACCCCGCAGCGCAACGAGCATCCGCGCTCGCTTGCCAAGCGCCTGTCAAAGGCGAAGGCCGAGGTCGCGGCGAAAGCGCTCGATGAACTCGAAATCGGCGACCCGTCCTACATCGTCGCGGCGGACACGGTCGTGTCCGTGGGTCGACAGATCATGCCCAAGGGCGAACTCGTCGAGGACGCCATTGCCAATCTGCGCACGCTCTCCGGCCGCACCCATCGCGTCTATACCGGCGTCTGCCTGATCAGCCCGAAAGGCACTCCGCGCCAGCGCCTGGTCGAGACTCGGGTCCGCTTCAAGCGGTTGTCGCGCCAGGACATCGACAGCTACATCGCGTCCGGAGAATGGCGTGGCAAGGCCGGCAGCTATGCCATCCAGGGGCTTGCGGGCAGCTTTGTCGTCCGGCTTGTCGGCTCCTATACCAATGTTGTGGGTCTGCCGCTCTACGAAACGCTCGCGCTTTTGACGGGTGAAGGCTACGACATCCATGCCCGGTGGAAGGCCGCAACGGTCGCAACGGAGGACGCATGAGCGGCGGGTCCGCAACGGTGACGCCGCTCCGCCCCAGGCGCCGCTGTCCCGAATGCGGCCGCCCGGCGGAGCGCGAAAACTATCCATTCTGTTCGGCGCGCTGCAAGGCGGTCGACCTGCATCGTTGGCTGAGCGGAAGCTACGTCATTCCGGCGTCGGAGGAAGAGCCCTCGGATCCGCAAGCCGGAGATGCCGACTAGCTCGGTCTTGCCTGGCCGGCGTCGACGAATCGGTTTCGGACTGGCGTGTCTGCGCCTCTGCCGACGCCGTCTCGGTCCGCTTCGCCCCGCTCAGTTCCAAGACATAGGGCTGGACGAGGCCCGTCGATCGCGAACGCAGACGGGCGATCCCCAGCGCATTGAGGGCGGCTTCGACATCCTCGGCGAGTTGCACGTCGTCGTCGACAGGCATCAACCACCCTCCTTCCGACGAGCGACCAGTGTACCAAGCCTAACTCAGACACCCTCCGTGTCATTTTTAAGTGGTCATATATCTGTCGGCCTAATGAATGTCGGCTGAACGCGGTGCCCTTATGCGCCGCGGCTGAGGAAAGAAGTCGCGAGCGCAGGCAATCGCCGCGGTGCCGCACTTGAGGCAAGGTGGCAGACAGCCTAGATTGGAATGATTCTAAAGGGGATCATGATGCTCAGCCGTATGACAGCGTTTACCCGTAAGACCATCGACGATCTGTCGGAAGCCGAAATCCTGGCGCTGGCGATCGGCGCGGAAGAGGAGGATGGGCGGATCTACCGTGCCTACGCCGATGGTCTGCGCGATGCGTACCCGGCATCGGCCACGGTTTTCGAGGCAATGGCGGAAGAGGAGGACGGCCACCGGCGCCAGTTGATCGCGCTGTTCCGCGAAAAGTTTGGGGAGCGGATTCCGCTGGTGCGTCGCTCCGATATTCGCGGTTTTTATCAGCGCAAGCCTGATTGGCTGGTTCGCCCGCTCGGGATCGAGCGGGCGCGTGAGGCGGCAGCCGACATGGAACGGCAGGCGGCGACCTTCTACCGGGAGGCGGCCAAGCGCAGCCAGGACGCGGGCGTTCGACAATTACTCGGCGATCTCGCCGCCGCCGAAGCGCAGCATGAGCGGACCGCTCACACGCTCGTGGATGAGACGATCACCGAAGGCGTTCGCTCCGAGGAGGCCGAGACCGAACGGCGGGCGTTTATCCTGACCTATGTGCAGCCCGGTCTTGCGGGGTTGATGGATGGATCTGTCTCCACCCTCGCGCCGATCTTCGCCGCCGCCTTTGCGACCCACGACAGCCAGCAGACGCTGTTGATCGGGCTCGCCGCCTCGATCGGCGCCGGCATCTCCATGGGCTTTACCGAGGCGGCCAGCGACGACGGCGTGCTGTCGGGACGCGGCTCTCCCCTGCGCCGCGGTATCGCCTCCGGCGTGATGACCGCGTTGGGCGGTCTTGGTCATGCCTTGCCTTATCTGATTTCGGACTTCTGGACCGCGACGTCGATCGCCATCGCGGTGGTCTTCGTGGAGCTTTGGGCGATCGCCTTCATTCAAAACCGGTACATGGAGACACCCTTCCTGCGGGCGGCGCTGCAGGTGGTCCTTGGCGGAGCGCTGGTCTTCGCGGCCGGCGTTCTCATCGGCAACGCCTGACGGCGCTGGCCGTCATTGCTCGACGGAGCTGACGATCACGTCCCGGCCATGGCCGATGTCGATCCAGCCGCCGGGGTCGGCGCTGCTTTGCCGCTTGAGATATGTGTAGGGTGTGTCCGCCCAAGCCAGGATACGCCATTCGAGATTGTCGAGTATGAAGTCGCCCTGGGTCGTTCGCAGCGTCAGCACGGCATGGCCTTCGCCATCCGGTCTGAGGACGACCGTGATCAACAGGTTGGCGAGATCGATGCCTTTCTGTGAGAGCACACGGCGTTTTAAGAGGACAAAATCCTCGCAGTCGCCCTCGGCGGCGGGGTAGGCCCAGCGCTCCTCGACGCCGTAGATGTCCTTATCGGATCGGGCTTCGATGCGGGCATTGATGGTCGTGTTCACGGCAGCCACCGACAGGATGGTGGAACGATCGAGTTCCAGCGGGGCGGGCGTGATCCGGTCGACCGGCGGCGCGCACTCGCGCGAATTTTCCTGGCAGAAGAGCAGATGGCCGATCGGCTGCGTGGTTGCGGTGCCGAGGGTCATGAAGGCGCCGCGCGTCTCCGCGCGAGCCGAAGCGATGACCGACAGACAAAGCAGTAGCGTGGCGCCGAACGCGCGAAATGCCCCCATTTCGTACTCCCCTTTGTACGAAAAATGTGTTGATGGCTCATGGTTGAGGCAATCGTGAAAACTGTCAACACATTCAGGGAGTTGCGGGAGCATCGATGGGCAGCCTCGCTCAAGGCTCATCGTCGATGGCGAGGATTTTCCCGCGACCCGCGGCGCGGCTCGCGCGAAAGCCAAGCCGGCTAAGTCGAGGGAATGAAAGGGATTTGCTGCGGCGGGTCGCGGCGCAAGTGGCAAAAATATGACAGCCGCTCGCGATCCTTCATGGCGTGGGATTCCGGTGGAACCTTCGGTCAGTTGCCGTCGCGCGTCGCGGCGACCAGATCGAGCGCCGCGCGCTCGATGAGTTCGAGGTCCTGCGGCCGCGACAGGCGATGGTCGCCGTCGCGGACCAGCGTCACGATGACGCCCGCCGACGGCAGATGGGTCACCAGTTCGAGCGCGTGCTCGAACGGCACGTCCGGATCGGCCATGCCCTGGATGATCGTGACCGGACACCAGGTCTCGATCAGTCCCTCCATGACCAGATTCGCCGCGCCGTCCTCAAACAGCTCCCGGGTATAAATGTTCGGCTCCGGCGAATAGTCGGAGGGCTCGGCGATGAAGCCGTCCCGCGCGAGCGCGGCGCGTTGATCCGGACTCAGCTTCGGCTCCATCAGCCGATGCGTGAAATCCGGCGCCGGGGCCAGGAGCAGAAGGCCCGCGATCTTGGGTGGCTTGCCAGCCGCCAGCGCCACCTGGACAAGACGGAGCGCGATCCACGCCCCCATCGACGAGCCGACCAGGACCGCCGGACCGTCGATCGCGGCGTCGATGACCGCGGCGGCTTCCTCGGTCCAGCGGCTGATCGTACCGTCCTCGAACCGGCCGCCGGACTCGCCGTGGCCGGAGTAATCCAGCCGGCAGAAACCGAGCGCCTGTTTTTCGGCCAGTTGCGACAGGCGTTCCGCCTTGGTCCCGCGCATGTCCGAGCGGTAGCCGCCGAGCCAGACGAGCGTCGGCGCGTCGCCCGCTCGGTTGCGGAAGGCGATCGTGCGGCCTTGCGGGCCGGCGCCGACGGTGATGCGGCGGAGTTGCTCTTCGCTGGTCTCAAAGGGCATGGTCGTCGAGGTCCTTTCGTTGCCGCGCTGTCGGCTGGGACTGGCGAAACCGGTCGGCGGGTTCCATGTTCGATGGTGTCGGGTGGCGACCGCCTACCCGCGGGTGGCGCGAGAAACCAGCTGGCATAAGGGTCGCTGCAACCGTTAGGGCAGCTTTTTGTCGCCGTGGGCGTGCCATTCGCCAATGACGATGCTATAGAGGACGCCGCTGATTGGGCGAGTGATGAATGTCGACGTACGGTTTTCCCTTAAGGCAGGGAAATCCGGCCGCCGCTGGCGTTTTTTCACGGCCCGTCCGGAATCGTCAATAACAGGAGACAACGACCATTCGCAGACCATTTCGTGCACCGCCGACCCAGAAAGAGGGGCCGCGCTCCAACAAGGAGATTCGCGTTCCGCAGGTTCAGCTGATCGATGCCGAGGGAACGAACCTCGGGCCTGTGGCGACGCAGGACGCTTTGACGATGGCCGAGGACGCGGGACTGGATCTCGTCGAGATCGTGCCGACCGCCAATCCGCCGGTCTGCAAGATTCTCGACCTTGGCAAGCTCAAATACGAAAGTCAGAAGAAGGCCGCTGAGACGCGACGGCGTCAGAAGACCATCGAGGTCAAGGAAATCAAGATGCGGCCGAACATCGATGAGCACGACTACGAGACCAAGATGAAGTCGGTTCGTCGCTTCTTCGATGACGGCGACAAGGTCAAGGTCACGTTGCGGTTCCGTGGACGTGAGATGGCCCATCAGGAGCTCGGCATGCGGCTTCTCAACCGCGTTCGCGAGGAAACGGCCGAAATCTCGAAGGTCGAAGCCGAACCGAAGCTGGAAGGCCGCCAGATGATGATGGTTCTGGCGCCGCGAGGCTGAACAGCTCATCCGGGTTCGCCGGACGCACCTTGCGGCGCGGACGATGTGAAACCCCCATGTCGCCAGAGCATCGGACCAAGAGGCGGAATCAGTTTTTTGGATGATTCCGATGCTCGATCAGAGTGCTGGAGCGTCCGGATGGGCGGCGGCGCTTTAGCCCGACTGGCGGACCGACCGGGCGGGATCTATGCAGACCGCCCGTCGCCTCCGGGTGTGTCCTGCCGTGTTGAGCGCCGGCCTCTCGTCTCTGCGGTCTATCGATTTGCCGCCGAGGTGCGACGTGCATCCGTGCCCCCATATGGGTCGCAAGCTCCGATGATCGCCACGAGGGTTTCCTCGTCGGTCTTGGCCAAGGCGTTGAACCGTCCGCTTCCGTTCCTGCGCCCCACGGTGCGAAGCGTGACCGGCAGCGGCGCGGTGCATCGAACCCCTTTGAGGTCGATGGTCTCCACGTCGCTCTCGCCGTATACGATGCGGCCGGCTGCCAGTCGCAGGCGTTCATTGTCGTTGTTGACGGCTGCGCGCAAGGAGCCGCGGCACCCTAGCGGAGCGAAGAACCTGCGGGTCGTGACGATCTCTTCCGCCGCAATGTTCGCGGCGAGCGGCCTCAGACCTGCCGACAGCCAAACGACCCCGACGGACAATTCGTCCCAGCTTGACTCGATCGTCGCCCGGTCGGGCTGCTCGGTGGTGCCGAGGCCATACGAGATCAGAAACGACCGCCGCAGATCCGGCGCCAACCGGCGCAGCAGCGTCGCGATTGCCGCGTCGTATCGATCACCGAGCGACAGCGGAACCTGAACCGACAGAACCCAGAGGCGGGAGTCTCGCCGGTGAAGGACGATCCCCGCCCCGCCGTGGGCGATGCCGTCGTCTCGTTGCCGGGATGACGGCAGGCTGGTCTCCGGCAATTCACTCATCCGAAAGGTCGTACCGACCGAAAGGTAATCGAGACCCTGGGCATCCCATCGCGCGCCGATGATTCGGCGCAGCGACCGATTGCCTGCGGAGGAGAATATCCCGCTCTCGGCCGCGCCGAGGCCGACGCATTCCAGTACGGCAGAGGCACCGGGAAAAAGTCGCTCCAGCGAGGTCAGAACCGCAGCCCAGTGAGAGGGGCAAATTGAGGCGAGGGCGGTTTTCTCCCGGACATCGCCGAGTCGCCCCGGAAATTGAATGAGCGCCATTGCTCTCCATTTCTTGCCCCATCAGCATCTTTTCATCGAGTGTGTCGGATGGCAAGGCACCAATTCCGCGTTGTGGAAGTCGTCGGAAATTGGGAAACGGTGAGACATCGACCCGGACAACTCTCACACGCGCGCGTGTGAGCTCTTGCGTCCGCCTGCGAGGCGCCCTATAAGCCCGTCGTCCAAGCGAACCGACCGGCAGGGCATGCCGTGGCGGTTCTCAATGCTGTCGCGACAAATCCGAATGAGATCGGAGCGGAGCAGGCCGGAAACGGTGGCCCGTTCAGTCGTGATCCTCACGTTAGGAGAGCAAAATGCCCAAGATGAAGACCAAGGCGAGCGCCAAGAAGCGCTTCAGAATGACGGCCTCCGGCCGCGTGAAGGCGGGTGCCGCCGGCAAGCGCCATGGCATGATCAAACGCTCCAACGACTTCCTTCGCGACGCGCGCGGCACGATGATTTTGTCGAAGCCCGACGAGCGGATCGTCAAGACCTACATGCCCTACGACCGCTGAGCGGCGTCGCGCATTTCTAGAATTCCAGGAGCAAGATCATGGCGAGAGTGAAACGGGGCGTCACGTCCCATGCCAAGCACAAGAAGGTTCTGAAGCAGGCGAAAGGCTTTTACGGTCGCCGCAAGAACACCATCCGCGCCGCCAAGGCCGCGGTCGACCGGTCGAAGCAGTACGCCACGCGTGACCGCCGCGTGAAGAAGCGCAACTTCCGCGCTTTGTGGATCCAGCGCATCAACGCCGCCGTCCGCGAGCATGGCCTGACCTATGGCCGCTTCATCGACGGTCTGGGCAAGGCGGGGATCGAGGTCGATCGCAAGGTTCTGTCCGATATCGCGATCCACGAGCCGGAGGCCTTCGGCGTGCTCTGCGAGCAGGCGAAGTCGGCGCTGGCCTATCTCAAGGACAGCGAATTCGACGGCGCCTACGAGCGCGCCGTCGGCGAGAAGCGCGCGGCCTGAGGCCACGCTGCAGTCTTTGCGTAAAAGGCCTGCGTGGCGTTATCGCCGCGCGGGCCTTTGTGTGTTTGGGCCAGCGTTCTGGCCGCGGCTTTCATTTGACGCGCCACACCGCTAATCGGACAGCGACGTCGGCGGCGCGGCAAAGCATGGAGTAACAGGTGAGCGACACTGAAGCGTTCGAAGCACGGCTCGAGGCCGATATCGCGGCGACCGGCGACGAGGCCGCGCTGGAGGCGATCCGCCTTGCCGAACTTGGTAAGAAGGGCCGCATTTCCGAAATGCTGAAGGGCCTCGGCAAGATGAGCCCGGAGGAGCGCCGCGAGGCGGGTCCGAGGCTCAACGGGTTGCGCGACCGTGTCCAGGCCGCGATCGCGAAGCGGCGCGAGCAATTGGCGGACGTGGCGATCGCGGCGCGGCTGGCCGCCGAGCGGGTCGACGTCACCTTGCCCGTGCGGCCGAGCCCGGCGGCGCGGGGGCGCATCCATCCGATCAGCCAGGTCATCGACGAGATCACCGCGATCTTCGCCGACATGGGCTTTGCCATCGCCGAAGGTCCGGACATCGAGACCGACTACTACAATTTCACCGCGCTGAATTTTCCCGAAGGCCACCCGGCCCGTGAAATGCACGACACCTTCTTCCTGAAAGCGAACGCGGCGGGTAACCGCAAGGTGCTGCGCACCCACACCTCGCCCGTCCAGATCCGCACCATGGAGAGCCAGAAGCCGCCGATCCGCATCGTCATTCCGGGCAAGACCTATCGGCAGGATTCCGATGCGACCCATTCGCCGATGTTCCATCAGGTCGAGGGGTTGGTCGTCGACAAAACCGCCAATGTCGCCAACATGAAGTGGGTGCTGGAGGAGTTCTGCAAGACGTTCTTCGAAGTGCCGTCGCTGAACATGCGCTTCCGGCCGTCCTTCTTCCCCTTTACCGAGCCTTCGCTGGAGCTCGACATCCAGTGCGACCGCTCCAAGCCCGGCGAGGTGCGATTCGGCGAGGGCTCGGACTGGATGGAGATTCTCGGCTGCGGCATGGTGCATCCGAACGTCCTGCGTTCCGGCGGGCTCGATCCCGACGAATATCAGGGCTTTGCCTGGGGCATGGGCATCGATCGTCTCGCCATGCTGAAATACGGCATGCCGGATCTGCGTGCCTTCTTCGACGCCGACATCCGCTGGCTCGAACATTACGGCTTCCGGCCGCTCGACATGCCGACCCTGTTCGGGGGATTGTCGACCTAGAACGACCGTCGCGGTGATAGTCTACGCGTCGCTGAGAAGCATCCGCTTTCAAGGAAACAACGGAACCCCGCCATGTCCCCGCGCATGATCGTCCTCGAAGTCATCGCCGTCGTCGCCGGCGCGATCATCGGCTTGCTGGTCGTCGATGTCTTCCACTGGCTGTTCGCCGACGGCGCCTTCTTCGCGCTGCTGACCTCGCTCGGCCGCATTGTCGTGGCGCTGGTGACGGTCGGCCTGTTCGCCTTCTACTATCGCTCGATGCCGCCGACGCCGGCCGCGCTCGCCTCCTTCTTCACGGGCGTCGGTCTGCCGGCGGTTCTGGACAAGTTCGGCTTCGACTCCCCGCTCTCCTGGGGAACGCTGTTGTTCCTCTATGCGGTCTTCGCGGTCGTCGCCCTGTTCACCTATCGCTTCGTCCACGCCAACGCCGCCGTGCGCCGGGTGGCCGGCGAAATCACCTCCTCCGACGGCCCGAACCCATAGAATGGGCGCTGCCGATGGTTCTCCGCTGGCGACCTTTCCGTTGACGCAGGCGACATCCGCGTCCTACGCAGCAGGGCAGGACCCGGCGGATGTCTTGCGCCGAGCGCCGGCTCCGTCCTTCGAGATATTGACCCTTCGTACCGCAAGGCCCGTTCCCAACCCAACCGACGATCGCTTTCCATGAAATTCACCCTCTCCTGGCTCAAGGACCACCTCGACACCGACGCGTCGCTGGCCGAGATCTGCGAACGCCTGACCATGATCGGACTCGAGGTCGAGGCCGTCGACGATCGCGCGATGTTCGCGCCGTTCCGGATCGCGCGCGTACTCTCCGCCGAAAAGCACCCCGACGCCGACAAGCTGAAAGTGCTGAGCGTCGAGGCGGGGCCGGAGATCAACGGCGGCAAGCCGGTCCAGATCGTCTGCGGCGCGCCGAACGCGCGGGCCGGGCTCGTCGGCGTCCTCGCGATCCCCGGCACCTATGTTCCCGGCATCGACACGACGCTGTCGATCGGCCGCATTCGCGGCGTCGAATCCCACGGCATGATGTGCTCGGAGCGCGAGCTGGAACTCTCCGACAGCCACGACGGGATCATCGATCTCGCGGAGGACGCGCCGGTCGGGGAGAAATTCGCCGACTATGCCGATCTCGCCGACCCGATCATCGAGATCAATCTGACGCCGAACCGCCCCGACGCGACCGGCGTTGCCGGCATCGCGCGCGATCTCGCCGCCTCCGGCCTCGGCACACTGAAGACGCAGGTGCCCGAGCGGATTGAGGGCGAGGGCGATTGCCCGGTTGCCGTCCGGGTCGACAGCACCACCTGCACCGGTTTCGCGCTGCGCAAGATGTCCGGTGTCGCCAACGGCGCCTCGCCGGACTGGATGCAGAAGCGCCTGCGCGCGATCGGCCTTCGCCCGATCAACGCCCTTGTCGACATCACCAATTATGTCACCTTCGACCGCGGCCGGCCGCTGCACGTCTTCGACGCCGCCAAGGTGACGGGCGACCTCGTCGTCCGCGACGCCAAGCCCGGCGAAGAGGTGCTGGCGCTGGACGGGCGCACCTATATGCTCGCCGACGGCATGTGCGTCATCGCCGACGACAAGGGCGTGGAATCGATTGCCGGCATCATGGGCGGCGAGCACTCCGGCTGCGACGAGACGACCACCGACGTCCTCATCGAATCGGCGCTCTGGGAGCCGAGGGATATAGCCCGCACTGGGCGGGCGCTGGGCATCATCACCGATGCCCGCTACCGCTTTGAGCGCGGCGTCGACCCGGCCTTCATGGAACCGGGGCTGGACCTCGCGACCCAACTGGTCCTCGATATTTGTGGCGGCACGCCCTCGCGGCGCATCGTCGTCAAGGAAGCGACTCGTGAGACGCGGTCGATACCGTTGCCCTTCGGCGAAGTCGAGCGGCTGACAGGGCTGGATGTCACGCCGGACGCGCAGGCGGCGATCCTGGAGCGGCTCGGCTTCGGCGTTTCGCACGAAAGTGACGCGGCGAGCGTGACGGCTCCGAGCTGGCGCCCCGAGATTGACGGCAAGGCCGATCTCGTCGAGGAAATCATGCGCCTCACCGGCGTCGAGACGATCGAACCGCAACCGCTGCCGGCGGCGGCCTCCGTCAACACCCGCATTCTCACGACCCCGCAGATCCGTGACCGCGCCGCACGCCGGGCGCTTGCCGCGCGGGGTATGGTCGAGACCGTGAGTTACAGCTTCATTCCCGAAAACCACGCCGAAGCCTTCGGCGGCGGCGCGCCATCGCTGAAGCTGGAAAATCCGATCTCCGCCGACATGTCCGATATGCGGCCCTCGCTGCTGCCGGGCCTGATCGCCGCCGCAAGCCGCAACGCCGCTCGTGGCTATGGCGATACCGCCCTGTTCGAGGTGGCGGCGGTCTACGTCTCCGACGAGCCGGAGGGGCAGAAGCGCGTCGCCGGCGGCGTGCGGCGCGGCACGGCGGTTTCGATCGGCGCGGGTCGGTCCTGGCAGGGCAATGCCCCGGCTGTTTCCGTCTACGACGCCAAGGCCGACGCCATTGCTGCGCTGGAAGCGGCTGGCGCGCCCGTCGACCGGCTGATGATCGAGGCGCCGGCGAGCGACTGGTATCATCCCGGCCGGTCCGGCCGCATCAAGCTCGGCCCGAAAGTGGTCCTCGCCGAATTCGGCGAGTTTCATCCCAAGACCTTGAAGCAGCTCGATGTCGCTGGCGCCTTCTGCGGCTTCGAGGTGTTCCTCGACGCCATCCCGGAGCCCAAGCGCAAGGCCACCCGTACCAAGCCGGTGCTGACCCTGTCGCCGTTCCAGCCGGTGCGTCGCGACTTCGCCTTCGTTGTTGATGCCGATGTGGAGGCGCTCAAGCTCGTCCGCGCGGCCGAGGGCGCCGACAGGAAGCTGGTCGGCGAGGTTCGTGTTTTCGACGTCTTTTCGGGCGCGGCGCTGGGGGAAGGCAAGAAGTCCCTTGCCATCGAGGTGACGCTCAATCCGACCGATCGGACACTGACCGACGAGGACCTCGAAGAGGTCTCGAAAAAGATTGTGGCACAGGTGGAAAAGGCGACCGGCGGCGCCCTGCGCGCCTGACGCGGCACCGCCACCGGGCGACGGCGTCTGCCGGCAATGGCGCGCCCCGTTCATCATGCCGCCGCCGCCAGCCGGTCGCCGGCGACGCGGTAGGAGATCGCCTCGGCGAGATGGATGCGCCGCACGGTTTCATCCTGGTCGAGATCGGCCAGCGTGCGCGCGACCTTCAGGATGCGGTGATAGGCGCGGGCCGAGAACTTCATCTGCTCGGCCGCGTCCCTGAGCAGCTTCAGGCCCTCGGCGTCCGGTTCGGCGATCGTCTCGATGAGGGCGGCTGAGCAATGGGCGTTGACGGTCGCCCCGGACAGGCCCGCGGCCTCGTAGCGCTCCATCTGGAGCGCGCGGGCCGCCGCCACCCGCGCCTTGACGGTTTCGGAGGTCTCGGCCGGCTGCGGCCGGATCATGTCGGCGGCGGTGACGGCCGGCACGTCGACGCGCAGGTCGATCCGGTCCATCAGCGGGCCCGAGATTCGCGCCTGATAATCGGCCGCGCATCGAGCCCCGCGCGCGCAGGACCGGCCGGGCTCGCCGGCCATGCCGCAGCGGCAGGGGTTCATCGCCGCGACCAGCTGCATCTTGGCCGGATAGGTGACGCGGTGATTGGCCCGCGCGATAACGCTCTCCCCCGCCTCGAGCGGTTGGCGCAGCGAGTCGAGGACGACCGGCGGGAATTCCGGGAACTCGTCGAGAAAGAGAACACCGCGATGAGCGAGCGAGACCTCGCCGGGGCGGGCGCGCAAGCCGCCGCCGACCATCGCGGCCATGGAGGCGGAATGATGCGGCGCGCGGAACGGGCGCCGGTCGGAGAGCTTGCCGCCAGAGAGTTCACCGGCGATCGAGGCGATCATGGAGACTTCGAGGAGTTCCTTGGCGGTCAGCGCCGGCAGGATGGACGGCAGCCGCTGGGCGAGCATCGACTTTCCGGAGCCGGGAGGCCCGACCATCAGGAGATTGTGTCCGCCGGCGGCGGCGATTTCCAGCGCGCGCTTGGCGACGATCTGCCCCTTGATCTCCGAAAGATCGGGAAGATTGGCCGGGGCGGCTCTGACGGCCGGCTCCGGTCGCGCGACGATCTGCGTGCCGCGAAAATGATTGGCGATCTGGATCAGGCTGCGGGCCGCGACGATGTCCATGTCGCCGCTCGCCCAGGCCGCCTCCGCGCCGCAATCGGCCGGGCAGATCAGCCCGAGGCCGATGGCGTTGGCGCCGATCGCCGCCGGTAGCGTCCCGGCCACCGCGGTCAGCATGCCGTCGAGCGAGAGTTCCCCAAGGACAACGTAGCCGGCGAGCGCATCGGAGGGGATCGCGCCGAGCGCGGCCATCAGTCCGAGCGCGATCGGCAGGTCGTAATGGCTGCCTTCCTTGGGTAGATCGGCCGGCGCGAGGTTGACGGTGACCTTCTTGGGCGGCATCGACAGGCCCGAGGCGTGCAGCGCCGCCTGAACCCGTTCCCGGCTTTCGGCGACGGCCTTGTCGGGCAGGCCGACGATCTGGATGCCGACCTTGCCGGGCGCGACCATGACCTGGACGTCGACCGGGACGGCCTCGATCCCCTGAAACGCGACGGTCTTGACGCGCGACACCATGGCGTCACCCCCCGAACCGGCGGCCTGTTCTCACCACGGGGAGACGGCTGCCTTGACCAAGAATGCCTTTAGGTAAGCATGAAATTTAGAATGAAACAAGAACATCATTCGAACAAAACCGCGCCGAATCGCGTCGCGGTTTTCGGTCGGATGAAATCTTAAAGGCAAATAAATTCATGATGAGCCATGTTTCCCCGCCTCGGCGACCCGCCTCGCAGAGTGCGCCGAGGCCGCTGCGCGGGAAAGCACGAGCCGTCTATCCGGGTATGAATGGAACAGTCACAGCACCGCCGCAACCAGAACGGACAGCGACAGCGCCAGCCCCGCGACGAGGTTGAAGCCCCGGTTCCAGACCAGCCCGACGCGATGCGCGCTCGTATGGCCGAGCCGGGCGACGATCAGTGTCGTGGCGGTGAAGGGCGAGGAGGCACCGGTGAGCGCCCAGCCGGCGGTCAGCGCGACGATGATCGCGTTCGGCGAAACGCCCATGGCCGCCGCGGAGGGAAGCAGCGGCGCGAACAGCGACACCGACAGGATCGGGTTCATGCCGATCTGGCCGAGCAGCGGGATGATCCAGACCAGCGACACCAGGATCAGCGGCCCGGCCACCGCGTCGAGGCCGATCGGCTGGCTTTCGATCAATGGCTGCAGCAGCGCGCTGCCGACCGTGCCGATGAATCCCGCCATCACCAGGAGGACGAGCTCAAACTGGTAGGACGGCACTTCGCCAAGCGCAAAGTTTCGCAGATGGGCGAGCGTGCGCCGGCTCGCGCCTTCCGGCCCCCGCGCCTGGATGAACAGCCAGGCGACGGCGATCGCCGGAACCAGCAGCATGACGACGGCGATCATTCGAAGGCCGGTCAAAAGTTCGAGGGAGGCGACGCCGCCGAACAAGAGAAGGAGCAGCGCCAGCAGCGGTTTCAGGTCCCGCCAGCTGCCGATCGGACCGGTGCGCCGTGGTGCCGGCTGCGACAGTTTTGGCTTGTAGAGCGAATCCAGCGCCCAGCCGACGAAGGTCACCAGGGCGGCGTTGAGGATCGCGAAGCCCGCCGCGCCGCTCCAGGAGGAGCCCGGGATGATCGAGGTGGTGATCGCCATGGCGAAGGCCAGCGGCGACCACGCCAGGGTGGCGACGAAGCCGCGCTGGATGGCCAGTAGCATCCGCCGGTTGCGGATCTCGCGGATTTCGACGTTGGTCTCGCGGCTGGCGATGCTTTCGGTCAGGCCGCCGAGCAGGGGGATCGCGCCATAGTTGAGGATCAGGGCGAAGAGGTGCCCGCCGACGGTCAGCGCCAGGTAGCGCTTGCCCGGCGGCTGACTGGCCAGATACTGGCCGCAGCGCGCGATCGCCGGCGAAGTCGCGGCCGGGTTGCGTAGCGAGGCGAGGGCGATGAAGAACGCGGCGATGAAGGCGCCTTGCTCAAGGCCGCGCATGGTGATCTCCTGCCAGTCGGGCCTAAGGGCGATGGTGGCCGCGACGAGACCGAGACCGGCCACGACGAAGGCCTGCCGCGACAGGCGCGCGCGGGGCGCGGCAAGGGCGAGGAAGGCGACGCTCCCGGCCGAGGCGACGATCGCCGCCATTTCGCTGCCGGTCCACTCCCGCAGGAGGATGGCGAAGGCGGTGACGATCAGCACGACCCCGATGACACGGTCGATCACGTGCGGCGAAACTCCGGAATTTGGCGAGCGGCAGGGATTCGTTTTCCTCTCTTACCATTTTCCGGCCATGCGTCACGCCAAAGCCTGCGGGAGGTGTTGGTCGAGCGACGGGGCGCCGGGCACCGTAGGGGTCCGGCCGGCGGGATTTGTCAGGCGCCGCCCACGGCGTTATGAGGCGCCATGGCCTACACCGTCGCTGCCTTCTACCGCTTTGTTCCGCTCGATGACCTGCCCACGCTCAAGACGGCGCTAGCGGCCTTTTGTGCCGAGCGCGCCATACGCGGCACGATCCTGATTGCGCCCGAGGGCGTCAACGGCACGATCGCCGGATCGAAGGACGCGATCGCCGCGATCGTCGACGAACTCGACCGGCGCTGCGGCATCCGGCGCGGCGAGGTCAAATTCTCCGAAGCCGATGCCTGGCCCTTCGCGCGGATGAAGGTTCGTATCCGTCCCGAGATCATCACCATGCGCGCCCCCGAGGCCGATCCGTCGCTGCAAGTCGGCACCTATGTCGAAGCGCCGGACTGGAACGCGCTGATCGCCGACCCGGATGTCATCCTTGTCGACACGCGCAACCGCTACGAGACAAAGGTTGGCGGATTCGAGGGGGCGATCGATCCCGGCATCGACAATTTCACCGACTTCAAGGATTTCGTCGCGGCCAGCCTCGACCCGAAGGCCCATCGCAAGGTCGCGATGTTCTGCACCGGCGGCATTCGCTGCGAAAAGGCGTCGGCCTACATGCTGTCGAAGGGGTTCGAGAGCGTCTTCCACCTCAAGGGCGGCATCCTGAAATATCTTGAGGAGGTACCGGAAGAGGCTAGCCGCTGGCGGGGCGATTGCTACGTCTTCGACGGGCGGGTCGCCGTCGGCCACGGACTGGAAGCGACCGACTGGACCGCATGTTTCGGCTGCGGCGCACCGCTCTCGCCCGCTGATCAGGCTTCGCCGGCCTTCGAGGACGGCGTCTCCTGCCCGCATTGCATCGACCGGCTTACCGACGAGAAGGCCGCGGCGCTCCGCGAGCGCCAGCGGCAGATGACGGCGTCGGTGCCCGCCGCCTGACGGTCGTTTGCCGCGTCAGCCGGCCAGCGCCTCTCTCGCGTCGACCATCTCGCGCCCCAGCGATTCGGCGACGGCCCGGTTGGTGATCTGGCCGCGATGGACGTTGAGCCCGTGCATCAGATGCGGGTCGCCGAGCAGCGCCTCCAGCTTGCGGTTCGCGAGCGAAAGTCCGAAGGGCAGCGTCGCATTGTTGAGCGCGTGGGCCGAGGTGATCGGCACGGCGCCCGGCATGTTGGCGACGCAGTAATGGACGATGCCGTCGACCTCGAAGGTCGGCTCGGCGTGGGTCGTCGCATGGGAGGTCTCGAAGCAGCCGCCCTGGTCGATGGCGACGTCGACGAGGACGGCGCCCTTCTTCATGCCGGCGAGCATCTCGCGGGTGACGAGCTTCGGCGCTGACGCGCCCGGTATCAGCACCGCGCCGATCACCGCGTCAGCCGCGAACACCTCTTCCTCGATGGCGGTCTTGGTCGAATAGCGCGTATGGACCCGGCCGGCGAAGAGGTCGTCGAGGTCGCGCAGGCGCGGGATCGAGCGGTCGAGGATCGTCACGTCGGCGCCGAGGCCGATCGCCATCTTGGCCGCTTCCTTGCCGACGACGCCGCCGCCGATGATGACGATCTTGCCGGGGGCGACGCCGGGAACGCCGCCAAGCAGCACGCCGCGTCCGCCATGGGCCTTTTCCAGGGCGCGGGCGGCGGCCTGGATCGACAGGCGTCCCGCGACCTCCGACATCGGCGCCAGCAACGGCAGGCCGCCGCGCCCGTCGGTGACGGTTTCATAGGCGATCGCGGTGACGCCCGAGGCCAGCAACCCCTCGGTCTGCTTCGGGTCCGGCGCGAGATGGAGATAGGTGTAGAGGATCTGGCCCTCGCGCAGCTGCGCCCACTCGTTCGGCTGCGGCTCCTTGACCTTCACCACCATGTCGGCGGCCTTGAAGATCTCCGCTGCGTCGGCGGCGATCGTCGCGCCCGCGGCCTCATAGTCGGCGTCGCTGGCGTCGATGCCCGCTCCAGCGCCCGTCTCGATGAGCACGTCGTGGCCCTGGGCGACATATTCACGAGCGGCCGACGGCGTCAGGCCGACGCGGTATTCGTGGTTCTTGATCTCTTTCGGGCAGCCAACGCGCATGATGGTCCTCCTCGGGGCGATCGCGCGATTGAGCCGCGAGCTGGCCGCAATGTCCTGTCGAAATGGGATGGCTCCACCACGGCGGCTACAAGGAACTTGCACCGAGAGCACGTCCGGCGCAAAAATCCCGCGCATGGAACCGATCGATCGATTCGACCTTGCCATCATGCGGGCTTTGGAGCGTGAAGGGCGACTGGCGAACAACACCCTGGCCGAGCGGGTCGGCCTGTCGCCGTCGGCCTGCTCGCGCCGGCTCGACCGGCTGGAGGCGGCCGGCGCGATTCTCAGCTATCACGCGCGCCTGTCCAACCACGTCCTTGGTCATCCGATCACCGTCGTCGTGCATATCTCCCTGTCCGGTCAGAGCGAGCGCCAACTGGCCGAGTTCGAGGCGGCGGCGAAGCGCTGCCCGAACGTGATTGTCTGCTTTCTGATGTCCGGCGAATACGATTATCTCCTGCGGATCGCGGCCCGCGATCTCGAGGATTACGAGCGCATCCACAAGACCCATCTGTCGGCGTTTCCCCATGTCGTTCGGATCAACTCGTCCTTCGCACTGCGCGAAGTCCTCGATCGCTCGACGGTGCGGATCGACCCGGGCGTGTAAGCGTCGGCCGAACTGGGCGATCGCCGCCTCTCAGCCTGCGGCCACTTCGGCGACGTCCGTCGGCCCGTTCGCCGCCGCCCGCGCATGCGCGGCGAACACCCGGCCGACGCCGATGAGGATCGGCCGGTCAACGCCGATCTGAGCGACGATCGCGCCGAGGCCGGCCAGCGTGCCGGCGGCCCGGGTTTCGTCGTCGCGGGAGAGATTCGCCGCGACCGCCACCGGCGTCGTCTCCGGCAGGCCATTGGCGATCAGCCGCGCGGCGATCTTCGGCGCCATCCGGCCACCCATATAGAAGATCGTGGTGGCGTGATCGTCTGCCAGCGCCCGCCAGTCGAGATCCTCCGGCAGGTCGCCCTTTCTGGAGTGCCCGGTGACGAAGCGCACCTGCTGGGCGCGGTCGCGGTGGGTCAGCGAGACGCCGAACGTCGCCGCCAGCGCCGAGGCGGCGGTGATGCCCGGCACGATCGCCACCGGGATGTTCTCGCGATGCAGCTCGTCGAGTTCCTCGCCGGCTCGGCCGAACACCGACACGTCGCCGGATTTCAGCCGCACGACGTGTTTGCCCGCCTTGGCGAACTGCACCATCATCCGGTTGATGTCTTCCTGGCGGCAGCTCTCGCGGGCGGCGCGTTTGCCGACCAGCATCCGCTTGGCCTCGCGGCGGGCCAGTTCCAGAATCTCGTCGGATACCAGGTCGTCGAACAGGATGACGTCGGCGGCCTGCAGGGCGCGCACGGCCTTCAGCGTCAGGAGTTCGGCTTCGCCCGGCCCGGCGCCGACCAGGGTGACGCGGCCGCCGGCCTCGGGCGAACGGGCGAGGTCGGCGACGAATCGTTGCGCGTCGCTCTCGGCGTTCGCGTCTGGCGCCTTCGTGGTGAAAGCCTTGTCGGAAAAGCGTTCCCAGAAGGCGCGGCGCAGCGGCCCCGGCGCGAGGCGGTCGACCACGTCGGCACGGAGCTTCGACGCGAGCGCCGCCCAGCCGGCGAGCGCCGGCGGCAGCAAGGTCTCGATGCGCCGGCGGATCGCCTGGCCGAGGATCGGCGCGGCGCCGTCGGTGGAAATGCCGATGACCACCGGCGAGCGATTGACGATCGAGCCGAAGCGGAAATCGCAGAAGGCCGGCTTGTCGACGACGTTGACCGGAACCCCCGCCGCTCGCGCGGCGCAGGCAAAGGCCTGCGCCTCGGCTTCGCTCTCCACATCGCCGACAGCGATCGCCGCGCCGGCGAAAATGTCGGCCGACCACGGCCGGTCGTGATGAAGGATGCGGCCCGCAGCCGGCGGAACGGCCAGAAGCTCGGCCATCTCCTCGTCGAGATCGTCGGCCGGCGCATAGAGGTCGACATGCGCCCCGGCCGACACCAGCAATTCCGCCTTCCAGGCCGCGCCATCCGAGCCGCCCGCCATGACGACGCGCTTGGCCCCGAGGTCGAAGAACACCGGCAGGCTGGCGAGTTCCCCCATGCGCGCCGGACGCGAAGGCTCGCGCGCGCCGATCCCGTCGTCGGAACGGGCGTCGTCTAGGATGAACGGGCGCTCGGCCATATGGTCGTCCTCGTTGAGGTACAGCTTGCAGTCACTCTGCATAAGCCGTGAGCCGGCGACAAGGCGAGGCGAAATTTTGCGCATTCTAAGCTGAAAAGAGGTCAGTCTTTCGTCATGTGAGGTCCTGCGCGGCAAGATGGTGTGCTCTCAGCGGCCGCCTCTTCTCTTACCGAGACGGTCGGCCCAAAATTCCTCGCCATGACGTCGTGGCGCTTGTCGCCATCGCTCAGTCAATATATCTTTTTGATATATACCATTAGGAGGTTTGGAATGAGCACGGCGAAAGTCTTCTGGTCGGGTCGTTCCCAGGCGGTCCGGCTTCCCAAGGAGTTTCGGTTCGCCGGCGAGACCGTGCGTATCCGGCGGCACGGCAGCGCCGTCATCCTGGAACCCGTGGAGCAGGACTGGAAGTGGCTCGACGATCTGATCGGCCCCGTGGACGGTGATTTCGAGAGCGCGGCGAAGGCGCGCCCGACAGAGGAACAGGAACGCGATTTCAGCGTCTTCGAATGAAATTCCTGCTCGATACCAACGCGGTCATCGCGGCGTTGAAAGGCCACGCCGAAGTTCATGCGAGGCTCAAGCGGCACCCGCCGCATCGTTATGCCATCTCCGTCGTCGTCGCGCATGAACTCTATTTCGGGGCATACAAAAGCCGTCGGGCCGCGGAAAACCTCGCTCGGGTAGAGCAGTTGCGGTTCCAGATCCTCGAACTCGATCATGAGGACGCGCGACAGGCCGCGAGGATTCGGGCGAAACTCGCAGGCGTGGGTTTGCCGATCGGCCCCTATGACGTCCTCATCGCGGGTCAGGCGATGGCGCGATCGTTGACGCTCATCACGCACAACCGGCGCGAGTTCGAACGCGTCGAAGGCCTCCAACTGGAAGATTGGGAGAGTTGAGGAAGGGTCGCCGCCATGGCGAGCCGACATGCGTTCCCACCAGGGCAATTGCTGCATCAAGGCACGCAATCGCGCCGGTTGAGTTGACGCGGAAGGGCGTGACCCGTGCCCAGCCAGCCGAGAAGCTGGCGGCAATCAGCGTAAAGGAAAGAGAAGCAAACATCGCGAACAAGCTATCGCGAGGCAAGTTTATGGCGGTGGTTATGGCAGCGTGCTATGAGACAATCGGTTCAGACGTGATCCGATTATAATTTCGTAGCAATCTCGACATCGCACGGGGGCAGCGTCTGTGCGAAAGTTACCACAAGTGACGACGGTAAACCCTGCCTAATTTCCCAATGCTCAACTGAAGCCCCGGATGCTGAAACGGTAGCTTGACGATAGTCGACTTCACGCTCAAAAACTATGAAGAGTGCCCATGAAGCCGGCACCTCCAGAAGCGGCTTTCCATGTTGGTCGTGTATGCGAGCGCTCGGAGACCAGTAAGCAAACCAAGAAGCTATATTTTCTTCAAAAACGGCTGTTGGGGCTTCCGTTCGACCAGAAAATCGAAGCCTCAAAACCGAACGAGCCGCACGTTCCGTTTGGGTAAGAATGGGGGTCTTCTTACGATCGTAGCGAGTTGCACCCCAGTGAAGCCATGTGCCCATAGCGGCACCAGTCGCGCCGGCGGCCAGAAGTTGAAACCAAAGCTGGGAAATCAGCATCGCTACCGGCCTTCCCCAAAGGGCGGTGTCGATGCCCATTTCACTAAGGAAGGCGGCGAAGAACGGTTCTGCCAGCATGGCAGCAAATGGCGCGACAAACAAAAGCGCCACAGCGCCAAGAATTATACGTATGAAGAAGCCCATACCCGCCACCTAACCGAACTCGCGCCCGGTTGTGGAGTCGCGAGCCTACCTTGCGAACGAAATGCTAGACGGTTCATCGAAGAACCCTTCGTCTAGCCCTTTGCAGCGTCGAGCACCGTTTGGTGCATCTGCTACATAAGGGCGGTTATGCCCCCTCTCGCCCACAAAGGGAGAGAAGCGCCGAGCCTCGCACCTCGGCATCCTCAGCCTTGGCGATTGGCGAAACCGTCTAACGTGGTCGTCATCCCGGCCTTGAGCCGGGACCCATTCCAAGCCGCTGAAGCCGCCAATCCGTCGACGGACTTGATGGGGATAAAGGTCGCGGCATGGGTCCCGGCTCAAGGCCGGGATGACGAGGTTTGGATGCCGGCGCCCCTCATCGTCGATGGTGAACAAAGGGCCTGCGCAGCTTCGGAAGAAGCCTCCCTCTCCAAAAATTTTCTCCCCACCCTTTTCCCCTCCCGCATACTTCCCTCACCGCCGGCCCACGGAACGGGCGCGAATGATCACCGGGATCGTTCGTTGGGCCAAGGGGAGAAATCCCTGGCGGTGCGGTGTCCGCGACGGGGCTTCTTCCGGAGAAGCATCCGGCCCGGACGACCCTTTGCTCCGCCGGACCGTCCCCCACTAATGAGGGGTCTGCGGATCGGTCCGCTTGAGGCCCCGCAAGGGCCGAAGAGCCGGCAGCGCACGGGAGCCCACTCAAGGCAAGGGCGCCCGTGTCGAAGGGTTGGTCAAACGCCGCGCGGGATGCCGGAGGCGGACCGTATGACGTAAAACAGTCGGAGGGTTCGCCTCCGGCGTCCCGCCGCTCGTGAGAGCGGCAGCAGGGGCCCGCCAGCGACGAGCTTCGCGAGGAGCTTAAGGGCGGGACAGAGAATCAAAACGAAGCGGAAGGAGGAGCCAGTGTCGGGGAATGCATACGCCGGCCGCAAACGTGGCGCGGGCGATATCGTGCGTCGTTGTCGGAGACCCGAATGGGAGCGAAGCGGCGACGACCGTCGCTAATACGGCAGCCCCACGTAATTCTCCGCCAGCGCCGTCTGCGCCGCTTGCGAGCCGGCGAGATAGTCGAATTCGGCGTCCTGGATGCGCTGGGAGAAGGCGCCATCCGCCTCGAACATGTGGATCATCGAGGTGAACCACCAGGAAAAGCGCTCGGCCTTCCAGACCCGGGCGAGCGCCGTCTCGGAATAGGTGTCGAGGAGATGGTCGTCCTTGTCGCGGTAATGGGCGATCAGCGCCCGCGACAAATAATGGACGTCGGAAACGGCGAGATTCAGCCCCTTGGCGCCGGTCGGCGGCACGATATGCGCCGCGTCCCCGGCCAGGAACAGCCGGCCGTGGCCCATCGGCTCGGCGACGAAGGATCTGAGCGGCGTGATCGATTTCTCGATCGACGGACCGCGCTTGAGATGAGCGGCAACCCGCGACGGCAGACGCGCCTCAAGCTCGTCGAAGAAGCGTTCGTCCGGCCAGTTGGCGATGGCGTCGGCGGCGTCGCACTGGAGGTAGTAGCGCGACAATTGCGGACTTCTGAGCGAACAGAGCGCGAAGCCGCACGCGTGATGGGCGTAGATCAGCTCGTCCTGGATCGGCGGCGTCCGGGTGAAGATGCCGAGCCAGCCGAACGGATAAACCCGTTCGAAGGTCCGCAGCAGATCGGCCGGAATGGTCTGGCGGCAAACGCCGTGAAAGCCGTCGCAGCCGGCGACGTAATCGCATTCGAGGCTGTGCTCGCCGTCCTGGGTATGGAAGGTCACGAACGGCGCGTCGGTCGTGATGTCCCACAGCCGGACGTCCTCGGCCTCGTGGATGACGGGAACGCCGGCTTCGTCGAGCGCGTCGTAAAGGTCGTGCGTGAGCTCGGTTTCGCCGTATATGGTGACGGTCTTGCCGGTCAGATCGCGAAGCGGGATGTGCAGCACTTCGCCGCGCCACGCGATGTCGAACCCGTCATGGACGAGCCCCTCGCGGTCGAGACGGCCGCCGACGCCGGCTGTCCGCAAGATGTCCGTGGTGGCTTTTTCCAGCATGTCGGCGCCCATGCGCGACAAGACGTCGTCGCGGCTCCCGCGTTCCAGGACGACGCTGTCGATCCCCGCCCGGTGAAGGATGAGCGCCAGCAGCAACCCGGCGGGGCCGCCGCCGATGATGGCGACGCGGGTGCGCTCCATAGGTCTCATGCAACGCTCCGTCGGTCGGCGCTGCGGCTGTTCATCGAGGCGGTGCGCACGGGCAGCGGGCCGGCTCGGCCCGACCGGCCGAGTTGGTCGCGAGCGCCGGTCAATCCTCGACCAGGATCGTGCCGGCGACCTCGATGCCGAAGCCGGTAAGGCCGACATAGGCGCGTTCGTGCGTCGCCAGGACCGAAATCGACCGGATGTGAAGATCGCGCAGGATCTGGGCACCGACGCCGATCTCGCGCCAGCGCTGCTGGCGTTTCAGCGCGCTGCCGTGGCGCTCGCCGTCGGCGTGGTCCGCCACGGCGTCGCTGGTCTCGAAATCGTCGACATTGGGGGTCCTGAGCAGCATCAGCACGCCGCGCCCGTGGCTTTTCAACTGGTCGACGGCGACCTCCACCCAGGTCTTTGCCTCGCGGGTGCGGCCGAACAGGTCGAGCACCGGCTGCTCGCGGTGGATGCGGGTCGGCACCTTCTCGCCGTCGCGCACGTCGCCGAAGACGGCGACAACATGCTGCATCTGGTCGAAGGGGGTCTCGTAGATCCGCACCTGGGCGGCCATGCCGCCGACGGTCATTGCTTCCTGCTTGACACAGGTGACGAAGGATTCCCGCCGGATGCGATAGGAGATGAGATCCTCGATCGAGATGATCTTCAGCCCGTGTTCCCGCGCGAAGGGAACGAGCTCGGTGAGGCGCTTGACCGTGCCGTCGTCGTTGACGACCTCGGCGAGCACGCCGGCTGGCTCCAGCCCGGCGAGCTTGGCAAGGTCGGTGCCGGCCTCGGTATGGCCGGAGCGGGTCAAAACGCCGCCGTCCCGCGCGATCAGCGGGAAGATGTGGCCAGGCCTGAGAAAGTCGGTTCCGGCGCAATTGTCGTTGGCCAGCGCCCGCACGGTGTTCGTGCGTTCCTCGGCGGAGATGCCCGTCGTCATGCCGATCTTGTAGTCGACCGAGACGGTAAAGGCGGTGCGCATCGGGTCGAGATTGTTGGCGACCATCGGAGGCAGATTCAGCTTGTCGGCCCGTTCCGCGGTCATCGGCACGCAGATGATGCCGCTGGTGTGGCGGATCATGAAGGCGATCCGCTCGGGCGTCGCCTTCGACGCCGCCATGATCAAATCGCCTTCGTTCTCCCGGTCGGTGTCGTCGACGACGACGACTGGTTCTCCCGCCGCGATCGCCGCGATCGCGTCTTCGATGCTGTCGAGTTCCATGCCTTGCCCCATTGCGTCCGTTGAGGCGTCCTAAGCCGAAGCGGCGCGCCGTTCAATGGCGATAGGCCGGCCGCTCAGCCGCGGCCGCGATAGGACGGCACGCCCTGATCGGGGAGGTAGACGCCTTCGGGAGCGGGGCCTGTCTGCCAGAACACGTCGATTGGGATGCCGCCGCGCGGATACCAATAGCCGCCGATCCTGAGCCAGAGCGGCTTCGTCGCCTCGACGATGCGGCGCCCGACGGCAATGGTGCAGTCTTCATGGAAGGCGCCATGGTTACGGAAACTGGTCAGGAACAGCTTCAGCGATTTCGATTCCACCAGCTTTTCGTCCGGGGCGTAGTCGATAACGAGATGGGCGAAATCCGGCTGCCCGGTGACCGGGCAGAGCGAGGTGAATTCCGGGCAGGTGAAGCGGACGATGGCCGGCGCGCCAGCTCCGCGCGCGTAAGGCACGGTCTCAAGCACGGCTTCGTCGGGAGAGGAGGCCGGTCGGGCCTCATGGCCGAGCTGGGAGAGATCGTCGGGTTGGACCATTGTGGCCTCCAATCGGAGAGATTTGTGCGGACCTGAGCCATGTAGGTGCATCGGCCGACGGTGCATCGAGCGCGCGGGCCGAGCGACAGAGCTGCCTGTCTGATCAGGTGCGGCGCGCATCTGCGAGCAAACGGGTTTTCCGCATCCTGTGATCGCAGCCGCCCTGCCGGTCAGGTCGAAAAGCGGCTATCGTCTCACGTTGTTCAAGGCAAGAGAGGGGACCTCGCCGACATGACAAATTCGATTCTGCGCCTCGATTTCAAAGGTCATTCCGGCAACGCCCTGTCGGCGCGGCTCGATCTGCCGCTCGGCCCGGTGCGCGCCTATGCGCTGTTCGCGCATTGCTTCACCTGTTCCAAGGACCTTCAGGCGGCTCGGACCATCGCCAATTGCTTGGCCGGACAGGGCATCGCCGTGCTGCGCTTCGATTTCACCGGTCTCGGCTCCAGCGAGGGCGAATTCGCCTCCACCAACTTTTCCTCCAACGTCGCCGATCTGAAGAGCGCAGCCGATTACCTCCGGGCCAATTTCGCGGCACCGGCGATCCTGGTCGGTCATTCGCTGGGAGGTGCCGCCGTACTTGCCGTCGCCGGGGATATTCCCGAGGTCAAGGCGGTGGTCACGATCGCGGCGCCCGCCGATGCGAGCCATGTCGAAAAACAGTTCGCGGCCCATGTCGACGACATCGAGGCGGAGGGGGCGGTTGCTGTGAAACTGGCCAGCCGTCCCTTCACGATCCGCCGGCAGTTTCTCGACGACATCCGCGGCACGCAACTGACGGATCGCATCGCGACGATGCGCAAGGCGCTGATGATCATGCATTCGCCGGTCGACGAGCTCGTCGGCATCGACAATGCCAGCGCGATCTTTACCGCCGCGCGGCACCCGAAGAGCTTCGTCTCACTGGACGGTGCCGATCATCTGTTGACGAAGCGCGCCGATGCCGAGTTCGCGGCTGAGGTCGTCGCCGGCTGGGTGACCCGTTACATCGGTCCGGACCAACCGCAGGGCGAGACGGCGATCGAGCATGTCGGGGTGCGCGAGACCTTCGGCGGCAAGTTTCAGAACGCGGTGCATGCGGGCCGTCATCGGCTCTTGTCCGACGAGCCGGAAAGCGTCGGCGGGCTCGACAGCGGCCCCTCGCCCTATGACTTCCTGTCGGCTGCGCTCGCGAGCTGCACCTCGATGACGCTGCGCATGTACGCCGATCGCAAGAAGCTCGATCTCGGCCGGATCACGGTCGATGTCGCGCATCGAAAGATACACTTCAAGGACTGCGAAACCTGCACCGAGGATGAGCGGGTGCGCGACGGCAAGATCGATCAGTTCACCCGCCGCATCCACATCGAGGGTGGTGTGCCGGAGGAATGGGAAGCCAAGCTCCTGGAAATCGCCGACAAATGCCCGGTTCACCGCACGCTCAAGGCATCCTCGACGGTGGCGACGAAACTGGTCGAAAGCGAGGCTGCGGCGGGCGATGCAACGGATGCGATCGATCGCGCCGAGGTCTCTGCCGAAACCTGACCCGATGACTGGAGCGGATCTCGACGCGGCGATTGGGCTCAGCCGCCCGGCGGCAGTCGGTCTCGCGAGTCGCCGCCGGCCTGCCGCCAGCGCACTTCATCCTGATAGAGGGCTTGCCATTCGTTTGCTTCCGCCGCCGCGCGGCGCAGGTCGATGCATGCCTGACGCAAGCGCAGCCGTAGCATCATCGCCACGAAGGAGACGGCAACGATCGCCAGAAAGAATCCGGCGACGAGGGTCTCGCGTCTGAGCGGGTCGACGACCGGCTCAGTAACGAGGATGGCGGCAACGGCTAGAAACGCCGCGGCGACGAACACAAGCAGGCTTCGCGACAGAAGAAGCGACAAAAGGGCGAGCACCAGACCCATGACCGCGATGGAGGGATGGGCCGCGGCGGTCGCCTCGATATCGCGCCACCACGCCTCGGCCAGCGCCAGGATCTTTTCGGATGTCATGCCAGTCATCCCCTGTTGTCGACGGCGCAGTTCCACACCGAACCGCGATGTTCCCTATTATCGCGGTCGGGCGATCTTATGAACAGAGGAAGGTTCGACGCCCTCCCAGATCCGGCGGGACGGCGGGCCCTCACTCGGCCGGGTCGGAATCCTCGGCAAGCTCCTGCTCCGCCTCGACCGCCGGCTGCCGGGTGAACCCCTTGATTCCGGCATGCTGGTTGCGATCCCGCTCGATCTCGACCGGGGATGTGGCGTAGGCCGTGACGAGCTCGGCGAGCGAGCGCAGCGCATGCATGTGGATGCGTTCGTAGCCATGCGAGGCGTCGACACCGAAGGTGATCAGTGCGGTACGCACATCGTGGCCGGCCTCGATCGCGGACGCCGAATCGGAACGATAGAAGCGGAAGATATCCTTCTGGTAGCGGATGTCCTCTTCCTGGCAGAGCCGGACGAGCTTCTTGGTCAGATGATAGTCGAACGGGCCGGTCTGGTCGGCCATGGCGATGGTGACGCCGAACTCCGACGAGTTTTGGCCGGGCGCCGAGGTGCCGTTGTCGACCGCAATCATCGAGGCGACGTCGGGCGTCAGGATCGAGGCGGCGCCAACGCCGACCTCCTCGGCGATGGTGAACAGCCAGTGCATGTCGACGGGCGTCGACGCCTCGGCGCGCTCCATTGCCTCGATCGCGGCGAGCATGACCGCGACGCCGGCCTTGTTGTCGAGATGGCGCGAGACGATGAAGCCGTTGTCGAGAAACTCAGGCTGCGGATCGATCGCCACCGTATCGCCGATCTCGATGCCGAGGGCTTGCAGTTCGCGGGTATCACGGCCGAGCGCGTCGACCCGCAGCTCGACGTAATCCCAGCCGACCGGCATGGTGTCGATCTCGTCGTTATAGGTATGGCCGGAGGCCTTCAGCGGCAGGATCGTGCCACGATAGGTGCCGGAGTCGGTGAACAACGTGGCGCGCGCGCCCTCGGCGAAGCGCGCCGACCAGTGGCCGATCGGCACGAGTTCAAGGCGGCCGTTCTCCTTCAGTCGCTTGACCTGGGCGCCGAGCGTATCGAGATGGCTGACGATCGCCCGGGCCGAGGCGCGCCGGGAGCCTTGCCTGAGCGCCGAGATCGCGCCGCGCCGGGTCAGTTCGACCGTCAGGCCGAGGCGCTCAAGCTCCTTGGCGACATGGCGAACGACGGTGTCCGTATAGCCGGTGGGGCTGGGAATATCGAGAAGCGCCTTCAGCTGGTCCGTTAGATACTGCGCATCGATGGCAAGCCTTGGCACCTAGCCGTCCTTCCTGGATTTATGTTTACGCGTTCTGGCGGCGCGCACTGAAAACGGAATTGACAGCGGAAACAAGAGATCGATGAAGCGCTCGGCCGTCGGTTGCGGCTCGTGATTGGCCAACCCCGGCCGTTCGTTCGCTTCGATGAAGACATAGTCCGGCAATTGCGGCGCCTTGATCATCAGATCGATGCCCGTCACCGGAATCTCGATCGCCCGGGCGGCGGCGATCGCTGCCTCGACGAGAACCGGATGCACTTCGCCGGTCACGTCGTGGATGGTGCCGCCGGTGTGAAGATTCGCGGTCTTGCGCACGGCGATGCGCTCGCCCTTCGCCAGGACGTCGTCCAGGGCATGACCTGTATTCTTAATGCAGCGCTCGGTCTCGGCGTCGAGCGGCACCCGGCTTTCGCCGGCTGTCGCAGCCGCCCGGCGCCGGGACAGATGTTCGATCAGTTCGCGGACGCTGGAGCGGCCGTCGCCGGTGACCTGCGGCGGCTTGCGCAGGGCGGCGGCGACCAGGCGATAGTCGATGACGATCAGCCGGAGGTCGTGGCCGTCGAAGCACGATTCCAGCAGCACCCGTTCCGATTGCTCGCGCGCCACCGTGATCGCGCGCTCAGCGTCCTCGACGGTTTCGATTCCGACGGCGATGCCGCGTCCTTGTTCGCCCCGCGCCGGCTTGACGACGATCTGTCCGTGCCGAGCGATGAAGGCCGCGAGCGCCTTGTTGTCGCCGTCGGCATCGATCTGATCGGGTACCGCGACGCCGGCGGCCTCGACCATGCGGCGGGTCACCGATTTGTCGTCGCAGATCGACATCGCGATGGCAGACGTCAGTTCTGACAGGCTCTCGCGGCAATGGATGGTGCGGCCGCCCTGGGTCAGACGGAAAAAGCCTCCGGCCGCGTCCGTTACTTCGGTATGGATGCCCCGCCGCCGCGCCTCGTCCACGATGATGCGGGCGTAAGGGTTCAGGCTGTCGTAATCGGCGCCTGGGCCGGTGAACAGCTTCTCGTTGATCTCGTTCTTGCGCTTCACGGCAAAATACGGAACCCTGTAGAAGCCGAGCTTCTCATAGAGCCCGATCGCCAGCTCGTTGTCATGCATGACCGAGAGATCCATGAACGCACAGCCGCGTGCCTGGAAATGCTCGGCCAGCCGGCGCACTAGCGCCTCACCGATACCCGGATGCGTTGCCTGGGGGTCGACCGCGAGGCACCAGAGCGAGGAACCATTCTCCGGGTCGGCAAAGGCGCGCCGGTTGTGGACGCCCGTCACGGTACCGAGGATGGCGCCGGTGGTTTCGTCCTCGGCGACGAAATAGGTCAGCGCCCTGTTGTCGCGGTTGGACCAGAAGAAGGACGGATGCACCTGCACCATGCCGCGGCTCTGGTAGATGCGGTTGACCTCGGTGGCGTCCTGCTCGGAGGACAGGCGGCGGATGAAATAGCCGCGCGGCCGGCGCGGATCGCTGCGATAGGTCGACAGGTCCAGCCGGTAGGTGTGCGAGGGGTCGAGGAACAGCTCCTGGGGCGCGTGGCTCAAAAGCACATGCGGGTCGCGCGCGTAGAACGCGATATCGCGGCGGTCGGGACCTTCCTCGCGCAGGCTGCGCACCAGTTCCGTCGGGTCCTCGAAGGTCTGGGCGAAGACCAGCCGTCCCCAGCCGCAATCGAGATAGGCATTTTTCTCGGCCGCGGGCACATTTGGATCGTGCTTGCCGATCGGCGCCTTGATGCCATCGGTCCGCATCCGCCTCAGGCGGTGGTCGATATTGGGCTGGGTCCTGGGCCGGTGGTCTGCCATCGCGGCGCTAGATCCCTTGCTGCTGGAGCCACAATTCGAGAAGCGCGACCTGCCAGAGTTCCGAGCCGCGTAGCGGCGTGATGTGGGCCGCCGGATCGGCGAACAGCGTCTCGAGATAGTCGCCGCGGAACAAGCCGCGCGACTTGGCGCTTTCGGATGTCAGCGTGTCGCGTACCATGTCGAGATAGGGCCCGGAGATGTATTTGAGCTGGGGAACCGGGAAATAGCCCTTCTTGCGGTCGATCACAGCGGACGGGACGACCTGACGGGCGACTTCCTTGAGGACGCCCTTGCCGTCCTGTTTCAGCTTCTCCGCCGCCGGAACGCGCGCCGCGAGTTCCACCAGTTCGTGGTCGAGGAAGGGCACCCGCGCTTCCAATCCCCAGGCCATGGTCATGTTGTCGACCCGCTTGACCGGATCGTCGACCAGCATGACGTGGGCGTCGATTCTCAGCGCCTTGTCGACGGGGTTTTCCGCGCCCGGCATGGCGAAATGCCGTTCGACGAATTCGCGGCTGACGTCAGTTTCGGTGTGCCATTCCGGCGAAATGTGGCTCAGCAGCCGCTCATGCGAGCGGTCGAAGAAGGCATGGCTGTAGGCGGCGAGCGAATCATTGGCGCCGACCATCGGCGGATACCAGTGATAGCCGCCGAAGATTTCGTCGGCACCCTGGCCGGACTGGACCACCTTGATGTGCTTGGAGACCTCGCGCGACAGGAGGTAGAAGCCGACATTGTCGTAGGAGACCATCGGTTCCGACATCGCCGCGATGGTGCCGGGCAGATGCTCCATCAGTTCCGAGCCGGGCACGAAGATCTTGTGGTGCTCGGTGCCGTAGTGATTGGCGATCAGGTCGGAGAATTCGAACTCGTTGCCGACCTCGCCATTGGCGTCCTCGAAGCCGATCGAGAAGGTGTTGAGGTCCTTCTGCCCGGCCTCGGCGAGAAGCCCGACGATCAGCGAGGAATCGACGCCGCCCGACAGGAGCACCCCGACCGGAACGTCGGCGACCATGCGGCGGGCGACCGCGGTCTTGAGCGATTCCAGCACCATGTCGCGCCAGTCGTCGGAGGACAACTTGTCGTCGCCGGGGCGCGGTCCGAATTCGGGCGCCCAGTACATATCGTCGTCGAAGCTGCCGTCCGCCTCGATCAGCCGGGTCGTCGCCGGGGGGAGCTTGCGCACGCCCTTAACGATGGTCAGGGGCGGCGGCACCACGGCGTGGAACGTCATGTAGTGGTGCAGCGCCTCGCGGTCGATCGACGTATCGACGTCGCCGGTCTTCAGGATCGCCGGTAGTGAGGAGGCGAGATAGAGGCGTTCGGCGTTCTGCGACAGATAGAGCGGCTTGATGCCGAAGCGGTCGCGGGCGAGCAGAACCCGGCCGCTATCGCGCTCGTGGATGGCGAAGGCGAACATGCCGTGGAAGTGCTTGACGCAATCGCGCCCCCAGGCGTGATAGGCCTTGAGGATGACCTCCGTGTCGCCATGCGAGAAGAAGCGATAGCCCTTGCCTTCAAGCTCCTTGCGTAGCTCAGGATAATTGTAGATGCAGCCGTTGAAGGCGATCGTCAGCCCGAGTTCCGAATCGACCATCGGTTGCTCGGCCTTGTCGGACAGATCGATGATCTTCAACCGCCGGTGGCCCAGGCCGACCCGGCCGCGCATCACCTGTCCGGAGCCGTCCGGGCCGCGCGGAGCCAGGCAGTCGCCCATGCGCTGAAGCCGCTCGGCCGAGGCCTTTTGCCCGTCGAACCGGATTTCACCGCAGATGCCGCACATTGTGCCTCCGAACCGTCACGTCACGCGCCGCCAGTCTGAAAAATGACCCTCGGGCGGAACTTCCTGATCGAAGACCATATAGGCAGCAGCCCGCAACATGAACCGCAACGGCCGAATTTCTTCCGCGTCGCAGAAAGTCCGGCGAGAGGGAATTCGCCAGCCTCGCCAACCGCTATCGCATCAAGGCGCCGTAGTGCCGTACGACCTGCGCGGCCAGCGCATGGCCCTTGCGCGCGGCCTCGACCGGCGGCAGACCGCTGAGGCGGGCGGCGAGATAGGCCGCGCTGAAGCTGTCGCCGGCGCCGGTCGTATCGAGTGGCTGTGTGACCGTTTCGGCGGCGACGTCCTGGCGTTTGTCGGCATAGGCGACGAGAGCCGGATCGCGACCGTCCTTGACCACGACTTCGCCGGCACCGAGCCCGAGATAGCGCTCCGCCGTCGCGGCCGGCGAAGCGTCGTCGAAGGCGGCTTCCACGTCCGGAAAGCTCGGCAGGCAGATGGTCGCGGCGCTGGCCGCCGCTTCGATCGCGCGGTGCATTTCGGCGGGGCGCTGGGGCGCGCCGTCCGACACCGGCGGAGCGGCGGTGTTCCTCGCCTCGCAGGCGGCGCGATACGTTCATGGAGCCGTAATTCCGGTCGATGCCGGTTGGCAGGCCTGCTGACGTCAAACAGGGTTTGAATCGGCCGCCCATCTTCTTTAACACTGCGCTGGGGGGAACAGCGCGGATGACAAAAACGATGGCCCAGACCTCCCGAGTTGAGCGGCAGGACATTCACAATTCCGAGGTCCCGGCGCTCTGCCGCGCCTGCGAGGCCCGCCATCGCGGCGTCTGCGGCGCGCTCAAGCCGGATCAACTGGTCAAGCTCAGCAAGCATACGTCCAAACATGCCTATGGCAGCGACGAGGAACTCACTGCGACCGGAGACGACGTTCGCCGCTATTCCAACATCTTGAGCGGGGTCGTGAAATTGACGCGGCTGATGGCCGACGGACGGCAGCAGATCGTCGGATTACAGTTCGCGCCCGATTTTCTGGGCCGCCCCTTCAAGAGCCGAAGCGACGTCTCGGCCGAAGCGGCGACGGACGTGACCCTCTGTTCGTTTCCCAAGAGCGTGATCGAAGACATGATCGACGGATCGCCGGAACTCGGGCACAAGCTGCACGAACAGGCTCTGAAGGAACTCGATGAGGCCCGCGACTGGCTTCTGACGCTCGGCCGCAAGTCCGCGACGGAGAAGGTCGCAAGCTTCCTGTACCTGATCGCATCCCATATCGACCCTGAGCATAAGGCCAAGGACGGTCCCATCTGCTTCGAATTGCCGCTCAAGCGTGCCGACATCGCCGATTTCCTCGGTCTCACCATCGAGACGGTCAGCCGCCAGATCACCAAGCTGCGAAAGGCCGGCACGATCGTCGTCGAGCACAACAGGACCATCACCGTGCCCGATCTGCGCCGGTTGCGGGATTGCTGCGAAGTCGACCGCTGAGGGTCGGCGTCTCGGCCGGTCAGGTCGCCCGCTTCACACCGCCTTGGAATACCGGAATGCCGATGTCTGCAGATGCGCGTCGAACCGGGCCGCGACGATGCGTGTGAATGGCCGGGCGTCGTCCGGGATGACGAAGCGGTCGGCCTCGACGCGGCAGAGCCGGTCGGCGTCGCTCGCGGCGATCTGGCGAGCTTCCGCGATATAGGGCGCGGCCGCGGCGCCGAATCGCGCTTCCATATCCGCAAACGAGACCGTGAAGTCGCACATCAGCCGTTCGATCAGATGAGCGCGGATGCGATCATCATCGCTCAGCCGGTAGCCGCGTCCGACGGGAAGGAGGCCGGCTTCCAGTGCGGCGCGATAGGTTGCAGTCGGAACGATGTTCTGCACATAGCCGTCGCGAAACCGGCCGATCGAAGAGGCGCCGAGCCCGATCAGCGTCTCGCAGGCATCTGTTGTGTAGCCCTGGAAATTGCGATGCAGCCTGCCCGTCCGCGCGGCTTCGGCGAGCGTGTCGTGGGGCAGCGCGAAGTGATCGATGCCGATCGCCGCGTAGCCGGCCGCGACCAGTGCCGCCTCGGCGAGGCGCGCCTGGCCGAATCGCTCCCCCTGATCTGGCAGGTCCTCGTCCCGGATCATCGTCTGGTGCTTCTTCAGCCACGGCATGTGGGCATAACCGAACAGCGCGATGCGGTCCGGTGCGAGATCGACGACCTTATCCAAGGTTGTCGCAAGCCGCTGTTCGGTCTGCAACGGCAGGCCGTATAGGGCGTCGATATTCAACGAGTCGATGCCGATCGAACGCAGGCTGGCGACGACGTCACGGGTCAGTTCGAAGCTCTGCGGTCGGTTGATGGCGGTCTGCACGGCGGGATCGAAATCCTGAACGCCGATGCTGGCTCGCGTCATGCCCAGCGCCTTGAGACCGTCCAGCGTATCGTCCGTGACATCGGACGGGTCGATCTCGACGCTGATTTCACTCGCCTGGTCGATCGTAAAGGCCTCGCGAAGCGCATCGGACAGGCGTTGAAAGTCGCCGGAGCGCATCAGACTGGGGGAGCCGCCGCCGAAATGGAGCTGCGCCACCGGTGCGGGAAAGCCGACCGCTCGCGAGACCAGCGCGATCTCGCGCAGCAGCGAATCCACATAATCGGCCACTGGTGCGTACTGGCGAGTATGTTTGGTGTGGCAGCCGCAGAACCAGCACAGCCGGTCGCAGTAGGGAACGTGGATGTACAGTGAAACGCGCTTGTCGCCGGTAATCCCGGCCAGCATCGTGGGCAGCAAGCCCGCGCCGAGATCCGATTGGAAATGCGGCGCTGTCGGATAGCTCGTATAGCGGGGAACGGGCTCGCTGTGGCGGGCCAGGATCGTTGCCGAATCACGCATGGCCGCTCCCTTCGATCTGTTGCACAAGCGGAACGATGTGTGCCCTCTCGAAGGTGATGTGGCGCCGCATGCCTCCGAAAAATCCACGCAGCATATAGCCGAGGGCCTCCGGGTTGCGCGGCTCGAGACCACTGACGAAGCTGACGAGCCCCTCCGCCAATTCCTCGGCAAACATCTCGTCTTCCCAATGCTCGAAATGAAGGTTGTTCAGCGCTTCGCCGATGGCGGTGTCCTTGGCAAAGCACGATTTCAGCAGTGGGAAAAGAAGAGTTTCCTCAAAATCATGCGCGCGGCGCACGGTCGGGCATACACTTCGCGCGACATGCAGCGCGTCCTGCCGATTCACATTGTCGGGGAGGCGGTCGGCGATCTCCTCCAGGCGGTCGCACAGGTCCGAAAGAACCCGGAAATGACCGTTGAGCCGGCCGACGAGGCTCTCGCCGCCCACGAAAGCGCCGGCACCGACCGACCGCAATGAGGCGGCTCCACGCCCGATCGCGCGTCTGGCTTGTGCTCTGGATCGCATGTCTCGACTCCGGCGGCGGTCATCGTCCGGACCATTCATAGAGGTCGGCGGCTGCCAGTCTCCTTGATCCAGGTCAAAGCGAAGGCTTTTGGACGCTGGCAAAGAGCGAGCGGGCGTCGCTGCGCAATCGGCCGGGTTTCGTTGCGCCGTGAGGGATATTGGAGAACATTGGTCATGAAGAATCAGGTTGAGGCGATCCTGGTCGGCCTGGCGGCGCTACTGGCGTTGCTCGGCGCGGCCTTCGCCAGGGATGCGCTGTTCGAGGCTCATGCCTGGGTGCTGTTTTTCGTGCTGGCCGTCGCCACTGTCATCTTGCTGCGGCGTATCGAATTCGTTGACAAACAAGCCCTTGCCGAAGCGAAACAGATTCCGCTGAAGGCAAGCGAGGCCGGCTATGCGGACGAGGTCGTGCGCTACGGCGTCATCGCCACCGTGTTCTGGGGGGTCACCGGATTCCTGGTCGGTGTTCTCGCCGCGTCCCAACTCGCCTGGCCTGAGCTCAACTTCGAGCCGTGGCTTAATTTCGGCCGGCTTCGCCCGCTGCACACGTCCGCGGTGGTGTTTGCCTTTGGAGGCAACGCGCTGATCGCAACGTCATTCTATGTCGTCCAGCGCACCACCCAGGCACGGCTCTGGGGCGGCAACCTCGCCTGGTTCGTATTCTGGGGTTATCAGCTCTTCATCGTCATGGCGGCGACCGGCTATTTGCTCGGCATCACCCAGAGCAAGGAATACGCCGAGCCCGAATGGTATGTGGATCTGTGGCTCACCGTCGTCTGGGTCGCGTATCTCGCGGTGTTCCTCGGCACGCTGATCAGGCGCAAGGAACCGCACATCTACGTCGCCAACTGGTTCTATCTGGCCTTCATCGTCACCGTCGCGATGCTGCACGTCGTCAACGGACTGTCGATGCCGGTCTCGCTTCTCGGCGCCAAGAGCTATTCGGCGTTCGCCGGCGTGCAGGACGCGCTGACCCAGTGGTGGTACGGGCATAACGCCGTCGGCTTCTTCCTAACCGCCGGTTTCCTCGGGATGATGTATTATTTCATCCCGAAACAGGCGAACCGCCCGGTTTATTCCTACCGGTTGTCGATCGTCCACTTCTGGTCGCTGATCTTCCTCTACATATGGGCCGGTCCCCATCATCTGCACTATACCGCGCTGCCCGATTGGGCGCAGACGCTCGGCATGGTGTTTTCGATCATGCTCTGGATGCCCTCATGGGGTGGCATGATCAACGGCCTGATGACCCTGCAGGGCGCCTGGGACAAGCTGCGCACCGACCCGATCCTGCGGATGCTCGTCGTTTCCGTGGCCTTTTACGGCATGTCGACCTTCGAAGGGCCGATGATGTCGATCAAGACGGTGAACTCGCTGTCGCACTACACCGACTGGACCATCGGTCACGTGCATTCCGGCGCGCTCGGCTGGGTCGGCCTGATCTCCTTCGGAGCGGTCTATCACCTCGTGCCGAAACTCTGGCACCGCGAGCGGCTCTACAGCATGCGCCTCGTCAACTGGCACTTCTGGCTCGCGACGCTCGGCATCGTGGTCTACGCGGCGGTGATGTGGGTGTCGGGCATCATGCAGGGCCTGATGTGGCGCGAGTACGACGACCAGGGATATCTGGTCTACTCCTTCGCCGAAACCGTCGCCGCCATGTATCCCTACTACGTGCTGCGCATGGTGGGCGGCCTGCTCTACCTCACCGGCGGGCTGGTCATGGCGTTCAACGTCTACAAGACGATCCGTGGCGACATCCGCCAGGAATCCCCGATGGGTGGCTCTGCGCCCGCTCTCGCGACGGCCAAGTAAGGAGACGCGGCAATGGCACTTCCGCACCACAAACTGCTGTTCAGGCATCACGGCAAGATCGAACGCAACGCCAGTCTTCTGCTGGTTCTGTCCCTCCTCGTCGTCAGCGTCGGCGGCGTCGTCGAGATCGCGCCGCTCTTCTATCTCGAGAACACGATCGAGAAGGTGGACGGCGTACGGCCCTACTCCCCGCTCGAGCTGGCAGGCCGCAACATCTATATCCGCGAGGGTTGCTACACCTGCCACAGCCAGATGATCCGGCCGTTCCGCGACGAGGTGGAACGCTATGGCCCGTACAGTCTGGCGGCGGAGTCGATGTACGATCATCCGTTCCAGTGGGGGTCGAAGCGAACGGGGCCGGATCTGGCCCGCGTCGGCGGCCGCTATTCGGACGAGTGGCAGGTGCAGCACCTGACCGATCCACGCTCGGTCGTGCCGGAATCGGTCATGCCGACCTACGCCTTCCTGCGGAAGGAACTGGTGGTGGAGGATCCGGCTGGCCATCTGGTCGCCAACCGCCGTGTCGGCGTGCCCTACACCGATGCGATGATCGAGAACGCCAAGGCCGACTTGCGCGCCCAGGCGGACCCGGAGGCCGACACGTCGGCGCTTCTCGAGCGCTATCCCAAGGCCGTGGTCAGCAATTTCGACGGCGATCGGCAAAAGCTGACCGAAATGGACGCGCTCGTCGCCTACCTGCAAATGCTTGGAACGCTGGTCGACTTCTCGGCCTACAAGCCTGAACTCAACGACCGGTAAGGGGCGAAAGATGGATTTCGAATACCAGAGTATGCGCACCTTCGCCGACAGCTGGGGGCTCCTCTACCTGACGCTCGTCTTCGTCGCCGTCGTCGTCTGGGTCCTGAGACCAGGGGCTCGCAAGGCGGCTGACGAAGCCGCACGCATTCCGTTCAAGGAGGATTGATCGATGGCGGAAGAAAAAGACATCGACGCGGTGACGGGAGTCGACACCACCGGCCATTCCTGGGACGGCATCAAGGAACTCGACAACCCGATGCCGCGATGGTGGCTGTGGACCTTCTACGCCTCGATCGCCTTTGCCTTGGTCTACATGGTGCTCTATCCGGCCTGGCCGCTGGTCAATTCGGCGACGAAGGGTGTGCTGGGCTGGTCGAGCCGTGCTGATCTGCGCGCGGAGATGGCGCGCGCCGAAGCGCAGAATATCGATCGCATCGAGGCGATCAAGGCATCCTCCGTGACGGATATTGCGGCCGACGACAATCTGCGCCAGCTCGCGATCTCTGCGGGCAGCGCAGCCTTCAAGGTCAACTGCGTCCAGTGTCACGGGTCCGGCGCGGCCGGCAGCGTCGGCTATCCCAACCTCAATGATGACGCCTGGCTCTGGGGCGGCGGCGTGGAGGATATCTACACGACGATCCTTCATGGCGTGCGCTACGGCGAGGACGACGAGACCCGAGTGTCCGAAATGCCGGCGTTCGGCCGGGACGGAATCCTCGATCGCGAGCAGATCGCCGCAGCCGCTGCCTATGTGCGCAAGCTCTCGGGCCAGGAGGCTGACGCCGCGGCGGCCGAGAACGGCGCGACGGTCTATGCCGACAATTGCGCCGCCTGCCATGGCGAGGCGGGCGAGGGTGTTCGTGAACTCGGGGCGCCACGCCTCAACGATGCGCTCTGGCTCTATGGCGGCGAGGAGAAGGACATCATCGCGCAGATCACTTTGCCACGGCATGGCGTCATGCCCGGCTGGGGCGATCGCTTGGGCGATCTGACCGCCAAGCAACTCGCCGTCTATGTCCATAGCCTTGGCGGCGGCGAATAGAGGGGAAAGCCGCACTCAACCCATCGAACTGGATGACGATCCCCGAGATCTGAATTTCGCCGCGTCGCTGCGGGCGATCCAGATCGCGATCGTCGTCCAGCTGACGACGTAGAAAACGCCGATGGCGAGCACCGCTTCGCCCGGGAACGGGCCGATATCGGCCCGTTCGACGAACTCTGTCAGGGAGCCGACGGCGGTGGGGTGCACCATCAGCTTTCCGACATAGGCGGCGGTCTGGATCAGCAGGATCCAGAGGTAGTTTCGGCGAATCCGCCGGCCGATCGCAGTGGCCTGGCTGATATGATAGACCGGGTGCAGATAGTTGTCGGCGAGAACCTGCGCCCAGCCGCTTTCGGTGTGCAGATTGCCGTCCCGCAGCATCGGCGCGTAGAAATTGTTTTCCATCCAGCGCGCTCGCGCACGCCAGACGTTGAAATAGCGGTAGCGGCGGGCCTCCAGCAGCAGAAAGAACAGAATCAGGATGCCGACCAGAACCAGCGGCAGCGGTGAGGCATCGGGCGATGAAAACGCAATCGATAGCGCGATGCCGAGCGTGACCACCGCCCAGTTCGTCGTGGTGTCGAGCCGGGTCCGCCAGATCGTGGAGCGATAGATTTCGCCGCGATAGAGATGGGCGAGGACGCCCATTTCCGCGTTGCTGAAATCGCGCGTGCAAGCCTTGTCCGGACCGGAATCCATTGCTTCCTCCCTGCCTGACGGCAGGCGTTTGACGCAAAGTGTCTCACGCTCGAATACGGCGGTCAAAACGGGTGGTTGATCTGGGTCAAGGATAAGGCGAGCCGTTGCAGCGAAAAGATGGTCGTTCATGCCGGGGGCCGTCCGGCGATGCAGGAGTGGATTTTGGACCAACCCACCGAAATAACGCCAATCGACGTCGAGGCCGTCAATGCCGGCGGGCGCCAGCAGAGCCAGCCTCTGTATGCGCCGCGTCAGAAGATCTTTCCCAAGCGTGCCGAAGGCAATTTCCGCCGCTTGAAATGGATCGTCATGGCGATCACGCTCGGCATCTACTACGTCACGCCATGGCTGCGATGGGATCGCGGGCCTTACGCTCCCGACCAGGCGGTCCTCGTCGATCTGGCCAATCGCCGGTTCTATTTCTTCTTCATCGAGATCTGGCCGCAGGAATTCTTCTTCGTCGCCGGATTGCTGGTCATGGCCGGCGTCGGCCTGTTTCTGATCACCTCCGTCGTCGGACGGGCCTGGTGCGGCTATACCTGTCCGCAGACGGTCTGGACCGACCTATTTCTCGTCGTCGAGCGATTCTTCGAGGGTGACCGCAACGCCCGCATCCGGCTGGACAAGGCACCGTGGAGCGCCGACAAGATCCGCAAGCGCGTCTTCAAGCACACCACGTGGCTGGCGATCGCCCTGGCCACCGGCGGCGCCTGGATCTTCTATTTCGCCGACGCGCCGAAACTGCTCACCAGCTTCATCCTCGGGGAAGCGCCCTTCGTCGCCTACGCCACCGTCGGCATTCTAACTGCCACCACCTATGTGTTTGGTGGTCTCATGCGCGAACAGGTCTGCATCTACATGTGCCCCTGGCCGCGCATCCAGGCGGCGATGCTGGACGAGGACTCACTCACCGTTACATACAACGACTGGCGCGGCGAACCGCGCACGCGCGGGGCCAAGAAGGCGGCGGCGGCCGGACTTGCGGTCGGCGACTGCGTCGACTGCAATGCCTGTGTCGCGGTCTGCCCAACCGGCATCGACATCCGCGACGGGCAACAGCTGGGCTGCATCACCTGTGCGTTGTGCATCGATGCCTGCGATTCGGTGATGGACCGGCTCGGCCGGGAGCGCGGGCTGATTTCCTACGCGACGCTGCGCGATTACGACGCCAATCTCGCGATCGCGACCGATCCGGTGAGCGGGATGATCGACCCGTCCCGGGTGCGGGACGAGAACGGTCGCTTCCGCGACAATCTTCGCCACTTCGACTGGCGGATCATCTTCCGGCTGCGGACGTTGATCTATACCACTGTATGGGCGGCAATCGGCGCCGCCTTGTTCATCGCGCTGATGGCGCGCGACAGGCTCGAGATCAACGTCCAGCACGACCGCAATCCGGTCGCCGTGACGTTGAGCGACGGCTCGATCCGCAACGGCTACACGGTCAAGCTGCTCAACATGATCCCGGAGCCCCGCGTGATCACGCTCGGTATCGAGGGTCTCCCCGGTGCGACCATGAGCATCAACGAGATTGAGCAACCGGCCGGGACCAGCTTCTCAGTGCCGGTGGAACCCGATAAACTGCGCACATTGCGTGTCTTCGTTTCGCAGCCGCCCGAGACCGTCAAACCGGGCGCGACCGATTTCCGCTTCGTCGTCAAGGATCGGGCATCGGAAGAGACGGACACCTATGCGGCGATCTTCGAAGTTCTGGAGGATTGACCATGCTGGCTCGCCTGTTTCGACCGCGTGAATTCACCGGCTGGCACATGGTTGCCGTGATGGCCCTGTTCTTCGGGACGATCATTTCGGTGAATCTCGTGCTTGCCTATTTCGCCAATTCCAGCTGGAGCGGCCTCGTTGTCCAGAACTCCTATGTCGAGAGCCAGCGCTTCAATGCGCAAACGGCCGTGAAGCGGCGCCAGGCGGCGCTCGGCTGGACCGTGCATACGTCTTACGAGGACGGGGTCTTCGCGGTCAGTCTCGCCGACGCCGAGGGACGCGCCATTCGCAACGTGTCCGTCGAGGCGACGATCGGCCGACCGACGACCGAGCGGGAGGATCGCATCCTCCAGTTGAAACCCGGCCTGGGCGGAACCTACGCCGCTCCGACCGAGCTCGGCACGGGGCTTTGGGAGGCCGCCATTGCCGTGACGGCAAAGGACGAGCCGCCCTGGGACAAAGCGGTGCGCTTCGTGGTGGAGTGAGACGGTTATGACCTGTTGTGGTGGGGTGCTGGCCACGGATCTAGCGCTCGAAACCTCCGACCCGGCGAGCGCGCTGCGGGCCGAGGAACTGAGGCGGTCGGGACGCGCCAACCAAGACGGCACGGTCCAGTATGTCTTCTCGGTTCCGGACATTTCCTGCGGCCGCTGCATGGCCACGATCGAAACGGCGCTGGCGCCGCTCGACGGCGTCGTCTCGGCCCGTGTCAATCTGACGATGCGCCGGGTGACCGTGGTTCTCGATGCCGCGGACCGTTCACCACTCGTCGTCAGCGATGCCCTGGAGCGCCTTGGCTATGGCGCGCCGCCGGTCGACATTGGCGATCTGGACGACCTTGGCCGCCAGCGGGAATCGGCCGGCCTGCTCAAGGCGTTGGCCGTCGCCGGCTTCGCGGCCGGCAATATCATGCTCTTGTCGGTGTCGGTCTGGTCCGGGGCCGACGCCGCCACCCGCGGCCTGTTCCATCTAATCTCGGCGCTGATCGCATTGCCGACGGTGGCCTATTCCGGCCAGGTCTTCTTCCGTTCCGCATTTGGCGCGCTCAGGGCCGGACGCCTCAACATGGATGTTCCGATCTCGCTCGCCGTGGTGCTGGCGCTCGCCATGAGCGTCTTCGAGAGCATGACGGGTGGAGAAGAGGCCTATTTCGACGCCGCGGTGACGCTGCTCTTCTTCCTGCTGATCGGGCGCTATCTCGACCAGCGCATGCGTGAGCGAGCGCGAACCGCCGTCACCGGCCTCAGCCGTCTGGCGGTGAAGGGGGCGAGCCGGGTGGAAGACGGCGAGCTCTCCTACGTGCCGCTCGACGAGGTCCTGCCCGGCATGATCCTGCGTGTCGCCGCTGGCGAGCGGGTCCCCGTCGACGGTGCGGTGGTGCGGGGGACGAGCGATCTCGACCGCTCCCTCGTCACCGGCGAGAGCGCGCCGTTTGCCGCGTCCTGCGGCGACCGGGTCGAGGCGGGGACGCTGAACCTGGCCGGTTCGATCGACATCGAAGCGCTGGCGACGGCCGAAAACTCCTTCCTCGCCGACATCATCCGGATGATGGAAGCCGCGGAGAATGGGCGTGGACGCTATGTGCGCGTCGCCGACCGCATGGCGCGGATCTATGCACCGGCGGTCCACATCCTGGCCGCCGCCACCTTCCTCGGCTGGCTGGTGGCGACGGGCGGCGACTGGTACACGGCCACTTACGCCGCCATCGCCGTCCTGATCATCACCTGTCCCTGCGCGCTCGGACTGGCGGTTCCCGTCGTTCACGTCATCGGCGCGGCGCGGCTGTTCGAGAACGGCATCCTGATGAAGGACGGCTCGGCGCTGGAGCGTCTCGCCGAGGCCGACCACGTCGTCTTCGACAAGACCGGGACGCTGACGACGGGCGTCCCCCGCGTGATTGCGTCGGATGTCGAGGGCGACGCAGCGGCGGCCGCGCGCGCGCTGGCCGCCCATTCGACGCATCCGGCCTCCAGGGCGATCCTCGCTTTTCTCCCCGCCGCATCCGCTGGAGCGCTCACGGCGGTTCACGAGGTGCCGGGCTGCGGCGTGGAGGGTGAAGTCGACGGTCGCCGCGCCCGTCTCGGGCGCTCCGATTGGGTCGGCGCCATCGCATCCGGCGATGGATGGTCGGGGGCACGCCCCGACGGCGTCGCCTTCGCGTTGGAAGGCGGTCGTCTGTTCGGTTTCCAACTGGCGGAGACGCTGCGCGGTGATGCCGCGGCGGCGATCGACAACCTGAAGCAAGACGGCCTGGCGGTGGAGGTCCTGTCGGGCGACGCGGCCAAGCCCGTGAGCCGGATCGCCGACGAACTCGGCGTTGCCGCAATGGCGTCGGGCCAGACGCCCGGCATGAAGATCGGCCACTTGCGTGACTTGCAGGCGCGCGGGGCAAAGGTTCTGATGGTCGGCGACGGCCTTAACGACGCGCCCTGCCTGACAGCCGGCGACGTGTCGATGGCGCCGGCGTCCGCCTGCGACGCCGGGCGGCTGGCGGCCGACTTCGTTTTCACGCGGGACAGCCTTTTGGCCGTGCCCTTCGCCCACCGGGTTGCGGTCAAGGCGAAGCGTTTGGTGCAACAGAATTTCGCGCTGGCGATTCTATACAATTGCATCGCCGTTCCGTTGGCGATGGCCGGCTATATCACCCCGCTTGTCGCCGCCATCGCCATGTCCTCTTCCTCCATTGTCGTCGTCGCCAACTCCCTGCGTTTGGCCCGTGGCGGCAAGATGGGCCGGCGGCTCGAGGGCGCTTTGGCGCCGAGCACACCGCGGCTTTCGCCCGAGCGGCTCGCCAGGGAGGGCGTGGCATGAACGTACTGATCTACCTATTGCCAGTCGCGCTCGGGCTCGGGATGCTCGGCCTCGTCGCGTTCCTGTGGAGCCTGAAAAGCGGCCAGTACGACGATCTCGACGGTGCTGCCGAGCGGATTCTTCTGGACGACGACGAGGCAGACTGAGGCATGATTCAGGCGCGCGTCGGATCCTCCCGGCCGGCAACAGCCATTTCCGCCCACTTGTTTCCAGGGAGATTAAGACCATAATTATAGCCATAATAACGAGGTGCTCCCATGGACGTCACGGTCGCTGAGATGAAGGCCAACCTGTCAAACGTTCTGCGCAAGGCCGCCGCCGGCGCGGAAGTCCAGGTGACCCGGCACGGCAAGCCGTATGTCCGTCTCGGACCTGCCCGGCCGGAACGGCCGACATTGCCACGGGTCGGTGCTTTTGACGGCCAGTTTCAAGTTCCGGATAACTGGGACGATATCGCGACCGGATTCGAGCAGTACATGGAATGACGGTGGACGCATATCTGCTCGATTCGCACGTGCTCCTAGGGGCTCTCTACGAAAGCGCCAAGCTGCCCGAGCGCTATCGGACGGTTCTTGCCGGGAGCGCCCAGACATTCATCAGCGCCGCGACCGTCTGGGAAGTGGAGATCAAGAAGAAGAACGGCGCGCTTCCCGTGCCGGACAAGATTTGGGAACAGTGCGCGCAAACCGGCCACCAATTCCTGCCGATCGACACGGCGCACGCGCGCGCGGCCGCCATGCTTCCGCTCCACCATCGCGATCCCTTCGACCGCATGCTGATCGCCCAGGCCCGACTCGAAAGGCTGACGATCCTGACGGTCGACCGCGACTTCGCCAAATACGACGTGTCGCTCGCCTGACGTGATTCCCGGCGCGCCGGATCAACCGGAAGCGATATTCTCGCCGGGAGTCCCCTGGCCGCCCCGCCGGCTCGCCGCCCAGACGATCAGCGGAATGCACCAGATCGCGATGGTGAAGAGGCCGAGGCCGGCGGCGATCGGCCGCTCGAAGAAAGCCAGGAAACTGCCGTCCGCCTTGATCATCGAGGTGATGAAGTTCTGCTCCAGCATCGGGCCGAGGACCAGGCCGAGGATCGCCGGGGCAATCGGAATGTCGTTCTCCTCCATCACGAAACCGAGGACGCCGAAGATCAGCATCAGGATGACGCCGAAGATCGAGTTGTTGATGGCGAACGAGCCGACGATGCAGAACATCAGAATGATCGGCATCAGGACCCGGGTCGGGATCGATAGGATCGTGCCAGCGGCCTTGATCGCCACCCAGCCGAGCGGCAGCATGATGAGGTTGGCCAGGAAAAACACGATGAACACCGCATAGATCATCTGCGGGTTGGTGATGAAGACCGTCGGTCCCGGATTGATCCCCTTCACGTAGAGGACCCCGATGACGATCGCGGTGATCGAATCGCCGGGAATACCGAAGACCAGTGCCGGAATCCAGGCGCCGCTGACCGCGCCGTTGTTGGAGGCGCCGGCCTCGACGAGCCCCTCCACATGGCCGGTGCCGAATTTCTCCTTTTGCTTCGAAAACCGCTTGCTGATTGCATAGGAGATCCAGGCGGCGATGTCGGCGCCGGCTCCCGGCAGCGCGCCGATGGCGGTGCCGACGACGCTGCCGCGCACCACCTGCATCGGATAGCGGCGCAAATTCACCCACTGGCCACGAAAGATGCCGGACCGGCCGGACCGTTCTATATGCGGGCGTTCCTGACGGGTGACGACCGAGCGAAGCACCTCCGACACGGCGAAGAGGCCGATCATAGCCGGAATGAACTGCACTCCCGCCAGGAGATCGACGATGCCGAAGGTGTAGCGTGGTTCCCCGGCCGGGTTGTCGATGCCGACCGTTGCGGCGAAGAGGCCGATCAACAGCGAGATCAGGCCGCGCGGAACCGATCCGGGCGAGACGAAGATCGCGCAGGACAGGCCGAGCACGACCAGCCAGAAATATTCGAAGGACGAAAATTTCAGCGCGATGTCCGCCAGCGCCGGCGAGGCGGTGACGAGCACGATCGTCCCGAAGATGCCGCCGAGCGCCGAGAACACCAGCGCCGCGCCCAAGGCTTCTTCCGACCGGCCTTGACGGGTCATCCGGTAGGCATCCTCGACATAGGCCGCGCTGGCCGGCGTTCCGGGCATCCGCAAGAGTGCGCCCGGAATGTCGCCGGCGAAGATCGCCATCGCCGTCGCGGTGACGATCGCGGCGATGGCCGGCACCGGTTCCATGAAGAAGGTGACCGGCACCAGCAGCGCCGTTGCCATGGTCGCGGTCAGCCCCGGAATGGCGCCGACGAACATGCCGAAGCAGGCCGAGCCGAGAATGACGAGAAGCACGTATGGCTGGAAAACGAGGGCGAAGGCCTCGATGACGAAGGACATGGGGCTACCAGAGAAAGCCGAGGAAGGCGTTGCGGGGCAGCGGCACCAGCAAGAGCCGCCCGAACGCTTGTTGAACCACGACAGCGGCGAAGAGCGAGATGAGGACCGCGGTCAGCGGCTTTACGCGGAGCGTCAGCATCAGCGTCACCATCACCGCGAACGCCATCGGCACAAACCCGATAAGGTCGGAGAAGAGGATGTAGATGACGATCAGCGCGAGCGAGACGAGGAGGCCGATGACGGATGCGGGCGAGCGCGCCCAGTCGGCGATGACGATGGCCGGCCGCCGCGCGCCGGCGGCCACGCTGCGCCCGGTCATGTACAGTCCAAGCCCGAAGGTCAGCAGCGCGATCGTCTTGGGCATCGTCGCGGCGCCATAGGCCTGACCCGGTATCGCGGAGAATTGCGTTGCTGAGAGAAAGATCGCGATAGCGCCGGCCAGAAGCAGGACGCCGAGGGTGAGATCATTGAGCTTCATCGACGCGCTCTTTTGGACCGGAAATGATCGGCGTGGCGAATCGCGCTCCGCGCGCTGGCGATAGGGGCAGGCGTCCGGCGCGCGGCCGGACGCCTCTTGGCTGCCTCAGTTCTTCGCCAGGCCGGCCTCTTTCATCACCTCGCCAAGGCTGGCGTCGTCGTCGGCGACGATCTTCGTCGCCTCATCGCCCGCAGCCCAGCGCACGCCGAACCCACGGTCCTTCATGAAGCTTTGATATTGGTCGCTGTTATAGGCTTTTTCGATGGCGCTGGTCAGCTTGGTCTTGACCTCGTCCGGCAGGCCCTTCGGCGCGGCGACGGCGCGCCAGACCGCCAGCGTCCAGTCGGAATCGACCCCCTCTTTCAGCGTCGGCACGTCAGGGAACATCGCTTGGCGCTCGGCGGACATGGATGCCAGCGGCCGGACCCGACCCGCCTCGATCATCGCGCGGCCCTCGGCCAGCGACGACGGTACGATGTCGACGCCGCCGGCCACCATATCGGTGATTCCCGGCGCCGCGCCCTGGCTCGGAACCCAGGTCACCTGATCCGGCGGCAGATCCTCCGACAGCAGCCAGCCGGCAAGGCCCAGATGCCAGATGCCGCCCTGACCGGTGCCGGACGCCTTGAAGGTGCCCTTCGGCTGCGACTTGATGGCGTCGCGCAGTTGCTCCAGCGATTCGTACTCCGAGTCCGCCGAAACCATGATGCCGCCGGGATCGGCATTGACCAGGGCGAGGATGTCGAAATCCTCGTAAGTGAGCTCGGTAAGGCCCTGCCAATGCATCATGTCGATCTCGATCGTCATGATGCCCAGCGTGTAGCCGTCCGGTTCCGCATTGGCGATCGCGCTGTGGCCGACGACGCCGGAACCGCCGGTTCGGTTCACCACATTCACCGGCACGCCAAGCTCTTCTTGCAGCAGCGAGGCGAGGATGCGGCCGACCGCGTCGGTGCCGCCGCCCGCGCCCCAGGGCACGATCATCTGGATCGGTCGCTCGGGATAGGCCGATTGCGCCGAAGCGACGCCGGTGCCAAGAACGCTGGACGCCATGAGCGCGGCAGCGAGGGCAATGATGGAACGTCTGCGCATATTTCCTCCCAGATGGCTTGTTCGCAAGAGTGCGATGCGAAGACCAGCGACCACGGGACCGCACCTTGGTGCCGCGCCAGCGATCATGCGATCTCGTCTCCCAGGGTGACTATCAGGCGCGCTAAGCGGCGTGTCAATGTATACCTTGTTTCTGGGGATTTGCGGAGGTTCGCGCAGGATTGCCGGGAGGTGATCGGGGTGGGAAGGCCCAAAATCGACAAGCAGGGTCCGGTTATCCTAGGTTGCCGGACGGGGCATCGGTGAATACAGCGAATCTCATTTCGCGTATCTGCACAGTCGCGGACACGCGGGCGGTCGCTTGCCTCGCGCTCGCTCGGATATTGGCATCGAACGGAGACTTGAGTTGGACGAACACGTTACTGGCTTGGAGCAGATCGCCGATACCTTCGATGCCGTCGTCCTCGATCAATGGGGCGTGCTGCATGACGGCGACGCCCTCTATCCAGGTGTTCTGGAGGCGCTGGAGCGGCTGGCGGATGCCGGCAAGACGATCGCGCTTCTGTCGAATTCGGGAAAGAGGGCCGCGCCGAATCGCGACCGCCTCGCCGGCTTCGGCATTCCGGTCGAGGGGATGACGTGCATCGTGACCTCCGGTGAAGTGCTTTGGGATGATCTGGCGAACGGCGTCGTGAAGGGTTTCGATCGCCTGTTTCCCGTCGCGGCGACCCCGGAAGACGCCGAAGCCTGGATCGATGGTCTCGACGGGATTGCACTCGCCGACTCACTGTCGACGGCGGATGCAATCCTGATGATGGGCCTGCCGGACAATGCCGAGCTGTCGTCCTATCAGGGGCTTGTCGACGAAGCGCTGGCTCGTCGCGTGCCGGTCCTGTGCGCCAACCCCGATCGTGCCTCGCCGCGACCGGGCGGCAAACTGGTGGTGGCGCCGGGCGCCCTGGCGGCGCGCTACGAGGCGGCCGGTGGGCGCGTCATCTGGTACGGCAAGCCGCATGCGCGGGTCTTCGAGGCGACGGCCGAGGCTTTGGGAAATCCGCAGCACGACCGCATTCTCATGGTCGGAGATTCGCTGCAACATGACGTGGCGGGCGCCAGTGCCGCTGGCTGGCGGACGCTTTTCGTCCGCGACGGTCTCCACGCGCAATCCCTGGCCGACAAGCGCGGCGGTGACCTGGATGCGCAAATCGAAAAGCTCGCGAGCAAGGACGGCGCGCCGCTGCCCGATTACACGATCGGCATGCTGCAATGGGCTAGCCATGACGCTCGATCCTGATGTTCTGGCGCTGTCGGCGCGCTTGGGTCGTGACCCGCTTTACCTGGGTCTCGACATCGGCACCTCCGGTGTGCGCAGCGCTATCGTCGATTCGGACAAAAACCTGGTCTCGAGCGTTCGCGAGCCGATGCACGCGGCAGAGGAGTATGGCGTTTCTGCTGAAAGCTGGTGGAAGACGGTCTCCGCCTGCCTCGACGCCCAGGCGAAGGCTCTCGCCAACCAGGGCGGTTCGATGGCGGCGATTCGCGCCGTCGCGATCGACGGCACGTCCGGTACGATGGTTCTCGTGGACGACAACGCGCGGCCGGTGACGCCGGCGCTGATGTATGATTCCTCCGGTTTCGACGACGAGGCGACGCGTATCGCGGCTTGCGCGCCGACGGGTTCGATCGCCCGAGGTAGCGGTTCGGCACTTGCGCGCATGCTGCGGTTGCAAAGTTATGACCCCGATCAGCGGGCGCGCCACCTTTGCCATCAGGCCGATTTCATCCTGGCGCGGTTGACCGGGCAGCCGGGACTGTCCGACGAAAACAATGTCCTGAAGCTCGGTTACGACCTCGAACGCAACACATGGCCAGACTGGTTTGCAGCCTGCGGCACGCGGATGGATCTGCTTCCGGACGTCTTGTGCGTCGGCGCGGTCGCCGGATCGGTGACAGCATCAATGGCCGAGCGGTTCGGCTTCTCGCGCGACCTGAAGCTTCTCGCTGGCACCACCGACAGCGTCGCCGCCTTTCTCGCGTCGGGCGCGACGGAGATCGGCGAAGCAGTGACGTCGCTCGGCACCACGCTGGCGATCAAGCTCTTGTCGGACGTGCGGGTGGACGACGCGGCGCGGGGTATCTACAGCCATCGACTCGGAGACCGGTGGCTCGCGGGCGGCGCGTCGAACACTGGCGGCGGCGCGCTGCTGCATCACTTTTCCGCCGAGACCATTGCGGCGCTGTCCAAGCAGATCGATCCGGATCGGCCGACCGGGTTCGACTATTATCCGCTGGCGCGAGCCGGCGAACGGTTTCCCGTCAACGATCCCGCGCTCGCCCCACGGCTTGAGCCGCGTCCCAACGACGATGCGGTGTTTCTGCAAGGCATGCTGGAGGGGATGGCCCGGATCGAGGGCAAGGGCTACGCAGCCCTTGCCACGCTCGGGGCGCCGACGCCGAAACGCGTTCTGACCGCCGGCGGCGGCGCGCGGAACGAGGCTTGGACGGCGATCCGGCGCAGGACCCTCGGCTGTCCCGTCGAGAAGGCGCCCCAAGCCGAAGCCTCGGTCGGCATGGCGCTGTTGGCGCGGCGCGGCATGGAGCGGGTTGAAGCCTGACCGGCGTCCGTGCCCGTCGTGGCGGCGGACTCAGGTGTGTCGTTCGGTGCGGAGATCACTCGTGCTCATATCGGGCGACCGTCTGCTCAATGGCGCCGAAGATCGACCGGTGCTTGTCGTCGAGCACCTCGATGCGCACGGTGTCACCAAAATGCAGGAACGGCGTTTTCGGCGCAGCGCCCGCGATCGTCTCGACGGCGCGCGACTCCGCCATGCACGCATAGCCGACGCCGCCATCCGCAATCGATTTGGCGGGTCCGCCATCGCGCTTGTTGGAAACCGTGCCCGAGCCGATGATCGTGCCAGCCGAGAGTGGCCGCGTCCTGGCGGCATGGGCGATCAACGTCGGGAAATCGAAGGTCATGTCGATACCGGCATTGGCCCGGCCAAACGGTTTACCATTGTAGTCCACCGCAAGCGGCAGATGCAGCTTACCGCCATCCCACGCTTCGCCGAGTTCGGCGGAGGTCACCGCGACCGGCGAGAAGGCCGAGGGCGGCTTCGACTGGAAGACGCCGAAACCGTCGTCGCCTTCCGCCGGGATCAGGCCGCGCAACCAGACGTCGTTGACCAGCATGACCAGACGGATGGCGGCGCGCGCCTCGTCGACGCTCGCGCCCATCGGCACATCGCCGAGGATCACGGCAATCCCACCCCCCATGTCGAGGCCGAAGCTTTCGTCCGCGAGGGGAATGGGATCGCGCGGACCGAGGAAGGCATCTGAGCCGCCCTGCCGGATTGGCGGGTCGCTTCGCAAGCTCTCCGGCATCTCGGCGCCGCGTGCCCTGCCTGTCATCGCGATGTGGCTGCTGTAGGCTGTACCGGCCGCGAACTGAAACGCGCGGGGCAGCGGGCTCATGGCGTCATGCTCGTGAAACCGCTCGACCGGCACCGAGCCGCGATCGAGGCTGTCGGCGAGCGCTTGCAGATGCGGGGCGATGCGCGCCCAGTCGTCGAGCGCCCGTTGCAAGGTGGGCGCGAGGAACGAGGCGTCCGTCATCCGCGTGAGGTCGCGGGACACGACGACGAGTCGCCCGTCGCGGCTGCCGTCCTTGAGCGTCGCAAGTTTCATCAGTCCCACTTTCCTCGGATGTGCCGTGGAGGCGCTGGTTCGGTCCCGCCCCGCGAATCTTATGGTTGCCCTGCCGGGTTTGCGCGGCAGTGCGGGTCAGATTCCGGGGAAGCGGGTTTCGAATATGAAGGTCATTGCCTCGCAGAGCTTGACAGGCTTCGGCTCCACGGTCGAGGCCTTCTCGAAGCCCGGTGCCGAGGATACCGCGATGGGGTCTTGCGGGCGGCGAAGTCCTCGTCTTGCCTTCCCTCGTCACGGTTCCAATTTCCTGTTGGAAGGACATCCATTCCGCCGCGAGCGGCGGCGCAGCGAAAGGCTATTTCCATGACCATCAAACTTGCCACCATGACCGCACTCATCGTCGCGACCATGAGCGTTTCGGCCTGCACCACGACGCAGAAGACGGTCGGCGGCGCCGTCGTCGGCGGTGTCGGCGGGGCGGTTCTGGGCGACGCGGTCGCGGGAACCGGCGGCGCCGTGGTCGGTGGCGTCGCGGGCGCGGTTGCCGGCGGCGCGGTCGGGCGCAATCTAAGATAATGCAGAGCCGGCGGCGGGCGCAACTTCGGCCCGGACGTAACCTGTTGAGAACAGCGTGAGGGCCGCGCTCCCGTCGGAGCGCGGCCCTCATCGCGTGTATCGGTCGTTGCTGGCGCGGCTTTAGCCGGCCCGCAGCGGCGAGATCGCGATCTCGACGCGGCGGTTCTGAGCTCGGCCCTGCTCGGTCGCGTTGGTGGCGACCGGCTGGCTTTCGCCGAAGCCCTGGGTGTTGAGGCGGCGCGGGTTGACACCCTGGCTTGCCAGGAACTGGCTGACCGAGGTCGCGCGCTGCTGCGACAGCTGCAGATTGTATGCGTCGGAGCCCTGGCTGTCGGTGTGGCCGTAGACGTCGACGATCGACTTGTCGAACTCCTTGAGAACCAGCGCCACCGAGCTGAGCGTCGGATAGAAGGCCGGAAGGATCGACGACTGGTCGCTCGGGAAGGTGATGTTCGACGGCATGTTGAGAATGATGCGATCGCCGGCCCGGGTGACCGAGACACCGGTGCCTTGGAGCTGCCGGCGCAGCTTGTCTTCCTGCGAATCCATATAGGCGCCGACGCTGCCGCCAGCCAGCACACCGACGCCGGCGCCGATCAGCGCGGCGCGGCCCGAATCGGCGCCCGTCGCCTCGCCGACGAGATAGCCGCCGAGCGCGCCGACGCCGGCGCCGATGCCGGCGCCGCCGACGGTGTTGGAGAGCTTGGCTTCACCCGTATACGGGTCGGTGGTGCAGCCGGCGACGGCGGTGGTCAGCGCAAGGACGAGGGCGAGCTTTTTCATGAGCGATATCCAGTGTTGACTTCGGGGCCTTCACGGCCCGCTTCGTGTCCATTCGCGGTCGGCGTTAATGACTACAGATGACTGAAATACGGCCGACCAGATGGCCACCGCAATTCCCTCCCGGCGTTACCCACAGGTAACAGACGGAACGTGCGTGACCCTGTTGGTACACAGAAAGAATGGTCGGCCTCGCGGAGCGACACCGGCCATCCTTTGATTTGGGCTGGCTCAGGCGGCTCGCTGTTTTTCCAGAAGGCCGCGATTGATCAGCAGTTCAGCGATTTGGACCGTGTTGAGCGCCGCGCCCTTGCGCAGATTGTCGGAGACGATCCAGATGTTGAGGCCGTTCTCCAGCGTCTGGTCCTCGCGGATGCGGGAAATGTAGGTGGCGTCCTCGCCGGCCGATTCATACGGCGTGATGTAGCCGCCATCCTCGTGCTTGTCGATTACCAGACAGCCCGGCGCCTCGCGCAGGATCGCGCGCGCCTCGTCGGCGGTGATCGGATTCTCGAACTCGATGTTCACCGCCTCGGAATGGCCGATGAAGACCGGCACGCGCACCGCCGTGCAGGTGACCTTGATCTTCGGATCGAGCATCTTCTTGGTCTCGGCCATCACCTTCCACTCTTCCTTGGTGGAGCCGTCCTCCATGAAGACGTCGATGTGGGGAATGACGTTGAAGGCGATGCGCTTGGTGAATTTCTTGCGCTCGATCTCGTCGGCGACGAAGACCGCCCGGCTCTGGGTGAACAGCTCGTCCATGCCGTCCTTGCCGGCGCCCGAGACCGACTGGTAGGTCGCGACCACGATGCGCTTGATCCTGGCATGATCGTGCAGCGGCTTCAACGCGACGACGAGTTGCGCGGTCGAGCAGTTCGGATTGGCGATGATGTTCTTCTTGGTGAAACCCGTGATGGCGTCGGCGTTCACTTCCGGAACGATCAGCGGCACGTCGGGATCGTAGCGGAAGGCCGAGGAATTATCGATCACCACACAGCCCTTGGCCGCGATCTTCGGTGACCATTCCTTGGAAACGCCGCCACCTGCCGACATCAGGCAGATGTCGGTTCCGGTAAAGTCGTACTGGTCGAGCGGCTTCGTCTTCAGCGTCTTGTCGCCGAAGGAGACCTCGGTTCCCAGGCTACGGCGCGAGGCGAGCGCCACGACCTCGTCCGCCGGAAAGCCGCGCTCCGCGAGGATGTTCAGCATTTCGCGCCCGACATTGCCGGTGGCGCCGACGATAGCGACCTTGTAACCCATGGGATGCAATCCTTCGCTCTCCCCGTCCGATCATTGCACGCTCGTCTACCGCCCCGGGGGAGACAAGCGGGGCAGACGGCGTCAGATAATCGACGTTTTGATCGTGGAGCGCGCGAACATGGCCTGCGATATGCGCGGAGACACCGCGCTTGTCAATCAGGCCGTCCGAAAGGAAAAAGGCCAGCCCCCCTTTCGGAAGGCCGGCCGTTCATTCCGGGGACGCAACGGCCAGCGTCGCCCGACGGTCCGCGATCACAGAAACGGGGAGCGAAGCTAGACCCGACGCGGGTCGCGCTTGGGCTCGCTGTCGCGGTTCAGGAACTTCTTGGCCACCCAGCCGACAAAGACGGCTTTCAGGATACCTCTAATCATCGTGCTCTCCTTCGACTTATTGAGCATACAATGACTGATGCAGCCAGATGGTTGCATGTCCGGCTCAGGCGGCGAGCTTCTTCCGGAAACTGTCGCGGACCGCGTCGCCCATCTCGGCCGTGCCGACCTTCCGGCAACCGTCGGCCATGATGTCGCCGGTCCGGATGCCCCTGCCGAGCACCTCGGCGATCGCGGCCTCCAGCGCGTCGGCCTCAGCGATCATCTCAAAGGAATAGCGCAGGCACATCGCGAGAGAAGCGATCATCGCCAGCGGGTTGGCGATGCCCTGGCCGGCGATGTCCGGCGCCGAGCCGTGGACCGGCTCGTAGAGCGCGCGCCGCTTGCCGGTCTTGGCGTCGACGGCGCCGAGCGAGGCCGAGGGCAGCATGCCGAGCGAGCCGGTCAGCATCGCCGCGATGTCCGACAGCATGTCGCCAAACAGATTGTCGGTGACGATGACGTCGAACTGCTTCGGTGCGCGCACCAGCTGCATGCCGCCGGAGTCGGCCAGCATGTGTTCGAGCTCAAGGTCGGCATATTCGTCCCGGTGGATTCGCGTGACCACCTCGTTCCAGTAGAGCCCCGACTTCATTACATTGCGCTTTTCCATCGACGTCACCTTGCCGCGGCGGGTCTTGGCGAGGTCGAAGGCGGCACGGGCGATGCGCTCGATCTCATAGGTGTCGTAGATCTGGGTGTCGATGGCGCGTTTCTGGCCATTGCCGAGATCGATGATTTCCTTCGGCTCGCCGAAATAGACGCCGCCGGTCAGCTCGCGCACGATCAAAATGTCGAGCCCCTCAATCACCTCGCGCTTCAGCGAGGACGAGCCGGCCAGCGCCGGATAGCAGATCGCCGGGCGCAGATTGGCGAACAGCTCCATGTCCTTGCGCAGGCGCAACAGCCCGGCCTCGGGCCGCAGACCGTAGGCGACCCCGTCCCATTTCGACCCGCCGACCGCGCCGAACAGGATCGCGTCGGCTTGCATCGCCAGATCCATGGTCGCATCCGACACCGGCTTGCCGCAATCATCATAGGCCGAACCACCGACGAGCGCGGTTTCGGTCTCGAAACCCGCATTGGTCGCCTCGTTCAGCATGGTGACGAGCTTTTCGACCTCCGCCATTGTCTCGGGGCCGATGCCGTCTCCGGGAAGCAGCAGGAGCTTGGTGGTCATGATGCGGTGTCCTCCGTCGCATAGAATACAGTCGGCGACGGATTTACACGAAAGACGCGCGAGGGACAGCCGGGCGTCTCGCGATCATCCTGCGGCGGTCCCGGGGAGAAACTAGCGAAAGGGCCGGATTTGTATCGATCCGGCCCTTTCTCTGTCGGCGATCGGCCTGGATCTGTCTCAAAGGTCGCCCGAAGCCATCCGCCCGGCGATATGATCGGCCTGGCGCAGCGCCAGCGCGACGATCGTCAGGGTCGGGTTCTCGGCCGCGCCGGTGGTGAACTGCGACCCGTCGGAGACGAAAAGGTTGGGGATGTCGTGGGTTTGGCCGAAACGGTTGACGACGCCATCCTGAGGCTTCTCGCTCATCCGGTTGGTCCCCAGATTGTGGGTCGAGGGATAGGGTGGAGTGTGGATGGTGCGCACTGCGCCGACCGCGTCGTAGATCGCCGAGCCCTGCTGGTAGGCGTGGTTGCGCATCGCGGTGTCGTTGGGATGATCGTCGAAATTGACGTTCGCGACCGGCATGCCGAAAGCGTCCTTGTCGGTGTCCGACAGGGTGATACGGTTGTCCTTGCGCGGCATGTCCTCGCCGACGATCCACAGGCCCGCCATGTTGCGGTATTCGTCCATGGCGCTGGAGAAATCGCGCCCCCATTTCCCAGGGTCGAGAAAGGCTGCCATGAAGGGCAGGCCGAGCGACAGCGTCTCGAATTCATAGCCGCCGGCAAAGCCGCGCGACGTGTCGTGCCTGGCCTCGTCCTGGACGATGCCGGCCATCGTCGTGCCCCGGTACATGTGCACCGGTTTGTCGAAGACCGCGTAGACCGATCCGGTCGTGTGGCGCATGTAGTTGCGTCCGACCTGGCCGGAGGAATTTGCCAGCCCGTCGGGAAACATTGAGGATTGCGAATTGAGAAGCAACCGCGGGCTTTCGATCGAATTGCCGGCAACGGCGACGATGCGCGCCTTCTGCAGGTGCTCCTTGCCGTCCTTGTCGGCATAGACGACGCCAGTGACCTTGCCGGACGCATCATGCTCGATCCTGAGCACCTGGCTGTCCGCTCGCACCTCGAGCCGGCCGGTTGCCTCGCCCTTGGGTATCTCCGCGACGAGGGTCGACCATTTGGCGCCGGATTTACAGCCCTGGAAGCAGAAGCCGATCTGCAGGCACGAGGCACGATCGTCGCGCGGCTCGGAGTTGATCGCCATACGGCCAGTGTGAACCTCCTTGTAACCGATCTTCTTGGCGCCGGCCTCCAGTACTTTGAAGTTGTTGTTGCCGGGCAGGCCGGGGATGCCGTTGGTCCGCGTGACCCCCATCCGGTCCTCGGCCATGGCGTACCACGGCTCCATCTCCTTCAGATCGATCGGCCAGTCGAGAAGGTTGGCGCCCTCGATCGCGCCGTAGTTGGTCAGCGTCTTGAACTCGTGCTCCTGGATGCGCAGCGAGGCACCGGCCCAGTGGGTGGTGGAGCCGCCGACGGCCTTGACGATCCAGGCCGGAAGGTTCGGGAAATCCTTTGCGACCTGCCAGTCGCCGGAGGTCGTGCGCTTGTCCTTCCACGCGAGCTGGCCGAAGGAATCCCATTCGTCGTTGATGAAGTCCTCGGTCTCGTAGCGCGAGCCGGCTTCGAGGATGACGGTATCGATCCCCTTGAGCGCGAGTTGCGCACCGAGCGTGCCGCCGCCGGCTCCCGAGCCGACGATGACGGCAACGCTGTCGTCGTTGAGATCATAAGGTGCGGGCATGTCGTGTTTCCTCCCGGAGCCTTCGATGCCATCGCCTCCTCGCGGAGCATCGAACTCCCATTTCCGATTTTTCGTCGCGTGTTTCCCGATGGACCGCCCTCAGAGCCAGTCGATGTCGTCGAAGCCGCGGTCGATGTAGCCACCCTTGTCGGCGGAGGCGCCCTCGTAGCCGAACATCGGCCACAGCTCCTTCTGGTTGTAGAGGCCGACCACGAGGTTGGAGCGGACCTTCTGGAAGAACGGATCGCTTTCCATCTCGTCCAGGATGGCGGCGCGATCCTCATCGCTCGTCATGCTCGCGTAGTCGGTGTCGGCCGTGGTGCGGGCGGTCTCGTTCAGTTTCGTCACGCCGTCTTCCAGCACCGCGAGATCGGCCTCGGAGGCGCGGGCCGCCTGATCGAGGATGTCGACCGCGTTTGCGTAGTATTTGTCTTCGACCATGGCGTGCGGATAGATGTCGCGCGACATCTGGACGAGGGTCGCGAAGGTTTCCGGCTTGGTTGCGCGCGGCATCTGGCTCCAGGCCCGCCCGACGATCACACCGGATGGCATGATCGTCATGGCCAGAAGCCCGGCTCCGCCTTTCAGAAAGCTGCGCCGGTTCGGCGCGGCGCGCCCCACTACCTCTGCCATTTTGGTTCCTCCCGATGGCGTGGTTCGTATGTCCCGACCCGTCCCATTCTCCCGCTGGGCGAGCCAGGAGCGCTCGGCGCTATTGAAAGCGCCCGCCCCTTTCCAGTACCTCGATTTTGTAGCCGTCCGGATCCTCGATGAAGAAGAAGCGGCCGAGCCTCGTGCCCTGGTGCGAGATTTCCTTGATGTCCCTGGGCGCCAATCCCGCCGCGCGCATGCGTTCGTGCTCGGTGTCCAGATCGTCGACCGAGACAGCGACATGGCCGTATCCGTTGCCGAGATCGTAGGGCTTCGTCTCGCCCTTGTTGATCGTCAGTTCCACCTCGTGCTCGCTCTCCGGATTGGCGAGATAGACGAGCGTGAAGGAGTCGAAATCGTAGCGGTCGGCGATTTTCAGCCCGAAGGCCTCCTCGTAGAACGCGACGGAGCGCGCTTCGTCGAGCACCCGCAGCATCGTATGAATCGTCTTGGCCAAGCCGTCCTCGTCATGGTTGCGACGCGCCGTCCGGCGGCGTCGGGAATCATACGGCGGGATCGATGGTCAGTGGGTGTGGAACCCTGCCAGGCCGGCGCCCGTGACACCACGGCACTTTCTCCCCGGAGCTGGCTATTCCCGCCGTGTTGGGAGAAGTCTAGACGCAGATTTAAAGTGGCGGGTAGTATGATGATAACACACCGAAAATCCGATCGCGGTGGCGGCGAAAAGCAGGTCAGACAGCGATGCGGAAATCCTGCGGCTGGCCGGCACGACGCAGGCTCTCACCGGTATCGCTCGCTGTCTGACGGGCCGCCGTTCGTTCGAGATGCAGAAGGCAAGCGCAGCGCAGGAGCGAGGTGAAGTTGCGTGCCTCGCCGTGCAGCTCCGACACCTCGTCGTGCAGTGTCGTCAGAAATTTCGACAGCGGCATCGCCTGATCGGCGGCCAGTTCCTCCAGCACGTGCCAGAAGGCGGCTTCCAGCCGGATCGATGTCGCATGGCCGGAAAGTCGGACGGACCGCGTTTCGCTGTCGTAATTCTCGGTCGGAATTCCGGCGAAGATCTGGCACATGCGATGTCCATCCATTATTGCGCGTCGGGCCCTGGCCCTCAGTAAAGGCGCACGCGTGGACGATGACAAGCGCTGGAATGTCAACGCGTCGCTGGACCGATCGTCAAACCCGGCTTTGGCGGTGGGCCGGGCGAGCGGACGGGGGGCAGGGAGAGGCGAATGGGTGGCGGCATCCGGCCGCTCCGCTTTGCGCGAAACGGCCCGGACATCTGCGTGGTGAAACCGGAACGAGGACCCCGCTTAGCCCGCCGGGATCGGCTTCGACGTCAACTCGTCCGCGCTGGCGCGCACGAAGCCGTAGTTCTCGTAGATCGCCTGCGCCTCGTCCGAGCGCAGATAATCGAGAAACGTCTCGGCATTGTCGGAGTTACGACCCTTGGTCAGCTTGCCGATGGCATAGGCGACCTTGTCCTGCTGGTTCTGCGATGCGGGAATCTCGACGCCGTCGATCTTGCGGCCCTCGGCCTTGGCGTGACGCACCTCCGTCTCCCAGACGATGCCGACATCCGCCTCACCGGCCTCGATGCGGTCGGGCGTCTCGCGATGGTGGCGTTCGGTGAACCAGGTCTTGCCTTCCACCGCCCAGCAGCCTTTGCAATCGGCGTTCCCGGTGACCTTTTCATAGATGCCCATGTCTTTCAGCATCTGCGATCCGTAGAAACGGAAAATGCCTTCGGTCTGCGGGTTGGGATGCGACTGTACCAGGTCGTCCCGCGACAGGTCTTCCGCGCCTTTGATATCCTTCGGATTGCCTTCCGCAATCATCAGGGACAGCCGGTTGCGGGTATAGACCATGTACTGGTCCATCAGCCCCGCCGCCTTCAGCTTTTTCAGGTGGCCGAGGTTCACGCTGGCATAAAGGTCTGGATTTTGCGCCGTATCCTTGCCCTTGATCTGGCCCTGCTTCAGGATTTGTTGGTTGAGAATCTGCCCCGGCGGGATCGTCTCGACATAGACCGTTTCAATGTCCGGATTTTTCGACTGGAAGTCCTTGATCAGGTCTTCCATGACCATGAACTGGTTGCCGGCTAGATACATCACCAGATCGGCTGTGTAGGAATCCTCGATCGCGCCGTATTCGACCTCGCCGCCGGCAGAGAAGGTGCGGTAATCCTTGTCACCGCTTTCCTCTTCTTGCGCCATAACGGGACTAGCTAAGAATATCGCGAAAAAGGCCGCGTGCAGAAAACTTGTTTTCATTCGTTCTTCCTCCCATGAAGACAATCGAATTCATACATGCGAATGAACGAATGTAAAGCGGATGGAGTTTGTCTGGCCGATGACGCGGCCTCACAGGTGGGAGGCGAGTTTGCGCATCAGCTGCCGGCGCCAGCGACGAGAGCGCAATTGCCGTGTCGTCAGACTTTCGGGACGAATCCGCAGGCGTTCGTCGCCGTTCTCGACGAAAGAGAAACGACGCGACGCGCCGACCGCTATCAGATCTGGTCCATAAAGGGCGACGACCGTCAGATCCAGAGCGGTGACGGTATCGGCCCAGGCGCCGAGCCGGGAGAGTTCGGCATCTGTCTCCACCAACTGTTCCACCAGATCGTCGAAATGACCGATGTCGAGATATTCACCGGTCGACAGGCTGCCCTGGCGCATGGAAGAGCGCGGGTCGGCGCCGAGATCTTCCGGTAGATCGCGCAGGTCGGTGAGGGCGTATTCGTAGGAGTTGGTCTTGGTCTCCAGCGTGGCGATAATGCTTGTCACGTAAAGCGGCTCGGCGCTCATGCTGGTGATGAGACAACGCGAGCGGAGGCCTTGGCCGGCACCGCGACTGATCAGGACCGAGGATCGACGCTGGCGCTGATAGCCGTAGAGCAGCAGCTGCAGATAGACGATCCAGACGATCAGCATGGCCACGCTGACGGCGAGGCTCAGCACATCGGTGTTTTGCGACAACCAGTTCCACATGATGGCCGCTCCTGCGCTCGTTCGGCGGCGCGCCCCACGGCCCCGTCAACTGCGCGCAGAACGCAGGAGCGCCGTGATCGATCCGTTTTTCCCTGCCGAAATCCCGCGGCGATCACGCGGAATCGTAAAAGCGTGACTCGCTTGGACCCCGGCCGGCACGCACAATCGCGCCAGAGACTGGCCGCGTGCGGCGCGGGAGCGGGAGGACGTGATGTATCTTCGATGGCTAACGGGCGCATTGGTCGTCGCGCTGACTGTGCTGATCTGGACCGGGCTGGCCGGCGCCAATCCCGCGCGGTGGATGGCCGAAGGCTGGCGGACTGATTTTTCCAAACAATCTGTCGATCTCACGGAAATCATCTCGGGCGGTCCGCCGAAGGACGGCATACCGGCGACCGACGATCCGCGCTTCGTGACGGCCGCCGAGGCGGATGATCTCCAGCCGCGCGAGCCGGTGATCCAACTGACCGTTGGTGGCGAGACCCGCGCCTATCCCTTGAGCATCCTGATGTTCCACGAGATCGTCAACGATACGGTCGCCGGCATTCCCGTCGCCGTCACCTATTGTCCGCTCTGCAACGCGGCGATCGTCTTCGAGCGCGAGCTCGGTGGCACGGTTCTGGACTTCGGCACGACCGGGAAGCTGCGCCATTCAGACCTGGTCATGTACGACCGGCAGACGGAAAGCTGGTGGCAGCAATTCACCGGCACGGGGATTGTGGGAGCCATGACCGGCAAGACGCTCGACGTCATCCCCTCGGGCCTCGTTTCCTGGCAGGCCTTCGCCAAGCGGCATCCGGACGCCAAGGTGCTGGCGCCGCCGACGAGCGTGAGTCGGCCCTATGGCCAGAATCCCTATGTCTCCTACGACAGCTCGGCGACGCCGTTCCTCTATCGCGGCGAGATGCCGGACGGGATCGAGCCGATGGCCCGCGTGGTTGTCGTGCGCGAAGCCGAAACCAACAAGCCGGTCTCCATCGTCTCGCTGGCGAAGCTGCGCGAGAACAAGAGCCTTGAGCGCGGCGGCTATCGCCTGAGCTGGGATGAAGGCCAGGCCTCGGCGCTGGATACGCGCGAGATCGGCAAGGGCCGCGAAGTGGGAAATGTCAGCGTCACCGGGCTGGACGGTAAGCCCGCCGTCCACGACATCACCTTCGCCTTCGTCGCCCACGCTTTCCATCCCGAGATGAAAATCGAGGGATAGAGGCCGGGCAGCGACGCTATGGCCGTTACGGCAGGGGTTATGATCGTCCGAAAAGTCGAGGGTTCCTTTGTTCACTCGTCCTTTTCACGGTGGATGAGGCTGTAACAAAAAAATCCAAAAGCCGACATTTGTAGAAGGAATGTTGCGTTTATAACAAGATGGGTCTAAACCCACGCCTTCCTATAAACGGTGGGGCGACTCCGGCAGTGCGTTTGAAAAGCGTCCAAGACCGCCCCATGCCGACGGCCGGCAGAATGGCCGGATATGCTTGGCTGACCGACCGGCTGGAGCTTTCGGTGCCGCGACCTTACGAACTCCATGCGGTTGCAGATAGACAAACCCGTATCAAGCAAAATCAATGGGTCATGCATCCGTCTCCTCGCTGGCCCGGCGAGGAGATTCTCGACCATCTGGTATTTGCGTTGAAGAACGAGGGGCTCAATCTCCTCATCCTGAAAGCCATTTTTTCCAAAATCGGTTCTACCGAGTTGGAGGAGGCGCTCAGACGACAGCCTGGAAGCAGCTATGCGCGCCGGCTCGGCTTCATCTACGAATGGCTCTTAGGTCGACGTTTGCAGGTCCCGGACAGCCGTACAGGCAATTACGTCGCAATCCTCGATGGGAAACATCAATTTACGGGGCGAGAGCCCGTCCGGGAAAAGCGCTTTCGTATCCTGAACAATCTTCCTGGGACCTCGTGCTTCTGTCCGCTGGTGGCCAGGACGCAAGTTCTCGATAGCTTCTTGGCGAAGGATCTGTCGAAAAAGGCCGAATTGCTTATCAAGCAGGCCTCGCCGGACGTGCTCGCGCGGGCGGCTGCCTTCCTTCTTCTATCAGATTCCAAAGCCTCATTCGAAATTGAGAAGGAACGGCCGTCGCGCGCTCGGCTCGAACGCTGGGGCGCCATCATCGGACGAGCCGGTCTGTTCGACCTTGAGGTAGAGACCTTGGTCGATCTGCAAAGGGAGGTCATCGGCGACGACAGATTCGTGACGTTGGGCGTAAGGCGCGAAGGCGGATTCGTGGGAAGCCGCGACCTCTTCCGAGCCAGTGCCCGAGCACATCAGCGCGAGGCCGGAAGACCTGCCGGATCTTCTGGAAGGGTTGATACAGTACGATATCCGGAGCGAGGACAGCCAGTACCATCCCGTCTTCGCGGCGGCGGCACTGGCCTTCGGTTTTGTCTATATTCATCCCTTCGAGGATGGCAACGGCCGCATCCATCGATTTTTGATCCATCACGTCTTGGCATATCGGGGCTACACGCCGCGCGAGATCATTTTCCCAATCTCCAACGCTATTCTCGATGATCTTTTGAGATATCGCACCACCCTCGAATCCGTCTCCAAACCGCTTCTGCCCTTCATCGATTGGACCCCGACAGAAAAAGGGAACATCGAGGTCCGAAACGACACCGCCGATTTCTACCGTTACTTCGACGCGACCCGCCACGCCGAATTCTTGTTCGGCTGCCTTGAGCGCACGATCAGCGACGACCTTCCGAAGGAACTGCGTTTTCTCGAAGCGCGAGATCAGTTCCACAAGCGCGCCACCCAGATCATCGACATGCCGGAGAAAACGATCGACCTACTGTTCCACTTCCTTCGACAGGGCAACGGCCGTTTAAGCCGCCGTGCCGTGGACAAGGAGCTCGGAAAGCTGAAGGCCGAGGAGATCTCGGCCTTCGAAGAAATATACGAGGAGGTGACTGACATCCCGTAAGGGAGGAGCCGTCGCCGCCGCCTCAGGCCCAGGGACGGCGTTCGGCCAGCTTGGTCTCGTAGCTGGCGATCGAGCCAGCCTTCTCCATGGTCAGGCCGATATCGTCGAGCCCGTTGAGGAGGCAGTGCTTGCGGAACGGGTCGATCTCGAAGGAGATCTCGCCGCCATCGGGGCCTGCGATCGTCTGCGTCTCCAGATCGATGGTGAGGCGCGCGTTCGAGCCGCGCTCGGCGTCGTCCATCAGCAGATCGAGCTGTTCCGGCGTGACGCGGATCGGCAGAATGCCGTTCTTGAAGCAGTTGTTGTAGAAGATGTCGGCGAAGGACGTGGAAATCACGCAGCGGATGCCGAAGTCCAAAAGCGCCCAGGGCGCGTGCTCGCGCGACGAGCCGCAGCCGAAATTGTCGCCCGCGACGAGGATTTGGGCGTTGCGATAGGCCGGCTGGTTGAGAACGAAATCGGGGTTCTCCGAGCCGTCCTCATTGTAGCGCGGCTCGGCGAACAGACCCGTGCCGAGGCCGGTGCGCAGGATCGTCTTCAGATAATCCTTCGGAATGATCATGTCGGTGTCGACATTGACGATCGGCAAGGGGGCAGCGATCCCGGTCAATCTGTCGAATTTTTGCATTGCCGTCGTCCTTCATGCTCTCGGATTGTCGCGCGGTGGAATAGCATTTCGGTTCGTGCGCGCAAACTCCGAAGAGTTTTGCGCCCCGGAGCGATTGCCTGTTTCGCCTGAATCGGCGATGAGTTCCGCCATGATGACATCATTGCGCCCCCGCCGCTCGCTTCTGTTCGTCCCCGCCGCCAATCCTCGCGCGCTGGAAAAATCCGCCGGCCTCGCCGCCGACGCCCTGATCTACGATCTGGAGGACTCCGCCGGTCCACGCGAGAAGGAGGACGCCCGCGAGAGACTGGCGACGCATCTGCGCTCCGACGGTTTCGCCGGCGAGCGCATTATCCGGGTCAACGCGCTCGACACGCAATGGGGCACGGGCGACCTGCGGATGGCGGCGAAAGCCGGCGTCGACGCCGTCCTGCTTCCCAAGGTCGAGACGGTGGAGACGCTTCGGCAGGTCGTCGATACGCTGGCGGAGGCGGGGGCGCCGGACAGCGTCAAGCTCTGGGCGATGATCGAGACGCCGCTCGGCATCCTCGACGTGGGCAAGCTCGCGGCCGCCGGACGCGACATGCGGGTGACGGCCCTGATGGTCGGCCCTTATGACATTGCGCTCGCCACCGGCATCGATCCGGGTCCCGACCGGGCCGAACTGCTGCCCTGGATCATGCAGATCATCGTGGCGGCGAAAGCCTATGGATTGGCGGTGCTCGACGGTCCCTATGCCAATTTCCACGATGAGGGGGGGTTCACCGCCGAATGCGCGGCGGGCCGACGGCTGGGCTTCGACGGCAAGACGCTGATCCATCCGTCGCAAATCGAGGGCGCGAACGCCGCCTACTCGCCCGACCCGGCGGCCATCGCCTGGGCCGAGCGGCTCGTCGCCGCCTTTGCCAAGGCCGATAACGCCGACAAGGGCGTGCTGCAGATCGAGGGACGCATGGTCGAGCGGCTGCATCTCAAGCAATCTCAAAAGCTGCTGGCGATGCGCGACGCGATCGCCGAGCGTGAGGCGGCGCGATGAAGCTCTACCGTTTCCTGTCGGGGCCGGATGATTCCGCCTTCTGCCACAAAGTCTCCTTGGCGCTCTCCAAGGGCTGGGATCTGCACGGCTCGCCGACCTACGCCTATGACGCGGCGATGGGCGCGATGCGCTGCGGCCAGGCCGTGGTGAAGACCGTCGCGGGCGAAAAATATGACCCGGCGCTGAATCTCGGCGAACAGTAGGCGCAACAGCGATTTCGCCGCCGGTGGCCGGCTGACGAAATTTCTCGGCCGGCGCGGCGCGCGCGACGGAACGTCCGACGACCTCGCCGCGTCTCCCGGTTAAAGGAACATTGGGAGATTGCGCTATGGCATCCGCCGAGAAGATCACCGATCACGATGAGATTCGGGCTTGGGCGAAGAAGACAGGCGGCAAGCCGGCCATGGTCGCTGCCACCGAGAACGGCGAGGGCGGACCGGGTATTCTCCGTGTCGACCATGGGCGCGACGACGAAGGCCTCGAGGAAATCGACTGGGACCGTTTTTTCGAGGCGTTCGAGCAGAATCGCCTGGCGCTGCTGATCGATCCCTCTGGCGATAACCCGAACTTCAACAAGTTCGTCAGCCGCGACTGACACACGAAACGGTCGGCGGCTGCGCGTCGGTTCAGGCGACGCTCGCTTCGAGCGCTTCCATGTCGTCGTCCGACAGGCCGAAATGATGGCCAATCTCGTGGATCAACACATGCGAGACGAGGGTGCCCAGCGTCTCCTCGTGCTCGGCCCAATAATCGAGGATCGGCCGGCGGTAGAGGAGGATGCGGTTGGGCATCTCGCCGGTGACCGGGCTGTCGATATCCCCGATGGCGCGGCCCTCGAACAGGCCGAGAATGTCGAACGGGCTTTGCAGCTCCATCTCGCGGATCACGTCGTCGTCGGGAAAGTCCGCGACGTAAAAGCGAATCTCGCCGGAGAGCGTCCGGAACTCCTCCGGCAGTTCGGCATAGGCCTTGACCGCGATCGCCTCGATCACGTCGAGTCCGGGCGCCATCCGGCTCTCCCATTGCTCTGCTGCGGCGCCGCTATCCATCAGGGTTCATCCATCGGTCTTTCATGGGTGCGGGGGCTGGGACGCGCTTTGGCGGCGAAGGGGTTCATCGGCCGGTGGGTTGCTCGGCATACCAAGCGGCGACCGCGGCGATCTGTCCCTCGCTCATGTTCCGCGCGATCGGCGTCATCAGGTGGGAAAATTCCGTACCACCGCGCGTGCCTTCCTTCCACAGTTCCAGATGCGTCCGCGCGTACCATTCCGGCTGACCGCCGAGATAGGGATAATGCGGGTTCTTGGCGCGACCCTCGGCGCCGTGGCAGCTCTCGCAGGAGGGGATCTTGCGGGCCGGAAGTCCCTCCAGCGCGATCTTTCGTCCGAGATCGCGCATCGCCTCGGGGTTTTCGGGCAAGCCGCCTGCCGCCGCAGTAGAGACGACGGCATTTCCGCTGCGTGTGTCGGGCGGAAAGATCTGCGCCGGAATGCCGTCGGCCATCGCGACTGTCGGTTCCGCTTCGGCCTCGGAGATCTGACCGGCCGGGGCGGGGCTCTCGCTCGGCTCACGGGAATCGCGCGCCACCGGTTGGCCAGCATACCATTTTGCGAGCGCGGTCAGCGTGGCATCGTCATAGCGCTTGGCCGGCGGCTGCATCAGGCCGGAATGGCGGAAGCCGTCGGAATAGGCCCTGAGCGTTGCCAGAAGATAGGCCTCCGGCTGCCCGGCGATGACCGGGAAGGCACCGGCGGCATCCTTGGCGCCCTGGCCGAGGCCGTCGCGCCCATGACACCGGGCGCAATCCGCCAGCGCGTTCTCGAAGATGCCGTCGAGCCCGGCCAAGGTTTCGCCGCCGACCTCCTGTGGTTCGCCACCGCGTTGTCCGCCGAGGGCCAGCTCGGCGTAGCGCTCGGCCGTCATCTCCGGCAGCGCGCGCAGGAAGGCGACCTGCGCCCAGATCTCGTCATTCCGCTCCTGGGTCGCCCAGGACGGCATGCCGGTATATTTGAGACCGTTTTTGACGAGCCAGAACAACTCCCGGTCTTTCCAGTCCTCGATCCGTCCCGACAACCGGGGCGGATGCGGCGTCATCGACAGGGAGACGGGAGACTGCGGCACACCTGGCGCGCCATGGCAGGGTGCGCAGCCGGTGGCGAAATGTCCTGCCGCACGTTGAACCAAGGCCGGGTCGTCGAGGTCGATGTTCTCGGGAACGGAAATCGTCAGCGACTGCCGCGCGACGGCATTGCGCATCGACCAGTTCAAGAACCAACCGACCGGCGCGAAGTGACCCGACGACGCGGCGATAGAGATCATGCCGGAAAGGCTGAAGGCGAAGGCCAGCACGACGGCGCCGATCGCGGCGAGAAGAAGCTTCTTCCAGGTGAGGATGAAGTCGATACGCATCAGCCGGTCCCACCGCTGGGCGCGTCCTCGCGCAGGATCGAGGCGAGCAGCGCCAATCCCCCCGCCAGATAGGCCGCGCCACCGATGAGCAACATCAGGACTCCGCCGAGTTGCTGGTCACCCAGCGGCGTCAGGGCGGCGGCCGGCGAACAGAGTTCGGCGCAGGCGTAGAGCGGTCGGGGCGCGAACAGCAGCAGAGCCCCCAGCAGCGTCATGTGCATCGAGGTGACCAGCAAGGCCACGACGCCCGTCGCCCGTGCGACTGGTCGGCCGTCGCCCGCCGCCCCGATGGCGCCGACCCAGAGAAGAACACCGGCCGCGACAAACGAGGCCTGTTCCATGGCGAAGACCGATGCTTCAGTCCGCGCCGCATCGTGCAGCGCCGGCGCATGCCAGCTCCAGACCGCGATGAACTCGACCAGCGAGGCGACGATCGCCACCGCCGACGGCATCCCTGAAACAAGCGTTGGCACGGCGCGCGACAACCCCAGGCCGAGAAGCGGCGCGGCGAGGGCGACGACGCCCATATGCAGCGTCATATGGGCTGCGAACGAGCCTCGGGCGGCCTCCGGCAGTGGCCCGAACCACAGCAGCACCAGCAACAAGGCACCGACGGCCAGCGGCCAGAAGCGACGGGTTGCGGACCGGGATGCAGCAGAGATCGGGGCCGGGGCGTGCCCGGTGAGGGTTGGCGCAACGGTGCTCATCGGCAATCCACATTGATCAACACGGGTAGGGCGACGAAGAGAACCGCGACGAAGGAGAGCGCGGCGAGCAGTACTGTGGAGAACTCCAGAAAACGCTCCCGCCCGGCCTCGCTATCTTTCTCATGGTGAAAGCCGCCGCCGCCATCGGCGCGCCATTCGCGGTACGCCCGCCGGAAGACGAGGGCAATGAGGCCTAGCGCGAGGACGGTGACGATCGCGATGACGACCCGCATCCCGCCGATAGTTTCGAAAACGCGCATATTGGGAGCGCATGCATAGGCTGCGAGCACATAGGAGATGAGAAAATGTAGCGCCCAAACCGTCGGCGGGGTGATCAATGTCCAGAGATTGTCGCGAGTTTGGCCGTCGGTTTGCATCGCCGTCTCCTCAGACCGCCAGCGGAAACAGCGCGATGATCGCAACGGTGATCAACGCCGTCGCGGCCAGGAAGTGCCAATAGAGTGCGACATTGGCGATATCGATGTCGTAGACCGGCGTCAGCCGACCAGCGAGCGACCGCGCCAGGCAATAGCCGAGCATCAGTGCACCGACAGCGCCATGGACGGCGGTCCAGATGACCAGCACCCAGACCGTCGCCGGATAGACGTGGGTGACCGGATCGAGGCCTGTGACGTAAGGCGCCCAGACCAGCGCGGCGCCGCCTGCAAGGGCCAGCATGGCACCGCCGCCCATCAGCGCCCGCGCCATGCTTAGCGAACCGGCGCGGTTGATCTTTAGCGCGAGGCGGGCGGCGATCCATCCTCCCGCGAAGAGGGCCAGCGCCACCAGCGGCCAGACGAGCCCGGGTCCCTCGACGCCGGCCGGCGGAAATTCCTCTTGGATCGTGAAGAAGAAGAAATAGCCGAACACCAGCGACAAGAAGGCCGTGCCGTCGCCGACCATGGTGATGAACATCGCCCACCAGCCGACGGATTTCGGTCCCGACAGGTAAAGCGGCAGCGTCAGTCCGCGACCGACATCCTTGTCCGGTTTCTCCGGGATGATGGCGGTGCCGCGCCACAACCAGACGAGAATTGCGGCGATCGCCAGCACCATCGCCGCGATGGTCGCCAGCCACCAGTGGAAAGTCGCGAAGATGAACACCGCGCCGAGGAAGATCGCCGCCCACATGGTCATGAAGGTCGGACCGGGAACCCGCAGACACTGTCCGGGGGTCGCGTCGAGGACGCCGGTAACCATCGTCTCGCGCTTCATCTCCTCCGCGTCGGGCAAGTAGAAGCGTCCCATGTCGACGTCTTCCATGAAGTTCGGCTGCTCCCACAGCGGATAGCGGGTGGTAACGAGCGGGATCGAGCGCACCCCCCAGGCCTTGTCCTCGGTCTCGGCCAGCCATTCCAGCGTGCCGGCATTCCAGACGTTGCGTTCGGCACGGGGCAGATGGCGGCTCGGCCGCACGACGTCGAAGACGACGATGAGGAAGCCGGCGGCGAAGATGAAGGCGCCGACCGAGGAGATCAGATTGGGGATTTCGAGGCCGATGTCGACGGGATAAGTCCAGATGCGGCGGGGCATGCCCATCAGGCCGGACCAGTGCATCGGCAGGAAAGCCACGTTGAAGCCGACGAACATCAGCCAGAAGGCGATCTTGCCGAGACCGTCGGAGAGCTTTCGTCCCGACAGCATCGGCCAGAAATAATAGACCCCGGCGACGACCGGAAAGAGCATGCCGCCGATGAGGACGTAATGAAGATGCCCGACGACGAAATAGGTATCGTGGGCCTGCCAGTCGAAGGGCGCGAGCGCGACCATGACGCCGGTGAGCCCGCCGAGCACGAAGATCGCCAGCGCGCCGGAGACGAACAGCATCGGTACCCGATAGATCACCCGGCCGGTCAGGAGCGTCGCCAGAAACACGAAGATCTGAACGCCGGTCGGGATCGCCACCGCCTCGGAGGCGGCCGAGAAGAAGCCGAGCGAAATCGCCGGCAGGCCGGTGGTGAACATGTGGTGGGCCCACAGGCCGAACGACAGGAAGCCGGTGCCGACGGCGGCGAGCACGATCCAGGAATAGCCAAGGATCGGGCGCTGGGCGAAAGTGGGAACGATCATCGCCAGCAGCGCGATCGCCGGCAAGAAAACGATGTAGACCTCCGGGTGGCCGAAAATCCAGAATAGGTGCTGCCACAGCATCGGGTCGCCGCCGCGCTCGGGATCGAAGAACGGCCAGCCGAACAGCCGCTCCAGCTCGAACAGGATGTCGCCGGCGATCAGCGGCGGAAAGGCGAACAGGATCATCCCGGCGACGACCAGCACGTACCAGGCATAAAGCGGCATCAGATTGAGCCGCATGCCGGGCGGCCGGCACTTCAACGTGCCGACGATCAGCTCCACCGCCGCCGCGATCGAGGCGACCTCGATGAAGGAAAGGCCGAGCAGCCAGATGTCGGGACCATAGCCCGGCGTGAAGCGCTCCTGAGTGGACAGCGGCGGATACATGAACCAGCCGCCGGAGGGCGCTGCGTCGAAGAAGATCGAACCGGTGACGAAGATGCCGCCGATCAGGAAACACCAATAACCGAAGGCCGAGAGGCGCGGAAAAGGCAGATCCCGCGCGCCCAGCATCTGCGGCAGGATGACGATCGCCACGGCCTCGAAGATCGGCACGGCGAACAGGAACATCATCACCGTGCCATGCAGCGTGTAGACCTGATTGTAGAAATTCGCCGACAGGAAGTCGTTGTCCGGAACGCTGAGCTGCACGCGGATCATCAGGCCGAGCACGCCGGCGAACAGCATGAAGGCGAAGGCCGTCGCGGTGTACCAGATCCCCACCTCGGTGTTGTTCACCGCCGACCAGTAGCGCCAACCCTTGGGCGTCTCCCAGGCCTTGGCCAAGCGCTCTTCCTGACCGCGCCGGACCGCCTCGTCCTCCTGATCCTGATGGGTGGCGCCGGTAACGCCGGGCCTGCCGAATGCGGTCTCGCTCATCGCAGCGCCCCCAGCCAATTGGCGATGGCGTCGATTTCCGCTTCAGGCAGCATGGCGAAGGCGGGCATTTCTGCTCCCGGTTTGACATGGGCGGGAGATCGGATGAAGGCGGCGATATTCGCTTCTGTTGTTTCCAGCAGCCCCGCACCGATGGTTCGCCGCGAGGCGATGTGGGTCAGGTCCGGCCCCACGGCGCCGTCGGCCGGGGTGCCACGTACCGTGTGGCAAGCGCCGCAGCCGCGGTCGACGAATCGGTCCGGTCCCTCGCCTGCGGTGACGGCCGCCGGCTGGCCCTGGGCCTCGACATAGCGGGCATAATCGTCCTCGGAGACGACGACGACGCGAAATCCCATCTGGGCGTGGGCATCGCCGCAGAATTCGGCGCAGACGCCGTTATAGACGCCTTTGCGCGTCGGCTCGAGCACCAGCCGGTTGACGCGGCCGGGGATGGCGTCGGTCTTGCCGGCGATGGCCGGCACCCAGAAGGAATGGACCACGTCAGGACTGCCTAGGAGAATTTCCGTTCGGCGGCCGACTGGCAGCCAGAGTTCGTTGGCGCTTTCCACGCCGCCCGACGGCAGGCTTTTGGCAACGCCCGGTTCGCCCTCGATGCCATAGGCGACACGCCACCAGAAGCGCTCGCCGGAGACCGCGATCCGTGGGCCCTCCGCCTCCCGCCTGAGGTCTGGCATCATGGTCAGCCCCCAGGTCAGCAGCACGGCCAGGACCATGCTGGGAAAGACCGCGCCGCCCCAGATAATCAGCCGGATGCCCTTGGCCTCGCTGTGGGCGGCGGGATGGGCCTTGGTGGCATAAATGGACAGGCCGATGACGAGCAGCCAGATGACGATGGCGCCAGCGAGCATGACCCAGAACAGGTTCGCAACGCTGACGGCCTCGGTGCCGGCGCCCTCGAAGCTCGATTGCGGGCCGGCGCAGCCGGCGGCAAGAACGGCAACGAAGACAGGAGCAATCGGACGCATCCCCCGGCCCGCGGGCAAGGCGGAGCGGTCGGCGGCTTTCTTGATCTGTGGCGGTCGGCCTGTGGTCGGCCGCGGGTCCGGCATTCATCCCCCTATCGTTGGCATCGTCGCTCGTGACGTCAACAGGATAGCAAGATAGCAAGGCCGTCCCGTTCGGCCAGAGTGGATCTGTGAGCCGGCGAAGGATCGCAGGATGGCGAATGGGCGAATCGTTTACTGAAAATTCCGTCCTTTCGGCAGCACCTGCTGTACGGCGCGATGGGCAATTCCCAGACGATGCGCCCGACCGCGCTGCTCGTCGACTGGCCGGTGTATCTCCTCGGCCCGGGCAAGAGCCGAGACGAGCGGATCGGCGGCTTGGACATTCTCCCTGGTCGTTGCCGCGATCGGGGCCGCTTCTCGATCGCGGGAGGAGGGGCGTAGCGGATGCTTGACGTGGTCGGCGGGAGCGATGCCGCCGATCACCGGGGCCTCGCCATTGGCGATCGGCATCAGCAGCGGCGTCAGATCCTCGATGGCGTCGGCGACGACGTGGATCACGCCGCGATCGGACTGCATCCGCCCCGTAACCTCGACGAAGCGCGCTCCGAGCACGACCGGGCGGAAGCGCTCGAAGATTTTCGGCCAGACGATGATGTTGGCGATGCCGGTCTCGTCCTCGATGGTCATGAAGATCACACCCTTGGCCGAGCCCGGTCGCTGGCGGATGAGGACCAGGCCGGCGACGGTGACGCGGCTGCCCGAGCGTAGCGCCCCCAACCGCTCGTTAGCCCCAACGCGCCGTTGCCGGAGTTCTCCGCGCACGAAGGAGACCGGGTGCTCCTTCAGGGAGAGTGACAGGAATCGGTAGTCGTTGAACACCTCCTCGCCGACCGGCATCGGCGGCAGATGGGCGTCGGGCTCGGTTTGCAGATCCTTGGCCAAGGCCCGCTCGAACAGCGGCAGACGCTCGGCCGCGCCGTTCGGATCGAGCGCCCGGCAGGCCCACAGCGCGTCCCGGCGGCTGAGGCCGAGCGAGGCGAAGGCGTCGGCGTCGGCCAGCCGCTCGATCGTCGCGCGCCTCAGCCCCGAACGCAGCCACAGATCGCGGATCGAATCGTAGCCCGGCCCCCGCGCCGCGACCAGCACCGCCATCTCCTCTGCGCCGAGTCCCTTGACCTGGCGAAAGCCGAGACGGACGGCGTGGCGGGTCCGGATGGCCTCCCGCATGTCCGAATGCCGGGCCTTCATGCCGCCGGGATCGAAGCGGGCCACCTCCAGCGTCTGGTCGAAGGCGGAATGATTGACGTCGACCGGCCGGATCTCGACGCCGTGCTCCCTCGCATCGCGCACGATCTGCGCCGGCGCGTAGAAGCCCATGGGCTGGGCGTTCAGAAGCGCGGCGGCGAAGACGTCCGGATAATGGCATTTCAGCCAGCAGGAGGCATAGACGAGCAGCGCGAAGGAGGCGGCGTGGCTTTCGGGAAAGCCGTATTCGCCGAAGCCCTCGATCTGCTTGAAGCAGCGCTCGGCGAAGTCGCGCTCATAGCCACGCGCGACCATGCCTTCGACCAGCTTCTTCTGAAAGGTGTGGATGGTGCCGACTCGGCGGAACGTCGCCATGGCGCGGCGCAATTTGTCCGCCTCGTTCGGCGTGAACCCCGCCGCGACGATGGCGATCCGCATCGCCTGTTCCTGGAACAGCGGCACGCCGAGGGTGCGGCCGAGCACCTCGCGCAATTCCTCCTTTGGATAGCTGACCGGCTCCAGCCCCATCTTGCGCCTCAGATAGGGGTGGACCATGTCGCCCTGGATCGGACCGGGCCGCACGATCGCCACCTCGATGACGAGATCGTAGAAGCATTCGGGCTTCAGCTTCGGCAGCATCGACATCTGCGCCCGGCTCTCGATCTGGAAGACGCCGAGCGTGTCGGCCCGCTGGGCCATCTGGTAGGTCGGCGCGTCGTCCACCGCCAGCGACAGATCGGCGAGGCTGAGCGTCACGCCGTAGTGGCTTTCAAGCAGATCGAAGCCGCGGCGCAGGCACGACAGCATGCCGAGGGCGAGGATGTCGATCTTCAGGATACCGAGCGCGTCGAGATCGTCCTTGTCCCATTCGACGATGGAGCGCCCATCCATGCCGGTATTGAGGACCGGCACGACCTCGTCAATACGGCCCCTGGTGATGACGAAGCCGCCGACATGCTGCGACAGATGACGGGGGAAGCCGGCGAGTTCGGCGGCGAAATGGAGGACGTTCGCCGTGGTGGGATCGCTCGCGGCCAGACCTGCGGCAGCGGCTTCACGTTCCCCGAGGTCGGAGGAGTGATAGCCCCAGACCGAACCGGACAGCGCCGAGACGGCGTCTTCCGACAGGCCGAAGGCCTTGCCGACCTCGCGCGCGGCCGAACGAGCGCGATAGGTGATGACGGTGGCGGCGATGGCGGCGTTGTCGCGGCCGTAATGCTCGTAGATGTACTGGATCACCTCCTCGCGGCGCTCGTGCTCGAAATCGATGTCGATGTCGGGCGGCTCGCGTCGGTCCGACGAGATGAACCGCTCGAACAGAAGCCCCGCGCGCTCGGGCGAGACCTCGGTGATGCCGATGCAGAAGCACACCACCGAATTGGCCGCCGAGCCGCGCCCCTGGCACAAAATGCCCTTTGAACGGGCGAATTCGACGATGTGGTGGACGGTGAGGAAATAGGGCTCGTATTTCAGCTCGGCGATGATCTGAAGCTCGTAGTCGATCTGCCGGGTGACGCTCGCCGGAACGCCTTGCGGATAGCGCCATCTGGCGCCGTCATGGGCGAGAAAGCGCAGTTCTTCCGCCGGGGTGCGGGCCAGCTTCAGCGCCTCGTCGGGATATTCGTAGCGCAGACTCTTCAGGTCGAAATCGAGTTCGGCGAGGAAGTGGTTGGCGGTCTCGACCGCCCAGGGATAGGCGCGAAACAGCCGCGCGATCTCGTCCGGGGCCTTCAAATGCCGCTCGGCGTTGCGCGACAGCAAACGCCCCGCTTCGGCGAGCGGCACATGCGCGCGGATCGCGGTCATCACGTCCTGCAGCCGCCGGCGGCCCGGCGCATGATGGAAGACCTCGTTGGTCGCCATCAGCGGCGTGCCGCAGTGCTCCGCGAGGCGGGCGGCGCGGGCGAGTCGCCGCTGGTCGAGCCCGTCATGGGCCGGCGCGGCGGCGAGACGCACGGCGCCCGGAAAGGTCGACGCGAGCGCGTGGAGGGTGCTGGCGAGGCGGACTTCGGTGCGGTCCGCCTCGCTTTTCTCGTCGTGGCCAAGCCCTGCCGGGACCATGACGGCAAGGTTGAGGCCCGCGCCCCATTCGAGCAAGTCCGGTAGATGAAGGACGCAGTCGCCCTTGCGGGTTCTGAGGTTGCCGAGGCTGAGCAGGCGGCAGAGCCGACCCCAGCCGGCACGACCGCGCGGATAGGCCAGCATGTCGGGGGTGTCGTCGGAAAAGACCAGCCGGGCACCGGGCGCATAGGCAAGCCCCGCCTCCCTGGCCGCCTGATGGGCGCGTACCACCCCGGCGACGGTGTTGCGGTCGGCGAGACCGATACCGGTAAGGCCGAGGCGGCGGGCGGTGACGACCAGCTCCTCCGGCTGCGAGGCGCCGCGCAGGAAGGAAAAGCAACTGGCGACGCCCAGCTCGGCGAAGGCGGGCTGAGGCCCGTGGCGCACGGGTGTCATGCGAAGAACCCGTGCAGATACCAGGCCGGTCGCGGGGCCGGCCGCTGCCATTCGGGATCGACGGCGGGGTCCGTGAAACCTTCTCGGAACAGCCAGAAGCGGCGGCCGTCGGCATCCTCGATCCGGTAATAGTCGCGCGCGGCTTCGCCCGCGTCCCGCCACCATTCGGCGCCGATCCGCTCCGGCCCCTCGGCCCGGCGCACGACATGCAGCGCCCGGCGCCAGCGAAATTGCAGCGGCGCGCCGTCCGGCACCTCGAAGCTCGCTTCGATCGGTTCCGGCATGGTGAGTAGCCGGACCGGCCGGGGGGCGCCAGCCGGCGCAAGGCTCTGCCGGGTCGCGGAACCATGGGCCTCGCCGGCGCTCACCGGCCGCCAATGTTCGGCCCGCTCCGGCCAATGGCTGTCGGCGGCTTCCATCCGCAGGACGTTTCCCTCGCCAAGCCGGGCGCCGAGCCGGTCGACGAGGCCGCCGAAAGCGTCGATGGCCGCGTCGGCGCCGGACAGATCCGTCTGCACATCCGGCATCGGCGCGGCTTCGAACACCGCCAGCTTGACGAGATCGTAGCCATAGCCGGCGTCGAACTCTTCGCCGAGGCCCTTCATGCGTTCGCGGAACAGGCGCTGCACATGGCCCGGCTCGCGCACCGGCCGCGAGGCGCCGACGGCGAGCCGGTTGACCTGTCCGTCGACGCGAAACAGCGACAGTTCCAGCCGCCGGGCGCCGACGCCGCGGCGCGCCAGATCGTCCCGCAACCGTTCGGCGAGGAGGAAAAGGACGCGCTCGACATCCTCGATGCGGCTGATCGGCTCGAACAGCCGGCGCTCGGCGGCAAGCGCGGGGACCGGCCGGCGCGGACTGATCGGCCGGAAAACCCGGCCAGCCGCCGCGTCGAGACGGGTCAGAAGGTCTTCACCGAAGCGGCGGGTCAAGCCGGCGCGGGGCAAGGACAACAGCGATCCGATCGTCTTGAGGCCGAGCCGCCGCAGCATAGCGGTCAGCGTCGCATCGAGCCGCAGCGCGGCGACGGGCAAAGGTGCGATCGCAGCCTGTTCCCCGCCCGCCGCAACGATGCGGGAGGCGCCGTGGCCGACCAGAGCAAGCGCCGTGCCGGCATGGCTGGCGATCGCGGCGGCCGCCGCGAAACCCTGCTGGAACAGACGGGCGAGGAGGTCGTCCAACAAGGCTTTTTCGCCGCCGAACAGATGGGCGCAGCCGGAAATGTCGAGGATGAGACCGCGCGGCGGGTCGAGGGCGACGAGCGGCGTGTAGCGGTCGCACCAGTCGGCAAGGGCGGTCAAAAGCCGCGCGTCAGCCGCCGGATCGGCGAGGAGGACGTCGAGACCGGGAAACCGCGCCCGCGCCTCGGCCAGGCCGATCCCCGGCGACAGCCCGTCGGCCTCGGCCTGCTCGCAGAGGGCGGCGATCCGGTTGGCATTGGCGGTCGTCTCGTACAGCGCCAGCGGCGCCATTGGTGCTTCGACCCTGCCCTGATTCAAGGTGAATGAAGCCTCGACGCAACCGTAGGTTTCGTAGCGCACGCGGTTCGGCGGCCGCAGGACGGTATCGAGCCGATCACGATCGATCCCGGTCTTGCCCGGCTCCGAGGACAGGCGTCTGGGTGCGCCGTCGTCACGACGCGCGCTGGAGCGCCACGAGCGCCCCAACGTCTCGCGCCGGATCCGGTCGGTCGGCAGGCGCGGTAGCGAAAGAGCGAGAAAGCGCGGCTGCACGCTCTGGGCGAAGCGGGTCGAAACGTCGCTCATGGGGATTCCACTCCAGACAAAAATGCCGCGGCCGGCCATCGCGGGATTTTTCGACCGTGACGGCGAACACCGGATGGCCGATGAGCTTTTGATGATCGGCAAGGTCGGGAACGAAAGCCGCCGGCGCGGGTCGCACGCGCAACCTGAGCGGCGCCGCCGTCGCTTCGGCGCGGGCGCTCTGGCGCAGAAGCAGGAACGGCAGGCCGGCCTCGCGGGCGCGAAAATGCAACCGCCGCGTGCCGTCGAGGCTGAGCCGCGCCGGATTGCCGCGCACTTCCAGGATCGCCATCGCCAGCGCCGACGAGGCGGCGGACTCCTCGCCGGCCCAGGCCGCGTCCTCCAGCCGGCGGGTCCGCACGAGGCACAGCGCGCTCGGGTCGAGGCCGAAGCCGGCAAGGCCCGGCTGATAGGGCAGGCCCGCCTCCAGAAACGCCAGACTGTCGCCGATCCACAAAAGCGGCTTGTCCGGTCGGGCGCCGAAGCGGATCGCCAAAGCGAGCGCAAAGCCGGCCAACGTTCCGCCATTCCGCGTCTCGTCGAGATGGATTTCGGTCAGGCCGGCGGCCGGAAAGCCGCCGCCGAGCGCCGCATCCGCCGCCGCGCAGCCGAGGGAATGCAGTGTGATCGCGCTGCGCCGCGCCGGCTTTTCCGCCTTCGCCGCCGCAGACTCGTCCGGTCGCTCCAGACGGGCGGCCGGTTGCCCCTCGATCCGGGCGATCTGGTCCCGCAACCGAATTAGGGTTGGATTCCTGGACCCTGTCACCGCGTCATTCGCCGCGGACAGCGCCCGCGCCGAGGGGGAGTCCGCCGGCCGGGCCGGCCAAGCATCGCTGACAGCCATAGGATCTCCTTCGGCCGCAAGGAGTTACGGCCGTTCCGCCTCTGCGAAAGAGGTTTTGTTCCTGATATGTTCCCATAGATTCCAGAGGGGAATGGGAGAGTCAAGCGAGGCGTTGTGCGATTATTTTCCTGTCCTATTGAATGGCGGGTGTACTTGACGACCGGCATTGTATCGGTAAATGATACAGCGCTTCAGGAGCGGCGATGATCGTTTCATACAAGGGCAAGACGGTCGAAGCTGTTGCCGCGGGCAGGGCAATCAAAGGATTTCCGGCTGATCTCGTCACGCGTGCCGAGCGCCGTTTGCGGGCTGTCGCGAATGCGATCCAATTGGATGATCTTCGCTCTCCACCCGGCAACCGTCTCGAAAAATTGTCCGGGGATCGCACTGGACAGCATTCGATCCGCATCAACGATCAATGGCGCATCTGCTTTAGATGGGCCGAGAGAGGCGCCGAAGATGTCGAAATCGTCGACTATCACTGATCCCGTTTATGCCTCGGCAACCGCCAAGGAGGGCAGAATGGCCTTGCAGTTCGCTCGCCCCATCCACCCCGGCGAATTCCTCCGGGAGGAATATCTGGTTCCGCTGAACATGAGCGCCGGCGCGCTGGCCAGGCAGCTTCGTCTTCCGCGAACCCGTATCGAGCGGATCGTCAAGGAAGAGGTCGGAATCACGCCGGATACGGCGCTGCGCCTGGGGCGCTATTTCAACACGACCCCGCAGTTCTGGATGAATTTTCAGCAGGCCTATGAGTTGGAGACGCAGGCCGCGAAGCTGGCCGAGGAACTAGAATCCATCAAGCCCTTGCCGGTCGGGCCTATGGCTGCCTGAGGGTCGCGTCCGGCCGTTCGGCGCCCGGACACAGCTTGTCCCGTCCGCCCCTACACTCGCACCCGCCGCACCGCGTCGTCCGGTTCGATGCGGCCGTGCCATTGCTTGGGATAGCCGAGCGAGACCTCCTCGAAGGCGACGCCATCGATGTCGCGGCTGGAACGGATGTGGATGTGGCCGGAGATCACCGCGCGGGCGGCAAAGCGGGTGTGCCAGTCCTCGGTGCGCCGCGTCCCGCACCACAGTGAAAAGCGCGGAATGCGCGGCAGCCGGGCGAGTTCCTCACGCAGCGGCCAGTGATTGATCAGCACCGTCGGCAGCCCGTCGTCGAGCGCTTCCAGCCGTCGCTCGGTGAGGTCGCAGCGCGCCGCGCACCAGTCGCTTCGGCTGGCGAAGGGCGCCGGCGACAGAAACTGCTCGTCGGCGCAGCGAATGCCCGCTTCTCGCGCCCAGGCGACGGCTCCGTCCAGCGGCACATGATCCGGCCGGAACGAATAATCGTAAAGCAGGAACATCGGCACGATCCGCACGCGCGTCCCGTCGATCGCGGCAACCGGATAGGGATCTTCGGGCGTCAGTACGCCGCGCTCGCGGCAACGTTCCACGAAACGCTCATAGCGCGCCTCGCCGCGAAGGGCGGTTCCGCGCGAGGCGACCGACCAGAGCTCGTGATTGCCCGGCACCCAGACGAGCTGCTTGAATTTCGGCTGCAGGGCGTCGAACGCCAGATCGAGATGGCGTTCGGTCTCGCCGACGTCACCGGCCAGAATCAGCCAGTCGTCCGGCCGCGCCTTGATCCTGTGGAGCGCCTCGCGGTTGGTCGGATGCCCGAGATGCAGATCGCCGACGGCGAAAAGTTTCACGAGGCAGGCCCGCCCGTCTCCGCGCCATGAAGAAACGTCGCCTCCCCTGGCGGGACGGCGGGACGGAGCTCCTCGACGATCCCGGTCAGGGGCACCGTTCGGAAAAAGCGGATCGGGACGGCGGGACTGGCGGGCGAGACCGCCAGTGCCAGCCGGTGTTCGGCGGATATCAGCCGCCGGAGAAAGGTCCAGCGGACGGGGTCGTCCGGGCAACTCGGCGCGAAGCCGATCGTCGGCGCTTCGCCGGTCAGATCGAAGCAAAAGCCGTCGAGCGGCAACGCCAGCCCCATGCCGCGCGCCTTGATATAGGCCTCCTTGAGGGTCCAGAAGGCGAAGAAGCGCTCGCGAATGGCCGGGCCTTCGGCGGCGCGCACATATGACGCCTCGGCCGGTGCGAAATAGCGGCCGGCGAGGTCGCGGACGGCGCTGTCGCGGCTGACCGTCTCGACGTCGACGCCGAGATCGCAATGCCGGGCGACCGCGAGCGCGGCGACGCCGCGGGTGTGCGACAAGTTGAAGGTCAGGCCGTCATCGTCGCCGCCGGAAATCTCCGGGCGACCGTAGCGGTTCGCCGTAAAGCACCAGGATTCGGGTGCGACGGGCCGGTAGCGTGACAGGGTTGTGCGCACCAGTGCCTTGCCGACCAGAAATTCTTCCCGCGCTCCATCGACGCGGTAGCGCTTGTAACGCTGGCACTCGTCCGCATCGAGAAGCGCGCGATAGGGCGCGTGCAGAGCCGGCGCGACCTCGGGCATGAAAGTCAGCCAGACGTCGATGCCGTCAGGCGGCGGTCGCTTCGCATGGGTGGCGGCGTCGCGGTGGGCTGGTTGCAAGGGCGCTCCTCGTCAATCGCGGCTGCTCGCGCATGGCACGACCTGGAACCGTCAACGCCGTTGGCTGTGAGCGCCGGACCGTAGGGATCCCAGCTTATCGATCGGTTCACCGAAGGTGAAGGCACCGCGGGGGCGCTTCCAATCGCCGGTGATCCGTCTTGCCGGAGGACGAGATAGGGAAACGAGGCGCGGGCGTGCCCGCGCCTCGGCGATGTCGGGAGAACAGGGGTCAGTCGACCCGGTAGAGCGGCACCACGGGATCGCGGCGATCGTCGGATGGTGAGATCCGGCGCTCGTTGCGCCTCTCGATCCGGATGTCGTCGCGGCGCTCGCGGCGGAACTCGCGGCGATCGTCTCGGCGGTCCTCCCGGCGCAACTCGCGCCGGATTTCACGGCGACGCTCCGAACGCTGGTCGCGACGGACATCGTCGCGATCGTCGAAGCGGTCGCGCTCCTCGAAGCGATCCCTGTCCCGGCGGTAGCGCGGGCCGTAGATGCCGTCATAGCGATCGCGCTCGCGATAGAAGCGGCGGGCGCGATAATGGTCGTCCCAATAGCCGCCGATGGAGAAGCTGATCACCGGCGCCTCGATCGCGCGGATCGCGCGTTCGCCGGTGTAGCGCCGGTTACCTCCGGCATAGGCAAGGTAGTTCGACGACATCCAGCCGCGCTGGCCGTCATAGCCGACGTCGCACCAGGAGCGGTTCTGCAGGCAACCGTAGACGCGGACCTGATCGCCGCCGCCGACGACGTCGACCGCCGGGTAGCGGGTTGAGGGGCCAGCGCGCAGATTGACGTCGGCGGTGGCGATGGCGCGCGCCGCGGCGTCGGCCGTCGCTGGGAGTGCGAAACTGCCGACGACGGCGAGCAGTCCGAGAAGCATCTTGTTCATGGCATTTCCTCGCGAAACCGAGATGAAGATCTGTTGTCGCGGAAGAGTAAGCCATAGCCAGTCCGAACGGTTCCGGAACGGCGTTGTTATCTCCCGTTCAGAATGCGGGGGCTCGGCGCCTGGCTTCGATCGCGTCCCACAGCAGCGCGGCGATGTCGGCGCCGCCGAAGCGTTTGACCTCGCGGATGCCGGTCGGGGAGGTGACGTTGATCTCTGTCAGATAGTCGCCGATGACATCGATACCGACGAACAGGAGGCCGCGTTCCTTGAGCGCCGGACCGATCCGTTCGCAGATCTCCCGTTCGCGCGTCGTCAGCTCCGTTGCCGTGGCGGTACCGCCCACATGCATGTTGGAGCGCGTGTCGGTTTCGGCGGGAACCCGGTTGATGGCGCCGGCATACTCACCATCGACGAGGATGATGCGCTTGTCGCCCTTGCGCACGTCATCGAGATAGCGCTGCACGATGTACGGCTCACGGAACAGGACTCCGAAGGTTTCCATGAACGACGTCAGGTTGCGGTCGTCTTTCCTCAGATGGAAGACGCCGGCGCCGCCATTGCCGTAGAGCGGCTTCATGACGATTTCGCCGAATTCGGCGCGGAAAGCGGCGACCTCCTCTGGGTCCTTGGTGATCAGCGTCTCCGGCATCAGGTCGGAAAATTCCATGACGAAGATCTTCTCCGGCGCATTGCGTACCGAGGCCGGGTCGTTGACCACCAGCGTCTTCGGGTGGACGCGCTCCAGAATGTGGGTGGAGGTGATGTAGGCCATGTCGAAGGGCGGATCTTGCCGCAACAGGACGACGTCCATTTCGGAGAGAGAGATCTTCCGGGACGGTCCGAGGCTGAAATGGTTGCCCTCTTCCTCGCGCAGCTCCATCGCCTCGACCCGCGCAGTGACCTGGCCGCCGCGCATCGACAGCTGCTCCGGCGTATAGTGGAACAGTTGGTGGTCGCGGTTCTGCGCCTCGAGACAGAGCGCGAAGGTGGAATCGCCCTTGATCGAGATCGAGGCGACATGGTCCATCTGGACCGCGACTTTGAGCGCCATGCGGGCTGTCCTTTGCGTTTGAAACAGCGTGTGTCGAACGCGACGTAGTGCCTTGCCGACCGGCTGGCAAATCCGGCGCGTCGCCTGCGGCTGTCGACCGGGGGCCCGGCCCGAACACGGAGCGTCAGGCGACCCAGCGCCGCCCGGTCGTCTCGAGACCGAAAAAGCGCGGCGTACGGGCGTATGTAGCGAGACCCGCGAGCGCGGCGAGCGGCTCGGTGACGACGAAGAGCGGAATCTCGCGCATCAGCTCACTGTGCGGCGCCTTGTCCTCGAAGGCGGCGCGGAGCTGATCGGACTTGAGGATCGGGATGATGCGCTGGAAGATGCCGCCGGCGATGAAGACGCCGCCGCGCGCCATGAAGATCAGCGCCAGATCACCGGCAACACGACCGAGATAGGTGGCGAACAGATCGACCGCCTCGGTCGAGAGCGGGTCCTTCTGGTTGACCGCGGCTTCGGTGATCTCGGCCGGCGTGGCGTGGACTGGCTCTGCCCCGTCCGCCGCCACGATGGCGCGGTAGAGATTGACCAGCCCGCGTCCGCACAGCACCTGTTCGCCCGAAATCCGACCCTCGATGGTCTCCAGATGCGGCCAGATCGCCAGATCCCGTTCGGTGCGTGGTCCAAGGTCGATGTGGCCACCTTCGCCGGCGACCGGAATCCACATGTTGCGGGCCCTGACGAGGCCGGCCACGCCGAGGCCGGTTCCCGGGCCGACGACCGCCCGGCTGGCGCCCTCATGGACCTCGCCGCCGCCGATCTTCATCCGTGACTGCTCGCCCAGCGCGGAGATCGCCAGCGCCTGTGCCTCGAAGTCGTTGACGACGATCACCTCCTGGATGCCGAGCTCGCTCAGCATCTGTTGGGGACGGATCACCCAGGGCGCGTTGGTCAGGTCGATCTCGTCGCCGTCGATCGGCCCCGCGACGGCCAGCACCGCCGACTTCGGCTGCACCGAGGTCTTGTCGAGCACGGTCTGCTGGATGGCGTCGTCGACCGACTCGAAATCGGCCGTCTTTATCACCGGGAACATCTTGGGTTCGGCGAAGGAATCGAGAAGCAACGCGAAGCGAGCATTGGTGCCGCCGATGTCGCCGATGAGGATCGGAAATTTCAACGCCTCCGCGCCGTCACGCCGTTGTTCCATCAGATGCCCGCTAATCGACTCGTATGCCAATCGACATAGGACACTGCCGTGACGAACGCAAAACAAACCCGATGCCGCGAGCCTCAGTTCGCCGGGCGAGTCGTGGGAATCGGCACCGAGCCGGCCGGCGCATAAGCGAGCCCGACGGAAGCCGGTACGGCCCTCGCGCTCGATGCCGCGATCATGCTGCCCGTCGAGCCCATCGCCGGCGCGTTCGCCACCGCGCGGCACTGTTTCGGCATGTCGGCCAGCGTCATCTCCGGCTTGGGCTTTGCCGGCTTGGCGTTCGGCGGGGGCGGCTGCAGGGCGACGTCGAACCACCAGTCGAGATCGCCGCAGCCGTCGCCGCGGCCGGTGGATTTCTGTTCGGTGCAATCCGGCGATCCGGGCTGGCAGAACAGCCGCACATGAAAGTGCTCGTGATGGCCGTAATAGGGCCGCACCTTGTTGAGCCAGGCGCGGTCGCCGCCGGTCGTCTCGCAGAGCTTCTTCTTGATGCCGGGATGGACGAAGATCCGCTGCACCTTGGCGTCTTCGGCGGTAAGCTTGATCAGGTCGCGATAGCGGGCATTCCAGATCCGGTCGTCGACCTCGAAGCTGCCCTTCTTCAGGACCGACCGGAAGGGAAAGTCTTCCCGCGCCGCCTCGGTGAGGCGCTGTGTCGGCATCGGTTGCAGCCAGATATCGGCGTCGAGGCCGATCTGGTGCGAGCTGTGTCCATATGGCATCGGACCGCCGCGCGGCTGCGACATGTCGCCGACCAGGAGACCCGGCCAGATGCCGCGGCGCGCCGCTTCCCGGGACAGATTCTCGATGAAGGCCACCGTCGTCGGGTGGCCGTAATGCCGGTCGCGCGACAGGCGCATCGCCTGCCAGGTCGGGCCGTCGGCGGCAAGCTGCGCGCCGCCGGCGAGGCATCCCTTCGTGTAGAAGCCGAGGCTCTCCGACGGAAGCGCGGCGGCGCTGTGCTGGGCGCTGAAAACCTGTTTCGCGTTCGGCTCGGCGAACGCCTGTCCGGCCGCGGTCAGAAACGTCAGGGCGGCGGTGATGCCGGCTGCCGCGCGACGCGTGGGTGAAGCTGGCCGCATGGATGGTTCCTCGAACTGGATGACATCGTGGATACTACGCGGGTCGGATGGCCCCAGCCTTGCCGGGCAGTCCGCGCGAGGCAGCCTTGGGGTCACGATTGTGCTGACAATCTCGCGACAGGTTGTGCCGAATTGATGGCCGCCGGTCAGGCGACCGACACCCAGTCGCCGGTTTGCCCGGCCGCAAACAGGGCGTCGATCGCTGCCTGGTTGCGGCGGCTGGACTCCAGCGGGAAAACCCCGCCGTTCCCGTTCACCGCCTCGCCGAACGCCTCGACCTGCAGGCGGTATTGGTCGACGCCCGGAAAGCGGAAGGTCTGCGTCAGCCGGTGGCCGCGATCGTGCAGCAGCACCTTGTCGCCGTCGTAAAGGCTCGCATTGAACGGCGCGGCAAGCTCGATGAAGCCTTCGGTTCCGTGGAAGACGATCGTCTGGCGTTGCGCCATGCGGGTGCCGAGATAGACGCTCATCTCGAACTCGCCGAAGTCCACCGTGCCGGTCACGAAGGAATCGGTGCCGAATTCTTCGTCCGTCACGATTTTCGCCCGCACACGAACCGGTTCCATGCCGGTTGCGAAGCGCGACGTGACGAGCGGATAGACGCCGATGTCGCGCAGCGCGCCACCGCCCAGTTCCGGCCGATTGCGCATATTGGCGGGGTCGACATTGTGGTAGCTGAACGACGCCTCCACATGGATCAGCCGTCCGATCGCTCCGTCCGCGATGAGGTCGCGCACCTTCGCCCATTGCGGATGATAGGTGACCATGAAGGCTTCGGAGACGACGACGCCGGCGTCCTTCGCGGCCGCGATGATGCGCTCGATGTCCGTTGCGGTCATGCCCATCGGCTTTTCGCAGAGCACATGCTTGCCGGCGGCGATCGCCTTCAGGGTCCATTCCGTGTGCTGGGCCGTGGGCAGCGGCACATAGATCGCGTCGACATCGGGAGAGGCGAGCAGTTCGTCATAGCCGCCATAGGCGCGCGTGATGCCGAAGGCGGACGCGATCTCCCGAGCACGTTCGAGATCGCGGCTGGCGATCGCCGCCAGCGAGCCGTTCGTCGCCTTGCCGATCGCCGGCATCAGATGCTCGCGCGCGATCTTGGCGGTCGACAGGATTCCCCATTTCAGCATGACGCGTTCCCCTGCAGGCTGCGTTTGACGCCTCGAAAACCCGTTTCTACCACGCCGTGCCGTCGAGCGTGAGGGGAGCCGGTGACCGCCGTCAGCCGCCGAGCACCGCCTTCACCTCCGGCAGATCCTTCAACGGCGTCTGCGGACGCGGCCCGATCTGCCCGATGATGTGGCCGGCTGCGGCGACGCCCAACCTCGCGGAACGTTCGTGATCGAGCCCCATCGTATAGCCGCGCAGAAAACCGCTGGCGAAGAGGTCGCCCGCGCCGGTCGTGTCCACGACGTCCGCTATCGCCAGCGCCGGCACCGCAACGCGCTGGTCGCCCTCGACGACGATGCAGCCCTTCTCGCTACGGGTCACGGCGCAGAAGCCTTTGGTATCCTCCGCCAGCCGGTCGAGGGCGGTGCCCAGATCGTTCACCTCGTAGAGCGACAGCGCCTCGCTTTCATTGGCGAAGACGATGTCGACGGTGCCCGAGCGCATGAGGTCGAGGAATTCGTCGCGGTAGCGATCGACGCAGAACGCGTCGGACAGCGTCATAGCGACCTCGCGGCCGTTGTCGTGGGCGATCCGCGCCGCCTCGACGATCGCCTGCTTGGCGCGCGGCGGGTCCCACAGATAGCCCTCGAAATAGGTGACCTTCGCGGCCGCGACGACGGCGGGATCGATGTCCTCCGGGCCGAGCTCGACGCAGGCGCCGAGATAGGTGTTCATCGAGCGCTGGCCGTCCGGCGTGACCAGGATCATGGAGCGGGCGGTCGGCGGATGGCCGTCGAGCGGCCTGGTGGCGTAGTGGACGCCCAGCGCGCGGATGTCGTGGGCGAAGATCTCGCCGAGCTGGTCGTTGGAGACCTTGCCGACATAGGCGCCGGTTCCGCCGAGGCTGACGAGGCCGGCGACGGTGTTGCCGGCACTGCCGCCGGACATTTCGATACCGGGACCCATGACGCTATAGAGATGCTCGGCGCGCTCGGTATCAATCAGCGTCATGCCGCCCTTCTGGATCGCCTCGCGGTCGAGAAAACCGTCGTCGGCGCGCGCGATGATGTCGACGATCGCGTTGCCGATCGTGAGGACGTCGTAATCTGTCATGCTGGGGTCCGTCGTTGAAAATCGCGGCCTTCCTAGCGCGCGGGGCCCCGGTTGGCCAGACGCGCCGCCGATCCGGCCCCGTAGTTGCGGGCGCCAGCGCCGCTGCCTATCTCGCGGGGCGATGGAAAGGACGCACCGATGATCTTCGCCTCCGCCCGGCTGGCTTTCGCCGATATCTTCTCGGCCCCGTTTCGCGGCGCATTGTGGAAGGCGCTTGGGCTGACCGCCGTGGTGCTGGTCGCCCTGTGGTTCGGCATCGCGGCAATCGCCGAATGGATCGCGGTGCCGTTCCTATCCAATCTTTTCCCGGATGTCCCGGCCTGGGTCGATCAGGCGGGAACGCTGGCCGGCTGGGCGGCCGGCTTCGCCCTCGCCATCCTGCTGGCCTTCCTGATCGGGCCGATCAGCGCGGTCATCGCCAGCCTGTTTCTCGACGATGTGGCGGAGGTGGTCGAGGCGAACACCTATCCCGAGGTGGCGGCCGGGACGGCGATGCCGTTCGTGCCCGGCCTGATCCTGTCGGTGAAATTCTTCGGCGTGGTGATCCTCGGCAATCTGCTCGCCCTGGTTCTGCTGCTGGTGCCGGGGATCAACATCGCCGCCTTCTTCGTGGTCAACGGCTATCTGCTCGGCCGCGAATATTTCGAGTTCGCGGCGATGCGCTATCGCACGGAGGCGGAGGCCAAGGCGCTGCGCGGCCGCTACGGCACGACGGTGTTTCTGGCCGGCCTCCTCATCGCCGGTTTCCTCGCCGTGCCGCTGCTCAACATTTTCACGCCGCTCTTCGCGGCGGCGCTGATGGTGCATCTGCACCAGCGCGTCTCGCGCAAGGAGGGTGGCCTGATCGCAGCGCCGGCGGGGCCGGATCGACTGGCGCGGGGGTAAGCGGCCGCTTCGGGTGGGAAGCGGACTTGCAGGTTTCGGGCGGCGAAGCTAGGAAAGCGGCCGTTCAGGTGGCCGCCGCATTTCGACGGCAACGCGCTCCATATCGGTCATTGAGGCGGCCTACAGTGACTATTAAAAGTGGCTGCCGGCCTAACCGGATGGACACAGTCGATCAGGAAAGATGGTCAGATAGTAGTCAGGGCGTGGCGCTCGCACCAGCTTCCGCGTTCTTCTTGCGTCGGAAGCGGAGCAGGTATTCAAATAGGGTTGTCCGCGGCTTTGCTCCGAAGTGCTGGGCGATGAAGTCTTTCATGCCGTCATCCCGGGCGAACACGAACTTATTGGCCGCGCCGGCGATTGACCTGTTCAAACCCGCCACCCACTGGTCTGCCACTCGGGCGTCGATCCGGCGCTGAGTCGTCTCGTTGTTCACGGCCACGAACGCAGACTTTGGGCCGATCGGCAGAATGATGTAGGAGTCGTGCGCGGCGAATTCGTACCAGGTGATAAGCGGTCGGTCGCTCGTCAGGAACTCGGCCGGCCCGTCGATGGTACGCACGAACCATCGCATATTGTTTATCATCTCGCCGATAAGGGCATGGTCCATCAGGGTTCGCAGAACCGAGAGCATCCAGCTCCGCACTTCATCTGGAGAGCGCGAATCCATGTAGGCAGCAAATGTCGCTGGATCGTGCGGTCCCTTCTTGGCTTCGTAGGCCGCTTCAAGCTCCGGCATCTGCCGCGCCCACTCGTCGGCCAAACCCGTAGTGAGCGTTTCCAGATGGTCAGGCATGCGCATCATCAACGACATCAGAAACCGCGACCAGGCGCTCCGCAGGCGGGCTTCTTTCCTTATGGCCGGGTTGTCCGTCTCCAGCGCGATTAGAGCCTCGCTCGCAAGAGAATCGAGCGGCGACATGAAGCCACTTTCCATGGCTTGTGCGCTTTCTGCCGGAGTAGAATGGTCGGTGTACAGTAGGTCCTCTCCGCCAGAAACCTGTGGCGACACCCACTTCGTCGCGACCTTGTCGCCGTGCGGCTTGCTGAACCGGCGAAGTCGGCCGTCCTCTCCGGACCACCGCGACTGATAAAAGGCGGGCAGGTAGTGATGATAGAGCGGCACTTCGGGGGCGGCGATCACTAAAATTTCCCGGTTGCTAGTGAGCGGCCGAATTGCCGGGCACGTTCCTTCGACCATCCACGCGAGAGATGCGGAATCTTGATAATCTGCGCGCTCGTATTCAACCGGTCGACCGCGACATGGGCGTCGGCGCCATGGGCCACAATCAACTTGGGCTCGATGGCCTTGATGAGGAAGCGGAACGGCTCTGAACTTTGGTCCTTAAGTGCCAGTTCGGCCTTTGTCGCGCTTGCTCGGGCGAAGATGTTGGTCTCCAGAATTGGCGCTCCATCCGCTCCCTCTTCAATCCAGCCGAGACAACGCCGTGTGTTGCTGACGGCCGGACGGGACTTCTTGCCCGGTCTGAGCGGGCGCGTCCTGCGGTCCGCCAGGTAAGCCTGAAACCATGCCGCCTTGGCGAAACCGACACCGGTCTTCCAGTGATCCCAGAAATCGCCCGCCATTTCTGTAGCGGGATTGAAACCAACGAGGAATACATTGCATCTTAGCGGGGATCCCTGACATACGAATGGTCGGAGGTCCGTCGGTCGCCCGATCAGTTCGGCTAGGTTCTCCACGAATTCAGGCAGCGTCACAGCAATCCCTCCAGCGGAAGCTTACTAGCTGCACATCCAGCCCGATCAACAGCGTGACATCTGCAATGAACGGCGCCTCTTTCTCCGCGACCGCCATGCCGATTTTTTTTGCGGGCTCAGCGGCCGTACACGATACTATCATGATCGAAGAACAGGATCTTTACGACCACAGCGCTTCCGTCACCACCCCAGACAAGCCAGGATGACAACGAAAGCCCCGGACACGCCGGGGCTCAAATTGGTGTGGGGGGACGGCTTTCAGCCGCCCTTGCGGTACTCTCAGCAACCCTCAGCTCATACCCAATTCACGTTGGTAGCTTGGTCACTCACCCTTGCAGGCCCCACAGCACCGCGAGCGTCTCCAAACCAGTTTTATAGATGGCTTTCATGAGCCCCTCCTTCCAAAGGCCGAGATTGAAAAACAAGTCGACGCAGAGCCAGAGGGTGAACAACCAAGTTCCAAAATCTCCGAGGGCGATTCCAAGGGTCGTTGCTGCTGAGCCCTGAATTCGTCTAGCAAGATATAAGGGCGATGACCGTGTTGTGCAAGGAAACCTCCACCGCGCTTAGCGTCCCCACCCACCTGCCCTGTGGGGAGCCGGAGGTTGGAGAAACCGGCGAACGTCGAGCTGATCCGGCCCCATTCCGCACTACCCTGGCTACATCTTGTATCGCGGGGAAGCCGAAATCCGGATGCCCTTGGGATGGCGGGTTTCGGGTCGCAGGCAAACCGAGCTGAAAGGCCGGTCTGGGTCGGAAATAGCCTTTCAAAGCTTGCCGCATGGTCTGGGTCGTTCGGTGTCAGCCCGACGCGGTCGGTTCCGGCAGGGGGCTGGGGGGCAACTCGCGCAGCGGCGCCGGAACGTCGCTCGTCTTGACATCCGCCTTGCAGAGATCGGCGATGACGCAGGCCTCGCAGTCGGGCTTGCGCGCCTTGCAGACATAGCGGCCGTGCAGGATCAGCCAGTGATGCGCGTGGCGGAGATAGGGCTTCGGGATGACCTTCAAGAGCCCGGCCTCCACCGCCTCCGGCGTCTTGCCGGGGGCGAGCTTCAGCCGGTTGCCGAGCCGCAGGATATGGGTGTCGACGGCGAGCGTATCCTCGCCGAAGGCTGAGTTGAGCACCACGCTGGCGGTCTTGCGGCCGACGCCCGGCAACGCTTCGAGCCCGGCGCGATCGCGCGGCACCTCGCCGCCATGCTGTTCCACCAGGGTCCGGGCTAGCGCCGCAACGTTCCTGGCCTTGTTGCGATAAAGCCCGATCGTGCGGATATGGCCGCGGATCGTGTCCTCGCCGAGGGCGGCCATCTTCCGCGGCGTGTCGGCGATCTGGAAGAGTTCGCGGGTCGCCTTGTTGACCCCGACATCGGTCGCCTGGGCCGACAGCACCACGGCGACGAGAAGGGTGAACGGGTTGGAGTGTTCCAGTTCCCCCTTCGGCTCCGGCCGCTGCACGGCGAAACGGCGGAAGATCTCCGCGATCTCGGCGCGCGTATAGGGAATGCGCCGCCGCCGGGCGGGCGGACGCTGCGCGGTTTGCGCTTGAGACGAAGCGTCGCTGCTCTTGCGCTTGACCAATCGGGGCGGTGCGACGATCTTTTCTGCCATGTCGGTCCTATAGCGATGCAAAAGCATGGATGACAATTCACTGGAGCGCAAAGCGATGGGCGAGACAGCGGACCGGCCGATCTTCCAGGCTCTGCTGGTGCCCTATCGCTCGCTCGGCCCTCGCGGCTTCGCGGTGGTGATGGCCTTCGTCGCTCTGGTGAGTCTGGCGACCGGGCTCGGCTTTCTCGCCAGGGGCGCCTGGCCGGTTTTCGGGTTCCTGGGACTCGACGTGCTGCTCGTCTGGTGGGCCTTTCGCGCCAGCTTCCGCTCGGCGAAGGCGCGCGAGGAGGTGTCGCTATCGCGCACCGATCTGGCGATCCGCAAGATTTCGCCGCGCGGCGTCGTGCGCGAGGCCCATCACAACCCGTTCTGGGCACGATTCAGCGTCGCCCGGCACGAGGAAATCGGCATCACCCGCATGAGCGTCGACTCCAACCGAATCTCCACGGAAATCGGCGGCTTCCTCAATCCCGACGACCGCGAGAGCTTCGCCCGCGAATTCAACCGCGCGCTGTTGACCGCCAAGGGCCGTTGAGAACGGCGGCGGGGCCGAAAATCGGGTGGCGGGCAGAGCGTGACCGTGATCTGACGGCAGGCGAAGGAGACCACACCATGCTTTCCATCGATGTCGCCACGGCCCGCGTCGCCGTCCGGCCCGCACCCACGCCCGCCTCCGCCGGCCTGTCCGACTACGACACCGTCCGCCGCACGATCGAGTTCATCTCGACCGAGTACCGCCACCAGCCGAGCCTTGCCGCCATCGCCGGGGCGCTCGGCAGCGACGAGGAGGCGCTGTCGGCGGTGTTCAAGCGCTGGTCGGGCCTGACCCCGAAGGCGTTTCTGCAAGCCGTCACCATCGATCATGCCCGCCGCCTGCTCGGTGACGGCGCCTCGTTGCTCGACGCCGCCTTCGAGGTGGGCATGTCCGGCCCGTCCCGCCTGCACGACCTCTTCGTCAAGCACGAGGCGCTGTCGCCGGGCGCCTACAAGGCCAAGGGCGAGGGCATCGCGCTCTCCTACGGCTTCCATCCGACGCCCTTCGGCCTGTCGCTGGTCATCGCCACCGAGCGGGGGCTGGCGGGCCTCGCCTTCGCCGAGCCGGGCGCGGCGGGCGAGGCCGAAGCGCTCGACGACATGCGCCGGCGCTGGCCGAAGGCAGCGTTCCGGCGCGACCAGGACGCGACCGCGCCGCTGGCCGCGCGCATCTTCGAGCCGGCCAACTGGCGCGCCGACCGGCCGCTCCGGGTCGTCATGATCGGCACGGATTTCGAAATCCGCGTCTGGGAAGCGCTGCTGGACATTCCGGTCGGCGAGGCATCGACCTATTCGACCGTCGCCGAGCGGATCGGCGCGCCGAAGGCCGCCCGTGCCGTCGGCGCGGCGGTCGGCCGCAACCCGATCTCCTTCGTCGTGCCCTGCCACCGGGTGGTGGGCAAATCCGGCGCGCTGACCGGCTATCACTGGGGCATCACCCGCAAGCGGGCGATGCTCGGCTGGGAATGTGGGCTGTTGGCGCGGGAGTGATTGCGTCTCACCCCTCCAGCACCTGCTTCTCCGCCACCGTGGAATCGGCGTTGAGCCGGTAGACGATCGGCACCCCGGTGGCGATCTCCTGGCCGACGATCTCCTCGCCGGTGAGCCCGTCCAGCGCCATGACCAGGGCGCGCAGCGAATTGCCGTGGGCGGCGACGAGCACCGTGCCGCCGGCGAGCACCTTCGGCAGGATGTCGTGGATATAATAGGGCCAGACCCGCGCGCCGGTGTCCTTCAGGCTTTCGCCGCCCGGAGGCGGCGTGTCGTAGGAGCGGCGCCAGACATGGACCTGCTCCTCGCCCCATTTTTCCCGCGCGTCGTCCTTGTTCAGTCCGGAGAGGTCGCCGTAGTCGCGTTCGTTGAGAGCGACGTCGCGGATCGTCTCCAGACCCGTCTGGCCGAGTTCCTCCAGCATCAGCGTCAGCGTGCGCTGGGCGCGGGACAATTCGCTGGTGAAGGCGATGTCGAAGGTGAAGCCGCCCGCCTTCAGCCGCCGGCCCGCGTCCTTGGCTTCCTCGACGCCCTTGTCGGTCAGGCCGGGGTCCTTCCAGCCGGTGAAGAGGTTCTTCAAATTCCATTCGCTCTGGCCGTGACGGACGAGGACGAGGGTTCGGGACATGAGAAAAGCCTTATTCGCAGGGGGTGGAGGAGGGTTGCGGGTCCGATGTTCTAGTCGGCGAGCCCGAGGACGTCGCGCATGGAATAAAGCCCGGGCGCCTGATCCTTGGCCCAGAGCGCGCCCCGAACGGCGCCGCGCGCGAAGATCGCCCGGTCCGCCGCGAGATGGGAGAGCTCGATGCGCTCGCCCTCACCGGCCAGGATCACCGAATGGTCGCCGACGACCGAGCCGCCGCGCAATGTGGCAAAGCCGATCGTGCCCGCCTCGCGCGGCCCCGTCTGGCCGTCGCGGACCCGCACGCTGTTGTCCGCGAGCTTGACGCCGCGCCCCTTGGCGGCGGCTTCGCCGAGAAGCAGGGCGGTGCCGGAGGGGGCGTCGACCTTGTGCTTGTGATGCATTTCGAGGATTTCGATGTCGAAGGCGTCCGGTCCGAGGGCGCGCGTGGCCTTTTCGACGAGGCCGGCGAGAAGGTTGACGCCAAGGCTCATATTGCCGGACTTGACGATGCGCGCGGTCTTCGCCGCCGCGGTGATTTCGGCTTCTTCCGCGGTCGAAAACCCGGTCGTTCCGATGACATGGACCAGCCCGCGCTGGGCGGCGAGAACGGCAAAGCCTGTCGAGGCGGCCGGGACGGTGAAGTCGATGATGCCATCGGCGCCGTCGAGCGCAGTGTTGACGTCGTCGCTGATCGTCACGCCGAGATGGCCGGCGCCGGCGAGCGTTCCCGCATCCTCGCCGAGCGCCGGCGAGCCGGAATGTTCGAGCGCGGCGTGCAGCTTGGCACCCGGCGTGTCCTGGATGACCGAGACGAGGGTGCGGCCCATGCGGCCGGCGGCGCCGAGGACGACCAGTTTCGTTTCGCTCATCTCAACTCTCCGGCTGTTCTCGATGCTGTCTCGGTCCGTCAGGCGCGGATCGCGTCCGCGATCGCCTCCGCCCCAGGCCGGCCGTCATGGGTCTGCAGCCCATAGAAACGGGCATAGAGCCCATTCGGGCGGCCGACAAGTTCGTCATGGGTGCCCCGCTCGACGATCTCGCCGCCGTCGATGACCAGGATCTGGTCCGCGTTGACGATCGTCGACAGACGATGGGCGACAACCAGCACGGTGCGGTTCTTCATGGCCTGTTCCAGCGCGGTCTGAACCAGGGTCTCCGACCGCGTGTCGAGGGCCGAGGTCGCTTCGTCGAGCAGCAGGATCGGCGCGTCGCGCACCAGGGCGCGGGCGATCGACAGCCGTTGACGCTGGCCGCCGGAGAGCGACACGCCGCTTTCCCCGACCGGCGTGTCGTAACCCTTATGCTGCGCGAGGATGAATTCCTCGGCCTGAGCGAGCCGCGCCGCTTCCTCGATCTCCGCGTCGCTGGCGTCGGGACGCCCGAGACGGATGTTGTCGCGGATCGTGCCCTCGAAGAGATACGGCGCCTGCGGCACATAGGCGATCTTGGAGCGAAGCGAACGTTTGGTGACGTTTCGGACGTCCTGGCCGTCGACCGTGATGCGGCCGTGCTGGACGTCGTAGAAGCGCTGCAACAGGGAGATGATCGTCGACTTGCCGCCGCCCGAAGCGCCGATCAGGGCGGTCGTCTTGCCGGCCGGCGCGGTGAAGTTCAGGTCGCATAGTACCGGCTCGTTCGCATGATAGGCGAAACCAACGTCCTCGAAGACGATTTCCCCCTTTTCGACGACAAGGCTCTGCGCGTCCGCCGGGTCCGACTGGTTCGGCTCGAGGTCGAGAATCTCGTAGATCATCTGCGCGTTGACGAGGGCACGTTCGAGCTGAACCTGCAGCTTGGCGAGGCGCCGCGCCGGATCGTAGGCCAGAAGGAGTGCGGTGATGAAGGCGAACATGGCGCCGGGCGAATAACCGTAGACGATCGCCCGATAACCCGAATAGGCGATGACGCCGGCGATGGCGATGCCAGCGACAACCTCGGTTACCGGCGTGGTCCGCTCCGTGATCACCGCGATACGGTTCGAGCGTTCCTCCGCCGCCAGGATCAGATGTTCGATCCTCGCGCGCAGCGGCTTTTCCATGGTGAACGCCTTGACCACGGCGATCCCTTGCGCGGCTTCCTGCATCGAGCCGAGCACGCGGGCGTTGAGGTCGATCGACTGGCGCGTCGCGACCCGCAGCTTGCGCGCCAGCCCCGCGATCATGAGGGCGATGGGCGGACCGGCGAGCAAGGCGATCAGCGATAGCAACGGGTCCTGATAGACCATCACGGCGACGAGAAAGACCAGCGTCAGCAGATCGCGGGCGATCGAGGTGACGGTGAGGTTCAGCGTGTCGCGGATGCCTGCGACGTTCTGGTTGATGCGTGCCGCCAGATGCGCCGAGCGGTTCTCGCCGAAAAAATCGATGGACAGGTCGAGGAGGTGGGTAAAGAGACGCCGCTGATAGCGCGCCACGATGTTGTTACCGATCCGCGCCAGGATAACGCCCTGGCCGTAGGTCGCCAGACCGCGGACGGTAAAGGCCAGGAAGATCACGATCGGCAGCGTAACGATCGCCGCGCGGTTCTGCAGGACGAAGATCTCGTCGATCACGCTACGCATGATCCAGGCGAGAAAGGCGGTGGACGCCGCGACGAGGACCAGACAGACGATGGCGATCGCGTACTGGCGCAGGAACAGCCGGCCGTTCTCTTCGATGATCCGCCTGAGCAGGCCGGTTACCAGCCCGCGCTCGGTGGGTTTCGTCAGGGAGATCTTCTTGGTCTTCACGCCGGCGACCGGTTCCACTGTCTGTCGTTTCGTGATGGCTGCCCGGTCCTATAGAGCGCCGCTGCGCCAATGCCTATCCGCACAGGGCGGATCGTTGGAGGCAAGGCCTTCAGTGATACAATATTGCCGCGTCACGTTAGCGTATGGGCAGGCTTGCGCTAAAGCGTCAGGGCCGGCCTTGCCAGGCATGGACGATGTGGATCGGCCAGCGCCACGGCAGGACCGCGATGATATCGAAGCGCAGCGACAGGTGGGCATGGTCGCGCTGCCGGGCGAGCCAGAGATCCGCGGCTGCCTCGATCCGCCGCTGGGCGTCCGCTCCCACAGCGTCCATCGCCTCGGCCAATGTCTGCCGGACCTTGACCTCGACGATCGCGACGAGATCGCCGCGCCGCGCGATGAGATCGATTTCGCCGCGTTTGGTGCGGTGGCGCACGGCGAGGATGCGATAGCCCTTGAGGCGTAGCGTCCAGGCGGCGAGCCGCTCGCCGCGATGCCCCTTGCGAAAGCCCCGGCGCCGCTTTTCGGATGCACTGGATGCCGGACTCACGGCCCGTCCTTGAGGCTGAGGGCGCGCTGGTAAAGCTCGCGCCGGGGAAGGCCGGTGAGCCGGGCCGCTTCCTGGGCCGCCCGGGTCGGCTTCATCTCGGCCAGGAGGCCGAGGAGGATCGTGTCCGCGTCCTCGCTGGTGGCGGCCGCCTCCGCGTCCGGCGGGGCGACGCAGACGACGATTTCGCCGCGGACCCGTTCCATGGCGGCGAACGCGGCAGCGAGCTCTGCCAAGCTGCCGCGATAGATCGTCTCGAAGGTCTTGGTCAGTTCGCGGCACACCGCGGCCTGCCGCGCGCCGAAAACCTCGGCCATGGCGGCGAGGCTGTCGGCGATACGGTGCGGGGCTTCGAAGAAGACCAGGGTCCCGGGAACCCGCGCCAGTTCCCGCAGCCGTGCGGCCCGCGCTTGTTCCTTCTGCGGCGGAAAGCCGGCGAAGAAGAAGGCGTCCGACGGCAGCCCCGATGCCAGCAACGCGGCGAGTGCGGCCGAAGCGCCAGGGATCGGGATGACCGGGATGCTTCGTTCGATCGCCTCCCGGACGAGCCGGTAGCCCGGGTCGGAAACGAGCGGCGTGCCGGCATCGGAAACGACCGCGACCGACAGGCCCGCTTCCAAGTCGGCGAGGAGCGCTGCGCCGGCATCCTCGGCATTGTGCTCGTGATAGGCAAACATCCGCCGCCCGATGCCGAACCGGGCCAGCAGCTTTGCGGTGACGCGGGTGTCTTCGCAGGCCAGCCGGTCGGCTCCGGCGATGATTTCCAGCGCCCGCAGCGTGATGTCGCCAAGGTTGCCTATCGGCGTGGCGACGAGATAGAGGCCCGGCTCGGGGCGCGGCGCCGTCCGTTCGAGGTCGTGAATGCGGTAGCGGCGAGGAGGATCGGAAATCCCGCTCACTTGCTGATCGCCCGCTTGAGCGTCTCGTCGATCCGGGTTTGCCAGCCGGGACCGCTGGCCTTGAAATGCGAGACCACGTCCGGGCTGAGCCGCAGGGACACTGGAACTTTCTTGACGGCCCTTTGCGCTCCGCGAGTGTTGCGGAACTGTGCGACGATTTCGGGCGGCAGACCCTGGTCGGCCGGCTTGGCCGCCCGGAAGTCCGCCTCGGTCCATTCGGGGTTGTCAGAGTCGGAAGCGCGAGGTTTAGGATGCTTGGACATACCGCTCGAACTCCTTGCGGTGGGCGCGGCGTAAACTGATTGGTCGCACCGATCCGGATCGGATCGGATCGTGAAGGCAAGGGAGTAAGCCTTTCCGTCGATCAGTCCGAATCCGCGATACCGGACTTCTCCGTAGTCCTTCCGCTCGTCCGGAAGGACTACCTTCAGGTCCATATCTGAGGCGCGCGCCAATGAGATTCCGTGCTTGGCGACGTTTTCCTCATCCTTGGACGGATCGAATTCCACGAACAAACCTGTTGTCCAAGGACGATATCAAACTTTGATCGTATATACGATTTGCTGGGGGCGACTGCAATGACCTGACCTCAAGCCAGATCAGCGACCACGGCGTCAAGGACCAGCATGCCGGCCGGTGTCGCCCGGATGCGGTCGGGCCCGAGCCGCTCGACCATGCCGTGGGCGCGCAGATCGGCCTCGCTGGTCGCATCGATGTCGCGGCCGGTCAGCCGGCGCCAACGGGCCAGATCGATGCCCTCGGTGAGCCGCAGCCCCATCAGGAGCAACTCGTCCGCCTCCTCGCTTGGTGCCAGCAGATCATCGACGACCGCGCCGCTGTCCCACGACTCGACCATCTTCAGCCAGCTTTCGGGCAGCGGCTCGTTGGAAATGGCGTGGCGGCCGTCCGCGCCCATCAGACGGCCATGCGCGCCGGGCCCGACGCCGGCGTAGAGACCATAGCGCCAATAAATCAGATTGTGGCGGGATTCGGCGCCCGGCACCGCATGGTTCGAGATTTCGTAGGCCGGCAGGCCGCGCGCTGTGGTCAGACGCTGGGTCGCCTCGTAGAGCTCGGCCGACAGTTCGCCGTCCGGAACCTTCAGCTTGCCGGCCTTGTGCAAGGCGAAGAAGGGCGTGCCCTCCTCGATCGTCAACTGGTAGAGCGACAAATGATCGGCGGCGAGATCGATCGCACGGCTGAGTTCCGTCTCCCAGGCGTCGACGGTCTGGTCGGGGCGGGCGTAGATCAGGTCGAAGGACAGGCGCGGGAAGATCTCGCGCGCCAGGCCGATGGCGTGCAGTGCCTGCTCTACATCATGCAGGCGGCCGAGCATCTTCAGGTCGTGGTCGTTTAGCGCCTGGACGCCGAGCGAGGCCCGGTTGACGCCGGCCGCCCGGTAGCCACGGAAGCGCTCGGCCTCGACGCTCGACGGGTTGGCTTCGAGGGTGATTTCGGCGCCGCTCGCGACGGTCCAGTTCGCGGCGACGGCGTCGAGAACCCGCGCGACGGTCGCCGGCTCCATCAGCGATGGGGTGCCGCCGCCCAGGAAAATCGAGGTCACGGTCTGGCCGGCCGAGCGTCGCGCCGCGTCTGCGATCTCACGCTCGAAAGCCGCCGCGTAACGGTCCTGGTCGATCGGCTTATGGCGGACGTGGCTGTTGAAGTCGCAATAGGGGCATTTGGCCGCACAGAAGGGCCAATGCAGATAGACACCGAAGCCCGGTTCGTGGGACACCGGGTCGAAGGCGAGGATGTCGCCGGTTGGGCGGGTCTGCTCCGTCATTCGACTCCGAGCGCGTCGCGCGCAAATTTCTGGAACGCCCGCGCCCGATGCGAGAGCGCCGTGGGTTGCCCGGGTTTCCAGGCGTGCTTTTCCAGGGACATCATCTCGCCGAAGGTGCGGTCCTGGCCCCCAGGAAGAAAGATCGGATCGTAACCGAAGCCGAGCGTGCCGCGCGGCGGCCAGACGATGGTGCCGGCGACCTCGCCGCGGAACAAATGTGTCTTGCCGGACGGCCGCGCCAGACAGAGGACGGCGACGAACCGCGCCTGGCGCTTGTCGGGTGTCGTCGCCCCGGCGGCCTGCAGCTTCTCCTCGACATTGCGCATCGCCATGGCGAAATCCCGCTCCGGTCCGCCCCAGCGCGCCGAATAGATGCCGGGCTCGCCCCCGAGCGCCTCGACGACAAGGCCCGAATCGTCCGAAAGCGACGCCACACCCGTTGCCCGCATGGCTGTCAGCGCCTTGATCTCGGCGTTCGCCTCGAAACTCGTTCCGGTCTCTTCCGGATCGTCGAGGTTCTGGTCCTTCGCCGACGTCACGTCGAAGCCCAAGGGCTCCAGCAGTTCGCGGAATTCCCAGATCTTCCCGACATTATGGCTGGCGACGAGAAGCGGCCCGTCATTCGGATCGATCAGTTTCACCGAACGGCCTCGAGCACGGCGCGCTGCATCGCCACGAGGTCGCCGATGCCGTTGCGGGCCAGTCCCAGAAGGGCCATGAACTCGGCCTCCGAAAAGGGCGTGCCCTCGGCCGTGCCCTGGATCTCGACGATGCCGCCGGTGCCGGTCATGACGAAATTGGCGTCGGTCTCGGCGGCCGAATCCTCCAGATAATCGAGGTCGAGAACCGGCGTGCCCTTGTAGATGCCGCAGGAGATCGCCGCGACATGATCCGTTAGCACCTTGTCGCGCTTGACCATCGAGCGCGCCTCCATCCAGCCGAGACAGTCGGCGAGCGCGACGAAGCCGCCGGTGATCGCCGCGGTGCGGGTGCCGCCGTCAGCCTGGATGACGTCGCAATCGACGGTGATGGACCGTTCGCCAAGCGCTTGCAGGTCGACGATGGCGCGCAGCGAGCGCCCGATCAGGCGCTGGATTTCCTGGGTGCGGCCCGACTGCTTGCCGCTGGCGGCCTCGCGGCGCATCCGCTCGCCGGTGGCGCGCGGCAGCATCCCGTATTCGGCCGTCACCCAGCCCTTGCCGGAGTTCTTCAGCCAGCCGGGCACCCGCTCTTCCAGGCTCGCGGTACACAGCACATGGGTGTCGCCGAACTTGACGAGACAGGAGCCTTCCGCGTGGCGTGAAAAATCGCGTTCGAGGCTGACGGGCCTCAATTGGTCGCCGGCGCGTTTGGATGGGCGCATGATGCCGTCCTGAATATAATCTTTGAAAGAAGGCGGATAACCGCCACGGGTTGTGCCGGGCTTGTATCGGCCACGCGGTGGGGCGGCAAGCCTGGATTCCTCGTGTAAACGGGGTTGCGACTTGGCTCCACCGGTTGGGACACCTATAGTCTGGGCGTGTTTGAACCGATCACCCAATCATGACCGAATTCCGCTTGCCCGTCAGCGACTTGGCCGCCGCGGCCCCATTGGGTCTCGACGAGCGGACGCGCGATATCTTCAGGTTGATCGTCGAGAGCTATCTGGATATCGGCGAGCCGGTCGGCTCACGCATGCTGTCGAAGCTCCTGAGCAACGCGTTGTCGCCGGCCTCGATCCGCAACGTCATGAGCGATCTGGAAGCGTTGGGCCTGATCTACGCGCCGCATGTCAGCGCCGGCCGGTTGCCGACCGAACTCGGCCTGCGCTTCTTCGTCGACGCCTTTCTGGAGGTCGGCGATCTCGGCACCTCCGAGCGCGAGGAAATCGAGGAGAAGGTGCGCCTGTCGGGTGACGGCAGGCCCTTCGATTCGCTGCTGACAGAGGCGAGCAACCTGTTGTCCGGCCTGTCGCGCGGCGCCGGCATCGTGCTCACCGCCAAATCCGATCTGCGGCTCAAGCATATCGAGTTCATCCGGCTGGAGCCGACCAAGGCGTTGGCCGTGCTGGTCGGCGCCAGTGGCGAGGTCGAGAACCGCATCCTCGACCTTCCGGCCGGGATCACCGCCTCGCAACTTGTCGAGGCCGGCAATTTCCTCAACGCCCATGTCGTCGGGCGCACGCTCGGCGAGGCCAGCGAACGCATCGCCCGGCTGAAGGACGAGACGGCGAACGCCCTCGACGTCCTGTCCCGCGAGCTCGTCGACAAGGGGCTGGCCGTCTGGTCCGGCGCCTCCGCCGACCAGCCGGCGCGGCTGATCGTGCGTGGCCGGGCCAACCTTCTGGAAAACGTCACGGCGGCCGAGGATCTGGAGCGCCTGCGCCTGTTGTTCGACGATCTGGAGACCAAGAGCGGCATCATCGAGCTGCTCGGTCTTGCCGAGACCGGCAACGGCGTGCGCATCTTCATCGGCTCGGAGAACAAGCTGTTCTCGCTTTCGGGTTCCTCACTGGTCGTCGCGCCCTACAAGGGCGGCACCGAAAACGTCATTGGCGCGGTGGGAGTCATCGGGCCGACCCGGCTCAACTACAAGCGTATCGTGCCGATGGTGGACTACACCGCCCGCATCGTCTCGCGGTTGCTCGCCAAGGGTTCGGCCGCGCGAGAGGCTTGATTTCTGCGCCCGTCAATTCGATATGCGGCCACGATAGATGATTTTCGTCGCAATCCGTGGTCGCCTTCCGGCGTGCCGAGGAAAAGCGCATTGCGGCGCGTCGGTGAGATGAGGTGAAGGACGGATGGCGAGCGAGAAAGACAGGCGCAATCAGGGGGCCTACCGCAGCGAGGCGGCGGAAGCGGCGGCGGCCAACAGGGCGGCGATGGCGGAAACCGAGCGCGCGGCCGCCAACGCCAATGCCGATGCCGAGTTCACCGCCAATGCCGCAAGCGGCTTTGCCGATTCGGACGCGGCGGCCGACGCCGATGCTTCCCGCATCGCCGAGCTCGAGGCCGAGAATGCCGACGTCAAGGATCGCCTGCTGCGGCTCGCCGCCGACATGGAAAATTTGCGCCGGCGAACCGAGCGCGAGATCAAGGACGCGCGCACCTACGCGGTGACCAGCTTCGCTCGCGAGATGCTGTCGGTCGCCGACAATCTGCGCCGCGCTATCGAGGCGGTGCCGGCCGAGGCCAAGGAGCACGGCGACGATGGCCTCAACGCGCTGATCGACGGCATCGAAGTGACCGAGCGCGGGCTGCTGGGCACGCTCGAAAAGCACGGCGTGAAGAAGCTCGACCCCGAAGGCCAGCGCTTCGATCCGCATTTCCATCAGGCGATGTTCGAGGTGCCGAACCCCGAGGTTCCCAACAACACTGTCGTTCAGGTGGTGCAGGCGGGCTATGCGATCGGCGACCGGGTGCTGCGGCCGGCGATGGTCGGTGTTGCCAAGGGCGGCCCGAAACAGGGCCAGCCGAAGCCGGACGAGACGGCCGAGGCAGGGACCCCCCAAGGCGCGGCGTAGGCGACAGGCGACGAGCGCCATCCCTCTCCCGTTTGCGGGAAAGGGATGGCCGGTCAGGCCTGAAGCGGTCGAAGAAATTGGGTAAGCCGACGCGCAAGCTCTTCCGGCGCTTCTTCGGCCATATGGTGACCGCTGGCGATTCGGCCGCCTCCCAGTTCGGTGGTCCACGGCTCCCATACGGACAGGACATCGCCATAGAGCATTTCCAGATCGTCGCGGCTCGACCAGAGGCATAGCGTCGGGCAGGCGATCCGCCGGCCGGCGGCGCGGTCGGCCGCGTCGTCTTTGCGGTCCACGGTCAGCCCGGCGCGATAGTCCTCGATCATGCCATGCACCGTCGTGGGATCATGGATGACTGACTGGAAATCGGCGAAGTTTGCGGCGCCCATCGCCTTCGCGGTGCCACCGTACCATGCCGCCGGGTCGGCGAGAATCGCCCGTTCCGGCTTTTCGGGCACCGCGAAGAAGAACCAGTGCCACCAGGCTTTGGCGAACGTCTCGCCGCAACGCTCCAACGCCTCGATGATCGGAACACCGTCCATTACGACCAGCCGCTGCACCTCTTGAGGAAAATCCATCGCCAGGCGGAAGGCCGTGTAGGAACCGCGATCGTGGCCGGCGACGGCAAAGCGCGAATGGCCGAGCAGGGCCATCAGTTCGGCCATGGCTCGCGCCTTGGCCCGTTTCGACGAGCCGCGGTGGTCGGCGGTGTCTTCCGGTTTGAACGATTGCCCAAACCCAGGCAGATCGGGGCAGACCACCGAAAAGCCCTCCGCCGCGAGCAGCGGCGCGACGCGATGCCAGGTGGTGTGGGTGCGAGGGTGGCCGTGCAGCAGCAGCACAGCCGGTCCGGAGCCGCCGCGCCGGAAGCGGATTTCGCCGTCCGAGACGGCTGCACGATCAAGCTGGAAGCCTTCGAACATGCGCCGCCGCCTCAAAACACCGGTGGTTTCCGCCCCGCCGCCCGGTAAGCCGCCGTCAGCGTGTTGGCCATCAGCATGGCGATGGTCATCGGCCCGACACCGCCCGGCACGGGCGTGACCGCAGCGGCCTTTTCGGCGGCTGACGTAAAGGCGACGTCGCCGACGAGGCGCGTCTTCGGCTTGCCGTCCTCGCCGAGGCCCTTTTCCGGGGCCGCGATCCGGTTGATGCCGACGTCGATGACGACCGCGCCGTCCTTCACGTAATCGCCGGTGATCATCTCGGGGCGCCCGACGGCCGCGACCAGAATGTCCGCGCCCCGGCAGACGGCGGCAAGGTCCTTGGTGCGCGAATGGGCGATGGTCACCGTGGCGTTGGCGGCGAGCAGCAGCTGCGCCATCGGCTTGCCGACGATGTTGGAGCGGCCGACGACGACGGCGGATTTGCCCGAGAGGTCGTCGCCGAGGACGTCGCGGATCAGGATCATCGAGCCGGCCGGCGTGCAGGGCACGAAGGCCGTGTCGAGGGCGCCGGTCGACAGGCGCCCGACATTGACGAGGCCGAAGCCGTCGACATCCTTGTCCGGCGCGATCGCCTGGATCACCTTGGCCTCGTCGATCTGCTTGGGCAGCGGCAATTGCACCAGAATGCCGTGGATGGTCGGATCGGCATTGAGCTCACGGATCTTGCCGAGCAGCGCGGCTTCCGTGGTCTCGGCGCCCAGCACATGCTTCACCGACTTGAAGCCGCATTCCTTGGCGGTCCGTGCCTTTGAACCGACATAGACCTGGCTGGCCGGGTCCTCGCCGACGATCACCACCGCCAATCCTGGTTCCATGCCGGTCTCCGTCGTCAGTGCGGCCGTTGCCTGCTTGACCTGGTCGATGATTCGCGCCGCCCGCGCCTTGCCGTCGATCGTCTGTGCCGTCATGCCATTCCCCCATTGCCGGTGCCGGTCGTTCTTAGGGCACAGGCAGGGGGCGGGGGAAGGGGGCGCGGCAAGCAGCGTTTCACGGAGATTCGGTTTAGTTCCCTTGATCCAGAACAATGTCGGGAGCATCGTTCCGCGCGATCATGTCAATCGCAGCGAGAATGGTTTCGGTAGCCATGAGGGAGTGAGATGAAGGGGTTCATCGATGAAATCGAGAAGTTGACAGAGGAAAATACCGACTTCCGACGGGTTCTCTATACGGCCAAGGGCATGCAACTGGTCCTGATGGCCATTCAGCCGGGCGAGGAAATCGGTGAAGAGGTTCATGACGACCGCGACCAGTTCTTTCGGGTGGAAGCGGGGTCGGGCGAGATCCTGATCGATGGGAACCGGCAGGCAATCGGGGCCGACATGGCCATGATCGTTCCGGCAGGGGCGCGGCACAACGTGAAGAACACGAGCGGAGATCCGCTGAAGCTCTACACCATCTACGCACCGCCGGAGCACCGTGATGGAACCGTGCATGCCACGAAGGACGAGGCCGAATCCTCCGGGGAACATTTTGACGGCGTCACAAGCGAATAACTTCATTGGCGAAGGACAGAAGATGGCGAACCAGACCAGATCCCGGCACCCGATGACAGCGTGGTGGATCGGCCTGGCGGTCATACTGGCCGCCGTGGCCTATGTGGCGTACCAGTTCGCATGCCTGGAATGCAGACCGGCAGGCTTCCTGGAGTTCATGATCCTGGGGATCATGCCGGCTGTCTATCTGGTCCTGATGTACGTCACCTTGAAAGGCCAGTCGGACAGCGAGCGGCGATAACCGCCCGGCTCGAGCGGCACGATCTCCGTCCTTGGCGCGTCGACGCAAAGGCCGAGAAAGGAGGAGAAGGATTTTCCCCACCCTTGCGCGATGGCCTGCTCACGTAACGGGCGTGATGCTGCTAGCGAAATAAATGGTCCGAAAACCTGATCGCGGAGGTGGTGGGATGGGGATGAATATCCTGGGCCTTTGGCACTCCCACCGTGTGCTTCTGATCGGGTTTCTCGTCGGGCTGGCGCTTACCGGCTTCTTCCTCGTCCGCACGGTCGTCTCCACGGTCTATTGGGCCGATCCCGCCCATCACGAGCAAACGATCGAAGGCTGGATGCCCGTTCGTTACGTTGCGCGTTCCTGGGATGTGCCGCCACAAGTGCTCGCGCAGGCTCTCGACCTTCGAACCGGAGAAGGGCGCAGGCTCACCGTCGCCGAAATCGCCGTGGAGCAGGAGGTGAGCGTCGATCAGGTTGCTGCAACGCTGCGTACCGCCATCACGGCCTACCGAGAGACGGGCGATGACTGAGATCGCCTTCGGACTCGTCTCCGCCTATGGGACCGTCCTGATCCTGCTCGCAACCTACCTTTCCTGCCTCGGTCTCCCGGTCCCAACCTCCTTCGTCATGCTTGCCGGCGGGGCCTTCGTGGCGTCGGGCGACCTTGTCGCCAGCAACGTCCTGACGGCCGCGCTCGCCGGCTCGGTCCTCGGCGATCAGACCGGATATCATCTCGGCCGAATTGGCGGCGAGGCGTTGACTGCTCGGCTCGAACGCGAGCCGCATCGCGCTGTGGTCTTCGCGCGAGCCCGGCGAATCGTCGATCGTTGGGGTGGCGTCGGAGTCTTTTTCAGCACCTGGCTGTTCAGTCCGCTCGGTCCCTATGTCAATCTTCTGGCGGGAGCCACCCGAATGGGCCGGATGCGCTTTACGGTGTGGGACAGTACCGGCGAGGCGATATGGGTCGGGGTCTATGTCGGCCTCGGTTATGCGTTCTCCAGCAGGATCGCGCAGCTGGCGAGCCTGCTCGGAAACTCTATCGCCTTCCTTACCGCGGCCGTGATCACGCTGTTGCTGGGCCGGATTCTTCTTCGGCGGCTGCGGTCTGGGAGTACGCACTGACAGGCAAGTGGGACGCGGGGCGATCGTATTGGATGAACGGCCCGGCTGACATTGCCGCCGCCCGCCGTCGCCGCGGCCATGAGACCCGCGCCGCCCGCGCCGAGGATGATCGCATCGTAGTCCATGGCGGCCTTCTACTGTGGCGCGGTGACGGCGTGAAGCGCGCGAGCCCGGACGCGATCTATCGCGTGGCACGTTCTGCCGCATTTGTGAGCGGTGGGCTTGGCGGTCTCGCGGCGTATCCCACGACCTTGCGTGGGATACGCGCGCACGGATATTGGCCCCTATTGGGTGGTGCCACGCGTGCGCTCAACTCCTAGGCGCTGGCGACCCATCGCCGGGGGCGGCGGTCCGGGCGGCCTATGAGGGCGGGGTCGAGGCGGCGGCAGAGTAGGGAGGCAGTTATCGAATGAATCAGGAACGGATGGACATTTGCGCAGGAGTCATCTTCAAAGTTGACGCATTAGGGAGGAAACGATGGGTATATTCTCGTTCTTGTTCCGCAAGCCTAAATCGAAGACTGTGACCCAGCCGCAATCTGGTAAGAGACCCCCCGTAGCGGCACAACCAAGGCAGCAGCCGGGAATCCAATGGCGTGAAGGCTCGTTCCCGATGGAGGTTGTGGGTGAGAGCAATTATCAAGACGTCTTAGTCGCGATCTGCGGTGCGCATACTCGCCACGGTCACGAAGGAGAGTATGAGGCGTCAATTGAGCGTGAACCTTCCAACCTTCACGACCCCAACGCGGTTATGGTGAAACTTCACGGACGTAAGGTCGGCTACCTTCCTCGTGATCAGGCGGAACGCGTTGGCGAACAAATGCGTGATGTCGGTCTAACCGCAGCCGTTTGCCGAGCGCGCGTCCGCGGCGGCTGGCGCACCAATCAGTATGATGAGGGGCACTTCGGCGTACGTCTAGCGATCCCAAATCATGGATGGATCGATTTAGGCGTTGGGGCTGAGCCTCCAACTCAAGCTTCGATCCCGCGAAAGACCGCCGAGCGTCCGAAAGCCGCGCCGTCGGGGCCGCTTCGCGGCCACCGCATCGCGCTAATGGGCACGTCCGATGACGATCGGATAGCGCATGAGTTAGCCGCAGCCGGCGCTAAAATCATGGCAGCGGTCGGCGCGTCAACTACGCTTCTGGTTATCGTGGCCGAGCAGCCTTTCGACGTCGGGATAAGGAAGAGCGCAAACTTTCGCCGCGCGGAGGAGATGATCGCTGAAGGATCCCGCATAAGGATAATATCGATCTCAGAAGCAAGAAGAATGATCGGAAAATCCGCTTCACAATAGCTCTTTGTGAGCATGTAACCCAACTCTGCGGTGCTGCAGCCGAGAATCTACGCTACTGACCGCGACTTCACATAAGCTTCGAGGATCGCGGCCATGCGGGTGGTGTAGCCCTTCGGGTCCTGCGCCTGAAAATACGCCTTCACCTCCGGCGAGACGCGCATGGTCACGGTCGGGCGGCTGCGCGGCTCGACGATCCGGGCGTGCTCCCAGAAGGCGGCGTCCAGTTCGGGAATGTCGCTCGTGTCGATCTCGTTTTCCGGGGTGTCGCGAAAGCGGCCCCTCGGGCGGTTCGGGTCCGTCAGGAAGCGTCTGACCAAGGGCGTGTCGGGTTCGCTGTCACTCATCTTGCAGGGATCGTCTTACAAAAAATCTTACGGATCAAGTTCGTCCGCGCCGTCGGACGGCGCGCACCCCCCTCACAAGCTTGCGGCCGTGCGCGCCGCCTGGTCGTAATGCCCCGACAGCACCCGCATCAGCCGCGCGACGCTCGACATCGCCTCGGGCGAGATGCCCAGCTCCCGGGCGCCGGCGACGAGGATGCGCTCGCGCAGCTCGCGATAGCGCAAGCACGCCGCTTCGCCCCGTGGTGTCACCGAAATCAGCCGCTCCTTGCCGGATTTTTCGCGCGAGACGAGGCCACGGGCCTCGAGCTTCCTGATCGCATAGGTGGCCAGATGCGTGTCCTCGATGCCGAGGACGAGGCAGATATCGGCGAGGCGCTTGGCCCTGCCGCGATGGGTGACCGAGTGCAGGACATTGACCTCGGTGGCGGTCAGGCCGGGTTCGCCCGCCGCCGTCATGCAGCGGACCACCCAGCGATCGAAGGCGTGGCTGACAAGATGCAGGCCGAACTCGACCTCCGACAGCGCCGGCAGCGCGCCGTCGGCCAGATGCGCCGAGGAGACGATCGGGCCGATGCCGTCTGCGGCGGTCGCGGGTGCTGTCGGGTCGTCCGTCGCCATTGTCAGCCTCCCGAAAACATCGTGCGCGGCAGGAACAGGGCGAGATCGGGAAACAGCGCCAGCAGCACGACCATCAGGGCCAGCAGCCCGAAGAAGGGGGCCGTCGCGGCGGCGATCTTGAAGATGTTCTGGCCGGTCAAGCCCTGGATGACGAAGAGGTTGAAGCCGACCGGTGGGGTGATCTGCGCCATTTCGACGACGATGACGAGATAGATGCCGAACCAGACGAGGTCGAAGCCGGCCTGGGTGACCAGCGGCATGATCACCGAGGTGGTCAGCACCACCATCGAAATGCCGTCGAGAAAGCAGCCGAGCACCATGAAGAACAGCGTCAGCGCGGCAAGCAGCGCAAAGGGCGACAGTTCCAGCGAGCCGATCCAGCTGGCGAGTTCGCGCGGCAGGCCGGTGAAGCCCATGGCGGTGGTGACGACGGCGGCCCCGGCGAGGATGAAGGCGATCATCGCCGAGACCCGCGTCGCCGCCATCAGCCCGTCGCGGAATGTCGGCCAGTCGAGCGCCCCTTGCGCCGCCGTGATGACCAGCGCCAGCACGACGCCGATGACGGCGGCCTCGGTCGGCGAGGCGATGCCGCCATAGATCGAGCCGATGACCCCGGCGATCAGCAGGATTGTCGGCAGGATGCGGCGGAACGAGCGAAAGGCGCTTTCGGTGACGATGACATCGGCGTTTTGCGGCATCAGCGAGGGTTTCAGCGTCGCGGCCAGCGCGACATAGCCCATGAACATCAGCCCGAGGATGATGCCCGGCACGATGCCGGCGATGAACAGCCGGGCGATCGATTCCTCCACCGCCGCGCCATAGACGATGAGGATGATCGAGGGCGGGATCAGCAGGCCCAGCGTACCGGCGCCGGCCAGCGAGCCGACGGCGATCTTTTCGTCATAGCCGCGGCTCTTCAGTTCGGGCAGGGAGATCTTGCCGATCGTCTGGGTCGTCGCGGCGGAGGAGCCGGAGACGGCGGCGAAGATCGCGCAGCCGACGACGTTGACGTGGATCAGCCGGCCGGGCAATCGGCGCATCAGCGGCGCGAGCCCGGCGAACATGTCCTCCGACAGCTTCGACCGAAACAGGATCTCGCCCATCCAGATGAACATCGGCAGGGCGGTCAGATCCCAGGAGATCGAGGCCGACCAGATTGAGGTGGCGAGAATCTGCGCGTCGGGCAGGACCGGCCGGGTCATCAGCGCGGCAAGGGCGGTAAGAACCAGCGCCAGCGCCACCCACAGACCCGAGGCGAGCGCCCCGAAGAGAACCACAAGCAGCAGGATCGAGACTTCGAAGAGATCCATCAGAGCCCGCCCCCGGTGCCGGCGATGCGGTCTTGCCCGGCAAAGGCCAGCGCCGCCTCGTCGATCAGCGCGATGGTGAAGACGGCAAGGCCGAGGGCGAGCACGGCCTGCGGCAGAGCCAGCGGCACCGCGATCATGCCGTAGGAGACATCGCCGAACTCAAGGCTCTTCAGGGCGAGGGCGCCGGTCGCATAGGTGCCGAAGCCGGCGATGCCGGCGCCGATGAGCGCGACGACGCCATCGACGATCTGGCGCGGGCGATCCGGCAGCCGGGCGGTGACGAGGTCGACCCGGATGTGGACGTTCTTCGCCAGCGTGTCGGCCAGGGCGAGGAAGGTCGCCCCGGCCAGAAGGAACCCGGCGATCTCGGCCAGCGACGGCACGATGAAGCGCGTCGGGGCGAGGCCGGTGGCAACGAGAGCATAGTCGAGGAGGCGGGCGCCGATCTGCAGCGCGACGAGAACCGCGATCGCGACGAGGCAGAGCGCGGCGAGGGCGCCGGCCAGTGTGTAGAGCGTATCGAGGGTCCGGCGCATCGACGATCCTCGGAAGGGCTTTGCGGAAGGCGGGAATCGGGACGGGCGGTTGCCTTGGCAACCGCCCGTAAAGGCTCCGGTTTCCTACTGCTGATAGGCGTTCAGCAGCTCTTCGCCCTCAGCGCCGGCACTCGTTTTCCAAGCCTCGGTCATGGTCTTGCCGATCTCCTTGAAGCCGCTGTTCAGCTCCTCCGAGGGCTCCGACACGGCGATGCCGTTGTCCTTCAGCGTCTTCGTCGCGGTTTCGGTCTCCTGCTCGGACGCCTCCCAGCCGCGCGTCTCAGCGGCTGCGGCGGCCTCGGTGATCGCGGTCTGCGCCTCGGCGGGCAGCGCGTCGAAGGCGGCCTGATTGACGATCACCATGTTGCGCGGCACCCAGGCGTTGAGGGTGTAATAGTTCGACAGGAAGTCCCAGGCCTTGGAATCCACGCCGGTGGAGGGCGAGGTCATCATCGCCTCGACCCGGCCGGTGGAAAAGGCGGTGGGAATGTCCGAGACCTCGATCTGGGTCGGCACCATGCCGGCGCCCTTGGCGATCTCCTCGGTCGACTTGTTGTAGGCGCGGAACGTCTTGCCGCTGAGGTCGGCGACCGAGTTCACCTCTTCCTTGGTGTAGAGGCCCTGCGGCGGCCAGGGCACGGAGAACAAGAGCTTCAGACCTTCCTTGGCGAGCGCTTTCTCCATCATCGGCCTCTGGGCATCGTAGAGGCGCTTGGCGTCCTCGTAGCTCGTCGCCAGAAAGGGTACGGCATCGGCGCCATAGATGGCGTTCTCGTTTTCCAGCCGCGAAACGAGAACCTCGCCGATCGGCACGATGCCGTCGCGGACGGAGTTCTTGATGTCCGGATGCTTGATCAGCGACTGGTTCGGATGCAGCGTGATCGCCACCGCCTCGCCGGCCTTTTCGTTCACGTCGGCGATGAAGGCGGCGATGTTCTGCTCGTGAAAGTTCCCCTCGGCATAGGGAGTCGGCATGTCCCAGGCCGTCTGGGCCAATGCGGAAGCGGGCACTGCCAGCGTGGCGGCGAAGAAAACGGCGTTCGGCAGGTGTTTCATCGGGGTCTCCTCATCCCAGTTGCTCGGTCGAAGAGTTCCACGAAAATTGCGTTGCGTCAAACACACTGATAATATGCCGATAAATTATCGATATTGATAAGATCATGAGCGGAGTGCCGAAAATGCAGGCAGCACCGGACGGCAAATGGGACTTCTGGATTGACCGCGGCGGCACCTTTACCGACGTGATCGGCCGTGATCCGCAGGGACGGCTGCACCCGAAGAAGCTCCTCTCCGACAATCCCGGCGTCTATGACGACGCCGCACTGGAAGGCATCCGTAATTTGCTCGGTCTCGACGCGGGTGAAGCCATGTCCTCGAACCGGGTCGGCACGGTGCGCATGGGCACGACCGTTGCGACCAACGCGCTGCTCGAGCGCAAGGGCGACCGCACGCTGCTGTTGATCACCGAGGGCTTTCGCGACGCTCTCAGGATCGCCTACCAGGCGCGGCCGGACATCTTCGCCAAGGAGATCATCCTGCCCGAACAGATCTATGAGCGGGTGGCGGAAGCCCCGGAGCGGGTGCTCGCCGACGGCACGGTCGAGCGTGAGCTGGACGAGGCGGCGGTGCGCGTCGCGCTCGACGGCGCGCGGGCCGACGGTATCGAGGCCGTCGCCATCGTTTTCATGCACTCCTGGCACTATCCCGATCACGAGCGGCGGGCGAAACAATTGGCCGAAGCGGCGGGCTTTTCGCAGATCTCCGTCAGCCACGAGGTCTCGCCGCTGGTCAAGATCGTCGGGCGCGGCGACACGACGGTGGTCGACGCCTATCTGACGCCGATCCTGTCGCGCTACGTCTCGCGCGTCGCCAAGGCGCTCGGCGCCGACGCGGACGACGCGAGCGCCCCGTCGCTGCAATTCATGATGTCGTCGGGCGGGCTGACCGCCGCCGATCTCTTCCAGGGCAAGGACGCGATCCTGTCCGGTCCCGCCGGCGGAGTCGTCGGCATGGCCGAAACGGCGAAGCTTGCCGGCCACGAGGCGGTCATCGGCTTTGACATGGGGGGCACGTCGACCGACGTCACCCACTATGCCGGGTCCTACGAACGGGCGCTGGATTCGGAGGTCGCCGGCGTGCGCATCCGCGCGCCGATGATGCGCATCCACACGGTGGCGGCGGGCGGCGGCTCGATCCTTCATCTCGACCAGGGACGCTTTCAGGTCGGGCCGGACTCGGCCGGCGCCAATCCCGGCCCCGCCGCCTATGGCAAGGGCGGGCCGCTCACCGTCACCGACGCCAATGTCATGCTCGGCAAACTCAAGCCGGAGCTGTTTCCGGCCGTGTTCGGACCCGGCCAGGACCAGCGCCTCGACGCCGGCATTGTCGCGGAGAAATTCGAGGCGCTTGCCGCCGAGGTCGGCGACGGGCGTGACGCAAGGCAAGTGGCGGAAGGATTCCTGACCATCGCGGTCGAGAACATGGCCAACGCCATCAAGAAAATCTCGGTTCAGCGCGGCTACGATGTCTCGCGCTATCTGTTGAATTCCTTCGGCGGCGCCGGCGGCCAGCATGCCTGTCTCGTCGCCGATGCGTTGGCGATGGAAAAGGTGCTCATCCATCCGATGTCCGGCCTTCTGTCGGCCTATGGCATCGGCCTGTCGTCGCTGTTCTCTTCGCGGAGCCGCGCGCTGGTCGCGCCGCTCGAAGCCGCCGCGAAAGCCGAGATCGATGGGCTGGTGGAAGAACTGTCGGCGCAGGTCGTGGCCGAACTCGGCGCGCAGGGAGTCGCGCCAGACGCCATCGACCGCACGGTCCTCCTGCAACTGCGTTACGACGGAACCGATACGACGCTTCCCGTTGCCTATGACGGCGATCTCGCCGCCGCCAGAGCCGGCTTCGAGGTGGCGCATAAGGCGCAGTTCGGCTTCGTCTATGACGAGCGGCCGATCGTCGTCGAGAACGTCTCGGTCGAGGGGGCGGAACATCGTGACGGCACGGGCAACGGGGATGCCGGAACGACCGAGCGCTACGACGCCGAACCTGGCGAGACCGGCCGGTTCTTCACCGGCGGCGCCGAGCGCGAGGTTGGTCTTTATCGCCGCGAGAATCTGGCGCCGGGCGCGCGGATCAAGGGGCCGGCGCTGATCGTCGAGCCGAATCAGACCGTCGTCGTCGAGCCCGGCTGGTCAGCCGAGATCACCACGCGGAACGACGTCATGCTGACCCGGATCGAGAGGAAGCCGCGCCACGCCGCCCTCGGCACCGGCGAGACCGGGGAGGGCGCCGATCCGGTGCTGCTCGAGGTGTTCAACAACCTCTTCATGTCGATCGCCGAACAGATGGGCGTGACGCTGCAGAACACCGCCTCGTCGGTGAACATCAAGGAGCGGCTCGACTTCTCCTGCGCGGTGTTCGATGCCACTGGGGCGCTGGTCGCCAACGCCCCGCATATGCCGGTGCATCTCGGCTCCATGGATCGCTCGGTCGGCACGATCATCGCCCAGAACGAGGGCGCGATCCGTCCCGGCGACGTTTTCGCCCTGAACGCGCCTTACAATGGGGGGACGCATCTGCCGGACATTACGGTAGTCACGCCGGTGTTCGAGCAAGAGGCGTCGAGTGCCGAAGGCACGAGGGGGAGCCAAAAGAAGCAAGAGGCGTCGCGTGCCGCAGGCATGAGCGGGAACGAGAAGAACCAGGCGTCGAGCGCCGGAGGCGCGAGCGGGAGGCCAGGAAAAATCCTGTTCTACGTCGCCTCGCGTGGCCACCACGCCGATGTCGGCGGCATCGCGCCGGGATCGATGACGCCGCGGGCGACGAAGGTCGATGAGGAAGGCATCCTCATCGACAATCTGAAGCTCGTCGACGGCGGGACGTTTCAGGAGGACGAACTGCGCCGGGTGCTGAGCGACCATCCTTATCCGGCCCGCAACCCCGACCACAATGTCGCCGATCTCAAGGCGCAGATCGCTGCCAACGAGAAAGGCGTCGCCGAATTGCGCAGGATGGTCGAGACCTTCGGCCTCGATACCGCGCGGGCCTATATGGGCTTCGTTCAGGACAATGCGGCGGAAGCCGTGCGCCAGATGATCGACGGGCTCGACGACTGTTCCTACGAATACCCGACCGATTCCGGCCAGGTGATCAAGGTGAGGATCAGCGTGGACAAGGCCGCGCGCGAGGCGACAGTCGACTTCACTGGTACGTCCGACATGATGGCCAACAATTTCAACGCGCCGGAGCCGGTGACCCGCGCCGCCGTGCTCTATGTCTTCCGGGTCATGGTGGAAAAGCCGATCCCGATGAATGCCGGTTGCCTCAGGCCCGTGAAGATCATCGTGCCGGACGGCTCGATGCTCAAACCCAGCTATCCGGCGGCGGTCGTCGCCGGCAATGTCGAGACCTCGCAGCATGTCACCAACGCCCTGTTCGGCGCGTTCGGGGCGCTGTCGAACTCGGAAGGCACGATGAACAACCTCACCTTCGGCGACGACCGCTATCAGTATTACGAGACGATCTGCTCGGGCTCGCCGGCCGGCCGCATGAATGATGGGCGCAGCTTCGACGGCACCGCCGGCGTCCATGTCCACATGACCAATTCCCGGCTGACCGACCCGGAAATCCTCGAAATGCGCTATCCGGTCGTGCTGGAGGATTTCCACATCCGTCGTGGCTCCGGCGGCACCGGAAAGAATGCGGGTGGTGACGGGACGAAGCGCACCATCCGCTTCCTTCAGACGATGGACTGCGCGATTCTCTCCTCGCACCGGACCCAGCCGCCGAAGGGCATCGCCGGCGGCGGCGACGGCGAGATGGGCCGCACCGAGGTGCGGCGGAACGGCGGCCTGATCGAGGTGTTGGATGGCTGCGATCAGACCGTGCTCGAAGCCGGCGAGGCGGTGATCGTCACGACGCCGACGCCGGGCGGATTTGGTGCCGTCTGACCGGCGCGCGGGGGTGCGAAAAAATCCGTTGTCTGGCTTATCAAACGTTGGTCATGTGGAAGTAAAGTTTTAAGTTTTACCGTTTTATGATCAGATTCTAATATAATGATATCGGTTTAATATCAACGTATTAGAACTGATTCGATGGATATCGAGACCGACACCTGACCCATCATTCGTATTCGCCAGAATACGCCTGCTCTCCCGCCCGAGGATCGGCATCATGCTTCGTAGACTCTCCTTGCCAGCCAAAGTCTCCATCATGGTCGTGGCGAGCCTCGCCATGCTCACGATACTGTTCGGCGTCGCCAACGTCATTGTTCTGCGTACGGACGCCACCAGACAGGCGGCGGAACGCCAGGAAAGCAACATGCGGGTGGCGTGGGAGGTTCTCGGAACCTATGGCAATTCGTTCCGGCGGGACGGTGACAGCTTTTACGTTGGGCAACAGCAACTGAACGACTTTTCCGAGCCGGTCGATGAGATCAAGTCGCTGGTCGGCGGTACGGCAACGGTCTTCATGGGCGACAAGCGGGTGACCACCAACGTCAAGAAGGCCGACGGCAGCCGCGCGGTCGGAACGGTGCTGGCGCGCGGTCCGGTCTATGACGCCCTCTTCGTGGATGGCCGGCCTTATCGTGGCAGGGCCGACATCCTCGGAACGCCGTTCTTCACGGCTTACGATCCGATCAAGGATGCCTCCGGCAAGACCATCGGGATTCTCTATGTCGGCATTCCCGAAGCGGAATTCTTCGCGTCCATCGATTCACTGCAGTACGACATCGCGGCGATTTCGCTGGGCGCGGCGATCATCATCGGATTGTTCGTGTTGTGGATATCGGGACGCCTGTTCGCGCCGCTGAAAGAGCTGACCCGCACGATCGCTGCGGTGGCGGATGGCCGCACCGATCTGGTGGTTGTCGGGCTCGATCGGGAGGACGAAATCGGCCAGATGGCGACCTCGGTGGAACATCTGCGCCACGCCATGATCGAGCGCGAGCGTCTGGAGAGCGAGGCCGAGGCGTCGCGGATCGACCAGGAACAGGCGAAGAACCGCCAGGCGGCGT
>NZ_JADDXW010000029.1 GCF_017183135.1 Aurantimonas marina | reverse complement strand
TCGACGCACGTCACGGTCGCTTCGAAGTTGGCACGGGCGAGCTGTATGGCCAGGCAATGCCGAGCCGTGGCTGTTGTTCTCGCTGCGGTTCACTGGACCCGGAACTGGCCCATCATGCCGTTGTCCTCGTGCTCCAGAATGTGGCAGTGATACATGAAGGGAGCTTGTGTGCCCGGCTGCGTGAAGCGGACGATGAGCTCGATCGGTTCGCGGACCAAGATGGTGTCGCGCAGCCCCTGATCGGCTGCCTCTGGCGCGCGCCCGTTGCGGCTCAGCACCTCGAACTGGACGCCGTGCATGTGGAACGGATGTGCCATCATCTCGCCGGCGACTTCCCATATCTCGACGTCGCCCAGCCGCACCTGCTCGTTGATCCGCTCTATATCGAAGGGGCGGTTATTGATTCCGAATGCGCCCATCATGCTGCGTGGTCCGCCACCGCCCATCATGCCGCGTGGTCCGCCGCCGCCCATCATGCCGCCTGATCCGCCTCCACCCATCATGCCGCCCATGCCCATCGTCAACGACATCCGCCGCTCGCGTACCGCGTCCTGGCGCGACAAATGCTCCATCGACGCTAGGCGGTCGGGAACGGCGGCGTTGCGGCCGCCACCTTCGACCTGAAAGTGGATGACAGGCTGCTTCTCGGTGCCCAGCAGGTTGGCGGTCGCATTGCCGAAGCGCTGCATCATTCCCATCATCATCGGGGCGTTGGTATCGGGCGCGGTCTGCAGGGTGACTGCCCGACGATCAGAGAAATCCACCAAGATTTCGCCCCGCTGGCCGGGCGCGAGCGATAGCGAGCGCAGCGGGACCGGCTGTTCAAGCAGTCCACCGTCGCTCGCGATCCAGTGGAAGAAGCGGTCATCATCGAAGGAAAAATGAAAGATACGGGCGTTGGCGCCGTTCAGGAGCCTCAGCCGGATGAGGCCGGCTCCGACCCGGGCGAATGGATTGACCGTCCCGTTGGCCAGCAACGTGTCGCCGCGGCGACCCTGCATGAGCGCCATCATGCCGTCGGGCATCACCAACTGGCCGTTCTCAAACTGCCGGTCCTGAACCACGATCGGCAGATCATCCACACCATAGTCGGACGGCAGGCCGAGCGCTTGCTCCTCCTCGTCGGCGATGAGCAGGAAGCCGGCGAGGCCCGCATAAACCTGATCGGCGGTGCGGTGCAGCGCGTGCGAATGATACCATAGCGTGGCGGCGGGCTGGCGGATCGGGAGCACGGGACTCCAGATCTTCCGCGGACCGATCGTCTGGTGCGGGCTGCCGTCGATCTCGCCTGGAACGACCAGCCCGTGCCAGTGGAGTGTGGTATCTTCGTTCAAGGTGTTCGTCACGGCCATGGCGACGTCGTCACCGCGATGAAGACGCAGCGTCGGGCCGAGATAGCTTCCATTGTAACCGAGGGTCTCGCTCGCCCGACCGGGGAAGAACTCCGTCTGCCCGGCTTCCACGTTCAGCGCGATCGACTGGTCCTGCTGGCGCGCGTCGATGAGCGGAGGAACGCGCAGCGGCTGAGGTTCGGTCGCCATGGCGTGTTTGGGCGACCTCAGAACAGCCGGCGCGGCGATCGCCGCGGCGCCGGCAAGCCCAGCTCCGGCAAGCAGGAAACGGCGGGTGATCATCGGATTGTCCTCATGTCTGGAGCGGTCATGGAGGCCGAACAGGGCAAAGCAACAGCCCGATTGCGGTCCGAGCCGGAAACGTCCCCCGCGATCCGACGCTCGTCTTGCGAACTAAATGACAAGCGCCTTCACAGGTTCCAGCGTCCAGAACGGCTCGGCTTGGGAAGGGCCGATGGCCATGCCGAGCACTTCGCGGCGGCCGTCGCGATTGAACCCGACGGTGATGGTAATCGCGACCGAGACGATGCCCGCCCTGGCGCACTTTCAGGTAGGCGGCGTCGATCCACAGATAGACCCATTCACCCTCGATCGGCCAGGTGAGGAAGACATCGACCCGCTCGTCGATGTTCTTGCAAAGCCGCGACACCTGGCTGAGATTGACACCGGTGCCAATGGTTGGACAAGATCATTCATGGAGCGCGTCGATACACCATGCAGGCAGGCCTCTTGAATGACGGCCGCGAGCGCCTCTCGACGGCCCGTCGGGGCTCAAGGAAAGACGGGAAATAGGAACCGGTCCGCAGCTTCGGGATGCTCAGTTCGACGCTGCCGGCGCGGGTCTGCCAACCGCGGTTGCGGTAGCCGTTGCGCTGGGCCAGGCGCTCGACGTTCTTCTCGCATAACCGCAGGCGGTCAACGCCGACCTCCAGTTCCATCAGCCGTTCGGCGATAAAGCCGACCATGTCGCGCGGAATGGCGGCGTCGGCCCTCTTCTCGACCTGCTTGCGCAGGTCCATCATGGGTTTGGGCATCGGGCTCTTCCATCGGCTCGGTTGTGGTCAGCAACTCGACGCTACCGCGGAACCCTCGATGACCACTCAGCTACACCACCACGCCGGACACGACCGGACTTTTGCCAACGGCTGGTCGGGTGCGAACGTCGAATTTCTCGTTGATGAATGGGCGTAATTCATTCCGAAGGCCGTCTCGTCGGCGGAACGACCGCCGCGACCGATCTTTTTCTCACACTCCCGGCCGGATTCTGTCCGAGAGAATTCCTATCAACTCCTGTGGTGAATTCAGCACGGGATTGCTTCTCCGAATATCGCCTCTGACGGTTCGGTACATGTTGGGACCGCCGAACTCCCTCGTCGGCGCCGTATCTGCCATATCAGACGGTGTTCGAGGACCGTGCTGACCCTTCCGATGCTAGACTCAAGGACGCTGTGAGCAAGTCGGAATATCTGCCCCAGGGAGGTGGAGCACAGGCCATGCCAGAGGTCGCGGCGAATTACGGGTTCGCCTCACCGAGTAGTGCCGAGGATGGCAAGAAGAGCAGTGCCGAGGATGACAAGAAATCCGCCGATCAATCCTCATGGTCCGATCGCGCCTGCGTCTTGGTGAATAAAACGATGGCGACTATGGCGGCAATCAAGACAACCGTAGTTGCGAGATAGGCGACGCCCAGTCAGAAGTTCGATATTTCACAGATTCGTCTGCCAATCAGGTAGTCGGCGTTCACTGTCGAGAACTCCAACTGGACATCTCGAACTACCGAAGAGTTGAGCTTCGCTAGCGTTGACGCAGCCTCGCCGATGGTGCGAGCCGATGATTCATTCGTTTCCGGCTTCAGGAGACGCCGGATAGCGTCCTTGGTGACGATTTTGACGTCATGCGGGCACACCTCGCCCCTGATGCCAGACGAGACGCGTGAGATTGTAGGCAAGGTTCGCCATGCCCATACTCGGGTCAAGCCCGAGCACAAGCCTTCACCTGCGCGCGCACGATGCCGATGGTGCGGATGAAGAAGCGCATCGGCCCTTTCTGACGGGCGAAGACGTGCTCGACCTTCGAGCGGATCGTCGAGCGCCGGCCATTGGTCCGCGATATCCGCTCGCTCATCGGCCGCCCCTTCGGCTTCTTGCGGTGGATGTCCGAGACGTCGCCATTCTTGGCCGACCGGTAGGCGTTCGACAGTCACGTGCCTGTCCCACCGGCCCAGACCGTCGAACCGGTGTTCGACCGATCGAGGACGTTGCAGAGCTGCGCCCCGTCATAGGCTGACGCGCTCGTCGCCGACCAACCACGGATGAAGCCGAAGCGGCGGTCGATCGAGACGTGGTCCTTGTAACCGAAGGCCGGCACCGCAATGTCGATGTGCTGAGGCTTTCCCTCTGCCGCCGGATTGGCCTTCGAAAACTTCACCGTCCAGCGGGCATCGCGATCCTTCTGGCGAAGCTTGGCCGGATGATCCTTCCTGGCCTCGGGGATCTCGCCGGCCTTGATCGCGGTCTTCTCGTCCTCGGTATTGCGCTGCTTCGGCGCCGCGACGACGGTCGCGTCCACAATTTGTCCGCCCATCGCCAGGTAACCGGTCTTGGTCAGGTGCTTGTCGAAACGGGCGAACAGGTTCCGGATCGCGCCGGCCTCGGCCAGATGCTCGCGGAACAGCCAGATCGTCTGGGCGTCCGGCACTTTCTCGGCAATCCCGAGACCGAGAAAGCGCATGAAGGACAGCCGGTCCTGGATCTGGAATTCCGTTTGATCGTCGCAAAGATTGTAGAGCGCCTGCAGAATCAGGACCTTGAACATCATCACGGCGTCGTAGGGCCGTCTGCCGCCCTTCGCCCCATCCGAGCGCTTCAACGCCTTCGATAACGGCTTGCGGAAAACCTCCCACGGCACGATCGCAAGGTCGCCATCATCCTTTTTATCTGAGGCCTCACCCGGAGACATGCATCACACTCTCGGCCCGTCGAAATGTGGTGCGGCCCTACTCGGATCGTCACTCGCCAGCACTTCGCGAGTCGCACCTTACAGCGTATTGGCGGCCGCAAACCCGGTTTCCAGGTCGGCCTTGAGATCTGCGACCTCCTCCAATCCCACTTGTAGTCGAATGAGCGCGCCGACGCCCGGACCCTTGGCGATCGTGCGATCGCTGAGGTCGATGGGAACCGCGAGGCTCTCATGCCCGCCCCAGGAATAGCCGAGGCCGAACAGCCGCAGCGCGTCCAGGAACGCCGCCGCACGCCTCGCATCGCCCGTCAATGCGAAAGCGAACAGACCGCTGGCGCCGCTGAACTGACGCCGCCACAACGCATGATCGGGAAAGGAGGGAAGGGCGGGATGGAGCACCTTTGCCACGTCATCCCGGCTTTCCAGCCATTCGGCCAAGGCCAGCGCCGAAGCCTGATGGCGTTCGAGCCGGATGCCCATGGTCTTCAGGCCGCGCAGGACGAGGTAGACGTCGTCAGGCGCTACGTTGACACCGATCTGCATCTGCGTGTCGCGGAGCCGACCATAGGTCGCCGCGGTCGCGGATACGCTGCCCATCATCACGTCGGAATGACCGCCCGGATATTTCGTCAGGGCGTGAATCGAAAGATCGACCCCGTGATCAAGCGGTTTGAAGAAGAGAGGAGTCGCCCAGGTGTTGTCCATCATGGTGACGGCCCCGCCGGCATGGGCCGCATCGCAGACGGCCCGCACGTCCATGATCTCGAACGTATTCGATCCCGGCGCCTCGAGGAAGACAACCTTGGTTTCCGGTCGCATCAGCCCGGCGATGCCGCCGCCAATGTCCGGATCGTAGTACTCGACGGCCACGCCCAGGCGAGTCAGTGTCCCGTCGCAGAAGCGACGCGTCGGCGTATATACCGAATCGACCACGAGACAGTGGTCTCCGGCGGATAGGAAAGCCAATAGCGGGATGCTGACGGCGGCCAGACCGGATGGTAAAAGGATCGTCCCGGCCGACCCTTCCAATTCATTCAGTGCGTCTTCCAGAGCTTTGGTGGTCGGCGTGCCCGAGAGCCCGTAGCTGAAGGTTGCGCGTGTCCTGTTCTTGAGCGCCTCGGTGGATGTGAAAAGGACGGTCGAGCCGTGAACAACTGGGGGGTTGACGAATCCGTGCTGGGACTGAGGATCGTAGGGACCATGGGCCAGGCGAGTGTTAGGACCGGCCTGTGGTCGAGGCGGCGGCGAATCTTCACTACTCAATTATTCTACTCTCTGATTGTTCTCGAAGCGATCGATCGGCGAGTGGGGAAAGTGACGAGAAAGAGGCGCTCGCTGCTTGACCTGCGGATTTTTATCACATGTGATTACCCTGCAATATGAGGGCTTTGTTCCCGGCTGCGTCAGGCGCCGCCTGGGATACGGTACTTCGTACGCCAACAAAGTCATACCCAAAACTCAACCTGGAAGGTATCCTGATGAAATTGAAGCTTCTGACCGCAGTGCTCGGACTCTCGATCGCGGGACTGGCCGCCGGCGGCGCGTCGGCGCAGACTCTCCAGACGGTGAAGGATCGCGGTGCTCTTAAGTGTGGCGTCAATACTGGTCTTCCAGGTTTTGCCTCGCAGAACGACCAGGGCGAATGGCAAGGTCTCGACGTCGACTACTGTAAGGCAATCGCCGCAGCTGTGTTCGGCGATCCCAGTAAGGTTCAGTATTCGCCGCTGTCGGCGGTGCAGCGCTTTCCTGCTCTCCAGAACAGCGAAGTCGATGTTCTCGCCCGCAATACGACTTGGACCATGGACCGTGATACGACGCTCGGCCTCACCTTCGCCGGCGTCAACTATTATGACGGCCAAGGGTTCATGGTGAAGAATGAACTCAACGTGAATTCGGCTCTGGAACTGTCCGGCGCGACCGTCTGCGTGCAGAGCGGTACGACGACCGAGCTCAATCTCGCCGACTTTTTCCGGACCAACAACATGGAATACAATCCGGTCGTCATCGAGTCCCAGTCCGACGTGAATTCGGCCTATGACAGCGGCCGGTGCGACGTTCTGACGACGGATGCGTCGGGTCTCGCCGCCTCGCGCCTTGAGATGGGCAATCCGGACGATCACTCGATTTTGCCGGAGATCGTCTCGAAAGAGCCGCTTGGCCCCGCAGTGCGCCAGGGCGACACAGAGTGGCTCAACGTCGTGAAGTGGACGCATTACGCGCTGCTCAACGCAGAAGAGCTTGGCGTGACTCAGGCGAATGTTGAAGAGATGTTGGATTCGGAAAATCCGGAAATCCGCCGCCTCCTCGGCAAGGACAAGAACTTCGGCGAGTCGATCGGCGTGTCGCAGGATTGGGTGGTTAACATCATCAAGGCCGTCGGCAATTACGGCGAGATCTTTGAGCGCAACATCGGTGTCGACACGCCGCTCAAGATCCAGCGTGGCCAGAATGCGCTCTGGACCAAGGGCGGTCTGCAGTACGGGATGCCGATCCGCTGATTATGTTGAGCAGGGAACGGGCGCCCTCCGGCGCCCGTTCGTTTCGGTATTGACCCTCGCAGCCCATCGGGTAGCGCGGTTTGATCTCATGCAACGCCCGGGAACCCGAAATGACCGCCGACACCCATCCGTTGCCACGTGAGCGTGGCCGGGACTCGCTTCTGACCAATCCGACCGTCCGAAGTATCGTGATCCAGGTCCTCCTGGTCGTCGGTCTCGCGGCTTTCGCATGGTGGATCATCGATAACACCGCACGCAATCTCGCCGCCGCGAATATTGCATCCGGCTTCGGGTTCCTGGAGTCGCGATCTGGATTCGATATCGCCCAAACGCCGATCACCTACTCCAGCAACTCCACCTACGGGCAAGCGATTCTGGTTGGCATCGCCAACACGCTGATCATCGCGGCGAGCGGTATCGTCGTGGCCACAATCATCGGCTTCCTTGTCGGAATCGGGAGGCTTTCGCACAATTTTCTCATTCGCACGCTGTCGACCCTTTATGTCGAGACGTTCCGCAATATTCCGCCACTTCTGGTCATCCTGTTCTGGTATTTCGGCGTTCTTTCTGTTTTGAGCGGACCGCGCGGATTGGCGGAAAGTCCTCTTGGAATCTATCTCACCAATCGCGGCCTGCAGACGCCGAGTATCCTTTTCCAGCCACTCGCCTGGGCAACTCTGGCCGCGTTGCTAGCCGGGATCTTGGCGACCGTGTGGCTTGCCCGGCGCAACCGGAAGAAGCAGATGGCCACAGGCGAGCGCGGCCCGCTGCTCTGGCCCGCGATCGCGGTGATCATCGGGCTGCCGATCCTGGTTTTCCTGGTGACGGGGGTTCCGGCGGTTCTGGAGTTTCCGGAGGCGAGCCGGTTCAACTTGGCCGGCGGCATCCAGATCCGGCCGGAATTCATCGCGCTGTTGCTGGCGCTGTCGATCTACACGGCCGCCTTCATCGCGGAGATCGTGCGCGCCGGCATCCTCTCGGTCTCCAAGGGGCAGACCGAGGCGGCGGCCGCTCTTGGACTGAAGCGTGGGCAATTGCTGCGTCTTGTCGTGGTCCCCCAGGCCTTCCGGGTGATCATCCCGCCGCTGACCAGCCAATATCTCAATCTGACCAAGAATTCCTCCCTCGGCCTGGCGATCGGCTATCCCGAGCTTGTCGCGGTCGGCTCGACAGTCCTCAATCAGTCGGGTCAGTCGATCGAGGTCGTGGTCATCTGGATGGTGGTCTATCTAGGAATCAGCATTTCGGTTTCGCTGCTGATGAACTGGTTCAACTCCAAAATGGCGCTCGTCGAGCGTTGATGAAGGGCGCGTAGGACCATGGAAGAACAAGTCGCCCGCTTCGTCGCGACCGAGCAGAAGCAGCCTCTGCCACCGCCGCCAAGCGAGACGGGCATCGTCGGAACGACCCGCCGCAACCTCTTCTCGACGCCGCTCGATTCGATGTTGAGCATCCTTGCGGGACTGATCATCGTCTGGGGCGCGTGGAACATCGTCAACTGGGCCTGGATCGACGCCACCTTCACCGGAAGCGACCGGGAAGCCTGCCTCGGGGAGGGGGGGGCCTGCTGGGCCTTCATCGGAGCGAAATTCAGCCAGTTCATGTATGGCGTCTATCCGATCGGCGCGCGCTGGCGGATCGATGTGTCGGTGGTGATGCTGGTCGTGCTCGTTGCCGGAATCGCCATACCGCGCATTCCGTTCAAGCGGATCAATGCGATTTTGCTGTTCGCGGTCTATCCGGTGGTGACACTGATCCTCCTCACCGGGGGGCGGTTCTCGTTCTCCGGTGGCGGGGTGACGCTGCTGCTTTTGATCGCCGCCGCCATCACGATCAGCGATGTGGCATCGCGCCCGGAGATCGGTTTCGGCAACCTGATGAAGATTGCCGTCGGGTTGGCTTTGTTCGGCCTGCTGACGCTGTTCTTGTCGAATGTCGTTGACAGCGGCTCGGTGAGCTTGCTCGACCTGCGATTCTCGTCGCTGTCCCTCGTTGCGTTCCTGGCCAGCCTCAGCGCGATCGCACTGGCCGTGGCAGGCGGATTGCGTTCGCATGAGATCAGCCGGCTCCGCCTGCTGCTGCCGGCTGCCGCGGTCGTTCTCTTCGTGTCCGCGATGACCGCCAATTTCGGCTTGCGGCCAGTCCCCACCAATCTGTGGGGGGGCTTGATGCTGACCCTCGTCGTTGCGCTGAGCGGCATCGCCGCCTCGCTTCCGCTGGGCATCATACTCGCGCTCGGCCGGCGTTCGGACATGCCAGCGGTGCGGCTGTTCTCGATCATCTTCATCGAGTTCTGGCGCGGGGTACCGCTGATCACCGTCCTGTTCATGGCAAATTTCATGCTGCCGCTGTTTCTGCCCGAGGGCGTCAGCTTCAATCAGCTCCTGCGGGCCCTCGTGGGCGTGGCGCTGTTCTCGGCAGCCTATATGGCGGAAGTGATCCGCGGGGGGCTGCAGGCAATACCGAAAGGCCAGTATGAGGGGGCCGACGCCATGGCGCTGACCTACTGGCAGAAGATGCGTCTGATCATCCTGCCGCAGGCTCTGAAGCTGGTGATTCCCGGTATCGTCAACACCTTCATCGGGCTCTTCAAGGATACCAGCCTGGTCTACATTATCGGCTTGGCCGACCTTCTCGGGACGGTTCGCCGTGGCTTCAACGACCCAAGCTGGATCACACCCTCCACGCCGGCGACCGGTCTCGTCTTCGCCGCATTCATTTATTGGCTGTTCTGCTTTTCCATGTCGCGCTACTCGATCTACACCGAGCGGCGACTGGATACTGGACACTCACGCTGAAGGATCAGATCATGGCTGTCGATACCAATACCAAATCGCAGGCCACGACGCCGATGGAGGTCTCCGATGAAATCGCGGTCGAACTCTTGGGCGTCAACAAGTGGTTCGGCGAGTTCCACGTTCTTCGTGACATCAATCTGACCGTTCGCACAGGTGAGCGCATTGTGGTCTGCGGCCCGTCGGGATCTGGCAAGTCGACGATGATCCGCTGTATCAATCGTCTGGAGGAGCACCAGAAAGGCACCATCGTCGTCGACGGCATCGAACTCACCAACGATCTCAAGAAGATCGACGAGGTGCGGCGCGAGGTCGGAATGGTGTTCCAGCATTTCAACCTCTTCCCGCATCTGACGATCCTGGAAAACTGCACATTGGCCCCGATCTGGGTGCGCAAGATGCCGAAGAAGAAGGCCGAAGAAGTGGCCATGCACTACCTGTCGCGGGTGAAGATACCGGAGCAGGCGCACAAGTACCCCGGGCAGCTTTCGGGCGGTCAGCAGCAGCGCGTCGCTATCGCCCGATCGCTATGCATGAGCCCGAAGATCATGCTGTTCGACGAGCCGACCTCGGCGCTCGACCCGGAAATGATCAAGGAGGTGCTCGATGTGATGGTGGGGTTGGCCGAAGAGGGGATGACGATGCTGTGCGTGACCCACGAAATGGGCTTTGCGCGCCAGGTTGCCAATCGTGTGATCTTCATGGACGCCGGCCAGATCGTCGAGCAGAACGAGCCGGAGCCGTTCTTCACCAATCCGCAACACGAGCGCACCAAGCTCTTCCTCTCGCAGATCCTTCATTGACCTGGTCGTCGGGCGCTGCTGCGCGAACCGATTGATTATACAGGAAATTTTCCGCGCGAGTCCTTTGCGGAACGTATCGCTTTTGTCGTGGAGTGGTCATTATCCCCCCGGAACCCTCGGCTTCCTGTATCGTTACCGTGCGTTCCGCATGCGGGGGAGATGATTTGTCCGAGCGAGCTAGCAATAATCGAGCGGATTCGCTCTCGGCGCCTCCCCCGAAGGCGATAGGACTGGCCGAGCCACAGACCATCCAATCCGCCCCCCGATGGGCGATCATCGGAATTTTTTTCATCCTCCTGTTTGGCGGGTTATATTTGACGGCAAGCTTTGTCCTGCCGGTCATCATCGCACTGCTTTTCGCCCTTGTGATGAGCCCGGTGGTGCGGTTCTTGCGCAGGCGGCTCAAGATCTGGGAGCCGATCTCCGCCTTCTTCCTCGTCATCGGCACGACGATGACGCTGATATTCGGCTTCTACATGCTGAGTGATCCGATCTCGAAGATCGTCAACGATGCACCGCGCTATGCCGCGGCGGTGGACGCGCAATTGCGCACCCTCCAAAACCGTCTCGAGCGTCTGCAATCGGCGCAGGAAAATATGGAGAAAACCGCCAAGAACGCCACCGGGGGCGCCGGTCCCAATGCACCGGATGAAGTGGTCGTGAAGAATCCGGGGCTGGTGGAGAACGCCACGACGGCCGTCCCGACATTGCTCGCGTCGGTTGGTTTCACGCTGGTGTTTCTGTTTTTCCTTCTCGCCTCCGGCGACCTGTTCTACCAAAAGCTTGTGCGTTCGATGCCGACGCTGGCCGACAAGAAGCGCGCGCTTCATATCGCGCACGACATCGAGCGAGAACTCTCGCGCTATCTGTTCACCATCACCGTGATCAACGCATGTCTCGGGATCGCGGTGGGAACGCTGTTGTGGTGGGTCGGAATGCCGACGCCCGTGGTCTTCGGCGCGCTCGCCATGCTGCTGAACTTCATCCCGTATATCGGCGCCCTGCTTGGTATGATGATTGTCGGGGTGATCGCGCTCGCCGACTTCGGCAGCCTGTCCGAGGCTTTGGTCCCGGTGCTGCTCTATCTTGCCTGCACGACTGTTGAAGGCCAGCTCCTGACGCCGACGATCGTCGGCCGGCGGTTGGAAATGAACGCGGCTGCGGTCTTCCTGTCGGTCGCCTTCTGGGGTTGGATCTGGGGCGTGGTCGGCATGTTTCTGGCGGTTCCCGTCATGGTCGCCATCAAGGTGTTCGCCAGCTACGTGGAGCCGCTGGGGCCCTTTGGCGATTTTCTGTCCGCCGAGACGAAGCGAAACGTCGACGAAGACGAGTGATACCCATCGGCGGCGATAAGGGACGCGTTCGGCTGACTATCCCGGTGTCTCGGCGTCGACGCCTTCAGAGGAGCGGGACGAGGCGCCGCATCGACCTGCGCCGCGCTGCTGGTCGGCAAGCCCGCTTAGCGACATCACCGGTTCCTGTTACCGCAGATCGGTATGACGCGGAGTGCATGGCGCCCTTGACTGACTTTCCAGGAAGACCGGCAGCCCGAAGGGTCGCCGGTCTTTGTTTCGGATGTAAAGGTGACTGATTAGCGCTTGGCGCTTGTCGCCACCGGTTTCACCAGCGCAGTGATGCGCCGGAGCGTCACGCGTCGGTTCTCGGCGTTCGCCGATTGCGTCTTCACCTTCAGATTCTGCTCGCCGTAGCCCTGCGTGATCAGGTTCTCCGGCGGTACGTCGAAGTATTGGGACAGCGCCGAGGCGACAGCCTCCGCCCGCCGATCCGACAGCGCCAGATTGGCGATTTCACTGCCGACTGCGTCGGTATGCCCCTCGACCAGGAAGGTCTCGGCCGGGTTTTCCTTGATGACACGGGCGATTGCATCAGCCAGTGCCTGCAAATCATCGACTTCGCTTTGCTCGATCGCGGCGGAGCCGAATGCGAAGTTGATCGTATTGAGATCGATCCTGCGCACCTTGTCGCGAATGCGCTCAGAGCGTCTGACCTCGTCGATCGAGTAAATGCGCTCCACCGTCTCGACCGGCGGTGCGACGATCGTGCGATAGTACAGTTCCTCGTCCGGTTCCGCCACATCGACGATGTATTGGTCTTCCGGAATGGTCAGAACGACCGGAGCGAGATCGGCGGCCGGATCATAGTAATAATCCGGGCGCTCGGCAGCATCCTGGTAGGGGTCGTAGAACAGAACGACCTCGCGACCGTCCGGCAGGATCCGGGAGCGCTGGATCACGTCGCCATACCGGTTGGTGATCGTCACCACCTGGATGCCGTTCGGCCGGACCACGGTCTGGCGAGTCCGGTCGCCGGAAAGACGCTCATAATAGCGCTCCTCGGCGTCGACCGCGATACGGTCGTCGTCATTGCCGCGGATGAAGTAAGCGGCGGCGCCGCCGACCACCGCGCCAGCGACACCGGCGCCAACAATCGACAGAATGTCGCGATCGCCGACGCGCTCGACGACTTCGGCGCCGGGCGGAAGCTCCGTCCGCGTCTCCTGCACGACGGTCGTATTGTTCACTGTGGTGTTGTTCGTTGTTGTGCTGGTGCTGTTGTTCGTCGTGCTGTTGTCGTTGACCGTCGTCTGCGAGGCGGTATCGGCCGGCGCGTCGATGCGTTCGCCTTGTTCGGCGGTAATCGAGGGAACCGTGACGGGTTCACTCAGCTGCTGGACTCGCGCGTCGCTTGCGCTGATTTCACCTGTGGGAACAGGCGCTTCCTGGATATCGGCCGATACGGGCTCGGGATCCTCGACTGGGGCCGCGGCCGGCGCGGGTGTTGGCTCTGCCGCGGCGGGTGCTTGTTCGGCCACTGGCGCCGCAGCAGGCTCCGCGGGCACCGCCTCTGCGGGAGCCGGTTCGGCCGGCGATTCAGCAGCGGGAGTGGGCTCGGTGGGAATTGCCTCTGCGGGTGCTCCTTCGGTGGGAGTAGGTCCGACCGGTGCCGCTTCGGCGGGCCCTGGTTCGGCCGGAGTCTCGGCAGCGGGAGCGGGCTCGGCCGGTGCAGGAGCAGGTTCGGCAGGGGCAGTCTCCACGGGTGCCGCTTCGGCGGGCGCCGGTTCGGCCGGCGCCTCGGCGGCGGGGGCAGGTTCGACCGGTGCTGGAGCGGGGTCTGCAGTGGTTGCCTCGGCAGGTGTTGGCTCGACCGGTACGGGTTCGGCTGGCGTCTCGGCAGCGGGAGCGGGTTCGGCCGGTGCAGGAGCAGGTTCGGCAGGGGCTGTCTCCACGGGTGCCGCTTCGGCGGGCGCCGGCTCGGCCGGCGCCTCGGCGGCGGGAGCAGGATCGACCGGAGCGGGTTCGGCGGGCGCCGGTTCGGCCGGAGCCTCGGCGGCAGGCGCCGGTTCACACGCGGCCGGATCCGGTGCCACAGCCGCGGGATCGCAGGCGGTCGGGTCGACGGGCGTCGTCTCCGCCTGGGCAACCCGGTACGCCGCCGCGTCCTGCGCGTAAGCGGCCAGGGGGCCGCTCATCGCTGTCGATGCGGCAAGCGCGGCTACACCGACCAGTCTGCCGGTGTTCTTGAAATTCGGCATGTCATTACCTTTTCGAAAATCGTCCCTTGCCAATCCGGAGGAGGGCTTGACGTTCTCATATGTCTTCTTTGCTCGTCCCGGCGCGCTTCCGCGGTCACTGGTTGAGCTCAACGCGAAACGTCTCCAGACGGCTGACAACGTCTGAGACGTCTGGAAGTTTCGTCTAATCGTCGCCGACGTCGCGGGATGGGACTGGATGGCGCCAATCATAGAGCCAATCGAGGTCCTTCCCGAGGCTCTCGGGGGAGCGGATGGCCAGCGCCGTGTTCCGACCGAAGCTGAGGGGCGCAGGCAGATGATAGATCAGGCGGTGGAACAGCACCCGTCGCCGGACCCGGGCGATGCGGGGCCTCCGCTCGCTCTCGTAATGGGCCAAGGCGGCGCTTTGGGTTGGGGCCCGCGCCAGAGTGTCGGCGAGCACCGCGGCATCCTCGATGGCCATGCCCGCTCCCTGGGCGGCATAGGGGAGCATGGCATGGGCCGCGTCGCCGATCAGAATGAGGCGATCATCGAGATGGCGCCAGGATCGTGTCGGCGGCACTACGTTCAAAGGCCAGCCGGTCATGTCGCCGGCCGCCGCGATCATCGATGTGAGTCGCCGATCCCATGAGCGGAAGCGGTGTGCAAGCCCCGTCGGGTCGGCCTCGGTTGTTCGGTTCATCGGTTCGATGAGTACCAGGTTCGTCTCGCGCCCGCCGGAGATCGGATAGGCGATGGCGTGACGCCGGGGCCCGAGCCACGCCTCGATGCCAGGTGTCACGTCATCGCCGGTGGCGCGGCTCACGCAGCCGCGCCAGGCGATCGTGCCGGCAGATGTGGCCGCCGCAAGTCCCAGCCGGCGCGCGATCGACGAGTGTACGCCGTCGGCCCCGACCACCAGACTGGCGTGATGCCTGTGCCTAGCCTCGCTGCCGGTGAACCAGAGATCGAGGCCGCTACGTGCCGGGGTCAGCGCTTGGAGCGAGGCCCCTAGACGAAGTGTGATCGCGGGGGAACGGTCGACGGCACGCAGGAGAACGGTCTGAAGGTCGGCGCGGTGGATCGACACATATGGCATGCCGTCGTTGGCAACGACCGGGATCGAAGCGATCCGCCGACCGGTGAACGCCCGGCGCAGGATTACGTCCTGAGCGCGCGTGCCATGTACGAGCAAGGCATCCATGAGCCCGAGCCCGCCGAGAACTCGCAGCGCATTCGGGGAAAGCTGGAGACCGGCACCAACTTCCCGCATTTGCTCCGCGCGTTCGAATATCTCAACGGAAAAACCGCGGTCCGCAAGCGCCAGCGCCGCCGTCAGTCCGCCCATTCCCGCCCCGATGATGGTGATTGGCCGCGTCAGGTCGACCATGGACAGGGCCCTAAGCGGCCTGTTCCCCAAGGGCGCAACCGGCCGGACTGGTTTCCGTGGATTTCAGCGCGGCGTTCAGCCGGTAGAGCGTCGAGCAATAGCCGCAGACGATCTCGCCCTCGTCGCCCATGTCGAGATAGACATGGGGATGATCGTGTGGCGGATTGGCGCCGCAGCACATGAACTCGGTCACTCCGACCTCAATCGTGTCGTAACCGGCGTCGTTCTGAAAATGGGGAATCACGTGTCCGGCCATCGCGGCTCACTCTCGGCTATGGTTCGCAACGTCGCGGACCATAGTGTCGGCGGAAGGGAATGAACAGGGGTGGCGAAGACGCCGCTTGGTGCTTATCCAAACGTCCGCGGACTTCACGCCGCCAAACGGGACACGAAAGCGAGGCTGCGCCCCATCATGGATCATTTCATCAGCGACGGTCTTGAACTCGCCTTTCTCGATGCGGGCGACCGCGATGCTCCAAGCGTCATGCTCCTGCACGGCTTCGCATCGTCGACGCGGGTCAACTGGGTAGATACCGGGTGGGTCAAGACGCTGACCGACGCTGGCTATCGAGCCGTCGCCTTCGATCATCGCGGTCATGGCCAAAGCGCCAAACCAACACAGGAGGCGGCCTATACGCCCCAAAACATGGCTGGCGATGCGGTGGCGCTGCTCGACCATCTCGGCATCCCCCGGACGACGGTGTTCGGCTATTCCATGGGGGCGCGGGTCGCCGCATTCGCATCGCTTGCCGCCCCGGCGCGCTTCGAGCGCGTCATTTTCGGGGGACTCGGTTCTGGGCTTGTCGATGGCGTCGGCGACTGGGATCCGATCGCCGCGGCGCTGCGGGCCCCTTCGCTGGAGGAGGTCAAAGATCCGCGCGGACGCATGTTCCGCGCTTTTGCCGACAGGACAAGGAGCGACAGGGAGGCGCTGGCCGCCTGCATCTCGACCTCCCGAGAGGAGCTGACCGACGCCGAGGTCGGCCGAATTAGCCAGCCGGTGCTGATCGGGGTCGGCACGACGGACGAGATCGCTGGCTCTCCGCATCGGTTGGCGGCGCTGATGTCGAATGCGCGGGTGCTCGCCATCGAGGACCGCGACCATATGCAGTCCGTCGGCGATCGTCGTTTCAAGGCCGAGGTGCTGCGCTTTCTGAGCGAAGACGCCTGACCCCCTGTCCAGGCGGTATTGGCCGATGCCGGCCCTGGGGCCGGGGTCGCGATCAAGGCTTTCGCAAACACGCTGACGATCGCTTCAACGAATCGTGCCGCGCCCCCGACTTTTCCTTGGGCGGCAACTCGCCTATCTGTACTCAAATCTGGGAACCATAGAAGTTTCCCAAACTCCGTTCCGGGAGAGCGCCATGAGCAAGAGCAGTCCGCAGACCCAGGACAAGATCCAGGCGGTCGATCCGATCTGGGCAAAGGTTCGCGCAGAAGCAAGTGAGGTCGCGGACCGCGAACCGGTTCTCTCCTGCTTCATCTACGCTACCATTCTTAACCAGCGCAGCCTCGAGGCGGCGCTGATCCACCGCGTGTCGCAGCGGCTGGATCACCCGGATATGCCGGCGATCATCATCGCGCAGGCCTTCGCGGACATGCTGGAATCCGACGCGGATTTCAGCGCGACGTTGCGAACCGACATCCAGGCGGTGTTCGATCGTGACCCGGCTTGCGAGCGCTACATCGAGCCGCTGCTGTATTTCAAAGGGTTTCACGCGATTCAGACGCACCGGCTCGCGCACTGGCTGTGGAACGAGGGGCGACGCGATTTCGCGCTCTATCTCCAGGCGCGTTCGTCAGCAGTATTCCAGACGGACATTCATCCGGCGTCCCGGATGGGCAGAGGGATTTTTCTCGATCACGCCACCGGGCTGGTCATCGGCTTTACGGCGGTCGTTGGCGACAACGTCTCGATTCTACAGAACGTCACCCTTGGGGGAACCGGCAAAGAGTTCGGCGATCGCCATCCAAAGATCGGCTACGGCGTCCTGATCGGGGCAGGCGCCAAGATCCTCGGCAATATCACCGTCGGCAAATGCTCAAAAATCGCGTCCGGATCGGTCGTCCTCAAGCCGGTTCCGCCGCATACGACCGTGGCCGGTGTTCCGGCACGGGTGATCGGGACGACGAGCGATTGCGACGAGCCGGGTCGTGCCATGGATCAGAGCTTCGATCGCACCGATTGATGCATCGAAGCATTGAATTTCCGAGCGGAAGCCTAGCTACAGCCGTTCGAGATTGGTCCAGGAGAACGATGTGAAGCCCGACGAAATACGCAAGCTCGAAGCCTATCTGAGAAAAAGCTTCAAAGGAGCGGATCTCGAGGTTCGCGCGCTTCCGCGCAGCGCCGATTCCGCCGAGGTGTATCTCAACGGTGAGTTCGTCGGGCTGCTGGCGAAGGATACGGAGGAGGGTGAACTGTCGTATCACTTCACCATGACGATCCTCGACATCGACCTCGAATAGGGCGACGGCCTCCAGATGAGTTTGCTGGCTCGTCTCTCATGGTGAGGGACGTATCGGTGCTCGCGAATAGCGGGGCCGGCCCTTCCAGCATGGCCGGCTCCTGGACTGTTCAGGCATGGACGGGGAAAGCCTGAGCAGCCTGTCAGAGAACCCACCGGGATTTGAAGACCGACAAAAGCGGCTGGAACATTCTCCCGCACCTACCCATTGCTCCAGCGCACGGCGGACGCCGAGTTCAGCGGACGCTGCCGACCAGAATGTTTCGGTCGTCGGCGATGGCGAGCCATTTCCCGGCATCGCGTTCCGACTGACGCTTCAAATATTCGTAATCCGTATCGCTCCAAGCAAGTACGCGATCATCGAGATTATCGAGGACGTAGTCGCCTTGATCGGTGCGGACCGTCAAAACCGCGTGGCCTTCGCCGTTCGACTGGCGCAGCACAGTGATCAGCAGCGCCGAGGCGGGAAGCCCCTCGCGCTGGAGCATGTATTGCTTCAACAGCACGTAGTCCTCGCAGTCGCCCTGTACCGTCGGATATGACCAGACTTCCGGGACACCGTACATTTCCTGGTCCGTGCGCGGGAAGATGGACGAATTGACGGCGTTGTTGACCTCGACGAGTTTCGACCACATCGCGCGGGTCAGGCTCACCACGCCGACCGAGGCGTTTGGCTGACAGGTGCCCGGATAGCGCTTGCAGAATTCGTAGTGTCCGATCGGCTGCGATGTGATCCCCGTGGTGATCATGGCGGAGGATTGGGCGGAGGCCGACGTTGCGGCAAAGGTCGCCGCCAGGAACCCAAGGCCGATCACCATCTTGCTGATGACTTTTGACATGTTCTTACTCCCCGTTTGTTCAGGGAGAATGTCACATCAGTTTTACTTCTACACAAAATGTAGTTACGTAAATTGTATCAAATTTTATCAACTTTACCGATGAAATATACTTTAAGCCACGTGAAATTTTTCACGATGAATTTCGGCGTTGCAGTGGGAGTTCGTCAACCATAACGGGCGCTCCCGTTGGTGCCGGTGGAGCGAGAAACCCAAAGATCGACGCAACCTATGATCGGACGAGGTCAGGACAGCCGAGGCGCGGCCTGGCAGCGCCAGGGACGCGGATTGGACGGGGTCGAGCCTCTACGCCGCTTGTCACGTCGTGCGCCGCAGGTGGCCGAGGTCCCA
>NZ_JADDXW010000028.1 GCF_017183135.1 Aurantimonas marina | reverse complement strand
AACAGCCGCCATCTGTCTTTAAGACGAGCCATGCGGCCCAATTGTCTTTGTCTTCATGGCCCTGAACCAGGAAAATGTACTCTTTATGTTCTGACAGAGCAACAACCGAACGCCACTGCCACCCAGCCCTGATCGGCTTTGTTTTGGTGTAGAGCCCGCTGAAACGTGGCGCCATATCGTCGCGGCGCCACCGGGTGTCACTGCTGATAATCTTTGGCTCTGCGACCAGATGCCGAACCCTCATACACCCTCCATCCGAAGATTCTTCGGTCCCTGTGCAATGCCATTTTAAGTTCGGCCAGTCCGCTTTTCTTTTGGTTGCTTGTGTGAGCCCACAGCCGCCAATTCTCCGGCGGTAACGTCCACTATTCGCATGCGTGTGTCAAAAGCTGCCTGACTGTTTCCCGTCCGGTGTTCTGTCGATCTGGCTGTGTCCGCGTTTCAAGTTGTGAGACTAGAAGCCGCCAATCTGCTACCCACCAATCCAAGCCGATCGACTCCGGTTGAGGAGTGTGAGCCTTCGAGGCCTCGCAATAAGCGAAGGAACGCCTGCCTTGGGCGCGTTGTGGGTCACCATCGTTCCTGGACACGACCTCCGACGACCGGGCTACTGCCGCAACGTCAGCCGGCCGTCCGAGATCTCGAATTTCGACAGGCGGCTCAGAAAGCTCATGCCGAGCAAGGTCACCGGCAGGGTGCCGTCGCGGGTGACCAGCGCTTCGACGTCGCGCAATTCGATCGGTCCCAGTTGAAGACGGGTGATGCTGGCGAGCGCCGCCCTGGTCTCGCCATTGGCGGTCTGCACCCTGTGGCGATAGTCGGCCCTCGCCGGGACGATGCCGAGCTGGCGCGCGGTGGTCTGGTCGATCGCGACGTAAGTCGCGCCGGTGTCGACGAGCACCGGGACGTTCCGGCCGTTTATGCGCGCGTCGGCGCGAAAATGGCCGCTGGCATCGGCGCGCAAGAGGGCGAGCCGACCGGAGGGGGGCGCTTCCACCGCGGCGTCGATCACCTGGGGCGGGGGGTCGAGCGTCTCGACCTGTCCGGTGAGCATGCGCGCGCGATACTCCTCGAAGGCCGACGGGTCCGCGAGCGCCACCATCGACGACAGGACGAGGACAAGCATGAATTTCTGCATCGGCCGATCCGCGCGCCGTTTCGGAAAACCGGACCAGCGTAGCGCATCGCCGTTAACGTCCGCGAAAGGGCTCGGTGGCGGCGCGCGGATTTGGCCGACGCGGTTGCGAAAACGTTAACGCCCCGCCGGCCCGAATGCCGGCGGAGGCCATGTCGCCGGGGCCAACTACTTGGTGCCGTACATCCGGTCGCCGGCGTCGCCGAGGCCGGGGACGATATAGCCCTTGTCATTGAGATGGCTGTCGATCGCCGCGGTGAACACCGGAATATCCGGGTGCGCGGCGCAAAACCGCTCGACGCCCTCGGGCGCGGCGAGAAGGCAGAGGAAGCGGATGTTGCGCGCGCCGCGCTCCTTCAGCTTGTCCATCGCCGCGATGGCGGAATTGGCGGTCGCCAGCATCGGATCGACGACGATCACCAGCCGGTCGGCCAGATCGTCCGGGGCCTTGAAGTAATATTCGACCGGCTGCAGCGTCTCATGGTCGCGATAAAGGCCGATATGGGCCACGCGGGCCGCTGGAACGAGGTCCAGCATGCCTTCCAGGAGGCCGTTGCCGGCCCGCAGGATCGAGGCGAAGACCAGCTTCTTGCCTTCCAGGACGGGCGCGTCCATCGCCTCCATCGGCGTTTCGATGCGGATGGTGGTGAGGTCGAGATTGCGGGTCACCTCGTAGCAGAGCAGCGTCGAGATCTCGCGGAGCAGCCGGCGGAAGCTTGCCGTCGAGGTCTCCTTCTTGCGCATGATGGTGAGTTTGTGTTGGACCAGCGGGTGGTCGATGACGGTGACGCCGTCCATGGGGCCTCGCTTTCTGCCTGCGGATCGTCCGATGCTCTAATGCCTCGACGGCGGCGCGCCAAGCGAAATGGCGTCGCGCATCAGCCTGTCGAGAAGCCGCTGGCGGGTCGCCGGATCGACGAAGGCGGCCTCGATGGCGTTGCGGGTCAAGGCGAGCAGCCCGGCCCGGCCGATCCCGGCGTCTGCGGCGAAGCGGTATTCGGCGGCAAGATCGGTGGCGAAGAAGGGCGGATCGTCGGCGTTCAGCGTCACCCTGACGCCGGCCTCGACCAGGCGGCGGAGCGGGTGCGATGCGGCATCGGGAAAGATGCCGAGCGCCAGGTTCGAGCCGGGGCAGACTTCGAGCACGATGCCCTCCGCCGCGATCCGCCGAACGAGATCGTCGTCCTCGATCGCACGGACGCCGTGGCCGATGCGTTGCGGCTTCAGCGCCGCGATGGTCTCGCGCACGCTGTCGGCACCGCACAACTCGCCGGCATGGGCGGTCAGGCCGAGACCGGCATCGCGGGCGATGTCGAAGGCCTTGGCGAAGTCGCGCGGCGCGAAGCTGCGCTCGTCACCGGCGAGGCCAAAGCCGGTCAGAAGCGGCTCCGACACGGCGCCGGCGATGGCAAAGCGCGCGGCGGCTTCGACCCGCCCGGCGCCCAGATGCCGGACGCCGACGACGATCATCCGGGCTTCGATGCCGGTGGCATGGCGGGCGCGGCGGACGCCCTCGGCAAGGCCCGTCAGATAAGCTTGCGGCGCGGTTCCTCCGGCCTCGGCATGATCGGGTGAGATGAAGAACTCGGCATGGATCGTCCCGGCGTCCGCGAGCCGGGTCAGATGATCCTCGGCGAGCCGAGCGAAGTCGTCCGCGCTCTGAAAGACCGTCGCGGCGCGGTCGTAAGCGGCGAGGAAACTGGTGAAGTCGTGCCAGACATAGGCGCCGTCGCGGATGATGCCGCCGAGGTCGATGCCGTGCCGCTCAGCCAACTCCAGCACCAGTGCCGGATCGGCGGTGCCCTCTATATGGCAGTGCAATTCCGCCATCGGCACTGTGCCGCCGCGACCGGCGCGGGCGACCGCCGGGGCGTTGTCGTTGCTCAAAGGAAGCTGGTTCCGTGGCGGCCGGCGGGCAGGCCGAGATGGGCGGCGACGCTTTCGCCGATATCGGCGAAGGTCTCGCGATGGCCGATGCTGCCCGGCGCGACGTCGGGGCCGAAGACCAAGACGGGCACGTTCTCGCGGGTGTGGTCGGAGCCGCGCCAGGTCGGATCGCAGCCATGGTCGGCGGTGAGAACCGCAATATCGCCCGGCCGGAGCCTGGCCTCCAGCTCCGGCAGGCGCGCGTCGAAGGCCTCCAGCGCGGCGGCATAGCCGGCGACGTCGCGGCGGTGGCCGTAGAGCATGTCGAAATCGACGAAATTGGCGAAGATCAGATCGCCGTCCGCCGCGTCGTCGAGGGCGCCGAGCAGGACATCGAACAGCGCATCGTTGCCATCGCCCTTGCGCACTTCGGATATGCCCCGATGGGCGTAAATGTCGCCGATCTTGCCGATCGCGATCACCCGCCGGCCGGCATCGACGGCGCGGTCGAGCAGCGTCGGTTCCGGCGGCGGCACGGAATAGTCGCGTCGGTTGGCGGTGCGGCGGAAGTCTTGTGCCGTCTCGCCGACGAAGGGCCGGGCGATGACCCGGCCGATATTCAACGGATCGACATGCCGGCGCGCGGTGGCGCAGAGACCGTAGAGACGCTCGAGGCCGAAATGGGTCTCGTGCGCTGCGATCTGCAACACGCTGTCGGTCGAGGTATAGAAGATCGGCTTGCCGGTCCGCACGCTCTCCTCGCCGAGTTCGGCGATGATCTCGGTGCCCGAGGCGTGGCACTGGCCGAGGACGCCGGGAATCTGGCTGTCGTCGACGATCTGCTGGATGAGCGAGGCCGGGAAGGCGGGGATCTCCCGCGGGAAATAGCCCCAGTCGAAGAGCACCGGTACGCCGGCGATTTCCCAATGGCCGGACGGGGTGTCCTTGCCGTGTGAAACTTCCCCTGCGGAGCCCCAAAGGCCGATGCATGCCTCGCCCGATGACTGACCAGCGGCGCGGTAGAGGCCGAGCCGGCGCAGATTGGGAAGGGCGAGGGGGCCGCTTCTCAGGCCGCCCTGATCGGCTTTTCCGCGCTCCGCCGCCGCCAGGATATGGCCGAAGGTGTCAGCCCCCTCGTCGCCGAAGCTCGCCGCATCGCGCGCGCCGCCGATGCCGAAGGAATCGAGAACCATGAGAATCGCGCGCGCCAAAGGCCTGTCTCCGCTGCGGTGGATTTCCGTGAATCCTTCCGTGGCGAAGATAGTTCGTCGGGCTCGATTGGATAGGGGCGCAGAGGCGTCCCGAATTTCCAGCAGAAGACTGGTCTGGCGTCTTTGTCGATCCCGCGGCTAGCGCGCGGCGGCTTCGGTCGCCATCGCCTGGCGTACGGCGTATTGCTGGTTCGCCTGCTGGAAGCTTTCCGTATCGTCGCCGATCGTCACGGTCGGCTCGCATTTCGGCGCGCAGGCGTAGGTGACCCGGCTTGCCTGGCGATAGACGCGGACGGTGTTGTTCTCGAAGGTCTGGACCGCGACCTGTTCATCGAGGATCATGTCGCCGGCCTGGTCGAGAATGACGATATTGGTGATGCCGTAACTGCGTCCGGTGAGGACGAGGCGTTCCGAGCTCAGTACCTCGACATCAACGATCGCCGGGTTGCCGACGATGACCGTCGCGGCCGGACGGTCGATCTCGATGATCCTCGCATGGTCGACGGCGACGCCGAGTGTGCTTCCGGCCTGCGCCTCGGTGGCGAAAAGGCCCAGGATCATCGTGGGTAACACGAGGCGGAGAAGGCGATTCATGAGGCGTGTCCCGTTCCTCGAATTTCGGTTTCGATTATTCGTACGACATTGCGGTAAACGGGCGATTAACCGGATTTCCTCGGAATTTCTTAGTCATTCCGCAGGGGAATCCGTGTAATGAAAAATCAACCAAAAACCTTAAGCCGATTGCAACAGGGGAGGAGTAGTTTCGCCTAATCCGATCGACGGAAACAGTCGACGGGAGTGCTGTAATCGGGTTTCAAGGAGTTCCCATGTCCAAGCAGTTCATGCGTTTCATCAACGATGAGTCCGGCGCCACGGCGATCGAGTACGGCCTCATCGCCGCTCTGATCGGCACCGCCATCATCGCCGGCGCCACGACCCTCGGCGGAAATCTGTCGAGTTCGTTCTCTTCAATCGCCGGGACCGTCAAAAGCGCTACGAAGACCAAGTAGTCATCACGTGGATGATATCTTCGAGGGCGTAAATAAATCAGGGCAGGGGACATCGTTTCCTGCCTTTTTACTTCGCTCTGATTCGACCTAACTCGACTACTGGGTAGATATTTGAAAACGATGAGAAGCATTTAATGTTAACATTTGCCATCATTTTTATCTTCCCTTTTGCAATGATCTACGCGGCATGCTCCGATCTTGTTTCTATGACTATTGCTAACCGCGTTTCTCTTATCCTTGTCGTCGTGTTTCCGGTCGCCGCCGTGGCGGCAGGGATGCCGATCGGCCTCATCTCCCTTCATCTCGGAATTGGTCTCTTGTGCCTGGCCGTCACGTACGGATTCTTCGCGGCCGGCTGGATGGGCGGCGGCGACGCCAAGCTTCTGGCCGCGACAGCGGTGTGGTTCGGGCCGACGATCCAACTTGTCGAATTCTTGCTGCTCGGCGCGATCTATGGTGGCATGTTGACCATCGCGCTTCTCATCTCCCGGGCTCAACTCGCGCCCGTCACGGGAATCGATTTCGTTGACCGGCTTCTGGATCAGGATACAGGCATCCCATACGGAATCGCGATCGGACTGGCCGGCCTAACCGTCTATTCTGGAAGCGTGTGGATGGACATCGCGATCAAGGGCGTGGCCGCCGCGTCCTTCTGAAAGGGCGCCATTCGGCCTTGTTAGGTTTCGTTAACCATACATTGAGGGTTTGTCGGCGATAACCGATGCGAACAGCCGCAGGGAAGCGGCCCAGTTTGCGGGAGTTGTCCGATGAATCTAGCGCGCATTGCAGTCGTGGCGGTCGCTCTTGTCGCGGCCGCTGGCGCCGGCTTCGTCGCCCTCAATCTCTCACAGCCGGAACCTTCCGAACCGGTGATCATCACCGCCGCTCCGGCCGAACCTCCGATCAAGCTCGTCGACGTGCTGGTTACGACGACGGATCTCGCCATGGGCGCGTCCGTCGAGGCTGTTCTCGACTGGCAGAAATGGCCCGAAGACGGGATCGGTCCGACCCTGATCCTCAAGAGCGATCGCCCCGACGCAATCGAGGAACTCAAGGGCTCGATCGCCCGTCAGTCTTTCTTCGCGGGCGAACCCGTGCGCGAAGCCAAGCTGATCCGCGCCGACCGTGGATTCATGTCGGCGATCCTTCCGGCCGGCAAACGCGCCGTGGCCATCCAGATCGCGGCGGATACGTCGGCCGGCGGCTTCGTGCTTCCCAACGACCATGTCGACATCATCATGAGCCGCCGGACCGCCAGCTCGGACGGTCGCAGCGAAAAAGTCACGACCGAAACGGTGCTGCGCAATCTCCGCGTTCTCGCGATCGATCAGACGATCGAGGAGAAGGATGGGGAAAAGGTCGTCGTCGGATCGACGGCGACGCTCGAGGTCGATCCGGATCAGGCCGAAGCGCTGACCGCCGCCCAACAGATCGCCGACCGGCTGGTGCTGTCGCTGCGCTCTCTCGCCGATTCGGTCCCCGGCTCACCCGGCTACGCCGCCTTCCTGCTGGCCCAGGAAAACTCGCAGCGCGGCAAGATCAAGGTCGTGCGCTACGGCCAGTCCACCGACATCACAACGTCCAAATGACAGGCAGGTCGATGAGCCCAACCAACCGATCCGACATTTGGCGCAGCCGGTTCCGGCAGGCGGTCTTGGGACTTGCCGCCTTCTCGACGGCGCTGACGCCGGTGATGTCCGCCGTGCCGGCCGCCGCGCAAGAGACGGTGGTCAACGTCCGTCAGGGCGCGCAGACCATCAATCTGGGTCTCAACAAGACCAAGGTCATCGTCCTGGCGGCGGACGCGCATGACATCCTCGTCGCCAATCCGGCGGTGGCGGACGCCGTCACGCGGGACGCCCGGCGCATCTACATTTTCGGCAAACAGATCGGACAGACCAACATCGTCGTCTTCGATCGCCAGAACCGCCAGATCGCGTCGATCGACCTGAAGATCGAGCGCGACATCAGCGGCCTGGAGGCGTCGATCCGCAAATATGTGCCGTCCTCCGACGTCACGATCGAAATGCTGAACGACAATGTCGTTCTCACCGGCATGGTGCAGACGCCCCAGGACGCGGCCAAGGTGGAGCGGCTGGCGCGCATTTTCGTCACAGGCGGCGAGGGAACGACAGGTCAGTATATCCAGTCGGCAACCGCGACGGGCGGGGCCGGTGGCGGCAACAGCGACGTCGCTTTCGCCCAGGAGGACCGCCGCCAGAGCCAGATCGTCAATCTTCTCCAGATCCAGGGCGAGGATCAGGTGACGCTGAAGGTGACGGTCGCCGAGGTACAGCGCTCGGTCGTCAAGCAGCTCGGCTTCAACGGTTCGGTTTCGAACAACGGCATTACCTACGGCAATCTCGACAATCCGTTCGGATTGGGCAAGGCAATCACCGACACCTTTGCGAAGGCCACTGGCAGCATAGGCGGCTTCGACATTACCAGCCAGCTCAGCGCCATGGAGCAGGCCGGCGTCATGCGCACGCTGGCCGAGCCCAGCCTGACGGCGATTTCCGGCGAGAAGGCGAGTTTTAAAGTCGGCGGTGAGTTTGTCGTTCCCCAGGGAAAATCGGAGACGCCCGAAACGCGGACGCCGATCCTCAACGCGGCCGGCAATATCGTCGGGTTCGACACGACTCCCGCCTCGGTCGAATACGAGACCTCGAAGATCGATTACGGCATCGGCCTCGACTTCACCCCGGTCGTGCTCTCGGCCGGTCGCATCAGTCTGAAGATCCGTACCAGCGTGTCGGAGCCGACCTTCGAGAGCCCGTTCAGCTTTCCGGGAGGAGTCGCGCCCGGGATGACGCCGCCCGGCATCCGCAAACGCCTCGCCGACACCACGGTGGAGCTTCCCTCGGGCGGCTCGCTGGTCATCGCCGGCCTTGTCCGCGACGAGGTGCGCCAGGTCATTTCGGGAACGCCGGGCCTGTCGAAGATCCCGATCCTCGGCACCTTGTTCCGCAGCCGCGACTTCCAGCGCTACGAGACCGAACTCGTCGTCATCGTGACGCCGTATCTGGTGCGGCCGGTCGCACGCCAGGCGCTCGCCCGGCCCGACGACGGCCTCGGCATCTCGAGCGACGGCGCCGGCAACTTCCTCGGTCGGATCAATCGCGTCTACGGCCAGATGGAAACCAAGCTGCCCCCCGGCCGGTATCACGGCGTCGTCGGCTTTATCTACAAATGACCGGTTCGAGGAGATCGCAGATGAAAGACCTTTTCGAATTCGCGGGCGCCAAGCCCCGACGGCTCTCGCGGCGGCGCGGCGGCACAGTCCTCGCGCTTGGCGCGCTGCTGGTTGCCGGTGGATGCGCCAATGTTCAGCATGTCGAGGTCGGTGCCATCCCGGACGACTATCGCACGCGCCATCCGATCGTCGTCTCGGAAGCCCAGACGGCGGTCGATATTCCGGTCGTCGCCTCCGACGGGCGCCTGTCCTATGCCGATCGCGGCCGCGTCGAGGATTTCGCCGACCGGTTCCGCGCCTCCGGCGCCGACACCATTCAGGTGCTGCTGCCGACGGGATCGGCCAATCAATATGCCGCTGACCGGCTCTCCGGTGGGATCGTCAAGGCCTTGCGCGGCCGCAAGATCGCCCGCGACCGGATCTTCGTCCAGCCTTATTCGGCGGCGGGGGCGAGCGGACCGACGCCGATCCGCCTGGCCTATTCGGGCCTCGTTGCCAAGACCGGTCCCTGTGGGCGCTGGCCGGCGGATCTCGCAGATACGTCCGAGAACAAGAACTATTTCAACTTCGGTTGCGCCAGCCAGCAGAATCTCGCCGCCCAGATCGCCGATCCGCGCGATCTCCTGTCGCCACGCGGAATGGATTCGAGCGACGCCGAGCGGCGGACCACGATTTTGGAGAAATATCGCAAGGGCGAGCGGACGATGGCGCAGCCGAACGACACGGAGGCTGACTACCAATGGTGACCGCGGAGACAATCAGGGACGATGTGTCGTTCGACGCGCCGGACGGGGTAGAGGACGCGAGCCTCAGGCTGGATAAGGTTCGGCCGATGCCGCGCATTTCGATCCAGGCCTTCTGCGAAACCGACGGCGTTTCCAAGCCGATCGAAAAGGCCGGCTCGGATCGCCGCATGGCGAAGACCCATCTTCGCGTCAATATGGGCGGCATCCGCGCGGCGACCGAGCATTTTTCCGGTGCGCCGACACCCAATCTGGTGCTGCTCGAATCGAAGCTCCCGCCGGACGAGCTCATCGCCGAACTCGAGGCCCTGTCGGAGGTCTGCGACCCCGGCTCCAAGGTGGTCATCATCGGCCACTACAACGACGTCCCGCTCTACCGCGATCTCGTGCGCCGGGGCATTTCGGAGTATCTCGTCGCGCCGATCTCGATCGCCGACGTCATGACCGTGATCGGCGCGCTGTTCACCGCGCCCGACGCCGAACCGCTTGGCCGTTCGATCGCCTTCATCGGCGCCAAGGGCGGTGTCGGATCCTCGACCATTGCCCACAACGTCGCCTGGTCGATCTCCAAGCTGTTTTCGAACGATGTGGTGCTCGCCGATCTGGATCTGCCGTTCGGCACTGCGAACATCAATTTCGACCAGGACCCCGCCCAGGGTATCGCGGAAGCGGTGTTTTCCGCCGAACGGATGGACGACGTCCTGCTCGACCGGCTGCTGTCGAAATGCGCCGAACACCTGTCGTTGCTGGCGGCGCCGTCCGTCCTCGACCGGACCTACGACTTTTCCGCCGATGCCTTCACCGCGCTGATCGAAACCGCCCAGCGCGGCGCCCCCATCGTCGCGCTCGACGTGCCGCATGTGTGGAACGACTGGACCCGAAACGTCCTGGCGGAAGCCGATCAGATCGTCATCACCGCGACGCCGGATCTGGCCAATCTGCGCAATGCCAAGAACCTCGTCGACATGCTGAAGAAGCTGCGGCCAAACGATCCTGCGCCGCATCTCATCCTGAACCAGCTGACGATCCCCAAGCGACCTGAAATCTCGCCCGAGGAATTCTCCGAGCCGCTCGGGCTCGAGCCGCTCGCCCGGATCGTGTTCGACCCGCTGGCGTTCGGCAATGCCGCCAATAACGGCCAGATGATCGCCGAGATCGACGCCAAGCACGCCGCCGTCGAGGCATTCCACCAGATCGCCCATGTCCTGACCGGGCGCGGCGAGCCCAAGCGGTTGAAAAAATCGGGTCTATTGGACCTTCTTCGTCGCAAATAGGCGTAGCCAAACCACCTTCGGGAGCAGCATCATCATGTTTGGAAAGCGCGGGAACGACAAGCCTCTCGGCGGCGCGGCCACCTTGCCGCCGCCGCCGAAGTCGGTCGCGCCACCGGCCGAGTATGCCCGGCCGGCCGAACCGCCCGCGCGTCCGACAGAGCCGCCGGCCAGGGCGATGGCCGAGGCGCCTCGACATGTCGAGAGTGCCCCGATGGCACGATCCGACAATTATTATGAGCGAAAGACCCAGGTCTTTGCGGCGCTGATCGATACGATCGACCTTTCGCAGCTCGCCAAGCTGGATGTCGAGAGCGCCCGCGAGGAGATCCGGGACATCGTCAACGACATCGTCTCGATCAAGAATTTCGCGATGTCGATCGCCGAGCAGGAGGATCTGCTCAGCGACATCTGCAACGATGTGTTGGGTTATGGGCCGCTGGAGCCGCTGCTCGCCCGCGACGACATCTCCGACATCATGGTCAACGGCGCCCGCCAGACCTTCATCGAGGTCGCGGGCAAGGTCCAGCAGACCAATGTGCGGTTTCGCGACACGCAGCAGCTCCTGAACATCTGCCAGCGGATCGTCAGCCAGGTGGGCCGGCGCGTCGACGAAACCTCGCCGATCTGCGATGCGCGTCTGCCCGACGGGTCCCGCGTCAACGTCATCGCGCCGCCGCTGGCGATCGATGGCGCCGCCCTGACGATCCGAAAGTTCAAGAAGGACAAGCTGACGCTCGACCAGCTCGTCAGTTTCGGTGCCATTTCGCCGGAGGGCGCCCAGATCCTACAGATCATCGGCCGGGTGCGCTGCAACACCGTCATCTCCGGCGGTACCGGCTCGGGCAAGACGACGCTGCTCAACTGTCTGACCCGCTATATCGACGAAGACGAACGCATCATCACCTGCGAGGACTCCGCCGAACTGCAGTTGCAGCAGCCGCATGTCGTCCGGCTGGAAACCCGGCCGCCCAATATCGAGGGCGAGGGCGAGATCACCATGCGCGATCTGGTCAAGAACTGCCTGCGCATGCGGCCCGAGCGGATCATCGTCGGCGAGGTGCGCGGACCGGAGGTCTTCGACCTGCTGCAGGCGATGAACACCGGCCATGACGGCTCGATGGGCACGATCCACTCCAACTCGCCGCGCGAATGTCTCAACCGCATGGAATCGATGATCGCCATGGGCGGCTATTCGCTGCCCTCGCGGACGGTCAAGGAGATCATCGTCGGTTCCGTCGATGTCATCGTCCAGGCCGCGCGGCTGCGCGACGGCTCGCGACGGATCACCCACATCACCGAAGTGCTCGGCATGGAGGGCGACGTGATCACCACCCAGGATCTGTTCGTCTACGACATGGTCGGCGAGGATGCGCAGGGCCGAATCCTCGGCCGTCATCGCTCGACCGGAATCGGGCGGCCGGCCTTTTGGGATCGCGCGCGCTACTACAACGAGGAGCAACGCCTGGCGGCGGCGCTCGACGCGAGCAGTGCTGCCGAACCGGAGAGGGAACCGTGATGCTGACGTCGGCAGCCGGTCTCCTCTTCATTTTCCTGTCGATGGTCGCGGCCGGCGGTCTCGCTTATGCCTTTCTGCAGCCTCGCATCGCGGCCGAGAAGAAGGTCGAGACCCGGCGCTCGCAATACACGCGTGACGAAAGCGACCGCGCTTCGCTGAAAGTGGCGCGCGAGCGGCTTCAGGAACAGTCCAAGCGCCGCAAGACGATCCAGTCCTCGCTCAAGGATCTGGAGGATCGCCAGAAAGAGCGTGACAAGCACGTCGGTAAGCTCACCTTGAAACGCCGGCTGGAGCAGGCGGGTCTTTCGCTGACGGTCGCGCATTTCGTGATGATCAGCGTCGCTCTGGCGCTTCTGGGCGCCTTGATCGCGATGCTCTTCGGCCTGTCATGGATACTGACGCTCGGCGTCGCGATCTTCAGCGGTCTCGGAGTCCCCCGCTTCCTTTTGGCGCGTGCGCGAAAGCGGCGCCTGCAGAAATTCGTCGACGAATTTCCCAACGCCGTCGATCTCATCGTGCGCGGCGTCAAATCCGGCCTGCCGCTGAACGACACGTTGAGAATGGTCGCCAGCGAGATACAGGAGCCGGTGCGAGGCGAATTCCAGAAAATCATGGAAACGCAGCAGATGGGTGTTTCGATCGCCGAATCGGTCGAACGTCTTTACCGGAACGTGCCGATCTCGGAGACCAACTTCTTCTCGATCGTCATCACCATCCAGGCCCAGGCCGGCGGCAATCTTTCCGAGGCTCTGGGTAATCTGTCCAAGGTGCTGCGCGACCGCAAAAAGATGAAGGGCAAGATCCAGGCGATGTCGATGGAGGCCAAGGCCTCCGGCGGCATCATCGGTTCCCTGCCGATCATCGTCGGCGGCCTCGTTTACCTGACGACCCCCGACTACATCTCGATCCTCTTCACCACCGATATCGGCAAGATCATTCTGCTCGCCTCCGCCGTCTGGATGGCGCTCGGCATCTTTACCATGAAGAAGATGATCAATTTCGACTTCTGACCGGCGAATGATCGCCGGCACACGGCCGCAGGCCAAACGAGACGCATAGGAAGGCAGCATCCGACGATGGAATCGGTGTTTCAATATTTCGGCGTCTCGGGGTCGCTCGTCGTCAGCGCCGTGATCGCGGTCGCGGTGTTCACCACGCTCGTCACCATCACGCTGCCACTGCTCGCGGGCAACCAGCTGAAAAGTCGGATGAAGGCGGTGGCGCTGGAGCGCGAGCAGGTGAGGGCGCGGGAGCGCGCGCGGATGGCCATCGAAAAGGAACAGGGCCGTGGCGGCGGCCTGCGCCAGCAGGACAGCAAGGGCATCGTCGCGCTGGTCGTCAACAGCCTGAACCTTCGCAAGGCGCTGGTCGATGACAAGACGGTCGCCAATCTGCGGGTTGCCGGCTACCGCGGCCAGCGTCCGTTGACCCTCTTCCTCTTCGCCCGCGCGATCATGCCCCTGGTCATGCTGACGCTTGCCCTGTTCTACGTTTTCGGCCTGGGGCTTTTCGCCGCGCAGCCGACGATGTTTCGCGTCTTGGGCTGTATCGGCTTCGCCTATCTGGGCTTTTACGCGCCGATCGTGTTCATCAGCAACCAGGCGTCCAAACGCCGTCTGTCGATTACCCGCGCCTGGCCGGACGCGCTCGATCTTCTGTTGATCTGTGTGGAATCGGGCAACTCGATCGAAGCGGCTTTCCGCCGGGTCGCCGAGGAAATCGGCATCCAGTCGGTCGCGCTCGCGGAAGAACTCGTTCTGGTCTGCGCCGAGCTGTCCTATCTGCCCGATCGCAAGGTCGCCTATGACAACCTTGCCGCCCGGACGGGGCTTGACGGTGTGCGGGCGGTCACGACCGCGCTCGTGCAGGCCGAGCGCTACGGCACGCCGCTCGGCACGGCGTTGCGTACGCTGTCGCAGGAGAACCGCGACACGCGCATGAATCTGGCCGAGAAGAAGGCTGCGGCGCTACCGCCGAAGCTGACCGTGCCGATGATCGTCTTCTTCCTGCCGGTGCTGTTCGCCGTCATTATCGGCCCGGCGATCATTCAGGTGATGGAGACCCAATAGAGCGTCCTGAGACGCCGTTATCGGAGCACAGCCGGTAATCCCGCGTGCGGTGCTCGTGACGCGAAAAAGGGCGAAGCTGCCGCTTCGCCCTTTTCCGTCGGTTTTTCCTCTGCCGGCGGGCGAGGGATCAGCTCTTGCCGCCGTCCTTGTCCTTCAGCATCGACCAGGTGTTCTGCTGGGCCAGCATCTCCTTCAGGTAAGCGACATTGGCCTGCGCCTCCTTGGGCGAGAGCTCCGCCGCGGCAATCGTCTCGGCTTCCGCGAAGCGGCCCTGCAGGCCGACGACCAGCGCCAGGTTCTGACGCACGCGACTGTCGCCGCCGGGCCGCGCGGCCGCCGCGCGAAGGTATTTTTCCGCCGCCGGCAGGTCGTTCGCCAACAGGTAGGACATGCCCAAATTGGAAAGGATGGTCGGCTCGTCCGGCGCCATGTCCAGCGCCTTGCGATACAGCACCCTGGCCTCGTCCGATTTGCCCAGCTGATCGAGGATGGCGCCCTCCGCCGAATAAAGCCGCCAGTCCGGATAGTCCGGCGTCTGGGCCCGGCGCACCGTCTCCAGCGCCTTCGGCAAGTCGCCTGCGGCGGCAAGCGCCTTGCCGTAGGCAGCGAGCACGTTGCGATCCTTGGGGTGGGCGATGGCGACCTGCTGCATCACCGCCAGGGACTGGTCGTTGCGCCCGGCCATCTGAAGGGTCGCGGCATAGGACAGGCCCGTCGCCTTGTCCTTGGAATTTTTTTCATATGCCTGGCCGTAGGAGGCCACCGCGTTCTGCAATTCGCCCGACGACATCTCAGCGACCGTACGGCCTGACGCAGGCTTACGGACCGAGCCGGTGATCTCGTTGGAAACCGAGGCGCAGCCCTGGGTCAGAGCGAGAACCAGGACGACCCCGACAAGAAGCCCCTGTCTCGATCGACGAATCGGTCTAGTTTCGCGCCCGACCATGAACTGCTCCCGTTTCGTCAGCGGATGAGGGTATGGCCGACGCTGATGCTCCGGCCCGTGGCGGAAAGAGTAATTTGTTAACCCTAACGGCCGGTTAATCCGTCGCCGCCGTAACAAGGAACCTGGCTCCATGACCGTCACCTTCGTCAGCGCCAGGAGCGCTGCCGTCTTGCCTGTCTGGACCGCGGACAAGGCCGGGCTCGAGGCCCTCCCAGACGCGACCGCCAGTTGGGCGAAGATTGCTCGATTTGCGGCCGAGGCGGGAAGCGTGCTGATCGTGCCGGACGCGAAAGGCAACGTCGCCGGCGCGGTTCTCGGTCTTGGCAAGGGCGGTGCCGGAGAGGGCGCGAGGGAACGCCGGGCGCTACTGGCGGGTGCGTTGGCCGCCACGTTGCCGGCCGGGGATTGGTATTTCGCCGACGAAACCGCCATCGACGGGCCGCTCGCCTCGCTGGCGCTCATTCTCGGCGGCTATCGCTTCGACCGCTACCGGTCGTCGAAAGCAGACGACGGCGGCGACGGCGACATCCGCTTTCTTGCCGCCGAAGGGTTCGACCGGGCGGACATCGACAGCATCGCGGCGGGTGTCTGTCTCGCGCGCGATCTGATCAACACGCCGACGAGCGACATGGGGCCGGGGGAACTTGAAGACGCGGTTCGCGCACTGGGCAATCAATTCGGCGCGCGCGTCGCGACGATCGAAGGCGATGCGCTGTTGAAGCAAAATTTTCCGATGATCCACGCGGTCGGCCGGGCGAGCGCGTCGGCGCCCCGACTGATCGATCTTTGCTGGGGCCGGCCGGACGATCCGAAGCTGACGCTCGTCGGTAAGGGTGTCTGCTTCGATACCGGCGGCCTCGACATCAAGCCGGCGTCCGGCATGCTGCTGATGAAGAAGGACATGGGCGGCGCCGCCAACGTGCTTGGCCTCGCCCGCATGGTGATGGCGGCCAAGCTACCGGTGCGCCTGCGCGTGCTGATCCCCGCCGTCGAGAACGCGATTGCCGGCGATGCCTTCCGGCCGGGCGACGTGCTGACCAGCCGCAAGGGCAAGACGGTCGAGATCGGCAACACCGACGCCGAGGGGCGGTTGGTGCTGGCCGACGCGCTGGCGCTGGCGGACGAGGAAGCGCCGGATCTGCTGATCGATATGGCGACGCTGACCGGCGCGGCGCGGGTGGCGCTCGGACCGGATATTGCGCCGTTCTACACGGACGATATGGCGCTCGCCGGCGAGATCGCGCAGGCCGGCCTCGATGTCGCCGATCCGGTCTGGCGGATGCCGCTCTGGCGACCCTATGCGGCGAACCTTGCCTCCAAGATCGCCGACACCAACAACGTCACTAGCGACGCCTTCGCCGGATCGGTGACCGCCGCCCTGTTCCTGCAAGGCTTCGTCGACAAGGCAAAAAGCTGGACCCATTTCGACATCTATGGCTGGCGGCCGAAGCCGAGCCCGATCGGGCCGGTGGGCGGAGAAGCGCAGGCGATCCGGGCGCTGTTCGCGGTTCTCAAGACGCGCTTTCCGGTACGATGAGGGGGCTGACGCCATGACATCGCCGCTCGATTCCCGTCTCCATGCATTTCGCGATGATCTCGCCGATATCCGGCTGCAAGGCCGGGTCGACGCCGCGCGCTTCGTCGCGGGCGAGGAACGTCGCATCGTCAGCCCGCTGGCGCCGGTCCGCCGCCGGCCGACCGCCGACGCGCCGCTCGATACCGAAGCATTGTTCGGCGAACCGGTGACGGTCTTCGAGAGCGACGCCGAGGGCTGGTCCTGGGTGCAGCTCGGCACGGACGGCTATGTCGGCTATGTTCCGAGCGTGGCGATCGGGCCTACCGGCCCCGCGCCGACCCACCGGGTCTCGGTACCGCGAACGCTGCTGTTTCCCGGCCCCGACATCAAGCTGCCACCACTGCACGATCTGCCGATGGGTGCGTCGGTCACCGTCATCGGCGCCGCCGAGGATCACAACGCGCGCTACGCGATGATTCAGCCCCACGGTGCCGTGGTGCAACAGCATCTGTGGCCGATCGCCGCCACCGAGCCGGATTTCGCGACGGTGGCCGAACGCTTCGTCGGTGTACCCTATCTTTGGGGCGGCAAGAGTGCCTCGGGCATCGACTGCTCCGGCCTCGTCCAGATTGCCTGCCAGATGGCCGGCATCGCGGCGCCGCGCGATACCGACATGCAAGAGCTCGAACTCGGCACGCGGATCGCTGGCATCGAGGCGAGTCTGTCGACGCGGAACGCGAGCGGAAAACCGGCTTCCACTTTTCCTCATTCCGCGTTGGCGCGGGGCGATCTCGTCTTCTGGAAGGGCCATGTCGGGATCATGCTCGACGGCACCCGGCTTTTGCATGCCAACGCCCATCACATGCTGACGGTGATCGAGCCGCTGGCCGAGGCGATCGCGCGGCTGGAAGCGAAGGGCGCGGCGATGACGAGGATCCGGCGAATCCGATCTGGCCAAGCGTGAGGCCGTGTCGGCAAGGGCGGCCGCAATTTTTGCGTGGTTTCCTGATCTTACGGAATTGGCTTTTCATCTTCCCCAAGGTGATGATCGCAAAGGTGTTTCCCGCGATCGTATGCTTGGCTTAACGTGTGCTGCGTCAAAATAACGCATGTTAGTCAATGCTTTGTCAGCCCGAGCAGCGGCTTCGTTAGGAAGTTGTTAGGCGGCAATGGTTAATTCCCCTTTCACTTCCAAGGGCGGCGTCAGTCGTCTGATCAAATTCTCGGAGTCCTTTTCCGAGTATAAAATTCCATAAGGGGCCATGAATATCATGAAACTGTCAGATATGAGAATTTCCTACCGCATAGGAATTATTGGGGCAATTTGTATATCTGGCATGTTGGCCCTCGTCGCCATCTTCGCCTATGAGCAAAGCGTTCGCGCGTCGTTTCAGGAACTGATCACCAACGCGCGGGATACGGCACACATCACCGATCGGATCGAGATCGATTTTCTCGAGGCCCGCCGGGTGGAGAAGAACTTCTTCCTGAGCAAGAACGAAAAAGTCGTCGAAGAGCACGCCCTGGTCCAGGAGCGTCTCGAGGAAGATTTCGGCCACCTCGCCGAAGATTTTCAGGCAAGCCAATTTGCCGCCGTGAACGGAAAAATTTCGGAAATGCATGGCCTGCTCAAGAGATATGCAGACCTGTTCGCCCAATCCGTCACGCTCGACCGAGCCCTCGGTTTCGATGAGAATTCCGGCAAGCGTGGCGAGATGATCGCGGCGGCGCAGGAATTGGAAGCGAAGCTGAAGGAGATCGGCGACCCTCGGCTGCAGGTGATGTTGCTGACGTTGCGACGCTACGAAAAGGACTTCATGCTCCGGCAGGATCCGAAATATGTCGCGAGTCTGCAGAAGCAGGCGGCCGAGCTCGAAAAGGTAGATTTTCTCGGTTTCGGCTCCCCGGATGCACGGAATGCGGTGTTGAAGGATCTTGACGTCTATACTAGGCGCTTTGTTGATTACGCTGAGACGTCGGCGACCGAAGCCGCGCTGCGCAACGAACTGAGCGTCGTCTTCGCCGAGGTCGAGCCGATTTTCGCCGCGATTCAGAGGGCGGTGGAAGAGGCACGGATCGCCGCCGACGCAGCAAGCGACAGCGCCGCGACGCTGTCCTTTTATGCCGTGCTTGGGCTCGCGATCCTGCTGACGCTCGCCATCGCCGGCGTCGTTTTCCTGGTCGGTCGGTCAATCGCCTCTCCCATTTCCGTTACAGCCGGCGCCATGAGGGCCTTCGCGGCCGGTGACATGACAGCCGATCTGCCGCAAGCCGACCGCAAGGATGAAATCGGCGACATGGTCAAGGCCCTCCTGGCCTTCCGGAAATCGGAGGAGCAGAAGCGGGCCATGGTGGCCGAGCGCCAGGAGGCCGAACGTCTCGGCATCGAGCAACGCAGCGAGGCCGAAAAGCAGGCTGCGGAAACCGCGCGTCAGTCGTTCATCGCCAATGTGAAGCCGGCCTTCGCGGCCCTGTCCGGGGGGGACCTGACGGCCCGCCTCGACCGGGCGACGATGGCCGGGTTCGAGGAGATCTGCGATCTTTACAACGACTCCGTGTCGGTGTTGGAGGAAACCGTCGGCTCGGTGGTCGGT
>NZ_JADDXW010000027.1 GCF_017183135.1 Aurantimonas marina | reverse complement strand
ACCGCGCTGCTCCCGGCCTTGCGGCCAATGACCTTGACGTGAAGATGATAGATCGCCATCGCGATCAAGCATTGGCACGGTCAAGCGCACGTCGGAACGACGTATAAGCGCGCCCTCCCTCGAAAAAATCTCGGGTTGGACCGGCGCGTGCCAGACCGTCGCGACAACCTTACAGCATTGCGGCAGGCGCTCAACTAACATCGCTGCATCGACAGCTTATGGAGGATGCCATGCGCAAGCCACGGGACTATGACGCGGAACTGAAAGCTCTCGAAGACAAGGCGCGGGAACTGAAAACCCGCAAGGTGCAACAACTCGGCGAATTGGTGCTCGCCACCGGCGCCGATGCGTTCAGTCCCGAGGAACTGGCGGGCGCGCTGATCGTGCTGGCCGAAACCACCGATGCCGGAAGGAGGGAGTCCTGGGCCAGGCGCGGGGCCGCGTTCTTTCGCAGCAAATCGCGGCGATCTGCGAAAGCATCTGACCGCGACATTGGCGGCGCTCCGGCGCAATCGGGCAGCGCGCAACCGGCATCAGGCGGCGCGGGCGCGGCATGACATGCGCACCTGGCAGGTCGAACGCCGCAAACGCACGCGGCATCTGATTGAACTCGGCGGCCTCGTCGTCAAGTCCGGCATTGTGGACCTGACCGGCGATGATCGCGCCATGATCTACGGCGCGATGATCCGGGTCGCCGACAAGCTCAAGAGCGACGATGGACGACGAGCGCGAACGCTCTGGGCCGAAAAGGGAAAACAGGCGTTCGCGGCGGAGCAGAAACCCGCATACGACAGATCGGGTTAGAAGGTTCAATACGGCTCAGGATCGACCGTGAGGGGTGGCGATCGCGCAAAGGCCTATCTATCGAAGCGCTGACCGCCAACGCCTGCGTCGCGGTGCGAGCTCGTCTGATTGCTGGCCGTGGCGGCGCGATATGGTCAAACGCTTGGACTTATTCTCTATGTCATCCGGCTGTGGCGCTGGGAGATCGTGACAGAGGCGCTGACCCGATCCCGGCTTCGGCGCGGATAGGGCTTTGTGTGGTCACTGCCCGGCATGAACGAACCCGGCTGAAGAGCTTTAGCGATGCGGACCAGATCGGTGATAATGGCGCGAAGCTCAGGCCAGGGAAACTCGTCGCACTCTTCGGAGCTTTCGCCCTCGCGCATCACCGCATCAAGCTTGCCGGCGATACCGGCCAGTGTCGTGGCGGGAGTCGACATGAGGGCTTTCGACATATCCTGTTTATGTAGGACGGCAACACGTTCCGCCCGCAAAGCAGCGGAATAGCCGATGCGCCTGTCTTCGGTATTCCAACGCGCCTGATGGGCGACCAGATCGGCCTCGGCGTTTCTGCGCAGTTCGGCATAGGCGGGATTATCCCCGAACACTTCGTCAATGGCGTCTGGACTGCAAACAATGACTGCCCCTTCCGCGCCAGGCCGATAGACTTCGACTTTCGGAAAGCCGATCGTTTTAACAAGGCTGGTTTCCAGGCGCTGCTGCTTCCTGCACAAAGCGATGGTGGCGAGATAGGCTCTCTGCCAGTCGTTCCAGAGTGCCAGCGCCGGATCAAAGGATGGATTGCCAGCCAAGGTGTCAGCAGTGGCGAAAGAATGGTTGTGGAATGGCAATGCCATCGCGGCGATCGTCGTGGCGGTCAGCAGTTTCCTGCGGGTGACGGAAGGCATAGTTCTGGTATTGTCGGAATCAGCCATGATCCGAGCTCCCTAATAGCTTGGGAAGTGGTTAGACCGGATGGGGTGTTGGCCCACCCTGCCCGGTCGTCTTCTATTTAACAGGTTTGAAGTATGCACTACATATTAATAGACGTCAATCAATATGTATAGCCCAAACGAACGACCGTTATCGCGAGAACAATGTCGCGGCGCGCGGGCCATGCTGGGCTGGAGTCAGGGCGATCTTGCAGAGGCAGCGAATGTTTCCCGTCAGACAATCGCAGACTTTGAGCGTGGCTCCCGCAAACCGATTGCGAACAATATCGCAGGCATAATCGGTGCGTTCGAGGCGGTCGGAATTGAATTTCTTCCGGACAACGGCATTAAGCTGAAACGGTAATGAGGGTCGTGTCCCACGAGGTGGTGTAGCTGAGCGGTCATCGAGGGTTCCGCGGTAGGGTCGAGTTGCTGACAACAACCGAACCGATGGATGACCCCGATGACCAAACCCATGATGGACCTGCGCGAGCTGGTCGAGAAGAGCGCTGACGCCGACATTCTTCGCGAGATGATTGGCTTTGCCGCCGAACGGCTGATGGAACTGGAGGTCGGCGTTGCGACCGGCGCCAGTTATGGCGAGAAGAACGTCGAGCGCCTGGCCCAGCGCAACGGCTACCGCGACCGCGACTGGCAGACCCGCGCCGGCAGCGTCGAACTGCGCATCCCGAAGCTGCGAACCGGTTCCTATTTCCCGTCTTTCCTTGAGCCCCGACGGGCCGTCGAGAAGGCGCTCGTGGCCGTCATTCAAGAGGCCTACGTGCATGGTGTATCGACGCGCTCCATGGACGATCTTGTCCAAGCCATGGGCGGCACCGGCGTCAGTCGCAGCCAGGTGTCGCGGCTTTGCGAGGACATCGACGAGCGGGTCGATGCCTTCCTGACCCGGCCGATCGAGGGTGAATGGGTCTATCTGTGGATCGACGCCACCTACCTGAAAGTGCGCCAGGCCGGCCGCATCGTCTCGGTCGCGGTCACCATCGCCGTCGGGGTCAATCGCGACGGCCGCCGCGAAGTGCTCGGCATGGCCATCGGCCCTTCCGAAGCCGAGCCGTTCTGGACGGACTTCCTTCGCGCCCATCTCGGCCGTCCGACATGGTCTCGAACTTTCTCAGAAGAGGACGTACGTTACCCATTTGGATTGGCTGCGGCGGATCGCTGAGCGTTGTTTCAAAACGAATGAGGATGGAGGCGGATCCGCCAAGGTCGTAAGACCCATCAAGGGATGGCCGAAAACGGTCCAATGGCATCCTCGGACCACAAGGCGCCCGCGCTGAATAGGATCTGAATAAATTTCCTTGCTTTTGCAGATATGGCTTCTATGATCCCTTCTGACTTAACGGGGCATCATGATGGATAATTATACCGATAGAGAAGTCCGCGAGGCGCTGGAGCCCTACCACGACAAGATTCGCGGCGCGATCCTGGAGGGCTATGCCGAATACTTGGCCGTGGAACGCTTCCGGGCCAAGAACAATTTCGGCCCTCAACTCTATCCGCGCACCGGCGCGAATGATGTCTTCGACGCCGTTGCCCGGAATGCGCGTGCAGTCTTCGGCGTAGAACCGGGCGTCCGCGTCATTGACGAGACCCAGACCGTGAAGTTCTTTTTTGGCGGTAAGGTCATAGGGCGCTTCAAGAAGGGGCGACGACGGACATCTCGGGCGTAACGTTCCGACTCAGGCGTCTCTCTCTTTCATCGATCCGCAGCAGAACATCCCCGGGCTCCCGTCGGCCGCCGCGAAGGTGGAATTCGTCTACGAGGCGAACGATATCGGTACGGAGATCGAAACGATCCTCGTCGTCTCCCGCGACCGTGACCGCCTGCTCTGGTCCTATCCGATCGAAGGCAGGGCGGATATGAGCGGCGTCTTCGTCCTGCCGAAGTCGCCGGCGCCGGACGAGGACCGTCCGCTGATCCGGCCGAAGCCTCACAAGAAGGACGCCAAGGACGCCAAAGGCGAATAATCATGGCGACATTCGGAGACCTGGTGCGCCTGGCGCGCCACCTGCGGGGGCTGACACAGCAGGCCGCAGCGGAACGTCTGGGCGTCGCCCAGGCGGTCTTCTCGCGCATCGAGAACGACTTCATAGAGCCGGACGAAGAGTTGCAGTCGGGCGTCTCGCGCGCCTTCGATCTGCCGCGCGACTTCTTCTCCATCACCGACACCGTATACGGCCCGCCGGTGAGCGTTCACACCATGCTCCGCGGCAAGAAATCGGAGGTCACGCGGCGCGACGTTGACATGATCACCGCCGAACTGAACATCCGGCTCTTCCATCTGCGGACATTCCTGCAGAACGTCAACTACGAGCCCGACAACGAACTGCCGATGCTCGACGTCGAGCATTACGGTTCCGTCGAGCGGATCGCCACGATAGTCAGGACTTTCTGGAAGGTTCAGGAGGGCCCGATCAGGAACCTGACGCGTCTGATGGAGCGCGCCGGCGTCGTCGTCGGCGAGTCCGACTTCCAGGGCGCCTCGGTGAGCGGGGTCACCTTCGCCGCGCCCGGCCGGCCGCCGATCGTGCTCCTCAACCGCGACCACCCGGCCGATCGGCTACGCTTTACGCTGGCGCATGAACTCGGTCATCTCGTCATGCATCGCTTTCCGACGCCGGAGATGGAGGACGAGGCCAACCGCTTCGCGTCCGCGTTCCTACTTCCTCCGGACGAGATGCGGGAGGTGTTCCGCGGCCGAAGGATCACGCTCGAACTTCTCGCCGCTCTGAAGAAGGAATGGCGCGTCTCGATGCAGTCCATTCTCATGTGCGCGCAGTCGGTCGGCGCCGTCACCCCGAACCAGTCTCGGTATCTCTGGCAGCAGATTTCCGCAAGAGGATGGAGGACGCGCGAGCCGGTGAGCCTTGATTTCGAAGCCGACCGACCAACGGTATTCCCGACGATCCTGCGCTCCCACGTCGAGGATCTCGGATTCCGGCCGGCGGAACTCGTCTGCATGTCCCGGATCGGCGATGCGAATTTCGTGCGCTTCTACGGGAGCTTCGAGGACCAGAAGCAGCCGACCCGTCCGCGTCTGCGGATCGTCAACTGATCGATCCTTTTTGGCAGATACGGTAGCGATCGGCAGTCGCCTTACAGCGGAGCGAACCGACACCCTCGTGCCGATTTCTCGATAGGACATGGGATCTCGTCCATGTGGGATAGACCACCCGAAGACACCTCGTCACGCCGAGGCTACGTCTCTCGCGACGTGTTCGTCGACACCAACGTGTTCCGGAGGGCGGGGATGAACCTCGACCAGAAGCTCTTCCGCGCACTGGCCTCGAAGTGCGAGGATTTCGGCTTCCGGATCCACATGAGCGAGATCGTCCTTCGCGAGTGCGACGCGCAGATCCTCGAATACGCGAACGACGTCGCGAAGGCCTTCCGAGCCTACGAGAAGGCGGCGACGAGGTGGAACTTCCAGGCCCGCCGGGCCGAAGAAGTCAGGGTGGGTCGCGCACCGGACGTGAGCTGGAACGCGAGCATGCAGTCAGCGAACTTCCGGCGGCGCCTGACGGACGATTTCGGTATGATCGTGCACGGCTTCGACGAGATTGACGCGGGCGCGATCCTGGAGGGTTATTTCGCCGGCCGCGAGCCGTTCAGGAACGGCAAGACGGAATTCCCCGACGCCATGATCGTCCAGATCGCGGCGAGGCATGGCATGCGCGCCGGGACCCCTTCATACCTGATCAGCGGCGACAAGGCCATCCTGGCCGCATGCGTCGACCAGAATCACGTCGTCGGCGTGCCCAGCCTCGAAGCGTTCCTGGCGCTCGACGAGACGCTGGACGAGGACGTGCGTACACTGGCCGACGACCTGTTCCGGAACGAGGCGAACCCGCTGCACGAGACGATCATGATCGAGATCTCGAACGCCGCCGAGGGCATCGATCTCGTCTACGCCGAGGGCGACGTAGACGATGTGGAGATCAAAAACGTCCATCATTCAGGGCCGCTGAAGCTCCATTCGGTGACGCCGATCTTCCACGATGGGAAACGACTCTCCGCAGTCGCCGAGGTGTCCGAAGATCTTGAACTCGACGTCACAGGAGAACTGCCCGATCCGGGCTACCAGGGCGACTACGAGGAAGGTCCTCCACCGAGCTATCGGGAGCGCGTCCTCATGGAAGAAAGGAATGTGGCCTACCGGGCGTTCGTGACCGTTGATCTGGAGGCCGAAGAAGTCGAGGACTGCCAGATCCTGACAGAAACCCACTATATCCGTTCGTCCTTCATGAAGGCCCTCCGCGATACCTACTGGTGATCGCTTTGCATAGGCTCGGAAACCCGTGCAGTGAGTGGTGCAATCGGCCTGATTCCGGCTATTCGCGGCCGTTCCTGAAACGGATTGGCCCGCTGATTCCGATGCGAAATCTCGCGTATTCGGGCGGTGCAATCACCCTCGGAACGCCGGTGCAAACGCAATACGTTGTTGCATGCAATCGGTGTAATTTCAAAGGCGGCTGTCAGATTCCGGCGCCCGAAAGCTGCCCGTCCGCCTTCGTGAAGAGTTTCGGGCGCCGGCAGGCGTACGAAAGTCCCCGAGGAAGGAACCCGCGGGCCACAACCGAAGGCTATGGGGATTTCGATCTGGGGCTGGTGTCGGCGATGGCGCAATCGCCGCAAGGGAGCGCCGGGATCCATGCGGACAGGCCGCTTCGTTGCGCCTCCGCGTGGCTTTGTCGATCCCGCGCGCGGATTATCGCGGACCTGTCGGCCTGGATGATCGCGATGGACACGTGCAGATCCGTTGCCGACGGCTGAGTGCCTGCGGCTGAAGGCTCGACCCTGCCATGCCGGGTCATGGAGCGTTTTCCCGGTTCGTCGCCGACGTGTCCGGCGGCCCGCGCGGCTGCCTCCATCGTTCGAACGTCTCGATGATGATCATGCGTCCGCCGCAGCAGGGGCACGGCGGGCGGAAGTCCTGCTGCTCGTCCGAAGTGTCGTCATCAGGTGGAGTGGCGACGTTCAGCAGTTCGCGGACGCGTGCGAGGCTTGTCTTCCGGGTGGAACTGGCGAGTAGGCCGTAGTGCCGGATGCGATGGAAGTCGCGCGGCAGGACATGGAGCAGGAAGCGGCGGATAAACTCCTCGGCCGCGAGCACCATCACCTGCTGGCGGTCCACGCCGTCGCGGCGATAGTCCTTGTAGCGGAAGGTGACGCCGCTCTCATCGAAGGCGACCAGGCGGCTGTTCGAGATCGCGATCCGATGCGTGTAGCGCGATAGGTAGGCGAGCACTGCCTCTGGCCCGGCGAAGGGCGCCTTCGCGTAGACCACCCACCGCTTCTTCCAGACGGGAGTAAGGTGGCGCAGGAATGCTCGGCGGTCGGCGAGATGAGCAAGGGTGCCGAAGAATGCAAGCCGGCCGGCCTCGTGCATCGCGATCAGCCGGGTGAGGAACAAGCGGCGGAACAGCTTGCCGATCACGCGCACCGGAAGCAGGAATGCCGGGCGCGCCGATATCCAGTGACTTCCGTCGAGCGCAATGCCGCCGCCCGGCACGATCATGTGCACATGCGGATGATGCATCATCGCCGAGCCCCAGGTGTGGAGGACGGCGGTGATGCCGATGCGCGCCCCCAGGTGTCTTGGGTCGGCGGCGATGGTCAGCATCGTCTCCGACGCTGCCTTGAACAGCAGGTCGTAGACGAGCGCCTTGTTTTGGAAGGCGATGTCGGCGATCTCGGCCGGCAGCGTGAACACGACGTGGAAGTAGCCGACCGGCAAAAGGTCGGCTGTAAAATCGCTTGCAAGAATGGGACTGACTCAATCCCGATGCAGTTGAGGGGCCGTATGGCGATTTTCCGAAGAGGAGAACGGCCACATGCCCAGTGCTATTTCGCTTTCGTCGTTGATTCCGGCCGGGCTTTCGGTCGAACGTTTCGAGGTCGTCGACAGAGTGCTTTTCGTCACCGCTTCGGCTCGAACGCCAGAAGCCGCATGCCCGTCCTGCGGAAGACCCTCGCGCCGGCGGCACAGCCGATACGTCCGCAAGGTTTCGGATCTTCCCTCGGCTGGGCGATCCGTGCGCCTGCTGCTGATCACGCGCCGCTTTCGCTGCGACATAACAAGTTGTCGCCGCAAGATCTTCGCCGAACGCTCCGGCGACGAGGTCGTCGCGCAGAGGGCGCGTCGCACCGGCCGAATGGAATGCATCGTCCATCACCTGGGCCTGGCTCTCGGCGGACGGCCCGCAGCGTGTTTTGCCCAACGGCTGATGATGCCGGTCAGCAACGACACGCTGCTTCGGGTGGTGCGGCGACGAGCACGATCGCCTCGGGAGACCCTGAATGTCGTCGGCATCGATGACTTCGCTTTCCGCCGAAATCACCGCTACGGGTCGATCGTCTGCGATCTCGAACGGCGACGGATCGTGAAGCTCCTGCCGGATCGGGAGATTGCGACTGTCGCGGGCTGGCTGTCGGATCATCCCGAGATCACCGTCGTCTCCCGCGATCGCGGCGGCGGCTATGGAGAGGCGACGGCACGGGCCCTGCCGAATGCCGTTCAGGTTGCTGATCGCTGGCATTTGATGGAGAACGCCAGCGCCGCTTTCCTCGATGCCGTGAAGAAGTCGATGAAGTCGATCCGTGCCGCCATCGGCGCCGCCATCGTCGATCCGAAACTCCTGACGTCGGCCGAACGCCTGCAATATGAAGGCTATCTCCGGCGCGAGGAGACGAACGCCATCATCACCGGCCTCGCCGCCGATGGCGTTCCGGTCAAGGAGATCGTGCGGCGGACAGGGCGAAGCCGAGGGCTGGTTCGCCAGATCGTCCGCGGCGAACGCACCGACGTCTTTCGCTCCCCGGCAAGGCTCGCTCGATGCGTATCTGCCCTTCCTCGACGCGCAATGGGAGGCCGGCTGCCGCAACGGCGCTGAACTATGGCGCCGTCTTCGGGAACTCGGCTTTTGCGGCTCGACCCGCGTTGTCAGCGAATGGGCGACGCGGCGGCGACGATCGGAGAAGATGACGACCGCCCAACTTCGCAAGGTCCCATCGGCTCGATCGATCGCCCGCCTGATGACGCTGAAGCGCGATCATCTCACGAAGGCGGAAACCGTCATGGTAGCTGCGATCGAGGCCGGCGTTCCGACCTTGGCGGATGCTCGATCCCTGATCGACCGTTTCCAGACGATAATCCGCAGTCGCACCGTCGTGGATCTCGATCCATGGATCGCCGACGCCGGCTCCAGTCTTCTCGTTTCGTTCGTCCGTGGCATCCAGAACGACCTGGCCGCCGTTCGTGCCGCGATAACCGAACCCTGGTCGAACGGTCAGACCGAGGGCCAGGTCAATAAGCTCAAGCTCGTGAAGCGGCAGATGTACGGTCGAGCCAAGATCGACCTGCTCGAAGCCCGGCTGCTCGGCGCCGCATGATCGTCATCGAAAATGCGTCAGATCCACGGTTCGAAGCGATTTGACAGCCGAGGGCCACGGGGCAGCCGGTTGACGCCATTGCGTTTCAGCATCCGAGCAACGGTGGCGTCTGATATCTTGATGTCGTGGTAGTGCGCCAAATACCAGACGATCCGCATCGGGCCGAGATGATATTGGCTTCTGAGATAAAGGACCTTCTCCTCAATCTCGATAGGCGTGCGGTTTGCATGCCACTTCGGGATCGGCGGCTGGTTCACCAGTCCCGCCTCGCCCTGCTTTCGATAGGCTGTCCGCCACCGGTAAAAGCTGCTGCGGCCGACACCAAAATATCGGCAAGTCTTCGAAACGTCCCCGACCATATCGGCATGCCGGAGAACTCGCAGTTTGCGGGCGATCTTGCGTCCATCCTTGCTCACGGATATCTCCTTCTTCCCAGAAATGGGAGCTTAAGGGAGATGTCCCGTGAGTACCGACAATCCTACACGCCAGACATACAAGATTGCCCCATCTATGCTGTCGAATTCGAGCGTAAAGAGTTTACCGATGGTTCCACCTTGCGCCATTCTTTGCGTGAATGAATTGACCTGACAAATCGAGATGCTATCGCGTATACTGAAAAGCCTCTGGTGCGGGGCGAAATTGTCCTGTGATCAAGCATCCCTGGCGTCCGACTTTCATGACCGGTCCCCGCCATCTTGTCCGGTGATCACCGTGCCCGATGCGCGTTCCAGGATTTTTGCCGCATCCGCAAGCCGGCCGATTCCGGCCATCGCGCCGCCGACACGGATGAACCGACTGGCGGCCTCCACTTTGGGACCCATCGAGCCGACGGGAAGGTCAAGCTGCTCGATTTCGTCGGGCGATGCCGTGCGGACAGGCGCGGCATGCGGCGTGCCCCAGCCGCGATAGACGGCATCGACGTCGGTCAAAAGCAACAGCGCGTCGGCACCCAGGCGCTCGGCAAGGAGGGCGCTCGCGCGGTCTTTGTCGATTACCGCCTCGACACCCACCAAAGAACCGTCTTCGCGCCGGACCACTGGAATGCCGCCGCCGCCGGTGCAGATCACGATCACCTCGCGTTCGATCAAGAACTTGATGACGCGCAGGTCCGGTATCTCCAGGGGCACCGGCGAAGCCACGACGCGCCGCCAGTGCTTTCCGTCGGGCGCGATCCGCCAGCCGCGTATGTCGGCTATTCGTAGGGCTTCCTTTTCCTCGTAGACGGGGCCAACAGGCTTGGTGGGTGTTGCGAATGCGGGATCGCGCGGATCGACCACGATCTGCGTCAACAGCGTCACGACGGGCACCGCGTGATCGAGCGCGTTCTCCAGCTCCTGCTCGATCAGATAGCCGATCATGCCCCCCGTCTCGGCGCCCAGCACGTCTAGCGGGTAGGCTTCGTCCGGCTTGTAGGCCGCGCTCTGAAGCGCGAGGAGGCCAACCTGCGGCCCGTTGCCATGGGTGACAACGAGACGATGGCCCGCGCGAGCGATCTCAGCCAGCGAGGCGGCGGCGTGCTTGACGTTCTCCCGCTGCGCTTCGGCGGTCATCGGCTCCCCGCGCCGCAGAAGCGCGTTGCCGCCCAAGGCCGCGACAACCAGCACCTCAGTCACCGATCGTGGCGACGAGCACTGCCTTGATGGTGTGCATGCGGTTCTCAGCTTGGTCGAAGACGATCGAGGCCGGGCTCTCGAACACCGCGTCGGTGACCTCCATCGCATCGATGCCGAACTTTTCCGCGATGTCCGCCCCGACCCTGGTCGCGGTGTCGTGGAAGGCAGGCAGGCAATGCATGAATTTTGCGCGAGGATTTCGGGTTTTGGCCATCAGATCGGCGTTGATCTGATAGGGCATCAAAAGCGCGATGCGTTCCGCCCATTTTTCCGCCGGCTCTCCCATCGAGACCCACACATCGGTGTAGACGAAATCGACCCCGTCGGCGGCCCGGTCGATGTCGTCGGTGACCATCACACGTGCACCGGTCTCTGCTGCGATCGCTTCGGCTTCGTCGCGGATCGCCTCCGCCGGCCAACAGGCTTTCGGCGCACATAGCCGTACGTCCATACCCATCTTGGCGCCGCCGATGAGAAGGCTGTCGCCCATGTTGTTGCCCGCATCCCCGACAAAGACATAGGCGATCTCGCGCAACGCCTTGCCGGAGTGTTCCTGCATGGTGAGGAGGTCGGCCAGGATCTGGGTCGGATGGAATTCGTCGGTGAGGCCGTTGTAGACCGGCACGCCGGCATAGGCGGCCAGTTCCTCGACAATCGTCTGCCCGAAGCCGCGATATTCGATCGCGTCATAGACCCGGCCGAGCACCCGCGCGGTATCCTTCACCGTCTCCTTGTGTCCGAGATGGCTGCCCGACGGACCGAGATAGGTGACCGTCGCACCCTGATCGTGCGCCGCGACCTCGAAGCCAACGCGGGTGCGCGTGGAATCCTTCTCGAAGATCAGCGCGATCTCCTTACCTTTCAGCCGCGGCTGCTCGTAGCCGGCGTATTTCGCGGCCTTGAGATCGGCGGCGAGCTTCAAGAGGAAGGCGATTACCTCCGGATCGAAATCGCGCAGGGTCAGAAAGCTGCGGTTTTTCAAATTGAACGACATCAACTCGTCCTTCTCTTCGGTTCAGACTGCGTCGCGGATTGTCGGGCAGCTCATGCAATGTCCGCCACCACGGCCCCGTCCAAGCTCTGCTCCCGGGATGGCCAGCACCTCGATACCGGCGGCTTTCAGGGCGGCATTGGTGTCATCGTTGCGGTCGTAGCCGATGACCACGCCAGGGCGCAGTGCCAATACGTTGTTGCCGTCGTTCCATTGCTCGCGCGCACGCTCTTCTTCGGTGTCACCACCGGTGGGCACGATCTGAAGCTTCCGGTAGCCGAGAACCTCCGCCACGATCTCGAAGATCGGGCGTGGATCGTGTCGGAATGAAAGGGGAGCCTTGCCTTCGCCGGGGCGGATATCATAGCAGACCAGCTCTTCCGCGACCTCCTTGAAGGTCGTCACCACATCGCCGCCGCAGAGCGTCAATATCGTGTCCAAATGCATCGCGGCACGCGATTTCGGGATACGAAATGCCACCACGCGATCGACGACGCCGTCGGCGAACAGTTTTTTGGCGAGCTGACCGATACCCTGCGGCGACGACCGTTCGCCCATACCCACGAGGACGGTGCGGTCGCCGACCGGCATCACGTCACCGCCTTCAAGCGTTGCGAGACCGTGGTCCCGCGTCGGGTCACCCCAGTGAATTGTCACCTTGCCCGAGAATTTCGGATGGAACTTGTAGATCGCGGCGTTGAGCAGAGTTTCGGGCCGGCGTGCCGGCCAATACATCGGGTTGACCGTCACACCATCGTAGATCCAGGCCGAATTGTCCCGGGTGAACAGCGCATTGGGCAGCGGCGGAAGGATGAAGCCGTTATGGCCGAGATAGCTGCCGAAAAGGCCGCTCGGCTTAAACGGAAGATCGGTGACGGAAAGCCCGCCAAGCAGATATTCCGCCAGTTTCGCAGCGGGCAACTCATTCAACCAGGCCCGCAGTTCGGACCTCATGCCGACACCGATCTGATCCGCAGTAATCCGTTGATCGAGCACCCAGGCACGGCCTTCCACGGATTCGAGCGTTTCGGCCAGAAGGACATTGACATCCAGCACTTCGACGCCGTCCTCACGCATCACACCGGAAAAGACATCGTGATCCTTCTGGGCCTGCTTGACCCAGAACACATCGTCGAACAGCAAGGCTTCACGATTGGACGGGGTGAGGCGACGATGCGCCAGACCCGGGCGACAAACGATCACCTGCCGCAGTTTTCCGGTTTCGGAATGGACGCCGAAGCGTTGATCGGACATGGGTTCTACCTTGGCTGGAGATTGGAGGTTACAGCAGCGCCGTGATGGTGAGCGACGCCGCGATGAAGAGGACGAGGACCAACAGCAGCGGCCAGATGAACAAAAGCCAGCGTTCATAGGGGACACGCCCGATGGCCAGGCCCCCGATCACCACCGCGAATGTCGGATTGATCAAATTCACCAGCCCATTGGCCGACTGGTAGGCCGTGACGACCAGTTCGCGCCCGACCCCAGCGAAATCGGCCAGCGGCGCCAGAATCGGCATGGACAAAACCGCCAGCCCCGACGAAGACGGGACCAGGAAGCTCATCGCCGTCTCGATCCCGAACATGGCGTTGATGAAGGCGATCTCCGACAGCCCGCTGACTGCCTGCTCCGACCAATACAGAATCGTGTCGGATATCCGCCCCTGTTCCATGATCACGACGATGCCGCGGGCCAGTCCGATCACCAGCGCGACGCCAAGCAGGTCGCGCGCGCCGTCGACGAAGGCCCCGGTGAACCGCTTCTCGCCCATCCACGCGACGACACCGACGACGAGGGATGCGCCGAGGAATAGCGCCCCCATCCGCGCCATCCACCATCCCTGACTCGAGACACCCCAGATCATGATCGCAAAGGTCGCCGCGAAGACGATGAGCACCAGCTTCTGCCGTGCGCTAAGGCTGGCATCGATTTCTGTCGCGGTGTCCTTGGAGAGAAAGTATCGCTCGTTGCTCTCCTTCATCGAGCTGACGACGGAGCGTGCCGGATCCGCCTTTACGCGCGCCGCGTATCGCATGACGAACGCCACCGAGAGCGCGAAGCCGCCGATCAGGATCACTAGCCGCAAAGCGAGCCCGTCGGTGAAGGGAATGGCGGCGGCATTGGAGGCGATGATCGTCGCAAACGGGTTGATCGTCGAGCCAAGCACGCCGATCCCGGCCCCGATCAGGATGATAGCGACACCGGTCACGCTATCGTAGCCGGCGGCCAGTACCAGCGGAATGAGGATCGGGTAGAAGGCCAGCGTCTCCTCGGCCATGCCATAGGTCGTGCCGCCGGCGGCAAAGAGTACCATCAGGATGGGGATCATCCATTTCTCGTGGCCACGAAGCGCGCGCATGGCCGCGGCGATCCCCGTATCGACAGCGCCCGTCGCGTTGACGACGCCGAGGAAACCGCCGATCACCAATACGAACAGCGCAACGTCGATGGCATTCGCCACATTGCTGTCCGGGTCGTAGAAGCCGGCGATCGGCGACAGCAGAACCTCGATGGGACCCTGGGGATTGGCTTCGACCTGTTGATAGGTTCCGGCGACCGCGATCTCGCGGCCCACCGCCTCGTTCATGGCCCGATCGTATTGTCCGGCAGGAACGAACCAGGTCAACGTTGCCATGACGACGATCAGCCCGAACAGGATCGTGAAAGCGGTCGGGAAGCGCGACGCGAGCGCGGGCTGGTCGCCATTCGTTTTTGTCGAGACATCCGACATCGAACTCTCCTCGTTGCGGTCGCCCGCTCATAAAAAGGCCGCCACGGCTTTGGCCTGTCCTGGAGCCGACATGTGCCTAAAGACGGGTTGAAGTCGGTAGCGTTACAGCGCCGTTTTTATGGTCCGGGTGATCGCGCTTGGTCCGCTCTCGTGCGGCCCGCACGTCGTACACAATCCGAAGAATCGCCGTTGCCTTGCCTTGGATCAAAGCCGATCGATCGTTTGATCCTGTAGGTCGAATCCCGTTGCGTGCGGCACGGGACCGGGAAGTCCGTACCCGGAGACGAATTCTTCGGCGGACCGGCGGACGCATTGAAGATTCGGAGCGACCGAGAATGGAGAATCGTGAGCCCCCTCACCGGCAACAGCGGGATAACGCGGCCAAGCTGAACGGCACAGCGTTGGGCGAAGGGACGATCGTCTGGCATGCGCTCGACCCGGCGGCGGCGCTGGACCAGGCCGCCGCACGATCTGAGGGGCTTTCGGCGGCTGAGGCGGCGGTGCGGCTGGGCCAGTTCGGTCCCAATGCGTTGCCTGAGCCGGCGCGACGCGGGCCTTTCGCCCGCCTGCTCGCGCAGTTCAACAATCTCCTCATCTACGTTCTGATTGCTTCCGGGGTCGTGACGGCGTTGCTCGGCCATTGGACCGACACGCTGGTGATCTTCGCCGTCGTCATCCTCAACGCGGTCATCGGTTTCTGGCAGGAAGGGCGGGCGGAGGATTCACTCGCTGCCGTGCGTTCGATGCTCTCGGCGCAGGCCTCGGTGTTGCGCGACGGAGAGCGCACGGCCCTTTCGGCCGCCGAGTTGGTCCCGGGCGACGTCGTCCTGATCGAAGCGGGTGACCGTGTGCCGGCCGATCTGCGGCTGCTCGAAACGCGGGGACTTCGCGCCCAGGAGGCGGCTCTGACCGGTGAATCGGTGCCGGTTGTTAAGGAGACGGCACCGGTGGCCGATCATGCGGCGCTGGGAGATCGCACGTCGATGGCGTTCTCCGGCACCCTCGTCACTTCAGGTCGTGGCAAAGGGCTCGTGGTCGCTACCGGCGTGCACGCCGAGATCGGGCGAATCGGCACGATGCTGGAGAGCATCGAGGAAATCACCACGCCGCTGCTGAAACAGATCGACCGGTTCGCACGGTGGCTGACCGCGGTGATCCTCGCCGCTAGCGGCGCTGTCTTTGCCTTCGCGGTGCTCGCGCGCGGCTATGCGCCGGAGGATGCCTTCCTGGTCATGGTCGGAATAGCGGTGGCCGCGATTCCGGAGGGGCTGCCGGCGGTCTTGACCATCACTCTCGCGCTCGGCGTGCAGCGTATGGCGCGGCGGCAGGCCATCATCCGCAAGCTGCCGGCCGTCGAGACGCTGGGTGCCGTCTCCGTCATCTGCACCGACAAGACCGGCACCTTGACGCGGAACGAGATGGTCGTGCGGACGGTGGTCATCGAAGCGACCGGCGAAGCGATCGCGGTCACCGGCGATGGCTATGCTCCCGACGGTGAATTGCGCGCCACGGGGGCGCGTTCGACCGTCGATCAGGCCGATACCCTTCGCCATTTCGCGCGCGCTGCCTTGTTATGCAACGATGCCCAGCTGCATCGCGGCGGCGATGGCGCGTGGAGCGTCGCCGGCGACCCGATGGAGGGGGCGCTGCTTGCTCTCGCCCACAAAACCGGCCTCGACCCTATCGTCGCGCGCGCCCGCCATCGCCGGCTCGATGGTATCCCCTTCGACGCCGCGCACCGTTTCATGGCCACGCTCAACCAGGATGGCGAGGGTGGTAACACGATCTACCTGAAAGGTGCGCCGGACCATGTCATCACCCGCTGCGCGGACCAGGTCGCCGTTGACGGGCTCGTGCGTCTGGATGCGGAAGCATGGTTGGAACGGATCGATGCATTGGCCCGGGAAGGCCAGCGCGTGCTTGCCTTTGCCGTGAAATCGGTGGGCGACCGGGCGACGCTAAGCATGAACGACGTGGCGGAGGGCTTCACGCTGCTCGGCATCGCCGGTTTCATCGATCCCCCGCGTGCGGAAGCCATCGAAGCGGTCGCCGATTGCGCCCGCGCCGGCATCGACGTCAAGATGATCACCGGCGATCATGCGGTCACCGCGCTCGCGATCGCCGGTCAACTCGGACTCAAAACGCGTAACGGCGTGCTGACCGGCAACCAGATCGAAGCGATGGACGACGGTGAGCTACGTGGCCGCGTCGCCGATGTGGACGTATTCGCCAGAGCCGCGCCGGAGCACAAGCTGCGGCTCGTCGAAGCGCTGCAGGCCGATGGCAAGGTCGTCGCCATGACCGGCGACGGTGTCAACGACGCCCCTGCCCTCAAACGCGCGGATGTAGGCGTCGCAATGGGCATCAAGGGCACCGAAGCCGCCAAGGAGGCGGCGCGCGTGGTACTGGCCGACGATAATTTCGCCTCGATCGTTGCCGCCGTGCGCGAGGGGCGGACGATCTACGACAACATCCGCAAGGTCATCGCCTGGACGCTGCCGACCAATGGCGGCGAGTCGCTGGTGATCGTCGGGGCGATCCTTCTGGGCTTCGTGCTTCCGGTCTCGCCGGTCCAGATCCTGTGGATCAATATGGTCACGGCCGTCGCGCTCGGCCTGACACTGTCCTTCGAGCCGGCCGAGCCGTCGGTGATGGAGCGACGACCGCGACCCGGCAACGTGTCGCTGCTCGACATGGAAATGGTCTGGCGGATCGTCCTCGTTTCCATCCTGTTCGCGGGCGCCGTCTTTGCTCTCTTCTTCTGGTCGATCGAACGCGGCGACGAGTTGGCCTACGCTCGAACCCTCGTTGTCAACCTGATCGTCGTCATGGAGATCTTCTATCTGTTTTCCGTGCGCTATCTGCACCTGACCTCGCTGACCTTCACCGGTGTCGTCGGCACCCCGGCGGTGTTGCTCGGCGTCGGCCTGACCGTCATCCTGCAACTGGTCTTCACCTACGCACCCTTCATGCGGGCCGTGTTCGAGACGCGCCCGATCGCACTGGTCGATGGAGCGATCGTCATCGGCATCGGCGTCGGTTTGCTGCTTCTTCTGGAAGCGGAGAAAGTGGTGCGGCGTCGCCTCTTGTGACCGCCCGACTGCTGACCACCTCTTGACCTCGATCAACGCGGCAATCCCCGCGGCGTGAGCACCTATCCGACACGGACAAAACGGAAAGGGACAAGGCCATGCCAGAGAAGATGCGAGCGACAATTTTCATCGAGCCGGGCCGGATCGCGCTCGGCGAAAAGCCGATTCCGGATGTCGGCGCGAACGACGCGCTGCTGCGCATCACCACGACGACGATCTGCGGCACCGACGTTCATATCCTCAAGGGCGAATACCCTGTCGAGAAAGGCCTGACCATCGGTCACGAGCCGGTCGGAATCATCGAAAAACTCGGGTCCAACGTCAAGGGCTACCAGGAGGGACAGCGGGTCATCGCCGGCGCCATCTGTCCCAGCGGCTATTCCAACGCCTGCCTGTGCGGCCAGCACTCCCAGGATGGGCAGAGCCATCCCCATGGCTACAAGCCGATGGGCGGCTGGCGCTTCGGCAACACGATCGACGGCACCCAGGCCGAATATGTTCTGGTTCCGGACGCGATGGCCAACCTTGCGCCGGTTCCGGACGGGCTGACCGACGAACAGGTGCTGATGTGTCCGGACATCATGTCCACCGGCTTCGGCGGTGCCGAACGGGGCAACATCCAGATCGGCGACATCGTCGTCGTCTTCGCCCAAGGGCCGATCGGCCTCTGCGCGACGGCGGGCGCCAGAATGCGCGGCGCCGGCCTGATCATTGGGGTCGACACGGTTCCCGAACGCCTCGACATCGCCAAGAAACTCGGCGCCGACGTCGTCATCGACTTCAAGACGGCCGATCCCGTCGACGAGATCATGAAGATCACCGGCGGACGCGGCGTCGACGTTGCGATCGAGGCGCTCGGCACGCAGAAGACCTTCGAAAGCTGTCTGCGGGTGCTCAGACCCGGCGGCACCTTGTCCAGTCTCGGAGTTTATTCCTCCGACCTCACCATCCCGCTGGGGGCGTTCCACGCCGGTCTCGGCGACAATTCCATTGTCACGTCGCTGTGTCCCGGCGGAAAGGATCGCATGCGCCGCCTGATGAACGTGATCGAATCCGACCGCGTAGACCTCGGCGCGTTGGTCACCCACCGTTACGGCCTCGACCAGATCGAGGAGGCTTACGAGCTGTTCGCCAACCAGCGCGACGGCGTGCTCAAGGTTGCGATCACGCCATGAGCTGGCGGCGCGAGACCTTGTCCCGACGGATCCTCCAACGGCCCAACGCTCGGGATCGAAGACGGAAAGCAACCCCATCGAGTTTGCTCCGGCCCCATGCGACCCTATCAGTTATATTGAGCTGGAGCGTTCCTGCCCTGCTGGTGCCGCGGACCTACCGGTTTGCGAGGCAAGCCGATGAGCGCTTTCGCGCCCAAGCGGGGACGATAGTCCCGGTGATCGGCAGGGCGTGTATCGCCGTGAGGTAAGGAAGGCCTGTGAACACTTTGACGCAAAGACCCTGGGCGAACGCCCGGACGGCTTCATGGGCCCAAGGCTGTTGGGCTGCGCCGGCGATGTGCATCGCACGAATTGGCGATGCCATCGTTAGGTCGGCGGTCGGCGCGGCGATGGCGGGGGCGACGGTGTTGGCCGCCACGGGGCCGACGGTCGCGGCCGATTGCAAGGCCTCGCCGCGGCAAGGGAT
>NZ_JADDXW010000026.1 GCF_017183135.1 Aurantimonas marina | reverse complement strand
CATTAACGCGCGCAACCCTGGTCGATAGGCGAGCGCATCATGAGACGCTTTTTTAAGGACGACGGTTCCGTGACCCAGCGTCTGCTTCTCCCATCGCGCGCTTGAGAAGCTCGATAACCTCCAGATCCATCTGCGCGACGTTGAAACGCATCAGGTCTGGCACGGACAAAGTGACGCTGAAGACGTTGCCGGGGGCCAGGACGATCCGCTCGCGAAGTGCAGCCTTGGCAAGATCCGCCGCGTTCTGTTCGTCCGGCAGACGGCACCAGAGATAGAAACCGCCCCGCGGTAGGGTCCATGGTCGGATGCCGAGGGCCTCCAGCGCCGCGGCGATTTCCTTGCGGCGCTTGGCCAATCGGTCGCGAAGCCCGTTCAGATGCTTACGATAGCTACCGTCGCTCAAGGTGCCGAGGACGAGTTCGGACGCCGCCGGGCTGGGGCCGCCGAAATTCGTCGCCACCTGCAGGTCGATCAGCCCCTCGATCCAGTCGCGCCGCGCGGCGATGTAGCCACATCGGATCGAGGCTGACAGCGTCTTTGAGAAGCTGCCGATTCGGATGACGCGAGAGAGCCCGTCGAGCGCGGCGAACCTCGGCGAGGGTTCAGGCTCGAAGTCCGCGAAAATGTCGTCCTCGATGACCGTCAGATCGTGTTCGGCCGCCGCGGCCAGAATCTTGTGCGCCTTCTGCGGTGAAAGGGATGCGCCCGTCGGATTGTGGATCGCCGAATTGGTGATGTAGAGGCGAGGACGATGCTCCTTGACGGCCTCGACGAAGAGCGCCGTGTCTGGCCCTGTTGGCGTGTAGGGCACGCCAACGATCTTCACGCGGTGGGCGCGCAGCAGAGCCTGAAAGTTGAAATAGCAGGGGTCGTCGACGAGGACCGCGTCGCCAGGCTGGAGGAGAAAGCGGCAGAGAAGGTCGATCGCCTGCGTGCCGGAAGCAGTCAGAAGGATCTGGTCGGCACCCGCATCGATCCCCTCCGCCGCGAATTGCCGCGCAAGCAGCCGGCGCAGGGGGAGCGAACCGCGGGTCGCGCCGTAATCGACCAACACGACATCCTCGGCCTTGGCGAGATTGCGAATGGCGCGGCGGATCGCGGCGGTCGGCAGCCAGTCCGCCGGCAACCAGCCACATCCTGGCCGAAGCATGTCGGGGCCGGCGTCAAGCGACTGGCGCGACACCCAGAACGGATCGATCGCGCGATCAAGGCGCGGCTCAACCTCCGCGAGCGCCAGGGGTGGCAGCGCGCCAGCGACGTAATACCCCGATCCCGGCCGCGACCGTATCAACCCTTCGGCCGCAAGGCGGTCGTAGGCCTCCACGACTGTCGACGGCGAGACGCGCATGGCAGCGGCAAAGCCGCGGATCGAAGGAAGCTTCTCGCCCGCCGTCAGCGTCCGGGCGGCCATGCGCCTGCTGATTTCGTCCATGATCTCGCCCGTGCGCGTCATCGACCCGCCAACTCTCGTCTTGCGCGATGCCAAGTGTGCGGTTCCTTTGATCCATACAGTTCGGCCATACCGTACTGGACTGTCGCTGTTCCTGCCAGTTCAGCTCGCGCTATCGCCGAGTAAGCGAAACGGAAACGGAGATCACCATGCAGCGGACATCGCAAGGGTGGGGCAGCGGCCTCCTCGGAATCCTTGTCTTCAGCGGCTCGCTGCCGGCGACCCGGGTCGCCGTCGGCGGTTTCACACCGCTGTTCCTGACATCCGCGCGCGCGGTAATCGCAGCGCTCCTTGGTGCAGCCCTCCTGCTGGCATTTCGGGAGAAACGCCCGGCCGCCAGTGACTTCGTTCCTCTTGTCATCGTGGCCATCGGCGTCGTCATCGGCTTTCCCTTGCTGACGGCTCTCGCCCTCCAGCATATCACAGCGGCCCACGCGATCGTCTTCATCGGCCTGCTGCCGCTTGCGACCGCGATCTTCGGCGTGTTGCGAGGCGGCGAAAGACCAAAGCCGGCGTTCTGGCTGTTCTCGATCGTTGGCGCTCTGTCCGTCGCGGGCTTTGCGTTGTCGCGGAGCGGACGCGGGTCGCTCACCGGCGATCTTCTGATGGTCGCGGCGATCGTCCTTTGTGGCCTCGGCTACGCGGAGGGAGCCACGCTTTCGCGCCGTCTCGGAGGATGGCAAGTGATCTCTTGGGCACTGGTCGTGGCGCTTCCGGTCATGGCGGTGATCGCGGTGTCGACCCTTCCGGCCATCTGGACCGGAATCGGCGTTCCTGCCTGGATCGGGCTCGCCTATGTCTCGGTGTTCAGCATGCTCGTCGGCTTCGTGTTCTGGTATCGGGGCCTTGCCCTTGGCGGTATCGCGGGCGTTGGGCAACTCCAACTGCTCCAGCCGTTCTTTGGTTTAGCCCTCGCCGCATTGATGCTCGGCGAACCGGTCGCTTGGACGATGATCGCAGTGACGGCGCTGGTCGTACTATGTGTCGCCGGCGCGAAGCATTTCGCTTAGACTCGGTAGGGCTGGACCTCGAGGTTGCCTGGCGCAGAGATGGTCCGCGACTCGCGACGAAACCTTCGGACCTGAGTTCGGCGAGACGTTGCGAAAACGGCGACCGACTAAGGCCGACGGTCCACATGTGCGTGCGGACCGGGGTTTAGACTCAACCCCGGCAAAGCCGAAAAAACGATCAAAGACATTTGGTGCGGGCAAGTAATTCCAGCGGCTGGCCCTGGTCGATGCTTTCCGCCAAGTAGCCGCCAGCAAACCGGCTTCCGAGCTTTACGCCCGTCCCTTGCTCAAACCGGGATGGGCGGACCCTCGTATTCCGCTCCGCGCGCTGACGCGGAGTGAATTATTGCATCACGAAAACGTGCGAGCCGCACCTTCTCGGGGCTATGAGCGACGTCATCCGCAGCCAACCGGCGCAACTCGAACAACCGACCCTATTCGGAGACGAAGAAACGAGGCCCTACGATACGGATGCCGCTCGCCGTCCGCCGGATTTCCTGCGTGGGTTGAGCCGCTGGGATCGCCTCGGTGATCTCAGGCCGGGGCATCGGGACCGGAATATATGACTCGCGACTTTGCGTCTGCGAACCGACATCCAGCGAAGCCATCTCGACCGGCGCATCGAATTGCGCCAACCCGGCGGCATCCTGGCCGTAAGCCGGCAGGGTCAGCGAGCCGAAGGTTAAGGCCAAGAGCGTGGTTCCGGTCTTTGTAAGCATGTGCGCCACCTGCAATATGTTTTCTTTGGGGCATAAGTGCCAATGCGACATTCTGGTTCCCAGGAAATCCGCAGCGATGCCGCATGCGCCGAGAAACACCGTTCAAAGCGGCGTTCAAAGCGAGCGATCGACCGCAGGCACGTCCATCTGCAGCGTCCCAACGCCGAGTGCATGTTCGTCAGACTCCTACGTCGTAGGCATCCACGCCGGCTCTTGCGTCGTCCGCATCAAGGGGGGCAGTTCCGCTATCAGATAATTCACCAAGACTCGAACGGCCGGCAACATGCCCCGCCGCGACGTGAACAGAACACGCATCATGCTCTCGCCGGCGTCGTAGGCGGGAAGCACCCGCACCAAGCGGCCCGTCGCCAGCGCATCGAGACCCGCGACGGCGTTGCCCGCCCCGCAAGGACGTTAGCGGTATTCACTATCCCTGGTCGACGCCCGGCATCCCAGCTGGGCGTTGGGGATCGTCGTCCCGGGTCCGGGGATAGCTATCGGGCTCTCGCACCGGCTTGCCGGCAGTCCCTCCCGGACGGCGCGGGCGACGCGATCGGCCCCATTTTACGGTTGTCCGGCGGCGCCAGCGGCGCACGAAAATGAGATCAACCGACAGGACCAGAAGCCCGAGCGGGATCATCCAGAAACCGAGAATCGGCAGGAACCCGAGAATTCCTCCTCCCACCAGAGCGCTGCCGAGGGCAAGTCGCCAGGAGCGGCTCGCGGGCAGAGGCAACACCCGCCCGAAGACGGAAATTCGTTGCCTCCCTGCTCGCGGCCGTTCGCCGGGCTCCGTCTCCTGATCGTCCATCCGAGTATCGCCGTGGTTCTCGTCGGTGTTGCAGTCTGCCTTTTAAATGGATCCGCCACCGACCGGAACAAAGCCATTTTCGCCATTCGCGCCGGTATCGGGGAATTTTCATCAACTCGCGGCTTGGCAAGAGCATCATCGTTTTGCTATAGGCACGCTAACGCGCCTGACGCGTCATTCCCCGATAGCTCAGTTGGTAGAGCGTTCGACTGTTAATCGAATTGTCGCAGGTTCGAGCCCTGCTCGGGGAGCCAGTTTTCAAGAGGGCCGCCGGTGTCGCACCGGCGGCCCTCTTTTTTCGGCGTCGCCTGAACCATCCCGCTCTCCCGATATTTCGTCGCACCCACCTCGCCGCTGGGCCATGCCGCGCCAGCTATCGGCCGTCGGCAACGATCGGACGCCCGCATGGACGACAACATCTCAAAAACCAACGGCGATCCGATCGTCGTCTGGCTGCGGGACGATCTGCGCCTCGACGACAATCCGGCACTCGCCGCGGCGGCCGACACCGGCCGGCCGGTGGTACCGCTCTACCTGCTCGACGAGACATCCGACGGCATCCGCGCGCTTGGTGGCGCTCACCGCTGGTGGCTACATCACAGCCTGGACGCCTTCGCCCGCAGCCTGCGCGGCAAGGGCTCCCAACTGACGCTCCGGCGCGGCGCGGCGAAGAGCGAGGTTCTCGACATCGTCTCGGCCGTCGGCGCCACGGCGCTTTATTTCAACCGACGCTACGATCCGGCCGGCCGCGCCGTCGACGACATGATCGCGGAGGCTTCGGGCAAGACTTTCGATATCCAACATTTCACCGCCAACATCCTGCACGAGCCGAACCGGGTCCGAACGACCACCGGCGGCTACTACAAGGTCTATACGCCATTCTGGAAGAAGCTCTCGGCGGCCGAACCACGCGATCCGATCGATGCGCCGGCCTGCTTCAAGCAGCCGGAGGATTTTCCGCAATCCGACAATCTCGCCGACTGGGCGCTTCTGCCGACAAAGCCGGATTGGTCGGGAGGCATCGCCGAGGCTTGGACGCCCGGCGAGAAGGCCGCGCTGGAACGCCTGGAGACGTTCTGCGACAACCAACTAGCCAGCTATCATGAAGCGCGCGACAATCCTTCCGCGGAATGCACATCCGGTCTGTCACCGCATCTTCGCTGGGGCGAAATCTCGCCCTACCGGATCTGGCATACGACTCAGACCTGTGCGACACGCCGCAAATCGATCCCGGACGATGCGATCCGCACGTTCAAGAAGGAACTGGTCTGGCGCGACTTCAATGCCCACCTGCTCCATCACTGCGACAACCTCGCCACGACCAACATCAACAAGCGCTTCGATGCATTCCCGTGGCGGCGTTCACAAGCCGAGCTTCGGGCCTGGCAACGCGGCTTGACTGGCTACCCCATCGTCGATGCCGGGATGCGCCAGCTCTGGCAGACGGGATGGATGCACAATCGGGTGCGGATGATCGTCGGCTCGTTTCTGACCAAGGACCTCTTGATTGACTGGCGCGACGGCGAGCGCTGGTTCTGGGATACGCTGGTCGATGGCGATGTAGCCTCGAACCCCGCACAATGGCAGTGGGTAGCCGGCTCCGGCGCCGACGCGCAGCCGTTCTTCCGCATCTTCAATCCCGTCACCCAGAGCGAGAAGTTCGATCCCGACGGCACCTATCTCCGCCGGTTCGTGCCGGAACTCGCCGAACTGCCGGAGAAGGCGATCCACGCCCCGTGGAACGCGACTGCCGAGACACTGGCAAAGGCGGGCGTCCGGCTCGGGGAAACCTATCCAAAGCCGATCGTCGACCACAGCCGGGCACGCGAACGCGCACTGACGGCTTACGGCGAGACACGAGGATAATTTGGCGATCCCGCCGAACCGCCGGCGGCGCGGTTCCGACACCGGGTCAGCTCGGCGGGATGTCGTTGAGGCTGGCTCCGGAAAAAACCGTTTCTCGCGCCGTGCGTCAGTCGTGCGTGGGCGCCTTGTGCCAGAACAGGTCGTAGGCGCAAAGCATGATGGTCACCAAAAGCACCACACCCAGGTCGACGCGGGGAACGTAGACGATCAGCACCCCCAGGAAGACAACGAGCAGCGCGAAGGCAACGACGGACATTAGGCGTTCGGTCAAGGTCATTCGGGCGTTCCTTCTCTAAGCATTGTCTGTTCCAGCCAATGGGCTGTGCGCAACAGACGTGCATCCTCTCCCAGGCGCCCGACCAGTTGCACGCCCATTGGGAGACCGTTCTCCGCCTCCAGCAGCGGCAGCGTGATTGTCGGCAGTCCGGCAAACGTCCAAAGGCGAGTGAAAACCGGTGACCCGACATTGTCGAGCCCTTCGGGCGCCGGTCCTGGCGTCGCAGGCGTCAGAATTGCGTCGCATCGGTCCAGAATGGCCATGATCCCAGCACGGTAGACGCTCTGCCAATCCTTCGCGGCAAGATAGTCGCGTGCCAGGATGGCCCCGCCGCGCTCCAACGTCTCGCGCAGTGACTCGCTGAGAAGCTCGCCGTGACGCTGACCATAGCCAACGAAACTGCGGGCCATCTCAGCCTCCAGAACGCGCTCGAAATGGATGCCGCATTCGGCGAAAATCGCCGGCAGCTCGGCCTGGAAGCAGCGCTCGGCGAGATGCGCGGCCAGTTCTTCGAGCGCCGCCTGCATGACGTCGTCCGCCTGGTCCCAGAAGGGCGTGCGCACGAAGGCGAAGGTCGGCCTCACCGGCGGCGTGGAGCGCGCCGCGTCGAGAAGGCGTGGATGCGGCGCAGGCGATGTTGCGGGATCAGCGGCATCATATCCGAACAGCGCCTCGGCGAGCATCGCCGCGCTCTCCACATCAGCAGCGAAAACGCCGTGCGAATCGAGACTGGGGGCAAGGGCCAGCGTGCCGCGTCGCGGGACCGATCCGAAGCTCGGCTTGTAGCCGACTGCGCCGCAATAGGCCCCCGGGCCAATGACCGATCCGCCGCCCTCCACGCCAACCGCGAGCGGCACCATGCCCGCACCGACGGCCGCCGCCGAGCCGGAGGAGGCACCCCCCGGCGTGTGCGCCGTGTTGACCGGGTTGTGCGTCCTCGGCGGATGGCGATAGCCGAGCTCCGCCGTTTCCGTCTTACCGATGAGCAACGCGCCGGCCCCGCGCAACCGCTCCATGATGGCGGCGTCGGCCTCGGGCACGCGTCCCGCGTCGGCTGGCGTGCCATTGCGGGTAGAAACGCGCGCTGTGTCGATCGTGTCCGCCACGGCGACAGGCACGCCATGGAGAGGCCCGAGAGCTCGCCCCCTGCCCCGCCATTCGTCGAGGATCCTTGCCTGCCGGCGCACAAACTCGGCGTCGAACCACGCGAAAGCGCCCACCGCCTCCTCGCGCGCCGCGATCCGCATGAGCGACGCCTCCGCAAGATCGCAGGCGCGGAGCGCCCCGCTTGCCAGGCGAGCCGCCAATCCAGCGACCGGAAGCGTGAGGATCTCTGGATCAATTCCCATAGAAGGCGTTCGGTAGATAGTAGACGATCTGCGGGAAAATGTAGACGACTGCCATGGAGAGGAAGACCATGAACAGGAACGGCATGATGCCCGCAAAGATCTGCGTCAGCTTCACCTCCGGCGGAGCGATCCCCTTCAGGTAATAAGCGCTCATCGCCATCGGAGGAGTGAGGAACGACGTCTGCAGATTCAGCGCCACTAGGATGCCGAAGAAGAGTGGGTCGATCCCGAACATGTCCAGCAGCGGCAAGAAGATCGGTACGAAGATGATGATGATTTCCGACCATTCCAGCGGCCAGCCCAGTAGGAAGATGATCAACTGCGCCAGCAGCAGGAATTCCAGCGGGCTCAGATCCAGCCCCCGGACGAATTCCGAGATGACCGTCTCACCGCCAAGATAGGAAAAGACCGAGGAAAATGTGTAGGAGCCGACAAAGAGCCAACACACCATCGCGGTGGTTCGGACAGTGAGATAGACCGACTCCCGCAGTCGCTGGAACGTCAGGGCGCGGTAGGAAACGGCGAGCAGCAAGCCGCCGAGGGCGCCGATGGCCGCGGCTTCCGTCGGCGTGGCGAGGCCGAACAGGATCGAGCCGAGAACGGAGAGGATCAGGACGGCCAGTGGCAGGAAGGACGTCACGATCATGACGATCAGACGCAGCGCGGGGACGTCAGGAACCTCCTCGGCGGTCGGTTTCGGAGCGGCGGAAGGTTGCAGGATGGACCGGCCGACCACGTAGACGAGGTACAGACCGACCAGCAGGAAGCCGGGCAGCAACGCGCCGGCGTAGAGCCGAACGATGGAGGTGCCGGAGGCCGCCGCGTAGACGATCAGCATGATCGAGGGCGGAATGAGGATGCCGAGCGTTCCGCCGGCGCAGATGATGCCCGCGGCGAACGACGTGTCGTAGCGCGCCTTCAACATGGCCGGCAGCGCCAGTAGGCCCATCAAGGTCACTACCGCGCCGACGATGCCGGTTGCCGTGGCAAACAGCGCGCAGGTGATCAGGGCGGCGACGCCCAGCGAACCGGGAACATTCTTCGAGGCGATGTTCAGCGTCGTGAAGAGCCGGTCGACGATATTGGCCCGCTCGACAACATAGCCCATGAAAAGGAACAGCGGGACGGCGGTCAGTACCTCGTTGCTCATCACCGTATAGGTCTGGTTGATGAAGAGGTCGAAGATGCGGTTGTTGAAGAACCCGTCGAGCCAGAGACTGAAGCTGTCCCATGTGCCGGCGAGTTCGTCGAGACGATTGAAGCTGCGCCACATACGGTCGGCGTCGAAATAGGCGTAATAGCCGAAGCCGATTCCCATAGCCATCAAGGTGAAAGCGATCGGAAATCCGAGAAAGACCAGGAAAATGAAGAGCCCCAGCATCGTGAGGGCGAGTTGGGGATCGGTCATGGATGAGCGTCGCTTTCGGCGGCAGTGGCCTTGTTGAGAATCGCGTCCTCGGTCTCCTGGACGTCCTCATGGGCGCGGAGCCAATATCCGGTGCGGATGCACTCGATACAGCGGAAGATCTCCGCGATGCCCTGAATGAAGAGAAGGATTCCGGCCGCGACCATGACCGCCTTGAACTGGAAGATCGGAATGCCGGCCGGGCTGTTCACGCTGACCTCGCCGTAACCGACGGAGCGCGCGGCATATTTCCAGCCGGTGACGACCAGGGCGGTAACGCCGGGAAAGAAGAAGAAGAGGTAGAGGATGAGATCGACGGTCGCCTGGGTCTTCGGCTTCCAGAGCCGGTAGAGGAAGTCGCCACGGACGTGACCGCCGCGCGACAGCGTATAGGCACCACCCATCATGAACAACGTTCCGTACATGATGAAGGAAACGTCGAAGGCCCAGGGCGTCGGATCGTTCAACACGTATCGCACGAACACTTCGTAACTCGTGCCGAACGTCATCAGGATGATCAGCCAGGCGAAGGCCTTGCCGAAGGCCGCTGACAACGAATCGGCAAAGCGGATGAAAGTAACCATGGAGTCCCGATCCAGTTACAGAAAGGCCCGGCGGAAATGGCCGCCGGGCACGGGATTGTTCTGCGTCGGGGTATCAGCTCGGCAGTTTGCCGGGGAAGAAGTGCTCGTAGGCCAAGCGGTAGTCCGGCGCGTTCAGCAGCTCGTAATAGGTTACGCGCTCCACCCAGGCGCGCTGGCTGTCGAGCACCTTCTTGATGAACGGATCCTCTTCCAGCGAAACGATCATCGTGCTCCAGGCTTCCAGTTCCGCCTGCAGAATGTCCTGCGGCGTCTGTCGCACGGTCACACCGTCCTCGTCCTGCAGTTTCTGCAGATCGGAGGAATAATTGTCGAGCGCGAAGGCTGTGTTGGCCGTCGAGGCCGCCTCGACGCTATATTCCATGATCGCCCGCAGATCGTCGTCGAGATCGTCCATGAAGTCCTTGTTGAAGAGGAACTCGAAGGCCTCACTCGCCTGGTGATAGGAACCGAGATAATAGTTTTTGGCCACGTCCTGGGCGCCGAAACGCATATCGGACGACGGGTTGTTGAACTCGAACGCATCGATCACGCCGCGCTCCATCGCCGGCACGATCTCGCCGCCCGGAAGCTGCGCGACACTCATTCCCATGGACTGCATCAGATCGGCGGCAAGGCCGACGGTCCGGTACTTGAAGCCCTTGATATCGGCGACACTGTTGACCGGCTCCTTGAACCAACCGAACGGCTGGGCCGGCATCGGGAAGCCGAGCAGGCCGACGACGTTGAGTCCCATCGTGTCCTGGGTCAACTCGCGATAAAGCTCGCGCCCGCCACCCTGGTAGAACCACGACAGCATGGTGGTCGGATTGCCGCCGAACACCGGTCCGGTTCCAAACAGCGATGCCGCCTTGTTCTTGCCGTACCAGTAGGCCGACACCGAATGCGCCGCGTCCAGCACACCGTCATTGACCGCGTCCATCACCTGGAAGGCCGCGACGACGGCGCCTGCGGGGAGAAGATCGATCTTGATACGGCCGCCGGACATCGACTCCACGCGGTCGACATACTGCTTGGCCATGTCCATCCAGATGTCGGATGCCGGCCAAGACGTCTGCATCTTTACGACCAGCGGCGACTGGGCCAGGACGGCCGGCGTCGCGAGCGCGGTCGCCGCGGCTGCCGCTCCGCCGCCGATGACGCTCTTCTTCAGAAACGAGCGGCGATTGACGGCCTTGGATTGAATATCTGTCACGTGATTCCTCCCAAAAATTCGCACCCGGTCTTGCGGAACTTGGTTCACACACAAGCCGATGCATTGTGGCGAACCGATCCCTCCCGGCGGCCTCGGCTACTATCATGGACGCACCCCTGCTTGGCAAGAAGCGACAGGGCGATCTGAATACGACTAAAGCCTAATGCCACACACTTGTTTGGCCGGCATCGGCCCGGAAAAGGCTGTATTATGGTCACAATCTGGGCAACGTCGACAAAGTGGCGGAAGATGCGAGTCGGTGCTTTAATCCGATCGTTGTCCAATAGTTTTACGGCGCGCGACAGCGTGGTTCTTCGCGATACCGGCAAGGAGCCTCGATAGCGGTTCGCTGCCTCCGGTTCATGTCGTCGCGGCCGCATCGAGGCGGACGCCGACGCGTTGCCCGGGCTGCACTGCGCAAAATCTGCCCAGCAATCGTTTCTGCTCGATTGCGGGGTGCCGCGGTCCGTCGCCTGCCCTCAGTGTACGGCGGAATGCCCGATGACCACCTTGTTTTGTGTCGCATGCGGAGCGCTTGGCGAATGACCATCCGCAACATAGCGACATCGCCAAACTTGCCCCCTTGCTGGCAGAGTTCAACCAGGCCACCGTCCTCCAATCCGCCCCATCGCGGCCGTCACGAAGGAACAACGCGGCCGCTTGGCAAGGATCGCCTTGCCTCCCCCGCCTGGCGGCCATAGGTTCGCTCGAACCCTGTCCCGCGCTTTTCGAGTCCTTCGCCTCATGTCCCGATACAATTCCGTTCTCGATGCCATTGGCAACACGCCGCTCATTCGGCTTCACAAGGCGTCCGACGAAACCGGGTGCGAAATTTACGGCAAGGCGGAGTTCCTGAACCCCGGACAGTCGGTCAAGGACCGCGCCGGCCTGTTCATCGTCCGCGACGCCGAGGAAAAAGGCCTGTTGAAGCCCGGCGGCATCATCGTCGAGGGCACTGCGGGCAATACCGGCATCGGCCTTTCGCTGGTTGCCGACGCGCTCGGATATCGCACCGTGATCGTCATTCCCGAGACCCAGAGCGAGGAAAAGAAGGATGCGCTGCGCCTGATGGGTGCCGAGCTGGTCGAGGTGCCGGCGGTTCCCTACAAGAATCCGAACAACTACGTGAAACTGTCGGGCCGCCTCGCCGAGCAGCTGGCGAAAACTCATCCGGCCGGTGCGATCTGGGCCAACCAGTTCGACAATGTCGCCAACCGCGAAGGTCACGTCGTGACCACCGCCGAGGAAATCTGGCACCAGACGGCGGGCGAGGTCGATGGTTTTGTCTGTGCCGTTGGCACAGGCGGCACGCTGGCCGGTGTCGCCAAGGGGCTGAAGCGCCGCTCGGGACAGATCAAGACCGGCATTGCCGACCCGATGGGCGCCGCGCTCTATAACTGGTACGCCCATGGCGAGTTGAAGTCGGAAGGCTCCTCGATCACCGAGGGCATCGGCCAGGGCCGCGTGACCGCCAATCTGGAAGGCTACACGCCGGATTTCGCCTTTCAGATCCCCGATGACGAGGCGTTGAGGATCATCTTCGACCTGGTGATGCAGGAAGGTCTGTGCCTCGGCGGCTCGTCCGGCATCAACATCGCCGGCGCGGTCCGAATGGCGAAAGAGATGGGACCCGGCCACACCATCGTGACCATCCTCTGCGACTACGGCAATCGCTATCAATCGAAGCTGTTCAACCCGGACTTCCTGCGCTCCAAGGACCTGCCGGTGCCCGAATGGATCGAGAAGAAGCCGGCGTTCGATATCCCGTTCGAGACAACCGGGTGACCGCGGTGGGAGAACCGGGCGGTGCCGCCACGACCGAACGCGTCTATCAGGACGACGCCTATCTCTCGACCATGGAAGCGTCGCTGATGCACATAGAGGGTGAGCGTGGCCTGGTTTTCGACCGCACCAATTTCTTCGCCGCTGGAGGCGGCCAGCCCGGCGACACCGGTTTCGTGGAGACCGTGAACGGGCGTCAGATCAAGATCGTCGACACGATGTACGCGCCGGACAAGACAACCGTGGTGATGCTCGCCGAGGAAGGCGTAGCGGTCCCCGTTCCCGGCGAGACCCTGGTCCTGCATGTCGGCTGGAAGCGGCGCTACAAGCTGATGCGGATGCACACCGCCTGCCATCTTCTCACCGTCGCCTGCCCGTTCCCGATCACCGGCGCCGCCGTCGGCGAGGAGGAAAGCCGCATCGATTTCGACATTCCCGACGCCTCCGCCGACAAGGCCGGCGTGACGGCGCAGTTGATGGACCTCGTTGCCGCGAACCATCCGGTCTTCACCCGCTGGATCACCGAGGCCGAACTCGACGCCAATCCCGGACTGGTGAAATCCGCCAACGTCAAGCCACCGCGCGGTACGGGACGGATACGCCTGGTGTGCATCGGCAATGAAGGGATGATCGATACCCAGCCCTGCGGTGGCACCCATGTGCAGGAAACCGGCGAGGTCGGCGAGATTCACATCGGCAAGATCGAAAAGAAGGGCAAGTCGAACCGGCGCTTTCGCATTCGCTTCGGTCCCCTGCCCAGCTGAAGCTCTCGTCGGCTATGCCAGTCTTGCCGGCCCATGAGTGGCTGGATTATCGTCTACTCGGCCGCCGGTCCAATCGTTACGGCGCGCCCTGCCCCGAGGCCTGCCATGAGTCAGAACCCATTTCTCATCGTCCCGACCGATCTTGCAGAACATCTCGGACGGTCCGGCCTGTCGATCATCGACGCCTCCTGGTATCTGCCGGCGCAGAACCGTTTCGGTCTAGCGGAATTCGAGGCCGCACACATTCCCGGTGCGGTCTTCTTCGATCAGGATGACATCGTCGATCCCGGTTCGGAGCTGCCGCACACGCTGCCCCCGGTAGACATCTTCGCCGCGGCCGTCGGCGACCTTGGCGTCTCGAACACCGACACGATCATCGTCTATGACGGTGTCGGACTGTTCACCGCTCCCCGCGTCTGGTGGCTGCTGCGCACGTTCGGAGCAAAAGACGTACGCGTCCTCGACGGCGGCTTTCCGGCCTGGCGGGCGGCCGGACTGCCGGTCGAGACCGGCGCCGTTTCGCCCGACTCCGCTACCTTCGCGACATCCTTCGATCGCAGCGCCGTCGCCTCGCTCGAAAAGGTCAAGTCGGCGGTGGCGAACGGACACCTGCAGATCGCCGATGCCCGCCCCGCGGCCCGCTTTGCCGGCGAAGCGCCGGAGCCGCGCACCGGGGTGCGCGCCGGTCACATGCCGGGCGCCTTCAACGTGCCGTTCACGGCGCTTTCGGAAGACGGCCGACTGAAATCGGAAGCCGCGTTGCGGGCCGTCTTCGCCGAGGCCGGACTCGATCCCCAGGCGCCGGTGGTGACCAGCTGCGGCTCGGGCGTCACCGCCGCGGTCATCAACCTTGCGCTGGAATCGCTCGGCAATCGCCAGTCCGCACTCTATGACGGCTCCTGGACCGAGTGGGGCGCGGCCGCCGATACGCCGGTCGAAACTGGGCGCTGATACGATGCGCCTCCTGACGACAACAGTGACCAGTCTGGACATGTGTGAGCCGCCACGAACGGAAGTGCCGCCTCCGCCGTGTGGCGAGTCGCTTGCCGTAACGCGCGTTCGCGACATCCGGCTCGACAGCTACCGGATGCTGTATCGGGCGCTCGGCGATGCCCATCACTGGACCTCGCGGCTGCTGCCCGACGAACGGCTCAGTCGCGAAATCCACAATGATTCGACACGCATCTTCGTCCTCCTATGCGACGAGATCGTCGCCGGCTGGTTCGAGATCGAGATGCGCCCCGCCCTCCGCGAAGCGCGGATCGTGCATTTCGGAATCCTGCCGGCCTACCGCGGCCGGGGCTTTGCCGATTATCTGTTGTCCAAGGCGATCGCCGCGGGCTTTGCCGAGGGGGCCCGTCGGTTGACGCTGGAAACCAACACGCTCGACCATCCGGCGGCACTGCCGCTCTATCGCAAGCACGGGTTCCGCCCCTATGCGAAGCGCGAGGTGCAAACGCCGGCAATCGAGACCGCGTCCCGGTTTGCGGCAAAGGAAACCACATGAGGTTCATCGGCTTCGACGAGGCCGATCCACTGCTCGATTGGACGTCCGTCGCCGATGCGATCGCCGATGGTCACCGCCTGCCCGAGGCAGAGATCGGCGACCTTCTGTTGTCGCAGTCGGGCCGCAGCCTGCTCAACCGTGGCGCATGGATCGAAGGGCTCGGCATCGCGCTGAAATCCGTGACGATCTACCCGGAGAACCAAAGCAAGACCCCGCCGCTTCCGTCGATCCAGGGCGGAATGCTGCTATTCGACGACGCGACCGGCGCGCCGGTCGCCCTCGTCGACGGCATTCTCGTCACCAAATGGAAGACGGCGGGCGACTCGGTTCTCGGTGCCCGGCTGCTAGCGCGCCCGGATTCGCGCAGATTGCTGATCTGCGGCGCCGGCACCGTCGCGCATTCGCTGATCGAGGCCTATTGCGAGATCTTTCCCGATCTTGAACAGATCACCGTCTGGAACCGCACCTGCGACAAAGCCGAGCGTCTCGCGGCCGAATATTCCGGTTCGCGCGTCTCGGTCGCGGCGACCGCCGATCTCGCTACGGCCGTCAGCGAGGCGGACATCGTCTCGACCGCGACCATGGCCACCGAGCCGTTCCTCAGGGGCGAGTGGCTGAAGCCCGGCACCCATGTCGATCTCATCGGCGCGTTTCGTCCCGACATGCGCGAGGCCGACGACGCGGTGCTGACGCGCTCGGAACTCTTCGTCGACTCCCGCCGGACGACGATCGGACATATCGGCGAGATTCAGATCCCGCTCGACGCCGGGACGATCGTCGAAGGTACGATTCGCGGCGACCTCGCTGATCTGTGCGCCGGCAAGGCCGGGCGCAGCGGCCCTCACGCCATCACCGTCTTCAAGAATGGCGGCGGCGCCCATCTCGACCTGATGGTCGGAGCCCTCATCCGCCGTGTTGTCGAGGCCGCGGGCTGAGGCGCTATGCGCAGATTCCCGGCCAATGGTTTTCCGACGATGGCAGACGCGGTAGAGCAGGATCGTCTTCCGCCGCGAATGGACGGTTCTCGTGATTCTGCGCATTTCTCTCGCTCTCGGTTTTCTCCTGCTACTGGCGGCAGCCGGCTTCTGGTACCTCGCCCCGCGCGAACCGGTCGACACGACGGTCCGCTTCGATCCGTCGGCAATCGGCGGCGACCCCGGCGCCTATCTCCTGCGCAGCGAGGCGGACATCCCCAATTTGCGGCCGAATGCCCAGAAGGAGATCGTCTGGGCCTTTCCCGCCTCGCGCGCCAGGACGCCGCTCGCCATCGTCTACGTCCATGGCTTCTCAGCGACGAAGGCCGAAACGCGCCCGCTCGCCGACAAGATCGCCAAGGCTCTCGACGCCAACCTCTTCTACACGCGCCTCACCGGCCACGGCCGCGATCCGGCCGCGATGGAACAGGCGCGGGTCAACGACTGGGTCAACGATCTCGCCGAGGCGATCGCTATCGGTCGGACGATCGGCAACCGCGTCATCGTTATCGGGACATCGACCGGCGGCACGCTGGCGACGCTCGGTGCCACCATTCCGGGCCTGATGGACCGGGTCGAAGGTCTGGTTCTGATTTCGCCGAATTTCGGCCTGCAGAACCGCCGGGCATTCCTTCTGGATCTACCCTTTGCGCGCGACATCCTACCCCGTATCGGCGGCGCCACGCGCGGCTTTGCGCCTGCCAACCAGGCGCAGGCCGAGAACTGGACGACGCGTTACCCGATCGGCGCGCTCGTCCCCATGGCCGCGCTGATCCGCGCCACCTTGGCGGCAGATCTGTCCAACATCGCGATCCCGGCGCTCGCGCTGTTCTCGCCGCAGGACCGGATCGTCGATCCGACCGCCACCGAGGCCGCGCTGGCGCGCTGGGGCGGCCCGAAGAAGACCGTTCTGGTGCCGGCCAGCGGCGACCCGGAGAATCACGTCATCGCCGGCGACATTCTGTCTCCCGGGACGACCGACGCCCTTGCCGACCAAATCACCGGCTGGATCGGATCCCTGCCATCACCGTGATCACCGCCTCCGCGACGCGCGCCGCGTGCGCACCAGCCGAGCGGCAATGACACGAGCACCCATAATTTAATTTATGGGGGAGATAAATTTTCCGAATTTTACTTAGCCTGAATAGCCGTCCATCATCCTTGCACAATGGTTGCATGGGGTAGCGGAGCTTTGCCTCAGCCGGAGCCAAACCTCCGCTTTCCCCACCAACCTCACGCGTAACGACGAATATTCAGATGAGCGGCCTGGAGCAGCCCGCGTTCTGGTGTTAGGTATACCAGATAATGCCGGTGACACTTCAGGTGGCAACAAGGGAGTAGACACGATGCCTCATAAGGTTCTCATCCTCGGCGCCTCATATGGCTCATTGCTGGGTACGAAACTGGCTATGGCCGGCCATGATGTCACGCTGCTTTGCCGGGCCGCCACGGCGGCGCTGATCAATGATGAAGGAACCGAAGTGCGCATTCGCCTGAGAGGCGAAGACATCCATCGGAGCGTGTTCTCCCGCGATTTGCCCGGACGAGTGGATGCGAGAACGCCCGAAGCGGTCGATCCCGCCGACTACGACCTCGTCTGTCTCGCCATGCAAGAGCCGCAATACGGGGATCCCGCGCTCAGGAATTTGCTGAACCGGACAGCCAAGGCATCGGTCCCATGCATGTCGATCATGAACATGCCGCCCCTTCCTTACCTCAAGCGCCTGCCGGACCTGGACTGCAGCAAGCTCGAGGACGCATTCACCGATGCCCGTGTCTGGGACCGGTTCGACCCCGCGCTGATGACGCTGTGCTCGCCGGATCCGCAGGCTTTCCGGCCCCCTGAAGAAAAGGCCAACGTCCTGCATGTTGGTCTTCCGACCAACTTCAAGGTCGCGCGGTTCGACCACCCCGATCATGACCAGCTCCTGGCCGAACTGGCGGCGGATATCGACGCCGTGCGGCTCGACGGCCACGAGGTTCCCGTCAAGCTCCGCGTGCATGACTCGCTTTATGTTCCACTCGCCAAATGGAGCATGCTGGCGACCGGAAATTACCGTTGCATCACCACCGGAGACCCCATCTCCATCCGCGACGCGGTCCATGGCGACATCGGGTTGTCGCGGGAGATTTACGCTTTCGTCAACGAGATCGTCATCCGTCTCGGCGCATCGCCTGACGATCAGGTGCCATTCGAAAAATACGCCAAGGCCGCTGAAAATCTGTTGAAGCCCTCCTCCGCGGCGCGGGCTGTCGCCAGCGGTGCCACGACCATCGAACGCGTCGACAAGTTGGTGCAGCGGATCGGACTGTCACTCGGAATGGAACACCCTGCCCTCAATGCGACGGTCGACACGGTCGACCGGAAACTGGCGACGAACAGCGTCAAGGTGGCCGCGTGACTTCACCTCCTGCAAGGCGCCTCGGCGCCTTGCAGGAGGTCGAGACAGATCAGCGTGCGGCTTGCCAGCGAATTTCTTTGCGATGAGTTTATGCCAACCTGGGGTGAGAGGGACCTATCGCCGCAGGTTTACACTAGTCCAGCCGACCGATGATGCAGTTCATTTCGTCCTCAAGATCCCAGCCACCGGTTGCGGTATCTCCTGGAGGATGCGTCGCGTCGCCCACAACGCCCCCTTCCAGAAGGTCCCAGATCTCGTCCGGACAGGATGACAGGCCGCGGTCCCACCACGCCCCGATCTCCTTGCCGATGAGGCCGCATCGATCGCCGGTCTTGGGATTGATGAATCGAACCTGATCCAGACGCTCGATACATTGTCGCAGGAATTCTAGGTTTTTCGCGGGACAGTCTGCCCCCTCCAGGTAGACCTCGCCGGGGCCTGACGCGCGAACGTCTACTTTCTTGAACCGCTCGATGTTCAGCAGGCCATCGACATCATAGACGTTCATCCGGCGGTTCCAGCCGCTGGCTATCGTTCGCGGGCGCTCGCCTTTCGGCACATCGTTGTCGAGAAATTCGTAGTGGACCTTCTTGTCCGACAAAGCCCAAGATAAGAACAGCGCGGGCATGCCCGTATAAGCTTCGATATTGTGGTGTAGAAGATCGTCCACGGCCTTATACCGTCCGGTCGACAGTCCCCGTTTCCAGGCCCGCTCCACAGTGAGCGGCGGCGGGGTGACCATGAAGAACATGAACACCGTATGGCCGAACCGGGTCAGCAGATTGCTGCCGCGATCCTGATTGTCGCCGGTTCTGAAACTGTCGAAGCGGAAACGATCGATCAAAAGATGCGGCATCGTTCCCCGATCAGCCTTTTCGGCCATATAGCGATCGAGCTTCCGGTCAATGATTTCCAGTTCGTGGCCGGTGAGCATGGCCCCATATTTGTAATCGGCCCCCAGCGAACCATAGTCGAGAAGGTGTTTGCGCCAGTAATCCGGGCTGACGAGGGCGAAGTCCTCCCATGGCACGCCGAGCTTTTTGGCCAGGGCCCGTTGGTGCGGCCTGATGGTGCTCTTTCCGGCGGCCGAAGCACCCTTCACATTCATGACGAACGGCTCTGTCTGGATTGGCAGATACCGATAGCCCTCGACCTCCGACGCCATCGCGATGATCGGATCCAGCGCGGAACCCAGCTGCGCGCTGCCATAGTCATTGACAAAAAGATTGCTCGCCAGTTCGACAATCATCGTCTTGTCGAAGGGCAACCGACCATGTGTGCGAACAACCGCGCCAGTGACCGTCGCAAGGGCATTGGCGCAGGCCGCCTCGAATGGATCCCGCATCTCCGCCCAACGGGCGATGGCGGCATCCAGCGCAGAACGGTCATTCGGTGAGGCCTTGGGGGAAGTCTTCTTCCCCTCCCTACCGAGCAACCTTTCCAGCAGACCTCTTTTACCGACCGTGGCCGACGGTACTTGCGAGGCATCCCGTGCGTCCAGCCGTTGCAATTCGGCGGCGATGAAACCACGAGCCCGGCCCGCAACGCGCTCATGCTCGGCTTTCAGCTCGTGGAGCCGCGGCCGGACATGCTCGTCGTAGATCCGCGCGGTCATTCCGCGCATGTTGATGCCCAGTTCCTCGTATTCGGGTCCGTCCGGCACCGATAGGTCTGCCGTCACTCGGATCAGCAGTTCGTGGACGATCAGGCGTTCCGCGCGAAAGGCAATCGTGTCCTTGGGATCGAGCCCGCTGAAGTCGGCGAGCTCGCGCGCCTGGCTAAAACCAGTCTCGACATTTTCCGGGCGGAACATGGTCGACAGCGGCAAAAGACGCTGTGGTATCGCCGAACTCAGCCCGGGGTTCCAGGGGCCGAATTCGTCCCCCGTGTCCCCCGGGCTGTTCGTGAGCGACATCGATCAGGCAGGCTTCGACGTCGGGCGCCGCGTCTTGTCCCAGATCAGCTTGAACAGCGGCAGGAAGATCAGGATCAGGGCAATGACCGTGATCGGCCCGGCGATTGGCCGCGTGAAGAAGATCGACGGATCGCCCGAGGAGAACAGCAGCGATTGCCGCAAAGTCGGTTCGGCGATCGGCCCGAGCACGATCGCCAGCACTGCCGGCGCCACCGGATAATCGAGCTTGCGCAGGAAGAATGCCCCGAAGCCGAAAATCAGCATCAGCCAGACGTCGTGCATGTCCTGTGTCGCGGCATAGCCACCCACGACTGACAGGATGAAGATCATCGGTGCCAAGACGGTGAAGGGCATCCGCAACATCCAGATGAAGAGCGGGATGAAGGCGATGTTGATGACCACCGCGAAGAAGTTCGAGACGTAGAAAGAACCAATGAGACCCCAGACGAATTCCGGCTGATCGCTGAACAAGCGCGGCCCTGGAGTCAGCCCCCAGATGACCATGCCACCGAGCAGGATGGCCGTCGTCGGAGAACCGGGGATACCGAGCGTCAGCATCGGCAGCATGGCGCCGGTCGAGGCGGAATTGTTCGCTGCCTCCGGTGCGGCGACACCACCCGGATGGCCCTGCCCGAATTCCTTCGGATTGCGCGAGAACATCTTGGCGACACCGTAGGACATCAGCGATCCGGGAGTGGCGCCGGCGGCGGGCAGGATGCCGACGAAGAACCCGAGGAATGAGCCGATTCCCATACCTTTCCAGCCCCGTCGAAACGCCTCTCTGGTGTCGTCGTTGATGCCGCGGAACGACATCTTCGCCATCGTCGATGTGATCTTGCCGCGCGTGGAATCGATGGTCCAGAGCATCTCGCCGATGCCATAGACGCCGATGGCCAGAACCAGGAAGTTCACACCGTGCAGGAAACCCGGAATGCCGAGGAAAACGAGACGCGGAGCACCCGAAATCTCATCATAACCGACGGCCGCGAAAACCAGTCCAATGCAGATGGAGAAGACTGTCTTGGGGATGTCATCGCCGCCCAGACCGACGAAGGTGGCAAAGGCCAGCAGCATGAGCGCGAAAATCTCTGGCGGACCGAAGCTGAGCGCCACGGTTGCCAGCGGCGGCGCGAAGGCCGTGAACAGCACGTTCGAGACGGTGCCGCCGACAAAAGACGCGATCGCGGCTGTGATGAGGGCCAGACTAGCGCGGCCCTTCAGAGCCAGCGGCCGTCCGTCGAAGGTCGTTGCAACCGCCGTCGAAGCCCCCGGAATGCCCAGCGTGATCGAACTGATCGCGCCGCCATACATGGCACCGTAATAGATCGCGGCGAGAAAGATGATGGCGGAGGCCGGTGGGACGAGGAAGGTGATGGGAAGCAGGATGGCAACGCCGTTGACCGATCCCAAACCCGGCATCGCGCCAATGAACAGTCCCAGTGTGACACCGATAATGATCAGCATCAGATTGACGGGCTGGATTGCCAGCCAGAAGCCGTCCCCCAGTAGCCCCAGAATTTCCATCATAACTGCCGCCTCCCCGCGGGCTCGATAATTGCCTGAGCCGTTCGCATCAGTAGATGATCGTGTTCAGCGCATTGAACACCGGCTCGAGAAACGCCATGCCCTTGGGCAAGGTGATGCGCATAAGCGCCTCGAAGAAGAAGAAGAAGACGACAGGAACCGCTGTGGCGATCGTCATCGTCATCACCCAGCTGTGCCGCCCGAGAAAGCGTAGATAGTAGATGAGGAACACGAACATCGCGCCGTACATCGACAGAATGTTTACCAGCGTGACGAACCCGATGATGCCACCGCCCACCAGCGCGAGCATCTTTTGCCCATAGGGGTCGAGAAAGGGTTCGGTCGACTGGGACGGCGGCGACGTCCGCCGGTACCAGTTGAAAGCGATGACACCGGTGCAAACCAGCATGACACCGGCCAGCCAGAATGGCCAGGCGCCCCCCCCAGGGCCTTCACCCCGAATGTAGCCGACATCCAGTTCTGTACTTTTCCACATCAAGTATATTGAAAGGAGGGCCAGCACGCCCGCGGTTACGATTTCTGCGCGGCGCATGCCGGCTCTCCCTAGACTTAGTATCGTTGCTATCGATCCTTTAGGATTTGGGTTTATTCACCCATTTCCTTCAACAATTCCTTGTGGCGATCGACCTGCGTCGTCCAATATGTCTTCTGCTCGTCGGCATTCATGGGAAGACCTTCCAAGCTCTCGGACTTCATGTAGCCCTGCCATTCCTCGGAGTCGTAGATCGTCCCGAAGAGATCGCGGTAATACTCGGCTGCTTCGTCCGACATGCCCGGCGCGCCGACCACGGCCCGCTGGTTGTAGTAGCTGAAGTCCTTACCGAGTTCTTTGACGGTGGGAACATCCGGCAGCGCCGGGAGGCGCTCATCGGAGAACGCCACCAGCGGGACGACGTCACCCGATTGAAAGAAGCCGCGTGCTTCCGACGGATTGTTGACGGTCGCCATGATCTGCTGCCCCGCGAGCTCCTTGGCGACCTCGCCACCGCCCTTGTACGGGATGTACTTGATCTTGATGCCGTAGTTCTTCTCCATCCAGGCGATGACAAGCGAGTCTTCCTGTCCCTTGCCGGTTCCACCCATCACGTACTTCCCGTCCTCGGCCTTCACTTTCTCGACCCATTGTTCGAAACTCGTGATGCCTGAATCCTTGTGGACCCACAGGACGAACGGATCGACGCCCATCATTGCGATCGGGGTGAAGGTGCTGATGTCGACGCCCAGATTTTCCTGGCGCAGCGGCGTCGTAAAGAAGGAATTCAGCGTGACGAGGATCGTATGATCCGGATCGCTGGCCCCCTTGAGAGCGATCAGCGCTTCCGCGCCGGAGCCGCCACCTTTATTGTTCGGCACGAGAGGCCGGACGGTCAGCTTCTTCTTCTCGGCAACCGACTGGATGAAGCGGGCGATCTGGTCCGCCCCGCCACCGGCGCCGGCCATGATCACGAAATCGACCGGCTTGGTCGGCTCCCACGCATGGGCGACGCTGGTAAACAGAGTCGAAGCCAATGCAGACGCACCGACGACACTCATGAGAACTCTTCTATTGATATTCATTTTGTCTTCCTCCCATTGAAATTTTACTTGCATAAGCAAGCACGATATTCACATTCGCCGTTTAACACGGCTGTTCTTATTGTAAATCAGGCTCTAGGGTCTTCGTCAATCGATGGCAGTCGGTCCGGAATTTCCAAGACCACACTGAGCCTCCCCCTTAGTGAACCAGAACCACCGGTATCGATGTCGACTCGATGATCGTCTGCGTGTTGCCTCCGAACATGATCTCCTTCTCATGGCTGTCGCCATAGGCTCCCATGACCATCAGGTCCGCCCCGAGCTTCCGGCAGCGTTCCAGCAACTCCTTGCCGACATTGTGGTGGGCCGAAAACCGCTCGATCTTGGCTGTAATCCCACGGTTCTTGAGATAGCTGGCGAGATCTTCGGATGTTGTTCCATACGCCTCCTCACCACCGGTGAGGATCGTGACGGTGCTGGCGTCTTCCAAAAGTCCGATATTCAGTGCGACCGCTCGTGCTGCCTCGGTCGAGCCATTCCAGGCTATGACGATGTGCGTGCCGATCTGCACCGGCGGCGTATCGGCTGGCGGGCATAACAGAACGGGCCGACCCGTATGAAAAAGCGCCGCCTTGAGGCTGTTGACGCCGAGCATCCCGGCCCTATCCGGCTGCGCCACCGCGATCAGATCGACCAACCGGCCATGGCGTTTGATCACTTCGACCTGGCGTCCTTCTTCCTCCACCCAAGTCGCCGTCGCCGTTCCCGCGATCGGCTCATCGGAGACCGTCAGATCAAACTTTTGAACCAACATGTCAAATTCGCTTTTCAGGCTTTTCTCGACCTGGTCAGCCAATTCGATCGCCTGCTTTTGCAGTTGATCCTTGAGGAAAGTAGGAACCGGGACCCCATAGGGCAGTAAGTCCTGTGGCCTCGGACGACAATGGGTCACCACGACGTGTGACTTGAACCGTCTGGCCAGGGCGGAGGCATGAGCAAGGACGTTGTCGC
>NZ_JADDXW010000025.1 GCF_017183135.1 Aurantimonas marina | reverse complement strand
CCGTTTGTCCCCCCATTCCGTAATTGGGCCGTGGCCCGGATTTTACTGTTGTTTCGCAACGCTTTGGTCAGGCCCGGTCTCAAGAGCGTGCCCGCCGCTGCGTTTGCTGTTGTTGCGATGTCTCACATCACGTTCTGGATCGAGGTCTCGACCGCATGAAGGAACGAGCCCGCCGAAGAGCGTGCCGAGAGCAGAAGGAAGGCGTCCGGACCCTCGCGGAGAATGATCACCCCGAGATGTTCCATCACTGTTCGCGCCACCCTTCCTTCCGGAAAAGCGCCCGGATGAAGGTCGAGACGACAGATCCGCTCCAGCGCCGCGCGGGTCCGCTGTCCATCGATCCGAAGCGCGACCCAGACATCGGTCTGATCAGTGGTATAGGCGGCACCACCCAGCTTCCCGTCGACAAGCGCGCGAGCATCCGGACCATCGTGCTCGAAGAGCGCGAAGACCTGGCCGGGCGCCATGCCCAAAAAGCGGGTCCGGCCGTCGCTCGACAGGGTCGTCCCGCCAACCGAGGGAAGCGCTGCGCCAAAGCCCTGGGTCACCGCCTGTGCAAGGGTCGTCTCGCCGCCAAGCGGTGTGGCGATGGATACGATGGCGACGTCCGCGCGTTCGCTCAGCGTGACCCCGCCGAAATCCTTCCGGTAGCCGCCGAGCGCAGGCTTCGCCGTGAGCTTGAAATCAGGCACGGAGCCGCTCTCCTTCGGGATCGATGAAATGCGGGGAGACAATTTCCACCTCGATGTCGTGCCCCCGCACGAAATCCACCGCGCGGACAATCTCGCCGGCGCGTGCCTCGCCTCGCTTGATGAAACCGAGGCCGATCGCGTGGCCGAGCGACGGCGAATAGGTCACCGACGTCATCCACCCTTCGTCGTTCTCCGTCGTTGCCGCCTGGCCCCGCTGCAGGAAATGCGCCCCGGCCGTCAGGCTTTCGGCGCGATCGACAGGACGGAATCCGACCAGGCGGAGGCCGTCCTCGCGGTTGAGGTCAGGCCGCCCGGACAGAACGTTGCCGATGCAGTCCTTCTGCTTGGAAACCATGCGGCCAAGGCCGAGATCGCGGGCGGTGGTCTGGCCGGTCAGTTCGTTGCCCGCCGCGTGACCCTTCTCGATCCGCATCACGCCGAGCGCTTCGGTGCCATAGGGAACCACGTTGAATTCCTCGCCGGCCGCCATCAGCGCGCGGATCATGGCGTCGCCATAGCGAGCGGGAACCGCGATCTCATAGGCAAGTTCGCCCGAGAAGGAGATGCGGAACAGACGTGCCGGCGTGCCGCCGCACACGGTGAGCTCGCCGCAGGCCATGAACGGGAAGGCCTCGTTGGAGACGTCGTGTTCCGCGTCGACGACCTTGCGGATGAGGTCGCGGGCATTCGGTCCGGCCACCGCATATTGCGCCCAGCCGTCGGTGGTGGAGATCAGATGAACGTCGAGACCGGGCCAGAGGCACTGGCGGCAGAACTCCAGATGCCGGAACACGCCCCCCGCGTTGGCCGTCGTCGTGGTCATCACGAAATGCGTCTCGGACAGACGCGCGGTGGTGCCATCGTCCATCACGATGCCGTCCTCGCGCAGCATGACCCCGTAGCGGGTCTTGCCGACGGCCAGCTTGGCGAAGCCGTTGGCGTAGACCTTGTTGAGGAATTCCGCCGAGTCCCGGCCCTGGATATCGACCTTGCCAAGCGTGGTCACGTCGCAGATCCCGACCGACCCGCGTGTCATCTCCACCTCGCGGTCGACGCTCTGCCGCCAGTGCGTCTCGCCGGAGCGGGGGAACCACTGGGCACGGAGCCAGGCGCCCGTCTCGACGAACACCGCGCCCTGCTCCTTGGCCCAATCGTGGCTGGGAGTCAGGCGGTAGGGACGAAAATCCTTGCCCCGCGACCGACCCGCCAGGGCGCCGATCGCCACCGGAGTGTAGGGCGGGCGAAAAATCGTCGTGCCGGTCTCGGGGATGCTGCGACCTGCGGTCTCGGCCATGATGGCGAGACCGAGAACGTTTGCCGTCTTGCCTTGGTCGGTCGCCATGCCGAGGGTCGTGTAGCGCTTCAGATGCTCGACGGAACGGAAACCCTCCTGGTGAGCAAGCTTCACGTCCTTGACGGTCACGTCGTTCTGCAGATCGACCCAGGCGCGGGCGCGGCTTTCCTTGACCTGCCAGAACGCCGACACCGCGATCGTCTCGTCTTCCGCCCGCGGCGGGTTTTGGCGTGAGGGAGAGAAGCCGAGAGCCTCGACCGCTTGATCGGCCCTTTGACTTCCCTCCAGGAGGGCGGACGCGAGCGACTGGGAACCGTTCGCCGCACCCGCCACGACCATGCCGACAGGAAGAGTCTTCCCCGGCACGAACGCCGCGATGTCGTCCCGCCATTCAGGCCGCCCGCCCTGATGACAGGTCAAATGGACATTCGGGTTCCAACCGCCAGAGACGGCAAGGCAATCGGCCGATATGCTCGCGCCGCCGGCAAGCTTGATCCGGCGAATTCCCATGCGTCCCGACGTGTCCATGACCGCGTCGCCCATGTGGATCGCCGCGCCCGGCAGCTTGGCGCGGGCCGCGCCCGGTCGACTATCGACCACGGCGGCAATCTCGACGCCCTTTGCAGCCAGATCGACCGCCGTTCGCCAGCCGTCGTCATTGTTGGTGAAAACGGCGACCCGCTTGCCGGCCGCGACCGCCCAGCGGTTCGCATAGGCCCGCACCGCTCCCGCCATGATCACGCCGGGGCGATCGTTGTTGCCGAAGGCGATCGGTCTTTCCGTCGCGCCGGCGCAAAGAATTGCGCGCTTGGCGTAGACGCGCCAGAGCACCTGCCGGGGTTTGCCGCCGGATGCCGGGAGATGATCGGTCTTGCGCTCCACCGCGCCGTAAGTGCCGTGGTCGAAGGCGCCGTAAACGGTCGTGCGGGGCATCACGCGAACGTTGGCCATGGCCGCCAACTCGGCGCCCGCCTGGTCGGCCCAATTCGAGCCGGACTTGCCGTCGACCTCCAGGGTTTCCGAATTGAGCCGGCCGCCAAGCCGGAAATCTTCGTCCGCGAGGATCACCCGGGCGCCAGCGCGCGCGGCCGCCAGCGCCGCCGCAAGGCCCGCCGGCCCCGCGCCGATCACCAGCACGTCGCAGTGCAGGAAACCCTTGTCGTAGCTGTCCGGATCGGGTTCCATGGAGAGCCGGCCGAGCCCGGCCGAATTGCGGATCAGCGGCTCGTAGAATTTCTCCCAGAACGCCTTCGGCCACATGAAGGTCTTGTAGTAGAAGCCGGCCGAAAGGAACGGTGACAGCAGGTCGCTCGCCGCCATCAGGTCGAAGCCGAGCGGGCCGCGATGGTTCTGGCTGGTGGCCTCCAGGTTGTCGAACAACTCCACCGTAGTGGCGCGCGTGTTGGGCTCCTGATGGGCGCCCCGGCGCAACTGGACCAGCGCGTTCGGCTCTTCCGACCCCGCCGAAAAGATGCCGCGGGGCCGATGATACTTGAACGAACGGCCGACCACGCGGACACCGTTGGCGAGCAGCGCCGAAGCGAGCGTGTCGCCGTCATGGCCCTGGAACGATGTCCCGTTGAAGCTGAAACGGACGCCACCGGTCCGCTCGATCAGACCGCCCTGGACTCGAAAGGGTTGCCCGGTACCGGTCCCGGTTTCGACCGGGCCGGGCGTTGCGGTGGGTGATCGGCTGTCGGTCATGCGCCCCGCCCCCGTGCCAAGGCAACGTCGCGCGCCAGTTCGACCGACGTGATCTCGTGTGTCAACGTGTTGCGGGTCAGGACCAGCCAGGAGCGGTCGCCCTGTTCATGATACCAGAGCTCGCGATGCCACCCTGCCGGGTTGTCCCGCAAGTAGAGATAATCATGGAACTTCTCGCTCGCGCCGTCGTCCTGCGGGTTGGGCCGGTCGATCAGCGCCGCGTCGCCGAGATACACGAATTCCCCCGCATCGCGGGGGCCCAGAAGGGGATGGTCGATGATCATCTCGTGCTGCTCCTTCCTCGCGGCGCTTCCGCCTGCTTCCCGATCGGGAATGGATAGGTGTCGACCGTCGGCATGGTCAGGTCCTCGATACAGATTGGGCTCAGTGCAGATTGGGCTGCGCGCCCTGGCCTTTTTCGTCGATCATGGCGCCACGGCGGAAGCGGTCGAGCCGATAGGCGGCCGCTGTCGGGTGGGGTTCGTCGCGGGCCAGGAGATGCGCGTAGCAAAAGCCCGAGGCGGGCGTCGCCTTGAAGCCGCCGTAGCACCAGCCGCCATTGAAATAGAGGCCGCCGATATGGGTCTTGTCGATGAAGGGCGAGCCATCCATCGACATGTCCATGATGCCGCCCCACATGCGCAGGAGCCGCGCGCGCCCGATCATTGGCATGATCGCCATGCCGCCCTCGCAGACATCCTCCACGACCGGCAGATTGCCGCGCTGGGCATAGCTGTTGTAGCCGTCGAGATCGCCGCCGAAGACGAGGCCGCCCTTGTCGGACTGGCTGACGTAGAAATGGCCGGCGCCGAAGGTGATGACGCCCGGGATGACCGGCTTCAGCCCCTCCGAGACGAAAGCCTGCAGGACGTGGCTTTCGATCGGCAGGCGCATGCCGGCCTTTGCCATCACCCGGCCCGACGAGCCGGCGACACAGACGGCGACCTTCCTGGCGCGGATCTTGCCGCGGGTGGTCTCGACGCCCCGGCAGATCCCGTTCTCGATCTGGAAACCGGTGACCTCGCAGTTCTGGATAATGTCGACGCCACGACTGTCGGCGCCGCGCGCATAGCCCCAGGCGACCGCGTCATGACGGACCGTACCGCCGCGCGGCTGCCAAAGCCCGCCCTTGATCGGAAAGCGGGCGTTGTCGAAGTCGAGGAAGGGACACATTTCGCGGACCGCCTCGGTATCGAGCAGAACCGCGTCGGCTCCGGCGAGCCGCATGGCATTGCCGCGCCGCGCGAAGGCGTCGCGCTGCGCGTCGCTGTGACCGAGGTTGAGGACGCCCCGCTGGGAGACCATCGCATTGTAGTTGAAATCCTGCTCCAGGTCTTCCCAGAGCTTCATGGAGAATTCGTAGAACGGCTCGTTGCCGGGCAACAGATAGTTCGACCGGATGATCGTCGTGTTACGCCCGATATTGCCCGATCCGAGCCAACCCTTTTCCAGCACCGCGACGTTGGTGATGCCGAATTCCTTGGCAAGGTAGTAGGCCGTGGCCAGCCCGTGCCCGCCGGCGCCGACGATGACGACGTCGTAGGCGGTCTCCGGCTCGGGTTCCCGCCAGACCGGCTGCCAGCCGCGGTTGCCGGTCAGCCCCTCGGTGAGAATCTTCAGCAGCGAGTATCGCATTGGTCTCCGCCCTTTGGCTTGTGGACCGATACTGAGCCTGGTTCGATGCGTGGACTTTCGCAAGAAAGACGGAATATTATAGATTATGGTCATATCCGTTGAGCGCGCTGGCGCCTTCCGCATCGGGTTCCTGCTGATCGACGGCTTCGCCCTCATGTCCTACGCGTCGGCGGTTGAGCCGCTGAGGGCCGCCAATTTGCTGGCCGATCGAACCGTCTATGACATTCGTCACCTGGCTGCCGGGGATAGGCGCGGCGTCAGTTCGAGCGGCTCGATCGTTGAGGCATCCGCTCATCTCGGACGGGACGTCGACTTCGATCTCGTTCTGGTTGTCGCGGGAGGCGATCCGGGCAGCTTTGCCGATGACCGGGTGTTCAACTGGTTGCGGCAACTCGCGCGGCGGGGGGTACGGCTGGGTGGCGTATCCGGCGGCCCGGTCCTTCTCGCGCTCGCCGGCCTGATGGAGGGTCGACGCATGACGGTCCACTGGGAACATGCCCCGACCCTGGCGGAGATTTCGTCGACGCTGATCGTGGAACGCACGCTTTACGTCATGGATCGCGACCGGATCACCTGTGCGGGCGGCACGGCACCACTCGACATGATGCATGCGCTGATCAACGAGCATCATGGCCCCGCGTTTGCGCGCCAGATCAGCGACTGGTTCATGCACACGGAAATCCGACCCTCCGGCGGGCCGCAGCGCGCCGGGCTCGTGGAACGGTACGGGATCAACGATCCCGCGCTGATCCAGGCGATCGAAATGATGGAGAACCATGTGGCCGACCCGCTGGATCTTGCCCAGGTGGCGCAACTTTCGGGCGTCGGACCGCGACAGCTCAACCGGCTTTTCCGCCAGAGGCTGGGCCGCAGCACGATGGCCTTCTACCGGGAACTCAGACTGGAGAAGGCCAGCAATCTGCTGACACAATCGACGCTGTCGCTGACCGAGATCGCCCTGGCCACCGGCTTCGCCAGCTCGGCGCACTTTTCCAAGGCATTCCGTGATGTTTTCGGGCGCGCACCCTCGAGTTTTCGCGCCCGTCCTCATCAGGACGATACCGGATTGGCAAAGTCGCAGCCTGGATAATGCGACTTGGAGACGGTCCGCCCGCCTTGGCTTTGCCGGACCCGATCGGCGCGGGTCCTCAGATATCGAGCGTGTTCTTGCGTTCCCACTGGGAGAAGTGGCTGACGAAGGAGTTCCACTCCTGCATTTTGAGCTTGATATAGGCGCGGGAAAACTCCTCTCCCAACGTCGCTTTCAGGCTTTCATCCTTGTCGAAGGTCCGTAGCGCGTCCAACAGGTTCAACGGCAGGATTGGCGCATCCTTCACCGTGTGCCCGTTCTGATACATGTCGATGTCGTAGCGCTTGCCCGGGTCGGCCTTGGTCCGCACCCCGTCGAGACCCGCCGCAATGATCACCGCCTGCAGCAGATACGGGTTTGCCGCTCCGTCCGGCAGCCGCAGCTCGAACCGCCCTGGTCCCGGCACCCGGACCATGTGGGTGCGGTTGTTGCCCGACCAGGTGACAGTGTTCGGCGCCCAGGTCGCGCCGGACGTCGTACGGGGCGCGTTGATACGCTTGTAGGAGTTGACCGTCGGGTTGGTGATCGCCGCCAGTGCCGAGGCGTGCTTCATGATGCCGCCGAGGAAATGCCGGCAGGTATCCGACATCCCCATCTCCTTGCTCCCGTCGGCAAAGACGTTGGTCTTGCCGGTGGAGTCCCAGACCGAAATGTGCACATGCGCGCCGTTGCCGGTCAGCCCTTCGATAGGCTTGGGCATGAAGGTCGCGCGCATGCCGTATTTCTCGGCGAGCGAGCGAATCATGAACTTGAAGAAGGAGTGCTTGTCAGCGGTGGCGATCGCGTCGTCGAAATCCCAGTTCATTTCGTACTGACCGTTCGCGTCCTCGTGGTCGGCCTGGTAAGGCCCCCAGCCAAGTTCGCTCATATGGTCCAGCGCTTCGCCGATCAGGTCCGCCTGCCGCATGATGGCGAGTTGGTCATAGCAGGGCTTGGCCGCGCCATCATGGGAGTCCGCCAGCTGCTGGCCATCGGGTGTCAGCAGGAAGAACTCTACCTCGACACCGGTCTTGACACGCAATCCCTCGGCGGCGGCTTCGTCCACTAGACGCTTGAGAACATTGCGCGGCGCGTGGGCAACCGGCGCGTCCTCCATGACGCAATCGGCCGGAACCCAGGCCGTGTCGGGTTTCCAAGGCAACTGGATCACGCAGTCCGGGTCGGGCACCCCCAGCATGTCCGGATGCGCCGGCGTCAGATCCAGCCAGGTTGCGAACCCCGCAAATCCCGCACCGTCTTCTTGCGTCTTGGTGATTGACCGGGCCGGCACGATCTTGGCGCGCTGTCCACCGAACAGGTCGGTAAACGACACCATGAAGTATTTGACGCCCTTTTCCTTGGCGAACTTTGCAAGATCCGCAGCCATATTCTACCGTCCCCACCCCATTATCATTATCTTGTTCAGTATCCGGATTGTCCCGGTATCCAGGAAGTACCAGCCAGTGGCACGCGCGCCATGGCCGCGGCTTCCACGGTCAGGGCGCACAGATCCTCGGGCTCTAGATTGTGAACGTGGTTGTGCCCGCAGGCCCGCGCGATCGTCTGCGCTTCCAGCGTCAGGACCGACAGGTAGTTGTGCAGCCGCCGGCCCCCAGCCAAAGGGTCCAGATGCTTCATCAACACGGGATCCTGGGTGGTAATGCCGGCCGGATCGCGCCCCTCCTGCCAGTCGTCATAGGCTCCCGCCCGCGTGCCGAGCTTGCGGTATTCTTCCTCCCAGACGGGATCGTTATCGCCGAGCGCGACGAGGGCCGCCGTGCCGATGGCAACCGCGTCCGCGCCAAGCGCCAACGCCTTGGCGACATCGGCGCCGTTGCGGATGCCGCCGGAGACGATCAACTGCACCTCTCGATGCATGCCCATGTCCTGGAGCGCCTGCACCGCCGGGCGGATGCATGCAAGGATCGGCTGTCCGACATGCTCGATGAAGACGTCCTGCGTGGCAGCGGTGCCGCCTTGCATCCCATCCAGAACCACCACATCGGCGCCGGCCTTCACCGCCAGCGTCGTGTCGTAATAGGGACGCGCGCCACCGATCTTCACATAGATCGGCTTCTCCCAACCGGTGATCTCGCGGATCTCGAGAATCTTGATCTCGAGATCGTCAGGCCCCGTCCAGTCGGGGTGACGACAGGCCGAGCGCTGATCGATGCCCACAGGCAGCGTCCGCATCCCCGCCACACGCTCGGTGATCTTCTGCCCAAGGAGCATGCCGCCGCCACCGGGCTTAGCACCCTGCCCAACCACAATCTCGATGGCGTCTGCGCGGCGCAGATCGTCGGGGTTCATCCCGTAGCGGGACGGCAGAACCTGATAGACCAGCTTGTCGGAATGCCCGCGCTCCTCCTCGGTCATCCCGCCGTCGCCGGTGGTCGTCGAGGTTCCCGCGGCGGACGCGCCGCGACCCAGTGCCTCCTTGGCGTGGGCCGAGAGCGAGCCGAAGCTCATTCCGGCGATGGTAACGGGGATCTTCAGTTCGATAGGTCTTTTCGCGTACCGCGTGCCCAGGGTGACGCCGGTTCCGCATTTCTCGCGGTAGCCTTCGAGCGGGTAGCGCGAGATCGATGCGCCAAGAAACAAGAGGTCGTCGAAATGCGGCAGCTGCCGTTTGGAGCCGCCGCCGCGGATGTCATAGAGGCCCGTCGCCGCAGCGCGGCGAATCTCGGAATTGACGCTGTTGCTGAAGGTCCAGGATTGCCGTGGCTCGGTACGCGGCACGTCGTGCGGGGGAGCGTCCTTCATCTCAGTCTCCTCAGTAAGCATTGTCGATGTGGAAGTTGTAGAGCTGGCGAGCCGAGCCATAGCGCTTGAACTCTTCCGGTTTGGCGTCCGCGCCGGCACGCTGCAGGAGGTCGCGAAGAATCTCCAGATGTTCGGGCCGCATCTCCTTTTCGATGCAGTCGGCGCCCAGGCTTTTGACCTTGCCGCGCACGAACAGCCGCGCCTCGTAAAGCGAGTCGCCAAGCGCGTCGCCCGCATCGCCCAGAACCACAAGGTTGCCCGCCTGCGCCATGAACGCCGACATGTGGCCGATATTGCCATGGACGACGATGTCGATGCCCTTCATCGAGATGCCACAACGCGAGGCCGCATTGCCCTTGATGACGAGAAGCCCACCGCGGCCGGTCGCGCCGGCGTACTGGCTGGCGTCGCCGTCGATGACCACGCTGCCCGACATCATGTTCTCGGCGACGCCAGGCCCCGCCGAACCTTCGACCCGCACGGTGGCCTGTTTGTTCATGCCGGCGCAGTAATAGCCCGTGGAGCCCTTGACGATCACCTCGATCGGCGCGTCGAGACCCACCGCCACCGCATGGCCGCCGCGCGGGTTTTCGATCGTCCAGGCGGTCTGGTTGGTGCTCTCGCGCTGCGCCTGCAACGTGGAATTCAGCTCGCGCAGGGTGGTCTCGGCAAGATCGATCGTCTGCATCTCAATGTTCCCAGAAATAGACGGTGGCGGGCTCGGGCTCCCACACCTTGGCGTTCTCGATGCCCGGCAGGTTGACCAGCGCGCGATATTCGCTGCCGAAGGCGACGTATTGATCGGTCTCGGCCATGACGGCGGGCTTGCAGGCGATCGGGTCGCGCACCACGCCGAACCCGTCCTTGGTCCCGACCACGAAGGTGAAGAACCCGTCCAGCTCGTCCAGGGTGGATTCCAACGCCTCCCGGAGATTGCTGCCGGTCCGCAGTTTGTGGCTCAGATAGGCGGCGGCGACTTCGGTGTCGTTCTCGGTCTCGAACGACATGCCTTCACGCACCAGCTTGCGCCGCAGTCCATTGTGGTTCGACAGTGAACCATTGTGCACCAGGCACTGGTCCGGCCCGGTCGAATACGGGTGTGCGCCCAGCGTATTGACCTTGGATTCCGTCGCCATCCGGGTGTGGCCAATGCCATGACTTCCCGCCATGGCGGATAGGCCGAACCGCGCCGCGACATCCTTCGGCAGCCCGACCTCCTTGTAGATTTCAATGTTGTCGCCGGCGCTCATCACCCGAACATTCGGGCGGAGTTCGGCCAACGCGCGCCGCGCCTCGCCCATCTTGTCGCTCGGAACTGTCAGCACCGCGTGGGTGTCCTTGCACCGGATCTCGACCTCAGCGTCGATCGCCGCGCCCATGTCGGCGGCGAGATCGGCAAATTCGACGTCCGGGTTTTCGGCCTGCAACGTCAGCTTGGCGTGCCCGTCGCCGTTTTTCCCGTAGATCGCGATCCCGGCGCTGTCCGGGCCACGATCGGTCATGGTCACCAGCATCTCGGTCAACATCGCGCCCAGCTTCGGCTCAAGCGACCGGTCCTTCAGAAATAGCCCAACGATACCGCACATCGGCTTCGCACCTTTCTCGCAAACGTTCCAGGCGGAGATAAACACCAACGCCAACGGAAATCAACTGATAGGAAATTTATTTTCATTATAGAAAACATATCGCGCCATCTACGCGTCTTGTTTTCCTTGCGCCACTTGCCATTGCCGCCAACGCAACCGGGCGAACTTGTAAGCGTCCATCAGCGCGATGGCATGGATCATCAGGCCGCCCGCGTAACGTCCGACGAAACTGATCTCCGGCGTGGTCAGGTTGTAGCTCACCCATGCGAGACCCAGCGCCGTGAACGCCATCATCAGGCCGCGCTGCGCCTGTCCGTTCAACACCTGCCCCATACCGGTCAGAACCAGCGACACGGCGAGCACAGTGTAGGGATGATGCGGCGGTCTTTCAGGCGACGGACCAGCCATCCGCTAATTCTCTCGGTTCAGATCGGCAGCGAGTGCAAAGCCGCGTGCAATCACGCTCTCGACCATGTCACGGTCCAACCGGTCGTTGTCGAACAGCGGCTGTCGGGTTGCCAGGTAATGTCCGCGTCGGCTCTCATCGACACGGTAGGCGAGCCGCAGGCCGCGTGGTGCAACGAATAATTCCTTGCCACGCCCCTCGCCGGTAAAGGCGCACACATGGGGAGTGAGATGATCCAGCAGTGGCGCGACCGCCTCCGGCCGGTCGCAGCGAACCACCGCATCGTCCGGCCAACCCACCGGCGTGGGCAGCACCGTACGCAACCGGTCATGCGGCGAATAATATTCCGAATTGTCGGGCCGGATCATCATGTCGAAGACCCCCGCCACCTTCACCGGCTGTTGAATCGTGACCAACAGCCACAGCACCGGCAGCTTGCGCAACTGGATCGTATCCGCCAGCAGGCGCAGTTCTACCGGAACTCCATTCCGACAGCCCGCGAGACGCGGATAGTCCGCCCCATCCTGTGACAGTTCGGCGTCGTCCAGCAGTCCCCGGCACGCCTCGAACACCGATCTGCGATGGGCGATCATGCGAGTCCGGTCACGGTGATACATCCAGCCGAGCGCGGCGCTGCCGGCCGCCGCCATCGCGAATGCGCCCGCCCCGATCATACGACCGTGACGGGAGGATGCGGCTGGTTCAGGACCTCATCCACCACCGACCCCGTCAACAGCCTTTCGAGCGCCGAATGACCCAACGTGCCCATGACGATATGGTCGAACCCGTGCTCCTGCGCATAAGCCACGATCGCCGTCGCAACATCACGCCCGCTGACGGTCACGCAACTCGCATTCCTCACGCCTCTGGCCTCTGCCGCTTCCATCGCGTGGGTTTGCTCGCGGGCGATCAACGTCTCGCCCGCGTCGAACAGCCGCGTGTCCCAGAACGGGCTCTTGGCTGCACTGGCCTGGGTCACGGTCGTGACGGTAATGAACCGAACCGCAGCCCCGAAGTTTGCGGCCATGCCGACGGCAAAATCCACCGCCCGCTGCGAGGCGCGCGAACCGTCTATGGCGCAAAGCACCTGTTTCATCATGGTCTTCTCCCGCCTCAATAGCCGACCGGCTTCGGCCAGTTCATGGTGAACTGGTCGGACCGCCTGACATATTTGTAGCGGCGCATGGTGAACCAGACCGAGGCCACGACGTAGAACGCCATCATCGCCAGCAGTTGGGCTCCAAAGCCGAGATAGGTCGCGAAGAAGGTGGTCACGCACAACACCATCAACACGATCGCCGGCAAGGGGTGCAGCGGATGCACATAGCCCCGCCGGATCGTGCCCAGAGGCCATTTGCGCCGGAACAGGATCATGTTGATCGGCATGAAGGTGTAACCCAGGAGGCCAGACAGGATCGAGAAGGTGATCACCTGGTCCAGGAGCCCGGTGAAGGCGAAGGACACGGCGATCGGGATCAGAATCAGGATCGATCGGTAGGGTGTGCGATAGCGCGGGTGCACCGCCCCGAACCAATTGGGCATGTAGCGGTCGCGTCCCATGGAGAACCAGGCCCGCGAGGCGTCGTTGATGCAGCCATTGGCGGAGGCTGTCGCCGCGAACATCGTGCCGACGAACAGAAACACCTGCAGCGTCGTGCTGCCAGTCATGCGCGCGGCATCATAGAGCGGGACGACCGCCTGGCCCAGATACTCCCAGGGCAGCAGCCCCGAGGAGACGTACCACGTCAAGGTCGCCGCGATCAGCAGGGTCATGATACCGGTCATCGTGCCAAGCGGTAGCGACCGGCTGGGCGAGCGCACTTCCTCGGCCGCCTGACAGGTGCCTTCGATCCCCAGATAGTACCAGATGCCGAACTGGAACGACGCGATCACTCCGATCCAACCATAGGGAAGATCGGTCAACAGGCCTGCGTGCTGCAGGACCGCGCCGGGATTCCACGGCTGCACGCCGATGAAGAGGATCAGGATCGACACGAAGGCGGCGGCCGTGATGACGAAATTCAGCGACAGCGTCATGAACACGCCGCGATAGTTCAAAAACGCCAGCAGCGCGATGATCAGCACCACGAATGGCCTGGGATCAAGGTCCGCATATCCCGTCTGCTCCGCCAGGATTGCCATCAGGTCGCCCACGATCAGGGCGTCGGCGGCCTCCAGCATGGTGTAGGCCATGACCAGATAGAGCCCGACATTGAAGGCCATCAGCGGCCCCATGATGTGCTTGGCCTGAGCGTATTGTCCGCCGGCGGCGGCGACCGTCGAGGTGACCTCCGAGTCGATCATCGCCACACAGGTATAGAGCAGGCCGATGACCCAGCAGGCGATCAGCGCGCCGAGCGCGCCGCCCTTGCCGACCGAAAAGTTCCACCCCATGAACTCGCCGACAAGCACGATGCCGACGCCGAGCGCCCAGACATGCACCGGCCCCAGCACGCGCAGAAGGCCGATGCGCTCGGGCGCGGCGGCCTTCGCGATCGCGCCGTCCGTGGCCACTCCGTTCGCCATCTGGTCGGTCATCGAGTTGTCCCCCCGCGCGCTTCCGGCACGTCGCCATGCTCCAGAAGCTCGTCGATCCCCTCGCGCGACGACATCAGCGTTTCCTCATCGAACTCGCGATTGACCCGGACGGCGTCCATCACCATCCACAAGAGCAGTGCCGCCGACACTGCCCATGCCGCATATTCCAAAAGAACCCACATTGGCTTCCTCCCCCTTTGCCTCGTTTCAGAGGTCGAATTTTTCGCTGATAACGTCGCGATATTCCTTGTCGGACATGCGGATCAAATAGACGAAATAGCCCAGGATCACCGCAGCGGTAAGCAACAGCATCAGTGGATCGATGGTGTAGTCGAACCGCGTGGTGATCATCTCGGCGGCCGTTTCCGGCGTGTAGCCAAGCTTCTCCCACTGCGCCTGCATGACGACATTCTGCTCCAGCGTCTCCCAGGTAATCTCGGCCGGCGTCACGGTCGTGCTGCCGGCGCCGGTCAGTCCGAGGATCAGCGGAATGAACAGCGCCACGTAGACCAGCGCCAAAAGAAAGATCGAATCGAGGAATTGACCGAGACCACTTTGCCGCGGCGGCTCATAATGTTTGCGCATGGCGCCCTCCCTTATTTGCCGCGCATCCGGCGCATCTCGTCGAGATGCCGGATGTCGAGCCCGTAGATGAATTGCTTTTCGTGGGCGTAATGCCGCCCCATCGCAAAGATCGCGGCCGTGTTGAAGAACAGCACCAGGCCGCCGCCGATGAGCAGGACGGTCTTGATCGTCGCGTTGTCAATCAGAGCGCTGATGCTGAAAAACACGAACACCACGGCCGTCCAAAGTACGGCCACGAAGGTCCAGGCGAACAGCAGGTCGCCCCGGAACATCTTCTGGATCCGGTCATCCATCTTTTGGGTCATGCAGTCTCCCCCCATGTTCGCCGAAAGTTTCGTTGCGTCTCTCGTGCAGAGCTATGTTGGGATCATTTTTTCCTAAAAAGCAACAAAATATCTTTGTAAGAAAGCTGAAGTGGGATTCTGATATTGAATCCAACGCTTTTGCCGTTGTGGATTATCCATCTCCCCGACAACGGCTGGACAAACTGTTTCCTGTCAGTAAATTATTGCCGGTTCGTTTTCTGGGGATTAAACCATGAGTGAGAGTCACAACGCCGCCCGTACGGTGCCGACCTTTGGACAGGATCCGCATCGTGTCACCGACCGCAGTGAGAAAGTGCTGGAAGTTGCCATCGGCCGCGAGCTTCGTAACTTTCGCCTGCAGAAGTCGATGACGGTCGCGGAACTGGCCAAGTTGACAGGTTTGTCCATCGGCATGCTGTCGAAGATCGAGAACGGCTTGACCTCACCGTCGCTGACGACGCTCCAGACCCTTTCGAATACGTTGAATGTCCCGATTACGGCGTTCTTTACGCGGTTCGAGGAGCACCGCCCCGTCGTCCACGTCAAAAGTGGCGACGCGATCGAAATTGAGCGCGCCGGCACCCGTGCCGGACATCAATACAACCTACTGGGTCATATCGGCCCCAACGCCAGCGGCGTGACCGTCGAGCCCTATCTCATCACGCTCACGCGCGAATCCGACGTCTTTCCCACCTTCCAGCACGGGGGAATCGAGCTCCTCTATATGCTGGAGGGCGAGGTCGAGTACCGTCATGGCAAGCAAGTCTTCCTGCTACAGCCGGGAGACAGCTTGTTCTTCGATGCCGAAGCGCCGCACGGCCCGGAAACCCTCGTTTCCCTGCCCGCACGCTATCTTTCGGTGATCTCCTACCCGCAAGGGGGTTGAGCGGTCCGGCCACGACCCGGCTACGGGGTAGTCAGGCAGGCGCAATGACACGCATTGCGCACGCTGCTGTGGTGCATCGGTATCCTTCTGCCGCGCCTTGAACGGCTTGTCCTCCCAGATCTCCCTTACCGTCTCGCCGGCCTTGATCCTGGCCTTCTCGTCCTCGGTGTTGCGCTGACGTGGCGCGGCGACCAGCGTGGCGTCCATGATCTGACCTGACATCGGCAGATAGCCCGCCTCGCTGATCGCCCGGTCGAGACGGGCAAACAAAGCGTCGAGCGCATCGGCGGCAATCAAGGCTTCCCGGAAATCCCACAGAGTGTTGGCGTCCGGGACCGCATCGCCGGGACCAAGACCGCAGAACCGCATCCAGATCAACCGGTCCTTCACAAGGAACTCGGTTTGCTCCAGGGACAACCCGTTCAGCGCCTGGAGAACCAGCATCCTGAATTTGAGAACCGGATCGAAGGGTGGCCTACCGCCCCTGCTGCGATCGCGCCGGGGAACTGCTTTCGCCAGGTCCGCCCGGAACATCTCGCAATCGACCGTGCCGGAGAGCTTCTCCAATGGATCGCCATGACGCGAGGGCGGAGAAAGCCGATCCTGGACGTCCCAAAACCCGACCTGTCCCGCCGTCCGACCCCTCCCGAAAGCGCGAGGTCAGTGAATCACGTCAGCGCGAAATCCGCCAGTTTCGGGAGGCGTCCGCGTCATGCTCGGCCTGGCATCTCCGAAGACCTGCGGCCAATCGGCGAAGTTAAGGTTTGTCGTGATCAGTAGCGATGTGTGCTCGTACAGCCCCGTCGACCGGATAGCGTCGCGAACCGTGCACGACCGGGATCCGCGTTTCGCGCATCCAAATACGACGCTTGATCGATGCGTCGAAGGCAGCGGCGGAAAACCGTGACATCTGCCGCATGATTGCGCCGCTTCATCCGAAACACGCGGTCTCACATAGTCAATGTGACAACACCACTCCGGCCACCTTACCGGAAGCTTGTTCAGACCCGGCAGGCAGCGTGGTAAGATCGCAAGCTTTCGCTCACCCGCCAGATCAGCAATGCCTGCACGTTCAGTGGCTTGTCGGCGCACCGCGTCGCTGCTGGCAGATGTTGCCGCATCAGCGGCAGGGGAACCGTCTGTCCGTCCAAGTGCTCGGAAAGACGGGCGACTGCGGCTTCTGCTGCCTTCGATGCCCAGTAATAGCGGATCCGGTCGGACAGCGAATAGTGGCGCAGCATTGCTTGTGTCGCAGCGTCGCCCGTGTAGTGACGGTTCCAGTTGCCGGGTGCCGCCAGCATGATCTCTTCCATCGCCTTCATCAGGGGTCGGTCGCCGTAATCCGGAATCAAGTCAGACGCAATCAAGTCGAGCGCATAGAGCGCCTCGCGCAATACAAAGGTCAGTTCAGGCCCAACCTTGAGGATCGGGAATCCGTCTTCGACCAGTTCCGACAGGGGGGCAGTGCCCTGATAATCGGTGGAATGCGCCTCGAACACGAAGCGGGGCTCATCATCGAGAATCCGGATCAGCGATTGCACCTTGCTCCTGTCATAGGCGATGACATTGTGATTGCCGAACTCCACACCGGGCTGCACCACGATGCCGATGACCCGGTCCATCACCTTCGACAAACCGGCATCGACGAAGTGTTGGCGATGCACGGCGATGGTCATGCGGGCAGCCTCGGGCGCGGTCGGTGTGATCTCGTCCAAAGCATGGTCGGCGCCACCGGGCGGCGGCACTTCGGTGCCGATAATGTAGCGGGGCATTTCGCCGCCCTGTTCCGCGGCAGTGCGCTCGGCGACGGCGGCCAACCGCACGGCACGTTTGGCGGTCGCGTCGTCGTCGAGCGCCACCGGCTCGCCCGCACAGCCCATGGAGGCGTCGAGATGGATCTTGCGAAAGCCGGCGGCGACATAGGCTTCGACCATTTTCTCGGCTTCAGCCATGGCGGCTTCGGCCGGTTGATCACGCCACGGATTGGGGCCCAAATGGTCGCCGCCAAGGACGATCTGCTTGGCCGGACACCCTTCCTCTTCGGCGATTCTGCCAACCAGGGCTGCAAAATCGGCGGGTTGCATCCCTGTGTAGCCGCCTTGATGATTTACCTGGTTGCAGGTCGCCTCGATAAGAACCGTCGCGCCGGTTTCCCGTCCGTGGCGCAGCGCCGCGCGCAAAACCACCGGATGCGCCGAACACACCGAGGTGATGCCACATGGCGTTCCCGCTCGGCGCAGGTCCGCGAGGTGGTCGAGACCTGTCTGTGTCATGACAGCCTTTTCGTTGTGTTCATGAATTCATCAAGTTCGGCAAGCGTGCTTGTACCTTCCATCGGCCCGCGGCGGGTCACCGCTAGAGCCCCGGCAGCGCAGGCCATTTTCAGCGCGGCGTCTGTCTCCATGCCGCGAAGCCACAGCGCGATGAAGGCGCCGCCAAAGCAGTCGCCGGCGCCGGTAGGGTCGATTTCTTCAACCTGAAAGGCCGGACCGACGATGTTGCGCGAGGCGTCATGGTACTGGACACCCCCCGCGCCTTGCTTATGGACGATCGCTTCCATGCCCATGGACAGCAACTCCCGGACAGCATCCCTGTCGTCCGTGGCCTCGGTCAGCAAAGTCAGCTCTTCGCCGCTCGGCAAGAATAGGTCGGTCGCAGCGAGGATTTGCATCATCGCTTCCCGCATGCCCGGCGTATCGAGTATCTCTTTGCGCAGGTTGGGATCAAACGACACAGTTCCACCTCGGGCCTTGACCGACAAAGCCGATTTGACGTTCAGCTCGACGAACTCCCGGCTGGACAGAGACGAGCCCATAACGTGGAAATGATCGGCACTCGAAAGGGTTGCTTCCATTGTGTCCGAGTGCTGGAGAAATCCGCACGCACTATGGCGAATGTTGAATATGAAGTTCCGTGAGCCGTCCTTGCGGTAACGCACGAAGGCACTTCCGGTCGGCCGATTGGTATCGATCCGGACGGACGACACATCAACGCCATCACGCCGTAGGCGATCGAGATTGAGGCGGCCGAAATCGTCATCGCCGACGGCTGAAACAATTGCGCAAGGCTGGCCAAGTTTGGCGACCTGATCGATGAAGATGGCCGGCGCGCCGGACGGGTACGGACCACTCAGAGCCATTGGCTCGTGAAAGCCGTCACCCACGGCGTCGGCCATGATCTCAACCAATATTTCCCCGATGACAACGACTGCCTTCAATCCCATTCCTCCAAGTCGGCATGACGGCAACAGGCTGCTTCAGTATCTTCCCAGCGTCAAGATAAATATTTACGCGCGTAAATATTTATGGCATTGATTCGTTGTGATCGCGCGCGCTTAAGTCGCTGATCGCCATGCCGGAGGGATCGTGACATGGGTGACACAAGAATCCAGACGATGGAGGAGTTTGCGTCGGCGAGCGGGATATCCCGCCCGACGGTCTCGAAATATTTCAATGACCCGGCCAGCGTGCGCAACACCACGCGGGAGCGGATAGAGCGGGCTTTGAAACAATTTGATTTCAGGCCCAACATTTTCGCCGTGAACCAGAACAGAAAGCTGACCAAGAATATCGGCATCATCGTACCCTACCTCGCCGATCCGTTCTTTGCTGAGATGGCTCGAATGATCGAGCGGCGTTGCATCGATGCCGGGTATTGGCCGATTCTGTTCAGTTCACACGGGCAGCGGCAGCTGGAGATCAATGCTCTGGAGACGTTGAGATCGCTTAAGCCGGCCGGGGCCCTGATCGCGCCCCTGGGACGCGCATCGGATTTGGATGCCGTGCGGAAGTTTGCCGAAGATGTGCCGACGGTGACGTTCGACAGCAATCAGGAAATCGGCGAAGTCTTTGTCGGGTCGGACAACTTCCAGAGCATTGGCCTGATCGTAGACTATTTGTGCCGCACCGGCGAACCGCCTTGTTTCTTCGAGATGCCGCCGGTCAACCCTAACGCCATGAAGCGCCGGAGCGCCTATATCCGGGCGATGGAGCTGTTGGGCCAGACGCCCGAGATCATCCATGTCGGAGAACATGGATGGGAGTTTGAGCAGGTCGGCCTGAAGGAAGGAAAGCGGCTGATTTCCGAGCGCAAACTACCGTCGAACACCGTGCTGTGCAGTAATGATCGTATCGCTATCGGCCTTTTGGCCGCCGCCTATGAAATGGGTTTGCGTGTCGGGCGCGGATCAGGCTGCGCGATGCGGGTAGCCGGCCATGACGACCATCCCTGGTCGCGCTTTACCTGCCCGGCGCTAACGACCGTCTCCCAGGATTACTCGGCAATTGTCGACACCAGCGTCGAGAAATTGTTCGCAATCATGAATTCAGGCAGCAAGCAGGATTCACGTGAAGAGACGCTCTTTGAAGGCAAATTGATTCTGCGGTCGTCGGCCTAGCTGCCGGACTCCGGCGCATAACCGACGATTTTCTCCCGAATTTTACGCGCGCAAATTTTCTTATTGACTCGCGACCGCGAAGATTTAGTGTTCTGCTGCAGTTCGCAAAATCCACGGGAGGAATTTGGAATGAAATTAGCGAAGAATCTATTCGCGGCATCCGCGCTGTCGCTCGTCGCCGTTTCGGCCGTATCTGCCGAAGAAATCACCATCGCGACCGTGAACAACGGCGACATGATCACCATGCAGAGTCTGATGGGCGACTTTAACGCCAAGCACCCTGACATCACTGTTGAGTGGGTGACGCTGGAAGAAAACGTCCTGCGGCAGAACGTGACGACCGATATCTCGACCGGCGGCGGCGCCTACGACATCCTGACAATCGGGACATATGAAGTGCCGATCTGGGGCAAGAACGACTGGCTCGTGTCCTTGAACGATCTACCCGCTGACTACCAGGTTGACGACCTGATTCCCGCGATCCGCGGTGGTCTGTCGGTCGATGGCGAGCTTTATGCGGCTCCGTTCTACGCCGAGTCTTCTTTCACCATGTACCGCAAGGACCTGATGGAAAAAGCCGGTCTGGAAATGCCGGAGGCGCCGACATGGGACTTCATTCGCGAAGCGGCGAAGAAGATGACGGACCGTGCCAACGACATCAACGGCATCTGCCTGCGCGGCAAAGCCGGTTGGGGCGAGAACATGGCACTTATTACCGCTATGTCCAACTCGTTCGGCGCACGCTGGTTCGATGAAGACTGGAATGCACAGTTCGAGAACGAAAAATGGGCCGAAACCCTCAACTTCTACCTTGGCATGATGGAAGAATCCGGCCCAGCCGGTGCGGCCAACAACGGCTTCAACGAAAACCTCACGCTGTTCCAGCAGGGCAAGTGCGGGATCTGGATCGACGCGACATCCGCTGGCCAGTTCGTAGTGAACGACGACTCGACGGTTGCTGATCAGGTTGGCTTTGCGCTGGCCCCCGACACGGGTCTGGGCAAGCGCGGCAACTGGCTGTGGGCCTGGTCCTTGGCGATCCCAGCCTCTTCCGAGAAGCAGGACGCTGCCAAGACCTTCATCAACTGGGCAACGGGTCCTGAGTACGCCGCGCTCGTCGCTGATGCAAAGGGCTGGGTCGCGGTTCCTCCGGGCACACGCACGTCGCTCTACGAGAACGAAGACTACCTGAATGCGGCGCCGTTCGCTGCGATGACCAAGGAGTCGATGGGCACAGCCGATCCGACCAACCCGACGGTTGATCCGGTTCCCTATACCGGCGTCCAGTTTGTTGCGATCCCCGAGTTTGCCGGCATCGCCACGCAGGTTGGTCAGCAGTTCGCTTCGGCTCTGGCCGGTCAGCAATCTGCCGAAGATGCTCTCGCTAAGTCGCAAGAACTGACGACCGAGGAAATGGAAGCCGCAGGCTACTAAGTCTGGACTTCGAAGGGCGGACCGATCGGTCCGCCCTTCACGGTTCCGGTCCGCGTCCCGATCTTCCGCAGGCCCAGGCAGGGTTTTGGCAAGCTCAGGTCCGCATTCCAACCGCTGACAGGAGGTTCGTCGTGGCAACTCAGCAATCAAAAGCCGCAGCCCGCGTCATGATCGCGCCCGCCGTTTTCGTTCTGCTGGTGTGGATGCTCGTCCCGCTCTGCATGACGCTGTACTTCTCATTCGCCGACTACCGCCCGCTGCGCGGTGTGTTCGACGCCTGGATCGGCTTCAGGAACTACGAATCCTTCGTGACATCGTCGTCTTTCCTGAGTGCGGTGGGCACGACGCTGTGGATGGTCGCCGGCATCCTGTTGATCACCATCGTGGGGGGCATTCTCCTTGCCTTGCTGCTGGACCAGCCGATGTTCGGGCAAGGGATTGTGCGCATCCTGGTGATCGCGCCGTTCTTCATCATGCCGACCGTGTCGGCGCTGGTCTGGAAGAACATGTTTTTCAACGTGGACAACGGACTTTTCTCTTATCTCTATAAATTTCTGGGCCTGCAGCCTTATGACTTCCTCAGTCAATCGTCGCTGTTCTCGATTATCGTGATCGTGGCCTGGCAATGGCTGCCTTTCGCCACGCTGATCCTGCTGACCGCGGTCCAGTCCTTGTCGAGCGAACAGCTTGAGGCCGCGGAGATGGACGGAGCGCCCGCGCTTAGCCGTTTCTGGTACATCATCCTGCCGCATCTCAGCCGCGCCATCACGGTTGTGATCCTGATCCAGACGATCTTTCTGCTATCGATCTTCGCCGAGATCTTCGTGACCACCAACGGCGCCTTCGGCACCCGAACGCTGACCTACCTTGTGTATCAGCGCGTGCTGGAAAGCCAGAACATTGGCCTGGGGTCCGCGGGCGGCATCATCGCCGTCATCCTTGCCAACATCGTCGCGATCTTCCTGATGCGGATCGTCGGCAAGAACCTGGATAAATAGAGGAGGATCGGAACATGGCTCGCGCAGTTACTCCTCGCAAGAAAATCATGTGGACGGCCTTGGCCTGGAGCCTGGGGCTACTGATCTTCTTTCCGATCATGTGGACATTCCTGACCAGCTTCAAGTCAGAGGCGACGGCGATTTCGGATCCGCCGGTGTGGTTCTTCTTCAACTGGACCACGGAGAATTACAGCGCGGTGCTGGAGCGGTCGAACTATCCGCTGGCATTGACGAACTCGATCATCATCGCCGTGGGGTCTACCCTTCTCGGCATCCTGATTGCCGTTCCGGCCGCCTGGGCCATGGCCTTCGTTCCCGGAAAACGAACCAAGGACGTCCTGCTGTGGATGCTGTCGACCAAGATGCTGCCCGCTGTCGGTGTGCTTTATCCGCTGGTGCTGATCGCAAAATGGCTGGGTGTGATGGACAGTCGGATCCTGCTGATCGTGGTGCTGATGCTGATCAATCTGCCGATCATCGTCTGGATGCTGTACACTTACTTCCGCGAGATTCCCGGCGAGATCCTCGAAGCCGCGCGCATGGATGGCGCCTCGCTGAAGTCCGAAATCCTGTATGTGCTGACGCCCATGGCCTTGCCCGGCATCGCGTCGACGATCCTGCTGAACATTATCCTGGCCTGGAACGAGGCGTTCTGGACCATCCTGCTGACGACTGTGGACGCGGCGCCGCTGACAAAGTTCATCTCCAGTTTTTCAGCGCCCGAGGGCCTGTTTTACGCCAAGCTCAGCGCCGCTTCGGTTATGGCCATTGCGCCAATTCTGATCATGGGCTGGTTCAGCCAGAAGCAACTTGTCCGGGGTCTGACCTTCGGCGCTGTGAAGTGAGGAGTTGATATGGGACGCATACGGCTAAAGCAGGTCAAGAAATCCTTCGGCGACATCACGGTCATCCCGCCGCTGGACTTGGAAATTGATGACGGCGAATTCGTGGTCTTTGTCGGCCCATCGGGCTGTGGCAAGTCCACCCTGCTGCGGTTGATCGCGGGGCTTGAGGACACCACCGCCGGCAATATCGAGATCGACGGCAAGGACGCCACCGGCCTGCCGCCGGCCAAGCGCGGGCTGGCGATGGTGTTCCAGTCCTATGCGCTGTACCCGCATATGACCGTCAGGAAGAACATCGCCTTCCCGATGAAGATGGCCGGGATGGAGCAGGCCGAGCAGGACAAGCGCATCGCCCAGGCGGCTGCCGCGCTGAACCTGACCGATTATCTCGACCGTCGCCCCGGGCAGCTTTCGGGCGGGCAGCGGCAGCGTGTCGCCATCGGCCGGGCTATTGTGCGCGAACCCGCCGCCTTCCTGTTCGACGAGCCATTGTCCAACCTTGACGCCGCCCTGCGAGTCGGCATGCGGATGGAAATCTCGGAACTGCACAAGAAGCTCGACACCACAATGGTCTACGTGACCCACGACCAGGTCGAGGCGATGACCATGGCCGACAAGATTGTGGTGCTACAGGCCGGCGTGATCGAGCAGGTGGGCAGCCCGCTGGAGCTGTATCGCACGCCGCGCAACAAGTTCGTCGCCGGCTTCATCGGCTCGCCCAAGATGAACCAGCTGGACGGACCGGAAGCCGCGAAGCATGGCGTGCATACGATCGGCATCCGGCCCGAGCATATCGACATCTCCAAGACCGAAGGCACCTGGCAGGGCACGGTTGGCGTCGCGGAACATCTTGGTTCGGACACCTTCATGCATATCCACGGCATTCCCGGTTGCGATCCCTTGACGGTGCGCGCCGGCGGCGAGGTTGACGTGAAGCATGGCGACACCGTCTACCTGACGCCGCAGATGGAACACCTTCACAAGTTCGACACTCAAGGACTTCGCGTCGCGTGAAACGCCTTGAAGGAAAATCCGCTCTCATCACCGGCTCCGCGCGCGGTATTGGCCGAGGCTTCGCCGAAGCCTACGTCCGCGAAGGCGCAATTGTTGCCATCGCCGACATCAACCTCGACGCAGCGAAGGAAACCGCGGCGGAGATCGGCGATGCGGCCTATGCCATACAGATCGACGTGAGCAACCAGGATAGCATCGACGCGGCCATCGCGGCTGTCGTGGCCAAGGCGGGTAAGCTCGATATCCTGATCAACAACGCGGCGCTGTTCGATGCTGCCGAAACCGTGGACATCACCCGCGCCAGCTACGACAAGCTTTATGCCGTCAATGTCGGCGGCACCCTTTTCACCATGCAGGCTGCCGCCAGGCAAATGATCAAGCAGGGCCATGGCGGCAAGATCATCAACATGGCGTCGCAGGCCGGACGACGCGGCGAAAGCCTCGTGCTGGTCTATTGCTCGACCAAGGCTGCGGTGATTTCCATGACGCAGTCGGCGGGGCTGAACCTGATCAAGCATGGTATCAACGTCAACGCCATCGCCCCAGGGGTCGTCGATGGCGAACACTGGGCGCATGTGGACACGATGTTCGCCACGCTGGAAGGCAAGAAGCCCGGCCAGAAGAAAGCTGAGGTTGCGGCTGGCGTGCCTGCCGGACGCTTTGCCACTCCTGACGATCTGACCGGCATGGCGATCTTTCTCGCCTCGTCCGAAGCCGACTACATCTTGTCGCAGACGTACAATGTCGATGGCGGCCAGTGGATGAGCTGAGGGCACAGGCGCTCTTCGTGCACCAATGTGTTCGCGAGTAACATGGGTCGAGGGTTGCGATGGCGACGAAACTGTCTCTAAAGAACCTGAACGAGATCGGCGCGACGGTGGCGATACCGTCCTATTCCCGGGAGGAACTTTCGCCCGGTATCGTTCATATCGGGATCGGCAATTTTCACCGGGCGCATCAGGCGACGTATCTTGACCAGCTTTTCTCCAAGGGGATGGGCCATGATTGGGCGATTGTCGGCGCGGGAGTGCTGGAGGGCGACAGACGCGCGCGCGCGGTCCTGCGCGCGCAGGACTGGTTGACGACCATTGTCGAACAGGAGGCCGATCGCAGCGATGCGCATGTCATTGGCTCGATGATAGACTATATCGAGCCGGCCAGTCCGGATGCGATCATCGCCGGTCTCGCCGATCCCAGGACCCGCATTGTTTCTCTGACGATCACCGAGGGTGGTTATTTCCTGGATGCGAACGACAATTTCGATCCGAGCCATCCGGCAATCGTGGCGGATGCGGAAAACCCCGCCTCGCCGAGGACCGTTTTCGGCCTTGTCATAGCTGGCCTGAAAAAGCGTCGTGATGCAGGAACTCCGCCCTTTACGGTCATGTGTTGCGATAACATTCCCCATAATGGCAAGGTGACCCGCAACACGCTTTGCAGCCTTGCCGCCATGTCTGATCAGGCGATGTCCGACTGGATTGCGGAAAATGTCGCATTCCCCAATTCCATGGTCGACCGCATCACGCCGGCAACGTCCGACCGCGAGCGTGCAATCTGCCGGGACGAACACGGCATTGAAGACGGCTGGCCCGTCTTTTGCGAGGGGTTCACCCAATGGGTCATGGAGGACAATTTTCCCCTCGGCCGCCCGCCGTTGGAAGAAGTCGGCGTGCAGTTCGTCTCCGATGTCATGCCTTTCGAGCTGATGAAGCTTCGCATGCTCAATGGCGGCCACGCGATCATCGCCTATCCTGCCGGGCTTATGGACATCCATTTCGTCCACCAGGCGATGGAGAACCCCGTTATCCGCGCATATCTGCGCAGGATCGAAGAGACTGAGATCGTGCCGCAGGTGCCGCCAGTTCCCGATACCGATACGTTCGAATATTTTGACCTTATCGAGCGGCGTTTCTCCAACCCGAAGATCGCCGACACAGTGCAGCGCCTGTGCCTTGACGGCTATAACCGCCAGCCGAAATTCGTCGTGCCCGTTCTGCGCGATGCCTTGAAGGCGGGCGACAAGTTCGACGGTCTGGCGCTCGAATGTGCGCTCTGGTGCCGTTACTGTTACGGGGTCACGGAGAGCGGCGCCGAAATCGCGCCGAACGATCCCCACTGGGATCGCCTCGTGGCGCTGTCGCGAAAGGCAAAAGAAAATCCAGCCGAATGGCTGACGCTTTCAGACGTCTATGGCGATGTCGCGGCCAATGAAGATTTCCGCGCACGGTTCACCCACTGGCTCAACATGCTTTGGCAGCACGGGACATCAAATACGCTCGGGGCCTATTTATCGGCGGACCGACGGAGGAACTGAATATGGATGCGATCACCTACGAGGCTTTGGGCAAAGCAGAATATGCAAACATCCCGGATCCCGAGTCCGCCGAAGACGATGTGATTATTCGTGTGAAGGCCAGCGGCATATGCCACACGGATATCGACATCCTTCATGGCAGATATGGCAGCTCCAAATTTCCGCTCGTTCCCGGTCATGAATATACAGGCGAAATCGTCGCAAAGGGCGTAGCCGTAGACGGGTTCGCGATTGGCGATCACGTGGTAGTCGATCCGAATTTTCATTGCGGAACCTGCCGGCCATGCCAAAAAGGGCTGACCAACCTCTGCGAAAATCTCGGCGCCTATGGGGTCACCAAGAATGGTGGATTCGCCGATTACAGCGCAGTTAACCAGAAAAATATCGTTGGGATCGGTAGCCTTGCTTTTGAGGTCGCGGCCCTGGCGGAGCCGGTAGGCTGCGTTCTCAACGGGCTTGATGCGGTCGACATCGACAGAATAGAGAACACATTGATATTCGGCGCAGGCCCCATTGGATTGTTGATGGCACTGGCGCTTCGAACGCGCGGGATTGGCGACATTACGATGGTCGATCTGGATGAAAGCCGACTTGCGCTGGCCGAGACATTCCAGTTGAACGCGATCGCTGCCGGATCGCGCGATCTGGAGAAGTATTCGCGGTCAATGGATTTGGTCGTGGACGCAACAGGTGTGATCGCTGTGGCTCAGGGATTGATCGATTACGCTGCGAATGGCGGGAATGTTTTATTTTTTGGTGTTTGTCCGCCTGGTAAAACTATACAGATATCACCACAAGAAATTTTTCGGCGTCAGCTGCGGCTGGCAGGAGCACATTCCCTCAATCACAACATCCCCGAGGCTCTCGAAACTATTGATGCCATCGGACCTGAGATTTTTCGACTGATTTCGCATCGGCTGCCTTTGCGCGATATCGTTCCGTTTCTCGGTCACGAACGCCCATCCGGGTCACTCAAGGTCGTGGCGGTCATGGACGAATGATACCGGCCAGCGGTTGATCCGAATCCGGTGTGATTTTCTCACCCGTTCAGATTCGCCGCAGAACCACGTTCGAAGTCGCCGGCCTACAGGCCTACAGTCCCACTGGAATCGGCGCGAATTCGAGGTGACCGGTGACTTCGGCGGTCGTGAGTCTTCCGTGCGCCACCGCCGCAATCGCGTCGACGATGCGGTCACCGGCATCGCGCTCGCCGCCTATGCCTACACGTCACTGGCATCACCGTGGTCATGGGTAGCTT
>NZ_JADDXW010000024.1 GCF_017183135.1 Aurantimonas marina | reverse complement strand
GTCCGCGGCATACGAGGAACTTGCTACTTGCCCCGCAGCGACTACCGGTCGAACGGTCCTGGAACGCTATGGGCACCTTGGACGCCTTGTCGGATCGACTGGCTCGCCGTCATCAACAGCCGGTTACGCTGCTCCCGGCAAGGGGCGGTTGGCGCGGTCATCCGGCACCTTGATCGCACCGAGCTTGGTGCCATCCGGGCGAGACCGTCCTATCGCAGGTAACTTTTGCGGAATGTTTGCATAAAAAAATGGCTCGGGCTGTGGGCTCTTCGTCCCCAGTCCGAACCATTCTTGTCCCGAACGACGATCCAATCGCCTGGAAAATCCAGTTTTCCTAGAAATCCAGGGCTTCGGGAATCACACGCTGTAATACATGTCGAATTCAACCGGATGCGGCGTCATCTCGAACCGGAGCACTTCGGCCATCTTCAGATCGATGAACGCGTCGATCTGGTCGTCGTCGAAGACGCCGCCGGCCTTCAGGAACTCACGATCGGCATCGAGGCTCTCCATCGCCTCGCGGAGCGAACGGCAGACGGTCGGGATCTCCTTCAGCTCCTCCGGCGGCAGGTCGTACAGGTCCTTGTCCATTGCCGCGCCGGGATGGATCTTGTTCTTGATGCCGTCAAGACCGGCCATCAGCATGGCCGCGAAGGCGAGGTAGGGGTTCGCCGTCGGATCGGGGAAGCGAACCTCGACGCGCTTGGCCTTCGGCGACTGGCCGAAGGGGATGCGGCAGGATGCCGAGCGGTTGCGCGCCGAATAGGCCAGCAGCACCGGCGCCTCGTAGCCCGGAACGAGTCGCTTGAACGAGTTCGTCGACGGGTTGGTGAAGGCGTTAAGCGCCTTGGCGTGCTTGATGATGCCGCCGATGTAGAACAGCGCGCTCTCCGACAGACCGGCGTATTCGTTGCCGGCGAAGGTCGGCTTGCCGCCCTTCCAGATCGACTGGTGAACATGCATGCCCGAGCCATTGTCGCCGAAGACCGGCTTCGGCATGAAGGTCGCCGTCTTGCCGTAGGCATTCGCCACCTGATGGATGACGTATTTGTAGATTTGCATCTTGTCGGCGTTGCGGGTGAGCGTGTCGAACTTGATGCCGAGCTCGTGCTGGGCGGCCGCCACCTCATGGTGATGCTTCTCGACCGAAACGCCCATTTCGGCCATCACGGTCAGCATTTCCGAGCGGATGTCCTGGCAGGAATCGATCGGCGGTACCGGAAAGTAGCCGCCCTTGACGCGTGGACGATGGCCGAGATTGCCGGTCTCGTAGTCGGCGTCGTCATTCGACGGCAATTCCGTCGAGTCGAGCTTGAAGCCGGTGTTGTAAGGGTCTGCCTTGTAGCGCACATCGTCGAAGATGAAGAACTCGGCCTCGGGGCCGAAAAATGCCGTGTCGCCGGTGCCCGACTGGGTGAGGTAGGCTTCCGCCTTCTTCGCCGTCGAACGGGGATCGCGGTTGTAGGCTTCGCCGGAAACGGGGTCGAGGATGTCGCAGACGATCGCCATGGTCGATTGGGCGAAGAACGGATCCATATAGGCCGTTTCCGGGTCCGGCATCAGCACCATGTCGGATTCGTTGATCGCCTTCCAGCCGGCGATCGACGAGCCGTCGAACATCGTGCCCTCGGAGAACAGATCCTCGTCGACGAGGGTTATGTCCATCGTCACGTGCTGGGTCTTGCCCTTCGGGTCTGTGAAGCGCAGATCGACGAATTTCACGTCGTTGTCCTTGACCTGCTTCAGGATGTCGTTGGCACTCGTCATGGTGGTTCTTCCTGTTACTGAACGATGAGATTGTTGATGAGAGGGCGACCGTCAGATAGCGTCGGTCCCGGCTTCGCCGGTGCGGATGCGGATCGCTTCCTCGATATTGGAGACGAAGATCTTGCCGTCGCCGATGCGCCCCGTCTGGGCCGCCTTGCGGATGGCTTCGACCGCCGCCGCGACGGTCTCGTCGGCGAGCACGATCTCGACCTTCACCTTCGGGAGGAAATCGACAACATACTCGGCGCCGCGGTAAAGCTCGGTGTGGCCCTTCTGGCGACCGAAACCCTTGGCCTCGGTGACGGTGATTCCTTGCAGCCCGACTTCCTGGAGCGCTTCCTTCACCTCATCCAGCTTGAACGGCTTGATGATAGCCTCGACCTTCTTCATCGATCGTCCTTTTCGACGTTGCCCTCGTCACGGGCCGCCGGCCCGTCACCTCTGCCTAAAGCAGGAGACGTGCCAAAGACGGCTCAGAACCGTGACCGGTTCGAAATAGTTTCCAGAGCGCTCTTCCGTGACCGCAATCGGCCTGGTCCGCGCGCTGCTAGACCGCGCAACCGTACGGTGGAACCGAAGGCGGATGCTTGCGATCATCCTCTCGGCTACACGAGGCCGGCGCTTCTGTCACCTGGAATGCCCAATAGGCTGTCACAATGATGAAGGAATAGGCAGGACAATGGTCTTTCAAGAAGCACGCGGCCTTGCGCTCCTGACGCCTGACGAGATGAACGAGGCGGACCGCCGGACCATCGCGGCCGGCATCCCCGGTATCGTGTTGATGGAGCGGGCGGCGGAGTCGGTCGCCGCCGCCGCCCATGCGCATTATCCGCGAGCCGAACGGATTGCGCTGCTGGCCGGCCCCGGCAACAATGGCGGCGATACCTATGCCGCGGCCCGGCTGCTGGGCGGGGCAGGGCGCCGGGTGGAGATCTTCGGCCTCGTCCCGGTGACGAATCTGCACGGAGACGCGGCCATCGCGGCCACGGCCTTCGATGAACCCACACGTCCGCTCGAAAGCTTCGAGCCCGCAACCTTCGATCTGGTGATCGACGGCCTGTTCGGCGCCGGCCTGTCGCGCCCTGTGGAGGGTGAAGCGGCAGAAGCGATCCGCAAGCTGAACGCGGCGTCGATACCGGTCATTGCCATAGACCTTCCGTCCGGTGTTTCGGGCACCACCGGCCAGCCTCTCGGCGAGGCGGTCTCTGCCGATCTGACGGTGACGTTCTTCCGGCGCAAGCCGGGCCATTTGCTCGAGCCGGGCCGAAGCCTTTGCGGACGCACCATCGTCGCCGATATCGGCATCCCGGCGACGGTTCTCGACGTAATTGCTCCGACGACCTTCGCCAACGAACCGGCGCTGTGGATGGACGCGCTCGCGCGGCTGTCCGACGCCGGTCATAAATACGACCGCGGCCACGCCGTCGTCTTTTCGGGCGGCGCGACGCAGACCGGCGCGGCGCGACTGGCCGCGACGGCGGCACTGCGCGGCGGTGCCGGGCTGGTCACGGTCTTTTCACCGGGCTCGGCCCTAATGGCCAATGCCGCGCATCTCACCGCCATCATGCTAAAGCGCTGCGACGACGAAAAAGCACTCCGCGAGCACCTGGAGGACGCGCGGTTCGACGCCTTTGTGCTCGGGCCGGGCTTCGGTGTCGGCGAGCGGGCACGGAGTTTCGCCCAAGCGGTCCTGGAGGCGGGGCGGCGGCTGGTCCTCGACGCCGACGGCATCAGCGCTTTCGCCGACGATCCGGATTCCCTGTTCGCGGCCGCCCACGCTGCGGGGAAGCGCGCCTCGGCGTACAATAGACCGGCGCTGGTGCTGACGCCGCATGAGGGCGAGTTCAAGCGGCTGTTTCCCGACATTGCGGATCGACACGGGTCGAAGCTGGAGCGGGCACGGGCGGCCGCCAATCGTGCCGGCGCGATCATCGTCCTGAAGGGGCGCGACACGGCCATCGCCGAGCCGGCCGGCCGCGCCGCGATCAACGCGACCGGAACGCCCTGGCTGGCGACGGCGGGAACAGGGGACGTTCTCGCCGGACTCGTCGCGGCGCAACTCGCGCAAGGCACACCTGGCTTCGAGGCGGCCTGCGCAGCGGTCTGGATGCATGGCCGAGCCGCCGAACTGTTCGGGTCGGGGCTGATTTCCGAGGACCTGCCGGCCATGCTGCCGAAGGTTCACCAGGAACTACATGGCCTTGCTTGCGGCCGGCACCTCTGACTCGGTCGCCGGCGCGGCACAGTTTGCTCAGCGGTCGCCGAGACGCTCCATCAGTGCCATCGCCGCATGCGGCGCGCGCACCTTTCCCTCGCGGATGAAGTAGACGAAGACGTCCCGCGGCGTTTTCGGGGCGCTTGTTGCCGGATCTGCGCGTGGCAGGTCGTCGGGTTCGCCGCCCGCCGCCCAGAGTCGGGCGCGCTCGGCCCACTGGTCGAGCGCCTCGGACGGATAGCCGGTCTCGATCCCCGCATTGCCTTTTTGCAGCCGCGCATAGACGAAATCCCCCGTCACGTCCGCGATCTCGGCATAGTCGGCGCTTTCCGCATAGACGATCGCGGCGCCGGCATCGCGGCACAAAGCAATGGCATCCGGGTCGACGAAGCTTTCATGGCGCAGCTCGACCGCGTGACGCAGCCGGATGCCTTCGATGTCTTTCGGAAGCAATTGGAGGAACGCGCCGAAATCATCCGGATCGAAGCGCTTGGTGCCCGCCAGCTGCCACAGGATCGGCCCCAGCTTGTCGCCCAGTTCGACGATGCCCGAGCGCACGAAGCGGTCGATGGACTCGCCGGCCTCGGCCAGCACCTTGCGATTGACCGCGTAGCGTGGCGCCTTCAGCGAAAAGACGAAATCATCCGGCGTCTCGCTCGCCCATTTGGCGAAGGTTTCGGGCTTTTGCGAGCGGTAGAAGGTGCCGTTGACCTCGATCGTCGTCAGCTTCGAGGCGGCGTATTCGAGCTGCTTCTTCTTCGGCAGGTCGTCCGGATAGAACGAGCCCTCCCAGGGCGCGAAGGTCCAGCCGCCGATGCCCGTTCTAATAGTGCGCGCCTCCATCACTCCGCCGCCACGCTGCTGACATGCGGGCGCCGCTCAAGCAGCCCCCTCAGGAACTGTCCGGTGTAGGAGTGCTCGGCCTTGACGATGTCCTCCGGCGCACCGGACGCGACGATCTCGCCGCCGCCGTCGCCGCCTTCCGGGCCAATGTCGACCACCCAGTCGGCCGTCTTGATCACCTCGAGATTGTGCTCGATGACGACCACCGTGTTGCCGCGATCGACGAGGTCATGCAGCACGGTCAACAGCTTCGCGACATCGTGAAAGTGCAGTCCGGTCGTCGGCTCGTCAAGAATATAGAGCGTGCGGCCGGTCGCCTTACGCGACAGCTCCTTGGCGAGCTTGACGCGCTGCGCCTCGCCGCCCGACAGTGTCGTCGCCTGCTGGCCGACCTTGATATAGCCGAGCCCGACCTCGTTCAGCGTGGCGAGCTTGTCGCGCACCGCCGGCACGGCGGCGAAGAAGTCGACGCCTTCCTCGACGGTCATGTCGAGGACGTCGGCGATCGACTTCTCCTTGAAGGTGACCTCCAGCGTCTCGCGATTGTAGCGCTTGCCGTGGCAGACGTCGCAGGTGACGTAGACGTCCGGCAGGAAGTGCATCTCGATCTTGATGACGCCGTCGCCGTGGCACGCCTCGCAGCGCCCGCCCTTGACGTTGAACGAGAACCGGCCGGGCTGATAGCCGCGGGCCTTGGCCTCGGGCAGCCCCGCGAACCAGTCGCGGATCGGCGTGAAGGCGCCGGTATAGGTCGCCGGGTTCGAGCGCGGCGTGCGGCCGATCGGCGACTGGTCGATGTCGATGACCTTGTCGAGATGTTCCAGCCCTTCGATGCGGTCGTGTTCGGCGGGCACGTCGCGGGCGTTAGCGATGCGGCGCGCCGCCGCCTTGAACAGGGTCTCGATCAGGAAGGTCGACTTGCCCCCGCCGGAAACGCCGGTGACGCAGGAGAACAGACCGAGCGGAATCTCCGCGGTGACGTCCTTCAGATTGTTGCCGCGCGCGCCAACCACCTTCAGCCGCTTGCCCTTGACCGGCTTGCGACGCTTTGCCGGCACCGGCACGCCGAGATCGCCCGACAGATAGCGCCCGGTCAGAGAATTCGGGTGCGCCTTGATGTCGGCGGGCGTGCCCGAGGCGATGATCTCGCCGCCATGGATGCCCGCCGCCGGCCCGATGTCGACGACATAGTCGGCTGACAGGATCGCGTCCTCATCATGCTCGACGACGATGACGGTGTTGCCGATGTCGCGCAGGTGTTTCAGCGTGACCAGCAGGCGCTCGTTGTCGCGCTGATGCAGGCCGATCGACGGCTCGTCCAGGACATAGAGAACGCCGGTGAGCCCCGAGCCGATCTGCGAGGCGAGGCGGATGCGCTGGCTTTCGCCGCCGGACAAGGTGCCGGAGGAGCGCGACAGGGTCAGATATTCCAGACCCACATCGTTGAGGAAGCGCAGCCGCTCACGGATTTCCTTCAAGATCCGCATGGCGATCTGATTGTGCTTGTCGCTGAGTTTGGCGGGCAAGGCCTCGAACCAGTCGCCGGCCGCGCGGATCGACAGCTCGGTCACCTCGCCGATGTGGCATCCGCCAATCTTCACTGCCAGCGCTTCCGGCTTCAGCCGGTGACCGCCACAGGCCGGGCAGGGGGTCGCCGACATGAAGCGCTCGATCTCCTCGCGCATCCAGGCCGAATCGGTCTCCTTCCAGCGGCGCGCCAGGTTGGGCACGATGCCCTCGAAGCTTTTCGTCGTCTTGTAGGATCGCATTCCGTCATTGTAGCGGAATTCGATCTTGGTCTTGCCGGTGCCGTTCAGGATCGCGTTCTGGGCGTCATCCGGCAGCTCCGACCATTTGTCGGTCTGTTTGAAGCCGAAAGTGCGTCCGAGCGCGTCGAGCGTCTGGGCGTAATAGGGCGAGGTCGATTTCGCCCAGGGCGCGATCGCGCCGCCCTTCAGCGTCACTGCCTCGTTGGGGACGATCAGCTTGGGATCGACGGCGCGCTGCGAGCCGAGACCGTCGCAGCGCGGGCAGGCGCCGAACGGATTGTTGAACGAAAACAGGCGCGGCTCGATCTCCGGGATCGTGAAGCCCGACACCGGGCAGGCGAACTTTTCCGAAAACACCAATTGCCGCGGCTTGCCGTTCTCATCGACGCCCTCGGCGAATTCGGCCGCCGCCAGCCCTTCGGCGAGACCCAGCGCGGTCTCCAGCGAATCGGCAAGGCGCGCGGAAATGTCGCCCCGCACGACGATGCGGTCGACTACCACGTCGATATCGTGCTTGAACTTCTTGTCGAGGGCTGGCGCGTCGGCGATATCGTAGAACTCCCCGTCGACGCGCACCCTCTGGAAACCCTTCTTCTGAAGCTCCGCCAGTTCCTTGCGGTATTCGCCCTTGCGGCCGCGCACGATCGGCGCCAGCAGATAGAGCCGGGCGCCCTCGTCGAGTTCCAGAATGCGGTCGACCATCTGGCTGACCGTCTGACTCTCGATCGGCAGGCCGGTCGCGGGCGAATAGGGGACGCCGACGCGCGCGAACAGCAGCCGCAGATAGTCGTAGATTTCGGTGACGGTACCGACGGTCGAACGCGGGTTCTTCGAGGTCGTCTTCTGTTCGATCGAAATCGCCGGCGACAGCCCGTCGATCTGATCGACATCGGGCTTTTGCATCATCTCGAGGAACTGCCGCGCATAGGCCGACAGACTCTCGACATAGCGCCGCTGCCCTTCGGCATAGATCGTATCGAATGCCAGCGACGACTTGCCCGAGCCCGACAGGCCGGTCATCACGATCAATGTGTCGCGCGGCAGGTCGAGATCGACATTCTTGAGATTGTGTTCGCGCGCGCCGCGAATGGAGATCGTCTTCAGTTCGGCCATGACGCGTCCGGCAGTCCTTGTGGTTGGGAGACCGAGCCTACTTAAGTCGTCCAGGCGACTCTTCCAAGACGGTCAGTCCTTGACTCGATTCCAATAATGTTCTTTTTTTGTTCTAACAGGCCCACGCCATTTCGCAAAGCGCATGCGGCTCCGCCGGAAAATCATTGAAACCGGCGAAGCGCGTTTTCAACGGTGGACGAGTGCGCCTGCGTCCTTTCCCCCCTTCGCGCGGTCGGATAGGATCGCGCCGTTTTTGAAGCATGGAGTTCGATAATGGCAGGCAGCGTGAACAAGGTGATCCTGGTCGGAAATCTCGGAGCCGATCCGGAGATCCGCCGCCTGAACTCCGGCGATGCGGTGGTCAATCTGCGGATCGCCACCTCGGAAAGCTGGCGTGATAAACAGTCGGGCGAGCGGCGCGAGCGGACCGAATGGCACAACGTCGTCATCTTCAACGAGAACCTCGTCAAGGTCGCCGAGCAATATCTGAAGAAGGGTGCGAAGGTCTATATCGAGGGGCAGCTCCAGACCCGCAGTTGGGAAGACCAGTCGGGGCAGAAGCGCTATACGACGGAAGTCGTGCTGCAACGCTTCCGCGGCGAACTGCAGATGCTCGACAGTCGTGGCGAAGGTGGCGGCGGCGGCAGTTATGACCAGAGCGGCGGCTCGCGCGGCGGCTCCGGTGGCGGCGGAAGAGGCGGCGGCGGCGGTTACGACCAGGGCGGCGGCGGATCGTCGCGCGATCTCGACGACGAAATCCCGTTCTGACGCAGGGGAGAGGGCCGATTCGAGTTTGTGGCGCGCTCGGCATCATCTGTTTGGTCGGTGGCGCCGTTGCGTCGTTCAGCGTTGCGACGGCCGGCGAAGTGACCGTTGAAGCGACCCGCGTCACGCCTGAAAGGGGCGGCGCCTTCGGCTTCGCCGTGACGCTTCGCCACGCCGACGAAGGCTGGGACCATTATGCCGACCGCTGGGACGTGGTCGGACCGGACGGGACGGTCTACGGGACGCGGACGCTGCTCCATCCTCACACGGAGGAACAACCTTTTACCCGAAGCCAGTCGGGGATCGCGCTTCCCGAGGGGGTTCGCGAGGTCGTGGTGCGCGGTCACGACAGCATCCACGGCGATGGACCGGGCAAGAGCGTGGCGATCCCCGGACGCTGAAGTGGCGGTGGACGCGCGGATTTACCGGTCAGCCGGCGGTGGCGATGCTCTGGCTGGATTGAACCAAAGCCGTGATTCCATCCGCGACGAACTGCACCGCCAATGCGGCCAGGAGAACGCCGAGGAGCCGGGAAATCACCGCGCGGCCCGTGGCGCCGAGCCAGCGGTCGAAGTGATCGGCGACCGCAAGGAAGCCGAAGGTGACCGCGAGGGCGGTGAAGACAACGACCACGAGGCCGATCTGGCCGGCTAGGCTCGGAACCGCCCCGGATAAGAGGATCACCGCCGAGATCGCGCCCGGTCCCGCCATCAACGGGATCGCCAGGGGAAAGGCGGCGACGTCGGCCATCTCCGGATCGTCTACCGCGCGGTTGGCGCTGCGCTCGTGGCGTTCCTTGCGCTTTTCGAAGACCAGTTCGAAGCCGATCCAGAACAGGAACAGACCGCCGGCCACGCGGAAGGCGCCGAGTGTGATGCCGAGACCTTCGAGCAGCATCAGGCCGGCGAGCCCGAACAGGGTCAGGATCACGAAGGCGATGATGCAGGCCCGGAGCGCGATGCGGCGTCGTTCGGCGGCCCCCAGGCCCGGCGTTACCGCCAGGAACAGCGGCACGAGCCCGAGCGGATCGAGGATGACGAAGAGCGTGACAAAGCCGCTGAGAAGAAGATCGAACATGTTCAGCCGTTCGGTGATCCAGCCTTCTGGGTAGCAGGTGCTGACCGGTCGTCAACCGCGATGTTCGTCACGTCCATCGGGCGAACGATCCGACGGGTTGATTCTCGCCAATTTGCGCCGGTTTTCAGCGGATGTGTCGGACGTCGCTGGAGGTTTCTTTTGTCACTCGCGCAAGCGATTGAAGCGACTGGTGTATTTCGCCGCTCGCAAGAATCGCGGGAATTGCCCTTGAGGCGCCATTCGCGCTATAGCCAAGCGATGAATTTCCAGCCCATCGGGACATGATTTTGGCCGAAGACGACGACAACACGACGCCGCCGGAACGTCCCAGCGGTATCGACTCCATTTCGATCATCGAGGAGATGCAGCGCAGCTATCTCGATTACGCCATGAGCGTGATTGTCAGCCGCGCGTTGCCGGATGTGCGCGACGGCCTGAAGCCGGTGCATCGGCGCATTCTCTACGCCATGCACGGAATGGGCCTCACCTTCAACAAGTCCTATCGCAAGTCCGCCGGTGTCGTCGGCGAGGTGATGGGTAAATACCATCCGCACGGCGATTCCTCGATCTACGATGCGCTCGTGCGAATGGCGCAGGACTGGTCGCTGCGCGTGCCGCTCATCGAGGGGCAGGGCAATTTCGGTTCGATCGACGGCGATCCGCCGGCGGCCATGCGCTATACCGAGACCCGGCTCTACAAGGTGTCTGAGGCGCTGCTCGAGGATATCGACAAGGAAACGGTCGACTTCCAGGACAATTACGACGGCCGCGAGCGCGAACCTGTCGTCCTTCCGGCGCGTTTTCCGAATCTTCTCGTCAACGGCTCCGGCGGCATCGCCGTCGGCATGGCGACGAACATTCCGCCGCACAATCTTGGCGAGATCGTCGACGGCTGCGTGGCGATGATCGACAATCCGGTGATCGCGCTGGAAGAATTGATGGAATTCATTCCCGGTCCGGATTTCCCGACCGGAGCGATCGTTCTCGGCCGCGCCGGCATCCTGTCCGCCTATTCCACCGGCCGCGGCTCGATCCTGATGCGCGGCAAGGCGCACGTCGAGCCGATACGCGGCGACCGCGAGGCGATCGTGATCACCGAGGTTCCCTATCAGGTGAACAAGGCCTCGATGATCGAGAAGATGGCCGATCTGGTTCGCGACAAGCGGATCGAGGGTATTTCGGACATCCGCGACGAGAGCGACCGCGACGGCTACCGCGTGGTGGTCGAACTGAAGCGCGACGCGTCCTCCGACGTCATTCTCAACCAGCTCTACCGCTTCACGCCGCTCCAGACCTCCTTCGGCGCCAATATGGTCGCGCTGAACGGTGGCAAGCCGGAGCAGCTGACGCTGATCGACATGCTGTCGGCCTTCATCGCCTTCCGCGAGGAAGTGGTGAACCGGCGCACCAAGTTCCTGCTGCGCAAGGCGCGCGAGCGGGCGCATGTCCTGGTAGGCTTGGCCATTGCCGTCGCCAATATCGATGAAATCATCAAGCTGATCCGCGCCGCGCCGGATCCGGCGACGGCGCGCGAGCAGCTGATGGCCCGCGCATGGGAAGCCAAGGATGTGGCGCCGCTGATCCGGCTGATCGACGATCCGCGCCACCGCATCGCCGAGGACGGCACCTATCGCCTGTCGGAAGCACAGGCGCGGGCGATACTCGATCTGCGCCTCCAGCGCCTGACGGCGCTCGGCCGGGACGAGATCGGCGACGAGCTCAACAAGATCGGCGAGGAGATCAAGGAGTATCTCGAAATACTCTCCTCGCGGGCCAAGGTCCGCGAGATCATCAAGGCCGAACTCATTGCCGTGCGCGACGAGTTCGCGACGCCGCGCCGCACGGAATTGTCCGAAGGCGCGGCGGACATGGACGACGAGGATCTGATTCCGCGCGAGGACATGGTCGTCACCGTCAGCCATGGCGGCTATATCAAGCGCGTTCCGCTGACCACCTATCGGTCGCAGCGGCGCGGCGGCAAGGGCCGATCCGGCATGTCGCTGAAGAACGACGAGGATTTCGTCACCCGGCTGTTCGTCGCCAACACTCACACGCCGGTCTTGTTCTTCTCCTCGCGCGGCATCGTCTACAAGGAAAAGGTCTGGCGGCTGCCGCTGGCGAGCCCGCAGTCTCGCGGCAAGGCGCTGATCAACATGCTGCCGCTGGAAAAGGGCGAGCGGATCACCTCGATCCTGCCGTTGCCGAGCGATCCCGAGGCGGCCGCCGAACTCAACGTGATGTTCGCGACGACCCGTGGCACGGTCCGCCGCAACAAGCTGTCCGACTTCGTGCAGGTCAATCGCAACGGCAAGATCGCGATGAAGCTGGACGAGGAGGGCGATGAGATCCTGGCGGTCGCCACCTGTTCCGAAGACGACGACGTGCTGCTGACGGCGGCCTCCGGCCAATGCATTCGCTTCCCGACGACGGACGTGCGCGTCTTCGCCGGCCGCAATTCGGTCGGCGTTCGCGGTATCGCGCTCGCCAAGGGCGACACCGTCATCTCGATGGCGATCCTGCGCCACGTCGATGCCACCCCGGCCGAGCGCGCCTCCTATCTGAAGATGCGCCGAGCCGTCGAGGGCGAAGCCGCCGCCGAGACCGTGGTCGAGGAGGAAGGCGTCGAGGATGTCGCCATCGATCAGGAGCGCTATGGCTTCCTCGGCGCCAACGAGGAATTCGTGCTGACGCTGAGCGAGTTCGGCTACGGCAAGCGCTCCTCCTCCTACGACTTCCGCACCATCGGGCGCGGCGGCAAGGGAATCCGCGCCACCGATCTGTCGAAGGCGAGCGAGATCGGCAATCTTGTCGCCGGCTTCCCTGTCGAGGATGGCGACCAGATCCTGCTCGTCACCGACCGGGGTCAACTGATTCGTGTCCCGGTCGAGGGCATCCGTATCGCCGGCCGGGCGACGCGTGGCGTCACCATTTTCCGGACGGCCGAGGGCGAGCGAGTCGTTTCGGTGGAACGGATTCCCGATCAAGGCGCCGACGAGGCGGACGAGACGGAAGCGCTACAGGCGGACGACGATATCGGGCGCGATGACGGCACGGAAGGCGAGACGTCCTGACGCCCTCACGTTCGATGCGCAAGCACACCATAAAAAAAAGGCGATATTATACTTGACACACCCACGTTGAAGGCATAGGTTACGGGACAAGGAGTTAGACCCATGTCCGTTCTGTCCCGTCCCTACTTTCACGATGAAGCCGCCGCCTTCACCCATGTCGAGAGCGTGTTGTGGCCGGAAGGCCCGAATTGCCCTCACTGCGGCAACGTCGGCAAGATCTATGAACTCAAGGACGTGACGGGCAAAACGGGCAAGGTCCGCCACGGCCTGCGCAAGTGCGCCGAATGCCGCAAGCAGTTCACGGTTCGCGTCGGCACCATCTTTGAGTCATCGCATATCCCGCTGCACAAGTGGTTACAGGCAATCCACCTGATGACGTCCAGCAAAAAGGGCATCAGTTCCAACCAGCTTCACCGCGTTCTGGAAATCACGCTCAAATCGGCGTGGTTCCTGTCGCACCGCATTCGTGAGGCGATGCGTTCAGGCGAGTTTACCCCGATGGGCGGCGCTGGCGCGATCGTTGAAGTCGACGAGACGTTTATCGGACATGACCGTTCGGTGAAGCCCAAGGGCGTCAAGAAGGGTCGCGGCTACCACCACAAGCACAAGGTGCTGTCGCTGGTCGATCGTGCCAGCGGTCAGGCTCGCAGCATGGTGGTCGACAACCTCAAGGCCGAAACCCTGACGCCGATCCTTCGCGAGAACATAGCCAAGGAAGCGCGCATCATGACAGACGAGGCCGGCCAGTATCGGAACATCGGTGCCCATTTTGAGGGCCACGGCTTCACCCGTCACGGCATCGGCGAATACGTGAGCCTTGAGGATGCGACGATCCACACGAACACGATCGAGGGCTATTTCTCGATCTTCAAGCGCGGCATGAAGGGCGTCTACCAACATTGCGGCAAGCGCCACTTGCACCGCTATCTGGCGGAATTCGATTTCCGCTACAACAATCGGGTAAGGCTCGGCTGCGACGATAGCGACCGGGCGAATCGGGCGCTGGTGGGTGTGAGGGGCCGAAGGCTCACTTATCGGCGGACTGATTCATACGCCGCTGCGGGAGATTCGATTAACTGAATCGAAACAACGAGTTAATGTGATTCGGTCTAAGCTACGGAAACAGCTTGACTTTTTTCAGTGGTGGGACGATATTTGAAATAGGCAGCCATGCGCCGGAACAACCCAGAGCACTCGAAAGATTGCAGGCGCGAAAGCGCAATTATGGGCCGGGGGGCTGCCGCCTCATTCCCAGACTTCCAGCATCTTTTGCTGCTGTGGATTTAGTCCACAATCGTCTGACTTGGGCACGATCTTGACGCCATAACTGAGGTAGTTCCTGTTGCGATTGTACGTGACAGGTTTCAGCGTTTCCGCATATCGCGGCTCGCAATTGCCGTATTTGTCCGGCTCAAATCCGGCGGCAAAAGCCGAAGCGATGGCGTCCGCAACCTGCAAACTTGCGCTGGTGCTGTGGTCGGCAGCTTTCACGGCATCAATGTCGATCACTGGCCAATGGATTCGGACATCTCCCGTTGCATCAGCCTTTAGGCGCCGAAGGTAGTCCCGGAACGCGTCGTATTGCATCCCGCCGCGCCTAGAAAAGGTAATTGCCACTCGACCATCGCCCTCTGGCGCATGAGGGCGGTGATCCCTGCAAAGCCATGAGAGGCGCTCAATAAGATAGCGCGTCATATAGAAATATAGCTGGTTCCGGTCCGTGTACACGCCTTCTGGTATCGTCTCTTTGGCTGCAATGACACTGATAGCTCGAAGAGGTTTTCGAGCGATAGTCTGGACAGTCGCAAGTTTTTGCCCGTGATTTAACCGGGCGAAATGAAGCGTTCGTGATTTTCGTTCAGGCATTCGGGCCGCGATTTCATCCCGCCACTGTACAGCCTCAAGATTGTGCGTGCTGCGGAAGAGACAGGCTGAAATCACCAGCCACCTAGAAGAGCCGCCGCGCGCCCCGATTTCACGAAATGGGGCGGTTAGGCCGTCGTCGCCAGACTCGTCGATATAGGCTAAGTATGTATGTGTCATACAGGAAGGTTAGCTGATGACCGGAAAACGGCAAGAGAAACCCCAAATCGACAAATTCCGCGAGGCGGCTCGCGAGCTTGAAACAGATGACGACGAAGCGCGATTCGATGCAACGCTAAAGCGTATCGCGAAGGCGCCGCCGTCGAAAGGCCACGGCAAGCCGCCACCGAGTGTCGAAAATAACGACTAGTTAGCCTCAATGCGTTTGGGGTCCAAAACTTCGACCGCGAGCTGGGCTACCGATGGCGGCATTTCAAGCCGCTTCACCTTGCCATCAAGGTAGGTCTTGAACCTCCCGCCTTCGATATAGGTGGATTGCATCCACTCACGATAATCGCCAAGCGCTGCCAAAGGGTAGCACCATGATTCGTGCGGGTTTGCCTGCGACTGGGGGTGGCTGTCTGGGTATCGGTGAGGGTATTTTATCCGCGGCCCGTGCACGACATCGAGATTGTTGTCAGACCAATATCGACCCCAATGTGAGCCTATTGAAATATCTACCACGAACTTCTCGTTTATATCCGCGCCCGCCTGGATAAGTTCGTAAAAGATCGTGTGCGCTTCATTGAAGACGTGGAAATACCCCCTGGGTGCCGATTGATAATTTAACGCTAGGCGTTCATGCCACTTCTCGAATTTGTGGACGTTTGAACCGGAGGGGTCATATCCAACTTGGCTATAAATCAGATCCTGTAGGGCTTTGCCGGCTAATAGCCGGTAGTTGTCCCTTGCGGTTTCACGCAAGTTCGGCGCGTCAAAGGCGTAAAATTCTAGGACAGCGAGGCAGACATAATCCGGATATGCATGGATCGCCTGAGAGCCATAAGCAGTCTCAATATGCGCGGACGGAACATTAATTCCCCGCTTCTGCAAAATCGCCTTGATCCCCGCAACGCGAGGCTTCAAAGGGTCTTCGTTCCATTCCTGACTGATTGTTCGGATGTGGAGGTTTTCGGTCCCGACAAGACGAGCAAGCCCACGGCCTGTCAGGAACGCTGTCCCGTCCTTGAGAACGCCCATTCCAATGCCATCAACCTCGACTTGGCGGTCGACCAAAAGGTTCAGTTCTCCCTGATTGGGGGCGAGTTCCTTAGCCCCCGTTTTTCTGGGTAACTTACTGATTTCATTGGAAGCCATGCCGAGTTCCTCTCGCGAATCATACCCTCTTGTTACAATATATACAGCTTAGCGACGATGCGCCTGACCGTCTGGTGTGTCAAGTATAATATCGCCAAAAAAAAGCCGTCGGGAGCAATTCCCCACGGCTTTCACATCTGATTCGTATTCGGGGTGAGCAGACGCGTGTGCTGCTCGATTGGCGGGGCGGCGGGCGGCGCCTATTGCATGAACCGGGTGCGGCGCGCAGTCGCCTTGACGCGCACATTCTGCGCTTCGCTATGAAGCGTGATGGCCGTGGCGGAAAGCAGGGTCACGACCATGGCGAGGGCAAGCGCGAAAACCAGCATGTCAGTACTCCATTGTTCGTTCTAAAAACCCCGTAGCGGCGATTTTGTTCCATATAGACGTCGCGACTTGAACGACGGCACAGCAAGTGGTTCACAAACCATTCATCCGCATGGGGCCTCTGGCAGGCGGCTCGCAAATTGTCTCTTTGGCAAGGACAGGGTAATCGAGGCCATGAAACGCGCGTTTTATCCTGGATCCTTCGACCCCATCACCAACGGTCACCTCGACATTCTGCGTCAGGCAGTGGCGATTTTCGACGAGGTCGTCATCGGCATCGGCGTCCATCCCGGCAAGCAGCCGATGTTCAGCTTCGACGAACGCGCCCGGCTGATCGCCGAATGCGCCGACACGGGCGCCATCGCCGAACAGACCGGCGCGATCCGCGTTGTCGCCTTCGATGGTCTCGTGGTCGATGCCGCGCGTGAAGCCGACGCGGTGGCGCTGGTCCGCGGCCTGCGCGACGGAACCGATCTCGATTACGAGATGCAGATGGCCGGGATGAACGGCGTCATGCGGCCGGAGATTGCGACGATTTTCTTTCCGGCCTCGCCGGCGACAAGGCCCATAACCGCCACATTGGTCCGTCAAATCGCCCTCATGGGCGGGGACGTCACGCCGTTCGTGCCCGGAAACGTCGCGGAAGCGATACGAGGAAAAGTCGCCTGACGCGAACCGCGGGCGCCACAATCTGGGAACAATCTCGCATGAAGTTTTTCGCTACACTCGGCCTTGCCGTATCGATCGCCGCCGCTTCCTTTACGGGTCTCGCGTCAGCGCAGCAGTCAGATCCCGAAAACACCCTGGTCATCACCACCAAGACCGGCGACATCGAAATCGGACTCCGCCCCGATCTCGCGCCCGAGCACGTCGAGCGACTCAAGGAACTGGCGCGCGAGGGCTTCTACGACGGCGTCGTCTTCCACCGGGTCATCGACGGCTTCATGGCCCAGACGGGCGACCCTGACGGCACGGGCATGGGCGGCTCCGACAAGCCGGACCTCAAGGCCGAGTTTTCCGACGAGACCTTCGACAGGGGCACTGTCGGCATGGCCCGCTCGCAGGACCCCAATTCGGCGAATTCGCAGTTCTTCATCATGCTCGCAGATGGCGATTTCCTCGATGGCCAGTACACGATCGTCGGCGATGTCGTTTCGGGCATGGAGAATGTCGACGCCGTCAAGAAGGGCGACCCGGCCCAGAACGGCACGGTGCAGGACCCCGACAAGATGATCAAGGTCGGCGTTGCCGCCGACGGCAAGTAATCTTAACGCCGCCGTGAAGTGACGGCGGCAAACCTTGTGCCTTGGAGCGAATCCGCTCAAAGAGGCTCCATCGACGCGGTCCGGGCTCGATCCGGGCCGTTCCCGTTTTTGAGACATGGCAAGCAAGGAGAGCAAGATGGCGTACGAAAACCCCGACGATACCCTGGTACTCGAGACGACGAAGGGCCGCGTGGTCATCAAACTGCGGCCCGACCTTGCGCCCGCCCATGTGACACGCGTCAAGGAACTGGCGCGCGAGGGCTTTTACGACGGCGTCGTTTTCCATCGCGTCATCGACGGCTTCATGGCCCAGACCGGCGATCCGACGGGGACCGGGGCCGGCGGTTCCGACAAGCCCGACCTGAAGGCCGAGTTCACGGCCGAGCCGCACAAGCGCGGCACGGTCTCTGCTGCCCGCACCGCCAACCCGAATTCGGCGAACTCCCAGTTCTACATTTGCTTCGACCGGGCTCCCTGGCTCGATCGCCAGTACAGCGTATGGGGCGAGGTCATCGAGGGCATGGACAATATCGATCAGATCAAGCGCGGCGAGCCAGTGAGCGATCCAGATTCCATCACGACGATGCGCGTGGCGTCCGACCTCTAGCGCTAACAGAGGAAGAGCGGGAACTGGTTTTCCGCGCTTGCTCCGCTCGCGTAGTCAATTCATCTCGTTGAGGACGGCGGGTCTGTGATCCGCCGTCATCGTGTTTCACAGACCCGGCTGACCCAGTATGCGTGTCGATCAGTTCGACTTCGACCTCCCGGAAGACCGTATCGCCTTGCGGCCCGCGTCCCCCCGGGAAAGCGCGCGCTTGCTCGCCGTCGGCAAAGATGGCACGCTCGGCGACCGTCACGTCGGTGATCTGCCGTCGCTGCTCGAACCGGGCGACGTTCTCGTCTTCAACGACACCCGCGTCATCCCGGCGCAGCTCGAAGGCGTCCGCCAGCGGCCTGATGCGCGGGACGGCGAGGGCAGGGCGCACATTTCCGCGACGCTGCACATGCGCGTCGCGCCGGATCGCTGGCGTGCCTTTTTGCGTCCGGCAAAGCGGGTGCGGGTCGGCGACCGCATTGCCTTCGGCCATGACGAACGCGATGGCCTTGCCGGCACGCTCGATGCGGTCGTCGAGGAACGCGGCGAGGACGGTGAGGCAAGCCTGCGCTTCGCACTCTCGGGCCCGGCGCTCGACCAGGCGATCGCCGCGGTCGGGCACATCCCCCTGCCGCCCTACATCGCCTCGAAGCGGCCAGACGACGCGCGCGACCGGGCCGACTACCAGACGATCTACGCCCGGGAGGATGGAGCCGTCGCCGCGCCCACCGCCGGCCTGCATTTCACCCCCGAATTGCTCGACCAACTATCGAAACGCGGCATTGGAACCGAATATCTGACCCTGCATGTCGGGGCGGGGACGTTTCTGCCGGTCAAGGCGGACGATACGGAAGAGCATCGGATGCACGCCGAGATCGGCCGGATCGACGCGGCGACGGCGGAGCGGCTGAACGCCGCGCGCCAGGCCGGCCGACGCCTGGTCGCTGTCGGCACCACCTCGCTGCGGCTTCTGGAAAGCGCGGCGCGCGACGATGGGATCATCGAGCCCTTCGCCGGCTCCACCGACATCTTCATCACCCCCGGCTATCGCTTCAAGGCTGTCGACAGACTGATGACCAACTTCCACCTGCCGCGCTCGACCCTGTTCATGCTGGTCTCGGCCTTTTCGGGCTTCGAGACCATGAAGGCGGCCTATGCCCACGCCATCAAATCGGGCTACCGCTTCTATTCCTATGGCGATGCCTGCCTGCTCGATCGGGTGCCGGCATGAGCGGTTCCTTTCAGTTCCGGCTGCTCGCGACCTGTGGCAAGGCGCGGCGCGGCGAAATCACCATGCCGCGCGGCACCGTGCGCACACCGGCCTTCATGCCGGTCGGAACCGCCGGCACGGTCAAGGCGATGTATCTGGACCAGGTGCGCGAGCTCGGCTCCGACATCATCCTCGGCAATGTCTATCACCTGATGCTGCGGCCCGGTGCCGAGCGCGTCGCCCGGCTCGGCGGCCTGCATGAATTCGCCCGCTGGCCGCATCCGATCCTGACCGATTCCGGTGGCTTCCAGGTGATGTCGCTGGCAAAACTGCGCAAGCTCGACGAAACTGGTGTGCGTTTCCGCTCCCATGTCGACGGCTCCGAACACGCGCTGACGCCCGAGCGGGCGATCGAGATCCAGGGGCTACTCGGCAGCGACATCCAGATGCAGCTCGACGAGTGCATTCGGCTGCCGGCGGAGCGGGCCGAGATCAAACGGGCGATGGAGCTGTCGCTGCGCTGGGCCGAACGCTGCGCCATCGCCTTCGGCGACCAGCCTGGCAAGGCGATGTTCGGCATCGTGCAAGGTGGCGACGCCATCGATCTGCGCATTCGCTCGGCCGAGCGGCTGGCGGCGATGGATCTGAAGGGCTACGCCGTCGGCGGTCTCGCGGTCGGCGAGCCGCAGGCGGTGATGTTGAAGACGCTCGACGAGACGCTGCCCGTCATGCCGGCGGACAAGCCCCGCTATCTGATGGGCGTCGGTACGCCGGACGACATCTTGCGGTCGGTGGCGCGCGGGATCGACATGTTCGACTGCGTCATGCCGACGCGCTCGGGCCGGCATGGGCTCGCCTTTACCCGCTTCGGCAAGGTGAACCTCAAGAACGCCCGCCACGCTGAGGACCCGCGCCCGCTCGACGAGGCCTCGGACTGCCCGGCCTCGCGCGACTATTCGCGCGCCTATCTGCACCATCTGGTGCGCTCGAACGAAGCGCTCGCCTCGATGCTTCTGACCTGGAACAACCTTGCCTACTACCAGTCGCTGATGGCCGGCATTCGCGACTCGATCGAAGGAGGGCGCTTTACCGACTTCGCCGCCGCGACCGAGGCCGATTGGGCGCACGGCGACATTTCGTCGCTCACCTGATCCTTTCAGGCGGCGAGATCGTCGCCCTTGCGCCCGCCTCGTGCTCCCGGAGCACCGTGATGATCTGTTCTTCCGTGAACCGCTTCCGCTTCATCTGTCCGTCCTTCAATCGAGGCCGGACTCTAACTCCAGGTGGAAGAAAAACTCAGTGGCAGGTCAGGTGAGATAGACCTCCTGTCGGAAACCCGCTCCCTCGGCCCTCAGCGCACCGAGACGGCGTTGCTGGACCGTTAGACCGGATCGTAACCCGACCGGACCATGCCCATGAAGATTTGCGGCGAGGGAAAGATCGCCTTGATGTTCGGCGCGGCATAGGAATAGGCTCCCGCGCCGTCGTCGGACCGGAAGGCCTCGAGCTGGCCGGAAATCGCGGCCTGTACATCCGACGCATCGTCCGCGCGGGCAGGGGACGCGAGAACCATGCCGGTCAGCGCCACCGTCGCCATTAGCATGATCAGCCGCCTCGCCATCGCGCGCTCCTTTCGCGTCACACGAAAAGGGTCGAACGGAACCGCCACGGCGGCAAACCGCCGAGGCTCACTCCGCGTGATGGTGCGTCTCGCCTAGCCTGTCTTCCGTGCGGACGCCGGTTTCAGCCGTCGTTCGCCGAATTCAGATCCTCGGGCCGCCGGCCTTCGTCCACAGGGGCGACATGGGCAACGACCTTGCGATGGCTGGTGCAGGCCAGCGGGACGATCTCGAGTTCCACCCGGACACCGAGGTCGGCCACGGCGTTCAGTGCGTCGGTCAGCGCTGCCGCGGATTCCATCACGTTATCGATCGCTGCCTGCATCGTGCCGCGAACGTGCGATTCAAGAATTTCTTTTGTCATGGGATTAAAATGGAAATCGAAGGGCGTTTGGACAAGGACGCTCGCGCCGCATCCTCGTCGACAGGATTGAAGCGATGAAGGCGGGCATCGTGCCACGCGTCGAAGCTCCAGAGAGCCATGCACAAATGAGGAGGATGCGCGAGGCGGTGTGGCGGTTGGGAGCCGCTACACCGCCTACCTTCCCAACGAGGTTGTGCCCACCCTGAGAAGAGCTTCTTCCCTAACGGAATTTCTGCAATCGCGCAATCTGAATCGGTTTTCCGCTATAAGACGCCGCCTTGCTCAATGCCGGCGTGGTGACGGGTAAATATATCGGCTTCGACGGCCACGGCGACCAACTGCGCGCAATCACTCGGGCCGACGCCCTTCCCGCATCTCCTGGCCCTTGAGAACCAAACTGAAATATTGCTCCCAACTCGATCGTAGGGACAACAGATTGTCGGTTAGCGCGGAGGAGACCCCGGCCAACTGTTCCAGTGTGTCGAGGCTTGCATCGAAACGCTCGGCGAGGTTCCCTGAAACGTCACCGTTCTTGGTGCTCTCCATGAGCAGCGCAAGCGCCTTGCCGTCGGCAAGGACTTCCTCGGCCGCCGTGGCCAGTGTCTCGAGCAGCGCACCGCGTTCCGCTTCCAGCGTTTCCAACAGGGGACGCTGCTGCGCGATGGCGCGGGACATGTTCCGCCACTCGCGCGCCCGCTCGTCGAGATTGTCCCGCAAGCCAAGAAATCCGCCTTCAATTCGACGCGGCAGCCCCGCCGGCGTCGCCTCTTTCGGATTGGCGCTGACTGAAGAATTCCCGGGTAACTGTGATACAGCCTTCCCGAATTCGTCGCTCAACTCTCTTTCAAGCGTGTCGGCGATATCGTTCGATGAATTGTCGGTAGTGTCTTTGGCCATTTTGGAACTCCGATCTCATCGACCTAAATAGGCAACGGCTCACGGAGCAATCCACTGAATTATCGCGACGTGGTTAATCTAAAGCACGCGGCCGCAAGGAAATTTCGACATCAAAGGTGATCGGTCGCAGAATTACTTGGACAAGCAATGCTGTCCACTGCCGCAGACGCCAAACTCCTGCGGGAAAGCAGAGGCGAACCTTCGATCACACGCAGTATCGCTGCGGCGTCAAGGCGGCGACGATCGCATTCGACCGTCTGGTTCCAGCACTCCCATCCGGGATCCATCGATTCTGGAACAGAGAAGATTGCAAACCATTGACACACCCCGTGCCGCACGCGGTTGTTATCCATGTCTCCGGGTCGGACAAAGGAAAATTGGTGAGCGCGCAGGGATTCGAACCCTGGACCTACAGATTAAAAGTGGCGTGAAGCCGAACAAAGCCGAACCAGCTTGAACAGAAAAAGAGCCGTAGAACCCTTGCAGAACAAGGCATTGCGTGTTCTACGTTGTTCGCCGCTGTTCCGGCGAGTTTCGTATATCTGGAACCCCCACGGAACCCCGGCCGCTGTAACCGAAAAAAGATCGGTAGGTCGAGATGCCACGCAAGACCCTGACGACCCGCTTCATTGAGACGGTGAAGGTCGAGACCCGCACCGACTTCTGGGATGACCTGATGAAGGGGCTTGTGCTCCGCGTCTCGCCGACCGGGGTAAAAGCCTGGACCGTCGTCTACACTCGCGAGGGGGACGGCGAGAAGCGCCGCGTCACTCTCGGCAAGTTTCCTGCACTGTCGCTGGAGAAGGCGCGTAGGAAGGCGCTGGACGCCGTGGCGGCTATTTCCGATGGGCACGATCCGGCTGGCGACAAACGCGCTCGCCGGGACGCGATGACCGTGGCGGATCTGTCAGAGCTTTATGTCGAGCGGTACGCCAAGCGGAACAAGAAAAGCTGGCGTGAAGACGAGCGAGTGCTGCGGGTAGACGTGCTGCCCGTCATCGGCCGCACCAAAGCCGTCGCTGTGAAGCGGCGCAACATCCTCGACATCATCGATGCGAAGGCCGAAACCGGCGCGCTCACGCAGTCGACCCATATCCTCGCCGTCGTGCGGAAAATGTTCGGCTGGGCTGTCGACGAGGACTATCTCGAAGTCTCGCCGGCTGTCGGCATTCGGCCGCGCGCGAAGCCGGTGAAGCGGGACCGCGTGCTGTCTGCCGCCGAAGTCCGCGCCATCTGGCAAGCCCTTCCTGATGCCGCACTAAACCCGGCGACGGCGGACGTGTTCCGGTTGCTGTTCCTGACAGGCCAGCGCAGCGGCGAGGTCTGCGGGATGCGTCGTGGCGAGGTGGATCCCGACGCAGCGACGTGGACAATCCCCGGCGAGCGGACGAAGAACGGGCTGACGCACATCGTCTATCTGTCGCCGGCCGCTCTTGCCATCGTGGAAAGGGCTATGGACCGCGCCGACGATGAGCGGGATGCGGCGCTGTTCACGCGCACCGGCGAGCCGATCGAAAGCAATGCCATCGCCAAGGCGGCAAAGCTCAAGCTGCAAATCCTCGACGAGCGATGGACGCCGCATGACATCCGCCGGACGGCGGCGACCATGATGGCCGACATCGGCATTCTGCCGCACGTCGTCGAGGCCGTGCTCAATCACATCAGCGGTTTCCGTGCGGGCGTGGCCGGCGTCTACAACCGGGCGCGATACGAGCCGGAACGGCGCCGTGCCCTTGATATGTGGGCGGAGCATCTGGAGGCCATCACAAGCGGCCAGAAGGCCGTCGTCGTGCCGATGAGAGCGGAGGCGCACGCATGACCGACTGGCGCGACACCAGAATAGAGTTGCTGGAGGAGTTCAGGGGTGGACGAAAATCGATCAGTAGATCGATCTCGAAGGCGTTCGAGGGTGTGATGACTTCGTTCAATATGGCGGTAATCCGCTGGTCCGGGTTCGAACGCAATCCCGACCCATTGATCGAATGGCTGCGATCGGACAGGCCGATTACGGAGTCTGACAGGGAGTTTCTGGCTGAGGCCATCGAAGCCACGAAGCTTGCGCCAAGGCGGGTGACGCGCGGACGACCGCGCAATCGCTCACTCCACGGCGCAACAGTTGCTGCGCGCCACTTGTATAAGCGGTGGCGCCGGCTAAACGCAGAACGCGGCATAAACGATTACGGACACCGTTCCGAGATGATGGACGAGGCCATCAGGATGGCTATCGAGGTAGAGAGTTGGGAAGGCGTTAAACCGGAAGCCGTGCGCGAACTGATGGAACGCCCCACCTACCGCCGAAATTAGCAGGCATTTTCGGCGTTACCCTGCATCGTTCCCGTGTTTACTGGATGCGACTGTCTCCAACGAGGTGGTTGCAATGAACAAACTCCTATCCATCAAAGAAACCTGCCAGCTCACGAGCCTTTCGCGAACGAGCATCTGGCACAAGGCCAAGAACGGGCAGTTTCCAAAGCCGATTCAGCTAGGCGAGGGCGTCCGAAAAGCCTTTCTTGCATCCGAAATAGAAGCATGGATCTCCCAGCGTGTTGCTGAGCGCGACGAGGTGGGGGCATGAGCACGGTCCTCAGCTTCCGCGACCTTATCGAAGACGCGATCGATGCGCTGCTGGCCGTGCGCGACGCGATCGAGCCCGACCCTGACCTAGAGGATAGCGGCGACAAGGAAGACGGCGCCGACGACGAACCGAGCCTTGGAGTTGCCGGCATCTGGACTGCCGCCGGTCTGCAGCACGATCTGGAGGCCGATGACGGCGACCGAGAGGACGGCGGCGACTCCGAACCGAACGGCGACGAAGCCGACTTGGACGGCGACGAGCACGACATCTCAGCCCGCATTCCGGGAGGGCAGGGAATATGAGCGGCCCGCGCGATCTGCGGCGCGGCCGCAAGCCGTTCGAGCGTCCCGCCGACATGAAGGAGATCGTCGGCGCCCGCTCGCACTACATCATCACCGCGTCCGCTGCCGGCTGGACGATCACAGTCAACCGGCGCGGCCAGCTTCCGGCTACGCAGCACTGCGCCACGGAAGGCGAGATGCGCCGAGCCACGCGGCAGCTCTCCGATGATGGGCTGATCGGCGTCAACGAGTCGTGCCGGTGACCGGGGGCGCGATGACTGTGCTGCCGTTCATCTCCCAAAGCTGCGGCGACGTGCTCGCCGAGACGGCGCATCTCTCAGCCGAAGAGTTTGGAGCCTATCAGCTTCTGACCTTCGCCTTTTGGCAGCATGGCGCGCTGCCGGATGACGACCAGCGTCTCGCTCGGATCGCCCGCGTCACACCCGAACGTTGGGCCGAACTGAAAGACACCCTGGCCGAACTGTTCGGGATTGACTGGGCACCGGAGCGGCTGGCCAAGCGCCGCAACGAGGTCGAGGCCGCGCATCTGACAAATGTGCGGAAAGGCAAGAAGGGCGCTCAGAAGCGTTGGCAGAAGGCAGCCGATAGCCCAACCATTGGCCCGGTTAATAGCTGGGCCAATGGCAACCATAACCATAACCATAGGGCTCCGGCTCATGAAGAAGAGGCACTACCCTATACGCACGCACGCACGAGAGACGATCTGATCCCGAGGCCTCGTTCGGAAGCGGACGGGCTGGCGATCCTGCAGCGCCACGAGGCCTTTCCGGGCGACTATGACATGCTCTTGTCAAAGCTGATGCGGGGCGAATTACACCAATCAGAGATAGGCTAGCCGGGCCGACTCTTGCGCAAAGCCGAACCGTGATGTAATAACATAACATCATTGGAGAACGGCCTTGGCCCACGTGCGCATTCCGGCTGCAGCAACAGACGCCTTTGATCTCGTCGCGCTTAAACTTCACGCGCGCATCGACGCGGATGACGAGGATGCTGCCCTAGAGTTGATGGGGCGCACCGCCGCCAACGAGATCGAAGCCTATTGTGATCTCGCGCTGCTCAGGCAGACGATCGTTCTCGAAATCGAGGCCGGCAATCCGGTCCTTTTGCCTGTCGGGCCACTGGCCACGGATGCGGTCGTCACCATCGACGGCGAGCCGATCATCGGTGCAGTGACGGCAGGCCGCTATCCGGTCCTGACATTCCCCGACGACATCACCGGCATGGCCGCGATCACCTATGAGGCCGGCTATGGCGACACGCCGGCTGACATCCCGGCTGATCTGCAGCTTGCCGTCATCGACCACGCGGCGAGGATGTACGATCTACGTGGGGCAAGCGAGGGCCAGCAGGGTCTGAGCATTGCCGCTGCCCGCATCTGCGCTCGTCATCGGCAGGTGCGAGCATGATGAACGCAAGCGACCTTGATCGCCGCATCGCCATCGAACGCTTCACCGAGACGCGCAACGCCTTTAACGAGATCGTGCAAAGCTGGGAACCGCTCGCGACGGTCTCGGCGAAGCGTCATGACGTGTCCGATGCCGAGAGGTTCGCAGCGGGGCAGATTGGCGCGGAACTCAGAAGCCGCTTCATCATCCGCGATGTCGGAGCGGCGAGCACAGTGACGCCTGTCGACCGCCTGAGCCATGACGACAATATCTGGAACGTCAACGGCATCAAGCAGACCCGCGACGGACGCGACCGCTTCCTCGAAATCACTGCGACGGCGGCGCTATGAGTAGGCCGCGCAAATCTGGTCCCAATGCCCGGAAAACCTCGAAGGCGGGGGACCGGCGGTCGGACTGTTCTTTTCTCACCCACGGGATCGCGGACGCTGCAATCGGCTTTCTGGAGACGCTGAACGTCCCGGAAGGACCGCGTGCCGGGCATCCTCTTGTCCTCGCCGAATATCAGAAGAAGTTTGTTCGGGGCTCGCTCGCTGATGACGTCATGGTCGGCGTCTTATCCATCGGCCGTGGAAACGCGAAAACGGCGCTGGCTTCGGGAATTGCGCTCGGCAGCGTCATGGGCGTCTGGGATGCGCAGCCAAAGCGCGAGATCATCCTTGCCGCCCGCAACAGGGATCAGGCCCGCACCGCCTTTCAGTTCGTCGTCGGCTTCGTGCAGGGATTGCCGGAAGCCGAGCAAGAGCTGTTCGCAGTCCGGTTCGGCTATCGCCTAGAGGTCGAATATCAGGCGAACGGCGGCGGTCTGATCCGTGTCGTGCCGGCCGATGGGAAGTCGATCCTTGGCGGCGCGCCGACGCTGGCAATCATGGACGAACGCGCGGCATGGGAACGGGAGAAGGGCGACAATCTCGAAAACGCCATCCTGTCCGGTCTCGGCAAGCGGGGCGGGCGGGCGCTCATCATCTCGACATCGGCACCCGATGACGCGAACACCTTTTCCCGATGGCTCGATGAACCGCCGCCGAATTGCTACGTGCAAGAGCATCGGCCCCCGCCCGGTCTCCCGGCCGACGATCTCGAAAGCCTTCTGGCCGCCAATCCCGGCGCCGTCGATGGCATCGGCGCATCGCCTGAATGGCTGGTAGGGCAGGCACGGCGCGCCATCGCTCGCGGCGGCTCGGCGCTGTCTTCCTTCCGCAACCTCAACCGCAACGAACGGGTGTCGACGGAAGACCGTTCGATGCTCGTCACGATCGACGAATGGATGTCGGCGGAAGTCGCGGCTGATGATCTCCCGGCCCGTTCCGGTCCCTGTATTCTCGGCGTCGATCTCGGCGGCTCCCGATCGATGTCGGCGGCATCGTTCTTCTGGCCCGACACGGGGCGTCTGGAGGCAGTCGGCAGTTTCCCGGCTGTTCCGTCGCTGGCCGATCGCGGCGCGTCCGACGGCGTGTCTGGGCGCTATGTCGAGATGCAGGAACGCGGCGAGTTGTCGGTGCTCGGCGAGGCCACCGTGCCGCCCGGCCCATGGCTGGCGCTGATTGTTCGCCACCTCGACGGCTCGGAAGTCGCGTGCATCGTCGGCGATCGGTTCCGGTTCGCGGAGTTTTGCGAGGCGATCGACAAAGCCGGCCTGTCCCGCGTGCCGTTCATTCAGCGCGGCTTTGGCTGGCGCGACGGCTCGGAAGACATCGAACGGTTCCGGCGCGCTCTGTTCGATGGCGAGATGAAAGTCGCGCCGTCGCTGTTGCTGCGCTCGGCATTCGCGGACGCGATCACGCTCGTCGACCCGGCCGGCAATCACAAGCTGGCGAAAGCCCGCTCGCTGGGCCGCATAGACGCGGCTGCAGCGACCGTGCTGGCAGTCGCCGAGGGAATGCGCCGCAAGGCCGCGCCCACGCGAAAGGCGAGGGTGGCATGGCTCTGAGAGACGAATATCGCCGACATTCCCGGCCGGTCCTGAAAACCCGCCGCTGGCAGGTGCTCCGGCAGGTCATTCTGGAGCGTGACGGCTGGGCTTGCGTCGACTGCGGCACCCGTCGCGGCCGGCTCGAAATCGATCATGTGAAGCCCGTTCGCGACCGGCCTGATCTGTCCTTCGATCCCGGCAATCTCGCGACCCGCTGCAGCCCCTGCCACACGAAGAAAACCCGCATCGAATGCGGGCACCCCGAACCATCGCCCGAACGCAGGGCGTGGTCGAACGCCGTCACCAGTCTGGTGGCGGATGACGCAACCCCGGACATCAGGAGAAAACGATGCTGGACTCAGTGAAGATCGCCCGGCGGCAAAGCGAAATCCGCCAGAACCTTTCGGCTCTCGTCGGCAAGGATGCGCCGAGCGAAGACGAAACCCGTCAGATGACGGACCTCGACAACGAATATCGGACCAACGAGACCCGCTATCGCGCGGCACTCGTCGCCGAGGATCAGGAACGCCGTGACGCTGGCGCTGATCTCGAAACCCGCTCGGATCGCGAATGGTCGGAACTGGTCGGCAAGTTCGAGTTGCGGCAGGTTGCCTTTGCTCTCGACGAGGGCAGGGCGC
>NZ_JADDXW010000023.1 GCF_017183135.1 Aurantimonas marina | reverse complement strand
GCACGGTTCCGCAAAACGGTGGGATCGGTCAAAGGGCTCAGCCTTCATAGGGATTGAAAAGCTTTGCACCAGTTGGCGCGAAGTGACGAATGTTGCGCGTGACGATCGTCAGATCCTGTTCCAGCGCGGTCGCGGCGATCAATAGATCGGCGGCGTGGCGAATGCGATTCGATAGGTTATCGGTAGCGTCCGATCGAAAATTCCTCGCTGAGACCTGCGAACCAGATGGAGAGACGATCCGCACGGCTGCGCTTTTGTTGGTGTAGTAACGCGATGCCCCGCTCCAGTTCGCCGACGGTCACAACGCTGAAGCATTGCATGCTGTCAGCGTTCCTTGCCAGCCAAGCCGGCACGGCGTGGTCGGGTGGCGTCTTCCAATTCAGACAACACCATTGTGTCCAGTAAATACATCCGGCGCTAGTCGAACTCAACGTCACGCGGAACGAGCATCGCGCGATTATTTTCGTCGATGAGCTCCTGGCCAGGCCCAAGGCTTTCGGGGGCCTAAAGCAACTGCCTCACAAAGACGCGATTGCGCTCTATCTCCTGGTCCTTCATCGCATCGAACTCCTTCGCGGACACGACGACAACTGCTGCCTCGCCCCGTCGTGTCACGCGCTGCGGCCGGCCGTTCAAGGCCGCCTCGACCACTGCCGAGAATTTGTTCTTGGCATCCTGCAGGATCCACTGATTGCCCATGCCGCGCCTCCGGACGCACTGCTGAACAAAGCCAGACGGCAGGCCAGCTGGCGGGACTCCGCAATGCTGCCACCGTCGGCTGAAGCGGCCTGAAGAGCAGAGGGCCGGGATCGCTCCCGGCCCTTCTTGTCCGGCACGCAGCGCCGGAGCGTTAGGTCACGGCGACGGTGCCGACTACTCGGCGGCGGCGCTGTGGCTGGTCGTAAGGCTGGCCTCGGCATCGTCGCGCGACTGCTCGGCGATCGCCTTGCGGACGCCCGCACCGTAGTCCGGATGCACCTTGTCGAAATGCGCCAGCTGGCGATCGACGATGAACTGCGGCACGCCCTGCATCGCGCCGGCGATATTGGCGCACAGCCGCTGCTTCTGACCTTCGTCGAAAAGCTCGAAGAGTGCACGCGGCTGGCTGTAATGGTCGGCCTCGCCGCGAAAATCGTAGCGTCCGACCTGGCCCGCATAGCGATGCGGCGGCTCCTCGACGCTCGGATCCTCGACCGGGCCGCCGAAGCTGTTCGGCTCGTAATAGGCGTCCGGGTTGGTGCGCAGGCCGAACGGCATGGTGCCATCGCGGTGATAGTGGTTCACCGGGCTCTTCGGCTTGTTCACCGGCAGCGCGTCGTAGTGGGTGCCGATTCGGTAACGATGCGCGTCCGGATAGGAGAACAGGCGCCCTTGCAGCATCTTGTCGGGCGAGAATCCGATGCCCGGCACGACGTTAGACGGATTGAAGGCAGACTGCTCGATCTCGGAGAAATAGTTCTCCGGATTGCGGTTCAGTTCCATCTCGCCGACCTTGATCAACGGGTACATGCCATGCGGCCAGACCTTGGTCAGGTCGAAAGCGCTCCAGCCCGTCTTCTCCTCAAACTGAACCTCTTCACCCTCGGGCATGACCTGAATGAACATCGTCCATTTCGGGAAGTTGCCCGCCTCGATCATGCCATAGAGCGCTTCCTGATAGCTTTCGCGCGACTTGGCGATGACCTTCTCGGCCTCCTCGTTGACGAAATGGGCATGGCCCTGCTGGGTCTTGAAGTGAAACTTCACCCAGAAACGCTCGCCCTGATCATTCCACAGGGAGAAGGTATGGCTGCCATAGCCGTTCATACGGCTCGGATCGATCGGGATGCCACGGTCCGACATCAAGATGGTGACCTGATGCAGAGATTCCGGGCAAAGCGACCAGAAGTCCCACATGGCCGTCGCCGAACGCAGATTGGTGCGCGGGTGGCGCTTCTGCGTGTGGATGAAATCCGGGAATTTGTAGGGATCGCCCACGAAGAATACCGGGGTGTTGTTGCCGACCAGGTCCCAGTTGCCTTCCTCGGTGTAGAATTTCATCGAAAAGCCGCGCACGTCGCGTTCGGCGTCGGCCGCTCCCTGCTCTCCGGCCACGGTCGAAAAGCGCGCGAGCATCTCCGTCTTCGAGCCCGGCTTGAAAACCTTGGCACGGCTGTATCCCGTCACATCCTCGGTAACCGTCAGCGTTCCGAAGGCGCCCCAGCCCTTGGCGTGGACCACACGCTCCGGGATGCGCTCGCGGTTCTGGTGCGCCAGCTTCTCGATCAGTTGGTAGTCCTCGAGCAGCACCGGACCGCGCGGTCCCACCGTCTTCGAGTTCTGGTTGCTGGACACAGGCGCGCCGGCGGTCGTTGTCAATCTCGTATTGTCAGCCATGCAACAGGCCTTTCTTCGCTCGATCAATTTCTGCAATTCTCCAGAGCATCATACGGGCACGCCTGATAATCTCCAATCGTATTTGCCATTCACCTCGATCAGTTTATCCTATCGCGATGATCACCATCCGGCAGCTTCGCTATTTCCAGGCGCTCAGTGAGACCCTCCACTTCGGCCAGGCGGCCAGGCGGCTTAACATCAGTCAGCCGGCACTGTCGGCGCAGATCGCCCAGATGGAAGAGTTCTTCGGCGGGCCGCTGTTCAATCGCGCCGCTAGCGGCGTCTCGCTGACCAGCGACGGGTCGCTTATCGGCGAGCGCGTCCAACGCATCCTTGCGGAGGTGAACGAACTCGAGAATCTCGCCAGCCTGGGCGATCAATTGCTCAGCCGGCGGCTTCGGCTCGGCATTATCCCTTCCGCCGCGCCCTATCTCCTGCCCAACATCCTACGCGAACTTGGCCGCACATATCCGACGCTTGCATGCGAGATCCGCGAGAGCGTGACCGACCGGCTGCTCGCCGACCTTACGGCGGGCCAAATAGATTGCGCCATCGTGGCGCTGCCGGTCGAATGGTCAGACCTGGAGAGCATCGCGCTCTTCGACGACCTCTTCCATCTGGCGCTGCCTGTGGCCGAAGCCGACCGCCTGCCGAGTCCCGTACCGCTGAAGATACTCCGGCAGGAGCGCCTGATCCTCCTGGAAGAAGGGCACTGCCTGCGCGCCCAGGCGCTCGAGATCTGCCGTACCGCCGATGCGGGGGAGATGGCGGGACTCGCCGCGACCAGCCTGACGACGATCCTTCGCATGGTGTCCGGCGGGTTGGGTGCGACGCTGATCCCGCAGATGGCGATCGCCGACGAGACCAGCGGCGGCGGCATCGCAATCCGGCCATTCGAGGCGCCGGCGCCATTCCGGACGATCGCCCTCGCCTTCCGTCCATCAACGGCCCGAAGGCGCGATTTCGACGCGCTGGCCGCGCTCATCCGCCGCAGCAGCGATAACGTTCGGCGGCGTCGAACTTCGGGGCCGTCGAGGCAAAGGGCGATCCGGCGTGGATAGCGGGAAGGAAGTAAGAGTGGGAGCCGCTATTGCGCTCGTAGTTGGCGCCCGAGCATCGCACGCTTCACAAAGGGGTGACGGAACAGTCGAGAGCGCTGAAGGCTTAAGATGCCAATGTAACCAGCTAATCAACCCGACGGGAGCCTGATCATGACGCGTGAGAACCATATAGCATTGCCAATCTCGATCGCGTCGATGGCGACCTTTATTTTCGCCGCCTCCGCGATCGCCCAGAGCTTCGACCTCAACACCGCCGGAGGGAAAACGGTGACGGCAACGCCCGTCGCCGAATTCAACGAACCGTGGGCCATGACGTTTCTGCCCGACGGCGACCTGCTCGTGACGGAGAAGCCTGGCAGGCTTCTCCTGATGAGCCAGGATGGCGAGACGGCCGAGGTCCGTGGGGTTCCGGAGGTCGATTATGGCGGCCAGGGCGGTTTGGGCGACATCATTTTGCATCCCGATTACGCCAATAACAAAATCGTCTACCTCTCCTATGCGGAGGCCGGCGACGGCGACACCCGCGGCGCTGCCGTCGCCAGAGCGGTACTGACGCAGGAGACGGACGGCCCGTCGTTGCGCGATATGGACGTCATCTGGCGGCAGCAGCCGAAGGTGAGCGGTCGCGGCCATTACAGCCATCGCCTCGCCTTCGCGCCGGACGGAAAGCTGTTCATCACCTCCGGCGACCGCCAGAAGAAGACGCCCGCACAGGACATGGACCAAAATCTCGGCAAGATCATCCGCCTCAACGACGACGGCTCCGTGCCGCGAGATAACCCGTTCCAGGACCAGGGCGAGCTCGCGAAAACATTCTGGAGCGTCGGCCACCGCAACCTGCTCGGGATCGCCTTCGATTCAAACGGCACTCTCTGGCAGCACGAAATGGGTCCGCGCGGCGGCGACGAAATCAACCTGATCGAGCCCGGCCGGAACTACGGCTGGCCGGTCGTCTCCAACGGCGACAACTACGACGGCAGCGGCATCCCGGAGCACGACACGCGTCCTGATTTCGCCGCTCCAGAGGTCTATTGGAACCCGGTGATCTCTCCATCCGGCCTGGTCATCTACTCGGGCGAGATGTTCCCTGAATGGCAAGGCTCGGGCTTCATCGGCGGGCTGTCGAGCCAGGCGCTGGTGCGCGTGGTTTTCGAAAACCAGAGCAATGGCGATCTCGCGACCGAGGCGGAGCGTTTCGACATGGGCGCGCGCATTCGCGAGGTCGAGCAAGGGCCGGACGGCGCCTTGTGGCTTTTGGAGGACAGGGCGGGCGGACGACTGATCGAGCTGACTCCGGAAACGTCAGGCTGACGACGCTCTCATCGACCCAAGGCAAGGTGCGCGGCGAACGACAACCACAGAAGTCCGACGAGTACCATTGGAGCCAGGATGTATGTAGGCGTGGGCCAACCGGGGACAGCGCAAAAAGCCATGCCAGCGAGACTGCGATCCACCCGGCACCGCCGGTTACGAATAGCGCTAAGCAGACCACGTAGAACAACACCGGAAGCTCGTATTGGCGGCTGAGATTGCGCGCCGCCGAGGCGCTTTTCTCCGGCTCGCGAACCGGCACCCTGTAGTCCTCGACCCGCGCCGCACGCTCCTTCACCGCGCCTTTCGACAGTTAGACACGACCGGATAAACGGCGAAGATCAGCACCGCATGAGCGATCATTGGCCAGAATATTCCCATGCTTTTGCGCATGGGGCGCGCCTCAGCTTCCCGCACCCGGATAGTTCGGGCTTTCGCGGGTAATCGTTACGTTGTGAGCGTGACTTTCGCGAAAACCGGCGCTGGAAATGCGCACGAATTGCGCATCGCGCCGGAAGGTCTCGAGATCGCGCGCGCCGACATAGCCCATCGCCGCGCGCAGGCCGCCGGCGAGTTGATGCAGGACGGCCGAAACCTGCCCCTTATAGGCGACCTGACCCTCAATGCCCTCCGGCACGAGTTTCAACGTGTCCTGCACCTCGGCTTGGAAGTAGCGGTCGGCCGAGCCGCGTGCCATCGCGCTGACCGAACCCATGCCGCGATAGGCTTTGTAGGAGCGGCCCTGATGCAAATAGATTTCCCCGGGGCTCTCGTCGGTGCCAGCGAGCAGCGAGCCGACCATGGCGGCCGCCGCGCCGGCGGCCAGCGCCTTGGCGAGGTCGCCCGAGAACTTGATGCCGCCGTCTGCGATCACCGGGACGCCCGCCTTGTCCGCCTCTTCGGCGGCGCCCATAATGGCCGAGAGCTGCGGCATGCCGACGCCCGCGACGATCCGCGTGGTGCAGATCGAGCCCGGTCCGATGCCGATCTTGATGCCGTCGGCGCCGGCGTCAATCAGCGCCTTGGTTCCGTCGGGCGTGGCGACGTTGCCGGCCAGGATCTGAACCTCGTTGGAGAGCCGCTTCACCCGTGCCACCGCGTCCAGCACGCGCTGCGAATGGCCATGGGCGGTGTCGATGACCAGAAGGTCGATACCGGCATCGATCAGCCGCTCGGCCCGTTCGAAACCATCGTCGCCGACGCTGGTCGCCGCCGCAGCCAGGAGACGCCCCTGCGTGTCCTTCGAAGCGTTTGGATTGAGCTGCGACTTCTCGATATCCTTGACCGTGATGAGGCCGATGCAATGATTGTCGCCATCGACGACGACGAGCTTCTCGATGCGGTGGTGGTGAAGAATCCGTTTGGCCTCGTCCTGATCCACGGTCTCTCGAACGGTGACGAGTTTGTCCTTGGTCATCAACTCGTGGATCGGCTGACGCTCGTCGGAGGCGAAGCGTACGTCCCGATTGGTGAGGATCCCGACCAGCCGCCCCGGGGTCTGCCCGCCCTTGCCGCCGTTCTCGACCACGGGAATGCCGGAAATGTGGTGTTGATCCATCAGCGCGCGGGCGTCGCCGAGGGTCGCGTTCGGGCCGATCGTCACCGGATTGATCACCATGCCGCTTTCGAATTTCTTGACCTGGCGAACCGCCTCGGCCTGTTCGGTCGGGGTCAGGTTGCGGTGGATCACACCGATGCCGCCGGCCTGAGCCATGGCGATCGCCAGCCGCGCCTCGGTCACCGTGTCCATGGCGGCCGAGAGGATCGGAATGTTCAGCTTCAGCGTGCGGGTGATCGCGGTACGAAGGTCGACCTGCCCCGGCATCACCTCCGAATGACCCGGCTGCAGCAGGACGTCATCGAAGGTGAGAGCGGTCATACCGGTTGCGGTATCGATGATGCGGGCCATGCCAGTCCTCGTGGATGATGCGCCCACCCAAAAGCGAGTCGGGCGGGAAAAGGATTGGCACGGGCTGCTAGCACGGTGTCGTGACGTTTGGAAGACGGGCCCGCGACACCGAATACATTGCGCGACCGCGGATCGGCACATGCCGATCCGCCGACGGCATTCGCAAGGGGATCAGCCGGACGGCCGCCCCTCCTCGCCCTCGCCGCCTTCCGCGTCGGGCGGTTTCCGCCGGCCCTTGAAGCTCTTGGCCAGCAGATAGAGCTCGACCGAACCCTCGCGCGAGGCCGGCGGCTTGACGTGATGGACGCTGGCGAAATTCTGCTTGAGCAGGTTGAGAAGATCGCGCTCGGTCCCACCCTGGAACGTCTTGGCGAGAAAATGTCCGCCCGGCTTCAGGGTGCGGATGGCGAAATCCGCCGCCACCTCGCACAGATGCATGGTGCGCAAATGGTCCGTCTGGCGGTGGCCGGTGGTGGGCGCCGCCAGATCGGACAAGACGATGTCGGGATCGCCGCCCAGCGTTTCGAGCAGCCGGGACGGGGCCGTATCGTCGAGGAAGTCCAATTCCAGGATCGTCGCGCCGGGGACCGGCTCGACCACCAGATAATCGATGCCGACGACGCGAATGTCGTCGCCGCTCGACCCGGTGCGTTCGACCGCGACCTGACACCAGCCGCCCGGCGCTGCGCCGAGATCGACGATCCTCAGGCCCGGCTTCAGCAGCTTGTAGCGGTCGTCCATCTCGATCAGCTTGTAGGCTGCCCGCGATCGGTAGCCATCGGCTTTCGCCCGGCGGACATACGGGTCATTGAGCTGGCGCTCGAGCCAGCGGCGCGAGGACGCCTTCACCCCGCGCTTCTTCTTGACCTTGACCGTCAGGCTCCGGTCGTCGCCGCGTCCGCTCATCCGCCTGTCTTTCTCATCGGTTCGTTCCGCCGCCAGACGCCGTCGGCGACCATCATCTCGGTCAACAGGCCTTCCCTAAGGCCGCGATCGGCCACCCGCAACGTCCGAGCCGGCCAGACCCGGCGGATCGCCTGCAGGATGGCGCAGCCGGCCAGTACCAGATCGGCACGATCGCTGCCGATACAAGGATTGGCGACCCGTTCGTCGAAGCTCCATCCGGCGATCCTGGCAACCAGTTCGTCGGCCTCGCGGTCGGTCAGCCACAGACCATCGACCTGGCGGCGGTCGTAGCGTTCGAGGTTGAGATGGACGCCTGCGAGCGTGGTGACCGTTCCCGACGTACCGAGCAGATGAAACCGGTCACTCCCGACGATCGACCCGAGCCGGCCGCGCTCGGGAAAACGATGGATCATCTCCACCGTCTCGACCACCATTTGCTCGAACAGTTCGGGCGTGATGTCGCGGCCGCCGTGGCGTTCGGCAAGCGTCACCACACCGACCGGCAGCGACGTCCAGGCGACGATGCGGCTTGCCAGGCGGCGGGTGTAGCCGCCGCGAAGATCGAGCAACGCGATCTCGGACGAGCCGCCGCCGATATCGAACAGAACGGCGCCCTTGGCCGAGCGATCGATCAACGAGCCGCAACCGGAGACCGCCAGCCGTGCCTCGGTCTCACGGGTGACGATTTCCAGTTCAAGTCCGGTTTGCCGCGCCACCTGCTCGATGAATTCGGCGCCGTTCGCGGCCTGGCGGCAGGCTTCCGTCGCGATCAGACGCATATTGCCGACGTCACGCGCGGCCAGTTTCTGTGCGCAGATGCCCAGGGCGGTGATCGCCCGATCCATCGCGCCGCGCGACAGGCTGCCGGTGCGGCTGAGGCCTTCGCCGAGCCGCACGATGCGCGAGAACGCGTCGATCACCCGAAACTGGCCAGGCCGGGTCGGGATCGCGATGAGAAGACGGCAATTGTTGGTGCCGAGATCGAGCGCGGCGTAGGCGGGCGGGCGATGCGCGGCGGGCGCCGATCGCGCGGCACGGGCGGGCGTGGGCCCGCCGGCCGAACGCCGATCGGAATTCGCTTCGGCGCGAGCGGGTGCCGCCGGCGCAGCAGCGCCCTCGGCCCCGTCCGGCGCCGACGCGACGGCATCCGGCTTCGCGGCGCGGGCCCTCGGACCGCGTCGACGGGATTTTCGCGCCCCACGCGGCTCCGCCCGGCCAGCAGGCCGATCGTCGTCTTTCGCCGTCTTGGTCGCGGCGTCGGGGAGCGCCGCGTTCTTGGCAACCGCCTTGCGTCGCCGCCGGCGCTGTCGCTTGGTCAGGGACTGCTCGCCCTCGCCCGCCCCGTGCGGGGATCGCGACGACGAACCGGGTTGAAAAACCCCGTTCAGTTCCGAAGACGGATGGCTTCTCCCACCGATATCATGGTCACTCACACTATCTCTCCGGCGCCGCCATCCTGCCGGACGTCATGGCGCCTTTGTTGGCTTATTCGCTATCGAGTGTAGCAAGCCCTATGGACAGCACAAGGGCGGGCAAGGCGCATGACGGGCCAATCGGCCGCGGATGCGTGATTGCTCCCGTTCGCGGTCCGCCGCGAACGCTGCAAGGGGATTGATCGGTCCGGAGCCATCGGGTGACGGAAAAATCGCGGCGGAGGGTTCACAGTCGCCCCGCCTGCGTCTATATGAGCTTGCATCCGCGGCGCCGACAGGCGGCCGATACGGTGGGGAATAGGTTAACGGTAGACCCACGGACTCTGACTCCGTTAGTCCTGGTTCGAATCCAGGTTCCCCAGCCAATTTTCTCCTAAGCTACTGTTTCCGCACCGGCTTGATCGGTCGATCGTCCGAGGGACTCCCACCGGGTCCACCATTCCGGTCAGGGCATACGCCAGGGCGAGCGCCGCGAACCTTCGTCTCAAAGGCCCACGACTCCACTTCTCCAGAAAGATTCCGTACAATCTGCACGCACGATTCGTCGCTCCGAAATCGTGCGATCAATTGCGGACAGGCGAGCGCCGGACGGCAGCCGCCCGGGCGCGTGGTTCGGCTCGAGGTGTAACGGGTATTCGGGGCAGTGTTGCAGGAAGCGACCCTCGGGCGTGAACAGATCGACTCGCGTTTGTCGATCGGCGTTCTCGCCTACGTCTTCTGGCCCTCCAGTAAGAAGCGGTTCGACAAGGCCAAGGACATCCTCGATAAGGACGACACGCCATGGACATAGGCGAATCCGGTGACCGGGCGCGAGACCACCGGACACGAGCGGAACGGCATCAAGGAACTGAATACGCCGGTGCCGCGGGCGGTCCTGATCTTCCTTGCCGCCACCGCCACTTTCGCGGTGCTGTCGACCGGATGGGCGATGCTGCTTGCCGGCATCATCGTCGGCGGTCTCTTCGCCGCCTTCTCCTTCGCGATCAGCGCATTCTCGGTCCCGATGCTGCTGGACGAGAAGAGCGACGCCTTTACCGCAATGGGAACCAGCATGGCACTCGTCTGGAACAATCTGCCGGTGATGCTCGCCTGGGGTGCGATCGTCGTCGCCCTGTTTCTGTTATCCGCCGTGACCGGCCTGCTTGCGCTGATCGTCGTGTTTCCGCTTCTCGGTCACGCCACCTGGCAGGCCTACAAGGCAGTCCGATAAGTGCATCCCGCACAACCGCCGACAGAAGCTGATCCGCAAGGAAGGATGGACATGACCGAAGACAACGATCAGCCGGGGGAATTCGCCTCGCCGCCCTGTTTTTCGCATGAGTTGCGTGAGACGGAAGACGGCTTCCTCGCAGGAGACGCGACGGCAGCCGCCGATGTCGCCCGCTGGCGCAAGACTGAACGCGAGCGGCTGATCGCGATGCGCCTGGCGACCGCCGTCGATGAGCGCGGCCGCATCGCAGACGAGGTCGCCGCCGAGCTCGACAGACTGGTCGATGTGCGGCGCGGGCTGGTCGTCAGCCTCTATTGGCCGATCCGCGGCGAACTCAACCTTTTGCCCTGGATGCGTTCCCTGAATGAACGCGGCGTCTCCGTTGCCCTGCCCGTCGTGGTGGCCAAGGCGCAGCCGCTGGTCTTCCGCGCGTGGACGCCCGACGGGCGGATGGAACGCGGCGTATGGAACATCCCGATCCCCGCCGATGGCGAGGAACTCACGCCCGACGTAGTGCTATCGCCGGTGGTCGGCTTCGACCCGCAGTGCTATCGCCTCGGCTATGGCGGCGGCTTCTATGACCGCACCCTGGCGGCGCAAGCGCGAAAACCGCTGGTGATCGGCGTCGGGCTGCCGACGATGCAGATCGCGACGATCTATCCGCAGCCCCACGACATCCCGATGGACGTGATCGTCACCGGAAAAGGCCGGATCACCCGGCCCGAGACGCGTGGATGACCAGTCTCTGGCTGCGGCGGGCCTATGATGCGCCGGGCCAGTCGGACGGCCAGCGAATCTTGGTCGATCGGCTGTGGCCGCGCGGAGTCTCCAAGGATGCCTTGAAGCTCGAAGAGTGGGCCAAGGAGGTGGCACCGAGCGACGCCTTGCGGGACTGGTTCGGCCACGATGCGGCCAGATGGGACGAATTTACGCAGCGCTATACCAAGGAACTCGACGCCAACCCCGAGGCGGTTGAAGCGCTGCGTGATCGTCTCGCCAAGGGCCGCGTGACGCTCGTCTACGCGGCGAAGGACACGGCCCACAACAACGCCATTGCACTAAAGGCTTATCTGGAAAAGCGCCAAGCCAGCGGCACCAAATGAGCGATGCGGCCCGCTAAGCCGGCCCAGCGTTCGCGAGCGCCGCCACGCCCGGGCCAGCCGGAAGTCCGAGGATGTCCTGAAGCGGCGTGCGCGCGATTACGAGGTCGGCGAGGGTGAAGCGATCGAGGACCGCGAGATAGGCGCCGAGCGCCTCGGCGAGCGCGCCCCGCAACCGGCACGGACCGGTGATAACGCAGCGATTGCGGGTCGGATCGAAGCACTCGACAATGCGGAAATCGTCCTCCGTCGCCCGAACCACATCGCCGACGACGATGTCAGCGGGATCGGCCTTGAGCCGGAGGCCACCACCCCGCCCCCTGACGGTTTCGACGAAACCGCCGCGGCCAAGCTCCTGAGCGATCTTCATCAGATGGTTGCGCGAGATTCCATAGGCCTCGGCGACCTCCTGGATGGTCGCCAGCGCGTCCGGCTTCAGCGCCAGATACATCAACAGCCGCAAGGCGTAGTCCGTATAAAGGGTCAGGCGCACGGAAACTCTCCCAAAAGGTGCATAGACGGTATTGCTTTAATCGCCACAGCGCAATATTGTCAGAAAAGATGGATTACAAACGCATCTTTTGAACCGCGCACGGCGTTACGAGCCGGGACGAAGCCGCCTGGCCCGCTCCGGAAAGGCGACGTGCTCGCGGGATGAGCGACATGCCGCCGGCCCCGTCGGTGCCGCTCGCGTCTGAAAAAAAGAGGACGAAGCAATGAGATTTCTGCACCTCGTGCTGGACGTGTTTCTGTTTCCTGGCAATCTCATGCTCCGCAAATGCGGCATCAGCATTGAGGAGGATGGAGGCCTGTTCCGGTCCTTTATCAATATGTGTGTCTGGGGGGCGGTCAGTCTGGCCTTGGCGATGTATGTCCTGCTCTAAGCTGTCGGCCGTGGTTCAGTTCGCCCTCGCCTATGTCCTGTTCATGACCGCCCATGTCGTACCTGCGGCGCCGCAGGTTCGGGGCTTCGTCGTCCATACGCTCGGACGCGGGGCCTATCTGGCCCTCTATTCCCTGATCTCCATTCTTCTTCTCGTCTGGCTGATTGCGGCGGCGCGCAACGCTCCGACGCTCTCACTATGGCCGCTGACGCCCGAACTGGTTGCGGTCCCGCTGGTGGTCATGCCACTTGCCCTCACTCTCATCGTCGCCGGGCTGTTGCGATCGAATCCCCTATCGGTGTCGTGGCGGGACCGCGGGTTCGATCCGGCCCGACCGGGCATCGTCGCCGTGACCCGGCATCCGGTGCTATGGGGCTTCGTGCTCTGGGCGCTTTCGCATGTCGCGGTGAATGGCGATGTGGTGTCGATCGCGTTGTTCGGCGGCCTCGCGCTCTACGCCGCCGCCGGCTTTGGCCTCGCCGACAAGCGGGCGAAATCCCGGCTCGGACTCGATCGGTGGACCGCCTTGGCGGCGCATACGTCGATCCTGCCCTTTGCCGCGATACTGGCCGGCCGGGCACGCCTTGCCGTCGACAGGCAGACGCTTGTCGGAATCCTCGTCGGGCTGGCGTTCTATGTCTGGTTTCTCGCCGGCGGCCATCTCTGGCTCTTCGGCGTCGACCCGTTGATTTACCTGAGATCTTGACGAAAGCCACCCCATGTCGACGCCGCCGCTTCTCAGTTACGGTTTCCGCCCGTTCTTCCTGCTGGCGTCCCTATGGGGCGGCGCGGCTGTGCCGCTCTGGCTCCTCGCCTATGGCGGCTCGATCCACCTTTCAAACGCCTATGGCGATCTCGGCTGGCACGCGCACGAGCTGATCTTCGGCTACGCCGCAGCCGTGATCTGCGGCTTTCTTTTCACCGCCATCCCTAACTGGACCGGGCGCTTTCCGGTCAAGGGAGCACCGCTCCTGTTTCTGGTCGTGATCTGGGTGCTCGGGCGCCTCGCCATGCTCGAGGCCGACCTGATTGGTCTGGCAATCGCCGCCGTGATCGATGTGCTGTTTCTGGTCGCGGTCATCGGTTTCGCCGCCCGCGAGATCATCGCCGGCAGCAACTGGCGGAACCTGCGCGTGCTGGTGCTGGTGGCGGCGCTGCTCGCCGGGAACATCCTGTTTCATGTCCAGGCTCTGAGCGGCGCACCGACCGACCTCGCGCTCCGCCTTTCGATCGCCGCGCTGATCGCGCTCATCACACTGATCGGCGGACGGGTCACGCCCAGCTTCACGCGCAACTGGTTGGTGAAGCGCGAAAAGCCCCTACCCTTGCCGTTCGGCCGACCGGATGCCCTGGCCATCGGCACGACAATGGTCGCGCTGATGGCCTGGGTCGTCGCCCCGGCGGCACCCATCACCGCCGCCCTGGCGCTTCTGGCGGCCGCGCTGCTCGTCATCCGCCTTCTAAGGTGGCGCGGCGCGCCGACCTGGCGCGAGCCGATCCTCGCCATCATGCACATCGCCTATGGGTTCGTTCCAGCGGGATTCCTGCTGCTCGGCGCCAGCGTCGCCTGGCCGGAAACCGTGACGGCGAGCGCCGTGACCCACAGCTGGACGGTGGGCGCGGTCGGCACGATGACGCTGGCGATGATGACACGGGCGAGCCTTGGCCATTCCGGGCGAGCGCTCAAGGCCTCGCCCGCAACGCTTATTCTCTACGCAGCCATGCTGACCGCCGCCGTCGCGCGTATCGCCGCGGCGCTTGCGCCGGAATTCGCCCTGCCGCTTCTGACGTTTGCGGGCGCCGGCTGGAGCGTTGCGCTGCTTGGTTTCGCGGTCGTTTTCGTGCCAATGCTGATGGCGGCGAAGCCCGGTCGGACACGGACCGGTCCGGCATGACCACCGGCGCGGACATCACGCCAGGCAACGCCGCAAAAACTTCCAGGTTGCGCAACCAAAGTCAATCTTTGATTTACTAATCTTTGATCATTGGTTGGCAGATAAAATCGCGATTCACACTCGTGGCGGCGGGTCGCAAGCGAACAATTCCGGTTTGGTGCTCTACTTTCAATCGAGCCGCGGAGTCGTCTCGATCGGATGAGCGGCCACCCTCGGCGACGGGCCTCCTGGCGCCTCGTCGTGCTCGCACGGCGGACCGCATTCGAGACCTTACAGAGCTGGTCTACGGCTGCTTCGGCGCGTAGATTCAGGCCGCGGCGCGAACTTCCCACGGCGGTTCCGTGCCCCGACCGAAGGTTCGAGGTAGTCGCCACCGCGGAGTCAGCGAGTTCAGCCGTCGATACGCTCGAGCAGCGTTCGCAGAAACTTCGCGACCGTCTCGGCTTCCGTTGGCGTAAGACTGTTGATCGCTGCCCAGAGCCGGTCGCGCATATGGCGATGCTCCTCAAGGATCGACCGGGCGTTTTCCTCCACGAGTGCGATCACGATCCCGCGCCTGTCCGTCGGATTGGGGCGCCGCTCGACGAGGCCGACACGCTCCAGCCGGTCGAGAAGGGCTGTCGTCGCCCCGGTCGAGAGCGCCACATGTTCGGCGATCATCTTCCCGGTGACGGGCGCCTTGCTGTTCTCCAGGAACCCAAGACATCCAAGATCGGTGAGCGCAAGGTCGTGCCGGGCGGCAAGATCCTTGTCGAAGTCGATCGCGGTTCGCATGACCAGCTTGAACAGACGTCCGATCTCGTCCGAGGTCGCCTTCCCCACCCTTTCGTCAGCTTCCTCGTGGTTGCCGCCTGCCATTGACGCGTACCTTCTTTTCACTTAACTCTATCATAAAGCAACTTTACAAGCAAGCAATTGGGTGCGAGGTCGATGATCGGCAGAATGGACGCTCGGTCGAGCCCGGTTCGCGTGCTTCTCGTTGCGACGGTTGCATTCTCGCTCACCGCCTGTTCGCCTGAAAACAAGGTGGAAAGGCCACCCGAGCCAATCGGTTTCGTCACTATCGAGCCAGAAACCATCAACCAGACCACGACATTGACGGGCGAGATCACGGCGCGCCATACCGCGACCTATTCCTTCAAGACAGCCGGCCGGGTGACGGAAGTCGCCGTCGACGTCGGGGCGAAGGTGACAGAGGGAGAGGTGCTGGCAAAGCTCGATCCGACCGAGCAGCAAGCCAGTGTAGCGGCTGCCGAAGCGGCGGTAGATGCGGCCAACGCGCAACTGACTCAGGCGTCGTCGGCGTTTCAGCGGCAGAAGGAACTGTTCGGCAAGGGCTTCACCACCCGCGGGAATTTCGACAGTGCGCAAAGGGCACTGTCATCGGCAACGAGTGCCGTCGACATGGCAAAAGCCGACCTGGAAACGGCGAGGACAAACCTGGAAGAGACCGTTCTGAGGGCCGACGCCAACGGTGTCATTACCAGCCGCAGCGTCAATCCCGGCCAGGTGGTCAGTGCGGCCCAGACGGCCTTTGGGTTTGCCGAGAACGGCGATCGCGACGCGGTCTTCGACATTCAGGAACAGCTGCTTATCGGTGCCCGGAAGTCACACTCGATCACGGTCGCGCTCGTCGGCGATCCCTCGGTGAAAACCGTGGGAACGATGCGCGAGGTCTCGCCGCTGATCGACTCGACGACCGGCACCGTCAAGGTCAAGGTCGGCCTCGACACGGTTCCGCCGCAGATGACGCTCGGCTCGGCCGTGGTCGGCACGGATGTCGGGGAAGCCCAGGAAGAGGCAATCGTCTTGCCCTGGACGGCGCTCATGGCGGATCGCGGCAAAGCGGCGGTCTGGACCGTCGACAAAGAGAGTGACGCCGCCAGGCTGACTCCGGTGACGATCGGTTCCTACCAAAGCGGCGGGATCGTCGTCGAGGAAGGCGTTGTGGCCGGGGACCGGGTCATTACGGAAGGATCCCAGCTCGTGCGGCCAGGACAGATCCCTGATCTCGTCGCAATGGATGAAGAGGCCGGTTCGTGAAAAGAGCATTCGGCTTCACGGCACTGCTCCTTGCGGCGCCTCTTGTGACGGGTTGCAGCCAGGACAACGGATCGCAGGCCGCGCCGTTGCCGCCGCGCCCGGTTCTTACCATGGTCACCGCCCGGCGCGTAACCGCGGAACACGGGCTCAGCGGCAGAATCGCGCCGCGCTTCGAAACGACCCTGGCGTTTCGCACCCTCGGCCGACTTGTTTCGCGAGATGTCGACGTTGGCGATCAGGTCGAGAAGGGGCAGCCGCTCGCGGCGATCGACGCCGAAACGCTCGCCGCCGACGTGCGCTCTGCCAGGGCCCAGTTGGCCAATGCCCGGATTCAGGCTCGCACGGCTGACGCGAGTGCCCAGCGTATGCGGACCCTGTACACTGAGAACACCGTATCGCAATCTGATCTCGATGTCGCCGAACAAAGCCGTCAGATTGCCACTGCCGAGCTCGCGAGCGCACGGGCACAGCTCGACAAAGCCGAGAATGCCTTGAGTTTCGCCGTCCTGACGGCGCCCTATGACGGGGTTATCACGGACCGCCAGGCGGATGTCGGCCAAGTCGTGTCGGCCGGCGCGGCGGTCTTCAAGCTCGCCCAGACGGGCGAGCGCGAGGCTGTCGTGGACGTGCCGGCGGCCCAGCAGTTCGATCTGGCCGCCGGCGACCCGTTCCGCGTCGTCCTGCAGATCGAGCCGGATCTCAGCGTCGAGGGAAAGATCCGCGAGATTGCGCCCCAGGCCGAGGCCCTGACCCGCACCAATCGGGTGCGTATCACGCTCGCCGATCCCCCGCCCGCCTTTCGCATCGGGGCGTTGATCACAGCGATCCCACAAGAAAAGGCAGGGCAGCCGGCATCGGTGATCCTACCGAAGAGCGCCATCTTGGAAGAGAATGGCAAGGCATCGATCTGGGTCGTGGACGAGGCGGCGATGACGGTATCGAAGCGCGCTGTGACGGTGAGCGACGCGCCCGGTGGCACGGTGCAGATCGAAGCCGGACTGAAACCCGACGAGCGCGTGGTCGTCGCCGGCGTCCACAGCCTTGCGGACGGGCAAGCGATCTCGCTGACGGACATCGCGGAAGGCGAAAGACAATCGTGAAAGGCTTCAATCTCTCCGACTGGGCGCTTCACCACCGCTCGTTCGTCTGGTTCCTGATGATCATCGCGATGCTCGTCGGTGCGCTCTCCTATCTCAATCTCGGCCGCGAGGAGGATCCGCCCTTCACCATCAAGACGATGGTCGTTTCGGGCGTCATGCCCGGTGCGACCGTCGAGGAGATGACCGAGCAGGTCACCGACCGGATGGAGAAGAAGCTCCAGGAACTGGACTCCCTCGACTATACCCGGTCGATCACCACGCCCGGTCAGACGGTCATCTTCGTCAACCTCCTTCCGACAACGAAGGCCGGTCAGATCACCAGCATCTGGACCCGCGTCCGCCACATGATGGCCGACATTCGCGGTGAGTTCCCCGCCGAGTTTCACGGCTTCGGTTTCAACGACCAGTTCGGCGACGTTTTCGGCAACATCTATGCCTTCACCGCCGATGGCTTCACGCCACGCCAGTTGCGCGATTATGTCGACGACGTGCGCACAAAGGTCCTGCAGCTGCCGGATGCCGGCAAGGTGGAACTCGTCGGCGCGCAGGACGAACGGATTTTCCTCGAGTTTTCGCTGCGCAAGATAGCGGGGCTCGGCATCGACGAGCAGTCGATCATCGATACGCTGAAAGCCCAGAACGCGATCGCGCCATCCGGTATCGTGCAGTCCGGGCCGGAGCGCATCTTCGTGCGTGTATCGGGCCAATACGCCTCCGAAAACAGTCTGGCTGCGGTCAATTTTCGCGTCAACGATCGCTTTTTCCGCCTCAGCGACGTCGCGACGATCAAGCGGGCCTACCAGGACCCGCCCTCGGCGCTCTTCCGGTATAATGGCGAGCCGGCGATCGGCCTTGCCATCGGCCTGCGAAAGGGCGGCAACATCGTCGACTTCGGCGAAAACCTGAAAGAGGAGATGGCGCGCATCGTCTCCGAACTGCCTGTCGGCATCGGCGTACACATCGTCGCTGATCAGTCGGCTGTGGTGGAAGAATCCGTCGGTGGCTTCACCCAGGCACTGCTCGAAGCGGTGATCATCGTCCTTGTCGTCAGCTTCGTGAGCCTCGGCTTTCGCGCCGGGTTGGTCGTCACCTTGTCGATCCCGCTGGTCCTCGCCATGACCTTTATCGGCATGGAATATGCCGGCCTGACGCTGCAGCGGATTTCGCTCGGCGCGCTGATCATCGCTCTCGGCCTTCTGGTGGACGACGCGATGATCGCGATCGAGACGATGGTATCCCGTCTGGAGATGGGCGAGACGAGGGAAAAGGCGGCGAGCTTCGCATGGACCTCGATCGCCTTTCCGATGCTGTCGGGAACGCTCGTCACGGTTGCCGGTTTCCTGCCGATCGGCTTCAACAATTCCAATGCCGGCGAGTACACTTTCTCGCTGTTCGTCGTCATTGCCCTGGCTCTGCTTCTGTCCTGGGTCGTCGCCGTGTTGTTCACGCCGCTGATCGGCGTGCTGCTGCTGCCCAAGTCGATGCACAAGCACGACGCAAAGCCCGGTCTTGCCCGGCGGGCCTTCAGCCGCATCCTGCGGGGCGCGATGCGCTGGCGCTGGATCACGATCCTGATCACGGTCGCGCTCTTTGCCGGCTCGATCTATTCGATGCGCTTCGTCCAGCAGCAGTTCTTTCCGACGTCCGACCGGCCGGAACTCGTGGTCGACTTCATGCTGCGGCGAAACGCGACCATCGCCGAGACCAAAGCGGAGATGGACAAGCTCGAGGCGACGCTGGTCGGCGACGACGACATCGACCATTTCTCGTCCTATGTCGGCCGCTCGGCCGAGCGCTTCATCCTTGCCTACGATATCCAGCCATCGAACCCGTTCTTCGGCCAGGTCGTCATCGTCAACAAGGATCTCGCGGCGCGCGAGCGGGTCCGCGACAAGATCCAGACATTCGCCCGCGAAAACCTCGTCGGCATCGACGTTTATGTGAAGAATCTCGAGCTCGGACCACCGGTCGGCCGCCCGGTGCAGTACCGCATCGGCGGTCCGGATATCGAGGTGGTGCGAGCCGGCGGACGAGAGCTTGCGGCTGTCATGGCGGGCGATCCCCGTCTGCGATCGATCGTCATGGACTGGAACGAGCCGGCTCGGGTGCTGCAGGTGGAAATCCTGCAGGACAAGGCGCGCCAGCTGGGCGTCACATCACAGCAGATCGCGTCGACACTGAACCTCATCCTCGACGGTTCGACGATCACGGAGGTCCGGGACGGCATCTATCTGGTCGACGTAGTGGCGCGCGGCCGCCAGTCGGACCGCGACTCCATCGAGGCGATCGAGAACCTGCAGCTGACGAATTCCGAAGGTGCCGCAATCCCGCTCGCGAGCCTCGTCAGTTATGGCTACAGCTACGAAGACCCGATCCTCTACTCGCGCTCGCGCATCCCGACGGTCACGGTCAGCGCGGCGATCCTCGGGCGGGCACAACCCGCGACGATCGTCGCGGACCTCGCCGGAAAGATCGCCGCGTTCCAGGAGAGCCTGCCTGCCGGATACACGGTAGAAATCGGCGGTGCGGTGGAATCGAGCGCCCAAAGCCAGGGACCGATCGCCGCCGTCGTGCCGTTGATGCTCGTCGCCATGCTGACGCTGATCATGATCCAGATGCAGAGCTTCAGGGCGACGCTCATTGTCGTCAGCGCGGCACCGCTGGGCCTGATCGGCGTCGTCGCAGCCTTAATTCCGTCAGGGGCACCGCTGGGCTTCGTCGCGATCCTGGGCGTTCTGGCGCTCGTCGGCATTCTCATCCGCAACTCGATCATCCTCGTCCATCAGATCGAGTTCTTGCGCGAGGAAGGCGTTCCTCCCTGGAATGCGGTGTTCGAGGCCAGCACAATGCGGGCACGCCCGATCCTGCTCACGGCTGCGGCGGCAAGTCTGGCGCTGATCCCGATCTCGCGCGAGGTTTTCTGGGGGCCGATGGCCTACGCGATGATGGGCGGCATCATCGCGGGAACCCTAATCACACTCCTCTTCATACCGGCGCTTTACCTTGTTGTTTTCCGTGTGAAGGCACCCAAGGGCCCCGCAGCCGAACCCTCTAACGATCTGGTGCCGGAGACCCTGGCCGGCTGACAAGAATAGTCAGCCGAAATCCGCTTACTGCGGATCAATTCTCCGGCCAACGGCAACGGGAGGAAGGCCCTCACCCTGGAGACATTGAGAAAATTGCTCGCACTAGATTTTCATTTTTTCAATGAAGTTAACTTTACTCCATAAAATTCGAAGTTGATCCATGTGACGGCTGTCACCGACGGCTAGCCGACGGGGTCCGCTCGACCGATGCATTACGCGGCGGCTGCCGTGATGGGCAATTCGATCACGAACCGCGCTCCGCCCTGTGTATTGGCCAGCCAAGCTTTGCCACCGTGCCGCTCGGCGATTTCCCGCACGATTGCCAGGCCGAGTCCGCAGCCTTCCACCCCGTCGTCGACACCACGCTGGAACCGCTCGAAGATGCGGTCCCGCTGGTCGACCGGCACACCCGGACCGTCATCCTCGACGGCTAGACGAACAAATCCCGGCTCGAACCCGACCTCGACCCGCACTGCACCACCGTCCTGGCAGCCGTATCGGATGGCGTTATCGAGAAGGTTCTCGAGCGCCTCGCCGAGCAGAACCGGATCGCCCGACGTTGGGACAGGCTGACCGGTCACCTCCAGCGAAACGTCAATCCCACGGCGCAATGCGTCGGCTGCCCGTATTCGCAACCTCTCGGCGACCAATTCGCCGAGGTCGAATGTCTGCGCGCCGACCCGTGCGTTGCTGCCGCGCGCCCACTCCAGCGACAACAATTGCTGGGTCAGGCGGGCGGTCCGCCGTGCTGCCGCTGCGACTTCAGTGACCCTTTTGCGCAAATCCGCATCCGTAGGGGCGGCCTCCGCCGCTTCCACCTGCGCCAGAATGGCTGCGATCGGATTGCGTAACTGATGCGCGGCGCTGGAAATGAACGCATCGCGGGCGGCAAAGGCATCCGAGAGCTGCCGAAACAAGGCGTTCATCGCCGCGACGAGGCTTTTGACCTCGCGCGGAAGCGAGCGCCGGATCGGGCTGAGATCGTCAGGAGAACGCCGCTCGACGGCTTCGCGCAGCTGCAGCAACGGCCGCAGGCCGAAGTTGATCCCGAACCAGACGAACGCTCCTGCGGCGACGATCACTACGGCCATGAGGGTCGACGCCTCCATAGCCAGTTGCAGGCTCAGCGCGTCGCGCTGGCGGACGGTCTGCCAGACCTTTACCGTCACCCAACCGCCGAATTGCGGTTCGGAGATGAATTCGCGGAGAACCACCGCCCGGACGGACGCGTCGAAATACTGCGCATCGAAGAAGGTCGGGACGCCGCTTGCGATCTCCTGCGCCGCGGGCAAGGGCGGCGACGTGGTGTATCCGGTGACGAAACGGCCGCCCGGGCCGGTGACCTCGTAGTAGATGGCATCGCCGAGCGTCTGGGTCAGTGATTCCAACAGCTGCTCGGACAGGAGATCGCCCTCGCTGAGCACGACGTCGCGCGAGATCGCCAATGCGACGGCGAGGAGAGTATTGTCGTAGAGCACCTGCGATGTCCGCTCGGCCATCACATAGCGAGCCACGGCGGCGAAGCCGGCGACGACGACCAGCGGTAAGACGATCAGCAGGAAGAGCCGCGAGCGCAATGAGCGGATCATGATCGAGCGGTGTTGCCGGCATCGAGCATGTAACCCACCCCCCGGGCGGTGCGGATCTCGACGTTTGTCTCCTGCAACTTGCGCCGGAGGCGCGAGACCACCAGTTCCACCGCATTCGGTTCGATCTCGGAGCCGACGCCATACAAGGCCTCGCCGATCCGCTCCTTCGCGATCACACGCCCCAAATTCTGGAGCAGGTACTCGAACAGCGCGAGTTCGCGTCGCGCGAGCTCGATGGGGCCTTGCGGCCCGAACAACTGCCGCGCGCCGTGGTCAAAGCGGAGCCGGCCGAGCGTTTCCTCGACGGGCCGCAATCCTGGTAGCCGCCGCGCAAGTGCGCGGATTCTGGCAATCAGCTCGGCCATGTCGAACGGCTTGACCAGATAGTCGTCGGCGCCGGCGTCCAGCCCGGTGATCCGATCGTTTGTCTCGCCCCGCGCCGTCAGGATCAGCACCGGCGTTGAATTCCCGCGTTGGCGTAGTGCCCGGACCAGCTCAAAGCCGCTCAGTCCCGGCAGGTTGACATCGACAATCGCGACGTCTGTGCCCTGGGTGGCGAGATAGGTGGCGCCTTCGTTGCCGTCCGAGAGGCAGTCCACGGCATGTCCGAGATCGCGCAGCGCAGTGGCGATCCCGCGCGCGAGCATTTCATTGTCTTCGATCAGAACAATTCGCATGGTTCTCCGGACCTTGACAGGGTTCAGACAGGTTGCGCGAATAAACAGACCCGGATCAAGCTGGCCCCGCGATTTAGACGACGCCGGCAGATCCATGGGAGAAAAGACACGGAGCGCGGGATACCGTCATCTGATCTCGACTATCAATGCAACGGTCTGGGAGGACCCAATGACAGTCAACAATTTCACGCGCCGCGCGACCCTGGCGATCGCGGCTTCACTCGCTGCCCTCACCATGTCGGGACCGGCTTCGGCTCAGGTCTCGTTCGAGGGCAAGACCATCGAATGGATCATCCCGTTCTCGCCGGGCGGCGGTTCGGACACCTGGGCGCGGTTCAATGCGCCGTTCTTCTCCAAATATCTGCCCGGCAACCCCACGGTTGTCGTGGTCAACGAGCCCGGCGGTGGCTCGACCAAGGGGACCAACCTCTTCGCCAGCCGCGCCAAGCCGGACGGCCTGACCATCCTCGGCACGTCGGGCTCGACCCAGTTCCCGTATCTTCTGGGCGATCCACGCGTCCGCTATGAATACAAGGACTGGAAGATCGTCCTGGCCGCGCCGACAGGCGGTGTCGTCTATGCTTCTCCCGAACTGGTGCCGACCGCGAATGACATCGGCAATTTGAAGGACCAGAAGCTGGTCTATGCGAGCCAAGGCGCCACTTCGCTCGATCTCGTTCCGCTGCTCGGCTTCAAGATGATGGGCCTCGACGTCCAGCACGTCTTCGGCTTCAAGGGGCGCGGCGACGGACGCCTTGCCTTCGAGCGCGGCGAGGTCAACATCGATTACCAGACGTCTTCGGCCTATCTGAAGAACGTGCAGCCGCTGGTGGACGAGGGCAAGGCGGTTCCGCTGTTCTCCTGGGGCGCACTGGACGAGGACGGCAATCTCGTCCGCGATCCGACCTTTCCCGACCTGCCGCATTTCGGCGAAGCCTACGAGATGCTGACCGGTAAAGCGCCGTCGGGTCCGGAGTTCGATGCCTATTTCGCCTTTTTTACCGCCGGTTTTCCGGCCCAGAAGATGGTATTCCTGCCCAAGGACACACCTGAGGACATCGTCGCGGCCTATCAGGATGCCGTCACACAGATGAAGGCCGATCCGGAATACCAGTCGGCCAAGGAGCCCGTACTCGGCACCTATGAGCAGGTGACCGGCAAGGCGGCACAGGCGCTGTTCGAAAAGGGCACGACGATCTCGCCCGAGTTGCGCAGCCAGGTCGTCGACATGCTGGGCTCGGAATATAACGTGAAGCTGAGCGACGACTGACCCCCTGATTGGGGTGGTGGGCGGCTCCTAAGAGTCGTCCACCCCGATTCCGACGCGGCTCTGGGAGGTCACCGCCATGTTCGACGTCTTCGTTTCGGCGCTCGCCGAACTCCTGACGTGGCAACACATGCTCTACATGCTGCTCGGCGTCGTGCTCGGCCTGTCGATCGGCGTCTTTCCCGGCCTTGGCGGCATCGCTGGCTTGTCGCTGCTGATCCCGTTTCTCTACGGCATGGACTCGGTCACCGCGTTGGCCATGCTGATCGGCCTGATCGCGGTCATCCCCACCTCGGATACCTTTGCCTCTGTCCTTATGGGCATTCCCGGATCGAGCGCCAGCCAGGCCACAGTGCTCGACGGCTTTCCGCTGGCCAAGCAGGGTCAGGCGGCGCGTGCCCTTTCGGCCGCCTTCGTCTCCTCGCTCTTCGGCGGCTTGTTCGGCGCTGTCGTCCTGACCGGTTTCGTTTTGATCGCCCGGCCGATCATTCTCGCCTTCGGCTCGGCCGAACTGTTCATGCTGTCGCTGTTCGGCCTCTCCATGGTCGGTGTGCTCGCCGGTCGCAGTCTTGCCAAAGGGCTGGCTGCCTGCGGGATCGGTTTGGTGCTCGGCTCCGTCGGCGGTGCGCCAGCCACCGGTGAATTCCGGATGATCTTAGACTTCGACTATCTCTATGACGGCGTGCCGCTGGTCGTGGTCGGCCTCGGACTCTTCGCCTTTCCAGAGATCGCCGAATTGCTGCGCCGCAATCAGTCGATCACCGGTGGAGCCTCTCTCGGGGCCGGCTGGTTCGAGGGCGTCCGCGACTGGATGCGCCACTGGTTCCTCAGCCTGCGCTGCGCCGGCATCGGCTGCATCATCGGCGCGATCCCCGGCCTCGGCGGCTCGGTCGTGGACTGGATCGCCTACGGCCACGCGGTGCAGACGACGAAGGACACCTCGCGGTTCGGCCAAGGCGACATCCGCGGCGTGATCGCTCCGGAAAGCGCCAACAACGCCAAGGAAGGCGGCGCCCTGCTGCCCACCCTCCTGTTCGGCATTCCCGGGTCCGGGTCGATGGCGGTGTTCCTCGGCGGAATGGTGCTGATCGGCATCGAGCCGGGCCCCTCGATGGTCACCTCCGATCTCAACATCACCTATTCGATCATCTGGTCGCTTGCCCTTGCCAATGTCATCGGCGCAGGGCTGTGCATCGCGCTGGCGCAGCCGATCTCGCGGCTGACGACCATTCCGTTTCCGCTGCTCGCCCCGTTCATGATCGCGGTGATTTCCTTCGCCGCCTTTCAGGCGACGCGCGATCTGGCCGATCTGGTGGCGCTGCTGGTGCTGGGCGTGCTTGGCGTTCTGATGAAGCGCTTCGGCTGGCCGCGCCCCGCGATGCTGATCGGCTTCGTGTTGGCGCCGCAGGCCGAAACCTACCTCTACCAGGCAGTGCAATTCTACGGCTGGGAGTTCCTGAGTCGTCCGGGCGTCTTGATCATCGGCGCGCTGACGGCACTGTCGATCTGGTTCGGCGTGCGCAACCGCGTCGACGACACCGGCGCGCCGGCTCCTGCAGATGCCTCGGCGACGGCCATCTCGGTTTCTGGGCGCGCGCCGTTGACCGATCGCGGGCCGCAGATCGCGTTTGCCGCCCTCGTGCTCGCGATCTTTGCCTATGCGATCTGGGATGCGGCCGGCCAATCCTTTCTGGGGGCGGTCTTCCCGATGGGCAGCGCGGCTGTCGCCGGTCTATTCGCGTTGCTGCTGCTCGGGGTGCTGGTGCTCGGCGAGAACGCCAATCCGGCGATCTTCGATCACGAGGTCCACGGCGATCATGTCGGCGAGGACGATATTCGCAGTCCTTGGGCCGGAGCGTTTTGGATCGCGGCGCTGGTCGCCATCACCGCCCTAGTCGGTTTCTGGTTGGGCGCGCTGGTCTTCTTCCTGGTGTTTCTGCGGGTGCGGGCGCAAGCCAGCTGGACCCGCACACTGCTCCTGACGGCGGTGGCGATGGTCTTCTTCACCTTCCTGGCCAACGCCCTGTCGCTGAATTTCCCGAGTGGATGGCTGCAATCGGCCGTCGATCTCCCTTGGCCCTTGAGGTAGCCTCCATGCGGCAGACCGAAATTCCTTTCCTGTTCATGCGCGGCGGGACCTCCCGCGGCCCCTATATCGCGCGGAAGGATCTTCCCGGGGACCGCGAGACCTTGGCGCGGGTGTTGGTCGCGGCCGTCGGCTCGGGTCACAAGCTCAACATCGACGGAATCGGCGGCGGCGCGGCGGTGACGACCAAGGTCGCCATGCTGTCCCGGTCCGAAGACGACTGGGCCGAAGTGGATTACTTCTTCGCCCAGGTTTCGGTGCTCGACGGCCTGGTCGACTTCAAGCCGACCTGCGGCAACATCCTCTCCGGCGTCGGCCCCGCCGCGATCGAGATGGGGCTGGTCGACATCAAGGGTTCTGAAACGCCGGTGCGCATCCGCGCCGTCAATACCGAAGCGCGGATCGAGGCGATCGTGCAGACGCCGGACGGCTTCGTCGAGTATGACGGCGACGCGCGCATCGACGGCGTGCCGGGAACGGCGGCGCCGGTAACGCTCAACTTCATGGACGTGGTCGGATCGACCTGCGGGTCCCTGCTGCCGACGGGCAATCTGCGCGACGTCATCGATGGGATCGAGGTCACCTGCATGGATGTGGCGATGCCCATCGTCATCGCGCGGGCCGACGCGTTCGGCCTGACCGGCGAGGAGAGCGCCGAGGAACTCGACGCCAATCGCGACTTCTACACCCGTATGGAGCCGATCCGACAGGAAGCCGGACGACGGATGGGGCTCGGCGACGTGTCGAAATCGGTGATGCCCAAATTCGGCTTGCTCAGTAGCGCCCGTTCCGGTGGAACGATCTCGGCCCGCTATTTCATGCCGTGGAACTGTCATCCGTCGATGGCCGTCACCGGTGCCCAATGCCTCGCCTCGTGCGCCCTGGTGCCCGGGACCGTCGCCGACGGCCTGGCGGAGCGCCCGGTCGAAGGGCCTGCCGTGCTCACCATCGAGCATCCCTCGGGAAACATCGAGGTCGCGGCTGATTTCACCCACGGATCAGACGGCTTCGACCTTCGCTCGGCCGGGCTGCTGCGGACTGCGCGCCTGCTGGCGAAAGGTCAGTTGATGGTGCCGGGCGCTGTCTGGAGCCGTTGACGCCCAGCCCCGTCTCGTCAGAGCTTGCGGATCGGCGCACCGGCCTGCCAAGCGGCAATGGCCTCCACCGTGTCACCGTAGAACAGCCGCCAGGTTTTGTCGGTGACATAGCCGAGATGCGGCGTGGCGAGCAGACGGTCGCCGAACTCGGCGAAGGCCGCGCGAAGCGGATCGCCTTGCGGTAGCGGCTCGCTGTCGAAGACGTCGAGCCCGGCCTTGGCTGGTCGTCCGGCGCGCATTGCGGCAAGGAGCGCCGGCGTATCGACGATCCCGGCGCGGGAGGTGTTGACGAAGACGGCACCGTCCCGCATCGCGGCAAACGCGTCCGGCCCAATCAGGCGGTCGGTTCGCGGCGAATGCACGAGGTGGACCGAGACCACGTCGCTTTCGGCCATCAGGGAGGCCAGTGACGCCGCGCGGTTCACCCCGCATTCGGCGCAGCGGGCGTCCGTCAGATTCCGCGACCAGGCGCTCACCTGCATTCCAAGAACCTGCGCCAACCGGGCGACTTGCGCGCCGACGGTCCCCAGGCCGATCAGGCCGAGCCGGAGGCCATCAAGGTCGCGGCCCGGCGGTCCCTGCCAGCCGCCCCCGCGCAGTCGCGCGGCTTCGCCGATCAGGTTGCGCGACAGCGCCAGGATGAGAAGCAGCGTCAGTTCTGCCGTCGTGGTCTTGCGCGAGCGGGTGCCGCAGACCGTGATCCTGGCTGCCCGCGCCGCCACGAGATCGATCGCATTGTTGCGCGCGCCGGTGGTCACGATCAGCTTCAGCGCCGGCAACGCTTCGATGACCGCCGCCGGAAGCGGCGTGCGCTCGCGCATCAGACAGAGCACGTCGAACGGACGAAGAGCAGCGACCAGCGTCTCGGCTGAGCCGAACGGCTCGGAAAATACCGTGATCGCGGCGTAGAGGCTCTTCCAGTCAGCGTAATCGAGCGCCGATCCGGACCAGTCGTCGAGAATGGCGATTCTCACTCACGATCCTTCCATTTCAGAAAATGCGCCACGACCGGCGCACCGGCGATCACCACCACCATGCGGGCGACATGGTGGGTGACGACGAAGGCCAGATCCGCACCGGCGATGATCGTCAGCACCGCCATTTCGGCCTGCCCCCCCGGCGCGAAGGATAATAGCGCCTCGACGGCCGGGGCGAAGCCGGCGAGCGCCACGGCTTCGGCAAAGATCGCCGCGACCACGGCGAGCAGCACGCAGAAGGCAGCGCCCGCCATCACGTCGACTCGCAACTCGCGCCAGCTGACGCCGGTGTATTTGGCACCGATCGAGGCACCGATGAAGAATTGCGCCGCCAGGATCGCCAGCGCCGGGGGGCGGTGCTCGACGAGGCCCAGCAGGCTGAACGCCGCGGCGACGACCAACGGCCCGATGATCGAGGCGCCGAACAGTCCAATGCGTTCGCCACCCTTCCAGCCGACCAGGGCGGCAACTGCCATCAGGACGAGTTCACGCCAGGGAATATCCGCCAGCGCGGCGCCCGGCGCGTTGGCAAGCGGTTGGCCATAGATCGACGTCATCAGAAACGGGACGAGCGTGACGATCAACAGCACCCGTGTGGCGTGGATGAGCGACAGGGCGCGAATGTCCGCGCCGGCCTCTTGGCCAAAGATCACCATGTCCTGAAACCCGCCCGGCATCGCGGCGTAGTAGGAGGTCGGCCCGTCGAAGCCGCAGACGCGGCGGAAGAACGGATAACCGACGAGACCGATGATCAGGACGAACAGTGGCACGAGGGCGACGGAGTACGCCATCCCGGGAAGGCGGCTCAAAAGGTCCGGCGTGATCGACGAGCCGACCGCGACCCCCAGCACAGTGCGCATTAACACGCCGATCCGGCCGGAATCGGCAAGCCCCGCTCCTCCTATTGCGAAGACGAGGCAGGCGAAGAGCGGCCCCAAGAGGAACGGCAGCGGCAGATCCAGGAGCCAGAAAAGTCCGACGCCGAGGGCTGCGACAACCAGCGTGAACAGTTGTCTGCCCCGCCGGGTCGCGCTTTCAGGCCTCGGCATCGGCGGCTTCCTGCTCAAGCGCCTTGCGCTCCCGGGCATAGCGGACCAGCGCCAGGTAGCGGTAGATACCGTGGACGAACTTGCCATAGGGCAGCGTCAGGAATAGCGCCAGAACGAAGCCGAGATGCACCGCCAGCAGAACGCCCATGGCCGGGGTCGCGCGCAGGAAGAGCAGCAGGAGCCCGGTCAGGCCGGTGAGGAACAGCATGGCGAGAAACGCCGTATCCATGCCGAACCGGCTACCATCCTGCAGCGCCTCGTCGCGGCGCAGTTTCGCTGCGAGAAGACCTGCGGGGCCGATCAACAACCCGATTCCGCCCAGCGTGCCGAGGATGACCGGCACGTCCCACCAGGGATAAGGGGCCACGCGCCCGAAGACGTAATGATAGAGCGTCGCAACCGATGTTGCGGCGAAGCAGAGCATGAAACCGTAGAAGGTCAGGTGGTGGTAGATTCGGCGGCGATCGGTCGGCGCTTCGTCCTCGTTCATGCAGCCCTCGCCGCCGCCATCGAGATAGCGAAGCGTGCCGGCGTCATGAGCCGCGCGGCCGAGGGCGGCCGGTTGGGCAAGCGTCGCGGCCGGTTCACCGATGTCACGCCAGAAGTTGCGCGCCCCCATGCCGAGGGCAAAGATCGCGAAGAGGAAGACCGTGCCGAAGAGCAGCGCCATCGCGTTGTGCGGCATCAGCGCATAGAAATTCTCGTCCGTGAGATGCGCCGCGAACAGGGCTCCCGGCGCGTTCCAAGCTACCAATCCGATCAGGAAGAGTGCGACTGATAGCGCCACGAGCAATGCCGCAACCAGGCCGTGGCGCGCAAATACCCTGCGAAACGCCTGTGGCCAGGCATATTGCTCGTAGGACTGGTTGCGGACTTCGGCGAGAACCTTGGGCACATTGACCGCGAATTCGTGCGGCGGGGAGAACTGGCAATCGTAATAGCAGGCGCCACAGGAATGGCAGAGATTGGCCAGATAGTTGAGATCGCCGTCCTGGAAGTCGCGCCGCATCTCCATCGCCGGAAATACCGCGCACAAGCCTTCGCAGTAGCGGCAGGAATTGCAGACCGTCATTAGCCGATCGGCCTCGGCAAGGGCATCGGTCCTATGCATTGCGAGCCGCCTCCTGTCCGGCGATCCGCCCGAAGACACTGCCGATGGTCATGCCGATACCGGCCGCGTAGCCTTGTCCGAGGACGTTGCCCGCCATGATCTCTCCCGCCGCGAACATGTTCGGCGCCGGCCGGCCGTCGGCCATCTTCATCCGCGCCTGTTCGTTCACGCGCACGCCGAGATAGGTGAAGGTGATGCCGGGCCGCACCGGATAGGCATAGAACGGCGCAGTCTCGATGGGCTGGGCCCAATTGGTCTTGTCGATTTCAAGGCCCCGCGTCCGGTTGCCGTCGAGCGTCGTATGGTCGAAGGGACGGCCACCCTCGACCGCCGCGTTGAACGTGGCGACCGTCTCCTGCAGGGCCTGCCGATCAAGGCCGAGCTTGTCGGCAAGTTCGCCGGTCGATCCGGCCATGACCGGCGGAAACAGCGATGGCATGAACTTTTCCAGCGATGGGGAATCGAAAATTATGTAGGCGATCTGATCGGGCTGCGCCGCGACCAGGCGACCCCAGATCGCGTAGCGCTTCGGCCAGATGTCCTCGCCCTCGTCATAGAAGCGGGCGCCATCCCGGTTGACGACGATGCCGAAGACGACGCAATCCAGCCGCGTAATGATGCCGCCGTCGAATTTCGGCGCCCGCGCGTCGATCGCCACGGCATGACACTGGGTCGGATCGCCGATCTGTTCGACGCCCGCTTCAAGCAGCATGCGGATGATCGTTCCCTTGTTGTAGGGCGTGCCACGGATGAGGAAGTTGTCCGCCTTGTCGCCCCAGCCTTCCTTCAGCCATTCGAGATTGGCTTCAAAACCGCCGGAGGCGGCAACGAAATTCGTCGCGACGATGCGATGCTCTCCCTCCGGCGTCGTCACCGTCGCGGAGCGAAAGACGCCGTCCTCGATGTCGAGGCGCGTCACCTCCGCACCATATGCGACCACGACACCCAGCCGTTCCGCCGTCCGGTAGAGCGAATTCAGCATCGAACGACCGCCACCGAGAAAGAAGGAATTGGTGCGGCCGAGGCTCAGCGTGCCGCCCAGGGAGGGTTGGAAGCGCACTCCCTGTTCCTGGATCCAGTCCAGCATCGCCTTCGATTCGCGGATCATCAGGCGCGCCAGCCTCTCGTCGGTGTTGCCTGCGGTGACCAGCATCAGATCGTCGAAGAACTCGGCCTCGCCATAGGGACCCGACAGCGTCTCGGTCGCGGCATCGTGGGCGCAGCGCATGTTGCGGGTGTGCCGGGTATTGCCGCCGCGATAAAACTTCGGCGCGGCTTCCACCACCAGCACCGAACGCCCCTCCCGCCGGGCGGCGATCGCCGCGCAAAGGGCGGCGTTACCGCCGCCCGCCACGAGCACGTCCCAGCGCTTGTTCCAGTCCGCCATGGCCGCCCCAGTCCATCGAAAATTGGTTCGTATTTATTTGTATACGAAAAAACACAAGTCGATACACAGGTCAACCGCCGCATGCTATTCATAGCGCCGTCGGCGGCGAATTGAGAAGGGCGAAGCCATGGTCACAGCAGCCGGGTCACCGGCTTCCGGCGCGCGCGAAGGCAATCGGCAGGGCCTGTCGCAGTATGTCTTCGATGCCTTGCGGGAGGCGCTCCGCGCCGGACAGTACCGGCCGGGAGATCGGCTGCGCGAGGAAGAAGTGGCACACCGGCTGAAGGTCAGCCGGACGCCCGTCAGGGAAGCGTTCAGCCGGCTTCTGGCGAAGCGCCTGGTCGAGCCGGCGAGCGGTCGTGGGCTGGTCGTGCGGCGTCTCGGATCGGCGGAAGTGTTCGAGCTCTACGCCATGCGGGAAATCCTCGAGGGCGCCGCCGCGCGTCTGTCGGCGCAACACGGCGCACCGGTTGAGCATCAGGTGCTGGCCGATGTCGCGCTTCGGTTCGCGGCCGTCGCTCCCGAAGCGAGCGATCTGGCCGCCGACCTCAACCATCGCTTCCACGACACCCTCTACGCCTCCGCCCGCAATCACTATCTTGATGCGGCGCTGCAGGAAATGCAGGACGCCATTGCCCTGCTCGGTCCCACGACCTACTCCGTCCCCGGACGCCATGCCGAAGCCTGCCGCGAACATGCGGCCATCGTGGAAGCGGTTACCGCACGCGATGCGGATGTAGCCGAACAGGTCGCGCGCGATCATATCCGCCGGTCCCTGGCGGCCCGTGTCTTGCTGCTCCATGGCTAGGGCGGGATGAGGAGTTGCCGGCCGGTTTTCCAAGCATTCAGCTCGGCCGCAAATGCGCAAAGGGGCCAACATTGCATGCGAAATGGGGAGTACGCCTCGCCGCGATCAACCAACAGGCCTCCTGCTTGGATGGAGGTTGCTCTTGGAGCGCACTGTCCGACGAGCGCCTATGCGAGCTGGGTGCCTGAAATTGCCTACTCCACTCGGAAGTCTGCCACGTGGCCGTCCCGTTCAACCTCCTAAATGGTTTCGGTCGGCTGTTTCGTCACATGGCCGGAGGCGTGACGTCGGTACTGCGCCATTCGCAGCACTTAGGCTGGATCAGATAGACGCAATTCCAACCCGGTTTCGAACGGAACCGCCTGCCAGCGCAGGGGCCGCTGGCGTGATAGGGCTCGCCAGCCCTGAGCAAACCTCCGGAATTTCTCCAATTAGGTGTTACCAAGTCAGGGCACGCCACCAACGCGGGAACTCCGGTTCAAAATGACCCAGTTTCGCGGGAGTAGATCATCCAGCCGGAAACCGTTACGGCAGAACGCGGTCCCCAGCGTTCCGGTAGACATCCCGGTCCCAGGAAAACCCGAGGCTCGCCACCATGTTCTTGAGCCTGTCGCGGCGGTACCGCACACGCTCCTGTGTCATCGCATCGGCAAACGCTTCATCGGACGCGCAGATGAGTCCAGAGGCGCGAAGTGGCCTCAGTGCGGGCGGCGCTGCTACCGCGTCGTCTCGCCATTCACCCGGCAGCGAGTCGACGATCATGTCGATCCCGTGTCGCACCAGCGCGATCTGGGGGCCCGGATCAGACTTGCAGCCATGCTCCAGGATCGTCAACGTCTCATTGAGCCGGGCGATTGCCACGGCATAGGATGCCACCGTGTCCGACGTGTGAAAGCGATGCAGGAGCGGCAAATTGGTACTGGCCTCGGCTGACTTTATAACCGGCAGTGCGATCATGCTGACGAGTGGGCTGATATCTACGGTGTCGCCGTTGCGATAGCGGTCAAGCACGTCATAGGGACTATCCCCAGCCGATATGATGGCCATAGCTACCGATCGTCGTTGCGATATCTGGCTGGCGATCGTCACCATGAAACTGACCACGAAGGTCAGGAACATGAAACCGGAGAGCGAGGCGAATGTCGTCACCATGCGCCAGGTGTCGTTGCCGGGCTTGATGTCTCCCAGACCCAAGGTGGATACGACATAGCCGGCAAAATAGAACCGCTCCAGCGTTCCTGCGATCTCCTCGGACGATGAGATGACAACGGCCTCCTCGGACGATACGTAGAGCAGGCTCCAACCGAGCCACAGCATCGTCACGCTGACGACGGTTCGCGTGGCAACACAGTACGCCCCCAGCAAATTCAGCTGGTTCCGATTCCCGGATCGCCGAACCCACCACAGGACCACCCGACTGACGAGTTCCTCGAAAGGGCGGGTCAATATCCCCGCGCTGGCGCCGATGCGGAAGAAGCCGCCGATGGCATCGACGATGATCACCACGACAAGGGCGGACCCGGCCATAATGAGAAGAACAGATAGCGTCTCGTCCACGAAACCCTCACCGGATACTCCGCCGATTCATGACCGGCTTTATTGCCAAGCAGCACGTCGACCGCACGCCGAGGCCTATATTGGCCGTGAATGGCACCCGACAATGGCGACGGGGCAGTTTTCCGGGATGCGGACCAGACCCCGGCAGGGTCTGGCATGGTGCAAAACACGCCACGGAACGGCTCGGTCGCGATGGCGTAACGGTTGGCCCCTTCTGGGGAGAGAGACGTGGCCGACCGTCGAGCTGCGGCCACCGCGCGTGACATCCGCCCGAAGATCAGATCGCCGTCGCGTGTGGCGATGCGGGGACGCGGCTTCCC
>NZ_JADDXW010000022.1 GCF_017183135.1 Aurantimonas marina | reverse complement strand
CTTTTTTCATCCGAACCAGGCGATGACGGACGCTCGTCGGCATCCGCGGTCACGAGGTGGGGCGAGCCCGCGCCGCTATTCCATTTCCAAGATCGAAGGCGCAGGATGGCGCCTCATCGAAGGCCGGGAGGCGAGCAATCATGCAGTGCATCATCTGTGATGGACCGGCGGAGCGGGGCGAGGTCGAGGCAGCGCATGTCGCCGTCGTGCAGTGCCCGCGATGTGGCGAGTTCGAAATTTCCGACGCGGCGCGTAAAGTGCTCGCGAACTGGGAACCCTACGCCCGCCTCCAGGCCCTGCGATACGCCCAGACGAATGCCCTGCCGGGGCGCCGGCCGAGTCTTCATGGGATCGCTTAGGCGGGGAGCCTGATTCTCGAATAGGGAAATGGTGCCCAGGAAAGGACTCGAACCTTCACGCCTTGCGACACACCGACCTGAACGGTGCGCGTCTACCAATTCCGCCACCTGGGCACGGCGCGGACAATTAGAAGCTGGACCCGCCGCTGTCAACGCGGATTTTTTCGCGCCGCGATCGGCGCTGCCCGGCGCGGACGACCACGGGAAAGCGACGGTGCTTTGGCGCCTTCACCTTGGCGGGCGAACCGGCTATGAGGCAAGGCGAAGCCGATTGCGCGCGGGCTACCGGCCGGCGACACGGCGCGAAGCAAGGAGCGCGGGAACGATGGCGGTCGACACGGGCAAGACGGTGGTGGTCTTCGGCGGTTCGGGGTTCCTCGGCCGCTATGTGACGCGGGCGCTGGCCCGCCGCGGTCACCGCATCCGCGTCGCCTGCCGGCGGCCGGATCTGGCCTATCACCTGCAGACCAACGGCAATATGGGCCAGATCATGCCGGTCCAGGCGAATCTGCGCTATCGCTGGTCGGTCGACCGGGCGGTGGCTGGCGCCGACCATGTGATCAATCTTGTCGGCATTCTCGCCGAAAGCGGCCGTCAGAATTTCGAGGCGGTGCAGTCTTTCGGGGCGCGGGCGGTCGCCGAGGCGGCGCGTGGCGTCGGTGCGCGAATGACCCAGATATCGGCAATCGGGGCGGACGCGTCCTCCGGCTCCGCCTATGCCCGCACCAAGGCGGCCGGCGAGCAGGCGGTGCTCGAGACGATCCCGGGCGCCTTTATCATCCGGCCTTCGATCGTGTTCGGGGCGGAAGACCAGTTCTTCAACCGCTTCGCCCAGATGGCGCGGTTTTCGCCGGTCCTGCCGCTGATCGGCGGCGGCCACACCCGTTTCCAGCCGGTCTATGTCGGCGACGTCGCCGAGGCGATCGCCGATACGGTGGACGGTAAGGCGGCGGGCGGCCGCGTTTACGAACTCGGCGGGCCGGAAATTCTCACCTTCCGGGAAATGATGGAGGAGATGCTCGGTGTGATCGGCCGCAAGCGGCGCTTCGTGACGATCCCGTTCGGCGCCGCGGCTTCGATGGCGAGGGCCATGCGATTTCTGCCCGGTGCGCCGCTGACCGAGGACCAGGTCCGCCAGTTGCGGCACGACAATGTGGTCTCCGAGCAGGCCATCGCTGAAGGCCGCGACCTCGCCGCCTTTGGGCTGAAGGGGCATACGATCGACGCGATCCTGCCGACCTATCTCGTCCGGTTTCGCCCCGAGGGCCAGTTCACCACGCCGCAGCCGCAGGCCGGTGGCCTGACGCCCGACGATAGCGAGTTCGTCTGAGCCGGATCGCGCAAGGCCGGGACGCCAGCCGGCGTCCAAGCCCTGGTTCGGCGCTAGCCGATCGCCACGATCGCCACGATACCGGCCAGACCCACCGCGATGCGCCACCAGGCGAACGGCGCGAAACCATGCCGCGACACGAAGTCGAGCAGGCCGCGGACGACGACCAGCGCCGACAGGAACGCCATGACGAAGCCGATGGCGATCAGGCCGAAATCGTCGAGCGACAAGAGATCGCCGTTCTTGATCAAATCGTAGGTGAAGGCACCGACCATGGTCGGCATGGCCAGGAAGAACGAGAATTCGGCCGCCGATCGCTTGTCGGTGCCCATCAATAGCGCGCCGGCGATGGTGGCGCCCGAGCGCGACGTGCCGGGGATCAGCGCCAGGGTCTGGAACAGGCCGATCTTCAGGCACAGCGAAAGCGGATAGTCCATCACGTCGTGATAGCGCACCTTGAGCGGCATCCGGTCGACGACGAGGAGCAGGATGCCGCCGACGACGAGCGCCACGCAGATGACGATCGGCGTCTCGAACAGCACGGTCTTGATGAAATCATGCGCCAGCACGCCCGCAAAGGCTGCCGGCAGGAAGGCCAGCACGATTCCGGCGACGAAGCGCCGGCTTCTCGGGCTCGACGGCAGCGTGATGAAGAGCTGCCACAGCCGGGCGAAATAGACGGCGAGGATCGCCAGGATCGCGCCGAGCTGGATCAGCACCTCGAAGCTCCGGGCAGTGGACTGGAAGCCGAGGAAATGGCCGAGCAAGAGGATATGCCCGGTCGAGGAGACCGGGATGAACTCCGTCAGACCCTCGGTAATGCCGAGAATGACCGCGTCGATGATGGCCCCGATTTCCATAAAGCGTCGTCCTTGAGGAATCTCTGATCTAGGCGGGAAGGCTGATGCGAAGCTTTCCATGCAGGTCCGGGTGAGGGATGCGCACGGGCATGGAAGCGCGGCGCGGGACATGACCCGCAGCGCTTTGACCCCCTTCGGCTGCGGATTGCAACATCTTGCAAGCCGCACGGATGCTGCTATGTGGCGCGCAAGCACCGACGAAAGGCTGTTCAGGGTTCGTTGACGCGGGCCTGCGACAATCCTGGTTCACGCGAGCGCCCGATCGGCCGGGCGCGTGTTTCGACATCATCACGGCCCGGCGCCGCCGGCCGTGTCCGGCGACCCCACGCAAGAGCTCCCGACCCGTTTCCATGCTGAAGCTTCACCATCATCCGATGTCCGCCGCCTCGCGCTTCGTGCGGCTGGCGCTCGGCGAATACGGCGAGCGGGCCGAACTCCTGCAGGAGCGGACCTGGGAAAAGCGGCCGGAATTCCTCGCCCTCAATCCGGCTGCGACGCTGCCGGTGATGATCGAGGACAACGGCCCGCCCATCGTCGGCGCGACGGTGGTGGGCGAATATCTCGACGAGACCCGCGGCGTCTTCCAGCGCGACCGGCGGCTGTTGCCGGAAAAGCCGATCGAGCGGGCCGAGGCACGCCGGCTGACCGAATGGTTCCTGTCCAAGCTCGACGGCGAGGTCACGCGCTATCTGGTGCGCGAACGGGTCTTCAAGCTGGAAATGTCGCCGCAGGAGGGCGGCGGCGCGCCCGACGCCTCGGCGATCCGCGCCGCGCGGGCCAATCTCAAGCATCATCTGCGCTATCTCGGCTGGCTGGCCGAAAGCCGCGACTGGCTGGCCGGGCCGAAGCTGTCCTATGCCGATCTGGCGGCGGCCGCCGCCCTGTCGATCCTCGACTATCTGGGAGAGGTCCCCTGGGAGGACGAGCCGGCAGCCAAGGACTGGTACATGCGGGTGAAATCCCGGCCGTCCTTCCGCCCGCTGCTCAGCGAGCGGGTGCGCGGCCTGCCGCCGGTGCATCATTACGGCGAACTGGATTTCTGAGCGACGCGGCGGTTCCCGCCTGCCGCAGGCTTCGGCTATAAGTGAAGCATGGTCGCCGAACCCGCCAATCTGCCCGACCGCCTGAAATCCTTCATCCGGGAGGACGCGCGCCGTCTCGGCTTTGACGCCGTCGGCATCGCGCCGGGCACCGGCGACGTTGCGGCCGGTCCGCGGCTCGACGACTTCCTCGCCAAGGGCCGTCACGGCACCATGGACTGGATGCCGGAGACGGCGGCGCGGCGCCGCTCGGCCAAGGCGCTGTGGCCCGAAGTGCGCTCGATTGTCGTTCTGGGCCTGAGCTATGCGCCGGACGAGTACCCGCTGGCGATCCTGTCGCGGCCCGATCGCGGCGGGATTTCGGTTTATGCCCGCCACCGCGACTATCACGAACTGATCAAGGGTCGGCTGAAGGAGCTGGCCTCACGGCTGATCGCCAGGGCCGGTGGCGCCGCCAGCGGCCACGACGCCAAGGTCTTCGTCGACACCGCGCCGGTGATGGAAAAGCCGCTCGGCGAGATCGCCGGACTCGGCTGGCAGGGCAAGCACACCAATCTGGTCAGCCGGGAACATGGCTCCTGGCTGTTCCTCGGCTCGATCTTCACCACGCTCGAGCTTCCCGCCGACGCGCCGGGCCGGGACCTTTGCGGTTCTTGCCGCGCCTGCCAGGACATCTGCCCCACCGACGCCTTCCCCGCGCCCTATCAGCTCGATGCGCGGCGCTGCATCTCCTATCTGACCATTGAAACCAGGGCGGTGATCCCGCGCGAGTTCCGTGCCGCAATGGGCAACCGCATCTATGGCTGCGACGACTGCCTTGCCGTCTGTCCCTGGAACAAGTTCGCGGCGAGCGCCCGCGAGGCCAAGCTGATCGCGCGCGACGAATTGCGCGCGCCGCGCCTTGCGGAACTGCTCGCCCTCGACGATCCTGGCTTCCGGGCGCTGTTTTCCGGTTCGCCGGTGAAGCGGATCGGTCGCGACAAGTTCGTTTCCAACTGCCTGATCGCGGCCGGAAATTCCGGTGATCCGACTCTGGCTCCCTTGGTGCGGGGACTTCTGCGGGACCCAGCGCCGCTGGTTCGGGCGATGGCGATCTGGGCGCTGGACCGCCTGGATCGCGCCGACGCCTTGCGTGAACGCGTCGGCGCGCTCGATAGCGAAGGCAATCCGAACGTCAGGAGCGAATGGCATGCGCTGGGGCAGGAACACGAGGCAGTCGGCCGAGACGGTGCGTGATGCCGCCGTTACGGCCGGCGAAACCGCGGTCAAGGCTGGCAGAATGAGCGTCGAGCAGGCCCGGCACTCGCTGCAATGGGCCGGCGACAGCCTGCCCGACGCGCTGCGCCGCCGCCAGGCGATCGGCGCTGGGGCGGTCGGGGCGCTGGCGATCGGCGCGCTCGCCGTCGGAGCGATCGCGGTCGGCGCCTTCGCGATCGGCCGGCTGTCGATCGGTCGGGCAAAGGTCGGGTCCGCCGATATCGGCCGTCTCAGGATCGGTCGGCTCGAGGTCGACGAGATCGTTCCGGCTGGCCGGCATTATCCGCGTGTCAAAGGTCGAGCGGCATGACGGACATATCCGATCCATCTCGGATGCGGCTCTTCGTTTTCGGTCACGGCTATTCGGCTTCGCGCTTCGTCGAGAGTTTCGAGCCGGCGATTTTCAACAGGAAGACGGTCACCGGCGTTACCGTCCGCTCCAGGGACAAGGCGGCAAGCTTGGCCGCGCATGGCCTGAAGCCCTTCGTCTTCGATGGCGAGCATCCGGCGGACGGCATCGCCTCGACGCTCTATCGCGCCACGCACCTCCTGGTCTCGATCCCGCCCGGCCATGCCGCCCCGGCCGGCGCTTCCGTCGGCGGCGCCAACGCCCGGGCCGGCGACCCGGTGCTGCGCTGGTATGCCGACGAGATCGCCCATGGCAGCCCGAATCTGCGATGGATCGGCTATCTGTCGACGGTCGGCGTCTATGGCGACCATGACGGCGCCTGGGTCGATGAGGAGAGCGAAACGCGGCCGGTCTCCGAGCGCTCCACGGCGCGGGTCGCGGCGGAGGATGCCTGGCGCAAGGTCGCGGAAACGCGCGGCGTGCCGCTGACGATCCTCAGGCTTTCCGGCATTTACGGGCCGGGCCGCAACGGTTTCGTCAATCTGGCCAGGGGGACGGCCAAGCGGCTGGTGAAGCCCGGCCAGGTGTTCAACCGCATCCATGTCGACGATATCGCCGGGGCGTTGGCGCTGCTTGCCGGCCAGCGCCTCGGCGGTGTGTTCAACGTCAGCGACGACGAGCCGGCGCCACCACAGGACGTCGTCGCCCACGCCGCCGAACTCGCAGGCGTCGCGCCGCCGCCGGAAACCGGGTTCGACGAGGCCGAGTTGTCGCCGATGGCGCGCAGTTTCTACGGCGAGAACAAGCGGGTTTCCAACGCCAAGATCAAGGCGGCGGGCTACGCTTTCCGCTATCCGACCTATCGCGAGGGCCTGGCGGGGTTGGTTGGGGATTACGGGTCGGCACAGCAAGGGGAAGACCCGCGCCTGCGCCCGGTTTGATCCGCGTCAAGGCGGCCGTCGCTGGAAGGTTTCATGGTTCCGGAATGGAACGGCGGCGCGCGCCTGCGCGCGCCGCCCCAGCCAAACCAAGGAGCAGCGCAATGATCAGACATACACTCATTCCGGCGACGGTCGCGGCCGTCGCCCTACTGCCGGGCATGGCCCTGGCGCAGCAGACGGAATCCTATCGCTACGCCTATGGCCCGCATATGGGCTGGGATGGAGGCTGGTACGGCATGATCTTCGGTCCGTTCTTCATGATCCTGTTTCTGGCCATTGTGATCGGCCTCATCGTCCTCCTGGTACGCTGGCTCGGCGGTGGGACGTGGCCGGCGACCCAGGCGCCCAATCAGCAGGGCGGACGCTCGCCGCACGATATTCTCAAGGAGCGCTATGCGCGCGGCGAGATCGACAAGGACGATTTCGAGGAACGCAAGCGGACCCTCGGCGAGTGATCGAGGGGTCGCGGTTGGCGGCGAATAGGCTCGGGGACGGCGGTCAGGCCGCTGTCGCGGGTTCCGGCGCCGCGCCCGGCTTCAGCGCGAAGACGTCGGACGGCGAGAAGTAGAGGTCGACGACCGCGCCGCGTAGCGGCGGCGGCGCGGTTGGCCGGTTGAAGGTGTCGGCGAGGATGATGCCGCCGGCGACCGACAGTTTCAGCCGCACCACCGAGCCGAGAAATTGCGTGTCCTCCACCCGCGCGCTCAACCGGTTGATCCGTTCGGGCGAGGGTTCGAGCTTCACCGCCTCGGGCCGCAGCGCCAGCGTCACCGGAGTTCCCGTCGCGCCTCGCGGCGGTTCGGCCAGCGTCACCGACGTGCCGTTGACCGCGACCGTCGAACCGCTCTCCCTGACGCCGTCGAGAAGGCTGAGCGTGCCGACGAAACTCGCCACGAAACGGCTGGCCGGCCGATTGTAGATCTCGAAGGGCGCGCCGCATTGTTCGATGCGGCCGTCGCTCATCACGACGATCCGGTCGGAGATCGAAAGGGCTTCTTCCTGATCGTGCGTGACGAAGATCGTGGTGATGCCGAGTTCGCGCTGCAGCGCCCGGATTTCCTCCCGCAGCGACAGGCGGATTTGCGCGTCGAGCGCCGAAAGCGGCTCGTCGAGCAGCAAGACGCGCGGGCTCGGCGCCAGGGCGCGTGCGAGCGCGACGCGCTGCTGCTGTCCGCCGGAGAGCTGGTAGGGATAGCGCTCGGCCAGATGCGGAAGCTTGATCAGCGCCAGCATTTCCGCGACGCGGGGGCCGATCTCGGATTTCGGGCGGCCGGCGACCTTGAGGCCGAAGGCGACATTGTCGGCGACCGAAAGGTTGGGAAACAGCGCATAGGCCTGGAACACCATGCCGATCCGCCGGCGGTTGGGCCGGGTGTCGGTCACGTCTTCGCCGTCGATCACGATGTTGCCGGCCGACGGCGTCTCGAAGCCCGCGATCATCCGCAGCATCGTCGTCTTGCCGCAACCGGACGGACCGAGAAACGAGACGAACTCGCCGCGCTCGACGCCAAGGTCGAAGTCGCGGACCACGGTATTCGCTCCAAAGCGCTTCGAGACGTTCGAGATCTGGAGAAAACTCATCGGACGGCGCGCCTTCCCAATTTGAACAGCGATCGGCCCGAGCGGGAGCGGCCGGGAGCCTGGCTGCCGACGATTTGGAGCAAGGCCATGCAGGCCCAGGTGACCGCGAAGGCGATCACCGCGAGCGCCGCCGGCTCATAGGCGCGGTTGGCGCCCATCAGTGCGAGATAGGGGCCAAAGGCCGGCCGGTTGAGAAGGCTCGCCAGTACGAATTCCCCGATGACGATGGCGAAGGTGAGGAACGCCCCCGACAGGACTGCCGCGCGGACATTCGGCAGGATCACCTTGAGCAGGGTCGTGCGGCGGCTGGCGCCGAGGCTCTCGGCGGCCTCGGTGAGAGTGCGGATATCGATTGCCGCCATGCCAGTATCGACCGCGCGGAACATGTAGGGCAGCGACAGGACGACATAGCCGAAGGTGAGCAGGATATTGGTGCCGAGGGCGCTGTCGGTGAAGGGCAGGAAAGACGACGAGTTGTAGAGCCTGAGATAGCCAAAGACGAGAACGATCGGCGGGATCACCAGCGGCAGCAGGGTGATGAACTCGACGAGCGGCCTCAGCCTGGGGAATTTCAGCCGCACCCAGTAGGCCGTCGGCACGACGAGAAGCGCGCCGAGGACGATCGTCGCGAGCGCGGCCACGACGGAAAATACGAAGGTCTCGCGAAAGCGCGGATCGTCGAAGACGACCCGGTAAGCCTCGAAACTCCAGATTCCGCGCAGCATCGATAGCGAGAATTCAAAAGTGGCGACCAGCGGCAAGAAGAAATACAGCGCGCCGATGGCGACGATGGCGAAGGGGGCGATCCGCGAGTTTGTCATTGCCGCCACCGCTCGGCACGGGCGCGCAGCCATAGATAGAGAACATTGGAGCAGCCGGTAATGACGATCATGCCGAAGGCGAGCGCGTAGCCGAGATTGGGGTTGTAGAGGACGTCGCCGCGGATCTGCGCGTAGAGCAGGATCGGCACGATGTTGAGCGAAGAGCCGGTGAGTGCATATGCGGTCGCGATCGCGCCGAAGGAATTGGCGAAGAGCAGGAGGAAGCAGCCGAGGATCGAAGGCGTCAGCACGGGCAGCCCGACCATCCGCCAGTATTGCCAGCGCGATGCCCCGAGTATCTCGGAGGCCTCGCTCCATTCCTTCTTCAACCCGTCGAGCGCCGGGGTGATGATCAGCACCATCAGCGGAATCTGGAAATACAGATAGGTGATGGTCAGGCCCCAGAACGACAACAGGTTGAAGCCCAGCGTGTAGATATTGATGCCGAACGTATCCTTCAGGAACAATGTGACCAGGCCGAGCCGGCCGAGCGTCGCCAGGAAGGCGAACGCGAGCGGGATGCCGGCGAAATTCGAGGCGACGCCCGCGAAGGTGACGACAGTCGGCCGGATCCCGCCCGGAAGGCCGCCGTGGACGATCGCGTAGGCGATGAAGAAGCCGACCAGCGCGCCGAACGCCGCCGAGGCCAGGCTGACCTGGATCGAGATCGAATAGGCCGCCATGATCTGCGGGGTGAAGAGGCCGATGATATTGTCGAAGGTCAGCGCGCCGCTCGGCGTCTGAAAGGCGCCGAAGACCAGATAGACCGTCGGCCCGATCAGGAACAGGAGCGCGAAGGCAAAGAACGGAACGATGCCGAGCCAGGCCAGCGAACGTGGCGGTCGTCTGCGCGACGGTCCCGCGGCCGGCGCGGTTCGCGAGCCGGTCGTCCCTGCATCGACGATAGACGCCATGATCCCCCGCTGTCGTCCGTGTCGCGACCGGACGGACCGCCGGCGTCGCCGGCGGTCCGAACATCGAGCGTGCTACTGGACGGTGGCGCCGACGACGCTGTCCCACTCGCCGGTGATCGCTGCCTTGGCGGCGTTCTGGTCGTCGAGGCTCGGGAACTTCGCTGCATCGTAGGCCTCGGCCGGCGGCAGCTTGTCGAGAAGCTCCTGCGGGATCTTGCCGGCTTTCGACATTGCGTTGAAGCGGATCGGGTGACAATAGCCCTTCAGGTAGGTCAACTGACCTTCGTCCGAGTAGAGATATTCCATCCACAGCTTGGCGGCGTTCGGATGCGGCGCGAAGGCGCTGATCGCCTGGACGTAGACGCCGGCGACGACGCCCGACTTCGGTACCACGACTTCCGTTGCGGGATTGCCCTTCAGCGTATCGCGCGAGGCGAGCGCGTTGTAGTCCCAATGGATGAGCACAGGGGTTGTCCCTTGCGCCAGCGTCGCGGTCGAGCCGACGACCGGCACGAAATTGCCCGCTTCGTTCAGCTTCTTGAAGAAGTCGAGGCCGGCCTTGCCGACCGCCTCGCCGCCGCCGTCGGGCGTGGCCACGAGTCCGGCCGCGTAGACCGACTGGATCGCCTGGGCCGAGCTGCGCGGGTCACCCGCCAGCGAGACCGCGTTGGCATATTCCGGCTTCATCAGATCGGCCCAGTCGGTGGGCACATTGTCGATGATGTCCTTGTTCACCTGGAAGGCCAGGACGCCGTAGTAGTCGCCGTACCAATGGCCGTCGGCATCCTTGGCATCCTCCGGAATTTCGTCCCAGGTCGAGACCTTGTAGGGAGCCAGCAGGCCTTCGGCCATCGCGGACGGCCCAAACGACAGTCCGACATCGATGACGTCGGGCGCCTGCGGGCCGGTGTTGCCCTTGTTGGCCTTGATCGCCTCGATCTCGTCGCCGGAGCCGGCATTGGGATTGAGCTCGTTGACCTCGAGGCCGTATTTCGCCTTGAAGCCTTCGATCATCTCACCGTAATTGCACCAGTCGTGCGGCAGCGCGATGGTCGTCAACTGGCCTTCCTGCTTGGCCGCCGCGACGAGGTCGTCCATCGACATCGCTACGTCGCCGGACTGCGCGAAGGCAAGGCTGGTCGACAGGGACAGAACGGTTGCGAGCGCCGTTGTGCATGTTCGGGATGTCATCATGGGTAACCCTCTCAAAGCGCGTCGACACGGGCGTCGACGAAAACCAGTCGCTTCCCCAATGGGAGCGCCGGTGCGGTAACATCCGTCGATGACAGTCGGATGTCGCTGCACGGCAGGCTCCAGAAAGGCTCGACCGGTGATATTAGGCACGTCCTCGCCTCGCCATCAATCCGATACGAAAATGGATCGGCGCCGCGGCAATGGCGCATGGCGGTCCGAATGAGCGAACCGGCGGTCGCTTTGGCACCGGCAGGCGTTCTTCGCTGTGCTATCCCCAACCCGCCTCACGCCGTGCCGCGAACGCTTACGGTCCGCCATCGGATCGTCCGCCCAAGCTATAGCGATGGGTTGAGATCGTCGGTTCCGCCGGCCTCAAAGAGGATCCACGCGATCACGGCGTCCCTGGCGGGGTTCGGTTTCGCCGTGATCGGGTGGACGATGTGGTAGCCGCTTTGATCTTCGCTTTCGTCCCGCCACAGCATGACAAGTCGGCCCCGCGCGATCTCCTCCGCAACAAGCAGGCGCGGCGCCAGCGCAATGCCCTGTCTGTTGGCTGCCGCGTCCATGGCGAGCGCGGTCTGATTGAATTGCATGATGCGATGGCGGGCCGTCGTCCCGCGCCGCTCGAACAGCGTTTCCCAGAAAATATGGCTATCCTGGATCAGCCGGTGCGCGGTAAAATCCTCGAACCGGTCAATCGGGGCGGCTGACTTCGCGTATCCGGGGCTGCAGACCGCGCAGAGATCGAGTGGGGCAAGGAGCGTGCTGTGTGTGCCGCGTTCGAACGGCGGGTGCCCGTGGCGGATGGCGATGTCGACGCCGTCGGGCTGGAAATCGGCGATCCGTTCGCTGGCGACGGTGCGCAGATCGATCTCGGGGTAGGCTTCTTCGAAGCGGCTCAGTCGCGGCACCAGCCATTTCGCCGCGAAGGAGGGCGTGACGCTCAGCGTGATGCGGGCGGTCTCCGGCCGCAGCTTTTGGGTCGCGTCATCGATGATCGCCAGCGCCCGACGCACGGGCGCGTGGTAGCTCCGCCCGATGTCGGTCAGCGCGAGGCCGCGTGCCTTGCGGTGGAAGAGCACCTGCCCGAGATCGGCCTCGAGCCGGCGCACCTGTTGCGCCACGGCCCCTTGCGTCAGGTTCAGTTCCTCCGCCGCGAGCCGGAAGTTCAGATGTCGCGCGGCGGCGTCGAACATCCGCAGCGCGTTCAGATTTGGTGTTCGCACGGGGAACGTCCCTGTTGAGGCAGTAGAAATTCTGCAGTCTCGCGCGACGAGACATGATTGGTCAAGCCCCCGCAGGAGGTCCATTCTGGCGCCGGATAAAGACAACGGAGAACGGTCATGACCTCGAAAGTAGCCCTCATCACAGCCGGCGGCAGCGGCATGGGCGCCGAAGCGGCAAAGCGCCTGGCCGCCAACGGCTACAAGGTTGCGATCCTGTCGTCATCGGGCAAGGGGGAGGCGCTGGCCGCCGAACTCGGCGGTGCCGGCGTCACCGGCTCCAACCGGGCGGTCGCGGATCTGCAAAAGCTTGTCGATCTGGCAATGGACCGCTGGGGCCGCGTCGATGTGCTGGTCAATTCGGCCGGACACGGGCCGAAGGGGCCGGTGCTGGAGATCAGTGACGAGGACTGGCACACCGGCATGGAGGTCTATCTGCTCAATGTCGTGCGGCCGACCCGTATCGTCGCGCCGCTCATGGTGGCGCAGGGCGGCGGTTCGATCGTCAACATCTCGACCTTCGCCGCCTTCGAGCCGGACCCGCTGTTTCCGACCTCGGGCGTTTTCCGGGCGGGGCTTGCCGCCTTCACCAAGCTGTTTGCCGACAAATACGCCGCCGACAATGTGCGGATGAACAACGTCCTGCCCGGCTTTATCGACAGTCTGCCCGAGACCGAGGACCGCCGCGCCCGCATTCCCATGGGCCGCTACGGCAAGGCGGGCGAGGTCTCGTCGCTGATCGCCTATCTCGCTTCGGAGGACGCCGCCTACATGACCGGCCAGAACATTCGCGTCGATGGCGGGCTGACCCGTGCTGTCTGACGCCGTCGCGGAACCGGCACCGCGCAACACCGGCCAGATCGCCTTTACGATCAAATGGGCTGCGTCGATCATCCAGATCATGGGCTATACGGCGACGGCCTTCGGGTGGACGCCTTGGAACATCTATCTGTTTGTGGTCGGGCTCATCGGCTGGTTCGCGGTCGGTGTGCTGTGGAACGATCGGGCACTCATCCTGATCCACCTCGTCGCTCTCGGCGCGATGCTGGTGGGGCTTGCGAGCAGCTGAAAGTCGCCTGAAATCGGCTGATCGTCGCTCCGTCGCATCGACCTGACAAAAGCATGATCGCCGAATCAGGTTCGGCGACGGGGACGATGCGCGATTGCCAGGCTCCCTGGCGTCTGGACATTGGCGGCAACGGCACGTTGTCATTGCCGCCCCGGCGATTATAGACTTCTCCGCGAGGAGAAAGCGCGCCGGGAGAAGCCTGGTGCGTGCCGGTATCAAGATGTTCGACGGGCACAATCCCTATCTGGTCGCCCTCTCGCTGGCGGTCGCGATTCTGGGCGGATACACCGGCTTCAGCCTTGCGGCGCGGGTTCGCGGCACGCCGGGGCTGACCCGCAGGCTGCTGCTCGCCGGCGCGGCCGTGTTCCTCGCCGTCAGCATCTGGACCATGCATTTCATCGGCATGCTGGCCGCGCCGCTTCCGCAGGCCACCGGCTATCTCGTCCTGCCGACGATCGTCTCGTTTCTGATCTGCGCGCTGGTCGTCGGTGTTTCGCTGTTCTTCGTCAGCGTCGGTGAGCCGTCGGAAGGGCGCATCATCGCCTCGGCACTGTTGCTCGGCGCCGGTATCGTCTCGATGCACTATGTCGGGATTCACGGCCTGGCGGGCGATTTCGCCATTGAGCACGACCCCGTCATGGTCGGCCTCGCGGCCCTGATCGCGGTCGGCACGGCCTATGGCGGCTTGCGGATCCTGATCGCCCGGCATGACGGCCGGCGGCTGGCGCTGAGTGCCGTCGCCTTCGGCCTCGCGGTCTCCGGCATGCACTATACGGCGATGTACGGGATGCGATTGCAGCCGCTCGATTCCCTGGAGGTCGTCAATTCCGGCGGATTGGTCGCCTCGGCCGAGGTGCTGGCGCTGGTCGTCGCGCTGCTGTGTTTCGTCGTCGCCGCGGGCTTCCTGCTGCTGCTGGTGCCGGAACCGCGCCAGCGCGCGGTCCATGCCTTTGCTCCGGCGGGTTTCGGCGACGCGGCGTTTGCCGCCGAGGTCCTCGACGCTGGTGCGACCCATCCTCCGACCGACGCGCGCGCGCTATCGCCGCAGCCGGACGCGGCAACCGGACATCGCTCATTGCCGGTGACACGACTGCCGGTCGAAGGGCCTGACGGCACCCATTTCATCGACGTGGCGGAGGTGCGCGGCGTCAAGGCCGACGCCCATTATACGCTGGTGCATGACGGCACCCGGGAGCGGATGTGCCCGTGGTCGATTTCCACGACCGAGGCGCGGCTCGACCCGGCCCAGTTCCTACGGGTGCATCGCAGCCACATCGTGGCGATACCCCATGTGACCTCGGTGCGCCGGGCGGGTGATGGCGGTATCGTCGAACTCGACGGGCTGACGCCGCACCAGGTGCCGGTGAGCCGGGCGAGGATCGCCGAACTGAAGACCCGTCTCGGCATCGCCCGGCATGGAACCCGGCTGCAACAAGCCGGGAATAGGTCATAAAGACTGACGCGGTTCATGCGCCAAAAGCCGCGTTTCGTGCGCAATCCGGGCGTTCGTGACGCGTTGAGGTCGGCTGTCTTGCCGCCGCGCGAGCCGCGGAACAGCCTCGCCGCAAATGCCCGCGCCTATCGCGAAAATGGACAAGGGGGGAACGATGATAACGGGTCAGTTCGACTATCACCGGCCAGCGACCGTCGCGGAGGCGGTCAACCTGCTGACTTTGCTCGGCGAAGACGCGAACCTTCTTGCCGGCGGCCACAGCCTGATACCGATGATGAAGCTGCGGCTCGCGGCGCCCGAGCATCTCGTCGACCTGCACGGCATCGCCGCCTTGAAGGGCATCAGCCGCGACGGCGACACGGTGGTGATCGGCGCGATGACGACCCAGCACGAACTGCTCGCCGACGACACCATCGCCGCATCGCTGCCGATCCTTCGTGAGACGGCGCTTTTAATCGCCGACCCGCAGGTACGCTATCGCGGCACGATCGGCGGCAATGTGGCGAATGGCGATCCGGGCAATGACATGCCGGCGCTGATGATGACGCTGGGCGCGCGCTACCGGATCCACGGGCCGGATGGCGCCCGCGAGGTCGCGGCGGCGGAATTCTATCAGGGCGCCTATGTGACCGCGCTGGAGCCGGGGGAGATTGTGACGGCGATCGCGATTCCGGCGCCGGCGGACGGCCATGGCTACGCCTATGAGAAGCTGAAACGCAAGGTCGGCGACTACGCGACGGCGGCCGCCGCCGTCATGCTGACGATGGACGGCGGCACGGTGGCGAGCTGCGCGATCGGGCTGACCAATCTGTCCGACACGCCGCTGCTCGCCGAAGAGGCGGCCGGGCTGGTCATCGGCTCCGATCTCGATGACGCGACGCTGAAAAAGGCCGCCGCCGCCGCCGAGGCGATCATGTCGCCGGCCGCCGATACGCGCGGTCCGGTCGAATACCGAAAACATGTCGGCGGCATCATGGTCGCGCGCGCGCTGACCCGCGCCGCCGGCCGCGCCGGCTGAGGGGGAAACGATGGCAAAGACTCACATCACGATGACGGTCAACGGCGAAGAGGTCGAGGGCCTCGTCGAGCCGCGTACGCTGCTCGTCCATTTCATCCGCGAGAATTTGCAGCTCACCGGCACGCATATCGGTTGCGAGACCACCCATTGCGGCGCTTGCACCATCGATATCGACGGCATGTCGGTGAAGAGCTGCACGATGTTCGCCGTCCAGGCGGAAGGCGCCGCGATCACCACGATCGAGGGCGTGGCCAATGCCGACGGCACGCTGTCGGCCTTGCAGGAGGGCTTTAGGCAGATGCACGGCCTGCAATGCGGCTTCTGCACCCCGGGCATGATCCTGCGCGCGCATCGCCTGCTGCAGGAGAACCCGACGCCGAGCGAGGAGGAAATCCGCTTCGGCATCGCCGGCAATCTATGCCGCTGCACGGGCTACCAGAACATCGTCAAGGCGATCCAGTACGCGGCCGCCAAGATCAACGGCACCGAATTTCAGGAGGCCGCGCAATGAACGACATGGCACCCACGCGGGAACAACGCGAGGCCAATCTCGAAGGCATGGGCTGCAAGCGCAAGCGCGTCGAGGATGTGCGCTTCACCCAGGGCAGGGGCAATTATGTCGACGATCTGAAGCTGCCGGGCATGCTGCACGGCGATTTCGTGCGCTCGCCCTATCCGCATGCGCGGGTCGTCTCTATCAACACGGAGGCGGCGCTGAAGGTGCCGGGCGTGTTGGCCGTGCTGACCGCCGAGGATCTCAAGGGCGTCAATCTCGCCTGGATGCCGACGCTGGCCGGCGACGTCCAGATGGTGCTGGCCGACGGCAAGGTGCTCTATCAGAACCAGGAGGTCGCCTTCGTCGTCGCCACCGACCGCTATGCGGCCGATGACGGCATCAACGCCGTCGAGGTCGAATACGAGCAGCTCGACGTCGTCATCGATCCGTTCGAGGCGATGGCGCCCGACGCGCCGGTGCTGCGCGAGGATCTGGCCGGCAAGACCGAGGGAGCGCACGGGCCGCGCAAGCACCACAACCACGTCTTCGAGTGGACGGTGGGCGACCGGGAACTGACCGACGCCGCCTTTGACAAGGCCGACGTGACGATCAAGGAGATGCTCTCCTATCACCGCACCCATCCCTCGCCGCTGGAAACCTGTCAGTGCGTCTGCTCCTTCGACAAGATCACCGGCGAGCTGTCGATCTGGGGCACCTTCCAGGCACCGCACGTCATCCGCACGGTGGTGGCGCTGATCGCCAAGATTCCCGAGCACAAGATCCACGTGATCGCGCCGGATATCGGCGGCGGCTTCGGCAACAAGGTTGGCGCCTATCCGGGCTATATCTGCGCCGCCGTCGCCACGATCGTCACCGGCAAGCCGGTGAAATGGGTCGAGGACCGGATCGAGAACCTGACCACGACGTCGTTTGCCCGCGACTACCACATGACGACCGAGATCGCCGCGACGAACGAGGGCAAGGTCACCGGGCTTCGCGTCCACGTCCTCGCCGATCACGGCGCCTTCGATGCCTGCGCCGATCCGTCGAAATGGCCGGCCGGTTTCTTCAACATCGTCACCGGGTCCTATGATTTTCCGACGGCGCATGTGGCGGTCGACGGCATCTACACCAACAAGGCGCCGGGCGGCGTCGCCTACCGCTGTTCGTTCCGGGTGACGGAGGCCGCCTATTGCATCGAGCGCGGCATGGACATTCTCGCCCAGAAGCTCGGCATGGACCCGGCCGAGCTGCGGTTGAAGAATTTCATCAAGCCGGAGCAGTTTCCCTATCACTCGGCGCTCGGCTGGGAATATGATTCCGGCGACTACCACACCGCCATGAAGAAGATGATGGAGGCGGTCGACTACGCCGGCCTGCGCAAGGAGCAGGCGGCAAAGCGCGAGGCCTTCACGCGCGGCGAGACGCGCGAGATCATGGGCGTCGGCGTGTCCTTCTTCACCGAGATCGTCGGCGCCGGCCCGTCGAAGAACTGCGACATCCTCGGCATCGCCATGTTCGACAGCTGCGAGATCCGGATGCATCCGACCGGCGCCGGCATCGCCCGCGTCGGCTCCAAGAGCCAGGGCCAGGGGCACGAAACCACCTGGGCGCAGATCATCGCGACGGAAATCGGTATTCCCGCCGACGACATCATGGTCGAGGAGGGCAACACCGACACCGCGCCCTACGGCCTCGGCACCTACGGCTCGCGCTCGACCCCGGTGGCCGGCGCGGCGATCGCCATGGCGGCGCGCAAGATCAAGGCCAAGGCGCAGATGATCGCGGCCTACAAGCTCGAGGTCCACGAAGGCGATCTGGAATGGGACATCGACGGTTTCCGGGTGAAGGGCCTGCCGGAAAAGACCATGTCGATGAAGGACATCTGCTGGGCGGCCTATAATTCGGTGCCGCCGGGCATGGAGCCGGGACTGGAGGCGGTCAGCTATTACGACCCGCCCAACATGACCTATCCCTTCGGCGCCTATATCTGCGTGATGGAGATCGACGTCGACACCGGCGTCTACAAGATCCGCCGCTTCTACGCGCTGGACGATTGTGGCACGCGCATCAATCCGATGATCATCGAGGGGCAGGTCCATGGCGGTCTGACCGAAGCCTTCGCCATCGCGATGGGTCAGGAAATTCGCTACGATGAGACCGGCAACGTCATCACCGGCTCGTTCATGGATTTCTTCATGCCGACCGCGGTCGAGACCCCGCATTGGGAGACCGATTTCACGGTCACGCCCTCGCCGCATCACCCGATCGGCGCCAAGGGCGTCGGCGAAAGCCCGAATGTCGGCGGCGTACCGGCCTTTTCCAACGCCGTCAACGACGCCTTTTCGTTTCTGGGCTCGACGCATATCCAGATGCCGCATGACTTCTGGCGCAACTGGAAGGCGGCGAAAGACCTCGGCGCGCTCGGTTGAGCCTGTCGTGAGAGGGCAAGGCATGGCGGCGTCGCGCGTCGCGATAAGCGCGCGGCCGGCGCCGCGGGGGAGACCGGAGCACCGGCCATGAGTCTGTCCCGCGACCAGATCGCCGAGCGCCTCGCCGCGGCGGGCTATATCGCCGATGGCGAACTGGCGGTGGCGATCTCGCTGATGGACCTTCTGAAGCGTCCGCTGCTTCTGGAAGGCGAGGCGGGCGTCGGCAAGACCGAGGTGGCCAAGGCGCTGGCGGCCGTGCATTCGACCGAGCTGATCCGGCTGCAATGCTACGAGGGCCTCGACCAGTCGGCGGCGCTCTACGAATGGAACTACCAGCGGCAATTGCTGGCGATCCAGGCGCATCAGGTTGACGCGGGCGGCAAGGCGGGCGAGATCGAGGACCAGATATTCTCGGAAAAATATCTCCTGGAGCGCCCGCTCCTCGCCGCGATCCGCCGGGAAAAGCCGCCGATCCTGTTGATCGACGAGGTCGACCGCGCCGACGAGGAGTTCGAGGCGTTTCTGCTCGAGCTCCTGTCGGACTTTCAGGTCTCGATCCCTGAACTCGGCACCATCACCGCCGTCTCGATCCCCCATGTCGTGCTGACCTCGAACGGCACGCGCGAGCTGTCGGACGCGCTGCGCCGGCGCTGCCTTTATCACTATGTCGACTATCCCCACGTCGATCGCGAGGCCCGCATCATCATGGCGCGGGTTGAGGGCGCCGGCGCCTCGCTGTCGCTGCAGATCGCGCGGATGGTCGAGGGCATCCGCAAGGAGGATCTGCGCAAGGTTCCCGGTGTCGCCGAGACGCTGGACTGGGCGGCGGCGCTGGTCGGGCTCGACGTGCGCGATCTCGCCGATCGGCCGGAGACCGTGCACGAAACGCTGATGTGCCTGTTGAAGACCCATGAGGACAAGGCGCGGCTGTCGCGGGAAGTGACGGAGCGCCTGCTGGGGAAGGTGGCGTGAGCGCCGCCGGCCCCGCGCCCGCCCTTCTGCCGGTCGAGCCGGAAATGGCGGCAGCGCGCGTTGCCGACAAGCTTGCGGCCTTTCTGCGCACCCTGCGCGACAATGCCTTTGCCGTCGGCCTCAGCGAGGGCCAGGATGCGGCGATGTTGCTGGCGTCCGGCTATGGTGACCGGCCCGCTCTTCTGCGGGCGGCCTTCAAGCATCTGTTCGCGGCGCGCAAGGCCGACTGGGAGGTGTTCGACGGCCTGTTCGACGCCTTCTGGCTCGGCAAGCGGGTGCGCTCGCGCTCGGCGATCTCCGGTTCGACCAAAGCCGCCAACAGCCCGTCGCTGAAGAATCTGCGCAACGACGCGGCCAATTCCGGCGGCGACACGGCGCCGGACCAGATGCCCGCCGGCGACGAGCCCGGCGAGGACCGCGACGGCGTCGGCCGCATGGAAGGCGCATCACGCGCCGACAATCTCGCCGAAACCGATTTTCGCAAGATCGCCGACCCGGCGCAGATCGCGGCGGCCCACGACATTGCCGCGCGGCTGGCGCGGACCATGCGCACGCGGCTCACCCGCCGTGATCTCGCCCGCCGGCGTGGCTACCGGCTCGACCTTCGCCGCACCATCCACCGCAATATCAGCCATGGCGGCGTGCCGATTTCCCTTGTGAAGCGCCGCCGCAAGGAAAAACCGCTGCGGCTGGTCATGCTGCTCGACGCGTCGGGCTCGATGAGCCTCTACACCGGCGTCTTTCTCCGCTTCATCCACGGCGTTCTGGACGAGTTTCGCGAGGCCGACGCCTTCCTGTTCCACACGAGGCTCGCCCATGTCTCCGACGCGATGAAGGAGAAGAACCCCGTCCGCGCGCTCGACCGGCTGTCGATGATGGCGCAAGGCGCCGGCGGCGGCACGCGGATCGGCGAGAGCCTTCAGACCTTCAACCGCTGGCACGCGGCGCGGGTGATCCATTCGCGGACCTGCGTCATGATCGTGTCCGACGGCTACGAGACCGGCGACGCGGCGCTGCTTGGCCGCGAGATGGCGCGGCTTGCCCGGCGCTGCCGCCGGATCGTCTGGCTGAACCCGATGATCGGCTGGGAGGGCTACGCGCCGGAGGCCGCAGGCATCAAGGCGGCGCTGCCCCATGTCGACCTCTATGCGCCGGCACACACGCTGCAAAGCCTTGCCGATCTCGAACCCTATCTGGCGAAACTGTGACGGACCCCTTGCGATGACCGCCCATGTCGACGTGATCGACCTGATATCCCGTCTGAAGGCGGCCGAGGAAGCCTTCGTTCTGGCGACCGTCGTGCGGACCGTTTCGGTGACCGCCGCCAAGGCCGGCGCCAAGGCGGTGATCCGTGCGGACGGCACTATCGCGGCCGGCTGGATCGGCGGCGGCTGCGCCCGTGGCGCGGTGCTGAAGGCGGCGCGCGAGGCGCTCGCCGACGGGGTGGCGCGGCTCGTCTCGGTGCAGCCGGAAAACCTCCTCGCCGAACTCGGCGTCAGCCCCGGCGAAAGCCGCGAGGGCGTGCGCTTCGCCAAGAACATGTGCCCGAGCGAGGGCACCATGGACATCTTCATCGAGCCCGTCCTGCCGCAACCCTCGCTGGTGATCCTTGGCGCCAGTCCCGTTGCGATGGCGCTGGCGAGTCAGGCGCGGCCGCTCGGCTTCCATGTCACCCTCGCGGCCCCGGCGGAGGATCGGCCCTCAACGCCGGACGCCGACCGCGTCATCGACGGCTTCGCGGTGGAGGGTCTTCAGGAAGCCCGGCGCTTCCTCGTTGTCTCGACGCAAGGTCGGGGCGACAAGGCGGCGCTGACAGCCGCGCTGGGGATCGCGGCCGACACCCACGCCTTCGTCGGCAGCCGGCGCAAGATGACGGCGCTGCGCCAGACGCTGGCCGCCGAGGGTGCCGACCCTTTGGCGCTCGCCCGGGTCAAGGCGCCGGCGGGTCTCGATCTCGGCGCGATCACGCCGGAAGAGATCGCCCTGTCGATCCTCGCCGAGATCGTTCAGGCCCGCCGCCGCGGCCAGCGCGAGGGTAGGGGATAGAGGCCGGTCAACCCGCCCATCGCCTCTCCCTCACGTAAACTTCTTGAACATCGCGGTTTCGTCGAGCAGGCCTTCCAGCTCGTTCATCCGCCGCCGCGCGGTGTCCCAGTGCAGCGCCTGGATGCCGGCCAGCAACGCCTCCACCATGTAGGTCAGGACGACGGTCGAATCCCAGGCCGACGGCACCTCGATCCGGGCATGAAAGGCGTGCGCCGCCTGGGTGGTGATCGGCGAGCCCCACTGGTCGGTCATCAAGACGATGGTCACGCCGCGCGCGCGGGCCATCCTGGCGAGGCTCAGGAGTTCGCGCTCGTAGCGCCTGATGTCGAAGATCAGGAGGACGTCGCCCTCCTTCATGCCCAAAACGCTGTGCGGCCAGATATTGGCGTTGGGCGGCAACAGATGCGCGCCGTCGCGGATCACCTGCAGCAGGCTGAAGAAATAGTCGGCGAGCGAGCGGGTGACCCGGCCGCCGACGACGAAGACCGCCCGAGCGGGGTCCGCCAGAAGGGCCGTCGCGGCGTCGAAGGTCTCCACGTCCATCCGCTGCAGTGTCTTGCGCAGATTGTCGGATACCGCCTCGGCGAAGCGGTTGAGGATATGGGCGTGCGGTAGCTCGTCGGTCCAATGCTCGCGCCTGGCGACGGGATCGGAAATCATCATCTTCAGTTCGCCGCGCAGGCTCGCCTGAAAATGCGTGAAGCCGTCGAAGCCGAGCTTGCGCGCCATGCGCAGCACCGTCGGCGTCGAGACGCCGGAGCTTTCCGACAGGGCGGTGATGCTGCCGAGCCCGGAGATCGGATAGTCCTCGAGGATGGCGTCGGCCAACTGCCGCTCGGCGCGGGTCAGATCGGGAAACGCGGCGCGGATCAGCTCCGCGACCGTCCGGTCATCGCTCGTCGTCATTCAAAAGCTCCCCGTCCATCCGCGCCGGCCTCCTAACATGGTGCCGCGCCGCCGACGAATTTCGCGGCCGGTCGTGCTTGACATGGTAGGCAACTCTGTAATGATCGTTTCAGAGCCAGTCGAGAGGTAACGCCTTGTCCGAAGGGAGCGCAACGCTGGAAGAACCGTCCGACGGCTCGCGCACCCAAACGGTCGAGGTGATCAATCCGGACGGCGCCGGCGCCATTCTGCTGGTCTGCGAACATGCCTCGAACGCGATTCCCGCCGAGTTCGGCGATCTCGGCATCGGCGCGGCGACGAAAGCCAGCCACGCCGCCTGGGACCCGGGAGCACTGGCGGTGGCACGGCATCTGTCGGAGATGTTCGACGCGCCGCTGGTCGCGCAGACCGTGTCGCGCCTCGTCTATGACTGCAACCGGCCGCCGGATGCCGGCGACGCCATTCCCGCCCGCAGTGAAATCCACGAGATTCCCGGTAATACGGGGTTGAGCGCGGCGGCGCGGGCCGACCGGGTCGAACGCTTCTATCGGCCGTTCGAGCGGACGCTGGCGCAGGCCGTCGCGCGGCATCGCGCCACCCATGCCAACCCCGTGCTTTTGACGATCCATTCCTTCACGCCGATCTATGCCGGCGAGCGGCGGTCCGTGGAAATCGGTATCCTGCACGACAGTGACCGGCGCCTCGCCGACGCCATCCTCGATGCCGCAGACGGCTCGCTCGACATACGCCGCAACGAGCCATACGGTCCGGCCGACGGGGTCATGCACACGCTGGCGGCCCACGCGGTTCCGCATGGGATGGCCAATGCGATGATCGAGATCCGCAACGACCTGATCGCTACTCCCGAGGATGTGGGCGATATTGCGGAACGCCTGACCGCCTGGGTCTCGCGCGCCCACGCCTCGCTCACGGCCGACGCGCCAAAGGGGTCGGCGCTATGAGGCGGCTGGCCGCCTATGTCCGATTCATCGACCGGGTGAGCGGTTGGGTGGGCCTCGTCACGATGTATTCGATCTTCGCGATGATCGGCATCCTGTTTTATTCGACCATCACCAAGACCTTCTTCCTGCCATCGCTGTGGACGCTGGAGATGGCCCAGTTCGCGATGGTGGCCTATTTCCTGGTCGGCGGTGGCTACTCGCTCAAGATGGGCGCCCATGTCCGCATGGACCTTGCTTACGGGCGCTGGTCACCACGCACGCAGGCAAGTGTCGACGCGGTCACGATCCTTCTCCTGATCTTCTATCTCGGCATCCTCCTCTACGGAGGCATCTCATCCACGGCCTATGCGCTGGAATACAGCGAGCGGAGCTATTCGTCCTGGCGGCCCTACATGGCGCCGATCAAGATCGTCATGGTCTGCGGCATCGTGCTGATGCTGCTTCAGGCCATTGCGATGCTGATCCGCAACGTCGCCGAAGCGCGGGGAATTGTGTTGCCCGGGGTCGAGCGGCTGCCGCGCGAGGACGAGCTCGATCACCCGCGTGGCGGGGAACCGGACGAAGCCGAGCGGGGGGCGGCCTCGTGAGCTACGAGATGATCGCCATCGTCATGTTCGCCAGCATGATGGTCATGCTTTTGACCGGCCAGCGCGTCTTCGGCGTCATCGGTGGCGTGGCGGTGGTGACCGCGCTTTTTCTTTATGGCGACGGCGGTTCGGAGATGGGTTTCTCGGCCGTGATGAAGCTGATGAAATGGTATCCGCTGCTCACGCTGCCGCTGTTCATCTTCATGGGCTACATGTTGTCGGAGAGCGGTATCGCCGACGATCTCTACCACATGTTCCACGTCTGGATGGGCGGCACGGCCGGCGGCCTCGCCATCGGGACGATCGGGCTGATGGTGATGATCTCGGCCATGAACGGGCTCTCGGTTGCCGGCATGGCGATCGGCGCGACGATCGCGCTGCCGGAACTGCTGCGGCGCGGCTACGACAAGGTGATGGTGACGGGGGTTATCCAGGCGGGGTCGTCCCTGGGCATCCTGGTGCCGCCGAGCGTCGTCCTCGTTCTTTACGGCATGATCGCCCGCCAGCCGGTCGGCCAGCTCTGGCTCGCCGGCGTCTTTCCGGGGCTGATGATCGCGGCGATGTTCATCGTCTATATCTACCTCCGCTGCCGGGCGAATCCCAGGCTGGGCCCGGTCCTGCCGCTGGAAGAGCGCGAGAACATCACCCGCGCGCAGAAGATCGGTCTGCTCAAGGCCGGCATCCTGCCGCTGTTCATCTTCTTCGCCATGACCGGCCTTTTCGTCATGGGTGTCACCAGCCTGGTGGAAAGCTCCGCCGTCGGCGCGGTGGCGGCGATGATCGCGGCCTTGGTCAAGCGTCGGTTGACCCTTCATGTGCTGCACGAGACGGTGCGAAAGACGCTCCTCATCTCCTGCATGTTCTTCTGGATCATCATGGCGGCGCTCGCCTTCGGCAGTATCTTCGACGGTGTCGGCGCGTCGCGAGCGCTGGACAGCTTCTTCACCGAGGATCTGGGGCTTGGGCCCTGGCAGATTCTCATCATGATGCAGATTTCCTACATCCTGCTTGGCATGTTCCTCGACGACACGGCCATGCTGGTCATCGTGGCGCCGCTCTACATTCCGCTGGTCGGCGCCCTCGGCTTCGACCTCGTCTGGTACGGCGTCCTCTACACGATCACCTGCCAGATCGCCTATATGACGCCGCCCTTCGGCTACAATCTCTTCCTGATGCGGGCGATGGCGCCGCCCGAAATCTCGCTGTCCGATATCTACCGTTCGGTCTGGCCGTTCGTCGGCATCATGATCGTCGGCCTCGGCATCGTCACCGCCTTCCCGCAGATCGCGCTGTGGCTGCCGGAATTCACTTACGCCAATGGCCGCTGACCACGCTGGCCGGCGAAAACAGGCGGGCGGAAACCCGTGCAACCGGCCTGACCGGGCCGCAACAGAAGGAAGCGACGACATGACGAACAGACGCGATTTCCTCAAGAAGGCGGGCGTCGTGACGGCGGCGGCCGGTGCCTCGACCCTCGCCGCCCCGGCCGTTCACGCCCAAAGCGCGCCGATCCGCTGGCGGTTGCAGACCTATGCCGGCCCGGCGCTGGCCGAATTCGTCGTCAAGGGCATGGTCGACGACTTCAACAAGGCGGCCAATGGCCAGATGGAAATCGAGCTGTTCTTCGCCGATCAGCTCGTGCCGACGGGCGAACTGTTCCGCGCCATGCAGCGCGGCACCATCGACATGGTCCAGTCGGACGACGATTCGATCGCCGCGCCGGTCGATATCTCGGTGTTCGGCGGCTATTTCCCCTTCGGGACCCGCTACAGCCTCGACGTGCCGGTGCTGTTCGAGCAGTACGGGCTGAAGGAAATCTGGGAAGAGGCCTATGGCGAGGTCGAGGGCGTCAAATGGCTCTCCGCCGGCTCATGGGATCCTTGCAACTTCGCCACCAAGGAGCCGATCAACAGCCTCGAGGATCTGAAGGGTAAGCGGATCTTCACCTTCCCGACGGCCGGCCGCTTCCTCACCCGCTTCGGCATCGTGCCCGTGACGCTGCCCTGGGAAGATGTCGAAGTGGCGCTGCAGACCGGCGAACTCGATGGTATCGCCTGGTCCGGCATCACCGAGGATTACACCGTCGGCTGGGCCGACGTGACCAACTACTTCCTCACCAACAACATCTCCGGCGCCTGGTGCGGCTCGTTCTTCGCCAACCAGGAGAAGTACGACGAGCTGCCGGATCACCTGAAGACGCTGTTGAAGCTGGCGATGGATTCCTCCCACTACTTCCGCCAGCAATGGTATTGGGGCGGCGAGGCCAAGCTGCGTGTCAACGGCGACAAACTGAAGCTGACCACGATCCCGGAAGAGGAATGGGCGACGGTGGAAGCCGAGGCGATCAAGTTCTGGGACGAGATCGCCGCGACCAGCGAGCGTACCGCCCGTGTGGTGAAGATCTTCCGCGAGTACAACGACGTGATGGCCAAGGCCGGCAAGCCCTACCGCTACACGTAGCGAGTCGGAAGAACCTCACCCGGCCGCGGCGCCACGATCGGCGCCGCGGCTCCCTCACTCCAGCTGCGACATGTCTCACCGATGCCCGGCAAACTGACCTTCGACGAACTGAAACAGGCCGTTCAGAGCGGCGAAATCGACACGGTTCTGGCTGTCCAGGTGGACATGCAGGGGCGGCTGATGGGCAAGCGCTTCCACGCGGCGTTCTTCGTCGAGAGCGCCTGGGAGGAGACCCATGGCTGCAACTATCTCCTCGCCACCGACATGGAAATGAACACGGTCGAGGGTTACAAGGCGACGAGCTGGGCGGCGGGCTATGGCGACTATGTCATGCGGCCGGACCTGTCGACGCTGCGCCGCGTGCCCTGGCTGGAAGCTACGGCGCTTGTCCTCTGCGACGTGGAGGACCACGACGCCCACGCGCCGGTCGCCCATTCGCCTCGCGCCATCCTGAAGCGCCAGATCGCCCGGCTGGAGGCGATCGGGCTGCGGCCGACGATGGCCTCGGAGCTCGAATTCTTCCTGTTCGAGGACAGTTTCGCGGCCGCCGAGCGCGCCGGCTATCGCGATCTCTCGCTCGTCAGCGCCTATAACGAGGACTACCACATCCTCCAGACGACCAAGGAAGAGGAGGTCATGCGGGCCGTGCGCAATGGCCTCTACGGCGCCGGCATCCCGGTCGAATGCTCGAAGGGCGAGGCCTCGGCGGGTCAGGAAGAGATCAACGTCAAATACGATCATGCGCTGACCGCCGCCGACAACCACGTCATCGTCAAGAACGGCGTCAAGGAGATCGCCTGGGCCAAGGGCCGCGCGGCGACCTTCATGGCGAAGTGGAACGATGCCTCCGCCGGCTCGTCCAGCCATGTCCATCAATCGCTTCAGACCCTTGATGGCGAGCCCGCCTTCTACGACGCTGACGCCGAGCACGGCATGTCGGAACTGATGCGGCACTATCTGGCCGGGCTCTTGCAATACGCCGACGAGGTCACCCTGCTGCTCGCGCCCAACATCAATTCCTACAAACGCTTCGTCGCCGGCACCTTCGCGCCGACCATGGCCGTGTGGAGCCTCGACAACCGCACCGCCGGCTATCGCCTTTGCGGCGCCGGCACCAAGGGTGTCAGGGTCGAGTGCAGGGTCGGCGGCTCGGACCTCAATCCCTATCTGGCCTTTGCCGGCCAGATCGCCGCCGGGCTCGCCGGGATCGAGGAAAAGCTGGCGCTGGAACCGGCCTTCGAGGGGGATGCCTATGGCGCGCGCGAGGGAATGCGGCATGTCCCCTCGACCCTTCGCGCCGCGACCGAGGCTTTCGACCAATCCCCGATGCTGAGACGGGCCTTCGGCGACGAGGTCGTCGACCATTATGTGCATGCCGCCCGGTGGGAGCAGCACGAATATGATTTCCATGTGACGGACTGGGAAGTCCGGCGCGGCTTCGAGCGCGCCTGAGAGGCTATGATGAGCGAACTGACCTGTATCTCGCCGATCGACGGCAGCGTTCTGGTGCGCCGGGAGACCGAGGACGCGGCGGCGCTGGCGCCTCGCCTTCAGGCCGCGCGAACGGCCCAGAAAGACTGGGCGGGGCGACCGCTCGCCGAGCGTGTCGCGATCGTCGACCGGGCGATTTCGGCGCTGGAGGCGATGAACAACGAGATCGTCCCCGAACTCGCCCGGATGATGGGCAGGCCGGTGCGCTACGGCGGCGAGATCGGCGGCGTGAAAGAACGCGCCTTCCACATGACCGCGCTGGCGAAGGATGCGCTGGCGCCGACGGTGATCGAGGATTCCAAAGCCTTTCGCCGCTTCATCGCCTATGAGCCGCTCGGCCTCGTGCTGGTCGTCGCGCCGTGGAACTATCCATATCTGACCGCCGTCAACACGATCGTGCCGGCGCTGGCCGCCGGCAACGCCGTGGTGCTGAAGCATTCGACGCAGACGATCCTCGCCGGAGACCGGTTTGCGGCAGCGTTCCGAGCCGCCGGTCTGCCGGACGGGTTGTTCCAGGCGATCCACGTCACCCATGAGACGACCGCCGAGCTTCTCGGCGCACGCGCCTTCGACTTCGTCAACTTCACCGGCTCGGTCGGCGGCGGGCGCGCGATCGAGCGCGCCACGGCCGGCACCTTCACCGGCGTCGGGCTGGAGCTCGGCGGCAAGGACCCCGGCTATGTCCGCGAGGACGCGGACCTCGACGCGGCGGTGGAGACGCTGATCGACGGCGCGATGTTCAATTCCGGCCAATGCTGCTGCGGTATCGAACGGATCTATGTCGCCGACAAGCTTTTCGACGCCTTCGTCGAGAAGGCGGTCAAGATCGTCGAAGCCTATCGTCTCGGCGATCCGCTTGACCCCGAAACGACGCTCGGGCCGATGGCGAATATCCGCTTCGCGCGCGAAGTTCGGACCCAGGTGAAGGAGGCGATCGACGCCGGTGCGAAGGCGCTGATCGATCCGACGCTGTTTCCGGCCGATACTGGCGACACCGCCTATCTCGCCCCGCAGATCCTGATCGACGTCGATCATTCCATGCGCGTCATGCGCGACGAAAGCTTCGGCCCCGTCGTCGGCATCATGCGGGTGTCGTCCGATGAGGAAGCGATCGCGCTGATGAACGATTCGCCCTTCGGCCTGACCGCGTCGCTGTGGACGCGCGACGCCGACGCGGCGGAGCGGATCGGCCGCCAGATCGAGACCGGGACGATCTACATGAACCGCTGCGACTATCTCGACCCGGCGCTCTGCTGGACCGGCTGCAAGGACACCGGCCGCGGCGCGGCGCTGTCGACGCTCGGCTATCGCAGCGTGACCCGCCCGAAATCCTATCATCTGAAGAAAGCCTGACCCATGAAGCTCTGGGGCAATTGGTCGTATCCCACCGCCATCCGTTTCGGCGCCGGACGCATCGCGGAACTTGCCGACGCCTGCGCGGCCGCCGGCATCGCGCGCCCGCTGCTGGTCACCGATCGGGGCCTGGCCAAGCTGCCGGTCACCGCCCGCGCGCTCGACCTGATGGCGGAAGCGGGACTGGGTCGGGCGATCTTCGCCGAGGTCGACCCGAATCCGAACGGCGCCAATCTCGACGCCGGGGTAAAGGCCTATCGCGCCGGCGGCCATGACGGCGTGATCGCCTTCGGCGGCGGCTCGGGTCTCGATCTCGGCAAGCTCGTCGCGCTGATGGCCGGGCAGTCGATCCCGGTCTGGGATCTGGAGGACATCGGCGACTGGTGGACGCGTGCGGAGGCCGACGTGATCGCTCCCATCATCGCGGTGCCGACGACGGCGGGAACCGGTTCGGAGGTCGGCCGCGCTGGCGTCCTGACCGACACGGCGACCGAGACCAAGAAGATCATCTTCCATCCCAAGCTGATGCCGCAGATGGTCATCTGCGATCCCGAGCTCACCGTCGGCATGCCGCCGGTGATCACCGCCGGAACCGGCATGGACGCCTTCGCCCATTGCCTGGAGGCCTATTGCTCGCCGCATTTTCATCCGATGAGCCAGGGGATCGCCCTGGAAGGCCTGCGCCTGGTCAAGGACTATCTGCCGCGCGCCTTCCGCGACGGCTCCGACGTCGAGGCCCGCGCCCAGGTGATGGCCGCCGCCGCCATGGGCGCGACCGCCTTCCAGAAGGGTCTCGGCGCTATCCATGCGATCTCCCATCCGATCGGCGCCCTCCATCACACCCATCACGGCACCACCAACGCCGTCGTCATGCGGCCGGTGCTGACCTTCAACCGCGAGGCGATCGAAGCGCGGATCGAACGGGCGGCGGCCTATCTTGGCATCGCAGGCGGTTTCGATGGTTTCGACGCCTTCGTCGGCGAGCTCACCGATGAGCTTGGCATCCCCGCCAATTTGACGTCGCTGGGCGTCGTCGATCCCGACGTCGATCGCCTGACCGAGATGGCGCTGCGCGATCCCAGCACCGGCGGCAATCCGGTCACGATGACGGCCGAGAACACCCGCGACCTGATCCGCGCCTGCCTGTGAGGCGATGCGGAGCGTCGGTCCCTGCCGCAGCAAGGCGCTCCAACTCGACTTCGGCGCCGGCATGGCATAGGCAGTGGTCGCAAATCCCGGCGCGGGAACGCGCGTCGAGAGCCACGGTTTTGCGCCACGCCCTTCCGAGAGACCACGATGCTTCATACGATTTCAGGCTTCGACCGCATCGGCGAAGAGAACGCCTTCGCTGTGCTCGCCCGCGCGACGGCGCTCAGCGCCGCGGGCAAGGACATCATCAATCTCGGCATCGGCCAGCCGGATTTTCGCACCCCGGATCATATCGTCGAAGCGGCGATCAAGGCGCTGCGTGACGGCCACCACGGCTATACGCCGGCAACCGGCCTGCTGGCGACGCGCGAGGCGGTGGCGCGGCGAACGCTGACGACCACCGGCGTCGAGGTCTCGCCGGAAAGCATCGTGATCCTGCCGGGGGGCAAGCCGACCATGTATGCGGCGATCGTCATGTTCGGCGAGCCGGGCGCCGAGATCCTCTACCCAGATCCGGGATTTCCGATCTATCGCTCGATGATCGAATACACCGGCGCGACGCCGGTGCCGGTGCCGGTGCGCGAGGAGAACGGCTTTGCCTTCTCCGCCGACGAAACACTGTCGCTGATCACCCCCCGGACGCGGCTCCTGATCCTGAACTCGCCGGCCAATCCGACCGGCGGTGTGACTCCGCGGGCCGAGATCGAGAAGCTGGTGAAAGGCCTCGCCGATCATCCGGACGTGGCAATCCTGTCGGACGAGATCTACGACGTCATGACCTATGACGGCGAGGAACATTGCTCGCTTTTGACCTTCCCGGAACTCCGCGATCGGCTGATCGTGCTGAACGGCTGGTCGAAGACCTGGGCGATGACCGGCTGGCGCATGGGCTGGTCGATCTGGCCCGACCAGCTCACCGACAAGATCCGCAAGCTGGCGGTCAATTGCTGGTCCTGTGTCAACGCGCCGAGCCAGTTCGCCGGGATTGCGGCGATCGACGGGCCGCAGGACGATGTCGCGGCGATGATGGCCGCCTTCGACCGCCGCCGCCGGGTCGTCGTCGAGGGGCTGAATGTCCTGCCGGGCGTGACCTGCGCGACGCCGAAGGGCGCGTTCTATGCCTTCCCGAACATTTCCGGAACCGGCTGGAAGGCCAAGAAGCTGGCCTCGGCCCTCCTGGAGGAGGCCGGAGTCGCGCTGATCGGCGGGCCGGACTTCGGCATTCTTGGCGAGGGTTATGTCCGGCTGTCCTATGCCAATTCCGAGGACAACATCCGCAAGGCGCTGGCGCGGATGGATGGGTTTCTTCGTTCCAGCGCCGCGGCCTGATCGCCTCCGGCCGTAACGCCGCAACACCGCGTACGTCTTCCCAAACGACACCGCGGAAGCGGATGGTGCAGTCGTTGATCGGAGTCAAAGGCCGCTGGTGCGCTGTAGCCTAGAGTGCCTCCCAACGGGTTCGGACCCCGCGGACGCGTATGCGCCGCGCCGGGACAGCCGCCGCCCCGGGAATTTGAGGCCGCGATGCAGGATGAAGGGGCGACAGGCACGGTGATCGCGGTTCGCGGCGCCATCATCGACGTGCGCTTCCCAAGGGCGCAGATGCCCCCGATCGATAGCGCCCTCGTTGTGGAACGCGATGGCGGCGAACCGCTGATCCTGGAAGTACACAGCCATGTCGATCGTGGCACGGTTCGCGCCATTGCTCTGCAGGCGACCGCCGGACTGCAACGCAACGTTCCCGTCCGCGCGACCGGAGAGCCGATCACCGTCCCCGTCGGCGACGCGGTGCTCGGGCGTCTTCTCGATGTCGTCGGCATCGCACGCGATGGAGGTCCGCCCCTGGCGTCGGACACGAAACGGCGTGGCATCCACAATCCACCGCCGGCGCTCGCCGCGAAAGCCGATTCCGGCAGCCATCTGTTCGAGACCGGCATCAAGGTCGTCGACTTCCTGGCGCCGCTGGCGCATGGGAGCAAGGCGGCGATGTTCGGCGGGGCGGGCGTCGGCAAGACGGTGCTCGTCACCGAGTTGATCCACGCGATGGTCAAGAAGTACCAGGGCATTTCGGTGTTCGCGGGCATCGGCGAGCGCTCGCGCGAGGGGCATGAGCTCCTCGCCGAAATGCGCCGATCGGGAGTCCTGCCGCGAACCGTCCTCGTCTACGGCCAGATGAACGAGCCGCCGGGCGCCCGTTGGCGCGTGCCGCTGACGGCGCTGACGATCGCCGAGGACTTCCGCGACAGAGAGCACAAGAATGTCCTCCTCCTGATGGACAATGTCTTCCGCTTTCTCCAGGCGGGCAGCGAGGTCTCCGGCCTTCTTGGCCGGCTGCCGTCTCGGGTCGGCTATCAGCCGACGCTGGCGAGCGAGGTGGCCTCGCTCGAGGAGCGGATCGCCTCGATCGCCGGCGCCGCGGTAACCGCTATTCAAGCGGTCTACGTTCCGGCCGACGACTTCACCGACCCGGCGGTCACGGCGATCTCCACGCATATGGACAGCGTCATCGTACTGTCGCGTACGCTCGCCGCCGAAGGCTTCTATCCGGCCGTCGACCCGCTCGCCTCGTCCTCGGTTCTGCTCGATCCCTCGATCGTTGGCGAAGAGCACTACGCTTTGGCCGAACAGGCGCGTCAGGCCCTCGCGCGGTTCAAGGAGCTCCAGGATATCATCGCGCTTCTCGGCACCGAGGAACTTGGGCCTGGGGACCGGCAGATCGTGGGACGGGCGCGGCGCCTGCAACGTTTCCTGAGCCAGCCCTTCGTGGTGACCGAGGCCTTCACCGGCACGCCCGGCAGCAGCGTCCGCCGCGCCGATACGCTCCTGGGCGTCAAAGCGATCCTGGAAGGAGAGGTGGACGATTGGGCGGAAGAGTCCCTCTACATGATCGGCACGCTCGATGACGCCCGGCAGAAGGAAGCGGCGGCCAGGAGCAAGAGCGAGGAGCGGGTGTCGTGAGATTGCGAATCCTTAATCCGCTTGCCGTCGTCGTCGATGAGGACAATGTGCTGTCGATCCGCGCCGAGGATCCGAGTGGCAGCTTCGGCGTTCTGCCGGGCCACGCGGATTTTCTGACTGTCCTCGCCATTTCCGTCGTCAGTTGGACCGACGCAGCCAGGCGCCGCCACCACTGCGCGGTGCGCCGCGGAGTGCTCGCCGTGGACGGTGGCCGCGAGGTCACGATCGCGACGCGCGAGGCAATCCCCGGTGACGATCTGACGACGCTGCACGATACGGTTCTCAGGAAGTTCGAGACCGACATCGAGACCCAGCGTGAGGAGTATGTCGACAGCACGCGTCTGCAGCTCGCGGCCATCCGGCAAATCATGCGGCATCTGCGGCCCGGCGCGGCGTCTTTGCCGGGAGGCGCGTCATGAACGTGCGGCGCGATAAGCAGGACAAGCCAGCCGAGCCAGAGCAGGTCAACCACTTGGCTGAGACCGTCCGCGTCAGAGGCGAGCGCCACCGCCAATGGCTGCGGGAGGGCGAGCCGACCGTGGCGAAGCGGTTGGCGCAGATCGGCGTGCTCGGCTGGATCATCGTGGTGCCGACCCTCATCGGCCTCTTCGTGGGTCGCTGGCTCGACCGGATGTTCGAGTCGGGGCTGACGATCACCGGGGCGTTGCTGATGATCGGTCTTGGCATCGGCTGCTGGTCGGCCTGGAAATGGATGAATGGGCAATGACCCTGATCGATACCGCCCAGATGACGGACTGGCGAACGCCGATGGAACTTTTCGGCTTCCTCGCGGCCGGCTTCGCCCTCGGCTTGGCCCACTTCTCGGCCCTTTGGCACCAGGCAAGGCGGCTCGCGAGCGGCATGTCCTTTTGGCCGACTGGGGCCGTGGCGATCGCGCGATTCGCGCTGCTTGTCGGAGCGCTCACGCTGGCCAGCCTCCACGGCGCGCCGGCCCTGTTCGCGATGACGATCGGCTTGCTCGGCGGCCGCGCCTTCGTCATGCGCCGTGTCCGAAGGCTCGCCGAATGAACTCGCCGCTGACCACCGAAGCGATGTTCCAGCTTGGCCCGGTCCCGATCACCGAGCCGATCCTCGTAACATGGGCGTTGATGGTGCTGCTCGCCGCCGGTGGCATGACGGTGTCTCGTCGTCTGTCGCTCGTGCCGTCGTCGCTTCAGGCGGCGCTGGAACTTGTTGTCGTGACGGTCGACGGGCAGATTCGCGAAACGATGCAGGCAGAGCCCGATGACTATCGCGCCTTTATCGGTACGCTCTTCGTCTTCATTCTCTTCGCCAACTGGACCTCGCTGGTGCCAGGTGTCGAGCCGCCGACTGCCAATCTGGAAACCGACGCGGCGTTGGCGCTGCTGGTCTTCCTAGCGGTGATCTGGTTCGGCGTCCGGGCAGGGGGCGTCGGCGGCTATCTCAAAAGCTTCGCGTCGCCGAGTGTCCTGATGATCCCGCTCAACTTCGTCGAGAGCATCACACGCACCTTTTCCCTGCTCGTCCGCCTCTTCGGCAACATCATGAGCGGGGTTTTCGTCATCGGCATCGTCCTGTCGCTTGCCGGGCTACTCGTCCCGATCCCACTGATGGCGCTCGATCTCCTGACCGGCGCCGTCCAGGCCTACATCTTCGCCGTCCTCGCGACGGTGTTCATCGCCGGAGCCGTCAACGACGGACGCCCGGCTCCCACGAAGACCAAGGAAAGGGCTCCACAATGAATTGGCTAGCGCTCGCAAGCATTCTGGGCGCGGTGATCGCGGTCTCCTTCGGTGCGATCGGACCGGCCCTCGCCGAGGGGCGCTCGGTCGCCGCAGCAATGGACGCCATCGCCCGACAGCCCGAAGCGTCCGCCACGATCTCCCGCACGCTGTTCGTCGGTCTGGCGATGATCGAGACCATGGCGATCTATTGCCTGGTCGTGGCGCTGCTCCTGCTCTTCGCCAACCCCTTGTTGCTCTGATTGCCCATGCGTATCGACTGGTGGACGTTGGGCATCCAGACCGTCAACGTCCTGATCCTGGTCTGGCTCCTGGCGCGCTTCTTCTGGCGGCCGCTCGCCGCGATGATCGAAACGCGGCGCAAGGCGGCGGCCGGGGCGCTGGCCGAGGCGGAGGCCGAGCGCGGCAAGGCGCGAGCGGCCCTCGCCGAGATCGAAAAGACGCGAGCGGGCTTTGCCGAGGAGCGGGGGCGGATGGTCGCGGAGGCGCAGGCCGCCGCCGAAAAAATCCGTGCGGACGTGTTGGCGAAGGCCGAAGCGGAGGCAGGCGCCTTGCGGAACAGGGCGAGGGCGGAAATTGCGCAAGAAGAGGAGGCGAGCCGCGCAAGTTGGGCCGAGCACGCCTCCCGGCTCGCCGTCGACATCGCCCGGCGCCTGGTGTCCAGATTGGACGACAAGGCCTTGCGGGAGGCATTCCTGGATTCGCTGGTCGCGGAGATAGGCCGTCTGTCCGACCATGCCCGTCACAACCTTGCACGGGACGGGGCGACCTTCCAGGCGGTCAGTGCCAGTCCTCTCGATGACGAAGACAGGGAGCGCGTCCGGACGCGTCTCGCCGAGGTGCTGGGCGGTAATCCGAGACTCGACTTCACGGCCGATCCCAAGCTGATCGCCGGCCTCGAGTTGCATGGATCGCATATCCTGGTGACCAACAGTTGGCGCGCCGATCTCGACCGCATCCTGACGGAGCTTTCCCATGACGTCCGCGACTGAACGGGGGCCGGAGGCCTGGCGTCGGCGCGCGCGCCAACGTCTCGACGCCGCCATGCTCCGTCCCGAGGCGCGGCAGATCGGTCGGGTCGAAGAGGTCGGCGACGGCATTGCACTGATCTCCGGCCTTCCCGACGCGCGACTGGACGAACTGCTCGCGTTCAAGGACGGGCGGTTCGGCTTCGCCCAAACGCTGGACGAGGACCGTATCGGCTGCGTCCTTCTCGACGATGTGGCCGGCGTTCAAGCTGGCGACACCGTTACCGGCACCGGCGACGTGGTGCGGGTGCCGGTGGGGCCTGGATTGCTCGGCCGGATCGTCGATCCGCTCGGCCGGCCTTTGGACGACATGGGCCCGGTTTCAGCCGAGAGCAACGAGCCGATCGAATGTCCGGCTCCAGCAATCGTCGAGCGCGCCGCCGTGACCCGGCCTGTCCAAACGGGAATCCTTGTCCTCGACGCGCTGTTCGCTCTCGGCCGCGGCCAGCGCGAGCTGGTCATCGGCGACCGCGCGACCGGCAAGACGACGGTGGCGCTTGACGTGATCATCAGCCAGAAGGCGAGCGACATGATTTCGATCTATGTCGCCGTCGGTCAAAAGAGCGCCAATGTCCGCCGGGCGATCGACGCGATCCGGACCCACGGTGCGCTCGAGCGAACGATCATCGTCGTAGCAGGACCGGCGACCTCGCCCGGTTTGCAATGGATCGCGCCCTTTGCCGGCTTCACCATCGCCGAATATTTTCGCGATCGCGGCCAGCACGCGCTCGTCGTGATCGACGATCTTTCCAAGCACGCCGCCACGCATCGCGAGATCGCGCTCCTGACCCACCAGTCTCCGGGCCGGGAAGCCTATCCGGGGGATATCTTCTACGTCCATGCTCGCCTGCTCGAACGCGCCGCCATGCTGTCTGGGGACAGGGGCGGCGGTTCGCTCACCGCGCTGCCGATCGCCGAAACCGACGCGGGCAATCTCAGTGCCTACATCCCGACCAATCTGATCTCGATCACCGATGGACAGATCGTCCTCGATACCCGGCTGTTCAACGAAGGCCAGAAGCCGGCGGTCGATGTCGGCACCAGTGTCAGCCGCGTCGGCGGCAAGACGCAAGCGCGCGCCCTCAGGGAGGCCGCGGAAACGATGCGCCTCGATTACGCCCAGTTCCTCGAACTGGAAATGTTCACGCGCTTCGGCGGCCTGCCGGACGCACGCGTGCGCGATCGCTTGACCCGTGGGGCGCGGATCCGCGCGATCCTCGGCCAGCGACCGTATCACCCGCTTCGGCTTGCCGAGGAAGTCGCGTTGGTCGGCGCCGTGCAGGCGGGGCTCGTCGACGGGCTGCCGCTGGAACGGGTGCCGGCGCTGCGTCGAGCGATCGCGGCGCGGCTCGACCACGGCGCCCCGGATGCGGTCCGGCAGATCGAGGAAAGCGGAATGCTCGACGCCGACGGCCATGCAGCGCTCCTCGAGATCATGCGGAGAATCGTGCGCGAGGTCGATGCCCGGAAAACCACCGCGGCGCCCTCATGAGCGAACGGCTCGCCGACGTCTCTGCCCGCATCGAGGGCATCCGCCATCTCGGCACCGTGGTCAACGCCATGCGAGGGATCGCCGGAAGCCGGGTGCAGAAAGCGCGCGACGAGCTCAAAGCGGTCGACGCCTATTCCCGAACGATCGTGGCGGGACTTGTTCAGGTGTTGGCTCTCGTTTCCGCCGAGGCGCCGCCTTCGCCCGGCGGGACGAGCAAGGCAGCGATCGTCGTCTTCGGCGCCGAGCAGGGGTTCGCCGGAGCCTTCAACGAGCGTGTGTTGGAGACCATCGCCGACGACGTGCCGGCGCCGGTGCTCTTTCTTGTCGGCACGCGCGGAATATCCCATGCCATCGAACGCGGCATCGTGGCCGAATGGACCAGCCCAATGCCCTCCCATTCGGCCGGCATTCCGAAGCTTGCCAGCGACATTTGCGGCGCGCTCTACCGAAGGATCGGGACACAAGGAGTCGAACGCGTGACAGCGGTCTTCGCCGATGGGTCCGCCGAGGCCGAGTCGACCATCGTTCGTCGACTTCTCCTGCCGCTCGACCCGACCACCTTTGCGGGGGCTGAGCACAGGGAGCCACCGATCCTCAATCTGCCGGCCCGCAAGCTCCTGGCCGATCTCACTGCCGAATACTTGCATGCTCTGTTCTGCGAGATCGCGCTGCACGCCTTCGCCGCGGAAAACCAGGCACGCATGACGGCGATGGCCGCGGCGCATCGCGAAATCGATCGGCAGCTCGGCGCTTTGCGGGCGACATTCCGGCATGTGCGCCAGGAACAGATCACTGCGGAGATCGTTGAGCTCGCCGGCGGTGCGGCGTCGAGCGAAGGGCGAGAAGGGCGGTGATGCCCATGGATTGCCAGGAGACGATCACGACCTGAACGTGGCGATCGACAGCATTCGATTCTTGCGATAACGGCGCGATTTTCCGATGAGCCAAGACAGCGCCAAGACCGTCCCGGGGCCTGTCCTGTGGTTCCACGGAGCCCCTGCTCTTCGAGGTCTTCTCCCCGCCTTACGAGCGGGTCTCTACCATCGTTACATCTCATCTGCCATTGGACGAATGGGGGAGCGTCTTCGGGAGCGAATGGCCGACCGGCGCTTCTGGATGGCTTGACGCACCTCGTTCTCATTCTCGAGATGAACGGCGAGAGCTACCGGCTTCGTCAGGCTGGCAAGCCCACCGCACCGGGAACGATCAGCCGGACTGAAAGGCGGAAAAGCGCGAAACGTCATGAGGGTGCCCCGATCGGGACCCTATTCATGATATCGCCTGGCACATTTTTGCTCCGGCGTTGGCACGGCTAGCGCGCCGTCGTCGAGCCGACCTTCGAGACGGGTGACGGATATGTTGACGCTCAGGCGGCGGCTCCTTCCTCACGACGCGAGGCCTAAAAATTCATGTCGCGATCACTTTCAAAACACCCATGCTGCCCAAAATACAAAGATTGTATTCATGCCATCGTTGACGGCACTGCAAGAACATCGCGATCGGCGTTGCGGAGCACATGCTCGGCCACGCTACCGAGAAAAAACCTAGCAAGACCGCTCCGACCGTGAGTTCCGATGACAATCAAGTCCACCCCTCCGGCCTTTGCGGCATTGAGAATCTCCTGCGCAGGCGTGGTCTTGTCGTGGTAAACGATTTGCGTGATGGGTCCTATGCCGGTGAAGTGCACGAATTCCGAAAGCGCCCGCGCCGCGCTCTTCCGTTCTCCTTCGAGGTAATGCTCTTTGTCGCTTTTCGGCATCGCGTGGCTCATGGCTAGACGGAGGGCTGGCGCGTCGAACACGTGAAGGATCGAAACCTTCGCTTCACGATCGATGTTGAGCGCGAGGAAGGTCCGCGCAGCGCGACGCGCGCCTTCGGAGAGGTCGGTGGTCAGCATTGCATGGCGATAAGGGCCAGCGGGGGAAGCGTTCACCATTAGAACCGGTAAAGCGACCGTCCGAATTGTGCGCTCTGCCGTTGTACCCATAAACACGTCCCGGAGCGCTTGCCGCCGATGGGGGCCGATGACAAGCAAGTCCGGTGCAATCTCTTCCACAGCGTTAGCTATGCCTGCATACGGCGCGCCGAGGACTACCCGGGTACCGCAGACTACACCGTCGACATCTTTCACGGTCGTCGCCATCTCATGCAGGAGGCGACGTGCCATATCGCGCTCACTTTCCACGATGCGTCGCGCCTGGTCGTTATCGACGACATGAACAAGGAAGAGTGCCGCGCCGATGCGTTTGGCAAGCAGTGTCGCACGCCGCAGCGCCCGATCGGATCTCTCGGAGAAATCCGTCGCCACCATGATCTTCTTCATTGCCTGCCTCTTCATCCAAATGCGTGAGTGCGACGCAGGCAATGAAACATCTCCGGTTGTCATCAGCCTTGATCAAAATCAATAAAAACAAGAAAAACTTCAGTATTGTTTGGCGAACAACACTTTATACCAACTCCCATTGATCAGAACCCATGAGCCCATTGGCGCATTCCGATGGACATGATGCGCCAGGGTTGGGCTTCGATGTTTCGCCAAGCGCGGCAGGCATGGTCGAGGATGTCGTCGTAGGATTGGAAGATGCGGTTCGAAAGCCAGTTGTCGCGTATGAACTGCCAGAGGTTCTCCACCGGGTTCAGTTCGGGCGCCTTGGGCGGCAGCGGCATCAAGGTAATGTTGTGGGGGATGGGGAGCTTCGGCGTCATGTGCCAGCCGGCCTGATCAAGCAGGACGACGGCGTGGGCGCCAGGCGCGACGTTGCGGGAGATCTCGGCGAGATGACATGCCATGGCATGGGTGTCGCAGCGGGGCATGACGAGTGCGGCGCCCGCGCCCCGCTTTGGGCAGATCGCCCCGAACAGGTAGGCCGAGGCGGTGCGCTGGTCTCTGGGAGCCGCGGGTCGCGTTCCCCGTTTTGCCCAGCGGCGGGTGATCGGGTTCTTTTGGCCCACCCGCATCTCGTCCTGGAACCAGACTTCTACGGGCTTGCCGGCGGCCTCGCTCGCCGCGATCTTTGCCAGCGCGGTGAGGAAGTCCTTTTAAAAGCGTCGAGTTCGAACTCGTTCTGCGCGTGATGGCGGGGGCGGGCAGAGAGTTTGCGGTAGCCCATGGCCCGCAGTTCGCGGCTCAGCGTTTGTACGCTTATGGGGATGCGGAACTCCTCGAACACCCATTGCGCCAGATCTACGAGCCGCCAGCGCACCACCCCGTCGACGGCCGGGATCGGGCCCGCCTCAAGCTTGCCCGCCAGAGCCTGCCGCTCGTCCGGCCCTAGCCGCGAGGGCGCGCCGGGCGACTTGCGGTCCAGGAGACCGTCCTGGCCCTCGGCGTTGAAACGCACGACCCAGTCCCGCACGATCTGGCGCGTCACGCCTCCGACTTTGGCCGCATCGCTGCGCGTGCCGCCCTCGTAGATCATCGCCAGTGCCAAAAGCCGGCGGGTTTGAGATGCGTCCCGAGAAGGCCGAGCAGCCTGGCGAAGTGTGCTCGTATCGAAGTCAGAGCGAAGCGGAACCGGCGTGGCCATGGCGGACATCCTCCTGTTCGCCCAATGAATCACATCAGTTCCCCGCCGAAAAGTATCCATCCGGCCTGAACCGCGGCGGGTCGCGGTTGCGGTGTTAAGTTGAGCGAATGGAGATCGATAACGACAAGATCGATGATGCTGTTCTGGCGCTTTTGTGGTTGACGCTGCACGGCGATCAGCGTGCCTGGAAGAGTTTTGATTGGGAAGTGACCGACCGTCTGCATCGGAAGGGAATGATCACGGATCCGGCGAACAAGGCAAAGTCGGTGATGCTGACGGATGAAGGTCTTCAGCGATCGGAGGGGCTTTTCCGAGCGCTGTTTACGCGGCCGACGCCATGATCTCCTGGCGCGGTCGCCAATTCCACGGCAGGAGTTCGCCGAGGTGAGTTTGCGGCATGTCGGCGATGCGGGCGAGGACATCGGCGAGCCAGGCCTGCGGGTCGATATCGTTGAGCTTGGCCGTCGCGATGAGCGTCAGCATGAAGGCGGTCCGATCCGCGCCACGATCCGAACCGGCAAAGAGCCATGAGCGGCGCCCGAGGGCAAGACCGCGGATTGCGCGTTCGGCGGCGTTGTTCGTGAGGCAAATCCGGCCGTCGGTCGTGAACCGGGCAAAGCTGTCCCAGCGCTTGAGCATGTAGTCCATGGCTTTGGCGACAGGCGCATGGCGCGACAGGCGCGCCCGCTCGGTGCGCATCCAGTCTTCCAGATCGACCAGAAGCGGCATGCTCCTTTCGCGCCGGGCCGCAAGCCTTTCGTCAGGCGAGCGGCCGCTCACCTCCCGCTCGATATCGAATAGCGCGTCGATGCGCTTGACCGCCTCCAGCGCCAGCGGCGAGATCGGCACCGCGTTCTTTCCGCGCCGGGCGCTTTTGGCGATGTCGGCGAGCTCGAAGCATGTCCTCGGGCTGGCCGGAGGCCAGACCCGGGGGAACTTCCGTCTCGAATGCGCCCAACAGAGCGCTTCCATCACCGGGCCAGGACTTCGGTCGGCGTCGTAAAGGCGGCCATAGCCGGCATACGCATCGGCTTGCAGAATTTCGCCATAGCCGACGAGATGACGCTCGGGATGCTCGGCCGATCGATCGCGGGAGGCATAGAACAGCGCCGCCGGCGGTGCCTGGCCACCGAAGGGCCGATCGTCCCGGACATAGACCCAGGCCCGTCCCGTCACCGTCTTGCCCTTTGCCAGGATCGGCACGGTGGTGTCGTCGCCGTGCAGCCGCGCGGCGGCCAAGACGTGAGCCTCGATGAGGCCGTGGAGCGGGCGCAGGGCATGGACGCAGGCGCCGACTTGGTCGGCGAGCGTCGACAGGCTGAGATCGATACCCTCACGGGCGTATTGATCGGACTGGCGGTTCAGCGGCTGATGCTGACCGAACTTCTCGAACAGCACCATGGCGAGGAGGTTCGGCCCAAGAAAGCCACGGGATGTCGGGTGGAACGGCGCCGGCGGCTGGCTGATCTTCTCGCATTCACGGCAAGAGACCTTTTCGCGAACCGCCTGGATGACCTTCCACTGCCGCGGGATCACCTCCAACGTCTCGGTGACGTCCTCACCCAGCTTTGACAGGCGACCCGAACCGCAACACGGGCACGATGTTGGCGCGGGGATGACGACGCGCTCGCGCGGCAGGTGTTCGGGGAACGGTTTCTTCGAAGGACGTTTGCGCGTGAAGGCCTTGACCGTCGTGGTCTTTGCCGCCGCTTCTTCCGCGGCCAGTTCGTCCTCGGTCGCGGCCGCCTGAGCGTCTTCCAGCTGCATCTCGAGTTGATCGAGAAGGCGAGCCTTCCTCTTCGATCGGCTGCCGTAAAGCTCGCGCCTCAGCTTCTCGATCGTCAGCGTCAGATGGGCGATCAGCGCCTCGGCATTTGAAGCTGTCGCCTTTCCCCGGGCCGCTTCTGCCTCAGCAAGATCGGCGCGCCGTTCAGCCGCCGCCAAGGCGGTCTTCAAGGCAGCGATATCGTCCGGCGAGGCGGTCATGGACGGAACTCGAAGCAGTTCGTGACAAAACTGATTCTGCCATAAACCCCCTGCAATGCAACGCTTTTCGCCTATCCGACGGTCAGCGGACGCCAGGTTCTCTGGGGATTTCTCCAGTCGATCCCTTCAAGCAGATAACCCATCTGCGCCGTTGTGATCGTCACCGCGCCATCCGCCGGAGACGGCCATAAAAACCGGCCGCGTTCCAGCTTCTTCGTGAACAGGCAGGCGCCCTGGCCATCGTGCCAAATCACCTTGATCAGATCGCCACGACGGCCCCGAAAGCAAAAAATGTGACCGCTGTTCGGATTACGCTTCAGTGTCTCCTGGACCAATAAACTCAGGCCCGGGAATCCTTTGCGCATGTCGGTATGGCCAGTCGCCAGCCAAACCCGAACGCCGCTCGGAACCGGGATCATCCGCGACGATCCACAACATCGAGAATGCGGGCGAGCGCTTCAGCATCGATACCTGCGTCAACGCGGATCGTCCGGCCACCGGCGAGTTCGATTTCGATCCGCGAGGCTCGCGATCGCCGAGACTTCGGTCGTCCCGCTGTCCGGGTGGCGACCTCGGTCTTCCCAGGTGTTTCGGGCACCCGGTCGGAAATGGCGACGGGGAGGAACCGTCCCCCGCCAACGTCATCGACCTTCTCAACGCGACATTGACGCCGCCATCGGTAAATCAGGGACGTATCGATGTCGTGCTGACGGGCGATCGCGCTGACGCTGGCGCCCGGCACCAGTGTTTCCAGAACCACCTGTTCCTTGAATGAAGTCGGCCAGGTCCGGCGTCGCCCTCGATCTCGATCCATATCGATTTGTTGGAAGGCCACGTGGTTATCCTCGCTGTTTGCACCGTGGTTGCCACACCACGCCGCAAAACAGCGATCTTGCCTCATCTACGCAAGGCGGTTCCTGCCGGAGGGATACGCCGAAAATCCCCTACGAGTCATACAATCCGAGAGTTGGTATAATG
>NZ_JADDXW010000021.1 GCF_017183135.1 Aurantimonas marina | reverse complement strand
CCTAGGGCCGGCTGGTTTTGGACCGCCATGCGTGCATTCGGGCGCATAGGGGCGCTCCGACATTTTGATCGAGCGGCGGAGCGATAAAAAATCGGATTCCGCTTGCCGGTCCGAGGCTCTAACTCGCGAAGACCCGGTTCATGTCCGAGAAACCCTTGAATTCGAGGGCGTTGCCGGAGGGATCGTAGAGAAACAGCGTCGCCTGTTCGCCTGGCTCGTTCTTGAACCGGATCGTCGGGCGCATGATCCAGTCGATATCGTCGCGGCTGGTCAGGCGATCGGCGAGGCTCTGCCAATCGTCCATCGTCAACACGACGCCGAAATGCGGGATCGGCACCGCGTGACCATCCACCTGGCCGCTGCCATCGGCTTTTTCTGTCCCGGGCCGGCTGTGCGCCGAGAACTGATGGCCGAACAGGTCGAAATCGACCCAGCTATCGGAGGATCGGCCGATATTGGCGCCGAGGACGTCGCGGTAGAACGCCCGCGTTTCCTCGAGGTCACGAACGGGAAAGGCAAGGTGGAACGGGGTCGTGCTCATCGGGACTGGACCTTATCGAAGTTGCGGCGGCGCCCGGCAAAGGGGCGCCCACGGCGGCGTTTGCGTGGAGGACCTTCGTCGATCGGCGACGTGTCTCCGTTCTCATCAACCGATTTTTCGATCGCTTGCAAGGAGGGGCGCGGCTTGACCAGCGGTTCGGGGGTGACGACGCGCGTCGTCACCATGTCGTTGCCGGCGTAGAAGCCTTCGGCTTCCTGCAGCTTCAGCCGCGCCTGATCACGCCGCCTGACGTCGTCGACGATGCGTTCGGCGAGTTCTTCCTCGATCCCGAATGCGTCGAGTGTGGCCACACCGAAGGCCAGCGCCGACTCGACCGTCTCGCGTATTTCGAAATCCACCCCCCGTGCGCGGAGCGACAGCGCGTGCGCGCGGTCATAGGAACGGACATAAAGGCTGACATTGGGGAATTCGGATCGGATCAGGTCGACGATCCGATCCGTGGTCTCGCGCTTGTTGGTGCAGACAGCGACCAGCTTCGCCTTGCGGATGCCGGCAGCCTCAAGGACGTCCTTGCGCAGGCCCGAGCCGAAATAGATCCGGAAACCGAACTTGCTCGCGTTACGGATGCGCTCGGCCGAGGAATCGATGATCGTCACGTCGATGCCGCTGGAAAGCAGGACCTGCGCCGCCATCTGGCCGAAGCGCGAGAAGCCAACCATCAGAACCGCCGAACCGGCGCCCTCGAAATCCTCTTCCAAGGTCTCCTCTTCGGCGTGTTCGACGGAAAACCGTCGCCCGAGCCATGTGGCCAGCGGTGTCAGCATCATCGAAAGAGTGACGATCGCGATCAGCAGCGAGGAGGTCTCGCGCGGAAAGATCAGGCTTGCCGCCGCGGCGGTGAACAGCACGAAGCCGAATTCGCCGCCCTGCGCGAGCAGCCCGGAAACCCGCGTGGCGGTCGCATGGCTTTCGCCGAATGCGCGGGACAGGAGATAGATGAAGGCTGCCTTGACGATCATCAGGACCGGTGTGAGGACCAGAATCATCAGCCAGTTCTCCGTGATCACCGGCAGGTCGAGCGACAAGCCCACCGCGATGAAGAACAGACCGAGCAGAAGCCCGCGAAACGGTTCGATATTGGCTTCGAGTTCGTGCCGGTAGGAGGATTCGGCCAGCAGCACGCCGGCGATAAAGGCGCCCATCGCCATGGAGAACCCGGCGGCCTCCATCAGCATCGCCGAACCGAGCACCACGAACAGCGCCGCGCCCAGCATGACCTCGCGTGCGCCGGATGTCGCCATGATCCGAAACAGCGGGTTGAGCAGATATTTCCCGACGACCAGCAGCGCGACGATCGCGCCGATCGACAGTGCGATTCGTTCGAAATCGACCTCGGTACCCTCGGAAAATGGCGCCAGGAACGGGATGGCCGCGAGTAGCGGAACCACGGCGAGATCCTGAAACAGCAGGATGGAGAAGGCCGATTGGCCGTGGCGGGTGTTGGTCTCGCCGGCTTCTTCGAGCAGTTGCAGGCCGAACGCGGTCGATGACAGCGCGAGGCCGAAGCCGATCATGGCGCCCGCTTGCCAGTTCATGCCGAACAGGATCGCGATCCCTGTCAGCGCCACGCCCGTCAGCACGACCTGTGTCAGGCCGAGGCCGAATATCTGCCGCCGAAGCGCCCACAGCCGACTCGCCTTCAATTCGAGCCCGATGATGAACAGGAGAAAGACGACGCCGAGCTCGCCGATATGAAGAATTTCCTTGCCTTCGCCGATCAGCTGGAACACCGGCCCCATCACAATGCCGGCGAAGAGGTAACCCAGCACCGTACCGAGGCCGATGCGCATGAACAAGGTGCCGGCGACGATCCCGCCGCCGAGAAGCAGCACGACTTGCATGAAGAGGGATGTGGTCTGTTCCACTGTCGGCGGCTCGTCCTGTCTCGCGGATTCGGCGACCGTAAACGCGCCGCCTCGCATTCGGCGTCTTGATGGGTGTCGCGTCGCACAATAGATGGTTCCTGAACGAAAACCAGCGGGCGACATCATGCACGACGATACGACGCGGCTCTTGGCGACCGCCGAGCGGCTCATCGAGACCGCACGCAAGGCGGGCGCGGATGCCTGCGACGTGGCGGTGGTGCGCTCCTTCGGTCGCTCCGTCTCGGTTCGCCTCGGCAAGGTCGAGGAGACCGAAAGCGCCGAAAGCGAGGATATGTCGCTTCGCGTCTTCGTTGGCCGCCGGCTGGCAAGCGTCTCGGCAGACGTTAACGCCGATGCCCAGTTGCTCGCCGAGCGCGCCGTGGCGATGGCCAAGGTCTCGCCGGAGGACGCCTTCGCCGGGCTCGCCGATCCGCGGCGGCTGGCGCGCGACGAACTCGATCTCGACCAGTTCGACGCATCAGATGTCGACAGCCGGACGATGGTCGAGCAGGCGCTCGCCATGGAAGAGGCGGCGCGCGCCGTCGAGGGGGTGACCAATTCGGGGGGCGCCTCGGTATCGGCCGGCTCGTCGGGGTTGGTCCTTGCCACCTCCTCCGGTTTTGCCGGTCAACGCATGCGCTCGGGATTTTCCCGCTCGGTCAGCGTCATCGCTGGCGAGGGCGTCAAGATGCAGCGCGACTACGATTTCGATTCGCGCATTCACTACGCCGATCTGACGGCGCCGGAGGCGATCGGCCGGAGCGCCGGCGAGCGGGCCGTCCGGCGGCTCGACCCCGGCACCGTCGCCACCGGGCGCTATCCGGTGATCTTCGATCCGCGCATCGCCCGCGGTCTCATCGGCAGCATCGTGTCGGCGATCAACGGCTCGGCGATCGCCCGCAAGACCAGTTTTCTCAAGGACCGGCTGGGTGAGGCGATCCTGCCGACCTCCTTCACCATCATGGACGATCCGCTGTTGCCGCGGCGCCCCGGCTCGCGTTCCTTCGACGGCGAGGGCGTGCGCGGAAAGGCGATGGCGCTGGTCGAGAACGGTGTCCTGGCGAACTGGATTCTCGACTCCGCGACAGCCAGGGAACTCGACCTGGAAACCAATGGCCGCGCCAGCCGTTCGTCCGGCGGCGTCTCGCCATCGGCGACGAACGTCTTGGTCTCGCCGGGCGATATGACACCGGCCGAACTCGTCCGCGAGACCGGGCGGGGGCTCTATATCGACGAGCTGATCGGCCACGGCACCAATCTCGTCACCGGCGACTACAGTCGCGGCGCGTCGGGCTTTCTGATCGAGAATGGCGAGATCACCACGCCGGTATCGGAGCTGACCATCGCCGGCAATCTGCGCGAGATGCTGGCCTCGCTCGCCGCTGCGAATGACCTCGACGAACGGTTCTCCATCGTGGCACCGACGCTTCAAATCGAATCGATGATGGTGGCGGGGCGCTGACTTGACGGGCATGCGCGACGATCTCGAACTGGTGAAGTCCGCCGCAGTGGAGGCCGGCGCAATCGCCATGCGCTTCTTTCGGCGCGATCCGAGGGTTTGGTGGAAAGAGGGCAATTCACCGGTCAGCGAGGCGGACGTCGCCGTCGATGCCTTTCTGAAGGACGCACTGGTTGGCGCAAGGCCGTCCTATGGCTGGGTTTCCGAGGAGATGGAGCGGCCCGAGATTCGCGAAGTGGAGGCCGATCGGTTTTTCGTCGTCGATCCGATCGACGGTACCCGAGCCTATCTGCGCGGCGAGGACACCTGGTGCGTCTCCATCGCCGTCATCGAGCAGGGCCGCCCGGTGATCGGCGTCATCGCGGCCCCGGCGCTTGGCGAGGTGTTCGAAGTGACGGCCGGCTCCATCACGCGTTTGAACGGTGCCGCTTGCTCCGTGAGCCGGCCCGGCGCCGGCGACCGGCTTCGCCTGGCGGTTCCCGATGGCATGCGCAAGCGGCTTGATGCAGCCGGCGGCGAGCCCATCTTGGCAGAAAAAGCGGTGCCTTCGCTCGCCTATCGTCTGGCTCTGGTGGCCTCGGGCCGTCTCGATGGGACATTGATCCGCCCCCGTGCCAATGATTGGGATATCGCTGCTGCCGATTTGCTCATCGAAAGGGCCGGGGGGCTCTTGTGCGATCGCGGTGGCGCGCCCGGACTTTACACAAGCGAGGGCAAGAGGCATGGCCTTTTGATGGCGGCATCGCATGATGCTATGGCGCGTGTCAGACAATTGGCGAGAGCGATTCCCGATTGATCGCGCTCGGCGGACCGCAAAACGAGGATGCGATTCCAATGCAAGAGCAAGAGCCCAGACAACTGCTGCACCTGGTGTTCGGTGGCGAGTTGAAGGACCTGCAGAGCGTGGATTTCAAGGATCTGGAAAGCCTTGATATCGTCGGAATCTTCCCTGATTACGCGTCGGCCCTCGCGGCCTGGCGCGGCAAGGCCCAGCAAACTGTCGACAACGCTTCGGTGCGCTACTTCATCGTTCACATGCACCGTCTCTTGAATCCGGAAAATGCGTGAGCAAACACCTGAACCATTGCGGTACGCGTCGCCATGTCGGATGAAACCATGGCCGGCGAGACGGCCGGCCAAGCGGTGCCCTTGAAGCGGTCCTGGCTTCAGGCGTGGCAGAGACGTTGGCGTCGTATGGGGCGCGAGGTAGTTCGCAGCCGCCTGGCCACAATGGTCGCCGGGGCCGCCATCTACCGTGGCCTGTGCTTCGTGCGGGCAACCCAGAAAGAGGCGCCGGGTTCATCCGACTGGGCGAGGATTCTCGACGAGGAACACCCGGCGATCGTCGGCCTGTGGCACGGACAGCACTTGCTCGCGCCCTTCTTCCGGCCGGCCAAACTGCCCTATGCCGCGCTGCTGTCGCGCAATGCCGACGCGGAAATCAATGCGATGATTGTCGAGCGTTTCGGCATCGCGACGGTGCGTGGATCCGGTGGTCGTGCCGGACCGGTCGGCCCGGGAAAGGGCGGCGCGCGCGCGCTGATCGCCCTGCGCCGCTTCCTTGCGAACGGCTTCGGCGTCTGCATGATCGCCGATGTGCCCAAGGGAACGCCGCGCAAGGCTGGCCTTGGCATCGTGATGCTGGCCCGCATCACCGGGCGTCCGGTGCTTCCTTCGGCCGCCGTGACGAGCCGCCGCTACGTCGTCGCGAGTTCGTGGGACAAGACGACGATTCCGCTGCCGTTCGGCCGTATTGCCGTGGTGGTGGGCGCGCCGATCAGCGTGCCCGCCGACGCCGATGATGCGATGATGGAAAGCAAGCGCCGCGAGATCACCCGGGCGATCGAGGCTGCGAACGAGGCGGCCGAGCGGCTTGCGCGAGATGCGCCGTGAGCGATGCGTTCGCCCGCACGGCGCTCGCGGCCTATCGTCTCGCCGGATCACTCGCCTATCCGATGCTCGGCCCTTATGTCGGCTACCGCATCTCGCGCGGCAAGGAAGATCCGGCACGCCGGCGCGAGCGGTATGGCTATGCGAGCATCGCCCGGCGGGATAACGGACCGCTCTTGTGGATGCACGCGGCGAGCGTCGGTGAGAGCGCCGCGGTCGCGCCGCTGGTCCGCGAGATCTCGGGCTATGGCATCAATGTCGTCATGACCACCGGCACGATGACCTCCGCCAGTTTCGTTCAGGAACAACTCGTCGACTGCGCCATCCACCAATATGTCCCGCTCGACATGAAACCTTCGGTGGCGCGGTTTCTGGATCATTGGCAGCCCGATGTGGCGATCGTGGCTGAGAGCGAAATCTGGCCGATGACGATGCTGGAACTCGGCCGCCGCCGCATCCCGCAAATCCTGGTCAATGCCCGCCTTTCCGACAGGTCCTTCAAGCGCTGGAAGTCGGCGCCCTGGCTGGCGGAGGCACTCCTGGAAAATCTCGCGCACGTCGTCGCCCAGTCGGATGTCGACGGCGAACGTTTTCGGCTCCTCGGTGCCCGGGCGGTCACCGTCGCGGGCAACCTGAAAGCCGATGTCGGCCCACCCTCGAGTTCCGAACAGGCGCTCGCCGAACTGCAATGGCTCCTCGGCAGCCGCCCACGATGGGCGGCGCTTTCCACCCATCCCGGCGAGGAAGAACTTGCCGCAGATGTGCATCTGGCGCTCTCGCAACGCCATTCCGGCCTCCTCACCATCATCGTGCCGCGGCACGTAGAGCGTGGCGACGAGATCGAGCAGGCGCTGCTGAAGCAGGGCTTCAAGGTGGCGCGGCGCAGTCGGGGCGAGCAGCCCGACGATAGGACGGACATTTTCCTGGGCGATACCATGGGCGAGATGGGACTGTATCTGCGACTGACGGATATTGCCTTTCTCGGCAAGTCGATGACCGGAGAGGGCGGGCAGAACCCACTTGAGGCGGCGATGCTCGGGACCGCGGTCCTCTCTGGTCGCTATGTCCAGAACTTCCGTGATGCCTATCAGCGCCTCCTGAAGAATGGCGGGGCGCGAATCGTGCGCGATGAGGAAATGCTGGCCAATTGTGTCGACCAGTTGCTTCAGGAACCGGCTAGGCTCGCCGGCATGGCGAAGGCGGGAACCGTGACCGTGGAGGAAATGCGCGGTGCGCTTCCTCGCACGCTGCAGGCCCTCCAGCCCTTCCTGCATCCGTTGAAGCTGTCGATCAGTCTTGCGCGCCGCTGCCGGCCCGCAATGCTGCGATGATGCTGCAGGAAACGCCGCCTTTCTGGTGGCGGGCGCGGTCCTGGCCGACACGGCTTCTCGCACCGGCGGCGATGATCTACGGGCGCGTCGCCCGACGCAATCTGGAGCGGGGCGAGCGCGCCGACATCGGCGTGCCGGTGCTGTGCGTCGGCAATTTCACTGTGGGCGGCGGCGGCAAGACGCCGACCGCGATGGCGCTCGGCCGGGCGGCGAAGGCGGCCGGCCTTCGCCCCGGCTTCGTCTCGCGCGGGCATGGTCGATCGGGCCGTGGCGCCGTCGCGGTCAACCCGGAGCACCACGCGGCGGGCGAGGTCGGCGATGAGCCGCTGCTGCTCGCAACCGTCGCGCCAACCGCAGTGGCGGTCGACCGGAAGCAGGCGGCGGCGCTCCTAAAGCGCGAGCACGGCTGCGATTTCATCATCATGGATGACGGATTCCAGAGTGCCCGCCTGTGGATTGATTACGCGCTCATGGTGATCGACGCGCGGCGCGGGCTCGGCAATGGCGCCGTCATCCCGGCGGGACCGGTGCGCGCGCCGGTCATCGACCAGATCCGCTTGGCGGACGCCCTTCTCGTGATCGGACGAGGCAACGGCGGCGACACCGTGATCCGGCGGACGGCCCGGGCCAACAAGCCCGTCTTCGAGGCCGCGTTGGAGCCGCGCGACGGCGATCGGTTCCGCGCCATGCGGGTGCTCGCCTTCGCCGGCATCGCCGATCCGACGAAGTTCTATGCGAGCCTTGTCGCGCTCGGCGCCGACATCGTCGAGACCCGCGACTTTCCCGATCACCATGTTTTTTCAAAAGGCGACATGGACGAATTGTCCGCCGCCGCATGGCGTTCCGGACTGCAGTTGGCTACGACCCGCAAGGACGCGGTGCGGCTGGCGACGGGAACGGCCGCCCAGCAGCTGTTCTTCAAGGAATGCGAGGTGCTCGACGTCGACCTGCGCTTCGAGCCGGATAGCCTGGGCGCGCGGATCGTCCGCGATACCCGGCAGGCGTTTCGCCGCCGCAAGTTCGGCTAGGATCGCGCGCCGAAAGCGACTTCAACGCTTTCCGCCGCGGGCCTCCATCTCGCGCCGGAACGAGGCTTCGCCGTCCACATAGGCTTCCTGACGCTCCACGCTCCAATAACGCAGCAGGTCGAGCGGAATCGCCTCGCCGGTGACGGCGCAACGCACATAGGCGCCCGGCGTGATGACCTGAAAATCCGGCGTGCCGTATTTGAGCCTGGCCTCGCCGCCGCTCTCCATGCGGTTCATCGCTATCTCCGAAATGCTGCCGCGGTCCGCCCGCCGGGTTCCAGGACCTTTGCGCACTTCCCTAATTCGCCGCCGACGGCGCGTCAAACTTGCTGGCGCGGAAAGAGGAAAAGTGGGAACCGGTTTTCCGGTCGCATTCCGCGTGAAACTGACCGGAATCGATCACAGTGAAATTGGATCGAATCGATCCCGTTTCGGTGATCTGGTTCCCCGTTAACGCCGGCCGAACATCTTCTCGATGTCGGCGAGCTTCAGCTCGATATAGGTCGGGCGGCCGTGATTGCACTGGCCGGACCCCGGCGTTGTCTCCATGTCGCGCAACAGGGCATTCATCTCGTCCGGCTTCAGGTTCCGCCCGGACCGCACCGAGCCGTGGCAGGCGATCGTCGCCGCGACATGGTCGATCCGGCCGCGCACCGTGTCGGCGTTGCCGAATTCGGCCAGTTCGTCCGCCAGATCGCGGACCAGCCGCTGGCAGTCGACGCGGCCGAGAATGGCCGGCGTTTCGCGTACCGCGACGGCGCCCGGTCCGAAGCGTTCGATGCCGAGGCCGAGCTGCGCGAAGGTCGCGGCGTTCTCGGCGAGACGGTCCGCGTCGTCCTCGGGCAGATCGACGATTTCCGGAATCAGCAGCAGCTGTGCCGGGAGGGGACGCCCGTGCAGCGCCGTCTTCAGCGCTTCGTAGACCAGCCGCTCGTGCGCCGCGTGCTGATCGACGATGACGATGCCGTCCTCGGTCTCGGCAACGATGAAGTTGCCGTGGAACTGCGCCTTGGCCGCGCCCAGCGGGTGATCGCGTTCTCCCGTCCCTGAGTCGGTCCCGGCACCCGGTGGCTGCAACGGCGCGTTCGCGTGATCCTGGCCGAATACCGGTTCCGCATCGCCGTGCTCCAGCGTCGCCGCGTCACCGGCGCCATTGAGCGGGCGGAAGGGCGATGCGCCGACATCGTAGGCCGTCTGTCGCGGCGCCGCGAAGCCACCGGGAGCAAAGCCCTCGAAGCGGCGGGAACCGGGCGCCGCCGGGACTGATCCGTCCGGACGGAAGCGCGCCATCAGGCCGAAAGCATTGGCGGTCGAGGACCGCAAGCCCGCCTCGGTAAAGGCCTGGCGGATCGACCCGACGATAAGGCCGCGCACGAGGCCGGGATCGCGGAAGCGCACGTCGGCCTTCGCCGGATGCACATTGACGTCGACAAGCGCCGGATCGAGCGACACGAACAGCACCGCTATCGGGTGGCGGTCCTTCGCCAGAACGTCGGCATAGGCGCCGCGCAGCGCCGACAGGAGCATCTTGTCGCGCACCGGCCGGCCGTTGACGTAGAAGAACTGCGCCAGCCCATTGCCGCGATTGAGGGTCGGAAGGCCGGCAAAGCCCTCCAGGCGGACCTCTTCGCGCACGGCGTCGATGGCAATCGCGTTGTCACCGAACTCGGCGCCGACGACGGCGGAGATGCGATGGAGGCGGTCGGCGTGCGACACCGCCTCGAAGATCGTGCGGCTGCGGTCGGGACCGGCCAGCTCGAACCGCACCTCGGGGAAGGCGATGGCGATACGGCGCACGATCTCGGTGATCGCGGCGCCTTCCGCGCGGTCGCTCTTGAGAAATTTCAACCGCGCCGGGACCGCGTGGAAAAGATCGCGGACCTCGATCACAGTCCCCTTGGACAGGGCCGTCGGCCGTGGGCCGTCCAGACAGCCGCCATCGACGGCGATCTCATGCGCCTCGGCGGCGCCGGCGGCGCGCGACTTCAGGGACAGCCGCGCGACCGAGCCGATCGCCGGCAGCGCCTCGCCGCGAAATCCGAGGGTTTGGATGGCGTCGAGGCCGCCCGCCAGCTTGGAAGTGCAGTGCCGGCGCACCGCGAGCGGCAATTCGTCCACCGGAATGCCGCAGCCGTCGTCGCTCACCCGGATCAGATTCTTGCCGCCGCCGGCCGTCGCGATCTCGATTCGTCTTGCGCCGGCATCCAGCGCGTTCTCGACCAGTTCCTTGACGACGCTCGCCGGCCGCTCGACCACCTCGCCGGCGGCGATCTGGTCGATCAAGGCATCGGAGAGCTGGCGGATGGGCATGGTCTGCGATCGTCCGGGTCGGGACATGAAAAAGGGAGCGTGACTCGCGCCGACGCTCCCTTCCTAGTAGCGGTTCGATCCGGTCCGGGCAAACCGCGCCCCTCCACGGCCTGTGGACGACGATCAGGCCTCGCCGTCGCGTTCCTCGAGCATGATGAAGACCGAGCGCGACTGCACCACGACGCCCTCCGTATGGTCGATCCGGCGCGGTTCGAGCTGCGGCCAGTCGGATTGGATGTAGAGGCAGTAGACATGGCCCTCGCGCGGCTCCGGCAGGGTTACCGCAACGTCTTCGTGCGAACCGTTGACGTAGATCACCGCCCGTTCGCTCTCCACGTCCTCGTCGCCTTTCGGCGAGTAGACCGACATGCCAACGAAGCGCCGTTCGGAGTCGTTCCAGTCGTCGTCGGCCATCGGCTCGCCGTCCTCGCGCAGCCAGATCACATCCTCGACGTCGCCGCCTTCGACCAGTTCCCCGGTCAGGAAGCGGTCGGCATTGAGCGCCGGATGCTCGCGGCGCAGCTTCGCCAGCTTGCCGGTGAACTCGATCAGCCCCTCGTCGGCGTTCTCCCAGTCGAGCCAGGTGATCTCGTTGTCCTGGGCGTAGCCGTTGTTGTTGCCGCCCTGCGTACGCCCGAACTCGTCGCCGGCGACGATCATTGGCGTGCCGCGCGCGACCAGCAGCGTCGCCAGCATCGCCCGGATGTCCTTGCCCCGGGCGTCGATGATCGCCGGATCGTCGGTTTCGCCCTCGACGCCGTTGTTCCAGGAATGGTTATCGTTGTGGCCGTCGCGATTGTCCTCGCCATTCGCCTCGTTGTGCTTGTCCTCGTACATGGCGATGTCGGCGAGAGTGAAGCCGTCATGGGCAGCGATGAAATTGACGCTGGCCGACGGCCGCCGGCCGTCGTGGTTGTAGAGGTCGGCGGAGCCGGCGAGCCGCGTCGCCAGCGCTCCGATCATGCCGTCCTCACCCTTCCAGAACTTGCGGACATCGTCGCGGAACTTGTCCTGCCACTCGAACCAGGGCTTCGGGAAATTGCCGACCTGATAGCCGCCGGGACCGACGTCCCAGGGCTCGCCGACATGGATGCGATCCTTCAGGATCTCGTCCTTTTCGACCATCTTGAAGAATGGCGCGTCGTGGGAAAACCCGTCGGGCAGGCGGCCGAGCACCGTGCCGAGATCATAGCGGAAGCCGTCGATGCCGGTCGCCTGGACCCAGGTGCGCAAGACGTCGATGAACATCCGCGCCACCGGCTCCTTGTGCGTTGCCATGGTGTTACCAGTGCCGGTGTCGTTCAGCATGAACTGCGGCTCGCCCTCCGGATGGCGATAGTAAAGCAGATTGTCGAGGCCGCGATAGCAGATCGTCGGCCCTTCCTCGGAGCCTTCGCCGGAGTGGTTGAAGACGACGTCGAGCAGAACCCGGATGCCGCGCTCGTGCATCGCCTCGACGACCTTGCGGATTTCGGCGAAACCGCCGGGGGCGAGGCGCGGGTCCGGCGCCATATGGGTGATCGGGTTGTAGCCCCAGGCATTGGTCAGGTTGAGGTTGAGAAGGTGCCCCTCGTCGATCCAGGCGGCGAGCGGCATCAGCTCGACCGTATCGATGCCGACCTTCTGCATATGATCAAGGAAATACGGCTCGGCCAAAGCCGCGACCGTGCCGCGGATTTCCGCCGGAACATCCGGATGGCGCTGCGAATAGGCGCGGACCAGCAGCTCGTAGGTAAAGCCCGGATTGGCGAAGGGCAGCGGTTTGGCGTCAAACTCCGGCGCAGTGACGATAGCACGCGGAAGGAAGGGCGCGCTATCGATCTGGCGCTCCGGCGGGGCGGTCAGCGCCGGACGGTAGGTGAAGGGGCGGTCGAGCTGAACCGCGTAAGGGTCGACCAGAAACTTCGAATAATCGAAGCGATGACCTTCCTCGGGCTTGTAGGGGCCGACGGCGCGCAGGCCATAGCGGGTGCCCGCGGCAAGTCCCGGCACGAAGCCGTATCGGGTGCCGCCCTCGCGGCCGGGAAGCGGAATCCGGTCGGTTTCCTGGGTGCCGCCCTCGTCGAACAGGCAGACGTGGATTTCGTCGGCATTCTCGGAATAGACGGCGAAATGCACGCCCTCGTCGTCGATCGTCGCACCGAGCGACGCGGGGGCGCCGCGCTCGGCTGTGATGGTGTTGCTCATTGAGCCTCTTGGTCAGGTGATGACGTCCGGGTCGGACCGGCCCGTACGTTTCTTGATCTCTCCGATAACATCGGCGGTGTCGATCAGTTCCGCCAGTGCCTCTTTCGGTGGGATAGCATGTTTGGCGGCATCCGGCTCATAGCGCTCGATGTAGACGCGCAACGTCGCGCCCTTCGTGCCGGTGCCCGACAGGCGGTAGACGATGCGCGAGCCGCCGGAAAAGACGATCCGAACACCCTGGCCGGTCGCGACCGAGCCGTCGATCGGATCCTTGTAGGAAAAATCGTCGGCTTCCGAGACGACAAGCGTGCCGAAGCGCTGGCCGGCCATGGAGGCGAGCCGATCATGCAGCGATTCCATCAGACCGCGCGCCGCCCTGGCGTCGATTTCCTCGTAGTCGTGGCGCTGATAGAAGGTGCGGCCGAATTCCGCCCAATGCCCCTCGACGACCGCCTTCACGCTCTCGCGTCGCTCGGCGAGAATGTTGAGCCATAAGAGCACCGCCCACAACCCGTCCTTTTCGCGCACATGGTCGGAGCCGGTACCGGCGCTCTCCTCGCCGCAGATCGTTACCTTGCCGGCGTCGAGCAGCGTGCCGAAGAACTTCCAGCCGGTCGGCGTCTCATAAAGATCGACGCCGCGCTTCTTCGCCACCCGGTCGGCGGCCTGGCTGGTCGGCATCGACCGCGCGATTCCGACGATGCCTTTGGCATAGCCGGGCGCCAGATGGGCGTTGGCGGCCAGTATCGCCAGCGAGTCGGACGGCGTGACGAGAATTCCCTTGCCGACGATCAGGTTGCGGTCGCCGTCGCCGTCCGAGGCTGCGCCGAAATCCGGCCCGTCCGGCGCCATCATCTCGTTGATCAGGGCCGCCGCATGAACGGCGTTGGGGTCCGGATGACCACCGCCGAAATCCTCTTTCGGTACGCCGTTGATGACGGTCCCCGCCGGCGCCTCCAGGCGCCTTTCGATGATTTCCCTGGCATAGGGGCCGGTGACCGCGTGCATCGCATCGAAGCGCAGTGTGAAACCGGAGGCGATCAGGTCGCGAATCTTGCCGAAGTCGAACAGCGTCTCCATAAGCTCCGCATAGTCGGCGACCGGGTCGACCACTTCGACCACCATGTCGCCGAGCCGAGTCTCACCGAGATGGGAGATGTTCGGAGCGGTTTCGGTCCAGACGCGATAGCGTGAGATCGTCCGGGTCTTCTCGAAAATGGCCTCGGTCACCGCTTCGGGGGCGGGGCCGCCATTGGCGATGTTGTACTTGATGCCGAAATCGCCTTTCGGACCGCCCGGGTTGTGGCTCGCCGACAAGATGATTCCACCCGAAGCGCCGCGCTTGCGGATCAGATGCGAGGCGGCCGGCGTCGACAGGATGCCGTCCTGCCCGACGATCACCCGGCCGTAGCCGTTCGCCGCCGCCATCCGGATCGCGGTGAGGATCACCTCGCGGTTGTAGAAGCGTCCGTCGCCGCCGATGACCAGGCTCTCGCCGTCGCCGCTTCCCGCGGCATCGAAGATCGCCTGAATGAAATTGGCGGCGTAGTGCGGCTTCTTGAACTGCGCGACCTTCTTGCGAAGACCGGAGGTGCCGGGCTTCTGGTCGTCAAAGGGCTGGGTCGCGATCGTTTCGATCATGGCGGGCCTATTCCTTGATGAGATCGCGGTAGAGATCGGCATAGAGCCGGGCGCTGGCGCGCCAGGACACATCCGCGTTCATGGCGCAGATTTGCATGTCTCGCCAGCGCTTGCCATCGTCGTAGAGGCGGTGGGCGCGCTCGACGGCTTCGATCAGGGCCGGGGCGGAAGGCGGCGAGAAGATGATGCCGGTGGCAACGCCCGCGCTGGTGGCAGCGTAATTGGCGTCGATCACCGTGTCCGCGAGCCCGCCGACCTTGGTGACGATGGGAATGCAGCCATAGCGCAGCCCATAGAGCTGGGTGAGACCGCAGGGCTCGAATCGGGATGGGATGAGGATGGCGTCGGCTCCGGCCTGCACCCTGTGCGACAGGGTCTCGTCATAGCCGATTCTCACCCCCACGCGGTCCGGATGCCGGGCATGGGCAGCCAGGAATTGCCCCTCGATCATGTGATCGCCCGAGCCGACGACGACGAGGCGGATGCCGCGCTCAACCAGATCGTCGCAGGCGCCGGCAACGAGATCAAGGCCCTTTTGCCAGGTCAGGCGGCTGACCACGGCGAAGATCGGACCATCCTCGCGCCTGAGGCCGAACTCGCCCTCCAGCGCCCGCTTGTTGTGGCTGCGGGCCTTGGGCGAGCGGGCGCTGTAGGTTTTGGCGATCGCCGGATCGCTCTGCGGGTCCCACACCCCGACGTCGATGCCGTTGACGATCCCGACCAGCCGGTCGCCGAGCCCGCGCAGCAGCCCGTCCAGCCCCATCCCGCCCTCGGGCGTGAGGATCTCCTCGGCATAGGTCGGGCTGACGGTGGTCACCACGTCCGCCGCGTGCAGGCCGCCCTTCAGATAGCCGACATTGCCGTAATACTCGACCCCCTCGATCGACCATGTCGTTGCCGGCAAGCCCAGATCGGCAAAGATGCTGCTCGGATAATTGCCCTGGAAGGCGAGGTTGTGGATGGTCACCACCGTCCGCGGCCGCGGCTTGTTGGAGACCGCGAGATAGACCGGCGTGAGCGCGGCCTGCCAGTCATGGGCATGGACGATGTCCGGCGAAAAGCCCGAGATCGCGCCTTGCGCCACGGCGGCGCCGGCCTTGGAGAGAGCCGCGAAGCGCGCCCAATTGTCCGGGTGATCGTAGCCGGCCGGGGTGACGTAAGGACCGCCGGGTCGATCGAACAGGTGCGGCGCGTCGAGGACGAGAAGGTCCAGTGCCCCATGCCGCACGGCGAGGATCTCCGCCTTGCCGCCGAACAGGTTGGCGAACCGGCACGCGACCTTGCCGCGTCCCACGCGTTTGAGCACGTCGGGATAACCCGGCATCAGGGTGCGGACGGTAAAGCCGTGCTCGGCAAGCGCCAGCGGCAGGGCGCCCGCGACATCGGCGAGCCCACCGGTCTTGATCAGGGGAAAGACCTCCGACGCGACGGAGAGCACGCTGGTTGGCATCAGTAGGTCAGCCTGTCGATCATCGGTTTGGTCACCAGGCAGATTCCGCTCTCGGTTCGTCGAAACCGCTTGGCGTCGAGCTCCGGATCCTCGCCGATCACCAGGCCGTCGGGGATATGGACGCCGCGATCGATGACGACATTGGAGATTCGGGCGTGTCGGCCGATGTGACATTGCGGCAGGACGACCGCGTGGTCGAGCCGGGAATAGGAGCTCTGGCGCACACCGGTGAAGAGCAGCGACCGATTCAGCGTGCCGCCCGAGATGATGCAATCGCCGGAGACCAGCGAGGACACCGCCATGCCGCGGCGTCCTTCCTCGTCATGGACGAACTTCGCCGGCGGCACGATCTCGGCATAGGTCCAGATCGGCCAGTCGCGGTCGTAGATATCCAGCGGCGGGATGATGTCCGTGAGATCGATATTGGCCCGCCAGTAGGCGTCGACGGTCCCCACGTCGCGCCAGTAGGCTTCGGTGTCGGGCTCGGCCGCCGAGCGCACGACCGAGCCGCTGAAGCGATGGGCATAGGCGCTGCCGTGCTTGACGATATGCGGAATGATGTCCTTGCCGAAGTCGCGGTTGGAGTTCGGGTCGGCTGCATCCCGCCGCAGCTGGTCCATCAGGAAATTGGTCTCGAACACATAGATGCCCATCGAGGCGAGGGCCGTGTCGGGCCGCCCGGGGATCGCCGGCGGATCCGCCGGCTTCTCCACGAAGTCGGTGATCTTGTAACTTTCGTCCACATGCATGACGCCGAAGGCGACGGCCTCCATGCGCGGCACCTCCAGACAGCCGACGGTGACGTCCGCACCGCTGTCGACATGCTGCTGCAGCATGACCTCGTAGTCCATCTTGTAGATGTGGTCGCCGGCCAGAATGACGATATAGCGCGGCGCATAGTCCTCGATGATGTCGATGTTCTGATAGACCGCGTCCGCCGTGCCTTCGTACCACTGCGTTTCCGAGACGCGCTGGCTGGCCGGCAGGATATCGAAGCTCTCGTTGCGGCCGGGCCTGAAGAAGTTCCAGCCGTTCTGCAGATGGCGGATCAGGCTGTGCGCCTTGTACTGGGTGGCGACGCCGATCCGGCGGATGCCGGAATTGATGGCGTTCGACAGCGCGAAATCGATGATCCGCGTCTTGCCGCCGAAAAAGACGGCGGGCTTTGCCCGCGTGTCGGTCATTTCCATCAACCGACTGCCACGGCCACCGGCCAGCACATAGGCCATGGTATCTCGGGCCAACGGCCCGGTGCGTCTGTTGTCAGGCATGATTCCTCCCACACGATTTGCAGGGGCGGCCCGAGCGTCGTTCGCCGCGATCCGTTTGATCCGACTTCGAATGCCTTCTTGTCCCGCTCCCGCCCCTAGCAAGCATGACATAGAGCACGCAGGTCAAGCTGCTACAGGAAGACTGAGTCAAGGCCGCGTCGCCGGATGGCAGGTATCGGGGCCTTAGCGGTCGTCTCTGGGGCCGGCTTTCCAGATGTCGCGTGCATATTCCCGGATCGAGCGATCGGAGGAGAACCACCCCATGCGGGCTGTGTTGTGGACCGCTTTGGCCTGCCATTCGTCCGGACGTTCCCAGAGGGCATCGAGCTTGCGCTGGGTGTCCCAATAGGCCTGGAAGTCGGCGCAGATCATCCACCAGTCGTTGTTATAGAGATTCGACACCAGCGAGTGGTAGCGCGACGGGTTGTCTGGCGAGAATACGCCGGAGGAAATCGCGTCGAGCGCCTCGCGAAGCAGCGGCTGCCCCTCGATGATTGAGCGGCCGCTATGGGTTTCGCGTCGGCGTTCCGCCACCTGTTCGGCGGTCAGGCCGAAGATGAAGATGTTGTCCTCTCCGACATGCTCCAGCATCTCGACATTGGCGCCGTCGAGCGTCCCGATGGTCAGTGCGCCATTGAGCGCGAACTTCATGTTGCCGGTGCCCGACGCTTCGAGCCCGGCGGTGGAAATCTGTTCGGACAAATCGGCCGCCGGCATGATGATCTCGGCGAGGCTGACATTGTAGTTCGGGATGAACACGACTTTCAGGAGGCCGCGCACCGAGGGATCGGAGTTGATCATCTGCGCGACGTCGTTGGCCAGATGAATGATCTCCTTGGCCTGGGCGTAGCTCGGCGCGGCTTTGCCGGCGAATATCTTCACCCGCGGCGTCCAGTTGTGTTCGGGATGGGCGCGGATCTGATCGTAGAGCGCGATCGCCTCGATGATGTTGAGGAATTGCCGCTTGTACTCGTGGATTCGCTTGACCTGGATATCGAAGATCGCGCTCGGATCGACGCTTGTCGCCATCCGCTCGCCGATGACGTCGGCCAGCCGTTCCTTGTTGCGGCGCTTGACCGCCGCGAAGCGCTCGCGAAAGCCTGAATCGTCGGCGAGCGCGTCGATGTCGCGAATTTTTTCGATGTCGTCGAGAAAACCGGGCCCGATTGCGTCAGTGATAAGGGCGGTGAGATCCGGGTTCGCCTGCATCAGCCAGCGCCGCGGGGTCACGCCATTGGTCTTGTTCTCGATCCGATCGGGATACAGCTCGTGCAGATGATGGAAGACCGTTTCCTTCATCAGCTCCGTGTGGAGTGCCGAGACCCCGTTCACGGCGTGGCTGCCGACGAAGGCGAGTTGGCCCATCCGCACGCGCCGGCCATTGCCCTCGTCGACCAGTGAGATCGCCGCGATCTTGGCGTCGTCGAGGCCCTTGTCCTGCGAGGCTTCGCGGATGACGTTGGCGTTGATGGCATAGATGATCTGCATCTGCCGCGGCAGCAGACGCTCGAACAAATGGATCGGCCAGTGCTCCAGCGCTTCCGGCAGCAATGTGTGATTGGTGTAGGAGAAGGTGGCCTGGGTGATCTCCCACGCCGCGTCCCATTCAAAGCCGTGGACGTCGATCAACAGCCGCATCAATTCCGCGACGGAGACGGCGGGATGGGTATCGTTGAGCTGGATCGCCACTTTGTCGGCGAGATTCGACAGGCTTTCGTTCTTCTCCAGATGACGCCGGATGACGTCCTGAAGCGAAGCGGATGAGAAGAAATATTCCTGCCGCAAGCGCAATTCCTGTCCCGCCTGATGGGAGTCGGCGGGATAGAGCACCCGGGTGATCGCCTCGGCCTTGTTGGATTCCACCAATGCGCCGATGTGGTCGCCGGAATTAAAGGCGTCGAGCAGGATCGGATCAAGCGCCTGGGCGCTCCACAGCCGCAGGGTGTTCACCTGTTTGCCGCGCCAGCCGACCATCGGTGTGTCGAAGGCGACGGCGAGCACGCGCTCGGCCGGTCGCCAGACCTGCCGGGCCGGCCGGCCGGGCTCCTGCATGGACACGACCTTGCCGCCGAAGCCGATCTCGTAACTGCAATCGCGCCGCTCGAACTCCCACGGATTGCCGTGGATGAGCCAAGTCTCCGGCAGTTCGACCTGAGCGCCGTCGGCGATCTCCTGGCGGAAAAATCCGTGGACGTAGCGAATGCCGTAACCGAAGCCCGGAACGCCGGTCGAGGCCATCGATTCCATGAAGCAGGCGGCCAGCCGGCCGAGGCCGCCATTGCCGAGCGCGGCGTCCGGTTCAAGCAATTCCACCATGTCGAGTTCGACGCCATAGCGGGCGAGGGCTTCGCGGATCGGTTCGGTTAGGCCCAGGTTGCTGATCGCGTCGCGCAGCATCCTGCCGATCAGGAACTCCATCGACAGGTAGCAGACCTGCTTTTCACCACTGGCCGCGATCCGGTCGGCGGATTCGAACCAGTGGTCGATGATGCGGTCGCGGACCGCAAGCGTCGTGGCGCGCAACCAGTCGTATTTGCGTGCCGCTTCGGGGTGTTTTCCGATCGAATAGGTCAGTTTCTCGACGATCTGGCGCGCCAGCGTATCGGGATCGTTGAGCCGAGGTTCGGGCTTCGCCGCGCCGTTGCCGTTGGGGGCGGCTTCGGCCGTCTTGCGGGTGGCGGACATCAAAAACCTCTCATGGTGCGGATCGCAGCGATCAGCCCGGACGTCGAGCCGTCCCGGTCCCCGACGTCCTCTTCGCCGGTCACCACCGGCACAAGTTTCATCGCCAGCTCCTTGCCGAGTTCAACGCCCCACTGGTCGAATGCGTTGATGCCGTAAAGCTGGGCCTCGACGAAGACGCGGTGCTCATAGAGCGCGATCAGCCGTCCGAGCGTCGCCGGATCGAGCTGCCGGTAAAGGATGGTCAGTGACGGCCGTTCGCCGGGAAATACCCGGTGCGGCGCGATCCGCTCGGCCTCGGCCTCGCTTCGGCCGGCCGCAACGAGCTGCTCGCGGGCCGCCTCGAGCGTACGGCCGCGCATCAGCGCCTCGCTCTGGGCCAGACAATTGGCCAGGAGGAGGTCTTGATGGGTCTGCATGTCGGACGGCTCGTGAGCGCGCGCGCCGACGAGGAACTCGACCGGAACGACGTCGGTCCCTTGATGCAGGAGCTGGAAAAACGCGTGCTGACCGTTGGTTCCTGGTTCGCCCCAGACGACCGGTCCGCTGACGGAGACCGGCTCGCCGTCGAGCCCCACCCGTTTGCCGTTCGATTCCATGTCGAGTTGCTGGAGATAGGCAGGAAAGCGGGCGAGCCGCTGATCATAGGGAATGATCGCGCGCGTCGGATAGTGGCAGACCGCGCGGTGCCAATAGCCGACAAGGCCAAGCAGGACGGGAAGATTCTCTCCGAGCGGGGCGGTCCTGAAGTGCTGGTCGACATCGCGTGCCCCGGCGAGAAATTCGCGGAAGCGCTGCGCTCCGATGGCGATCATCAGCGGCAGGCCGATCGCCGACCAGATCGAATAGCGTCCCCCGACCCAGTCCCAGAAGCCGAAGACGCGATCTTCGGGGATGCCGAAACTCGCCACCTTGTCGAGGGCGGTGGAAACGGCGGCGAACTGACCGGCCACGGCCGCCTCGCCGAGCGCGGCGACGAGCCAGCGCCGCGCCGTGTTGGCATTGGTCATCGTTTCGATGGTGGTGAAGGTCTTCGACGCGATGATGATCAGCGTCGTCGCCGGATCGAGGTTCCGCAGCGTGTCGGCGATATGGGCGCCGTCGACATTGGAGACGAAATGGATGCGTGGGCCGTCGTGATAGGGCGCGAGCGCGAGAGTCGCCATGGCCGGGCCGAGATCGGAGCCGCCGATGCCGATATTGACGACGTCGGTGATGGCGCCGTCGTGCGCTCCGCGTACCTCGCCGTTGCGGATGCGCTCGGCGAAGGCGCCCATCGCGCGCAGCACGTCTTCGATCGCACCGCTGACCGGCTCGCCGTCCGCTCTATAGCCATCCTTGGGCTCGCCCCGCAGCGCGACGTGGAGGACGGAACGGTCCTCTGTCTCGTTGATCCGCTCGCCGGCAAACATCGCGTCCCGTCGTGCCTCGACCCCGCGCTCTCGGGCCAGGTCGAGTAGCGCGGCGAGCGCTTTAGCGTCGATGGCGGTCTTCGAATAATCGAGAACGAGGTCGCCGAGACGCGCGGAAAAGCGCGCGAAGCGCCCGGGGTCGTCGGCGAACAACTGGCGGATTCTGCGTGACAATGCCGTCGTCGCGATGGTGTCAAGTTCGCCGCGGTCGTCGCTCGGGGTGTTGCGATTGCTAGGTTGGCTCATTCTGGCTGCTGTCCGCCGTGTGTGTTCTTGCCGAGCCCCCGATCCCCGCCTGGTCGAGGCCTTTTAAGCGCCTTGCGCATGAGAGGCAAACGATCTGCCTGTGGAAAAGTGACGCGTTTTCATGCAGTGGCAAAATCTGCACTGCAATTCATCGAAGGTCCCACTTGGGTCCGTCGCAGTTTCGTCGGCGGTGAAGGACGTTTTCTCCATCTAAATCGGAGCAAGGAGGCCGCTATTGGCATGGCGGCCTCCCACAGTGGTCAGTCGATCGTCACGGTCTTGGCGTTCATGAACGCGTGAATGCCCTCATGAGACAACTCGCGTCCATAGCCGGATTTCTTGACGCCGCCGAAAGGGAGGCGCGAATCGGAGGCGGTCATGCGGTTTATATGGGTGCCGCCCTGATCGAGTTCGCGGACGAAACGCTCCTGCTCCTTCGCCTCGTTGGTCCAGACCGAGCCGCCAAGCCCGAATTCGGAATCGTTGGCGAGTGCGATGGCTGCGTCGATAGACCGCACCTTAAAGAAGATCGCGCAGGGGCCGAACAATTCCTCGCGATAGGCGGGGGCCGCCTCTGGAACGTCTGCTAGGATCGAGGGCTGGAAGAAGTAGCCCGGTCCCTCCGGCGCGCTGCCGCCGGTGACGAGCTTGGCGCCGGCCTTCGTCGAGCGCGCGATCTGATCATCGATGTCCTCGACGCCGGCCTTCATGGCGAGCGGGCCCATGCCGGTGTCGTCGGCCATCGGATCGCCGAGCTTGATGGCTTCGACCTTCTCCTGATAGCGGCCGAGATAGTCGTCATAGACGTCCTCATGCACGATGAAGCGCTTGGCGGCGATGCAGCTCTGGCCGCTATTCTGCATTCTGGCCGTCACGCCGACATCGACCGCCTTTTCGATATCGGCCGAAGGCATGACGATGAAGGGGTCGGAGCCGCCGAGTTCGAGCACCGTGGTCTTGATCTGTGAGCCGGCCGTCGCGGCGACAGCCGAGCCGGCCCCCTCGCTGCCGGTGAGCGTGGCGGCGCGAATCCGGTCGTCCTTCAGGATGCGCTCCACCTTGCCGGAGGAAATCAGCAGCGTCTGGAAGACGCCCTGTGGCGCGTCGGCGTCGAGGAAGATCTTCTGGATCTCCAGCGCGCATTGACTGACATTCGAGGCGTGTTTCAGGATGCCGACATTGCCGGCCATGATCGCCGGCGCGGCAAAGCGGAAGCACTGCCAGTAGGGGAAGTTCCACGGCATGACCGCGAGCACCGGCCCGATCGGCAGATAGGCCACGAAATTCTTCTTCGCCGGCCCGTCGCGGTGGTCGTCGGCGAGAAGCTTTTCGCCTTCTTCGGCGTAGTAGCGGCAGGCCGTGGCGCATTTTTCGACCTCGGCGACCGATTCCTTCAACCGCTTGCCCATTTCGCATGTCGCGATGCGGGCGAGTTCGTCCTTGCGGCGCTCCAGTTCATTGGCCGCCCGCAGCAATACCTCGGCTCGACGCGTATAGGAGGAGGTGCGCCAGTCGCGAAACGCGCTGTCGGCATTGGCGAGCGCGCGATCGATATCCTGGTCGGTATGCTCGGCGAATTTTTCGATGGTCTCGCCCGTCGCCGGATTGATGCTTGTCGGCATGATCAGCCCCCTCTTCTTTTCTTCCGTGTCCCGCCTTCATGCGACGCTTATCGCACGAGTGCAAACTGGGTTGTGAAGCGAAATCCCGGAAGCGCCCTGGGCACCCGGTGCGCTCACACGGTACCCGCGGATGCCGCTCTAGCGCAGATTGCAAGCCCGGGCGGCACCATCCCTTCAGGCTGAATACCATCCGATCGCTGGCGTCTTTGTCATGTCGGCACGGGTCAGGTGCGACCGGATGCGAGCCTTTCGGTCGCTTCGTCCAGCGACTGCTTGGTCGCCTTTACCTCGGACGCGTCCGGTTCGTTGTGGAGGATATGCTTGAGCGAGTCGGCCCACTCCTTGAGCACGGTCTGCTTTTCCGACTCCGACAGATTGTCGTCCTTCAGCACCGCCTCGGGATTTGGATAACTGCCATGCTTGGGATGGTCGAATTTGCTGGAATACATCATCTCGGTTCTCCCGCTGATCGCACTTGCCATGATCGCCCGCCGCGAGAGGCGGTGCGTTCGGAGTCTCCGGTGAACGGGCAGACTCCCGGAAGGTTCAGGAAAAAATCGGCATTCGTCTCAGGCGCGCCGCCTCAAGCACTCCATTGCGGCATTCGTCCTGGCGGGCTCGGGCGGTCAGAACTCGCCTTCGTAGAAGACGCCGACCTCGCCGCCACCTTCCGCTGTGACCGCGCCACGCGCCTTGAGCCCGGAGCCGAGATCGAGGTCGATCGCCACACGTCCGGTCGAATCGACGCCGAGATAGGTGTTCTCGTTGAGATATTTGCCGACGCCGACGGCCGTCTGGCCGTCTTTCGTCGTCTTGATGTCCAGGTCGTCGACGCCGATCTGCGAGCGCAGATTGTCGAGGAGGCCGCTCGACCCGCCAATGCCGGCGAGCGATGCGGCGAGTTCGGCGAGCTGGGCGATCTGCAGCGGCGAAAGATCCGACGTGCCTTGATTGAAGATCAGTCGCGCCAGCACCTCGTCCTGGGGCAGGAGGGGGGTCGAGGAAAAGGTGAAGCTCGGATCGTTGGCGGGGCCGGTCACGGCGATGAACACCGTGGTATCGCCCGCCTCAGACCTGGCGACCAGGTCGAGGACCGGAACCAGGCTGCCAGTGAAGGTCAGCCGGCCACGATCGAAGTCGAGGCGCTTGCCGAGGATCACGAACCGACCGCGCTGCAATTCGAATCCACCGACGATACGCGGCGCCGCGGCCGAGCCGGTGATGACGATCGAACCGCCGAGTTCAACGTCGAGGCCGCGACCGCGCACGAACACCCGCGAGGGCGCGTTGAAGGTCAGGTCGAAATTGATCCCGCTGCGCTGAGTGCCGGCGCCCTGGTTAGGGTTGATTTCGCGCTGCTGCTCGTAGACGGCCGGCTTGGCGTTGCGATGGGTCACGTCGATCCTGGCCAGAGAACCCGGCAGTTTGTCTGGAATCAGGACGTTGATTTCGTTGGCGTTGACGGTCCCGGCGAGCAGCGGTGTGCCGCCCAGTGGGCCGGTCAGTGTCAGCTCGGCGTTCAGCTTCGCGGCGACGAGTTCGCCGTCATTATAGCGACCGTCGACGAGCCGGATCGCGATATCGGCCGGAAACCCGTCGTTGAGACCGACGGACCCGGAGATCGAGAGCGTTCCGCCGGAGGAGAGGGCCGCATTGAAGGACTGGATCGTCGCCGTCTGGCCGTTGAGGGCGACCGTCGCCGCGATGTTGTTGATCGCGAGGTTCAGGCCCGTGTCGACGAAGCTTGCGCCGGATGTCGAGAGGGTTCCCACGACGTTTGGTTGGCTGGCTGGGCCGGTCACGCGCGCGTTCAACTGCACGTCGCCCTGGATCGAGCGGCCGCCGTCGGCGAGGATACGGTTGGCGAGCGACATCGGCGCGGTGCCATTCACTGCCAAGTCGAGCTGCGGCGTGCCGGCGATATTGACCGAGCCGGAAACCGCCAAATCGACGCCGCTGCCGGACAGATTGGCCGTCGTCGTAACGATTCTGTTCGCGAACTGGCCGTTGGCGGAGACGGCGAGCGCGCCGACGCCGGCGTCGCGTGTCTGCTGGATGGAAAGACCGGAGCCGCTGAGGTCGTAGGTGACCGACGGATTGGAGGGAGACCCGGACGTGCGAACGGTTCCATTGATCGTTCCCTGCGGCGCGATTCCGGGGGCCGCCGCGGCGGCGATCGAGGCCGGCAGGTTGCGGATATCGGCGTCGATGGCGAGAGCGGTCGCGCTGGCGGAGCCGCTGAGGTTGATCGTTCCGCCGCCGACATTGGCGGTCGCCGTTTGCAGCTGCAAGGTCCCGCCCGCATAGGTCCCCGCCGCGCTGGCGTCGATCGGCGGTGCGCCGGCGGCGCGGCTCTGCGCAACCGAGACGTTGGATGCCGAGATGTCGAACCGCGCCTCGGGATTGGAAATCGAGCCGGTGGCGGACGCGGTTCCCGACACGGTCCCCTGCGCGCCGAGCCCGCTAACGAAGCCGTTGGCAAGACCGACCGGGACCTGGTTCAGCGTGACGTCCAGATCGAGCGTCCGCCCGACCGTTCCGGACGCGACGAGCGAGCCGGCCCCGACCCGAACATCGGCCGTGCCGATCGTTGCGGTGCCGTCGGCATAAATGCCGGACGCCTGCAGGCTCAGCGGCGCGACGCCCGATTGGGCGATCTGCCGGGTGGTGATGCCCGATCCGGTGAGATCGAAGGTGGCGCGGGGATCGGAGATGGAGCCTGTCGCGGTGGCGGTGCCGGAGATCGTTCCCTCGGCGTTGAGATCCGGCACGAAGCCATTGGCGAGACCGACGGGGAGCCGGTCGAGTTGGAGGTGGAGATCGAGAGTCTGCCCGACGATGCCGGTGGCCGTCAGCGAACCGTTGCCGACCTTAACGCTGGCGGTATCGATTGTCGCTGTCCCATTGGCATAGGCGCCGGCGAGATCGAGGCTGAGCGGCGCGACGCCGGAGGCCGCAATCTGCCGCGTCGTGATGCCCGACCCGGTCAGATCGAATTCGGCTTGCGGGTCGGAGATGGAACCGGTGGCCGTCGCGGAACCGGAGATCGTGCCCGTGACGCCGAGCCCCTCGACATAGCCATTCGCCAGACCGACGGGGAGCTGGTTGACGGCGATCTTGAGGTCGAGCGCCTCGCCGACCGTGCCAGTGGCCTTCAGCGAGCCGTCGCCCACCGTCACGTCGGCGTTGGCGATGGTCGCCGTTCCGTTGGCGTAGGAGCCGGACAGGTCGAGGCTGAGCGGCGCCACGCCGGACTGGGCGATCTGCCGCGTCGTGATGCCGGAGCCGCTGAGATCGAAACGCGCCTGCGGGTCGGAAAGTGAACCGGTCGCCGTGGCCGTGCCCGAGATCGTGCCCGTGGCGCCGAGATTCGGCACCAAGCCGTTGGCAAGCCCCACGGGGATTTCGTTGGCGACGATGGTGAGGTCGAGCGTCTCGCCGACCGTGCCGCTGGCGGTGAGCGAACCGGAACCGACGGTCATCTCGGCTTCGTCGAGGTTCAGCGTGCCGTCGGCAAGGCGCCCGGACGCTGTCACGTCGAGTGGCTCGATGCCGCCCTGGGCGATCGCCGGCGCGGTGATGCCGGAACCTGTCAGCGAGAATTCGGCGGTGGGGTCGTCGAGCGTGCCGGTCGCCGTCGCGGTTCCCGAGATCGTTCCGGAGGCTTTCAGGTTGGGTAAGAAGCCGTTGGCGAGCCCGACCGGAACGCTGTTCATCGACAGGTCGAGGTCGAGTTCGCGGCCCACCTTGCCGGAAGCACGCAGCGAGCCGTCGCCGACATTGACCACGGCGGTTTCCAGCGACGCCGTCCCCTCGGCGAAACTGCCGGCGAGTCGCAATTGCAGCGGCGCAACGCCTGAGCGTGCGATCGCGCCCGTCGTGATCCCGGCGCCCGACAGATCGAAGGTCGCATTGGGCTCGGTGAGCGAGCCGGTCGCGGTCGCCGTCCCGGAAATCGTCCCGGACGCGTCGAGATCGGGTACGAAACCGTTGGCGAGGGCGACGGGCAGGTCGTTCATCGCCAGCGTCAGGTCGAGATTGTCCCCGATCGTGCCGGAGGCTTCGAGCGAGCCGGAGCCGACCACCAGACTGGCCCGATCGAGCGTCGCCGTCCCTGCGGCATAGCGGCCGGCGACATCGAGCGTCAGCGGATCGATTCCGGCCGAAGCGACCTGTGCCGCGGTGATGCCGGTGCCGGCAAGATCGAAAACCGCTACCGGGTCGGCGCGGGTACCGTTGACGACGGCGCTGCCGGAGATCGTCCCGGACGCGTCGAGGCCGTCGACGAAGTCGTTCGCCAGCGCCACCGGCAGATTCGCCAGCTCGGCCCGCAAGTCCAGCGTCTCGCCGATCGTGCCGGAGGCCTGCAACGATCCCTCGCCGAGATCGAGCTTGGCGGTTTGCAGCGTGAGTGTGCCGTCGACGTAGCGGCCGGTCGCATCGAGCGCGATCGGCGGTATCCGGGCCGCCCGCACCTGCGCGGTCGCCAGCTCGCGGCCGGTGATCGCGAAGGCGGCGTCGGGATTATCCGGCGCGCCGGTGAGGGTCGCCGTGCCGGAGATCGTGCCCTCGGCCTCCAGACCGGCGACGAAGAGGTTGGCGACGGCTGCCGGAACCGCGTCGAGGCGCAAGCCAAGGTCGAGGACCTCGCCGGACGAGCCTTCCAGGGCGATCGAGCCGGAACCGACGGTCAGCACGAAGCCGTCGAGAACCGTCTTGCCGTTGGCGATCCGCACCTTGGCTTCGTCGCTGAGATTGACGGGGGCTTTGGCGATATCGGCGGTCAGGCGCGAGAGCGTCAGCAGCATCGCGTCCGGCTCGAATTGGGCGGTGCCGGCCAGTTCGACCGGCGCGTCGTTGACTGTCGCATTCGCCGTCAGGCCAGTGCCGCCCGGCTCCTCGGTGAAGGCCAGGGCCAAGCCGCGCACCGCCACCCCGGCGACGTCGATCGCGTCCGCGGCCACCCGGCCTGTCGGCATCGGAATCCCGAGATAGTCCTTGACCGACAAATCGATCCGCGCGCCCTGGAGTGTGGTGCCGGCAACCGTCAGGCTGCCGGAGGTGAGATCGGGCGCGGCGATCGGCGTCTTCTCGGCGTCGACCGAGAGTTCGACGGTTCCCTTCACATCGCCGGCGGCCTTCTGCCCGCCGAGCGCCGCCAACGGGCCGATATCGTCGATGGCAACGCTCAGCGTGCCGACCGGCGCAAAGGCCTCGGTGAGCATGAGATCGCCGGTGACCGCGTTCGGACCCTGCCGGATCGCCAGATCGGTGATGCGACGGTCGCCATTGTCGAGGGTCTCGACCTTGGCGCTACCGGACAGCGGCTGGCCGTCCAGCGTTCCGGTGATGTTCACGAAGCCGGACGGCGAGGCGGGGTTCAGCGTGCCGCGTATCTCGACCTTGAGGTCGGCGAGCTCGCGCCCGTTGATCGACAGGCCATTGCCGGACAGCGTCAGATCGACGTCGGGCTTTTCCACCGGCCCCTTGGCGACGAGCCGCAACTCCGCCGCGCCGGAAAACAGCGGGTTAACGGCCTGGGTATCCTCCAGCGTGCCTTGAATGTCAGCTGAGAGCACGCCGCCATTCAGGCCAGCGTTCCCGGTGATCTGCAGCCCAGCGCCGGTGATGGCGAGTTTCTGCGCGTTGATCGCTCCGTCCGCGGCGCGGGTAAAGCGGCCGGCGACGGATAGCTCTTCGCCCGTCAGCGGGATCGCCGCCGCCGACAGCGCCGCGGTCTGGAAGCGCGAGCGCAAATTCAGGTCGAAGATCGCGAAATTCAGGGCGGCGGTGCCTTCGAGGGTCAGCGTCGCGACGTCTGAGGTCGCCTCGCTCGGCTCGAAGACGAAGCCGTTCTCGGTCAGTGCGCCGTTAGCGGCGATCTTCACAGGGCCGTTGAGAAACCGTTCGGCGATTCCCTCAGGCGCCTCGACCGACTGGGCTACGGTTTCGACTGCGAGCGGTCCCTTGAAGTTGGTAAGGTCGAAGCCGGGACTGCGGGCATCCAGGCTGACACCCTGCGCGACATAGTCGCCGTAACCCGCGCGCTGCAGCTTCGCCGACAGATCCACGGCAGCTGCGGTGAAGGCTCCGCGCACCGTGCCGTCGAGGCGGGTGACCTGAAGACCGGTGATGTCCGGCGGTGTTCCGAAGGAAAGGGCAATCGGGCTGCCGTCCCGCGAAGCGACGGCGAGCGTCAGATCGTTGCCGGCCCCGCCTGGATCGAGAACGCCCTTGGTCTGCAAGGCCAGGGCCTCGGAGGCCAGATCGCCCTGTTCGACGAGATAGGTGCCGTCGTCGCGCAGTACTGCTTGCAGATCGAGACTGGCCCCGCCGGCGACATATTGGGAATATTGTTCCGGTACGAAGCGCTCGGCCGCCACATTGAGGGAGGCGGCGAGGCGGCGCCCGTCGGCGACGTCGTTGACCCGCGCGGTCAGTGTCGCCGCCTGTTCGCCGCCGACGGTGAGCTGGCCGTTGGCCATGAAATCGGAGAGCGGCCCGGAGCCGTTGACGACGAGATTGACCTTTGGCCGGTCCGGAATGTCGAGAAGCGTCGCCACCAGCCCGCCCGCCGGCTCGTTCGCTTGCACGTCGATCGCGAGCTGATTTTGCGCCGGCGCATAGGACACATCGAGCGCGATCTGGCCCGGCTGGTCCAGCCGGTCGATATTGGCCTTGACGTCGAGCTTGGTCGGATCGTCGGCGAGCGTCAGGCGGGCGCTCGCCCTCAGCCGCGCACGCGTACCGGCGATCGGCTCGCCGAGCACGAATTCCGCGATCGCGAAATTGCGGATATCGGCGGTGATCGACGGCAGCGAAAAGCTGCTGCCCTGATCCGCCGCTGTGGCCGGTTGGCCGGCAGGCAACCGTTCCAGCACGATCTGGCCGGCGGTGAGGTTGTCGATCGACAGGTTCGAGCGCACGAGCGCCAGCGGCGACCAGTCCAGCGCCAGGTTCTTTGCCGTCAGGAAAATGCCCTGGGGGTCGGAGACAATCACGCTCTCGATCCGTATGTCGCCGGTGAGCGCGCCGGACAGACCCTTGATCTCGACCTTCATCGTGTCCGTGGAGACGAGGTTCTCGATCTGATTGGCAATGAACTGCTGCGCCGGGGCGGGTCGGCTCGCCAGGAAGGCGGCGGAAACGCCGACGATGAGGGTGGCGGCGAGCGGGGGGACCGGGTTGAATTTGCGCATCAGAAGGCTTGCCCAATGCCGGCATAGAACTGGAAGTCCGCGTCGCGCGGGCCTGGATCCAGCGGGATCGCCACATCGAAGCGGATCGGGCCGAAGCTGGTGATGTAGCGGGCGCCGACGCCGGCGCCGACCTTGAAGTTGGAAAAATCGGGCACGAGGTCGTCGGAGACGGTTCCGACATCGACGAAGGGAACGATCTGGATGTTCTCCGTGACGCCGATGCGCGCCTCGGCCGATGCCTCGAACAGCGACAGGCCGCCGGTGGGCGTGTCGACGAAATCCGGGTTGAATCCGGAGCCGGGGGGCGCGGCGGAAGGGAAATACGGGCCGACTGACTGAAATTCGTAGCCGCGCACCGAGCCGCCACCGCCGGCATAAAAGCGGCGATCGTTGGGGATGTTGAGGAGATCGGCGCCGAAGATCGTCCCGTAGCCGACGCGTCCGGCGAGAATGAAGCGGTCGCTTTGCGACAGCGACAGATAGCTCGACGCGTCGATGCGGGTCTTCACGAAAGGTGTTTCGGTGTTGAACCCGTAGGTGGGCTCGACCAGCGCCTTGGCCAACAGGCCCTCGGTCGGGTTGAGCTCGTTGTCGCGATTGTCGAAGGTGTAGCTGATCGGCACCGAAGTCAGCAGATACTCGCGCGTTCCGAGATAGTCGGTGATCTCTTCGTACTCGGCACGGACGGTGGCGACGACGGTCTGGTTGCGGTCGATCTCGTATTCGACGCCACTGGCGACCGCGAGGGAATCGCGATCATAGGCGAGCGGGTGTTCGCGCTTGAGCTCGATCGAGCCGACATAGACCGAGTCCGGACCCAGCACGCCGGGCTTCTTGAAAACCAGCGACGCCGCGTAGTCGGCGCCGTCGGTCTCGCGTCCCTGGCTGGATACTGCGGTTGCGCCGATGCGCGAAACCGAGGCTTCAAGCCGGATGCTCTCGGCGCGGCCGAACAGGTTGCGGTGGCCGACATAGCCCGAGGCGCCCGCGCCTTCGGTATTCGAATAGGTCGCGCCGATGCCGTAAAAGCCGAATTTGCGTTCGCCGACCTCGATCTGGACGGGAAGCGTTCCGTCCGGTGCCTGGGCCTTGGCTTCCTTCACCGTGACGCTGGAGAACACGCCGAGCTTGAGCAGCCGCTCGCGCGCCGCCGCGAGTTCCTCCGGGGAGAAGACCTCGTCGGCCTTGATGCCCGCCATATAGGCGATGAAGCCGGGGTCGACGTCTTCGGCTCCCGCGACCCAGGTCTCGCCGAACGGCACCGGGTTGCCGGGCGCGATGGCGATCGAATAATCGAGCCGATCGGTGTTGGCGTCCGCGACGATCTCGCGCCCGGTGATCGCCACGAACGGCCGGCCTTGATCGCGGAGATCCTTGAGAAGCTTGGCTTCGCCTTTGAGCAGATCGACGGAACGCGCCGAACTTCCCGACGTGAGATCGTATTCCGCCGGGTCGACGGGGACGCCTTGGGCGGAAATCGCCACGCGGCCGAGCGTGTAGAAGGGGCCGGGGCGGACGCGGATCGACACTGGGACGGGCCGGGAGGCGAAGGTCGCGTCAGGCGGCAAATCCGCGATGTCACGGCCTTCGATGAAAATGTCGACCAACCCGTCATAGCGGGCGTTCTCGAACAGGGTGGCCACCAGCCGCTTGCGGTCGGTTTTCGCCTTTGAGAGCAGCCCGAGCGAACCGGATACCGGATCGCCTTCGTCCGCGATGAGCGTCGAGGCGTCGCGCAGATCCTCCTCCACGGTACCGTCGTCGTCCACCGCCGGCGCAACGGTCAGCGTCACCGTGTAGTTGACCGGGTCGAGCACCGGATCGGACGCTGCGTTTTCGTCTTCGAAGAAGGTCAGACCAAAGATATCGAAGGCTGCGGCGGGTTGCGGTGGTGCGGCGAGCAGGCTGGAGCCGATGACCATCATTGCCAGCTTGGCGAAGGGTAGGAACCTATACTGCAAGTCGCTCGCTTCCCGTCGCCACACACGCTCGCCTTCAGATCGGCGAGACAACACACGTCATCGAATTCGGCACGGCAGCGGCGACGATAACACGCAGCCGCACTCGTCCCGCTGAGTTGCCTTTAGCATTGGCGGAAATCGCTTGGATAACAACTGGTAACCGGCGGTTGCCGGTGTTCCGGCGCAATTCCACCGGCCGTTTGTGCCGAACCGGACACAGATTCACCGCCGTCCCGAGACATCCTGCCGCACCCAGCCCGCGCGGAGAGTCGCTTTCGATCGGCCGTGCTTCGTCTCCGGCGATCGGGAATGCGATCCCATCGCGTTGTAGAGGGCTGTTCCTGAACGCTTGTTCCGGCCTGGTTTTTTGGATCGGTTCTGAAAAGCGCTTGAAGCGGTTCCTCGCAAAGGGCACTCTCGCTGCGGCGCCCTGGCATCCGCCCCCGAGCATCGGACCAGAAAGTGGAAGCCGGTTTTTGGGTCATTCCGATGCTCGATCAAAGTGTTGGAGCGTCCTTATGGGTCCGAATGGACGCATGGCGCTCCGAAGTGCGCAATTCATTTCAACGGCCCGTCGCGTGGCTGATGCGGCAGGCCGTCTGTATCCGGGAGGACTTTGATGACTGAAGTGACGATGACGGTGAACGGGCGGGAGATGAAGGGCGAGGTCGAGGACCGTACGCTTCTGGTGCAGTTCCTGCGCGAGAATCTGGGCCTGACGGGCACCCATGTGGGCTGCGACACGTCGCAATGCGGCGCCTGCGTCGTCCATGTCGATGGCAAGGCGGTGAAGTCCTGCTCGATGCTGGCCGTGCAGGTCTCCGGCTCCGAGGTGACTACGATCGAGGGGCTGGCGAACGGCACCGAGTTGCACCCCGTCCAGGCGGCCTTCCGCGAGCATCACGGGTTGCAATGCGGCTATTGCACCCCGGGCATGATCATGACGGCAGTCGATCTGATCCGGGACCATGGCAGCGCTCTCGACGAGAAGGCCGTGCGGGAGGGCCTCGAAGGCAATATCTGTCGCTGCACCGGCTATCATAACATCGTCAAGGCGATCCTGGCCGCGGCGGGCGCCGCGCAGCCGCAACAGGTCGCCGCCGAGTAACTCGGACGCTCGGCCCTTGGGCCGGCGAGGCGGTTGAGACACGGACGCGGACGCCGCGAGGTGGTTCCGCCACGATTTCGAATACTGGGAGGTTTCGACGATGGGTGTTGAAGGCATCGGCGCAAAGGTTTTGCGCAAGGAGGACAGGCGGTTCATTACCGGTCGCGGGCGTTATGTCGACGACATGACGGTTCCCGGCATGAAATACGCCGCGTTCGTACGATCGCCCCATGGGCACGCCGAGATCGCCGGCATCGATTCGGCCGCGGCGGCTTCCATGCCGGGCGTGATCGGCATTCTCACCGGCGAGCAATTGCAGGGAGACGGGATCGGCAATCTGATCTGCGGATGGGGGGTGTCGTCCAAGGACGGCACGCCGATGAAGATGGGCGCCTGGCCGGCGCTCGCCGTCGGCACTGTGCGCCACGTCGGGCAGCCGATTGCCGTCGTCGTCGCCGACACGCAGCTTCAAGCCCGCGACGCGGCCGAGGCGGTGGAGGTTTCCTATGACGAGCTTCCGGCCGTTGTCAGCGCCGTCGACGCGCTGAAGGATGGCGCGCCGCAGCTTCATCCCGAAGCGCCAGGGAACCTCATTTTCGATTGGGAACTCGGTGACAAGGCGGCGACCGACGCGGCTTTTTCCAGGGCCGCCCATGTGACCAAGCTGCACATCGTCAACAACCGCCTGGTTCCCAATCCGATGGAGCCCCGCGCCGCGCTCGGTGTCTATGATCCGGCGGAAGAGCACTACACCTGCTGGACGACATCGCAGAACCCGCACGTCGCCCGGCTGGTGATGAGCGCCTTCTACAACGTCGCGCCGGAGCACAAGCTGCGGGTGATCGCACCCGACGTCGGCGGCGGTTTCGGCTCGAAAATCTACATCTATCCCGAAGAGATCGTCTGCCTGTGGGCCTCCAAGCGCACCGGCGTTCCGGTCAAGTGGACCTCGGATCGCACCGAGGCGTTCCTGACCGACGCGCACGGCCGCGACCACACCACCGAGGTCGAGATGGCGCTCGATGCCGACCACAAGATCCTCGGCCTCAAGGTCGACACGATTGCCAATCTCGGCGCCTACATGTCACTGTTCTCGTCGGCGACCCCGACCTATCTCTACGCGACGCTGCTCTCCGGCCAGTACGATATCCCGGCGATTCACGCCAATGTCCGGGCGGTCTATACCAACACCGTTCCGGTCGACGCCTATCGCGGCGCCGGGCGTCCTGAGGCGACCTTCGTCATTGAGCGCACGATGGAGACGGCGGCGCGCGAACTCGGGATCTCGCCGGCGGAACTGCGTCGCAAGAACTTCATCCGCTCCTTCCCGCACCAGACGCCGGTGATCATGGCTTATGACGCGGGCGATTTCGACGCGACGCTGGATGCCGGCATGAAGGCCGCCGACGTTGCCGGCTTCGAGACACGGCGGGCGGAGGCCAAGCAGCGCGGCAAGCTGCGCGGCCTCGGCATGAGCTGCTACATCGAGGCCTGCGGCATCGCGCCGTCGAAGGCGGTCGGCTCGCTCGGCGCCGGCGTCGGCCTGTGGGAATCGGCCGAGGTGCGGGTCAACCCGGTCGGTACGATCGAGATCCTCACCGGTTCGCACAGCCACGGCCAAGGCCATGAGACCACCTTCGCCCAGCTCGTGTCGGAGCGTTTCGGTCTGCCGGTCGAGAATGTTCAGGTCGTCCATGGCGACACCGACAAGGTGCAGTTCGGCATGGGGACCTACGGCTCGCGTTCCGGCGCCGTCGGCATGTCGGCGATCCACAAGGCGCTCGACAAGGTCGAGGCCAAGGCCAAGAAGATCGCCGCGCACGTTCTGGAAGCCGACGAGGGCGACATCGTCATCGAGAATGGCGAGGTGAAGGTCGCCGGCACCGACAAGAAGCTGGCCTGGCACGAGGTCTGTCTCGGCGCCTATACCGGCCACAACCTGCCGGACGGCATGGAGCCGGGCCTGAAAGAAGGGGCGTTCTACGATCCGACCAACTTCACCTTCCCGGCGGGCTGCTACATCTGCGAGGTCGAGGTCGACCGCGATACGGGCACGACGGAGATCATCCAGTTCGTTGCCGCCGACGATTTCGGCCGGGTGATCAACCCGATGATCGTCGAGGGTCAGGTGCATGGCGGGCTGGCGCAAGGGATCGGTCAGGCGCTTTTGGAAGGGGCCTATTACGACGAGACCGGCCAGTTGGTGACGGCGTCCTACATGGACTACGCCATGCCGCGCGCCTGGGACCTGCCGATGTTCCAGGTCTCGACCACCGAGACCCTGTGTCCCGGCAATCCGCTCGGCATGAAGGGTTGCGGCGAGGCCGGCGCAATCGGCTCGCCACCGGCGGTGATCAACGCCATCACCGACGCGATCGGCAGTAACGACCTGACCATGCCGGCGACACCGCAGAAGGTCTGGAAGGCGCTTCACGCGGTCGCCTGACAACACGACGAACCGCCCGGTGGCAGGGGCCGCCGGGAAAACTTTCGGGGCGCCGAGCCCCGTTTCGATCCGAACCATCGCGCCGCGCGGTCCATCCGCGATATCCGGACCCGGCGCCAGAGGGAGCAGAACCGATGTACGAGACCCATTACCATCGCCCCACCTCGATCGACGAGGCCGTCAAGCTGGTCGGTGAAGCCGGCGGCGAGGGAAAATTTCTTTCTGGCGGCATGACGCTGATCGCGACCATGAAGCAGCGGCTCGCCGCGCCAAGCGACCTTGTCGATCTGCGCCACATCGCTGAACTCAAGGGCATCACCGTCAACGGCAAGGCGATCAAGATCGGCGGCGGTATGACCCATGGCGAGATCGCCGACCATGCCGGGCTGAAAGCCGCCTGTCACGGCTTTGCCGAACTCGCCGGCCTGATCGGCGATATCGCTGTCCGCCACATGGGCACGATCGGCGGCTCGGTGGCGAATAACGACCCGGCGGCTGACTATCCGGCCGCCCTGAAGGCGCTCGGTGGGACGATCCACACCAACCAGCGCGAGATCTCGGCCGACGACTTCTTCCTCGGCCTGTTCGAGACGGCGCTGGAGGAGAACGAGATCGTCACGGCGGTGTCCTTCGAGGCGCCGGATCAATGCGCCTACGAGAAGTTCCGCAATCCGGCCTCGCGCTATGCCATGTGCGGCGTTTTCGTCGCCAAGCGCGGCGGCGAGGTGAAGGTGGGTGTGACCGGCGCGAGCATGAGCGGCGCCTTCCGCTGGACCGATGGCGAACAGGCGCTGTCGTCGAATTTCGACGGTTCGGCCGTAGATGGCCTGTCGGTCGACGAGGGCGACATGCTGTCCGACCTGCACGGCTCGTCGGCCTATCGGGCCAACCTCGTCAAGGTCATCACCAAGCGGGCGGTGAACAAGGCCAAGTCGGCGGGCTGACGGTCGCAGAGCGCGAGATTTCAGGTGGGCCGGGCGGGCGAGAGCGTCCGGCCGGCCTTTTCGTCGCATGGACGCAGCCGAACGCTGCGTGATCGCACGTGCGACAGTGAGGCTCGCCGACAGGCGCGGAAAGTGGCTGGTAAGAACATTCCATGAACGCTATAACCGCGTCATGGCCAAGACGACCCTCATCGACAAGCTCGCGATCCTTTCCGACGCCGCCAAGTACGACGCCTCCTGCGCGTCCAGCGGCTCGACCCGGCGCGATTCCGCCAAGAGCAAGGGCATCGGCTCGACCGAGGGATCGGGCATTTGCCATGCCTATGCGCCGGATGGGCGCTGCATCTCGCTGCTGAAAATCCTGATGACCAATTTTTGCGTCTATGACTGCGTCTATTGCGTCAACCGCTCGTCTTCCAACGTCCGCCGCGCCCGCTTCACCGTGGAGGAAGTCGTCACGCTGACGATGGAGTTCTACAAGCGCAACTATATCGAGGGGCTGTTCCTGTCCTCCGGCATCATCCGCAACTCCGACTACACGATGGAGGAGATGGTGCGGATCGCCAGAAAACTGCGCCTGGAGGAGAATTTTTCCGGCTACATCCATCTGAAGACGATCCCCGACGCATCGCCCGCCCTGATCGAGCAAGCCGGGCTGTTCGCGGATCGTCTGTCAATCAATATCGAGCTGCCGACCGACCTGACCCTTGAGGCATTGGCGCCGGAAAAGAAGCCGCGCGACATCCGCCGGTCGATGGGCCATCTCAGGGCGAAGATCGAGGAGCACAAGGGCGAGAAAAAGGACCGGACGAAGCCGCAACGCTTCGCGCCCGGCGGCCAGTCGACCCAGATGATCATCGGCGCCGACGGCTCCGACGACGACGCCATCCTCGGCCGGTCGGAGAATCTCTACGGCAATTACCGCCTCAAGCGGGTCTATTATTCCGCCTTTTCGCCAATCCCCGACGCCTCCAGCCGGCTGCCGCTCGCCAAGCCGCCGCTGATGCGCGAGCACCGCCTGTATCAGGCCGACTGGCTGATGCGCTTTTACGGCTTCGATCGCGGCGAGATCGTTTCGGGCGGCGATGGCGGGATGCTGGATCTCGCCGTCGACCCCAAGCTCGCCTGGGCGCTCAAGAACCGCGATCGTTTCCCGGTGGACGTCAATCGCGCCGACCGGGAAATGCTGTTGCGCGTGCCGGGCCTCGGCACCCGCGCCGTCAACCGCATCCTGTCGACCCGCCGCCATCGCACATTGCGGCTCGACGACGTTGCCCGGCTGTGTCAGTCGATCGTCAAGGTCCGGCCGTTCGTTACCGCGCTCGACTGGTCGCCGGGCGCAGCGACGGACAGCGAAGGCCTGCGCGCCACATTCGTACCGAGGCAGAAGGCAATGGCCCAATTGTCGTTGTTCTGAGCTCGATACGCACGAGAGCCGAATTCCGATGTTCTTCGCCCGCCTTGCCTTTCCCGCCGATTTCGACGGTTGGCGCCAGGCCGCCCGCACGGCGCTGGCGCTCGGCATTCCGCCCGAGGAAATGAGCTTCGTCGTCGGCGACGCGGCGCCCGGCCTGTTCGCCGAGCCCTTGCGCGACGCGCTTGCCGACGCCGTGCAACCGACGGTTTCCAAGGCCTTTCCCGACCTCGCCCGCAAGCTCGTCTGCCACGCCAACGCGGATCGGTTCGTCTTCGCCTATCGCCTGTTGTGGCGACTGCAGACGGAAAGGAAGCTGCTCGAGATATCCTCCGATCTGGACGTTCTCCGCGCGACTGCCATGGAAAAGGCGGTGCGGCGCGACAGCCACAAGATGAAGGCCTTCGTGCGCTTTCGCGAGGTCGAGGACGGGGAGGGCGGCATGCACTATGTCGCTTGGTTCGAGCCATTTCATCACGTCGTCGAACTGACCGCGCCGTTCTTCGCCCGGCGCTTCACCGGCATGGTCTGGACGATCCTGACGCCGGAACGTTCGGCCCATTGGGACGGGAGCGATCTGACCTTCCTGCCCGGCGCGACGAAGGACATGCGACCGGAGGGCGACGACGTGGAGGCCCTGTGGCTCACCTATTACGCGTCGATCTTCAACCCGGCGCGGCTGAAGGTGAAGGCGATGCAGGCGGAAATGCCGAAGAAATACTGGGCCAACATGCCCGAGACGGCCTTGATCAGGCCGCTGATCGAAGGCGCCGAAGCAGCCTCGCGCCGGATGCTCGCAACCGCCCCGACGCTGCCGCGTTTCTCCCATCAAAGACGGCAGGAGCGCGAGCGCATGGCCAAGGCAACGCATGACGAGCCGAATCTCGATCTGGAAAACGGCGCGGACGACGCGCGACCGGACAGTATCGCCGCCGCGCGGAAACAGGCGCGGCATTGCAAGGCTTGCCCGCTCTGGGAGCCGGCGACGCAGACCGTGTTCGGCGAGGGGCCGCAGGACGCGCCGGTGATCTTTGTCGGGGAACAGCCCGGCGATCAGGAGGATCTGGCCGGCCAGCCTTTCGTCGGTCCGGCCGGCCAGGTGTTCGACCAGGCGTTGGCGGCGGCCGGCATCGACCGGCGCCAGGCCTACGTCACCAACGCGGTGAAGCACTTCAAATTCGTGCCGCGCGGCAAGCGTCGCATCCACCAGAAGCCGAACATGGGAGAGATCAAGGTCTGCCGCTGGTGGCTGGATCTGGAGCGGGAACTGGTCAAGCCGAAGCTGATCGTCGCGCTGGGCGCGACGGCGGCGCAGGCCCTGCTCGGCAAGGCGGTGACCATTCGCGACACCCGCTCCCGGCTGATCGACCTCGACGACGCGACGAAATTGCTGGTGACCGTCCACCCTTCTTATATCCTGCGGCTTCCCGACAAGGCGGCGCAGGCGCGCGAGAGCGAGGCGTTCAACGCCGACATGGCGATGGTGCTGCACATTCTGCCGGAGCTTGCGATGGCCGTGTGATCAGCCGATCAGGACGGTACGGATCGCCAGGCCTACCATGCTGACTGCGGCAACCCCCGCGAGCCAGAAGAGGACGAACCAGCCGATCCGCTTCCACCACGGCCCGGCGGCGACGTCGCCTTTGTGAGGGTGGCTCAATGGTAGCCCTCGCCGGGGCGGACCTTGCCGCGGAACACCCAATAGGCATAGCCGGTATAGATCAGGATCATCGGGATCAGGACCGAGGCGCCGACCAAGAGGAATTCCATCGAGGCGTTCGGCGCGGCGGCCTCCCAGATCGTGACGTTGGGCGGGATGATGTTCGGGTAGAAGCTGATTCCGAGCCCGGCGAAGGCGAGCATGAAGAGCGCCAGTGCCGATAGGAACGGCCGCACGTCCTTGCCGGAAGCCAGCGACTGGAACAGGCTCACGGCGGCGAGGGCGGTGAGGATCGGCACCGGCGCGACGTAGAGGATCTGCGGGAAAGTGAACCAGCGCAGGTAGAATTCCTCCTTCAGAAACGGCATCCACAAGCTGACCGCGCCCATGAGCGCCAGCGTGCTGATGCCCGCGAAAAAGGCATAGCGTCGCGCGATGTCGCGCAGTTCCCCGTCCGTTTTCATCACCAGCCAGGTCGCGCCCAGCAGCGTATAGCCGATGACTACCGCAATTCCCGTCATCAGCGAGAATGGCGTCAGCCAATCGAACCAGCCGCCGGCATAGGCGCGCCCGGATATCTCGATGCCTTGGACGAGCGTCCCCAGGGCGACGCCCTGGCTGAGCGCCGCGACGAACGAACCGATGAAGAACGACACATCCCACAGCCAGCGGCCGCGCACCGTCTTGAACCGGTATTCGAAGGCGACCCCCCGGAAGATCAGCGCGAGCAGCATGGCGATGATAGGGGCGTAGATTGCCGGCATGATGATGGCGTAGGCGAGCGGAAAGACCGCGAGCAGGCCGCCGCCGCCGAGCACCAGCCAGGTCTCGTTGCCGTCCCAGATCGGCGCGATGGTGTTCATCGCCGTATCCCGGTTCTCGTTTTCCCGCAGCAAGGGGAATAAGATTCCGGTGCCGAGGTCGAAGCCATCGAGAATGACATAGGCGATCACGGCAAAGGCGATGAGAAATGCCCAGAGAATCGCGAGGTCCATTGTCGTCTCCCTATTCGGCCGGGTTTGCGGTGGCCCCGCCTTCGGGATGGGGTGAAGATGCCAGCCCGGCGGCTCTCGTCGGATGGTCGAGCGTTTCCTCCTCGAACGGCGTCGGAGGCTTCGACATCAGCCGTAGAATGTAGAAGGTGCCGGCGCCGAACAACAGGAAGTAGACGACGATGAAGGCGACGAGCGACGTGCCGACGGCTTCCGCGGCGACTGGCGCGACGCTGTCGGTGGTCCGCAACAGGCCGTAGACCGTGAAGGGCTGGCGGCCGACCTCGGTTGTGATCCAGCCGGCGATGACGGCGACGAAACCCATCGGTCCCATGACGATCATCGCCCGTTGCAGCCAGGGGCTTTCGTAAACGGAGCCGAAGACGCGGCGAAACAGCGACCACAGCCCGATTCCGAGCATGGCGAAGCCGATGGCGACCATGGTGCGGAATGACCAGAATACCACAGTCGAATTCGGCCAGTCCTCCCGTGGGAAGGCGTCGAGGCCTTTGACCGTGCCATCGAGTGAGCGCGTCAGAATGAGTGAACCGAGATAGGGAAGGTCGACGGCGTATTTCATCCGCCCCTCTTCCATGTCCGGAATGCCGAACAGGGTCAGCGGCATCGGCCCGTCGGTGTTGGTCTCGAAATGACCCTCCATCGCGGCGATCTTGGCCGGCTGGTACTCCAGCGTGTTGAGGCCGTGCTCGTCGCCGGCGATGATCTGTAGCGGCGCCACGATCGTCGCCATCCACAGCGCCATCGAGAACATCAGCCGGGCGCTGGCGTTGTAGCGGTCGCGCAGCAGATGGAAGGCACCCACCGCGCCGATGACGAAGGCGGTCGTCAAATACGCGGCCAGTACCATGTGGACGAGGCGGTAAGGGAAAGAGGGGTTGAAGACGATCGCCCACCAGTCCTCCGGAATGAACTGGCCGGCGGCATTGATTCCGTAGCCGACCGGCGTATGCATCCAGGAATTGACCGACAGGATCCAGAAGGCCGAGAACACCGTGCCGAGCGCAACGACGAACGTCGCGGCGAAATGCAATGCCGGGCCGACGCGCTTCTGGCCGAACAGCATGATGCCGAGGAAACCAGCTTCCAGGAAGAAGGCCGAGAGCACTTCGTAGCCCATCAGCGGACCGAGGATCGGCCCGGTCTTGTCGGAGAAGAACGACCAGTTGGTGCCGAACTGGTAGCTCATGGTGATGCCCGACACGACACCCATGCCGAAGCTGATGGCGAAGATTTTCACCCAGTATTTGAAGGTGTCCATATACACCGGCTTGCCGGTCGCCAGCCACAATCCCTCCAGTACCGCCAGATAGGAGGCAAGGCCGATCGAAAAGGCCGGGAAGATGATGTGGAATGCGATGGTGAAGCCGAACTGGACTCGGGCGAGAAGGACGGGGTCGAAGCCTTCGAACATGGCGCTGCCTTCGGCGGTTCATGCGATCGGTGTGTGTGCCCAACATAGGCCGCGTGCACCGCGGAAGAAGATGGTTGCGACGATTTTTGCCACCCTTCGCCTGCCGTGGTTCCGCGTGTCGTGCCCGAGACGCCGTGTTTCGCCAAGCACCTTCACCGCTGTTCAGCCCCAAGGCGCAACTGCTATAGGGGCGGCAATCGGTTGAGCGGGCAGGGACGACATGAACCAGAACCGGATGCGGGACGATCTCACCGCGATCTTTGAGCGGGCGGTGGCGGTCGCGCACCCTTCGACCATTCTCGCCGCCCATCTGCCGGAGCCCCCGACCGGAAGGATCGTCATCCTCGCCGCAGGCAAGGCGGCGGCGTCGATGGCGGCGGCGGCCGTCGCGCATTATCGTGACATTCACGGCGTTCCCGACTCCCGCCTGACCGGGATCGCCGTCACCCGCGACGGTTATGCGCTGGATGCCGGGCCGATTCCCGTCGTCGAGGCCGGCCATCCGCTGCCCAACGAAAACGGACTCGCTGCAACCGCGAAGGTTCTCGAACTGGCCGAGGCGGCAGGCGAGGGCGATCTCGTGCTCGCACTGATCTCGGGCGGGGGTTCGGCGAACTGGCTGCTGCCGGCCGTCGGCGTCAGCCTCGCCGACAAGCAGGCCGTGACCAGGGCGCTCTTGAGAAGCGGCGCCGGGATCGGCGAAATCAATTGCGTGCGCAAGCACCTGTCGCGGATCAAGGGCGGCCGGCTCGCCCGCGCATGCGGCGACGCCCGGCTCCTCACCCTGGCGATCTCGGATGTGCCGGGCGACGACCCGAGCGTTATCGCCTCCGGACCGACCGTGCCCGATCCGACGACCCTCGTCGAGGCGCGGGCGATCATCGCAAAGCGCGGTATCGACCTGCCGCCGTCGTGCAAGGCGGCACTGCAAGACCCGGCGAACGAGTCGCCGAAGCCCGGCGATCCGATCTTCGCGTCGAGCGACTACCGGACCATCGCGACGCCGGCCGCCTCGCTGGAAGCCGCCGAAAGCGCGGCGACCGCGCTCGGCTATACCGTCCACAGCCTTGGCGCGGACGTCGAGGGAGAGGCGCGGGACGTGGCGTGCCGGCATGCCCGTCTGGCCCTTGAGGCCAAGGCGCGCGGCGAGCGGCTGGCGATCCTGTCCGGCGGCGAACTGACCGTCACGATCCGCGGCGAGGGCCGCGGCGGTCCCAACCAGGAATATGCCCTGGCGCTGGCCGTCGCGCTTCACGGCGAGCCCGGCATCGCGGCGCTGTCCGGCGACACCGACGGCACCGACGGCGGCACCGGCCTTGCCAGCGATCCGGCCGGCGCCTTCGTTGAACCGAACACGCTGGCGCGGGCGAAGGACGCCGGGCACGACGCCGAGCGAGCGCTTGCGGACAATGATTCCACCGGGTTTTTCGAGGCGCTGGGCGATCTGTTCGTGCCCGGTCCGACCCACACCAACGTCAATGATTGCCGCATCATCCTCGTCGGATGAGCGGCCCGGCAGAAAAACGAGGCCAGTTATGAAACGCTCGCGCGTCAACGAAATCATCCGCCAGGGCGACGACTTCATCCGCTCCTTCGGCTACGTCATGCCGCCCTTCGCCTATCTCTCGCCATCCGAGATGAAGGCCCGCCGAGGCGACCTGTCGGCGATCGTCGAGCGTCGGCTCGGCTGGGACGTCACCGACTACGGCAAGGGCGATTACGACAGGCTCGGCCTGTTCCTGTTCACCGTCCGCAACGGCGACAGCGCCGACCTCAAGGCCGGACGCGGCATGCTCTATGCCGAAAAGATCATGATCTCGCGGCACGATCAGATCTCGCCGATGCACCGCCACATCGTGAAGGCCGAGGACATCATCAATCGCGGCGGCGCAACGCTGGCGCTCGAACTCTTCGAGAGCGCGCCGGACGGTTCGGTCGACGAATCCGCCGACGTCACGGTGGTCACCGACGGTATCACCCGCAAGCTGCCGGCCGGCGGCATCCTCAAGCTGACACCCGGCGAGAGCGTAACGCTGCTTCCCGGCAGCTGGCACGCCTTCTGGGGCGAGGGCGGTGATGTTCTGATCGGCGAGGTTTCGACCGTCAACGACGATCTCACCGACAACATTTTTCGCGAGCCGATCGGCCGCTTCGCCGAGATCGAGGAGGACGAGGACCCGCTGCATCTGCTGGTGTCGGACTACGACAAGTGGCTGTAGCCGGACCAACAGTCCCGATCCTTGAGCGATTCTGTGGACATGATGCCGCGCGGCTGACTCCACGGCGCCGGCACGTGTTATGGACGACGTCCTGCCGGTTTGCGCTTCGAGTCGACCGGCACGGCATCCTCGACGACCACCCTTTGCGGCGAAAAGACTCCTCATGACGATTGCCGTCGATCTCGGCACGACCCAAACCGGCGAACCGGCGGAGCTCGATCTGGAGGAGCTCCTGTCGACGCGCCTGCTGGTCCAGGGCAATTCCGGCTCCGGCAAGTCGCACCTGTTGCGCCGCCTCCTGGAGCGCAGCGCCGATTGGGTGCAGCAGGCGATCATCGATCCCGAGGGTGATTTCGTCTCGCTGGCCGAGCGCTACGGCCATGTCGTCGTCGACGCCAACCGCACGCCGGCGGAACTGACGCGGATCGCGCGACGCATCCGAGAGCATCGCGCCTCGGTGGTGCTCGATCTGGAGGGACTCGACGCGGAGGTGCAGATGATGTGCTCGGCCGCCTTTCTGAACGGATTGTTCGATGCCGACCGCGCCCATTGGTATCCGATGCTGATCGCCGTCGACGAGGCGCATCTGTTCGCCCCGGCGATGGCGGGCGAACACTCCGAGGAAGCGCGGCGGGCCTCGCTCGGCGCGATGACCAACCTCATGTGCCGGGGGCGCAAGCGCGGCCTTGCCGGCGTCATCGCGACCCAGCGGCTGGCCAAGCTCGCCAAGAACGTCGCGGCGGAAGCCTCGAACTTCCTGATGGGCCGCACCTTCCTCGACATCGACATGCAGCGCGCCGCCGATTTGCTTGGCATGGACCGGCGGGCGGCCGAGCGGTTCCGCGATCTGGAAACCGGCAATTTCGTCGCGCTCGGCCCGGCGCTGTCACGGCGCCCGGTGCCGATCAAGATCGGCGCGGTCGAGACGGCGGGGCGCAGCGGGCGGCCGTCCCTGATGCCGTTGCCGGAAACGCCGCGCGAGGCGATGCAGGATCTGATCTTCACCGTCAGCGAAGAGGACCGGGCGGCAGAGCGCCAGCGTCCGCAGCGGCCCTTCGCGAACCCGTCGCATCGACCCGAGGCGGCGAACGCGCCGGTCGCGACCCGCGAACTTCTGGAACGCGTCGCCGCCGCGCCGTCGGTGTCCGAGCGGCACGAGCCGGTCGATGACGATCCGCGCACGGCCGAGGAGCGGGCGGCAGCGGTCGACGCGATCTTCGCCGAGATGCTCGACGATCCCGACGCCGCCTTCCGGCCGATGCCGGTGCTCTACCAGGATTTTCTCACCCATTGCCGGCTGAAGCGGCTGCGCGGCGCCGAAACCGACATGGCGGCGTTCCGGCGCCGGCTGTCGCTGGCCCGGGCCGGCGTTTCCGTCGAGACCGAGGACGCCGAATGGCAGGCGGTGGTTGGGCGCGCCGCGGACCTGCCGGAAGAGATGCAGGGCGTCTACATGATGCTCGCCCGCGCCGCCCGCGACGGCGCCGAATGCCCCTCCGACGAGGCGCTGGCCCGCGCCTATGGCAGCCATTCGCCCTCGCGCGGCCGGTTCCTCCTGAGCTTCATGGACGAGCGCGGCCTGATCACCGCCGACGCCGATTTTCGCGGCAACCGGGTCGTCACCATCGCCGGCACCGACTGGCGCACCTGCCTGCCGGAGGTCAAGCACGACGCGCTCGACGAGGCGCGGGCGCGGCGGGCGGCGCGACTGGCGCGAAGCTGACGGATCGCCGTTCGGTGGACGCCGGCCCTCGCGAAATGCCACTATCGGACACGGCGACCACATTGATCAGGACCACCCACCGCTGACAGGATCAAGGCCGACGTGGCAGACCAACCGGGCGCCGCGCCTTCGCGGGACATCGAAGGGCGCAAGGGCGATCATCTGGACATCGTGCTCGCCCCCGCGCTCGCCGCGCGGCGGGCGCCGAACGGCTTCGACCGCATCGTCTTCGAGCATGTGGCGCTGCCCGAGATCGCGTTTGCCGACATCGATCTGTCGACGTCTTTCCTTGGCCGCCGTCTGAAGGCGCCGCTCCTGATCAGTTCGATGACCGGCGGCCCCGAACGCGCGGCCCGGATCAACGCCCATCTCGCCGAAGCGGCTGAAACGCTTGGCCTCGCCTTCGCCGTCGGCTCGCAGCGCATCGCGCTCGAAGGGCGCGGCTCGGGCGGTCTCGACCGGTCGCTGCGCGTCCTGGCCCCGAACATTCCGATTCTCGGCAATATCGGCGCGGCGCAGCTGGCGCTCGGATACGGCCCCGACGAGGCCCGTCGCGCTGTCGAGATGATCGCGGCCGATGCGCTCATCGTTCATCTCAACCCGCTGCAGGAAGCGGTGCAGGCGGGCGGCGACACCGACTGGCACGGCGTGCTGACCGCGATCGAGCGGCTGGCGCGGGCGCTGCCGGTTCCGCTCGTGGTCAAGGAAGTCGGCGCGGGGCTCTCCGGCCGGCTGGCGCGGCGGCTGGTCGATGCCGGCGTTGCGGCGATCGACGTCGCCGGCGCCGGCGGCACCAGCTGGGCCGCGGTCGAGGCGGAGCGGGCGGGCGATGCCGCAACCCGCGAAACCGCGCTGGTGTTTTCCGACTGGGGCATTGCGACGCCGCGCGCGATTCGGGACGTGCGCGCCGCCTGCCCGGATACGCTGGTCATCGGCTCGGGCGGGGTCCGCAACGGGCTCGACGCGGCGAAAGCGATCCGGCTCGGCGCCGATCTCGCCGGCCAGGCAGCGGCCTCGCTGGCGAGCGCCGAGCACTCGGCCGAGGCGGTCGTCGCGCATTTTTCCGAAGTGATCCGGCAGCTGCGCATCGCCTGTTTCTGCACCGGCTCGGCCGACCTGGCGGCGCTGCGTCAGGCGGTTCTGCTGGACGGGTGATAGCGAGAGGCACACCCTTGCAGCCTCGTCATCCTCGGCCGCAGGCCGGGGATCCATGCCGCGACATTTGTCCATTTTGTCCGTCAACGGATTGGCGGTTCCACCGGCTTGGCATGGATCCTCGCGCAAGCGCGAGGATGACGAAGCGGGGGAGGGCTGTTTTTCTGCCAAGTGAGGAGAGACACGCGTCATCGCCCGCGCCGCTTGTTGCGGCCGGCGTAGGCATTCCCGGACACTGGCTTCGTCTCCTTCCTTCGTCGATTCTCTGTCCCCTCCTTAAGCTTCGCCTTGCGGCTCGCTGAGGGGGGCCCCTGTTGCCGTCTCGTCTCGAACGAGACGAGCGGCGGGACGCCGGAGGCGAACCCTCCGACTGTTTTACGTCATACGGTCCGCCTCCGGCATCCCGCGCGGCGTTTGACCAACCCTTCGACACGGGCGCCCTTGCGTAGAGTGGGCTCCCGTGCGCTGCCGGCTCTTCGGCCCTTGCGGGGCCTCAAGCGGACCGATCCGCAGACCCCTCATTAGTGGGGGACGGTCCGGCGGAGCAAAGGGTCGTCCGGGCCGGCACTTCTCCGGAAGAAGCCCCGTCGCGGACACCGCACCGCCAGGGATTTCTCCCCTTGGCCCAACGAACGATCCCGGTGATCATTCGCGCCCGTTCCGTGGGCCGGCGGTCAGAGGAGTATGCGGGAGCGGGAAAGGGTGGGGATAAGTTTTTTGAGTGGGCGCGTTTCTCGGAAGTGCGCTGCCCTTACTCCCCCGTGAAAGAAAGGCGCGCCGGCTTTCGAGTTTCGTCATCCCGGCCTTGAGCCGGGACCCATGCCGCGACTTTTATTCAATTCTGTTCGGCGACGAATTGGCAGTTCCGGCGGCTTGGAATGAGAGGACGCGCACGGCCACTCTGATTTATCTCAACCAGAACTCGCGAAGTTGGCCAACGAGCGCATCAAGCGCGGGAATCGCGGCACCGGTCACCGTGATTCTCTCGATGCACTCTTTAAGTAACATCGGGTCTTTCTTCATGCGCGCATAGGTCCAGCCCCATTCCTTAGCAACTGCCTCGGCGGTGGGAAACCAATCGTCTCGATCATGTGCAATCGCCTTTTGTATATCATTTCTCCAACCAAAAAAGTATTCACTTTCAAAAAAATTATCTACTTCAACATCTATATCAATATCGTTATCTTGTGCGTATCGAATTATTTCCCCGTTCCTCTGATCGTTGGGTGAATGATCCATATCCATGTCGAAGACGCAAAAAAGATCGATCGAAAACCCACGGGCCATAGCGATCAGTACCGGCATTTTTTCTTTGCCGCCAACCGGAACGATATGGCAGCCTTGACTGAGAAATTCTCTAAAAAACCCCATGCTCGTAATATAAGAATTTATAATTGCTACGTCTTCCTGTCCTTCTACAAGTATTACTTTAGAGGCAAAGAAAATTTCCGCAATTTGGGTCTGTAGAGAGCGGTCAATTCCCGAAAGAGTGGCGAGGGCCCCTATAGGATTCTCTCCCCGCCGCACGGCACAGTAAGACCGTTGCTCGTCCACAGACCAAGATTTCACCACCGTGGTGTTCTCTGATTTTCTCAGCGCCCGTATGCTTTCAAAGTTCCGTCCAGAAATAAATAGCGGGCTGTGCGTTGTAACGACTATTTGGTGATTATTATTTGCCAAGTCGCAAAGGGCGTCGGCCAGATAGCGAGCCTGCGGAGGATGCTGGTATAATTCCGGCTCCTCGATCCCAATCATCAATTTTTGGCTGCCACCCTGATCAGAGGCTCGGGCAGCCAAGCT
>NZ_JADDXW010000020.1 GCF_017183135.1 Aurantimonas marina | reverse complement strand
GCCGAAGACGGCCCAGGCCATGGTCAGGACGATGCCGACCTTGCTGGGGTCGTCGTAATACCGGGACAGACGCCCTGCATCCGGCTCCGGGCTGTCGTGGTGGGCGAGGAGGAGCAGGATCATGGCCGCGGCCGCGGCCAGCACGAGGGCGCCATGGATGCCGAGCGGATCGGCGCGACCTGGGGCGCTGTATCGCTTTTCGTCATCGCAGGCTCGACGCTATGCAGCTATTTTCAGCACGGGGACCGGTTCCGGGTTCCTCCGCATTGATCCCGGAGCGGCATCGGGTGTTAGGTTTGGGCGTTCGTTGACCCCAAATCATAATCGGAGAAACCCATGCAGCGGGAAGGCGACTGGAAGATCGCAAAGGGGTCCATCCTCCTGGCCAGCCTACCCGAGGATGTCGCCGAGATGATCCTGGCGCGGTCCGACGTCCGGAAGTTTGGCCGATCGGCGACGATCTTCCTGCAGGGCGATACCGCCAACAGCGTCTATATCGTGCTGGAAGGATGGGTGAAGCTGTTCCGGATCGCGCATAACGGGGCGGAGGCGGTGGTCGGAACCTTCACCAAGGGCCGAAGCTTCGGCGAGGCGGTGGCGTTTCGCGGCGACGTTTATCCGGTCGCCGCCGAGGCGGTCACCGATTGCCGGCTGATGCAGGTGCCTGCGGCAGTGGTGCTGCAGATGATGAAGTCGCAGCCGGAGCTTTGCATCTCGATGCTGGCGGCGACCTTCAAGCACCTCCACGCGTTGGTTGAACAGGTGGAGCAACTGAAGGCCCAGACCGGTGCGCAACGGCTGGCCGAATTCCTGCTCGACCTCTGCCCCGTCGCCGAAGGCGCATGCACCGTGACCTTGCCCTATGACAAGGTGCTGATCGCGGGGCGGCTGGGCATGAAGCCGGAAAGCCTGTCCCGCGCCTTTGCGCGACTGAAGCAGAACGGCGTGGCGATCAGCCACAATCACGCCGCCATCGCGGATGTCGGACGGTTGCGCTCCTATGTCGAAGAGGACCGTGCCGATGCGTGGAGCAAGGCCCAATGAGCGGACGGCTCGAGACGGTGATCGCGGCGATCGACAGCGCCAACGCCGCCGATCCGGCGCTGGAAGCGGAGACGCGGGAACCGGCGGCGCTGGTCTATGGCCGGCGGATGTCAGGGGAGCTCGATCGAATCTGTCCGGGTGCGTCCGAGCATCTGCGGATCGCGGCGCGCGGCCAGCACATCGAGCGCTGGAAGCTGCCGCGACGTGCGTACCCAGACGGCCGCGAGGGTTATCACGCCTGGCGGAGGGCACAGGCGCTGGCGCATGGCGCGCGGGTGGCGGAATTGATGATCGCGGCGGGCTATTGCGAGGCCGACGGCGCGCGCGTGGCGCAGATGCTGCGCAAGGAGGCGATCAAGCGCGACCCGGAGGTGCAGATGTTGGAGGACGTGATCTGCCTGGTGTTCCTGCGTTGGTATTTCGCGGATTTCGCCGCCAGCCACGACCACGAAAAAATCTTCGGCATCGTCGCCAAGACCGCCCGCAAGATGTCGGCAGAGGGCCGCGCACGCGTCGCCGCCGAATTCGACCTGCCGCCGGAGCTTGCGCCCGCGCTGGCGGTCTGAGAAACTGGCGGGTGGCGGCGTTCAGGTCGATGACCGCCCCGTCATCGTTCGCGCGCCTGTCGATGATCACAGCGTCAAAGGATTGCTTCGAGCGATACGTTCGGATGGACCTGCAGGACCGTTTCGATCGCATGGCGGGGCATCAGGCAAAAGGCGGTCGAAAGGCCGTCGGCCAGCGCCGCGCTGTCTGCCGCCACGGATACCAGCCGCCAGCGGGCTTCGGCGCGCCCCGTCCGCGGGTCGAGGATGTGACCGACGCGGCCGGCCTTGTCCAATTGCGTGCCGAGCGGCGCCGACGTCGCCAGCGCGCGATCGCCGAGCGGGACTTCGCCGACGATCCCGCCGTCCGGCGTCGCGATCGCGGCGCGCCAAGGCATTCGATCGGGGCGGCGGCCGAGAGCGGCGATCTCGCCCATGTCGATCAGAACGTCCGTCAGTCCGCGCGCGCGAACCAGCGCCGTCACCCGGTCGGCGATGTATCCTTGCGCGATGCCGTTGAGCGTCAACGCCATGCCGTCGCGCTCGAAGCCGACCGCGTCCGGGCTGTGACGCAGCTGCATCCAACCCGTCCGTCTCATGGCCTCGGCAATCTCGTCGGCTTCGAGGCGCCGTTCTTCCTGCGCGGCCAGAGCGTGCAATTGCCATAGGGGCTGGATCGTTGGATCGAACGCGCCGCCGGTCACCTCTTGGAGCGAATCCGACAGAGCGAGGAGCTCGACCAGCTCGGCGGGCGGGGTACCCAGCCTTCCTTCAAGGTTCAGGCGTGCCAACGCGGAACCGGCGCGATACAGGCTGAAAATTTCCTCGAGCCGGTCGATCTCGGCCTGTGTGGCGGCAAATATCTCGTCGGCGGTGTCACCCCCTATTCCGACCAGCGTCATGGAGGCCTCGGCGCCCAGTGCCGCGCCTCGCCAGCGTGTCACCGGCGCCTCGGCTAGAGCCTGGCGGGGCAGGGCGGCGGCGGCGCAGATCGTCATGAAGCGGCGCCGGGTCAGGCAAGATCTCACGGTGTGTTCTCCCGCGCGGTCGGGGCCGTCGGACGGGCGCGTCGCTTCAGCACCAGGCAGGTTTTCGGATCGTGGTAGATCGTCTGGCAATGCAGGCAAAGCACGCATTCATTGGGATTGATCCGCCCGATCGGATCGATGGCGCCGACCATGCATCTGGTTTCGCAAAGCCGGCATTCGCGTCCGCATTGGGGACGGCGATTCAGCCAATCGAACAGCTTGAGCTTGGCTGGGATCGCCAGCGCCGCGCCGAGGGGGCAGAGGTAGCGGCAGTAGAACCGCTCGATGAACAGTCCCGCGACGAGAAGCGCCACGGCGAAAAGAACGAAGGGCCAGGCCCGCATGAAATGCATCGACATGGCCGTCTTGAAGGGCTCGATCTCGGCCAGCACCAGCGCCTGATCCATCGAGTAGAACGACAGGCCGAGGATCGCGACGAAGGCGGTGTACTTGATGGCCCAGAGGCGCTCGTGAACCACGAACGGCACCGAGATTTGCGGAACGTGGAGGCGCCTGGCGATCCCGTTCGTCAGCTCCTGCAGCGCGCCGAAGGGGCAGAGCCAACCGCAGAATACGCCGCGTCCCCAGAACAGGAGCCCGAGGGCGACGAAGCCCCAGAGCATGAAGATCACCGGCTCGATCAGGAACGTCTCCCAGCGAAAGCCGGTCAGCAGCGACTGCAGGAACGCAACCACCTGAACGACGGACAATTGCCCGCCGGCGATCCAGCCCAGCCAAACCAACGTCACCGTCAGGAATGTGATCCGACCCCAGCGCCAGAGGGCGGGACGGCGCACGAACGCCTCCTGCAGGAAAAGGATCACCGCAAGGGTGGTCAGCATCAGGCCGACGCCGACGATCTCGAACCGCTTGCGCTGCCAGGCCGAAACCCACAGCGGCTCGGTTTCCGGCTCCACCTCCGGCGGCAGAAGAAACCGGTCGGGCAAGGTATAATCAACCGGTATGCGCATCGAGACAGGTTCGCCACCGGTGTCGCGGTTCGCCGTCACCTCGACCCGGAACGATAGGGCCGGATCGAAGCGGTCGGCGGGTAGCCGGAAGAGGCTCATTTCCTTGAAGTCCGGTGCGCCGGCGGCCGCGAGGCGGTCGATCCTGAGATAGTCCCCGCTGTCGAAGGTGATGGTTTCCTCATCCTGGGTCACCGCGATCCGGTCGAAATCACCGGTGCGACGCCAGTCCGTGCCCCGATGCGAGTGCAGGCCGCGCGATGCGACAAACAACGCCGTCTCGCCGGGGCCCAATACCGCCATGGCCCGTGTGAAAAGCGCTTGGCCGAGGAGGTTTCGCCCGATCGTCGGCGGGTCGAGAATCCCGACCCAGAGATCGAGGAACGGCGCCCCGCCCGGCGGTGGCGGAATCTTGGCGGCGCTCAGCGCCACGCGCGCCTGATCGAGACTGACGGTAGTGCGCGCGAGCGCCCCTTCAGCCAGCAGCGCGTCCCAGGACATCGGTCTGAAGCCGATCTGGTCGATCGCCGTGCCCCGCCCTCGCGCCAAGGCAAGCGTGCGGGCGGTCCGCAAAATGGCGTCGCGGATCACGCCGGTCGACACGGTCGCGCGCGAGATCACATCAGGAAGGTCGGGGCGGTCGGCGAAGTCGATGGTCGGCGGGCGGGTCAGATCGACCCCGGCGAAGCCGTCGACATAGTCGGCGATGTCCGATTCAGAAATTCCGAGAGTCAGGACCGGCTCGCTTTGGCGGATGAGCTGGGCACCCGCGATCCGGCCGTCGCGCGTCACGGCGACGAGGATATCGATCGGGCGTCCCGAATAGCCGACGGATTCCGCGATTTCCCAGGTCGAGGCGATATGGCCGATCGGGCCGTCCGGTGCCGTGACCGACCAACTCGGCACCGCCCCTTCCTGCCGCGTTACGCGGAGAGTTCCCTCAACACCGAACAGACGCGCGGCCAGGGCCAGGTCGGGCGCGACCGCCACGTGCTCGCTTCTGACTTGCAGCAGGCCATCGCCCTGCGCGCCGTCTCCCAGATCCGTGGAGACGAAGGCCATGACGAATATGATCAAGGCCTGCCTCAGCCGCATTACGGAACGTCCTTTCGCTCTTCATCACGATGATGCCGCTTCCCCTTCGGCACCTTGATCAAAGTCAAGGCGTAAACCGGGCGAGCGGGCGCATCCTTCCCTCGGAACCTGCAAGCGCCACGGAGGACATCCCATGAAAACCATTCGCGATATGCGGAGCCTGAGGCTCCTAGCCAGCATCGCCTTACCGCTCGCGCTGGCGGCGACGGGCGCGGCCGCACAGGAGAAGCCGAAGGGGCATGGGGACGATCCGGCCGCGGCCTATTCGCCCAGCATGACGACGCTCGGCGAGCTCAATGTCGAGGTGCCGGGCCGCAAGCCCGAGGACCCCGTGATCACGCCCGAGGAGTTCCAGGACGCCAACACGCTCTATTTCGAGCGCTGCGCTGGTTGCCACGGGGTCCTGCGCAAGGGCGCGACCGGCAAGGCGCTGACCCCCGACATCACCCGCGAGAACGGCTACGAGTATCTGCGCGATTTCATCACCTATGGCTCCCCTGCGGGCATGCCGAACTGGGGGACCAGCGGCGATCTGAGCGACGAGCAGATCGATGTGATGGCCCGCTACCTGCTGATCGAGCCGCCGGCACCGCCGGAGTTCGGCATGCCGGAGATGCTCAAGACCTGGAAGGTTCTGGTCGCGCCGGCGGACCGGCCGACGGAGAAGATGAACGATATCGACATCGACAATCTGTTTTCCGTGACCCTGCGCGACACCGGCCAGGTCGCGCTGATCGACGGCGCGACCTACGAGATTCATACGGTGATCGACACCGGCTACGCGGTGCATATCAGCCGCATCTCGGCGTCGGGCCGCTATCTCTACGTCATCGGCCGTGATGCCAAGGTCAACATGATCGACCTGTGGATGGAAACGCCGGCGACGGTGGCCGAGATCAAGATCGGTGCCGAGGCGCGCTCGGTCGAGACCTCGAAGATGGAGGGCTGGGAAGACAAATACGCGATCGCGGGCGCTTACTGGCCGCCGCAATACGTCATCATGGACGGCGACACGCTGGAGCCGAAGAAGATCGTCTCGACGCGGGGCATGATCTACGACAGCCAGGAATATCACCCCGAGCCACGCGTGGCGGCGATCGTCGCGTCGCATTTCCGCCCCGAGTTCATCGTGAACGTCAAGGAGACCGGCAAGATCCTGCTGGTCGACTACTCCGATATCGAGAACCTCAAGGTCACCGAGATCGAGGCCGAGCGGTTTCTGCATGATGGCGGATTCGACTCCACCAAGCGCTATTTCCTGACCGCCGCGAATGCGCGGGGCAAGGTCGCGGTGATCGACACCAAGGAAGGCGAACTGACGGCGTTGCTGGAGACTGGCGGCGAGACGCCCCATCCCGGCCGTGGCGCCAATTTGAACCATCCCGTCTACGGGCCGGTCTGGGCGACGTCGCATCTGGGCGACGAGACCATCGCGCTGATCGGAACCGACCCAGAAGGACATCCCGACAACGCCTGGAAAGTGGTGCAGCAGCTCGAGGGACTGGGCGGCGGTTCGCTGTTCGTGAAGTCACACCCGACCTCGAACCATCTGTATGTCGACGCGCCGCTGAATCCCGACGCTGAGGTGACCGCCTCGATCGCGGTCTTCAAGGTCGACGAACTCGACAAGGAAGAGCCCGAATACACGGTTCTGCCGATCGTCGAATGGGCGGGAATCGCGGAAGGCCAACCCCGGGTCGTTCAGGGTGAGTTCAATCAGGCGGGTGACGAGATCTGGTTCTCGGTCTGGAACGCCAAGGATCTGGTCTCGGCCATCGTCATCGTCGACGACAAGACGCTGGAACTCAAGCATGTGATCAAGGACGAGCGCCTGGTCACGCCGACCGGCAAGTTCAACGTCTTTAACACGCGCCAGGACGTCTACTGACGCGCGCCCCGGGGCGGCGGCACACGCTGCCCCGACTCGATCAGTCGGGGAGAAAGCTATGAAGACGCGTGGTCGGGTGTTTCTGGTCGGGGCGGGTCCGGGCGATCCGGAGCTTTTGACGTTGAAAGCGGCGCGCGTTCTGGAACTGGCGCATGTCGTGGTCCATGACCGTCTGGTGTCGCCCGAGGTGCTGGCGCTGGCGCCGTCGACGGCGCGGCTTGTGCCGGTCGGCAAGGCGCCGACCTCTCATCCGGTTCCGCAGGAGCGGATCAACGAAATCCTCGTCGAGCTGGCACTCGAAGGGCAGACGGTGGTGCGATTGAAGGGCGGCGACCCTTTCATCTTCGGTCGCGGTTCGGAAGAGGCCGAAGCCTTGCGGGCCGCGGGTGTTCCGGTTGAAATCGTCCCCGGCATCACGGCGGCGCAGGGGGCGGCCTCCGTCACCGGTGTGCCGCTGACTCATCGCGGGCTGGCGACGGGCGTGCGCTACGTGACCGGACACTGCCGGAGCGACAGGCCGCTCGACCTTGAACGGCCGGGATTGGCGGACACCCAGACCACGCTGGTCGTCTATATGGGGGCCGCCAATATCGCGGAGATTTCCGAACGGCTGATCGCACACGACATGCCCGCGGCGACGCCCGTGCTGGTGATCGCCAATGCGACGACGCCGCGCGAGCGGCGGCTGACCTCCCATCTGGAGCGGATCGCGAGCGACATGGCTGAGGCGCGTCTCACCGGCCCGGTGCTGTTCCTGATCGGCGATGTCGTCTCGCTTTACCGCTCGTCACCCGCCGAATTGTTCACGCATCTGGCCGCCGTTCATGCGCCGTTGGCTCATGCGTGAGGTTCTGGTGGCCCTTTGGCTCGTTGTCGGGGCGTCGGCGTTGGCGCAGGAGCTGCCGCCGGGCCGGGCAGCTGAACTTGAGCGTCTGGTGCTGCAGGATTGCGGCTCATGCCACGGAATGACGCTGAAAGGCGGGCTGGGGCCGGATATCCGCGCCGAGACGCTGGCCGGGACGGAGCCCGACGGGCTTGTCGCCATCATTCTCGATGGCGTCCCGGGAACCGCGATGCCGCCTTGGCGCCCGCTCCTCAGCGATGAAGAGGCGGCCTGGATCGCCGACTATCTCTTGGACGGAGGCAATGAATGAGCCGTGGCTTTTCCCTTGGTCTAACCATGCTGGTGTTCGCGGTTTTCCTCGGCGTCGCCCAGGCGCAGGAGCCCCGTGCCACCGGCGATCTGGGCGTGGTGGTGGAACGGGCCACCGGCTCGCTGCTGATCATCGACCAGTCCGAGCACGCCGCCATCGGGCGGGTCGAGGGCCTGGGCGATCTGTCCCATGCCTCGGTGGTGTTCTCGGCGGACGAGCGTTTCGCCTTCGTCTTCGGACGCGACGGCGGACTGACCAAGGTCGATCTGCTGACCCAGTCGATCGCCGGCCGCATCGTGCAATCGGGCAACGCTATCGGCGGTGCGATCTCCGACGACGGGCAACTCGTCGCAGTCTCGAATTACGAGCCGGGCGGCGTGCGCGTCTTCGATGCCGAAACGCTGGAGAGCGTCGCCGACATCCCGACCGGGTCGAAGACCATCGGTCTGGTCGACGCGCCGGGGCGGCGTTTCGTCTTCACCCTTTGGGACGCGGGGGAGACGTGGATCGCGGACTTTTCCGGCGAGGAGCCGGCGATCACCCGGATCGGCGGGATCGGCCGAAACCCCTATGATGCGCTGATCACCGGCGACGGGCGGCGCTACATCGCGGGGTTGTTCGGCGAGGACGGGCTGACGGCGCTCGATCTGTGGCAGGAGCCGCCGGTTCCGCGGCGGATTCTGTCGGGCTACGGCAAGGGCGAGGAAGCACTGCCGGTCTACAAGATGCCTCATCTGGAAGGCTGGGCGCTGGCGGGCGACCGTTTTGTCCTGCCCGCCGTCGGGCGGCACGAGGTGCTCTGGGTGGACGCGCGAACGCTGGCTGAGGTGGGGCGCACAGCCACCCACGGCCAGCCCGTCTTCGCCGTCGCCCGCCCGGACGGGCGCCAGGTTTGGGTCAATTTCGCTCACCCTTTGAACGACACGATCGAGGTGATCGATACGCTTTCGGGCGAGGTGATCCATACGCTGACGCCGGGACCCGCCGTGCTGCACCTGGAATTCACCGCCCGCGGCCACGAGGTCTGGGTTTCGGTCCGCGATGCCGGGCGCATCGACATCTATGATGCGCGCAGTTTCGAGAAGCTTGGCGAGATCGCGGCGGAGAGCCCGTCGGGGATATTCTTTACCGCGCGCGCCCACCGGACGGGGCTGTGAGCGATGAGTTTGACCATCGACACCATCGATCGCGTGCTGCTCGATAACTGGCAGCGGGATTTTCCGCTGGTGCCGCGACCCTTTGCCGCCATCGCCGAGCGGATGGACCTTTGTCAGGAGGACGTTCTCGGCCGGCTCGCCGAATTGATGGCGATTGGCGCCGTCAGCCGCGTCGGCGCCACTTGCCGGCCTGGGACCGCGGGCGCGAGCACGCTGGCCGCCGTCGCGGCTCCCGAATGGCGGATCGACGAGATCGCCGCCCTCATCGGCGGCGAGCCGGGCGTGAACCACTCCTATCTGCGCGAGAACCGCTGGAACATCTGGTTCGTGGTGACCGGTCCCGACAGGGCGCATATCGACGCGACGCTTGGCCGGATACGCGCCTTCACGAAACTGGAGGTGCTCGATCTTCCGCTGGTGCGCGCGTTCAACGTCGATCTTGGCTTCGCGCTCGACGGCACCGGTCGGGTGCCGCCGGCGCGGGAACATGTCGACGCGGGCGTACTGGAGCCGGGGGACCGACCGATCATACAGGCACTCTCGACCGGGCTGGCGCTGGTGCCCCGTCCTTTCGCCGAATTGGGCCGCGCGCTCGGCCGGTCCGAGGCGGACGTGCTGGAACGGGTCAAGGCGCTTGCCGCAGCAGGTATCCTGTCGCGGATCGGTGTCATCGTGCGTCATCGCGCGCTTGGCTGGCGGTCCAACGCCATGGTTGTCTGGGAAACCAACGAGGCCGATACGGGCCGCGTCGGCCCGGCGCTCACCGCCGTGCCTGGCGTCACGCTCTGCTATCAACGACGCCCGGCCCCCGGTGCCTGGCCCTATACGCTCTACTGCATGATCCATGCCCGCAGCCGCGGCGAGGCGATGGCGGTGCTCGAGCGCGCCAGCCGCGAAGTCGGACTTCAGGATACGCCGCATCGGGTGCTGTTCAGCATTCGCTGCTTCAAGCAGACGGGAGCGTTGGTGGCGGCCACGGAAGGAGCAGCGGCATGAGTCATCCCGCGCCTGGACTCGATGCGACCGACCGGCTGATCGTCAACGCCCTGCAGGAAGGATTTCCGCTCACACCGCGTCCCTATGCGGAGGCGGCGACGCGGCTCGGCCTGAGCGAGGGCGAGTTGATTTCACGGCTGGGCCGCATGCGCGAAACCGGTGTGATTACGCGCTTCGGCCCGTTCTACGACGCGGCCGCGCTCGGAGGGGCCTTTTGCCTGTGCGCGATGGATGTCCCGGCCGGGCGTTTCGAGGCCGTGGCGGCTGCGGTCAACGCCCATCCGGAGGTCGCGCATAATTACCAACGCGAGCATCGTCTCAACATGTGGTTCGTGTTGGCGACCGAAATGGCGGAGGCAGTCGAGGCCGTTGCCGATGAAATCGAGGCGGAGACGGGGCTTGCCGTGCTGCGGTTTCCGAAGCTGCAGGAATTCTTCATCGGTTTCAGGGTGGCGGCATGAGCATCGACGCGATCGACCGGGGGATCATCGAGGCTACTCAGGCGGGGCTTCCGCTGACGCCCGCGCCCTATGCGGCGATCGCGGCGGAGTTGGGACTGGGCGAAGCCGAGGTGATCGAACGCATGGCGGTCATGCGGGAACGCGGCGTGATCCGCCGCATCGGGGCGGCGCCCAATCATTACGCGCTCGGCATGGTCGCCAACGGCATGACGGTCTGGGACGTGGAGGACAGCGCGGCGGCGCGGCTTGGCGCCGAGGTGGGTGCGCTCGACTTTGTCTCGCACTGCTATCTGCGGCCCCGCGCGCGACCCGTCTGGCCCTTCAATCTCTTCGCCATGGTGCATGGCAGCGACCGCGACGAAGTCGAGGCAAAGCGCGAGCGCATCGCGGCATTGCTTGGTCCCGCCCGCCGCAGCGGCGACATCCTCTATTCGACGCGCATCCTGAAGAAAACCGGTCTGCGGCTCGGCCGCAAAGGAGGGCGCTGATGTTCCGCCTCTCGCATTACATGCGTCAACTGGTCGACCCGGCCCCGGTGTGCGCGCGCCGGGGGCCGGTCAAGCCGGTGGTGATCTGGAACCTGACCCGGCGCTGCAACCTGCGCTGCCGCCACTGCTACACCAGTTCCGCGGATGTGGCGTTTCCCGGAGAGCTGTCCCATGACCAGGCGATGGGCGTGCTGGAGGATCTCGGCGATTTCGGTATCCCCGCGCTGATCCTTTCCGGCGGTGAACCGCTGGCCCGCCGCGACGTCTTCGAGATTGCCGAGCGGGCGCGGCAGATGAAGATGTATCTCGCGCTCTCGACCAATGGCACCGCCATCGTCGGCGCGGCGGCCGACCGCGTGGCCGAAATCGGCTTCGACTATGTCGGCATCAGCCTCGACGGGATCGGCGAGACCAACGACTGGTTCCGGGGCAAGGTCGGCGCCTTCGACGAGGCGCTGGCGGGTGTGCGGGCCTGCAAGGAGCGCGGTATCAAGGTCGGCCTGCGCTTCACCATCACCGAGGACAACGCCCATCAGCTATCCGAGATTCTGGCGCTGGCCGATGCGGAAGGGGTGGACAAGTTCTATTTGTCGCATCTGGTCTATGCCGGACGCGGCGACAAGCACCGCTGCGAGGACGCCGGCTGGTCGCGGTCGCGTCACGCGATGGAGCTTCTGATCGACCGCGCCTGGGTCGCGGCGGCCGAAGGCATGCCACTGGAGATCGTCACCGGCAACAACGACGCCGACGCGGTGTGCTTTCTACGCTGGGCCGAACGCCTTTTCCCGGCCGAGCGGGTCGCGCATCTGCGCGCACATCTGGAGGCCTGGGGCGGCAATTCCTCCGGTCTGGGCGTGGCCAATATCGACCCGCAGGGCAATGTGCATCCCGACACCTATTGGTCGGACTACACCATTGGCAGCGTCAAGGAGCACCGCTTCTCCGAGCTGTGGACCGGTGACGACCCGATGCTGGCGCAGCTGCGCCGCCGTCCGCGCCCGCTGAAGGGCCGTTGCGGAGCTTGCACCTATCAGAGCGTGTGCGGCGGCAATACCCGAATCCGCGCGCTCCAGCTCACGGGTGATCCCTGGGCCGAGGATCCGGCCTGCTACATGAGCGACGCCGAGATCGGGGTCAAAGCGGCCGGGCGCCTGACTGTCACGCCGTTTCGGGGAAAGAGCCATGATCCGGTTCATCGTTTTCACTAGCCTGTTGCTGGTGGTCTTCGCCGGCGCGGCAGAGGGCGAGCCACGGGCGCTCTATTCACGGTATTGCGCCGAATGCCACGGCGCCGACCGACTCGGCGGCACCGGCCCGGCGCTGATCCCGGAGACACTGGAGCGGATGCGGGGCCCAAAACTTGGCGCGGTGATCGCCGAAGGCCGCGCGTCGACGCAGATGCCCGGCTTCGCCGCTTCCCTGAACCCCGAGGAGATCGCGGCCCTTGGCGATTACCTGATCGCGTCGCTGGCAAAAATACCGGACTGGGGTCCGGAGCAGATCGAACGAACCCGGACGCTCGACCCGGACTATGTGCCCGTCACGGCCCCGGCCTTCGATGCCGATCCGCTGAACCTGTTCCTCGTCGTCGAAACCGGCGATCATCACGTCAGTGTCCTGGACGGGGACAGCTTTACGGTGCTGGATCGTTTCCCGACGCCCTTCGCCGTGCATGGCGGGCCGAAATTCACGCCCGACGGACGGTTCGTCTTCATCATGTCGCGCGACGGCTGGGTGCAGAAATACGATCTGTGGAGCCTTGCCGAGATCGGCCGTATCCGCGCCGGGCTGAACAGCCGCAACATCGCGATCTCCAAGGACGGCAAGCATCTGGCGGTGGCGAACTATCTGCCGCGCACCTTGACCATCCTTGCGACCGCCGATCTGTCGGTGGAGAAGGTCTTCGATGTGGTGGACAAGGACGGCACGCCCTCGCGCGTGTCTGCCGTCTATCAGGCGCCGCAGCGTGACAGTTTCATCCTGGCGCTCAAGGACGCGCCGGAAATTTGGGAAATCGCGACCGATCCCGATGCCGCGCCGGTCTATGAGGGCTATGTCCACAGTTACGAGAAGGGGATGGTCGAGGCGGTCGCGGGGTCAAAGGGGCTGTTCGCTCTGCGCCGGATTGCGGTGACGAGCCCGCTCGACGACTTCTTCTTCACGCCGGATTACCGCCACCTGATTGGCGCGGCGCGCGACGGCGAACGCGGCGTGGTCGTGAACCTGACCGTCGGTCGTGAGATCGCGGAGCTGCCGCTGCCCGGCCTGCCGCATCTCGGCTCGGGCATCTCCTGGATCAGGGACGGCCGGCGGGTGATGGCGACGCCGCACCTGAAGGAGGCGCGGCTCTCGGTCATCGACATCGAGACCTGGCAGGTGGTCGAAACGATCGAGACCCTCGGTCCCGGCTTCTTCCTGCGCAGTCACGAAAACAGCCGCTATGTCTGGGCCGACGTGTTCTTCGGCCCGAACCGGGACGCGATGCATGTGATCGACAAGCAGACGCTGGAGATCGTCGAGACCCTGCGCCCGGTTCCCGGCGCCACCGTCGCCCATGTCGAGTTCGACCGGGGGGGCAAGCACGCGCTGGTCAGCGTCTGGGAGGATGACGGTGCGGTCATCGTCTACGACGCGAAGACGCTTGAGGAAGTCACCCGGTTGCCGATGAGAAAGCCCTCGGGGAAGTATAATGTCTGGAACAAGATCAGCTTTTCGGATGGCACCAGCCACTGAGCCGCGCGCCGCGCTCATCGTCTCGCACGGTTCCCCCTCGGCGCCCGAGCGGCCGGAGGCGGAGCTTACCGCGCTGGCCGATCGTGTGGCGGCGAGGCTCCCCGGCTGGGCCATTCGCGGGGCGACGCTAGCCGGTCGAGACACGCTGAAAGCGGCGCTCGATACGCTCGGAAACCGGCAAGTGTCGATCTATCCGCTGTTCATGTCGGACGGCTGGTTCGTCAGCCGCGAATTGCCGCGACGGATCGGCGAGCTCCGCGACGGCTCCTTCTCGATGTTGTCGCCGCTGGGACTCGATCCGGCCCTGCACGCGCTCTGCCTCGATTGCGTACGCCGCGCTGCGTCGGAGCGAGATTTATCGCTGGAGGAGACCACGATCCTTCTCGCCGCGCATGGATCGCCGTCGGATCCCCGGCCACGCGAAGCCGCCGAGAAGGCCGCGCGCTTCATCGCCGCCGCCGGGCTGTTTCGCGAAATTCGCGTCGGCTTCGTGGACGAGGCTCCGTATCTGGCCGAGGCGGCTTGGCTCGGCGGCCCGGCCTTGTGCCTGCCGTTCTTTGCCGGGCGGGCGGGGCATGTCGATGTCGACTTGCCCCGGGCTCTCGCCGAGGTGGCCTTTCCCGGCCCGATACTCGATCCCGTGGGAACGCGGTCGGAGATCGCGCCGATCGTCGCGGTCGCGCTGTCGATGCATGCCGGGAAAGTCGCGGCTTGAGCGGCGGAATAACGTTCGGCAACTCGCGCAGGCGCTCTTTGCAGCGAATTTTCGATACTTGACTTTGGTCAAGCCGCGCCGGCCGGGCGTGAGTATTCTTGAAAGGTCTCGTGAACCTCCGGAAGGGAAGGGACCATCATGGCCGATGAACAGGACACTCCGCGACCGGAGCGAATCCCTTTCATGCAGCGACTGCTCGACAATCCGTTCCTGCTGCTGGTGTTCGGGATCACGATTCCGACGGTTCTCTACCTGATCTGGGGCGTGATGGAGATCGCCTCGATTCCACTCGCTCAATAGGACCCCGAGATGGCCATCACCCCTCCCCAGAACCGGATTTGGTGGAACGAGCCGATCCACAAGATCGAGCTGAGCTGGATCGTCATCGCCTTCCTCTGGGGCCTGTTCATGTTCTTCTTCATGATCGCCTGGCACTTCATCGGCGAGCAGAATCTGTCGACAGAGACCTACCGGATCAACCCCGACAAATATGTCGAGAAGGTCGAGGCGTTCGCTGAGCAATGGCAGGTCGGCGAGGAGGAGGGCGTACCGGTGGTCCGCCCGCCCGCCGGCGAGGATGTCTTCCTTCTCGCCCGGCTGTGGGAGTGGTGGCCGATCCTCGAGCTGAAGAAGGATCAGAGCTATCGTATCCATATGAGTTCGGCCGACTGGCAGCACGGATTCTCGCTGCAGCCCACCAACATCAACATCCAGGTCCATCCCGGATACGAGCATGTCATCAACCTGACCCCGACTGAGTCCGGGGAATTCAGCATCGTCTGCAACGAATATTGCGGCATCGGCCATCATCAGATGACCGGCCGGATTCGCGTGACTGAATAAAGGAGAGCGCCATGACCACGATCGATGCAGGCATCGCGCCTGGTGCTTTCTCCGAGGCGGTCTTCCGCAAATGCGGCTACACGGGGCTGAAGGTCGACATCGCCGCCCAGCGGCTGATCAAGGCCAATGCGGTGGCAGCCGTCGTCTTTCTGCTGCTCGGCGGGCTGATGGGGGTGGCGGTCGCGCTGACCCGCTGGCCGGCTGTGCATCTTCTGCCGGCCGAGTGGTTCTATCTGGTCCTGACCGGCCACGGCGCCAATGTGCTCTTGTTCTGGATCATCTTCTTTGAGATCGCGATCCTCTATTTCGCCTCGGCGATCCTTTTGAACTCCCGCATCGCGGCGCCGAAATTCGCATGGCTCGGCTTCGTACTGATGCTCGTCGGCGCATTGATGGCGAATTACGCGGTGCTGCGCGGCGACTCGTCGGTGATGTTCACGTCCTATCCACCAATGATGGCGTCGTCCTGGTTCTATCTGTCGCTCATCCTGTTCGCCGTCGGCGCCCTGATCGGCGTCGCCGTCTTCTTCGGAACCCTGGTCATCGCCCGCGCCGAGCGCACCTATGAGGGGTCGATCCCGCTGGTCACCTTCGGCGCGCTGACGGCGGCTATCATCGCGGTGTTCACCATCGCGTCCGGCGCGATCATCCTGATCCCGACCTGGCTCTGGTCGCTCGGGCTGATCTCGAACATCGATCCGCTGATGTACAAGGTCGTCTGGTGGGGGATGGGCCATTCCTCGCAGCAGATGAACGTTTCAGCCCATGTCTCGGTCTGGTATCTGATCGCGGCGCTGGTGGTGGGGGCTAAGCCCTTGTCGGAGAAGGTCAGCCGGACCGCCTTTTTGATGTACATCCTGTTCCTGCAGCTCGCCTCGGCGCACCATCTGCTCGCCGAGCCCGGCATGAGCGCCGAGTGGAAGATCATCAACACCTCCTACATGATGTATCTGGCCGTCATGGGCTCGATGATCCACGGCATGACCGTGCCCGGCTCGATCGAGGCGGCGCAGCGGCGCAACGGCTTCCGGAAGGGCTGGTTCGAGTGGCTGCAGAAGGCGCCCTGGGGCAACCCGGCCTTTTCGGGAATGTTCCTCAGCCTCGTCATGTTCGGCTTCATCGGTGGCATCTCCGGCGTCGTGCTCGGCACCGAGCAGCTCAACGTGCTGATGCACAACACCATCTACGTTCCCGGCCATTTCCATGGCACAGTCGTCGCCGGCACCACGCTCGCCTTCATGGCGGTCACCTATCTGGTGCTGCCGCTGATCTTCCAGCGCGAGGTCATCTGGCCGAAGCTGGCTAAGTGGCAGCCCTATCTCTTTGGCATCGGGGCCGCGGGGATCTCGCTGTTCATGATGGGAGCGGGTACGCTCGGCGTCGCACGTCGGCATTGGGACATCACCCTGACCGATGCGGTGCATGCCTTCGAGTATGCGCCCGGCGCCTTCCTGATGATGGGGTTGAACGGTATCTTCGCGCTGATCGCTGGGCTGGGTGGCGCGCTCTATATCCTGATCACGGTCGGCACCGTGCTGTTCGGCAAGAAGCTCGACACCGCCGGAGGGCAGCCGATGCACTTCCCGCTGCATGCACAGGGACCGTATGCGGCATCGCACTACGGTAGCGAGGGGACGGTGAAGCTGCCGGGCACGATCGTGCTGGTGACGATCTTCTTTGTCTCCTTCGTGCTCTATTACTTCGTGAACTGGAAGTATCTGTCCGATCTCTGGCTGTTCCGGTGAGGGCGAAGCGATGCTGGCCGCGCTCCGCATAACCGGTTCGATCCTGAAGCTGAGGATAGGCTTCGCCGTCGCGTTGGCGGCGCTGGCCGGGATGCTGGCCAGCGAGGGCGCGCTCTCGCCGCTCCAGGCCGGCGTCTTCCTGCTCGCGGTCCTCGGCGCCAGCGGCGCGGCCGGCGCCTTCAACCATTACTGGGAGCGCGAGAGCGACCGGGACATGCGGCGGACCCATGCCCGGCCCTTCGCCAGCGGCCGCCTGAAGCCCGGTCCGGTCTGGCCCGTGACCTTCGCCGGGCTGCTGCTCGCCTCGCTGGTCATGGCCTGGTCGGTCGGAGGTTCATTGGCGGCGTTCTGGCTGTTTCTCGGCGCCATCACCTATGGCTGGGTCTATACCGTATGGCTGAAGCGGCGGAGCGTGTGGAACATCGTGGTGGGCGGCGCGTCCGGCAGTTTCGCGATCCTCGCTGGCGCCGCGGCGGTCGGCGGCGAAATGCAGGCGACACCGGTGATCCTCGCCCTCGTCATGTTCTTCTGGACGCCGCCGCACTTCTGGTCGCTGGCGGCGGCGAAGGGCGACGATTACCGGCGGAGCGGCGTGCCGATGCTGCCGGTGATCGTGTCCGAAGAGGTATGGGCGCCGATCATCCTCGGCCATGCGGCCGTGTTGCTGGTGCTCTCCCTCTTACCGCTCGCCACCGGCATGGGCCCGGTCTATGGCGTCTTCGCGCTCGGTGGCGGCGGACTGTTCCTGTGGCGCTCGGTCCAGCTCCTGGCGGCGCCGTCGCGGCAGACTGCGATGGCCAATTTTCGCGCTTCGCTCGTGCAATTCGCGCTGCTTGTCACGGGCGTCTATCTCGACGCCGCGGTCCGATGGGCGATCTGATCCGCGGCCTGATCGCGACAGCGCTCCTCCTCGCCGCCCTCTTGCCGTTGCGGGTGCAGGGCGCCGAGAGCTTCGACCCGGCCGAAATGGTGGCCGCGAGCGAGGCCGCGGTAGGCGGGCTCGTCGGTGACTATACGCTGGTCGACCGTCATGGCGCGCCGCTCCCGCTGGCCGAGCTTCGCGGCCGGCCGCTGGTGGTCAGCATCGTCTATACGAGTTGCGCGTCGGTCTGTCCGCCGACGACGCAGCGGGTGATCGAGGCGGTGGAGGAAGCGCGCGAGGTCTTCGGCGCGGGGCAATTCTCGGTGCTGACACTCGGCTTCGACGCCCGTAACGACACGCCGTCCCGGCTCGACGCCTTCGCCAAAACGCAGCGTATTCCCGAGGCGGACTGGCGGATCGCCAGCGCCGACGCGGCGACGCTGCGGCGGCTTCTCGCCGATGTCGGTTTCAGCTATCGCGCCGCCGCCGGCGGCTTCGAGCATATCACCCAGACGACGCTCCTCGACGCTGAAGGCCGCGTCTACCGCCAGATCTACGGTGACGACTTCCCGATCCAGGTCTTTCTCGAGCCGATGAAGGAACTGGTCTGGGGCATCCGGCTCAAGGATCTGAGCCCGCAGTCCCTGATCGATCGCATCGGCTTCATCTGTACGACCTACAACCCGGCGACCGGCGTCTATGAATTCGACTATGCGATCGGCTTCGGCATCGTGCTCGGCGGGCTCTCGCTGATCCTGACGGGGATCGTTATCCTGCGGCTCTGGCTCGGCAACCGGCGCTTGGCCGGTCGGGGACGGAGCCGCGCATGAGCGCGTTCGGGACGGTTCTTTGCCGCGGCTTCGACCGGGTCGAACGGGCGCTCGACGCCGTCTTCGGGCCGGAATGGAATCCGATGGCCCAGCTTGGTACGCTCGGCTGGTTCCTGTTCTGGATCGTCACGGCCACCGGGGTCTATCTCTTCATCTTCTTCGATACCGGCGTGGTGAATGCCTATACGTCGATCGAGTGGCTGACCAACGACCACTGGTTCCACGCCGGCATCGCGCGGAGTTTTCACCGCTACGCGTCCGACCTGATGATCGCGGTCATGCTGGTCCATCTGGTGCGCGAGTTCGCCAGGGGGCGCCATCGCGGCGCGCGGTGGTTCTCCTGGATCACCGGTGTCCCACTGATCTGGCTGGTCTATATCTGCGGCATCACCGGCTATTGGCTGGTCTGGGATCGTCTGGCGCAATATGTCGCCATCGCCAGCACCGAGTTGCTCGACTGGCTGCCCATCTTCGGCGAGCCGGTGGCACGGAATTTTCTCACGCCCGACGCTTTGAGCGGGCGATTTTTCACTCTCCTGGTGTTCCTCCACATCGCAGTGCCACTGATCCTGTTGCTGGTGATGTGGATTCATATCCAGCGGATCACCAATGCCCGGACCGCGCCGTCGCGGGAACTTGGCGGCATGGTTCTGGCGGGCCTTTTGATCGCCTCGCTGCTGTTGCCGGCCCGCTCGCAAGCAGCGGCCGACCTGGCGAAGGTGCCGGCGCAGGTCGGGATCGACTGGTTCGTCCTACCGCTCTATCCGGTGATGGATCTGGTGCCGGCGGGCGTGATCTGGGCCGGGGTGGTGCTCTTTACCGTCGGAATCACGGCCCTGCCGTGGCTGCCGCCCAAGCCTCGACCAGCGCCGGTCGAGGTGTTCCTCGACCATTGCAACGGCTGCAACCGCTGCGTCGAGGACTGCCCCTATGGCGCGGTCACACTGGTGCCGCGCACCGATGGCGCACCGTTTCCCCACCAGGCCGAAGTCGACCCCGATCGTTGCGTCGCCTGCGGCATCTGCATGGGTTCATGCCCGTCTTCGACGCCGTTCCGCCGCTCCATCGATCTGGTGACCGGGATCGACCTGCCTGACCTCTCCCTGAAGATGGTGCGCGAGCAGGTAATCGAGGCCGCCGAGACGCTGGAAGGGGCGGGACGGGTGCTGACGCTGGCCTGCGCCCATGGCGCGGCGGGAAGGGATATGCCGGGACGCGTGGTGCTGCCCTGTGTTGCTATGACCGCGCCATCGCTGATCGACTTCATCCTGTCGCGCGATCTGGCCGATGGCGTGGCGATCGCCGGTTGCGCCGAGCGGGAATGCCAGCACCGGTTCGGCATCGAATGGACCGAGCAGCGTATCGCGGCGACCCGCGATCCCTATCTGCGCGCCCGGGTGCCGCGCGCCCGGCTGGCGACGATCTGGGCAGGGCCGACGGAAACGGCGCGGCTTGCGCGCGAACTGGGAGCCTTCCAGGAGCGTCTCGCCGCGCTGCCAGCCGATGTTCGTCCGTCGGCGGGAGCGACGCGGCAGTCCGCCCAGTCGATCGAGGAGGTCGAGCCATGAGCCGGGTCCGCCGCCTGATCCTCGGTACCGCCGTGACGACGCTGGTCGCCACCGGCGCGGCGTTTTTTTCCGCCGCGCCGTCATGGCGGAGCCTGCCGGAGGGGATGGGGCTGGTGAAGCTCAGCTTCACCCATGGCGGCGCGCGCAACTGCCGACAGCTCGACGCAGAGGAACTGGCGAGATTGCCGGCGAATATGCGCAAGCGGGAGATCTGCGATCGCGAGCGCGCGGCACTTCGGCTCGAACTCGACATCGATGGTGAGCCGGCGCTTCGCGCCGAACTGCCGCCGAGCGGCCTGGCCGGCGACGGCCCGGCTCGTGTGTACAAGCGTTTCCCGCTCGGCGCGGGCGACCATGAAATCGCCGTCCGCCTGGCCGACACTGGGCGCGCCGAGGGCTTCGACTACGAGGCCGCGCGCCGCATTACCCTTACGGCGGAGCAAAATCTCGCCATCGACTTTCGCGCCGAGCAGGGCGGCTTTGTCTTCAACTGATTTTTTGTGAGAGGAGCACCGATGCCCCGGATGGAATGGAAAGACAGCTATAGCGTCGGCGTTCCGGCCGTCGATCACGAGCACAAGGAACTGATCGATCTCGTCAACCGGCTGGGCGACGCGCTGGCGAACGGGGGCGATGCGGACGCGGCCTTCGGCGATCTCTTGCGCGGGATATCGGCGCATTTCGCGCTGGAGGAGAAGTTCATGCGCGAAGAGGACTATGACCAACTGACCGAGCACAAGGCGGATCACGAGCGGCTCCTCGATGAACTGCGGGATATCATGAGCGATTATGAAACCGGCACCGGGCCGCAGGCCGACCGGCTGGTCGCGGCACTGGACCCGTGGTTCACCGAGCACTTCAAGACGCATGACGCCCGGCTCCATTCCCGCCTCGGCCAGCATCCGCATTGACGGCTGGGTCGCAGGAGCGCGCACGTCTCATCGGTTGGTCCAAGGCGAGACGCGCCAATTCTGCAATCGCCGCTGGCTGCAAACCTGCAACAGCTTGGCCTGAATCTCGACGCCCGTTGCAATGGAGCATCTGCGAGCTCACGGATGAAGTAAGGCTTCGCCTCACCGGGACCTCAAATCGTTCCGAGAACGGCGATGCAGTCGCCGGCCCGGACGAGGCCGGGAAAGTGCCGGGCCGCCAGGATACCGTCCATCTTGGCGGTAAATTCGAAGGGAGCCGAACCGGTACGGTCGATCGGCCAAGCACGACCGATCGGCTGACCCTTGACCACCGGGTCGCCAAGATCGACGAGCGGCTCCATCATGCCGTCGAGTTCGGAGAAGGTGAAGCAGTCGGCAGACGGCATGTCGAGCCAGCGACTGTCGTAATGCTCGACCGCGCCCTTCAGGATGCCGGCGTGGCGCAGCAAATTGGCGGTGCCGCGTTTGGCGATCGCTGCGGTCCGCGCGGTTGCGGTGCCCCCACCACCGAGTTCGGTGGTGACGAACACCTTGCCCATCGCTTCCGCGGTCGTATCCAACATGCCGACCGCGTCGATCTCCAGCATTTTCACCGACCACGGCGCGCCAAAGGCGGCGACGGCGGCGAAGCAGGCCGCCTCCTGCCGTTTGTCCTCCAGTATATGTGCGGCCGCGAAGGGCAGGAAGTCGAGCGTGCGGCCGCCGGAGTGGAAGTCGAGCACGACGTCGGCGAGCGGTAAGAGATGGCGGGTGACGTAGTCGGCGATCTTTTCCGTCGGATTGCCGTAGGGCGCGCCGGGAAAGCTGCGGTTGAGATTGCCCTTGTCGATCGGCGAGGTGCGGGTGCCGGCGCGGAACGCCGGGTAGTTGAGCGCCGGCAAGATGATGACACGGCCGGTGAGCGCATCGACGGACAGCTGGCGGGCGAGGTCGAACAGAGCGATCGGACCCTCATATTCGTCGCCGTGGTTACCGCCGGTCAACAGCGCCGTCGGTCCGGCGCCGTTTTTGGCGACGGTCATCGGGATCAGGACAGAGCCCCAGGCGGAATCGTCGCGGCTGTAGGGCAGACGCAGGAAGCCGTGCTGGATGCCGTCAGCCTCGAAGTCCACCGTGGCGACGATCGGCGAAGGGGTTAGCGGGTCGCTCATCAACATTGGCCTCAATCCTTGACGAAGAGCTGGCGCGGCACGTCGGCTAAAATCTCCACGCCGGTCTCGGTGATGGCAATCGATTCGGTGATCTCCAGGCCCATGTCCTCGAGCCACAGCCCGGTCATGAAATGGAAGGTCATGCCGGGCTTGAGCTCGGTCCGGTCGCCGGGGCGAAGGCTCATCGTCCGCTCGCCCCAGTCCGGCGGATAGGACAGGCCGATCGGATAGCCCGTGCGGTTGTCCTTGACGATCCCATATGTCTTCAGGACGGCAAAGAAGGCGTTGGCGATGTCCTCGCAGGTATTGCCGGCCTTTGCCGCGGCCAAGCCTGCCTCCATGCCTTCGAGCGTCGCCTTTTCGGCATCGCGGAAGGCATCCGTCGGCTTGCCGAGGAAGACGGTGCGCGACAGCGGACAATGGTACCGCTTATAGCAGCCGGCGATCTCGAAGAAGGTGCCTTCGCCCCGGCGCATCGGCCGATCGTCCCAGGTCAGATGCGGCGCGGATGCGTCGGCACCCGACGGCAGCAGGGGCACGATCGCCGGATAGTCGCCGCCATAGCCCTCGACACCGCGCGTTCCGGCATCGAGGATTTCGGCCACGAGATCGCACTTGCGCATGCCGGGCTCGATCGTGTCGACGATACGCTGGTGCATGGCGCCGACGATCTTGGCGGCGATCCGCATATAGTCGAGTTCCTGCGGGCTCTTGACCGCGCGCTGCCAGTTGACCAGCGCGGTCGCGTCTACGAAACGGGCATTCGGCAGATGCTTTTGTAGCGACGCAAAGGCCGCTGCCGAGAACCAGTAATTGTCCATCTCGACGCCGACAACGAGCTTATCCCAGCCGCGATCGGCGATCACCGTCGCCAGAAAGGCCATCGGATGACGCTCGGTGGACTGCACGTAGTGGTCGGCATAGCCGACGATATTGTCGGCGGCGAGATAGGCGGTCCGCTTGGCGCCGTTGGCATCTTGTCCACGGCCGAACCAGACCGGCTCGCCCTCAGGCGGCACCAGGACCCCTTGGTGGACATAGAACGACCAGCCGTCATAGCCGGTGAGCCAGGCCATGTTGGACGGGTCGGAAACGTAGAGGAGGTCGATCCCCTTCGTCGCCATGGCCGCGCGGGTCTTTGCGAGGCGCGTGGCGTACTCGGCGCGAGTAAAGTTGAGCGTCGGCTCTGTCATGATGCACCTGTTGGAGGAAGATCAGCTGGTAAAGAGGGCGCCGGCGCCGGCTTCCACGGCACGGGCATTGGCAAGTGTGGCGATCGCCGTGTCCTGGACACCGGTTCCGGTGAGGTCGCAGAATGTCAGCGCCTTTGCGTCGGCCCGGCCGGACAGGCGCCCGCAGACGATCTCGCCGAGTTCGGGAAAGGCGCGGTCCGCCGAGACGAGGCCGGCGGCGATGGCGTGGTGCAACTCGCCGAGCCGGCGCGTCTGCTGGAGGCTGTCGGCGACGTAGAGGTCGGCACGGGTGACGAGGGCGGGGTCGACTTCGTTCTTGTGCTCGGCATCCGATCCCATTGCGGTGACGTGCTGACCGGGGGCAAGCCAGCCGGCTTCGAGGATCGGTGTCTCGGACGGGGTCGTGGTGACGATGACATCGGCGCCGGCGACGGCTGCCCGGGCGTCGGAAACCGCCGCAACCGGGATCGACAGCGCGGTCGACAGCGCCGCTGCTGTGGCCTCGGCCTTTTCGAGATCGCGGGCCCAGATCCGCGCCTCGGCGATCGGGCGGACCAGCTTGAGCCCTCGCAACTGCAGCCGCGCCTGGACGCCGGCGCCGAGGATCGCGGCGACCCGGGCGTCGGACCGCGCCAGATGCCGGGCCGCGACGGCGCCGGCGGCGGCGGTCCGCACATCGGTGAGATACCCGTTGTCGAGCAGCAGCGCCTCGACGAGGCCCGTTGTCGACGAGAAAAGCACCATCATGCCGTTGACGCTCGGCAGGCCGAGCTTCGGATTGTCGAAGAAGCCCGGGCTGATCTTGATGGCGAAGCCGGAGAGGCCCGGCACATAGGCGGTCTTCACGTCGACTTCGCCGCGATGCTCGGGAATGTCGAGCCGCAGGATCGGCGGCATCGCCACTGCCCTCGTCGCCAGCGCGGCGAAGGCGGCTTCGATCGCGTCGACCGCCGCCAGATCGAGCGGCACCAGCGCACGCAGATCGCTCTGCGTGAGGATACGCATCTCGGACATCAGTCGGTCTCCTCCAGCCCGTCCGCGCCGTTGACGACACGGCGATGCAGGTCCATGGCGATGTTGCGGCCGGACAGGAGCGCGACCGTGGCGCCGGTCGGTTCGACCTTGCCGGCGAGCAGCGCCGCGACGCCGACGGCCGCGGCGCCCTCGACGATCTCCCGCTCCATCTCGTAGACGTGGCGAATGCCGGCCGCGATCTCCGCCTCGTCGAGCAGCACGATGTCGTCGACCAGCGCGCGCGTCGTCTCGAAGGTCCAGGCATTCGCCAGCCCGATACCGCCGCCGAGGGAGTCGGCGAGGGTCGGCAGTTCCTCGACCTCCACCGGATGCCCGGCCGCAAGGCTTGCGGCCATCGCCGCCCCGCGTCGCATCGACAGGCCGACGACCCGGATCTCGGGTCGCAGGGTTTTGGCCGCCACGGCGATACCGGCGATCAGGCCGCCGCCCGACAGCGGCACCAGCACGGTCGCCGCGTCCGGCAGGTCCTCGACGATCTCCAGACCGATCGTGCCCTGGCCGGCGACGATATGAGGGTGGTCGAAAGGCGGAAGACCGGTCATTCCGTCTTCGGCGATCAGCCGTTCGACCTCGACCTGCGCCTCGTCCTGAGATCGCCCGATGATGCGGATCTCGGCGCCGAGCGCCTTGATCGCCTCCAGCTTGTTGGCCGGGACCAGCGAGGACATGCAAACGACGCAGCGCACGCCCTCGGCCGCGGCGGCATGGGCGAGCGCGCGTCCATGATTGCCGGTGGACGTGGCGACGACGCCCCTGGCGCGTTCGTCAGGGGAAAGCTGCAGGAGTGCATTGGTCGCGCCGCGCAGCTTGAATGCGCCAGTGATCTGGCGGTGTTCGTGCTTCAGATGAACGGGAACGCCCACGCGATCGGACAGGCTGGGCGAATGATCGACCGGCGTGCGGCAGACGCGGCCGGCGATGCGGCCGGCCGCTTCCTCGATCTCCGAGAGCGTGACGTGCGGCATGGAATCTAACCCTTGATCGGCATGGCGACGCTCATCAGTCGCCCGGCCTCTGGCCGGGCGGTCCACGCGCCGCAATGATTCAGGCACGCCCAGGCGGTTGCCTGGTTGCTGGTAACGACGGGACGGCCGATCCGCGCCTCGATGGCCGAAACGACCGAGGCGGAGCGGAGCGCCGTACAGGAGATGAACAGCGCCTCGGCGCTCGCGGAGGTGGCGTCCACGGCGGCTTCGATCAGCGAGTCCCGCGAGATCCGCGCCATCTCCCCGTCATCGTCGAGTCCGAGGCAGGTGACACTCTCGATCTGAAAGCCCCCGGCTTCGAAATAGGCCGCCATCGGCTCGCTCACTGCCACCGTATAGGGCGTGAGGATGCTGATCCTGCGCGTGCCGAGGGCCTTGAGGCCGGCGGCGGCCGCGGCGGCCGGCGTCACCACCGGCACACCGGGCTTAGCCTTGCGGATCGCCGCAGTGACGGCCGCGTCGCCGATCACCACCGACGCCGATGTGCAGGAAAAGCAGACCACATCGAGCCGATCATCCGGCAGAAGCAAGGCCGCGGCGCTTTCCAGCCGCGGCTGCATGGCGCGCAGGTTCTCAGCCGTAGTGGGATTGGCGAACACGATCCGGGTCGCGAACAGGCCGACCCGGTCGGAGGCGACGAGCCGCGTAAAATCGACCTCCGTCGAATGATCGGTCGCCAACAGGATCAGCCCGACGCGCTTTTCGATGGCGCGTGGGTCGAAGCGTAGGGGCCGGCCTGCCAGGTGAATCTCTGCGGTCATCGCGCGCTCTCGCCTTTCCGTGGCTTATAGCATTGCGAGCCGAAAGCGCTCTCGGGCAAGGGCGGCGGCGCCATCTCGGTCGATCGCGGCATGGGCGGCATCCGTCGGCACAGGTGGTCTAGCTGGTGAGTGATACCCGTCACAGGCGGCGGCCGGAGAGCGGGTGTGGCCTACACGTGATCATAATTTGCGCATGCCTGACAATGACGCGGTTCGTCCTTTTCATCCTGCCTTGGCAGCGGTTTCTCCTGCCTCCGAACCTCTAAATGGGCAATCGCTCTCTCGACAGCAGCTCCGATATTCAGAAGCATGGAGGCCCGTTTCTCGTGAACTTCGGAACGCTCTCGCCTGTCGATGCACCGGCCACAGGCGTCTTGGAAAAGGAAGTCGAAATGTTTCGCGGTGCGGCAGGCAAACCGCGCACGAAAACAAGAGTTTAGACCGAGCGAACGATATTATCAGTTCGCACGGATGATGGAGTTGATCATCGGCTAGACGGTTGAAATCTGTGTCATCACGATATGTGGCGTCATGGGAAGTGGCAATTCCTTTGGGAATCCGCTCAAATAGTTCAGACTAATTTTGCGCATCGCGCAGCAGAAAGGGAGATCTCCATGTCCAATCTTGTTTCCAGGTCCCGCCGTAAGCTCGTGGCGACGGCGCTCGCGACCACGACGGCGCTGACGCTCATGTCGGCTTCGGCCGTCGCCGCCGAATGGAAATACGCCATTGAGGAGGCGCTGGAGGAAGTCCAGGGCGTCTACGCGCAGAAGTTCAAGGAGCACGTCGAGGCGAACTCCGACAACACCGTGGCGATCTTCCCCTTCGGTACACTCGGCGAAACGGCCGACACGACCGAACTCGCGCAGATGGGCGCGATCCAGTTCGTCGATCTGTCGCCTGGCTTCACCGGCAGCCTGATCCCGGAACTCCAAGTCTTCCTGCTGCCCTACGTCCTGCCAGAAGATCCAGCCGTGCTGGCGGATTTCTACGAGACGTCGGAGACGATCAACAAGGAATTGGCGGGGATGTATGAGGCGCAGAGCCTGCATCTCGTTGACATGTTTCCCGAGGGCGAGGTGGTGATGACCACCAAGGAAGCGGTCAAGGCGCCGGCTGATCTCGACGGGGTCAAGTTCCGGGTGATGACGACGCCGCTGCTGGTCGAGACCTACAACGCCTTCGGTGCTACCGCGACGCCGCTGCCGTGGGGCGAAGTGTTCGGCGCGTTGCAGCTGAACATGATCCAGGGCCAGGAGAACCCGATGTTCTTCGTGGAATCGACCAAGATGTACGAAGTGACGGACCACATCACCTTCACCGGCCACAACACCTTCACCACGGCGGTCGCGGCCAACAAGGCCTTCTATGACGGCCTGTCGGAGGAGGACAAGGCGGTGGTCGCGGCGGCGGCCGACGCCGCCTACGAGCACATCATCGACTATCAGAAGGGCTTGCAGGACGAAGCGCTTGCCAAGATAAAGGAAGCCAAGCCCTCGATCACGGTGACGACGCTGACCGACGAGGAGCGCGCCCCGTTCCGCGAGGCGGCCAAGAAGGTCCGCGACAAGTTCGTCGAGATCACCGGCGACAGCGGCAAGAAAATCCTGGAGGGCTTCGAGGCCGACATCGAGGCCTCCAGGAAGCGCGTGAAAGGCGACGGCTAGGTCCGTCGCGCACGTCCCGGGCGGGCAGCCGCCCGGGTTCCGCGCCGGCAAGGCGAAACCGGCTATGACGGGCCATGGAATGAGGTGCCGATGAACCGACCCGACCCGTCAGCAAACCCTTCGGCCGAGGACAGCTCCGGCCCGGCTTCGTCCGAAACGTCGGTGACGACGGAGGTTTCGGCAGCTATGCCGGTCGCGGCATTTTCGGGCTTGTTGCGGCCATTGGAGATCCTCGACCGGGTGATCGCCATGATCGAGGCGTTCATTCTGACCGCCGGTATCCTGCTGATGGCCGCGAGTTCCGTGGCGAATGTGATCGGCCGGTTCGTCTTTGGCCAGAGCCTCTATTTCGCCGAGGAACTCAACCAGTTCCTGATCATCGTCATCACCTTCGCGGGGATCGGCTTCGCGGCCCGGCATGGCCGCCACATCCGCATGTCGGCGATCTATGACGAGCTCTCGCACGGTCTGCGAAAGGCGCTGATGGTCGTCATCGTGCTGATGACGGCGGCGGTGATGTTCGTCCTTGCCTGGTACTCCTACCAGTATGTCCTCAGCGTCTATCACACCGGTCGCATTTCGCCGGTGACGCGCGTGCCGATCTTCCTGACGCTGGTCTGGCTGCCGCTCGGATTCGTTATCACCGGCATTCAATACGGGCTGACGGCGGTGGCCAATCTCACCCGGCCCGACGTCTATCTCTCGGTCTCGGTGGTCGACACCTATGAGGACAGCGAGACACAGATCTGAGCGTCCGCCGCGCCCCAGACCGGTGGCTGGCATCCGAAAGAAAGGGTTTTGATGGCAACGGCGATGATCCTCACCATGGTGGTGCTCCTGCTCCTGGGGTTCCCGATGATGATCCCGCTGATTGCGGCGACGATGGTCGCGTTCTTCTTCTACCTCCCGATCGGCCCTGAAATCATGGTGCAGCAGATGCTCGCCGGTATCCGGCCGGCGGCGCTGATCGCCGTTCCGATGTTCATCCTGGCGGCCGATATCATCACCAAGGGGCACTCCGCCGATCGCCTGATCGACATGGTGATGAAGTTCGTCGGCCACATCCGGGGTGGACTCGGAGTCGCCACCGCGGCGAGCTGCACCCTGTTCGGCGCGGTCTCCGGCTCGACCCAGGCGACCGTCGTCGCCATCGGCGGCCCGCTTCGCCCCCGTATGCTGAAGTCCGGTTACAGCGACAGCTTCACCCTGGCGCTGATTGTCAACGCCTCCGACATCGCCATGCTGATTCCGCCGTCGATCGCCATGATCATCTATGGGGTCATCTCCGGCACCTCGATCTCCGAGCTGTTCATCGCCGGCGTCGGACCAGGCCTGCTGATCCTTTTTCTGTTTTCCGCCTATTCGATCATCTATGCGCGGCGGAACAACATCCCGACGGAGCCGAAGGCTTCGTGGGGCGAACGCATGGCGGCGGTCGGCGGGGCTGTCTGGCCGCTCGGCTTTCCGGTTATCGTGGTCGGCGGCATCTATGGCGGCATCTTCAGCCCCACCGAAGCGGCTTCGGTCTGCGTCGGTTACGCGCTGGTTCTGGAGCTGCTGATCTTCCGCTCGCTTGGGCTTTCCGACATCATCGATATCGCCAAGTCGACCGGTCTCATCACCGCGGTCGTCTTCATTCTGGTCGCGGCGGGAGCGGCGTTTTCCTGGGTGATCTCGTTCGAGCAGATCCCCCAGATGATCCTCGGCGCGCTCGGCCTCAACGAAGCCGGGCCGGTCACCGTCCTGGTGGCGATCTCGATCGCCTTCTTCATCGGCTGCATGTTCGTCGATCCGATCGTCGTCATCCTGGTGCTGGTGCCGATCTTCGCGCCGCTGGTCTCGGGGCTGGGGCTGGACCCGGTGCTGGTCGGGGTCATCATCACGTTGCAGGTGGCCATCGGCTCGGCGACGCCGCCCTTCGGCTGCGACATCTTCACGGCGATCGCGATCTTCAAGCGCCCCTATATGGACGTCATCCGGGGCACTCCGCCCTTCATATTCATCCTGCTGATGGTGAGCGTCGCGCTGATCGCCTTCCCGCAGATCGCGCTGTTCCTACGCGATCTCGCCTTCCGCTGAACGCCGACCCTCCCCTCGATCCGCAAGAGGCTTTTCCCGCATCATGTACAAGACAATCCTCGTTCCGGTCGACGGCTCGGCGATGGCGATGCGGGGGCTCGACGTCGCCGCCGAACTCTGCCGGACCTTCGGCGCCCGCTTGATCACGCTCTGCATCTATCGTCATCACTCGCCGCTCGAGGCCTCGCTCTCGATGGTAAGGTCGCGCGGCGAACAGCAGCGCCCCGACGATGCGCTGAAGAGCTATGCCAGCGATATCGCGACAGCCGCCAAGGAGCGGGCGCTGAAGGCGGGCCTCGAAAGTGTCACGTCCTATGCAAAGCGTGGTCAGCCAGCCCGCGCCATCGTCGAGTTCGCCGACGAGCATGACTGCGACTTGATTGTGCTCGGGGCGCGCGGCAATGGTGACCTGGAAGGCTTTCTGCTCGGCTCGGTGTCGCACAAGGTGGCCTCGCTCACCCGCAGACAGTGCCTCATCGTTCGCTGAGGTCGGCCAACGCCTTATGGACGCGGAGCGAACCGCCGGTCTATGCAGTGGGATCGAATTGCGATCCGGGATTTTCTATGGCACGAGGCCGCATCAAGCTGGACGACCGCGACATCAAGATTCTGACGATCCTGCAGAAGGAGGGGCGGATTCCGAAGGCGGCCCTCGCCGAGCGCGTCAATCTGTCCCCGACGCCGTGCTGGGAACGGCTCAATCGTCTGGAAGAGGTCGGCATCATCGAAGGCTACGCTGCCTCGATCGCCGAAAGCACTTACGGGCCGTTGACCGTGCTGTTCGTCATGATCGAGATCGAGAGCCACCGCAAGGAGGATTTCGCGCAGTTCGAGACGGCGATCGCCTCGGTTCCGGAGATCGTCGAGTGCTGGTCGATTTCCGGCGGCTTCGACTATCTGTGCAAATTCGTCACCCGTGATCTGGGCAGCTATCAGGCGATTGTCGACAAGCTGCTCGCCGACCATATCGGGGTCCGGCGCTACTTCACCTATCCGGCGATGACGTCGATCAAGAAGACCCCGATTCCCATTGAGATGATCTCCGAAACCTCTCGATAGCGGCCGGGAAGACGGGCCGTCCGGCAAAGCTGCTTTCGGCAGGATAGCTCTCCATTCCAACGCCGATCTATGGCCGACCTCTCGGTCGCGAAAGCGCTAGAACGACGTCGTGAACGTTGCTCCGGCCTCGCCGCGACATATGGGAGATCGCCATGTCCGCCATCGCCGTTACCTTCGACCGTGCCGATCCGCTCTCGCATCTCCGCGACGCTGGGCTGTTCATCGAGGCTGCGCTGATCGACGGCCGGTGGGCTACCGCCGACGCAACGGTGGCAGTGCATGATCCGGCAAATGACGCCCGGCTTGGCAGGGTGCCGGCGCTCGGCGCCGCGGAGACGTCGCGGGCGATCGACGCCGCGGCCGCAGCCTTTCCAGCTTGGCGCGCGCTGTTGCCGCAGCAGCGGGCCGACATCTTGATGCGCTGGCATGGGCTGATTCTGGCTGCGCGCGAGGATCTCGCCCTTCTGATGACGCTGGAGCAGGGCAAGCCGCTGGCCGAGGCCCGCGGCGAGATCGACTACGCCGCCTCCTTCGTCGAATTCTACGCCGAGGAGGCCAAACGTCTCAACGCCGAAAGCGTGACCAGCCATCTCCCCGATGTGCAGATGACGCTCAGCCGCGTCCCGCTCGGTGTCGTCGGCCTGGTGACGCCCTGGAACTTTCCCGCCGCGATGCTGACGCGCAAGGCCGCCGCCGCGCTCGCAGCCGGCTGCACGGCTGTCGCGCATCCCTCGTCCGAGACGCCGTTCTCGGCGCTGGCGCTCGCCGAACTCGCGCAGCGGGCCGGCATGCCGGCGGGCGTGTTCAACGTCGTCACCGGCGATGCCGCGACGATCGTCGGGCGGCTCTGCGAGGACGAACGGGTGCGGGCGATGAGCTTTACCGGCTCGACCGACATCGGCCGGCTGATCGCGGCGCAGTCGGCGCCGACGGTCAAGCGCCTGATCATGGAACTGGGCGGCCACGCGCCGCTGATGATCTTCGCCGACGCCGATCTTGAAAAGGCCGTCGACATCGCCATGGCTGCCAAGTTCGCGACCTCCGGCCAGGATTGCCTCGCCGCCAACCGCATCTATGTCGAGCGGCCGATCTACGAGACATTCCTGGCCGCTTATGGCGAACGGATCGTGGCACTTGAGGTCGGGCCCGGGCTCAGGCCCGGGGTCGAGATCGGCCCGCTGATGAATGAGCGAGCGGTCGAAAAGGTCGACGCGCAGGTCCGCGACGCGCTGGCGCGCGGCGCCCGGCAGCTCGTCGGCGGCGGACGTCATCCGGCCGGCCCGCTGTTCTATCGACCGACGCTGCTCGCCGACGTTCCCAACGAGGCACTGATCATGCGCGAGGAGACCTTCGGCCCGGTGGCGGCGGTCGTTCCCTTCGACGGCGAGGACGAGGTGACCGCCCGCGCCAACGCCACCGAGTACGGCCTCGTCGCCTATCTCGTTACCCGCGACGCGGCCCGGATCGCCCGCATGACTGCGGCGCTCGAATACGGGATGGTGGCGGTCAACCGCGTCAAGATCACCGGCGCGCCTATTCCCTTCGGCGGCGTCAAGCAGTCGGGCCTCGGCCGGGAAGGCTCGCGCCTCGGCCTCGAGGCCTTCACCGATCTCAAATATGTCTGCGTCGACATGGCCTGAGCGGCCGCGAAAGACACGGCGACCCATACAGGAAAGGAGCTTGAAGATGCTCGACCAGACCAACGAACTGACCGCCTTCGACCGCGATCATTTCTTCCACCCCTCGACCCATATGGGCATGCATGCGCGCGGTGAGACCCCGACCCGCGTCGTCACCGGCGGCAAGGGCGCGACCATTGTCGATCGGGACGGCAAGGAGAGTCTCGACGCCTTCGCCGGGCTCTATTGCGTCAATGTCGGCTACGGCCGAACCGAGATCGCCGAGGCGATCGCGGAGCAGGCGCACAAGCTGTCCTATTACCATGCCTATGTCGGCCACGGTTCGGAGCCCTCGATCCAGCTCGCCAAGATGATCATCGACCGGGCGCCGGCCGGCATGAGCCGGGTTTATTTCGGTCTTTCGGGCTCCGACGCCAACGAGACCAACATCAAGCTGATCTGGTACTACAACAATGTGCTAGGCCGGCCCGAAAAGAAGAAGATCATCTCGCGCTGGCGCGGCTATCATGGCTCCGGCGTCATGACCGGCTCGCTGACCGGTCTCGGCCTGTTCCATAATGCCTTCGACCTGCCACGCGCGCCGATCCTCCACACCGAGGCGCCCTATTACTTCCGCCGCGCCGACCGCTCGATGAGCGAGGAGCAGTTCTCGCAATTCTGCGCCGACAAGCTGGAGGAGATGATCCTGGCCGAAGGGCCGGAGACGGTTGCGGCCTTCATCGGCGAGCCGTTGCTGGGCACCGGCGGCATCGTCCCGCCGCCCGCCGGCTATTGGGAAAAGATCCAGGCGGTGCTGACGAAATACGACGTCTTGCTGGTCGCCGACGAGGTCGTGACCGGCTTCGGGCGTCTCGGCACGATGTTCGGCTCCGATCATTACGGCATCAAGCCGGACCTCATCACCATCGCCAAGGGGCTGACCTCGGCCTATCTTCCGCTGTCCGGTACGATCGTTTCCGAGAAGGTCTGGGACGTGCTGGTGAAGGGCTCGGACCAACTGGGCGCCATCGGCCACGGCTGGACCTACTCGGCGCATCCTCTGTGCGCGGCGGCGGGCGTCGCCAATCTCGAGCTGATCGACAAGCTCGACCTGATCGAGAACGTCCGCACGGTCGGCTCGCATTTCCGCGCGGTTCTGGCGGCGGCCCTGACGGATCACGCCCATGTCGGCGAGGTGCGCGGCGACGGGCTGCTGGCGGCCGTCGAATTCGTCGCCGACAAGGACGACCGGGTATTCTTCGACCCGGCGCTAAAGGTGGGCCCGCGGATCTCTGCGGCGCTCGCCGAGCGCGGCGTCATCGGCCGGGCGATGCCCGAGGGCGACATTCTGGGCTTCGCGCCGCCCTTCTGCCTGACCCGCGAGGAAGCCGACCTTGTGGTCGGCAAGACGGTGGACGCCGTCGAGAGCGTTATGACGCAATCCTGACGAACGGCCGGGTCGTAACTTTCGTCCAGCCGCCCCCGTAGGAGATGCGACCTCAGCCCTGGGAAGGAAATTCTGCATAAGGCCGCCTTGGTCGAAGCTTCCCGGGGCAGGGAACCCTCCTGATCGAGCTGACATTCGATGATGGGGGGCGTCCATCGCTACCATCGGAGGGCCATCGTCCTTTTGATCGTTGTTCGGATATCCGTGCTCGGGCGCCGCATTGGATTCAGAACTCCTGGCTTGACGGCCGCAGAAACAGCCCGCTGGCAGTGGAACGCAGTGCCGGGATGGAAGCGGCAAAGCGCGCGACCGTGCTGCGCGCTGGGCTTTGGAGCCGAGCATTTTCTGGTGTACCCGGGTGGCAGCTATCCGCCCGGCGATTGACTTGTAACGGCCGTTACATGATAATTGATCCATGGTTACAATTCCGTGGATACTCCTCACCTACAAAGTCCCTCCCGAGCCCGCCGCAAAGCGGGTCGCGCTCTGGCGACGACTCAAGGCCATGGGGGCGATCTATCTTCAGAATGGCGTCTGCGTGCTGCCCCGAACCGACGACCATGTCCGCCAGCTGAAGATGCTGGAGAACGACGTGACCGAGATGGGTGGCGAGGCGGTACTTCTCGAAACCACGTCGCTCGACCCAGGGCAGCAGGACAAGGTCGTCGCCCGGTTCAGGGCCGACCGCGACGAGCAATATCGGGAATTTCTCGGGCGTTGCGGCGGGTTTGAAGCCGAGATCGCCAAGGAGATCGCCAAGGAGAAATTCACCTACGCGGAGCTTGAGGAGGAAGATATCGACCTCAAGAAGCTCCAGAATTGGCTCGAGAAGATCAAGAGTCTCGATTTCTACGGCGCGACGTTGGCGCAGGAGGCGACGAAGCGACTGGCGGCTTGCGAGGCGCTGCTGGAAGACTACGCCCGTCGGGTCTTCGACACCAATCGGGGACGTTGACAGGTTCTTGGCACAATAACGGGCGATGTGGCGACCGGTCCTCCTTTGTCCCAATCCTGTCGGCGCCACCGCACCAATCCGGCGATCCCCCCGCTCGCCCTAATGGAATGAGAACTGCCGATGTATGGTTTCGACGTCGCCGCCACACGCCTGATCAACGGCCTGGCGGGAGACAACGGCTTCCTTGATGCGGTGATGGTTCTTGTCTCGGCCTACGGTATGCCGCTGCTTGTCCTGATCGTCGCGGGCCAATGGTGGATAGGGAAGGACCGGCCGAGAACCCGGCACACGCTGGTCGCCGCGGGTCTGTCGTTCCTGCTGGGACTAGCGATCAATCAGATCGTCCTGTTGTTCATCGACCGGACGAGGCCTTACGCGCTCGGCGTCACCGAACTGCTGATCGCGCCAAGCGGCGACCCGTCCTTTCCCTCCGACCATGCGACGGCGGCCTTCGCCATCGCAGCGGCCTTCCTCTTGCATGGCATGTCGCGCAGCGGGCTCGGATTTCTGGGCGCGGCGTTTCTCGTGGCGTTTTCGCGCATCTATGTCGGGACCCATTACGCCAGCGATGTTCTGGGCGGAGCGGTGACGGGCGCCGCCGCCGCCGCCATCGTAGTCATCTTGTACCGCAAAGACACGCGGCTCGACCGGTTCATGACCGGCATCCTATAAGCCGATCCCATATTGGACCGGACATGTTGGAACAGACATGAACGCCTTCATCGACCAGGCGGTCGCCTTCTCCGCCAACAACATCTGGTTGCTGGCCATTCTGGCCTTCGCTAGCGCCGCCAGCGAGGCAATCGTGGTGGTCGGTGTGGTGGTTCCCGGCACCGCCATCCTGCTCGCGGTCTCGGCGCTGGCGGGGGTCGGAGGACACGTCTCGCTGCTCGGCGTCATCATCGCGGCGGCGATCATGGGCGCGATCGCGGGGGACGGACTGTCCTATTGGCTGGGCCGCCATTTCGGGCGGGACCTGGTCGGCATGTGGCCGTTTTCCCGTCATCCGGAATGGCTGAAAGGTGGCGAGGCCTTCTTCGCGCGCCATGGCGGCAAGAGCGTCTTCATCGGCCGCTTCGTGCCGGGCGTGAAGACGGTCATTCCGGCCGTGGCGGGCATGAGCCAGATGCCGGTCGGACGCTTCCTCCTCGCCAATGTGACCTCCGCTATCCTGTGGAGTCTCGCGCTGGTTCTGAGCGGGCTCGGCATCGGGCGGGGGCTCGACCGAAGCGGACTGGCGGATCCGCGCGTCGTGGTGCTTTTGATCGCCTTCCTGATCGCTCTCGGCCTCGCCTATTGGCTGCTTCGGTTCATACTCCTGCGCGGCATGCCGGCGTTCGCCAGGGCGCGGCGAGATGCGATGACTTGGCTCACCACCCGTCCGGGGCGACCCGCCGCCCTGGCTTGGCGTCTGCTCGCCAACGAGGGCGGCGCCATGGTTGCGCTCGCATGGATCGCGCTGTCGATGGCGGCGCTTCTCGGCTTCCTGGCGATCCTGGGGCAGGTGATCTTTGACGACGGCTTCTCCCAGGCCGACGCGATCATCAGCAATTTCGTGGAATCGCTTCGCTTCGAAGCGCTCGATCGGCTCATGATCGCAGTGACGATGGCGGGCGACGGCATTGTGCTGGCTGTGCTCGCGGCCGCTTTGCTCCTTTGGCTGCTCGCCTTCCGGCAGTGGTTTGCGTCGGCGGCAACGGCCGTTGCCTTCGGCTCGACGCTGCTTTTCGTTCCCGCCGTTAAAGCGATCCTGGGACGCCAGCGCCCGAACGCTCTCTACGAAGGCGCTGACGCGTTCAGCTTTCCGAGCGGGCATGCCACCCATGCGATGGTGATCTTTGGCATCATCGCCATCCTGCTGGCCCATCGTCGGCCGCTGCGCTCCCGCTTCGCGATCTATTTGGCCGCCATCGGCCTGGCGCTGCTGATCGCGCTTTCACGGATTTATCTCGGAGCGCACTGGCCGAGCGACGTGGCCGGGGGGTTCCTGTTCGGGTCATCGGTCATCGCCGCCTTCGCGTTCGCACTGCGCGAGCGCATCCTTTCGATCCGCCCTGTAAGACTGGCTCTGGCGCTGCTGTTGGCCTTCGGCGTGACCTATGGGATCCATGTCGAGCGTGCCTACACGCTCTGGACGCGGAACTATACCTACGCTCCGCAAACCGCTGAGATCACGCTGTTCGAGTGGCGGGATGGCGGTTGGGCGAGCCTTCCCCGCGCCCGCATCACGCTGGGGGGAGAACCTCCACAGCCGTTCATTGCCCAGTATGCCGGCTCTTTGGCACCGTTGATGGCGACATTGGCGCGCGATGGCTGGCAAAGCTCCGAGGCGAGCCTGACCCAACATGTCCTATCGGTGCTGTTGCCGTACGGAGGCTTGAAGAAGGTGCCTCCGGCGACGCTCCTGCACGACGGCCGCCTGCCGGTTGCCATGCTGACAAAGCCGTCCGCGACCGGTCGGCGCATGGTCCTGCGCATCTGGTCCACGGAGCGGCTGCTGAATGCTGGAGACGGACACGCGAGCCGCATCCATCTTCTTGATCTCGGGGTTGAAATCTATCGACCCGTTATGTTCGGCTTCGGCGATCTCGACGAAGCGCCGCCCACCCCCGCAGACCTCGACGCCGTGCGCCTGGAACTCGGCAAGCGCTTCGAGGCGGTTCCACCAGCTGTCAGCCCGGACCGGGAGGGCCCGCTGCTGCTTCGGGAGAGCCAGTAAGGTTCCAGAAAAAGCGAGCCGCGCACTCCGCTTCACGGCGGTCTTGGTCCGTGACGCCGAGGTGACCGGCATCGCGCTGGTCGCCGCCGCACAGGCGGCCAGCAGGCCTGGGGACGTTGCGTCGCCAGGTCGTCGGAGGACGGCGAGCGGATGCTCAGCCGAAGGGAAGAAATTCCACGAGATCGCCGGTCGCAAGGCAGTCGATCTCGGCCGGGATGTCGACCAGTCCGTCGGCACGCGCCAGTTCGGCCACGCGGGCCGAGAACTCCGCCGGACCGGGCTTGAGAACCGGCAGGCCGTCAAGGCCCGTGCCCACCCAGCGGACGGGGCGGAACTCGCGGCGCCCGGGTCGGCGGCTGAGGCCCTCGGACAAGCGCGCCATGAGGCGGCGGGGGCGATGCTCCGCACCACTCAGCCCCGCGACGACAGCTTGGCCGAAGATATGCCAGCTGACGAAGGCCGCGACCGGGTTTCCCGGTAGACCGAGCACGAGGGCTTGGCCGATACTTGCGATCGTCAGCGGCTTGCCCGGTTTCATCGCGACCTTGCGCACATGGATCTCGGCCCCGGCCTCGGCCAGCGCGCGGGGCAGATGATCCTCCTCGCCGACCGACGCGCCGCCGGACGTGACGACGAGGTCGGCGCCGCGACTTGCGGCGATCAGCGCGTCGGTAAAAGCTTGGCGGTCGTCGCAAATGATGCCGCCATCAGTCAGGTCGAGCCCGGGACCGGCCATCTGAGCGGCCAGCATGGCGCGGTTGACGTTCCAGATCTGGCCCGTGTCCAGCGCGTCGCCCGGCTCGGCCAGTTCGGCGCCGTTGCTAAGCAGCGTCACTCGAAGCCTGCGCCGGACCGACAGACGTCCGGCTCCGGCCGCCGACGCCGCGGCGATGTCGCGCGATCCCAGTTGGCGGCCGACGGGCAGGACCTCGATGCCGCGCACCATGTCCTGCCCGCGTCGGCGGATATTCTGTCCCGTAGCCGGCCGCGTCACGATCACGATCAGGTCGTCCCGCCGCGTCACCGCCTCCTGCATCACGACGGTGTCCGCTCCTTCGGGCAGTGGCGCGCCGGTGAAGATGCGCGCGGCCTGGCCTTGGGGCAGGGGACCAGGCGTCTGGCCGGCGGCGATCCGCGCGCCGACCGGCAGCATCCAGGGGCCGTCACCGCGCAACCCGTCGGCACGTAGCGCATAGCCATCCATCGCCGACGCGTCGAAGCCCGGCGCATCGGCGGCGGCATGCACGGCTCCGGCCAATACCCGGCCCGTTGCCGCGCCGAGCGGCAGCGTCTCGTGGCTCGCGACCGGTCGCGCGAGATCCGCCACTATCGCTAACGCCCGCTCGACGGAGATCAGATCGGCAGCCGCCTCGCATCCGCAGCCCCAGCCCGGCTCGGGCCGGGCCGAAATCCCCGGCGACCGGGACGTCATCACGCCACCTTTGACAGGCGGGCCGTGCGCACCCAGGCCAACAGAGCCGAGGGGTCGGCGGGCAGGACCTCGGCCATGCCGTCGGTAAAGGCCTCGAAGGCGGGGCGGTTGAGCCCATTAATGCCGGTGAGGACCGGGACATCGGCAGCCAGCGCCTCGGCGATCAGGTCCCGAAACCCGTGCCCGTCGGCCTCGTGCTTGCCGAATTTGTTGAGGATCAGCAGATCCGCCCCCGCTGCCAGGCGCGGGCCGACCAGCGCCACCGCCGCTTCGAGCGCCGCCGGATCGAGGCGGCAGCCGTGCGAGGCGGTTCCCAGGTCCTGGCTGATGCGGATCATGGGGCCGTCGGGCAGCACCCGCACGTCCATATCGCATTTATGCCGGTCCGGATTGACGCAGTTGGTCTGGACCACCCCCGCGAGCCGCAGACCCTGCGACAGCAGCGTCTCGGCAACCTCTCTCATGACCGTGTCGAGACGGCCGGGCTCGTCGGACTGTACGGCGGCAATCAGCATCGATTTTCCTTTCGCAGCATGGAATTCGCCCTAGGAGCGGCGGCGTCATGGTCGTTTCCCAAGCTCAATGGGTCCACTCGGAGCCCGCTTGTCCAAACAGGAAGCCGTTGGCGAAGCGCCGTTCCGGCGCCAGGGCGGTTAATTCGGCAAGCGCTTCGTCCGGGGCCATCCGGCCGTCGGCCGTCGCCCGAAACAGGCGCGCGACCTCGACCATGTCGCCGGTATGGGGCGAAAGCCGCAGCGCGCCGACGCCGGCATCGGCCAGCGGCGCCAGATCGCCGGCGAGATTGGCCCAGCGCTCGGAGACCGTCTGGACCCCGTTGATCGCGAGGAAGGGTTGTCCGTCGAGAGTCTCGACCGGCAGGCCGTCTGGGTCCGCGTCGCAGACGAACTGACAGGAATCCTTCGCCAGGCCGGCGAGGCGGGCATGGTAACAGCGCGCCGAGAGCGCCAGCGGCAGTCGCCCGAATGCCCAGGCCTCCAACGCGATGCCGAGCTCGGCTCCGGCGGCCGCCAGCGTCTTGACCGACGAAAAGGCCAATTCCGGCGGCAGGCAGAGCGATGTCGCCCCGCGCCCGGCCAGGAAGCGCAGCGTGCCTTCGTTGTAGACATTGACCAGCGGACCCACCGTGAACGGCGTTCCGGGGGTCAGATAGCGCAACGCCGTCAGATCGTTGACCTCGACGGGCAGACCGGAGTCGGCCAGTTCGGCCAGCATCTTGCGCTCGCGCCGCAAGGTCACCAGCCCCAACGAGGCGAGGACGACGTCCTTGCCGCCGCGTTGCAGTCGCTCGACCACCTCCGGGATGCGGCTTTGGTAGAACGGCAGGCGTTTGGAGCAGACGACCTCGCCGACCACGACCCGCTCGACCGGCGCCTCGTCGGCGATCCGCGCATAGAAGTCGGACCATTCGTCCGCCGGCCAGTTGTAGAGCACCGGGCCCAGTGTCAGGCGCATCGTCGCGCTCCCTTGCTCACGGCGCCGGTGTCAGCGCCAGATCTTGCGATAGGCGCCGAGCGTGCTCGTCTGCCCCTCGGTGAGATGCGCCAACTCGCTGACCGGCACCGGTTGGCCGGCGGCGATCGCGTCGGTGGCCCGGCGGAAGCTCTTCACCACCGCCGAGACATAGGCGCGGCTGCGCTGGCGCCCTTCGATCTTCAGCGCCGTCACCCCGGCCTCGGCCAGTCGGGGGATCAACTCGGCGGCGTCGAGGCTGATCGGATCCTCAAAGACGTGGCCGGTGTGGCCCCCGGCCGAAAAGCATCCCTTGCAGAGCGTCGGGTAGGGGGCCGGCGCATCCTTCGCGACCTTGTGAATGGTGAAGCCGGCGAGGCGTGAGACCAGTTCCTCTTGCTCCTCGCCATAGACGACGTGACTGGCGGGCGAGCAGACCCCGTGCATGTTGGGCGATCGTCCGGTGGCGTAGGAAGACAGCGAGCAGCGCCCCTCGGCCATCACGCAAAGCCCGCCGAAGACGAAGACCTCGGTCTCGACGTCGATGTCGCGATTGATCGCGGCAATCTCCTCGACGCTCAGCACCCGGGGCAGCACCACCCGCTTCACGTCGAACCCCTCGGCGTAGAACATGATCGCGTCGGCATTGGCGGCCGCGGCCTGGACCGAGAGATGGCGGCGGAGTCCCGGCCGGCGCTCGGCCGCATAGGCGAGCAGGCCGAGATCGGCCATGATCACCGCGTCGGCGCCGGCGGACTCGGCGTCGTCGACGGCGCGGTGCCAGAAATCCTCCGCCCCGGCGCGCGGGAAGGTATTGATCGCGATCAAGAGCTTGGCGCCCGCCTTGTGGGCGTAGGCGGCACCGGCGGCCATCTCGTCACGCGAAAAATTCAGGCCGGGAAAATTGCGGGCATTGGTCTCGTCGGCAAAGCCGCAATAGATCGTGTGCGCACCCGCGTCGACGGCGGCGCGCAACGCCGCGGGCGTACCGGCCGGGCAGACCAGTTCCAGCGCCGGCCCGCTCACGCGTTCATCTCCGGCCGCATCAGCGCGACCCCGGTGATCCGTTCCGCCACCCGCGCCAGCGGCCGCAACCGCCGCCCCATGGCGCGGCCCGGCGCGCCGAGACTTCCCGCAACCGCCTCGAACAGGTCGATCTCGGCATCGTCGGTCGCGTTGCGCAGCGCCAGCGCGGCCTCGGTGTCGCCCTCGATGGCGATGTCGCGCGAGAAGAACAACGCGTCGCCGTCATAGGCACCATGGATCATGCCGAGAAGCGCGGCCAGCGGCCCCGCGATCCGGCAATCCCAATGGCACGAGGCCGAACGGCTCAATGCTTCGATGCTGGGCCGGGTAGGCCTGGGACGGAGCAGAAAGGCGAATGGCAGATCCGTCGGGTCGATCAGAAAGCGCTTTTCGGCATGCGGGCCCAGACGCGTGAACAGGCCGCGATGGTGCTCCGCCATGTCACGCGCGGCGCGTCCCAGGATGAGGGACAAGGGACCGGGCGGCAGTTGCGCGAGCAGGCGCGCGCCCGCCGGCGGAAAACGAGGGATCGAGGTGGCGCCATTCATACCGTTCGAGGTAGCCGCGACCGCTCCTTCCGACATTGATCGAGATCAAGTCCGGGGAACCAATCGGCGGGGTATCAGGGCGGACCGAGAGGAAAGATGCCGATCCGCGACCTGCCCCCCTTCGCCAACCTCGGCGAGTTCCTCAGCCACCTTGACCGCTCAGGCGACCTGGCGCGGGTGGCTGAACCCGTTTCGCTCGAACACCAGATGACGGCGGTGCATCGCCATGTGCTGCGCCAGGGTGGCCCGGCGCTGCGCTTCGACGCGGCGACGGACCGCCTGGGCCACTCCGCGACGATGCCGGTGATCGCCAATCTGTTCGGCACGCGGCAGCGGGTAGCGGCGGGGCTGGGACTGACACTCGACAGGGTCGAGGAACTGGGCGAACTCCTGGCCGCGCTGCGTGAGCCAGCTCCGGTCGAGGGGATGCGCGACGCGTTCTCGCGTTGGCCGATGCTGCGCTCGGCGCTGGCGACCCGGCCCCGTCTGGTGAACCGCGCGCCCGTGCAGCATACGGTTCTGGAGGGCGGGGATGTCGATCTCGGCCGCCTGCCGGTGCAGACCTGCTGGCCCGGCGAGCCAGCGCCGCTGATCACCTGGCCGCTGGTGATCACCCGTCCACCGGAAACGGAAGCCGGCGACACCGCCCAGACCAATATGGGCGTCTACCGCATGCAGGTGCTCGGACGCGATCGTGCGATCATGCGCTGGCTAGCGCATCGTGGCGGCGCCGCGCACCACCGGGCCTGGGCGGCGCGCGGCGAGGCGATGCCGGTGGCGGTGGCGATCGGCGCCGATCCGGCGACGATGCTGGCCGCTGCCCTGCCGCTGCCCGAGGGAATCGCGGAACTTCGCTTTGCCGGCGTGCTACGCGGCGAACGCCAGGCGCTGGCGCCGGCGCGCACGGTCCCGCTGATGGTGCCCGCCGAGGCCGAGATCGTGCTCGAAGGCTGGGTTTCGCCGACCGAGACCGCGCCGGAAGGTCCCTATGGCGACCACACCGGCTACTACAACGCGGTCGAGTCATTCCCGGTGATGCGGATCAGCGCCATCACGATGCGCCGCGACCCGCTGTATCTGACCACCTTCACCGGCCGGCCGCCGGACGAGCCGTCGGTGATCGGCGAGGTGTTCAACACGCTGGCGCTGCCGATGATTCGCCGGCAGATTCCCGAAATCGTCGATCTGTGGCTGCCGCCCGCGGCGTGCTCCTATCGCATGGCGGTGATCTCGATCCGCAAGCGCTATCCCGGACAGGCCCGGCGGGTGATGATGGCGCTCTGGGGGATGCTGGCGCAGTTCTCCTACACCAAGACGATAATCGTCGTGGACGACGACATCGATCCCAGAAGCTGGTCCGACATTTCCTGGGCGTTGGCGACGCGCATGGACCCCTCGCGCGATCTCATGGTGATCGAGCGGACGCCGATTGACTATCTCGACTTCGCCTCGCCCGAGCCCGGTCTCGGCGGCAAGCTGGGGATCGACGCCACCAACAAGATCGGCGCCGAGACCCGGCGCGAATGGGGCGACGTTTTGGAGATGCCGACCCCCCTGGCAGAAGCGGCGGCGCAATTCTGCGAGCGGCTCGCACTGGTCGGATCGAAGGAGCTGCCGGCATGAGCGCCGCCCCCGTCATCCTGGGCGTCAGCGGCGCCTCCGGCGCGGCGATCGCCCTGCGTCTGGCCGAGCTGTTGAGCGCGGCGGCGGTGCCCGTCGAGCTGATCGTCACCCGCGGCGCCGAGAGAACCCTTGCCGAGGAAGTCGGCCCGGACGCGCTGGCCCGGCTCGACCGCCTCGCCACCAGACGTCATGCGATCGACGATATTGGCGCCACGGTCGCCTCCGGCTCCTATCCGGTCGCCGGGATGATCGTGGCGCCCTGTTCGATGCGCAGTCTCGGCGCCATCGCATATTCACTGAGCGACAACCTGCTCGTCCGCGCCGCCGACGTCCAGCTGAAGGAGCGGCGACGGCTGGTGCTGATCGCCCGCGAATCGCCGCTGCATCTCGGCCATTTGCGGGCCATGTGCGCGGTGACAGAGATGGGTGCCGTCGTCGCGCCCCCGAGCCCGGCCTTCTATCTGAAACCGGTAACCTCAGACGAGATCATCGACCAGATCGCCCGGCGCGCGGCCGACCTTCTCGGAGTGATGCCGCCGATGGCGCGGCGATGGGCGGGCGACCGCTCCCGATGACGGTTTGTCGGAGTGGCCGGACTGAAGCCACGGGCGATGCGGGCCTTGCGGCCCGCCAATCTCAATGCGCGGGCGCGTCCTTCTTGCCGTTGACGGCGTTCCAAAGCGGCGCGACGACGGCCCCGACGATCGGGATCAGTGCCGCGCCGACGGCGAGGCCGACGATACCCGATCCGGCCGCCGCCACCAGCCAATGGACGAAGCCGCCGAATTCGCCGATCGCATGGACCGCCGCCTCGGCGCCGAGCTCGATCGTGTGGCCGATGGTGGTAAAGCCGTATTGCTCAAGGCCGTGGACGATGATGCCGCCGCCGACCCAGATCATCGCGGCGGTGCCGACGACGGCCAGCACCTTGAGGAAGATCGGCATCCCGACGACAAGGCCGCGACCGATGGCGCGGATCACCGGACCAAGCGCCGAGGACGTGTCGCTCCTGGCCATGGCGAGCCCGACGTCGTCTGCCTTGACGATCAGCGCGACGCCGCCATAAACGAGCGCGGTGATACCGACGGCGACGATTGCCAAAACCGCGGCCTGCATGGCGAGGCCGCCTTCCGGAAGCCCGGCGAGGGTGATCGCCATGATCTCGGCAGAGAGGATGAAATCGGTCTTTACGGCGCTCGCGACCTTCTGGTTCTCCAGCGCCTTCGGGTCGGTCTTCGCGCCGGTAAGCTTGGCCTCATGGGCATGGGCCTTGTGGGGAAACAGCGCCTCGTACACCTTCTCGGCGCCTTCGTAGGAAAGATACAGCCCGCCCAGCATCAACAGCGGGGTGATCGCCCAGGGCGCGAAATAACCGAGCAGCAGCGCCAGCGGCAACAGGAAGACGAGCTTGTTCTTGAGCGAGCCGCGGGTGATGCGCCAGATGATCGGCAGTTCGCGCTCTGGCTTGAACCCGGTGACGTAGCGCGGCGTCACCGCGGCATCGTCGATGACCACGCCCGCCGCCTTGGTACCGGCCTTGGCGGCTTGCCCGGCGACATCGTCGAGCGAGGCCGCCGCCACCTTGGCGAGGCCTGCGATGTCGTCGAGAAGCGCGATCAGTCCGATGCTCACGATCCGGTCCTTTGGTTCAGCTCAGGGTCGACCCCATCCGACACGTTATAGGTCGCGCGCGCCGTTTAGCGAACGCAGGCTACGCGAACCGCCGGGCGGCATCGACGGCCAAGCCGAGTCCGACGCTGCCGAATTCGTCCGCCTGGGCGATGGCGGCGCCGGGAAAGCGCCGGGTGGCGACGGCGCGCACCGCCGGCACCAGTGCGCCGCCGCCGGTGAGGATCACGGTCTGGATCGATTCGGCCGCGACCCCGGCGCTGGCGAGGGCCGCGTCGATCGCGCCGGCGATGCGGCCGTTGAGCTCAGCCGTCGCCGCATCGAAGGCAGCACGGGTCACCGGCAGGTCGAGCGCCAGCCCCGGCTCGTGTAGCGTGACGGCTGCCTGGGTATCCTCGGTCAGGGCGATCTTGGCCGCCTCCACCGCGCCGGCGAGGCGATGGCCCGAACGGTGGACGAGGAGATGGGCATAACGGGCGAGCTTGTCCGGTTCGGCGGCCTCGCGCTCCAGACTTCGGATGTCGCGGCTGTTCTTGGCCGTGTAGAGCGTGTTGATGCGGTGCCAGGTGGCCATGTCGTTGAAGTACCAGACCGGCATCGCCCGCTTGCCGTCGGCGGTCGTCGAGCCGAGGCCGAAATGCGGCATCACCGCCGCGATGTTGAGCAGGCGGTCGAAATCCGTGCCGCCGACATGGACGCCGGTGGTGGCCAGAATGTCGGAGCGGCGGTCGACCTGGCCCGCGGCCGCGCTGGCGGCGCGTGGCGACAGGCGCAGGATCGAGAAATCCGACGTGCCGCCGCCAATGTCGACGACGAGGGCGAGCTGTTCGGCCGTGACCGTGCGCTCGTAATGGAGCGCGGCGGCGACCGGCTCGTACTGGAACTCGATATGGCGGAACCCTTGCGCGCGGGCCGCGGCCTCCAGTTGCCCTTCGGCGGCGCGATCGGCCGCATCGTCCTCGTCGACGAAGCGCACCGGGCGGCCGAGCACAATCGAATCGAGGGTTGCGCCCGCAGCGCCCGGGTCGGCGCCGACGGTCTCCTCCAGCCGCTCGCGCAGATGCTTGAGGAACCGGCCGATCAACTCTTCGAAGCTCATGCGCTTGCGGCCGATCGGCGTCGTCTCGGCCATCAGCGAGGTGCCGAGGATCGATTTCAGCGCCCGCATGAAGCGGCCCTCGGCGCCGTCGCGATATTCGAACACCGCGGCGCGGCCGACATAGGTCTCGCCGTCCTCGAGACTGAAGAACAAGGCTGACGGGATGGTCAGATGGGCACCTTCGAGCGGCACCAGCCGCGGCGTCGCGCCGGGGGCTGCGAGCGCCAGGGTGGAATTGGTGGTGCCGAAATCGAGGCCGGGAAACAACGGGGTCATGCAAAGGCTCTGGAACAGGCGGAACACGCCGGGCGGGCGAGGACGTCCGGGGATGGAAAGGGACGGGGAGAATGTGGAGCCGCGGTGCTTAGCCGAAGCGGCGGGCAAGATGAAGGCATGGCGGCGCGTTTCCGCGCCCGGATGGGCCGGAGAGTTGGATTTTCTGTCCCCTCCTTTCAATCCCCTCGCGGAGTTCGTCGCTTGGGGGCCAGTTTCTTTGTCCCCTCCTTAAGCTTCGCCTTGCGGCTTGCTGAGGGGCCCGGTTCTCTGTCCCGCCCTTAAGCTCCTCGCGAAGCTCGTCGCTGGCGGGTCCCTGGTTGCCGCTCTCACGAGCGGCGAGACGCCGGAGGCGAACCCTCCGACTGTTTTACGTCATACGGTCCGCCTCCGGCATCCCGCGCGGCGTTTATGCGACCCTCCGACATGAGCGCCCTTGCGTTGAGTGGGCTCCCATGCGCTGCCGGCTGTTCGGCCCTTGCGGGGCCTCAAGCGGACCAATCCGCGGACGCCTCGTTAGTGGGCGACGGTCCGGCGGAGCAAAGGGTCGTCCGGGCCGGGCACTTCTCCGGAAGAAGCCCCGTCGCGGACACCGCCCGCCAGCCCCCGAACGATCCCGGTGATCATTCGCGCCCGTTCCGTGGGCCGGCGGTGAGGACAGTATGTGGGAGGCGGCGAGGGGTGGGGAAAAAGTTTATGGAAAGATGCCGTTTTGGGCGGAGGCGCAACGCTCCCTTCGCCCTGTGGAAGAAAAGGGCGCCCGCCGTCGCGCTTCGTCATCCCGGCCTTGAGCCGGGACCCATGCCGCGACTTTATCCTCATCCTGTCCGGCGACGGATTGGCGGCTCGCATGGCTTGGCATGGATCCTCGGCTCAAGCCCGAGGATGACGACCGCGTGGGGCGGGTTCGCCAATCTACGAGGCTAAGGATGACGACCATCCCGGATGTTGCGTTCAGTCGGGGACGGCTCCGAATTTGACGACCTCAGCCCCGCTCGCCCCGCGCTCCTCGATCCGCGCCTTGGCGTGAGGATGGAGGCGGATCACAGGATCAGCTATCCATCTTCAGCGCGGCGATGAAGGCCTCCTGCGGGATGTCGACCTTGCCGAACTGGCGCATGCGCTTCTTGCCCTCCTTCTGCTTGTCGAGGAGCTTGCGCTTTCTGCTGGCGTCGCCGCCATAACATTTGGCGGTGACGTCCTTCCTGAGCGCCGAGATGGTCTCGCGGGCGATCACCTTGCCGCCGATCGCCGCCTGGATCGGGATCTTGAACAAATGGTTGGGGATCAGTTCCTTCAGCTTCTCGCACATGGCCCGGCCGCGCCGCTCGGCCTGATTGCGGTGGACCAGCATCGACAGCGCGTCGACCGGCTCGGCATTGACGAGGATTCCCATCTTGACGAGGTCGCCCTCGCGGTACTCGGTCATCTGGTAGTCGAAGCTGGCATAGCCCTTGGAGATCGATTTCAGCCGGTCGTAGAAATCGAAGATCACCTCGTTCAGCGGCAGTTCGTAGGCGACCAGTGCGCGCTTGCCGACATAGGACAGATCGACCTGGATGCCGCGCCGCTCCTGGCAGAGCGTCAGGATGTTGCCGAGATATTCGTCCGGGGTGAGGATCGTCGCCTTGATCCAGGGCTCCTCGATGTGGTCGATCTTGACCACGTCCGGCATGTCGGCCGGGTTGTGCAGCTCTTGTATCGAGCCGTCGGTGAGGTGGATCTTGTAGACGACCGAAGGGGCGGTCGCGATGAGGTCGAGGTCGAACTCGCGGGACAGCCGCTCCTGGACGATTTCGAGGTGCAAGAGGCCGAGGAAACCGCAGCGAAAGCCGAAACCGAGCGCGGCCGAGGATTCCATTTCGAAGGAGAAGCTGGCGTCGTTGAGCCGCAGCCGGCCCATGGCGGCGCGCAAATCGTCGAAATCGGCGGCGTCGACCGGGAACAGGCCGCAGAAGACCACCGGCTGGGCCGGCTTGAAGCCGGGCAGCATCGTCGTCGTGCGGCGCTTGTCCTCGGTGATCGTATCGCCGACGCGGGTGTCGGCCACTTCCTTGATGCTGGCCGTGATGAAGCCGAGCTCGCCGGGGCCGAGCGCGTCCACCTGGACCATCTTGGGCGTGAAGACGCCGACCCGGTCGACCGGATACTTGGCGTCCGTGCCCATCATGCGGATCACCTGGCCCTTCTTCAACTCGCCGTCGATGACGCGGACCAAGACGACGACGCCGAGATAGGAATCGTACCACGAGTCGACCAGCATCGCCTTCAACGGCGCGGCCCGGTCGCCTTCCTTCGGCGGGGGCAGGCGGTGGACGATCGCCTCCAGCACGTCCTCGATGCCGAGGCCGGATTTCGCCGAGATCATCACGGCTTCCGAGGCGTCGAGGCCGATCACCTCCTCGATCTGCTCCTTGACCTTGTCGGGCTCGGCGGCGGGCAGATCGATCTTGTTGAGGACCGGCACGATTTCGAGATCGTTGTCGAGGGCGAGATAGACATTGGCGAGCGTCTGCGCCTCGACACCCTGCGCCGCGTCGACGACGAGCAGCGCGCCCTCGCAGGCCGACAGTGAGCGCGACACCTCATAGGCGAAATCGACATGGCCGGGCGTGTCGATGAGATTGAGGACGTAGGTCTCGCCATTCTTCGCCGTATAGTGCAGGCGCACGGTCTGCGCCTTGATGGTAATGCCTCGCTCGCGCTCGATATCCATCGAATCGAGCACCTGCGCCTTCATGTCGCGCAGCTCCAGCCCGCCGGTCGACTGGATCAGCCGGTCGGCCAGAGTCGACTTCCCGTGGTCGATATGGGCGACGATCGAGAAGTTGCGGATGTGGTCGAGGGGCGTGTTCGCGGGCATGGTGCTCATGGGCGGCGATATAGAGACTTGTAACGGTTCTTGGAAGCACCGTTTCGCGCGGCGGCGACGATGGGGCCGGACGGCGACGGAACCCGGCAGGCGGCGGGCGCGTCTTTGTTGGTATGGGACGCGAGATCGAACGCAAATTTCTGGTGATCAGCGACAAGTGGCGCGGCGCCATCGCCGAAACCCGACGTCTCGAGCAATTCTATCTGTTCGTGCGCGAGGATGCCTCGGTGCGGGTGCGAATCCGGGATAGGACAAGCGCGCGACTGACGATCAAGACCGGCAGCGGCATGGACCGCGGCGAGTTCGAATACGACATTCCCCTCGCCGATGCCGAGGCGCTGTGGGCGAGCCGGGTGGGGATCGTCGTGGAAAAGACCCGCCACATCGTGCCGCTCGGCGCGTTCCGGGTCGAGATCGACGTTTTTGACGGCGCGCTCGCCGGGCTGGTGATGGCGGAGATCGAGCTGTGGGACGCAAGCGACGCGCCGACGCTGCCGGCCTATCTCGGCCGCGAGGTGACCGGCGACGCGCGTTTCACCAACGCCCGGCTTGCCATCGACGGCCGGCCGGAAGAGGTTTGAATGGCGACGACGGCGCGACGGGGAGGGGACAGCGCATGGCATTCAGGATCGATCCGGGACAGGCGCTCGACGCGGAGGTCCGCCGGATCGCGAGCGAACAGCTCCACAAGGCCGAGCGCGAGTTGGGCGAGGATTGCAGTGACCGGCACGCGACCATCCATGCCGCGCGCAAGCGCCTGAAGAAGCTGCGCGGCCTGTTGCGGTTGGTGCACCACGCGGATGCGGATTTCTACGCCGAGGAAAATGCCCGATTTCGTGACACCGCCCGGGCGCTGTCGGGGGTGCGCGACGCAGCCGCGCAGATCGAGGCACTGGACGCTTTGGCGGCGCGCTTTGCCGGCGAAGTCGAGACCAAGGCCTTCGCGGCGATCCGCGCCCGATTGACCGAGCGGCGCAACGCCGCAGCGGCCAGCGAGGCCGATCTGGAAGCAGCAATCGATGCGGCGCTCATCACGCTCGGCGAAGCCCGGCGGCGTCTCGACGGCTTCGTCGTTCGGCGTCCCGACCGTAACGGCGCGACGCTGGCCGCCAAGGGGTACGCGCGGACCTATCGACGGGCGCGACAGGCGCTCAAACGGGCCGAGAAGCGGCGTGACGCGGAGTCCCTGCACGAATTGCGCAAACGGGTGAAATATCACTGGATGCATCTGCGGCTGCTCGCCCCGGTCTGGCCGGAAGCCTTGGCGCCACTGCGCGATGCCGCCAAGGCGATCGCCGACGATCTCGGCCTCGACCATGATTACGCGGTGTTCCGGGCCGAGGCGGCCACAGCGCCCACGGCTTTCGGGTCGTCGTCCGACCTCTCGGTGGTGCTGGCGCTGATCGACCGGCGCCAGAGCGAATTGCGGCAGGCGGGTCTCGACGCCGCGCGCCGGCTGCTCGCGGATGACGCCGATGCGGCCGGCCTGCGGATGCGGCGTCTGTTCCGGGCGGCGAGGGCGGTCGCGGCGCGCGATTCCGAAGCGCCGGCCGAAGCCCCCGAGGCCGACCGGCGGCGTGTCGCCGCCAGTTAAGATTTCCAACAGGCTTGGCCCGCCGCTACCCGGCAAACCATCGCGAGGCGGCATTTGCTTTCGCCGACGGGCGCGGCATAACCTCCTCCTGCAAGGAACGAACACAGGATCACCGTCGGCGGTCTCGACCCATGTCTGCTGGCTTATGCCTGGATTGGGCCGGCGGAGCGACTGGCCGCGCCGGAAATGCGCTTCTCCAAGCCGGTTCGTAAGGGCTGAGAGCCGTCCGGGGCACGCATCGCTCGAAACGCCACCCTTGTGTCTTATGAAAAGCCTTGATCCGCGAGGGTTTTCGCGATCCGGCGCCGGAGCGGGCCATCCGCGAACGGGAACGAACTGAAGAAATGGGTCTGCGAGATATCGTCGCGGCGAGCGCGCGCATCCTCGGCCCACAGCGTCGCGCGCCGCTCGTCGCCGTTCAGGGCATGGGCGACGACGGCGATCATGGCGATCAGTACGTGGGCGCCCGGCGACCGCGCCGCGCGGTCCGCCCAGTCGGCGGCCTCGGCGGTCTCGCCGCGGATCAGGCAGGCGAAGGCCCGCGTCCCCAGCATCGCATAGCGAAACGGATCGAGCGGGCTGAGCGACAGCGCGATCCGGGCATTCTGCGTGCCTTTCACGTCGCGTTCGCAAATCGTGTCCGCCCAGGCGCGGGCATAGAAGCCTTGCGCGTAATTCGGACTGAGCGCGGTGGACCGGTCCAACCAGGATAGGCTGCCGTCGATATCGCCGGTCAGCCAGAAGGCCCGTCCCATGGTGAAGTTGGCAAAGGGATCGATCGGATCGAGTTCCACGCTGCGCTCGGCGGAGCGGCGCGCCGCCTTGACGGCCATCGCGGGCTCGTCCGAATAGCGCAGAAAGGCATTCTGGAACGCGGTCGAGGACAGGCCGGCATGGGCGCGCGCGAAGCGCGGTTCCTTGGCGATCGCGCTTTCGAAGAGGCCGGCGGCGACCGCGTTGTCCTTCTTGTTGAACCGGTACAGATGCTGAAGCCCGAGGTGGTAGGCGGACCACGCATCCAGATTTTCCGGTGCCCCCAAGCGGGCGAGATTGGCCTCGTTGAGCGGAATCTGAATCTCCAGGGCGGCGATGATGTTCGCGACGATCTGGGAGCGGATCTCGTGAATGTCGTCGAGCCTGGCGGCGAAGCGGTCGCCCCAGACCACACCGCCGGTGCGTGTGTCGGCGAGCTCGACGACGACGGTCACGCCATCGCCGAACATTTCGACGAGGCCGGACAGACAATAGCGGACGTTGAGTATCTCGCCGATCTCGCCGACGTCCGGGTCGGGCGATCGGAAGCGGAACGAGGACCCGCGGGCGATGACGAACAGCCAGCGCAGTCGCGACAGTGCGGCGATCAGATCGTGCGGCAGGGCGTCGGCGATGGCCCCGTGCGGTCCGGCAACGCCGAGCAACCGGAAGGGAAGCACGGCGATGGACGGGCGGGCGTCGTCCGCGATCTTGATCGGCCATTCGGTCCGGCACGGCGAGGCTACCGGCCGTGAGCCTTGCGATGCGAGGGTCCTGACCTCGGCAACGAAACGCAGACCCTGGCCGTGCACGGTACGGATAAAACACTGCGCCTTGCCGTCGTCGCCGAGCGCACGGCGGGCGGATTTGATGCGGCTGGTGATGGCCGAGTCGGAGACGATGCGGCCGTCCCAGATCTTTTCGACGATCTCGTCCTTGGAAATCATGCGCTCCCGGTTTTCGACGAGAAGCACAAGCAGGGCGAAGACTTGCGGCTCCACCGGCACGACCGTGCCGTTGCGCCGCAACTCGACCTGGCTGGCGTCCAGTTCAAAGGATTCGAAAACATAAAGCATCGTCCCACCGCCATAGAGCGCATGCTCCGCTGGCGAGCCTAGCATATCTCCACGCTATCTCCCCGAATTCTCCCGCTATCCTCCCAGTATACCGCAGGGGAATACGCTACGACCATAACGCCTGTTCAAACATCGCGGCAGGCCGGTCCAGATCAAAGGAGAAAAATCATGCCACTCGTCGACATTCAGCTGATCGAAGGCGTCTTCTCGGCGGCGCAAAAGAAGGAAATGATCGAGAAGGTCACCGACACCATGGTCAAGATCGAGGGCGAGGCGATGCGCGGCGTCACCTGGGTGCGGGTTCAGGAACTCGGTAGCGGCGAATGGGGCATCGGCGGCAAGGCGCTGACCACCGAGGACGTCAAGGCCCTGCAAGCCTGATCGTCCTCGCCCCGCGCTTGTCCAGACTTTCCGCGCCGCCGCGTTTGGCCGCGGCGGTCAGACCCTTCGCGCATCCCGACAACCGGAGCGGCGCCGATCGCCGAAAGGGTCGACCGCGCCATACGCGGTGTTCGACCCGATCCATGTCCAGGAGCATCAAGCCATGTTTGCGATCTCGTCACTCGGTTCCAATGAACTCATCCGGTTCAGAGCCGCCGCGCGCGGCGTCAGTGCCGCGATGCTCTCCGCGGCCGCATTCGTGCCGGTCGGCGCGGGAGCTCAGAGCGCGGAAGACATGATCGCGGATGCGCTGCGCGCGGCGCCTCCCGGCATTTCTCAGACCGCCACCGTCTCGGATCTCGCCGGGAAGGTCCTGCGCGAGGGCAGTGGCGCCTACACGTGTTTTCCGGCTCCCACCGGCATTGCCGGCCCCATGTGCATGGACGCCGAATGGCTGACCTGGATGGACGCCTGGATGAACCAGAAGCCGTTCACCGCCAAGTCGGTCGGCATCGCCTATATGATCGCAGGCGACAGCCCGGAGGGCGGCGCGAGCAATATCGACCCGGCCGCGGCCACGCCCACCTCGGATAACGAATGGGTCGTCGAGGGGCCGCACATCATGGTGATCTCTCCCGACCCGGCCGACCTCGAAGGGTTGCCCGTCACCATGGCGACCGACGGCCCCTACGTGATGTGGTCCGGAACACCGTACGCCCACATCATGATCCCAGTGGGAGAACGGCCGGATCAGCGGGAAGTCGTGCAAAAATAGCGCGATCCATGGCGCCCGCTGTCATGGGCCGGCGTGACCGGTGCTGGCGCGTTCAACGGTTCGTCGATGTCGTTGGGGCCGCGCCATGCCTGCCTGATCCGCCGAACCGGAGTCCGATAATTTGCTGACTTTTCCCACCCGACGGGAAGCCGCTGATGGGCTCGGCAAGGCACAGACGACCTTTCGCTGGCCCGACCATCAACCCGGCGACGATCGCCGAAAGGAGAACATCATGTCTCGACCATCTCTCTCCATCGCACTTTGCGTATTCGCCGGAGCGTTCGGTTGGCTTTCGGTGTCGGCGGCGGATGCCGGCCCCAAGGGTACGAAGGCCATTCTGCTGGATGTGGTGAAGGTCCAGCCCGCGCAACAGAAAAAACCCGCTGCCGCCGTTGACCAGAACATCCTGCGGCAGTTGTCCTTCAGCCTTCAGCCTTGAGCCGGGGGCGCGCAATGGCGCCCACGTTCTGCAATGGGCGATGCGGGCCGGCAGCGAGGGACGGCCGATCGTCAGTGGCAATCGCTACCGGCTGGTCAATCTGGCGGCGGCGCGCGGCATCAAGCGTCAGAAGCGGCCGATCGCCGCCAATCTCGGCTGGCTCGACAAGAACGCCGGTGACTTCAACGTGCTGATCCAACGGCAGAAGGGCGACGGCCAGGTCCGCTATGGCGACGTCGTGGCATTGAACCTGTCGTCCTATGGCTGGCTGAAATACAAGAAGCAGAGCGCCGGCATCAATATCAGCGACGACGACAACAAGCCGCACTACATCTGGGTGGTCCAGGGGGGCGAGCCAGGCATGAAGATTGTCGCCGGCCTGCCGTTTTCGCTACGCAACACCAAGATCGGCGCGGCGATGATCTACTGCAAGCGATCGCACGGGATTGATCTCGGCTGGGACAAGAAGAGCAAATGCGGCGGGTTTCTCGCCGATGCGTCAGGCTTCGCCTTCGGCGACAATGGTCTGTTTTCGGGTGACGGACTGACCGGCAAGGGCGTCGAGAAACTGAGAAGTTATGTTTGCGAAGCCGGAGTGGGCGCTCTCGGCGCGGCAATTGTCGCCGAGACGGGCGGGACCGCGACTCCAGCCGTGGTCGCCGCAGCCCCGCTCGCGATCGAAAAATGCAAGGCTCTCGCCAGCTAGGCAGTCCAACGGGCGAGATCGAAACGGAAGCAAGC
>NZ_JADDXW010000002.1 GCF_017183135.1 Aurantimonas marina | reverse complement strand
GTTCGTAGCGGCGTCGCGACATCAAGGCCTCCTCGTTCGGACCCTTGAATCAGTCGCGTTATCCGTTGCCAACCAGATTTATGAGTTTACGGCCTAGGCCTTTCCGAGAAAAACTCGGCGGCCGATGAGTCGATGATGCCCTGAACCGTTGCGGTCTTGGAATTCCACGCGATTTTTGCGTGAACGATCGCGGTTACCGCGCTCCGGTCTCCTGCGGCCGCGCTACGGTCCTGGCCATGGCGCGCGCGGCGCCAGCGTCAGGAGCGGTGGTTTGCACGCTCCAGAATGGGAGCAGCCGCCGGATTTTCCGCGACGTTGTGCCGGAAGCGCTCCAGGATCTCGGCCGCCACCTGGTCTGCCGGCATTGGCCGACCGAAGAAATAGCCTTGCATCTGATCGCAGCCCAGGCTCTTCATCAGCGCCACCTGCGCCTCGGTCTCGACACCTTCGGTGGTGACCTTCATCTTTAGATGATGGGCCATGGAGACGATGGTCTCGAGAAGCCGTGATACATTCGGTTCGCCATTGTCCAGCGCCACCATGAAGGACTGGTCGATCTTCAATTTGTCGAAGGGAAAGCGCCAGAGATAGCCGAGAGACGAATAGCCCGTGCCGAAATCGTCCATGTCGACCGAGATTCCAAGCGTCTTCAACTGACGAAGTTGCGCAAGAATGTCGTCCGAGCGATCGAGCAACAGCGATTCGACGACCTCGATCTCGAGTCTGTTTCCGCCGATGCCGGCCCGGTTGAGAGCCGCCTCGACGATCTTTACCAGATCTCCATCACCAAACTGGACCGCGCTGAGATTGACCGAGACGAATAGGTCCTTCGGCCAGAGTGCGATCTGGCGGGTTGCCTCGCGGATAACCCATGTGCCGATGGCTTTGATGTAGCCGCGTGCTTCGGCGATCGGCACGAACACAGCAGGAGAGATGTGGTCGCCCTTCTCATCGCGCAGCCGCAGGAGCGCCTCGAAGCCAAGCAGGCGAGAGCCGTCGCCATTGACGATCGGCTGATAGAAGAGTTCGAAGCTTTCATTCTCGACCGCCTCGCGCACCAGCGCCTCGACATAGCGTCGGTGGTGCATCGCCTCGTCCATTGTGGGCTCGAAGAAGACGAGATTGCGGCTTTTGTCGGTCTTGTGGTGCAGATGCGCGATCTCGGCATGCTTGACCAATTCGGAGTGGGTCCGCCCGTCCTCTGGCACCATGGCGCAGCCGATCGAAACCCGGGGCTTGACGATCTCCCCGGCGAGTTCGGCCGGCTCGCAGACCGCGTCGAAGATTCGTTTGGCCAGTGCCGCAATGTCCTCGACCGAGGTAATGCGACGGCGCAGAACCGCGAAGTCGTCGGCACCGATCCGGCCGACGAGATCGCAGGGATCGACAACCGCGGCAAGGCGGGCCGCGACCATCGTCAGAAGTTCGTCGCCGCAGTTCTGGCCAAGCCGGTCGTTGATCTCGGAAAGTTCGTCCAGATCGATGTACAGATAGCCCATCTGCTCCCGCGTTGCGCGCACCGTGGCTAGAACGCGGTCGGTTTCCTCCTGCATGCGTCTGCGATTCAACAGGTTGGTCAGGGCGTCATGATTGGCCAGGAAGTCGATGCGGTCGGCTGCCTCGGCGATCTTGCGTTTGCGGCGCAGGTAAAGCAGCAAAGGCACCCCGGTCGCCAGGAACAGGATGAGCAGCAATGACGCCGAGGCGCGGGCGAGTGTGACCTTGAACGCATAGCGCTGGGCGATCATGTCGGCGACCACCGAGACATAGCCGATCGTCTGGCCATTCCGAATCAGGGGGGCCAGAAACGAGGGATTGGTGACGCGGTCGTCTTCGACGATCGACCATGCGCCGGACTTCGTCAGCACAGCTGTCGAAAGCCGATCACCCGAACTGATGCCGCCCGGCCGGTCGCGCAGCAACCAGTCGTAGCGATCGGAACGGGACCGATACACTTCCTGACCTTCACGGTCGAAGACGGCGAAGCTTTCGATCCCCGCCAGGCCCGCGATCTTGCGGATGGATGTCTCGGCGTCAGAGGTGCGGGTGATACTGGTCAGAAACGCGTCGACATGTCCTCCGGGTCCCAAGAGAAGGCGGGCAAACTCAGCGCCGCGAGCGCGTGCACCCGTTTCGACGAGCTCTCCAACAGTCGCTCCGCCGATCATGAACGCGCTCGTGACGACAAACCCGGAGATAATCAATCCGCCGAGCAGGGTTGCGCCGTATCGTTTTATCACGCTGAGCAGCATTGCCATCCGCATCGATATTCAGGCGTAACGCTAGAGCGAAGATGTAAACAATTGTCGAATTCGAGTTCGGTAGACAATTGTTGCGGTCATTTCTTGCCGCCTCGCGTGCCTTAATACCGACCCGGGGTAATAGGGATCCACACGATGACGTCGAACGGGCTTCTCCGGCCATCAGCCGCAAGGCTCAGTGCGCCGCGTCGCCTCTCGTCCTGTTCCTCGTCATGCGTCGGCGCCTAGGCACCGGCCATGGCCAATTGAAGGGGTTCCTGTCACCGCCGGTTGGAATAAGGGGCCCTCGTCGAAAAAGAACTCATCCGTCGCCACCGTCCGAGCTCGCGAAAAGCCACGCAGACGGCACATCACGCGATCGGCAATTGACCATCCGACGGATGTGAAATTAGACTTTTTTGGGGCGACTATTTTATGCCTTTCGGGGCTGGAGAGGTTTTCATGAAAAACGGACTGCTTGTCATCGCCGTGATGGCCGGATTCCTCGCATTCGCTATGTCCAGCGCCACGGCGGGGCTGGTGGCCAAGGTCGATCTTTCGTCCCAGACGCTGACCGTCATCAAGAACGGCAGGGTGATGTATCGCTGGCCGGTGTCGACGGCGAGGAAGGGCTATGTGACACCTACCGGGAGTTGGCGGCCCAAGCGCACGCACCGCATGTGGTATTCGCGCAAATACGACATGTCGCCGATGCCCTATTCGGTCTTCTACCATGGCGGCTACGCGATTCACGGCACCAACGCCGTCAGCCGCCTCGGACGCCCGGCGTCGCACGGCTGCGTGCGGCTCCACACCGCCAATGCGCGCATCTTCTACTCGCTGGTCAAGAAGATCGGGATGCGCAATACCCGGGTCATCGTGCAGCGCTGACCGGAGCATCGCTCAGTGGGGCGGCCGCAAGACCCGCTGCGCGAGATCGGGGGCGTCGGCGGGGCGGGCGACGACCACCGTCACCTTGTGCCCCATGCGCTCGACCCGGTCGGCGTCCGATAGCGCGGAGCGGATGGCATCGACGCGCCGGTCGAAGAAACCATGGGGTGAGTGGCAGAAGGAAACCATCCAGCGTCCGCCGGTCGGTTCCACGCAGTACCGCAATTCTGACGAGTGCATAGCAATATCTCCTTCGCTTGCGGCCCTCAGTGAGCCATGAGGAGCGGGATCGGGCAGTCCCTCAGAAGGGCTCGCGTGACCCCGCCGAAAATCATCTCGCGCAGGCGCGAGCGTCCATAAGCCCCGGCGACCATGAGGTCCGCGCCGACGATCGCCGCCTCGTTCAGCAGCGCCTCGGCCGGGTGGTTCCATTTCGGCAAATGCCGGACCTCTACCGAAATGCCGTGGCGGGACAAATGCTTGGCCATATCGGCGGCGGGTTCGATGCGCTTTTCCTCGCTGGAGGATGTCTCCGCTACGGAAACCAGATGTACCCGCGCCGCGCGTTCCAGAAAAGGCAGCGAGGCGGCGATCGCGTGGGAGCACTCAGTGGTATCGCGCCAGCCGATGAGGATCGTCCGCGGGTCCTTCGCCGCCGCCGCATCCGGCGGCATCACGAGAGCAGGGGCTCCGGCATCGAAAAGAACGGCTTCCAGAATATCCGTCCGCCATCTGTCGCCATCGGGGCGGCCGAGCAGAAACAGGTCGAGCGAACGGGCCAGCGTCGCCGTCGCCGGGACGAGTTCGTGCGGCATCCCGTCGACGCGCCGCAATTCCGCAGAGAAGTCCAGCCGATCCAATCGGGCGCGAATCGTCTTCTCGGCGACGTCTCCCGCGGCCGCGCCTTCGGCCCAGATCTCGGCGGGAAGGCCCTCGTAGCCGGGTCCGATCGGGATGAAGGCGGTCGGAATGGGGTTGGCGAAAAAGGCTTCGACATGGGCACCGAAGATGGTGCGGATCGTCTGCAGGTGAGCGATCTTCGCCGCGTCCTGATCGCCCCCGTCGAGATGAACCGCAAGGTCCGCGATCCGATGCGATCGATTGCGCTGGCTGCGGGGCGAGGGCGCGTTTTCGAAGTCGGGTGCTCTCGCGTCGCCATCCGCTCCGATCCGCGTTCCGATGGTGCCCATGGGGTGTTCCTTTCGCCTGTCGGAGTATCGCTCCATTGGAAAGGACTTTCCACGCCCTCGTGGCCCTGAACCTTGATCCGGGTCAATCGCCGGAGGATTTGGCGTCCGCTCGACCACGGCCGGTCGGCCGCCGTTGCCGATCGGGCAGGCGACCCGCATCAGATCACGACGAGATCGCACTGCCTCCGGTCAGGGAGCGCGTACTGCGAGCGGAACATGGATATCCACTTTTCCCGATTCCGCGCTAGCGCTTGGTCAGCGGCTTCGATTTCCAGCGGTCGTGAAACCACATCCACTGTTCCGGGTGCTCGCGCACCCAGCCTTCGACGGTATCGTTGAGCAACTGGCAGGTCGCCGGAACGTCGATTTCGCCGGTGGCGTCCCGTGGCAGATCCAGCCGCGGCTTCAATTCGAGGCGATAGCGGCCGTCCGGTAGCCGGATCGAACGGGCCGGATAGATTTCGCAGTCGAACTGGCGGGCGAGTTTCGGCAGCAAGGGGTTGGTCTTGCAGGGGCGGCCGAAGAACGTCGTCTCGACGCCTTTGCGGAATTTCTGGTCGACCAGCATGCCGACCGAGCCGCCCCGCTGTAAAACGCCGGCGAGCGACCAGGCGGCACCGGCTTTTGAGGGTACCAGATGTCCGCCGCTGGTGCGGCGGGCCGACTGAACCTCCTTGGCGATGTAGCGGTTGTTGGGCTGGCGGAAGAGCGCGGTGAATTCGAGGCCGAACGCCGCCGCGCCGATCGGCAACAGCTCGAAGCAACCGAGATGGCCAGTGAAGAAGATGAAGGGTCCCTTGCGCTCGCGCAATTCCAGGAACGTGTCGACGCCCTCGACCTCAATTCGCCCGCGGCCGGGGTTTTCCGGGTCGAAGTCGAAGAGATCGTCGAGAAACACAAACTCCGCGGCGATACGGCCCATCTGGCCCCAGTTCTCCCGGGCAATGCGCTCGACCCAGGCGTCATCCTTTTCCGGATAGGCTTGGCGCAGATTGTCCTTGGCAAGCCGGTGGCGCGGCGTCAGCGGCCCCAATAGCCGCGCCGTGCGGTCGGCGAAGGCGAGGCCCGTTCCGGCTGGCAGCAGGCGAACCAGCCGGAGAAGCCCGAACAGAAGTTGGGCGATAAGATAATCCGCCGCCCGTTTGCCCCGCAGAGCGAGGCGAGCTGTTGCGGGATTCATAGGGTGTCCGCGCCCTCGGCCTTCAGGTCGAGAACGATCTTGCCGAATACCGCGCGCGTTTCCATTCGTTTCAGCGCGACCTCGATCCCATCGAAGCCGATCCTGGTGTCGATCACCGGATGGACGAGGCCGCGCGCCATCTTCTGCATGGCGTCGCGCATATTCTCCATGCGGCAGCCGAAGGAGCCGATCAGCCGCAGTTGCTGCTGGAAGAGCATCATCAGATTGATCTCGGTTGAGATGCCCGAGGTCGAGCCGCAGGTCACGAGCCGGCCACCACGCTTCAGGCACAGCATCGAGCCCGGGAAGGTATCCTTGCCCACGTGCTCGAAGACGACGTCGACGCCCTTTTTCTTCGTCAGCTTGCGGGTGACGCCCTCGAAGCGATCCTCGCGATAGTTGATCACGTGATCGGCGCCCAGCGCCCTGGCGCGCTCGATCTTGTCATCGGAGCCGACCGTCGTGATGACCGTGCAGCCCATCTTCTTGGCGAGCTGGATCGCGGCCGAGCCGATGCCGGAGCCGCCGGCGTGAATCAGGATCGTTTCGCCCGGCTCGAGCTTGGCATTGTCGAACAGCATGTGCTCGACGGTGCCGAAGGTGACCGGCGCCAGCGCCGCGCCAACCGCGTCGCAGCCCGGAGGGGCAGGGACGAGCAGCCGGGCCGGCAGGTTGACCTTCTCCTGCGCGAAGCCGTCGAGATGGAAGCCGTGGACACCACCGACATGCTCGCAGAGATTGTCGCGACCCTCGCGGCAGGCCCGGCACAGGCCACAGGTGCGCGCACCGTAGATCGAGACCAGCTGACCGGGCAGAACCGAAGAGACGCCTGGGCCGATCGCCGACACCACACCGGCGGCCTCGGCGCCGACGACCAGCGGCATCTTGCGCTTGGCGAACGCCATGCCGCGCCAGCCCCAGACGTCGATGTGGTTGAGCGCGACTGCCTTGATCGCCACGGTGACCTCGCCGGGGCCGGGCTCGGGCGGCGGTGGCAGGTCGACCACCTTCAGGTCGCGGTCGCCGACGAGTTGCAATGCCCGCATGATTCTACCTCAGCCTGGATCACGATGACATCCGATCGGTTTCGCCCCAATCCCACGTGATCGAATTTCGCAAATGAAAGCGAAAGAGACGCAGGAAACCGTTCCTGCTCTTGCTTGCGCTCTTGATGTTGTGGAACCGGCGGTCAGGCGCGCGGTTCGCGCCCGATGACGAGACAGACGTTCTGGCCGCCGAAGCCGAAGGAATTGGACAGCACCGCGCGGATATCGGCCGAGCGTGCCGTGTTCGGTACGGTGTCGAGAGGGATCGCCGGGTCCGGATTGTCGTAATTGATCGTCGGCGGCAGCACGCTGTGTTGCAGCGACAGCACCGAGAAGGCGGCCTCGATCGCCCCGGCCGCGGTCAGCGTGTGGCCGATCATCGACTTGTTCGACGAAATCGGGGTGGTCTTCAGCGCTTCGCCGAAGACGGCGCCGAGACCGGTCGCTTCCATCCGGTCGTTTTCCGGAGTCGAGGTGCCGTGGGCGTTGATGTAGTCGATGTCGGTCGGCGCCATGCCGGCGTCGGCGAGGCCGGCGTTGATCGTCGCGATGATCGGCGAACCGTCCGGTTTGGAGCGCGTGCGGTGAAAGTCGTCGGCGCGTTCGCCGCAGCCGTGGATGATACCGAGGATCTTGGCCCCGCGTGCCTTGGCCGCGGTCAGCGACTCCAGGACGAGCGCGCCCGCGCCCTCCGCCATGACGAAGCCGTCCCGATCCTTGGAGAAGGGCTTGGAGGCCTTTTCCGGGACGTCGTTGTTGGTCGACAGCGCCGAAAGCAGCGAAAAGCGGATCACCGATTCCGGCGTGATCGAACCATCGGTGCCGATGGCGATCGCCCGCTCGCTCTCGCCGCGCCGGATGGCCTCGACGCCGAGCTGAATGGCGGTCGCGCCCGAAGCGCAGGCTGTCGAGAGGGTAATCGGCAGGCCACGGGTTCCGAGCCGATCGGCCAGCAGCTCGGAGATCCGGCTGCACTGGGTCAAACGGTAGATCGCGGGATTGGGGTGACGCCTTGCCACTTCCAGCAGCCGGTCATAGCCGGCCTCCTCGCGTTCGGCGCCGTCCATCGCGTCGAGGGCGAGACGATGCTTCCATTCCATCTCCACCGGCGGAGCGGCCAGGAACAGCGGTCCTGCGAAGTCGTTATCCGGCAGGCCGGCCATCTGGATGGCCTCGGACCCGGCGGCTTCGGCCATGGCATAGGAGAGCGTGGTCGAGGTGTCGTTCTCCGCTCCCATGAAATCGACGGAGCCGGAAATGGTCGTCCGCAGCCCTTCGGTCGAGAACCGCTCGATGCTGTGAATGCCCGAGCGGCCCGAGGAGAGCGCGGCCCAATTGTCCTCGACGCCGCGGCCGAGCGAGGACACGATGCCAAGCCCGGTGATCGCGATCACCGGACGGCCCAGGAAATCGGTCTCCACGGCGGTCACATTGGCGCTCATGATCTGGTCCTCACAATCTGCGGCCGTCCACGGCCTCAAGCAGACAAGCGCCCTCGGCATGCAGATGGCCGATCGCGGTCACGACCGCCCGGCGGGGCCTTGCCGATGCCGGCTGTTCCTCGCCGGGATCGAGAGGCGGCAGGGCCTCACCGCGCGACAGAGCACCCGCCGCCAGCGCGATCCCGGCGGGTAGCTGCGCCTCGAAGGAATGGCCGAGCAGCGTTCCATAGGCCCGAACCGGCGCCCCCGGAAAGGTATTTTGCAGAACACTGTGTTCGATAGCCAGAAGATCGGCGATGCCCGTCGCGCCCGACAGAACCAGTGTCTCTTCCGCCGGCCCCTGCTGCGGCGGCAGAACGGCCTCAAAGCGAGCCTCGGTCGCGGCTGTCTCGCGGCGGCCGCGGTCGCCGGTCGCGGTGAGGAGCCGGGCGTAGGCGAGCGCCGATCGCGCGGCGGCATGCTCGGCCGATTCCAGGATGACGAAAGCGCCGACGCTGCCCACGGCGATGCCGTCATGGGGCGCCACGCGGGACGACACCGGGCGCCACTCGTCCTTGAGCATCAACTCGGCGAGATCAAAATTGAGGATCAGATCCTTGCGCTCGGCCGAAAACGCGCCGCCAACCAGACAGATGTCGCTCTGGCCGGACGCGATCCGGGCCCTCGCCGAGGCGAACGCCGAAATCCCCGCCGCTTCCTCGCCCATGAAGGTGCGCGACGAGCCCGTCACTTTGTGGACGATCGAAATGTTACCCGCGAGGAGGTTGGAAAGCTGCGTCAGAAACAGGGTGGGGCGCAGTTCCGTCGACAGGGTTTCGTTGACGATCCGATCGCGGTCGTTGGACCCACGAGCCCGTTCCATCACTAGCGCGTCAACCGTCATGTCGCGCTCGCCGCCCCCGGCTGCGACGACCATATCGATCTTGCCGCGTACCGCCTCGTCGGCGGGAATGCCGGCGTCGTCCAGCGCGAGCCCGGCCGCGTAGGTGCCCAGCTTTTGCCAGGTCTCCATCTGACGCTGGTCGCCCTTCTTGGGGATCTGGTTCGACCAGTCGAGCGGGGGCAGGGGGTGGACGAAATACGGCGCGTAGGTCTCAGCCTCAATCTTCGGCTGCGGCGCAGGCCCACGGGCGAACGCGTCGAGATGTGCCGCGACTCCCTCGCCGAGAGAGGAAACCAGCCCGATTCCGGTTATGACGACGTCCCTGGCACTCTCAGTCATGCGAATGTTCCAAGCTTCCGGACCGTTCCGCCTCCCACCGGTGCGATCGGTTTATGGCGTCCCGCGCTCCCCGGCACGATGGCGACACTCCGCATGGGTCGTCGGATGCCATCCTGTCGCCATTCAAGCACCACGCCAATTCCCCGCACTCGCTCGAAGGCGGGGGAGTGGCGGCGGCGCGATGATGACGCTGCCTCAGACGGCTTTTGCTGCGCGCAATTCATCGATCTTCGCGCAGAGATTCTTCAGCACGAAATATTCTTCCGTCGGAACGTCGCCGTCATTGACCTCCTGGGTCCATTTCTCAAGTGGGATCTTGATCCCGAACTCCTTGTCGATCGCGAACACGATGTCCAGGAAATCGAGCGAATCGATTCCCAGATCGTCGATCGTATGACTTTCCGGTGTGATCTGGGCGCGGTCGATCTCGCTGGTCTCGGCGATGATGTCCGCGACCCGGTCGAAGGTTGAAGACAATGATTTATCCTTGTCTGATGGGCCAGGGCGAATTTGGCGCGAAGCTATAGGGAATTCGGGGCCAAATGCAAAGCCGCGATCACCCTGTGCCGACATGGCGGGCGCTATGCTGGCGCAAGGTGTCGAAAATGTGGGGTGTGTGGGCGTCAAGCGCGGTGCTTTCGTTTGACTGTAGCACACCCGCCGGCATTGGCGCGCTCAAACCATCCCGCCTGCGATCAGAGGGGATGGTTTCGAGGATACCGGTTGTTTGACCGGGAACCGCTCGGCGGAGATGGCTCATGCTTCGACGAGCCCGCTCCGCCAACGGATCATCGCAGGCTGGTGTCAGATGTTCTGGACCACCGTTTCAAGCATGTCGCGCACCTGACCGGCGACCGATGTCAGCTCTGTGTTATCGATCGATGCCATCGAGGCCACTGGATCGACCGCGCTGACCTCGACGGCGCTCGGTCCGGTCTTTCGCAAAATCACGTTGCAGGGAAGCATGGCGCCGACGCGCGGCTCGATGCCGATGGCCTGATGCGCCATGCGCGGGTTGCAGGCGCCGAGGATCAGATAGTCGTCCATGTCGATGTCGAGCTTCTTCTTCATCGTCGCCTTGACGTCGATCTCGGTTAGAACGCCGAAGCCCTGGTCGGTGAGCGCAGATCGGGTGCGTTCCACAACGGCATCGAAATCCTCCGCGTCGAAGACCCGGTTGATCGTATAAGCCATTTGATGTCTCCTTAAAAAAAGGCTCAGCGGCTGAGATATTTCACCAGAGCAGCAATCGCCAGGATGACGATCACCAGCAGCAACAGCATCCAGAAACCGCCGAATCCCATGCCGCCGCCCATCCAACCAAATCCGTCCATCATCGGTTCCCCTTCGCTGTTTCTCACGAGCGGCAGAGCGCTCGCAGTTCACTGTGTGGCCAGACCGCGACATAGGGTCAATGATCGGAATCAACAGGCCCGGCGGCTTCGCGCCTGCTGGATGTCGCGGGCTCCGAAGCATTCGATGCAGGCGCCGAGGGTCGGAAATGCTTGCGTTTGAGGGATCAGGCGGAACAGTCGGCGCGATTGCAACGTTTGCTCAACACGACCGGATCACTTTCCAACGGTCGGCGACGCAGGGCCCTTGGCCACGGCGGGCCGATCGCGGCAAGCCGGAGATGATGTCCAGATCTCCAGGTGCAGGGCAACGATTGATGAGCGCGAACAAGACAGAGGGCCGAACCCTTTTTCTCACCAACCGGTTGATCCGGGCGGCTACCGCGCTTGGCCGGATCACCGCCCAGGTGCACAGGGATCAGCACGGCCTTACCCCACCGGAATTCAGCGTTCTGATCATTCTCGGCGCCGCAGATGGGAAGGCGTTCACCTCGTCCTACATCGTCGAAACCACGGCGATGGACAAAACCAAGGTCAGCCGGGCGGTGTCATCTCTCGATGATCGGGGGTGGCTGGGCCGAAGCCGTGCGACCACCGACCGGCGTTTTGAATATCTGACCCTGACGGAAGCGGGCATGCGTGCCTACTCGGCGCTCGTCCCGAAGGTCGAGGAAGCCGAAAACCAGGTGCTGAGCGAATTGAGCGAGGACGAACTCGCTGGGCTCGAACGGGGGCTGGCCGGCCTCGACCGGGCCTTCGATCACTAGATAAGCGGGGGAGGGATCGACCGGAGGGGCTTCGGCGCGTGAGTCGGGTGCGCGTGCCGACGTGCTCACCCCTGCTGCAGGTGCGGCTTCGGCAAAGCGAGGATTCGGCCGGACGTGTCATGGGAACAAGACGCGATCTCGCCGCGTAAATCATGGGCCACGCATGCGGATTCCACTCCTGGTCCAAGGGATAATGCCCCCGGACGTTCTTGACCTGCACGATGGATGCGCGAAGACGTGAGGCTGCGGTCCGGTCTCAGTCCTCAAGCAGGAAGGTGACCATCAGATTGACCTTGAATGCGGTTATCTTGTCATCTTTGACCCGAACCTCTTGCTCCTTCACCCACGCACCCTGGACGTTGCGCAATGTTTTCGTTGCCCGGCTGATGGCTTCGCGAATCGCCGCCTCGAAGCTTTCAGGCGAGGTTGCGGAGATTTCTGTGACGCGTGCGACGGTCATGATATTTTCCTCCCGCGAGTAAATTGAGAAAACGGTTTGTGGCTGCTGGAGGTTCCGTCTCCGTTTTGAATCCTGACAGTCGTCGGACGCTGGGCGAGCCAATGGCGCGGCGCCGCGTCGATGCCGGCCCCATTACAAAGGTCGGCTGTTTGCTCCATATCGAACTCCAGGGCGTTCAAACGCGATCTTCAATGGTGCAGGCATCATGCAATTCATCCAAACACGCCGCTTTGCCGTCGCGCCCATGATGGATGGGACATGCCGTTCCTAATCAGGTAGCGATTCCAAACATTTAGCGCTACAATATCGTAGCATGTAGCACCGAGGTTTGGATTGAACAAACATCAAAAACCCCCGGGGCGACCGTCCGCAAGCCGGAAGCCGAGCAACAAACCTGAACGACGGCGGAATACCGCCGCGAGGAAAATTCTATGACGACCGAAAACGACACCGAGAACCGCCAGCAAGCGGTCACGAGTGGGTATGTGATGGTGCCGATTGAGGCTAGCGAGGCAATGCTTGCAGCAGCATGGCGTGAGTGCAGCGAAGGTGGAAAGGAAACATACAGGTCCGCATGGGGGGCTATGATTCAGGAATGGCAGGCCGCAGCTGTCAAGGATTCCTTGACAGCTCAACCCATCGCTTACGCAGCATTTGCCGACAGCGGGAATATTCAGATCTGGTGCTCTGATCCAGAGCAGGCGGAAACGCTTCGCCAAAATTACGGACACGATCTGAAGCCCCTTTACGCAGCCCCGCCCGCCCCTGACATTAGCGGGCTGGAGTTGTTCGCAAAGCGCGCTATCGGGATATGCGAAGGCGAGGCGGGCGAATGGGATTCGGACGATGTAATCATCCAGAAGAACTATGCCCAAGCCTGCGCCAATCGTATCCGGCGGTTGCGCGACGAGTTTCTCGCCGCCCACAAGCAGGAGGGGGCTGGCAACGTCAGCGGCTGATACTGATGCCGAGAGCGGTGATTGCGATCATCGTTCCGATGATCCACTTCCAGTGATCAAGCCAGAACTGAAATATCCGACTGAGCGCTCTTGCTAGAGGAGGGCGCTCATAGTGGCCCTGCAAAAAGATGATCGCGTCGAGGTCGTTTTGCGGCTCGACATATCGGCCCTGATACCAGTCTTTGATTTTCTGCCACATCAGCTACTCCGATCCGCTGGACATGGATAACCGCCCCGTTCATTCCGTGCTAGGGCGGGTGGATAGTCTCCACAAGCAATGACTGACGGAGCGCGCTGTCGGTAGTGCCGGTCGGTCCAAATTTCGAAAAGACCGACTGGCGATAATTCGATTCCCGCTAAGGCTTTGAACCGACTGGAAGAGTCCCAAAAAGTGCTACAGACCCGTTCGTAGCAATTTTTTAGCACCGGACGCTGGGGCGGAAGCACTGAGCTTCGGGATACTGCAACGGGCGCAAGATATCCAGAAGTGGCCCCATCAGCATCGCTAACAACGATTGGACGGACAGCAAGTGTTAAGTCATTGGGAACACAGTAGATTTTCCATTGCGCCTATGATCGACTGGACCGATCGTCACTGCCGGTTCTTTCACCGGCAGTTGACCCGGCGCGCGTTGCTCTACACCGAGATGATCGTCGCAGACGCGATCCTGCATGGCGATGCGGAACGGCTCCTCGGCTTCGACGCTGCGGAGCACCCGGTGGCGCTGCAGATCGGCGGTTCGGATCCGGACAAGCTGGCGCGCGCCACGCGGATCGCCGCCTCTTATGGCTATGAGGAGATCAACCTGAACGTCGGCTGCCCGTCGGATCGCGTCCAGTCCGGCACTTTCGGCGCCTGTCTGATGCGCGAGCCGAGCCTCGTCGGCGAATGTCTGGCAGCGATGGCCGAAGCCAGCGCCGTCCCGGTGACGGTCAAGTGTCGGCTCGGCGTCGACGATCAGGATCCCGAAGAGGCGCTCGACTGGCTTGCCGACGCGGCCGTGGCGGCTGGCGTCGCGGGTATCTGGGTCCATGCGCGCAAGGCCTGGCTCGAAGGGCTCAGTCCAAAGCAGAATCGCAACATTCCGCCGCTCGACTACGATCGGGTTCATCGCCTGAAGCAGCGGCTTCCCGGTGTCTTCGTGGGGCTGAATGGCGGCTTGAAAACGCTTGGCGAGGCCGAGGCGGAGCTTCCCCACGTCGACGGCGTGATGATGGGACGCGCCGCCTATCAGACGCCGGACCGGCTGGTCGACGTCGACGCCCGCTTCTTCGGCGAAGCAGCCCGGAGCATCGATTTTTCCGCGCTGATCGACACCATGGCCGCCTACGCCGGCCGGCACATCGCGCAAGGTGGCCGGCTCGGCCAGGTCACGCGGCACATGATCGGGCTGTTCAACGGCATGCCCGGTGCTCGGCGCTGGCGGCAGATCCTGTCCGAGGGCGCAAGCCGTCCCGATGCCGGGCCGCAACTGCTCAAGGAGGCGTTTGCCGCCGTGCGCATCGAGGCTTTCGGGCGCGCCGCCGCCTGAGTTTCACGGCCCCGGCCGATCTTTCGCCCTTCGACGCGCCGAAACAGGGATGCAAAGGTCGCGTCGACGGCCTATGACGCGCCATGATTCCGATCGATCTCGCTTCCCTTGCCGCTCTGGCCTTGCCAATCGTCGCGGCCGCCGCAGCCGCCGGCTTCCTCGCCGGTCTGTTTGGCGTCGGCGGCGGGGCGATCTTTGTTCCCGTCCTCTATCAGACCTTCGAGGGGCTTGGCGTCAGCCACGCCGTCTCGATGCATCTGGCCATCGGCTCTTCGGTCGCGATCATCATACCGACGTCGCTGCGCTCGCTTGCCTCGCACTGGAAGCGGGACGCGGTCGACTGGCGGTTGCTGAAGGGCTGGACGATCGCCATCCCGCTCGGCGCCGTCGCCGGGGCCGCTGTCGCGGCGTCGGCCACGTCGGCGGAACTTCGCGCGATCTTCGCCGCGCTCGCCCTCACGCTCGGACTGAAGCTGATCTTCGGGCGTATCGGCTTCTTGCTGGGTCCGGACCTACCGGGCCTTGCCGGACGCTCGGTGGCCGGATTCCTCATCGGTCTGCTGTCGTCGCTGATGGGAATCGGCGGCGGTATTCTCAACAACACCTTCATGACCCTCTACGGCCGGCCGATGATCCAGGCGGTGGCGACCAGCGCCGGCGTGGGCGTCCTAATCTCGGTTCCCGGCGTTCTCGCCTATATCGTCGGCGGCTGGGGCAATCCGCTGCTGCCGTCGTTCAGCCTTGGTTTCGTCAGCCTCGCCGCCGTCGGCCTCGTCGCGCCGGCCTCGATCCTCGCGGTGCCGCTCGGCGTGGCGCTGGCGCATCGGCTGACCCGACGCCAGCTCGAGCTCGGCTTCGGCGGGTTCCTGCTGATCGTCGCGGCGCGCTTCGCCTATAGTCTGCTGTGACTGCCGATCGGGCGACCTAATCCGTCAGGATCAGCCGGTCGCCGCGGAAGTCGAAGGAGGTGAGGGTGTTGAGGAAACTCATGCCCAGAAGAGCGACGCCGAGACCCTCACCCTCGGTGACCGCCGCCGGGACATCGTGGCGCACGATATCGCCGACGCGGACCGCGTCGAGCCGGATCGGTGCCGCCCGGGCGATGCCGTTCGCCGTCATCACCTCCTGTGAAAAGCGGAGGCTGGCCGTGTCGATGCCGATCGTCTCGGCGATCGTTCGGTCCATGGCGACAACGGAGGCGCCGGTGTCGACGATAAAGGAGACAGACTTGCCGTCGATCGAACCGTCCAGCCGGAAATGATCGTCCCGTCCGCGCAGCGTCATGAACCTGTTGCCCTCGGGGGCGCCGATCGCCACGAGCGTGCCGGGCACAAGCGCCGCCATCAACCGGTTTTTCAGGGAGGCCAAGTCCGGCAGGAAGGTATAGAGGCCGATCAGTACGACAAAGGCGAGAAACCAGATCGCCGCGCCCCTCAGTGCTTCGCCGAGACGGGTGCGCAGCATGAGAACCGCCGTCGACGCCAGCACCAGGCCCCAGGCACCATAATAGGCAAGGCTGGCGAACTGATCGTCATCAAGGCCGACGATTTTGCCGTCGCCATTGAACACGAGCGCCAGACCGGCCGCGGCCAGAAGGCCGAGGATGATCCAAAGGAGCCGGCCGCTACGCATCGCTGCCGGCGTCCATTTCACGCCGCTCGCGGGCACGCCGGGAGCGGGCGGTCTCGCGCCGCGCCGGTCGCTCGACGTTCGCGAGCCGGCTGGGCAGCACTTCAGTCACCGCGCGGCGGGTCTCGGGCGAGACCGAGGTCCAACTGGCGATCTCCTCGCCGGTCCGCCCGCAGCCGAAGCAGTAGCCGCTCTTCGGATCGAGTACGCAGACGAGGATGCAGGGGCTTTCGATGCTCATGAGTCCCGCCGGGTCTGGTCACAGCCATGGTCGTTCACAGGCGTTCATATGGCGAGCGTAGGGAGACGGAACAAGCAAAAAACCGGCGACCGGGCACCGCGCATCCGTTCATTCCTGCTCGTCGAGCGCCGGCATCACCTCGAGGACACGGGAGTTGGGGAAGATCGCGATCGCCTCGGTGCCTTCGCGCAGACGCGACAGGAGTTCGAAGCTGCCACCATGCATTTTGACCAGCGCCTGGACGATCGGCAATCCAAGACCGGTGCCCTGTTCGGCGCTCTTGATGGCGATCGAGCCCTGACCGAAGGACGACAGCACGATCGGGATTTCCTCCTCGGGAATACCGGGGCCATTGTCCTTGACGGAAACGTATTGGCCGCCTCCGGCCGTCCAGCCGACCCGCAGCACGATCTCGCCGCCGCGCGGGGTGAATTTCACCGCGTTCGACAGAAGGTTGATGATGATCTGGCGGAGCGACCGTTCGTCCGCCCACATCGCCGGGAGGTCCTTCTCGAACTCCGAGCGCACCACGAGGTTCTTCGCCTTGGCCTTGACTTTGATATAGCCGATGCAGGCGCGGGCGATCGGCACGAGTTCGATGGCTTCCTCGTCGAGATTGTATCGTCCCGCCTCGACGCGCGAAAGGTCGAGGATCTCGTTGATCAGGCCCAGGAGATGCTGGCCGGAGGCATGGATGTCGGCGACATATTCCTTGTAGGAATCATTGCCGACCGGCCCGAGAATCTCGTTGCTCATGACCTCCGAAAAACCGAGAATGGCGTTGAGCGGCGTGCGCAGCTCATGGCTCATCGTCGCCAGAAAGCGGGATTTGGCCAGATTGGCTTCCTCGGCGCGCAGGCGCGCTTCGTCGGACATGACGCGGGCGATGTCGAGTTCGGTGATCAACTCGTCTTTTTCACTTTGATGCTTCAATTGCGCGATCGCGGCGCGGCGCAGTGTCTCCGCGACCACGGCGAAGAACGGCACGGCGCCGATCAGCACGGCGTGCATGGCGCCGAGAACCGGCTGCGGAGCCGCGACGATGCCATAGCCGAGGACCAGCACCATCGGTAGAAACGTGAGGGGGACCACCGCCTTCAGGGTCGAGGAGATCATCGCGATCATCGCGATCGCCAGGAACAGCACGGTGAACTGGAAGATCTCGAAGCGAAGCGGTACGCAATCGGCGCAGGACAGCGTCGCGAGATAGGCCCACGAAAGCCCGGCGGCGACATGGCCGACGACGAAGATCTTGGCCCAGCGTGAGACGTCGAGCCGTCCCGATATATCGGTCGCGAAACGCCGCGAGAGGAGAACCAGTGCGAGGTAGCCGAGAAGCGCGAAGCCGGTCCAAAGGATCGCGGGCAGCGGACCGGTGAAGACCGACAGCCCCAGTCCGGTCAAGATGACCGGCAGCGGCAGCACGATGGCCGCCGCCTGCAGCGCGGCGGCATGCTGGGTCAGTAGCTCGCGGTCGAATCCCGGCGCAAGACCGCCGCGCGACGACAGCCGCTCGCGCGTCGCCTTGAGGGTCTTGGCGATATCGCCGCTACGTGCGGCGCGCCGTCGTGCGACGACGGCGTGGTCATAACTGGGTGGGGCTGCGACTGACATGAACCCGATCGATCGCCTGGCTACGCGCTGAAACGATGCCATCCTGTTTCGAGAAGCTTAAAAAAATGCCTTAAGGAATAACGAAAAGGCTAGTTGTTCTGTGGAAACCGCGCGGCGGGCATCCGTTCGGGCGTTACGTGTCCTCCCGCAGGACGAACGCCGGTGTGCCGCGTCGCCTTGGCAGCGGGGCCGCGCCTGCCTAAACCATTGCCGGTGAAGCGGGATCGGGAGATGACGGAATGAAACTGTTCGATGGGGGGCGCGCGCCCAATCCGCGCAGGGTGCGGGTCTATCTGGCCGAAAAGGGGATCGATGTCCCAATCGAGCCCGTCGATATGGGCGAACTGGGTCACAAATCGGATGAGATTACCCGCCGTAATCCCTTGCAACGGCTTCCGGTTCTCGAGCTCGACGACGGCACCTGCCTGACCGAGTCAATCGCCATCTGCCGCTATTTCGAGGAAGAACATCCCGAACCGCCGCTGTTCGGCACCGGCGCGCTGGGCCGGGCCAAGGTCGAGATGTGGAACCGCCGGCTTGAACTCGGCCTCCTCCAGCCTGTGGCCGCGGCGTTCCGTCACACCCATCCGGCGATGGCCGGATGGGAAGTGCCGCAGGTCGCAGAATGGGGCGAGGCGAACCGGCCGAAGGCGCTGGAATTTCTCAAGCTGTTCGACGCGCATCTGGCGGACAACCGATTCGCGGCGGGCGATGCCTACAGCGTTGCCGACATCACCGGCATGATCGCGGTGGATTTCATGAAGCCGGCGAAGATCACGCCGTCAGAGGATCTGGAGAACGTTCGCCGCTGGTATGCGGAGGTCTCATCGCGGCCAAGCGCCAAGGCCTGAGCATCGCGGCGGTGAGAGACGATCCGACGACGCTCTATCACACGATCCGCTCCTGCCGGATTTGCCGCGAGGCGCCGCTCGGCCCGCCGCTTCCGATCGAGCCGAACCCGGTGCTGGCGATCTCGCCGACCGCGCGCCTCGTCATCGCCGGGCAGGCGCCCGGCAATCTCGCCGACAAGACGACCAAGCCGTTCAACGATCCGTCGGGCGTGCGGCTGCGCGATTGGCTGGGGATCGGACCGGATGTCTTCTACGATCCGACGCGGGTCGCGATCGTGCCGATGGGCTTCTGCTTCCCGGGATACGACGGCAAGGGCGGCGACCTGCCGCCGCGCAAGGAGTGCCGGGCGACGTGGCACGAACGGGTGATGCGCGCGATGCCGCAGGTCGAGCTGGTTCTGGCGATCGGCCTGTACGCCCAGCGTTTCCATATCGCTGGCGGCGGCGCGCGGACGCTGACCGAGACGGTTGCCGACTGGCGCAACATCCTCGCAGGGGAGGGGCGCTTCGCGCAGGTATTGCCGCTGCCGCATCCGTCCTGGCGCAACAATGCCTGGCTGAAGCGTCATCCCTGGTTCGCGGCCGAGCTTCTGCCGGAACTGAAGCGGCGGGTGGCGGACCTTGTGTGAGCAGACCGGCCGGCCTACCGATTTTTGCGCGCCTCCTGTAATCCTTCGGGCGCAGGACAGGGAGTAAGGCGTCGATGGACCGGCTGGACAAGAAGATACTGAGGCTGCTGCAGGAAAACGCGACGCTGGCGGTCGCCGACGTCGCCAAGCGCGTCGGCCTGTCGACGACGCCGTGCTGGCGGCGCATCCAGAAGCTCGAGGAAGAGGGCGTGATCAAGCGGCGGGTGGCGATCCTCAATCCCGCCAAGGTTAACGCTCGAGTGACGGTCTTCGTTTCGATCCGCACCAGTTCCCACTCCAACGAATGGCTGAAGCGCTTCTCCGAGGTGGTCGGCGAGTTTCCCGAGGTTGTCGAGTTCTACCGCATGAGCGGCGACGTTGATTATCTCCTGCGCGTCGTGGTGCCGGACATCGCCGCCTATGACGCCTTCTACAAGCGGATGATCGCCAAGATCGAGATCCGCGACGTCTCCTCGTCCTTCGCCATGGAGCAGATCAAATACACGACCGAAATGCCGCTCGACTACATGGTGCTGGACAAGGAACCGCGGGAGAGTTGAGACGGAGCGGCGGTGGGTCGCGCTGGACGGGCAGGCGCGGCAGCGCCCGCCGGGAAGCCGCCCGCCGCGTTGCTCAGCGCTTGAGCCGCGCCAGCAGCGACGAGGTATCCCAGCGCTTGCCGCCCATCTGTTCGACGTCGGCATAGAACTGGTCGACGAGGGCGGTAACGGGGAGGGTCGAGCCGTTGCGCTTGGCCTCCTCGAGGCAGATGCCCAGATCCTTGCGCATCCATTCGACCGCGAAGCCATGCTCGTAATGGCCCTCGTTCATGGTCTTGTGGCGGTTCTCCATCTGCCAGGAGCCGGCGGCGCCCTTGGAGATGACGGAGACGACATTCTCGATGTCGAGTCCGGAATTCTGGCCGAAGGCGATCGCCTCCGACAGCCCCTGGACGAGACCGGCGATGCAGATCTGGTTCATCATCTTGGTGAGTTGGCCGGACCCGGCCGGACCCATCAGCCCGACCATCTTGGCATAGGCCTCGATCACCGGCTTCGCGGCGTCGAAATCGGCCTGCTTGCCGCCGCACATGACAGTCAGGGCGCCGTTCTCGGCGCCGGCCTGGCCGCCCGAGACCGGAGCGTCGATGAATTTGAAACCCTTTTCCCTGGCCGCCGCGTCTAGTTCGCGGGCCAGCTCCGCCGAAGCGGTGGTGTTGTCGATCAGGGTCGCGCCCGGCTTCATGCCGGCGAAGGCTCCGTCGTCACCGTAGATGACGGAGCGGACGTCGTCGTCATTGCCGACGCAACAGAACACGAAGTCCGCGTCCCTGGCAGCTTCGCGCGGCGTCGCGGCATGCGATCCGCCATGCTCGGCCGCCCATTTCTCGGCCTTTGCGGCCGAGCGGTTGAACACGGTGACGTCGTGCCCGCCCTTGGCCTTGAGGTGGCCCGCCATCGGATACCCCATCACGCCCAATCCGATGAATGCAACCTTCGCCATGCCACTCTCCCGTTGCTACGTTTGCCCTTGGGCGCTTTCCCTTCGGGCTAACCGCAGTGGTCGGCTTGGTCAATGCGCATAAACGACATTGCGCTACCGCTTCAGATGCCGGGTCAGCCGCCGTTCGACGAAATTGGTGGCGTGGCGCAGCGCCTCGACGATGGTGAGATACAAAAGCGCCGCCCAGATATAGGTCTGGAAGTCGAAGGTGCGCGAATAGGCCTGCCGCGTCTCGCCGAAGAGGTCGTAGACGGTGATGATCGCGACGATCGCCGAGGCCTTGATCATCAGGATGATCTCGTTGGCGTAGGGGCGCAGCGCAACGATCATCGCCTGCGGCATGACGATCTTCCAGAAGATCACCAGCCGGTGCAGGCCGAGCGAGCGGGCGCCTTCCAACTGACCGTTCGGCACGCTCTCGATGCCGCCGCGCAGGATCTCGGCCTGATAGGCCGCCGTGTTCAGGGATAGGGCGAACAGCGCGCAGTACCAGGCCTCGCGGAAGAACCACCATAGCCCCACCGTCTCGAAGGCGTCGCGGAACTGGCCGAAGCCATAATAGACCAGGAAGATCTGGGCGATCAGCGGCGTGCCCCGGAAGAAATAGACGAAGACGAAGGCCAGCGTCCGCGCCACGGGATTCCTCGCCATGCGCCCCAGCGCGACCGGCAGCGAGATCACCGCGCCGCAGACGAAGGAAATGAGGACCAGCGACACGGTAATCCACAGACCCGACAGGTAGGACGGGCCGAAGCGGGTGAACAGGCTCGGATTCCAGACGCTGGCAATGTAGGCGACGAGCCCGATGGCGATCGCGATCCAGAGGCCCAGGGCGACGATGCCGCTGACGCCGCGCTTAGGCCTGGCGGCGGCCGGGGCGGTGAGCGCCGGGGCGCTCACTTGGCCATCTCGCCGCGCTTGGCCCAGCGATCGATCCGGCCGATCGCCGCCGAGGAGACGATGGTGAGGATCAGATACAGCACGATCGCCACCCCGAAGAACAGGAAGGGCTCGCGGGTCACGCGGGCGGCGATCTGCGACTGGCGCAGGATGTCGGCAAGACCGATGACCGATACCAGCGCGGTGTCCTTCAACAGGTTCATCCACAGATTGCCGAGACCGGGAAGGGCGATGCGGATCAGCTGCGGCAGGATGACCAGCACCATGGTCTGCGATCGGCGGAGGCCGAGAGCCGCGGCGCCTTCCCTCTGCCCCTGCGGAATGGCCCGAAAGGCCGAGAGGAAAACCTCACTGGCGAAGGCGGCGAAGACGAAGCCAAGGGCGACCATGCCGGAGACGAAGCTCGACAGGGCGAGATTCGGTAATCCGGTGGCGTCGGTGAGCGACTTCAACGCGCCATTGACGCCGAAATAGACGAGAAACAGGGTCAGCAGCTCGGGCAGGCCGCGGAAGATGGTCGTGTAGATATTGGCTGACAGGTTGAGGAAGCGATCCTCCGACTGCTTGGCGAGCGCCAGCAGGAAGCCGGCGGTGAGGCCGATCGGCAGGGTCGCGAGCGCCAGCGCCGCGGTGACCAGAACGCCCCACGCGATGTCGTCGCCCCATCCGGTCGGGCCGAAGCCGATCAGGGTCCAGTCGATGTTCATCGGGATCGATCGTTAGCGGGCACACGGAGGATCATCAAGCGGCGATAACGCAGGCGGGCGTGGTATCTCGAAGATCAGCGCCAATCGCACCCGCGTCGCCGGAATGCACATAGCCTTTCCCGGCGTCGGCCACATTGTCGCGGGCACCGACGGCGCCGCCTATGCGTTCGAGCCGGCCGCCTGGCAGTACGATTTCGGCTGACCGACGCCCGCGACGATCTGTTGAAATGACAACGGCCGCGACGGGAAATCCGCCACGGCCGCCTTCGTTTCGATGAAAGATCGGCTTATTCGCCGTAGACGTCGAAGTCGAAATACTGGTCCTGGATTTCCTTGTATTTGCCATTCTCGCGGATCGCGGCGATGGCGTCGTTGAACATGCCCTTGAGCTTGTCGTCGCCCTGGCGCAGGCCGATGCCGATGCCCTTGCCGTAGATCGCCGGATCGGCGGGCAGTGTGCCCAGCACCTTGCAGCAAGCGCCGGCGTCGCTCGCGATCCATTCGTTCAGGACCACGACGTCGTCGATCACCGCGTCGACCCGACCGTTCTCGATGTCGAGCTTGTATTCCTCGGCCGTGGGATACTGGCGCACATCGGCATCGGGAAACAGCGCCTCGGCAGCGCGGGCGTGCGTCGTTGCAGCCTGGGCGCCGATCGCCTTGCCGGCCAGAGCCTCTGCCGTGGCTTCGGAGATGTCGGAATCCTTCGGGACGGCGATCGCCGGCGGCGTCTGGTAGTATTTATTGGTGAAGGCGATCTGCTCCTCCCGCTCCGGCGTGATCGACATCGAGGCGACGATGGCGTCGAAATTGCCGTTCTGAAGCGCCGGGATGATGCCGTCCCAATCCTGCGTGACGAAGCTGCATTCGACCTTCATCTCGTCACAGAGGGCCTGGGCGATATCGACGTCAAAGCCCTTCAGCTCGCCCGAGGCGTCGAGAAAGTTGAAGGGAGGATAGGCGCCTTCGGTGCCGATGACCACTTTCGACCAATCCTTGTCGGCATCGTTTTCCTGGGCCGTGGCGGGGCCGAAGGCGATGACTGCGACAGAGGCGGCGAGCGCCAGAGAGATGGGGAGACGCATGAATACCTCTTCTGTTGAGCGGCACGGCTTGGACGTTCGTCGCCCGTTCGAGCAGCATGCCTGTTGTGCAGGCGATGCTGCCACTATTCCAAGGTGATAGGCAACTGCGTCCTTCGCCTTGGGCAGGCATTTTCAACCATGATGCGACGGCGCGGGGCGTTTTCGAGCGCCTGATCCGCTCCGTGTGCCGATTCCGCCGCGGCGGATTTCCTATGGGTTCGGTCGCACGCGCCGCGCCGCGAGCGCGCAGGCAAGGCCCGCCAGGCCGAATCCCGTCATCAGGGCGGTGAGACCGACGGCGCCAACCGCGCTGGTGGCGAGGATGGCCGCGAGGATCGAACTGATCGCGCCGAGGCCGATCTGGCAGGCGCCGAGAAGACCCGCCGCTGCCCCAGCCGCTTCTGGACGCACGCTGACGCCACCGGCGGTCGCCGTGGGCAACGCCAGACCGTTGCCGATCCCGACCAGAAGCATCGGCCCGAACAGCGTCATCGGTGACAGAAGCCCCAAACCGATCAGCACCAGGGACAGGGCGGTGGCGGTGAGGGTCATCGCCGCTCCCGTCACCATCAAGGTCTTGACGCCAAACCGCTCGGACAGGCGCGCGGTGCCGAAATTGCCGATTATGTAACCCATCGCCGCCAGCATGAACCAAAGGCCGTAGCCGGCGGGCGTCATCCCGAGAATGGTCACTGCGACGAAGGGGGCGCCGCCGAGAAAGGCGAAAAAGACCCCCGAGGTCAGCGACGACGTGCCGACATAGATCCAGAAAGCGCTGGCCCCGACGAGTTCGCCATAGCTGCGGAACTGGCTGACGATCGGCTTGCCGGTGTCGTCGTTGGTTTCCGAAAGGTCGAAGACGAGCAGGGTCATGGTCAAAACGCCCATGACGGCGAGCAGCCAGAACACGCTGCGCCAGCCGAACGCGGTATCCATCACGCCGCCGATCGCGGGGCCGAGCATCGGGGCGACGGCGAGCCCCATGGTGACGTAACCGATCATCGCCGCCGCGCGCTCGCGGCTATAGACGTCGCGCACGATGGCGCGGGACAAGGCTATGCCGGTGGCGCTGGCCGCCTGGACGACGCGACCGACCAGAAACAGGCCGACATCCTGGGCGAGCAGGCAGAGGGCCGTTCCGAGCAGAAAGAGGGCCATTCCGCCAAGGATGACAGGCCTCCGCCCGAAGCGGTCGGAGAGGGGCCCGGCGATCAGCTGGATGATCGCGGTGGCGGCGAGATAGAGCGACAGCCCCAGCCCGACCGTCGCGCCGTCGGCATTCAGATCGCGCGCGATCGAGGCCATCGACGGGATGAAGATATTGATCGCCAGCGGCGACAGCGCCGAGGCGATCATCAGCGTCGCCAGCATGGGGCGCCGCGCGCCCATGCTGTCTTCCTCCCGTGCCGTGGCCGGCGACGAGGGCAGGATCTTCGGTAATGGCTGCTCGCTCAATGGATATGGCTCTTCAAGGGGGCCGCGACGCCGCGTACCCGTTCGCGATAGAGGGTGTAGAGGCCGCTCGCCACGACGATGGCCGAGCCGACCAGCACCGGTATCGAGGGCCAGTCATTGAAGACGACGACGCCGATGACCAGAGCGTAGAGCAGCACTGAATAGCGGAACGGCGCGACGAAGCCCATATCGCCGGTCCGCATGGCTTGGACGATGAAGATATAGCCGACGATGATGCTGACAGCGGCGCAGGATAGCCACAGCGCGTTGGCGGCCGAGACCGGTTGCCAGCCGCCGGTGAACGGGATCAGGGTCCAGCCGAGCAGCGAAACCGCGATTGCCGCCATCAGCGAGATGAACAGCGAGGGTATCGCCCGGTCCATGCGGCGCGTGGCCAGATCGCGAATGGCGGAAAATACCACGGCGGCGAGGATGGACAGAGAATAGATGGTGAAGCCGTCGGTGCCCGGCCGCACGATGATGATCACCCCGACGAAGCCGACGCCGATAGCGGCCCAGCGGCGCCAGCCGACGGGTTCGCGCAGGAAGACGGCGGCGCCGAGCGTCACCGTCAGCGGCAGGGCCTGGAAGATCGCCGAGGCGTTGGCGATCGGCATCTGGCTGAGCCCGGTCAGGTAGCTGAAAGTCGCCATGAAGTCCGCTCCCGTGCGCAGCATAAGCCGGGGCTGCAGGGCGAGGCCGATCGGCCGGAGCGCCCCCATGCGCCAGGCCAGCAGGAACAACAGCAGCGATGCGGCGACGCCGCGTACCGCCATGATCTGCGGCGGCGACAGCTCCTCCGCCGTGAGCTTCACGAAGGTGTCGTTGACCACGAAGCCGGCCATGGCGACGAGCATGAAGACCGCGGCGCGGATGTTGTCGCTGAACAATGGAAAAGGCCGGACGGTTGCTGGGAGGGTGGTCAGTCGTCCTTACTCTTCCTGGAGGGGATTAGCGAGAGCGGGTCTGAGCCGACTTGTCGCAGTCCAAGTGCAGTTCTCACCGAGTGTTGACTAGAGATTTAGGGATTTCCGGAAGCAGGCGGAAATAATCTCACGGCTAGACATGCGCCATCGTAATATCGAGGATAATAGTGCATGTCATTGTCGTTCAACCTATTGCCTGCCGGCGGCACGCAGTCGTCGCAGCAAAGCTACCAGTCGCCGCCCCCGGACGAGTCCGCATCCAACACGGCACCGGCGTCCGAAAGCCCATCGTCGGGAACGACCGCGACCGGTTCTTCTTCGCAGACTGCGTCGAGCGGCTCCAGCACGGCCCCGGCCACGACATCCGCCAGCCCAGCGGCGCCGTCGCAAGCCGCTCAGCTATCGGCGCGTGAATCGGCTCCGACAACCGGCGCGACCGCGCCGGGCTCGGTCAATGTGGCGGCGAAGTCGACGTCCGTCGAGCAAGTGCGTCCGGCCGCGATTAACAACGTCGACCCGCAGAAGACATTCAGCCTTATCAAGGGGGTCGGCGAGATATCGACCCAACTGGCGCTGTTCGCGGCGGAACAGCCCGATGCCGACCTGTCAACGGCTAAGGCAAGCTACGAAACCGTCCAGGAAGCCTATCGCGGCGAGCTGGTCTGATCGAAGCGGCGCGACCGGCGCCGCTTCCTCTCGCCTCAGCCGTTGGCCGGGCCGCGTAGCGTCATCGTGACCGGCCCGACCAGCGGATCATAGGTGGCGCGCAGGCTTTCCGGATAGCGGATCGACACCGAGTGGATCAGATCGCCGCGAAAGATGTAGCGTTCGTAGAAAATCTGGCCGTCGCGATAGCCGGATACCACGGCCCAACTGCGGCCGGATTTGTCATAGGTGACCTTGTCGACCTCGGCGCGGTCCCTGATGACCGATTTCGGTGTCTCGCCACCCTGATTGGGTCGCGCATAGATGAAGATCTCGGCACCCTCCGGTGACGTCCAGCCCAAGCCGTCGCCATTCGTCGGCGCCGGCAACTGATCCGGGAAGGCTTCCGACGGAAAGCTCGCCGACGTACCGAACCGCTCGTTGCGGTAGGTCACCTCGTCCGCCATCGCCGGCGCACTCGCCAGCACCAGCGCGGCGGCGGCGGCAGCCGCGAACGACATCATCCAGCTACGCATGAAACTATCCTCCGGTCACGCTCATGTGCCGCGAGACCGAGGGTCTTCGCGTCGCGCGGTCGATGATGAAATCATGTCCCTTCGGCTTGCGGCCGATCGCCTCGTCGATGGCGTTCGACAGCAATTCGTCGCCTTCGGAGGCGCGCAGCGGCGCCCGAAGATCGGCCGCGTCCTCCTGGCCGAGGCACATGAACAAGGTGCCGGTGCAGGTGACGCGGACCCGGTTGCAGCTTTCGCAGAAATTATGGGTCATCGGCGTGATGAAGCCGAGCCGGCCGCCAGTCTCCGCGACCTCGACGTATCGGGCTGGACCGCCGGTCTTGTAAGGAATGTCCGACAGCGTCCAGCGCTCGGCAAGACGCTCCCGCACCTGGCTCAGCGGAAGGTATTGGTCGGTCCTGTCCTCGTCGATCTCGCCCATCGGCATCGTCTCGATCAGGGTGAAATCGAGGCCCTCGCCATGAGCCCACTCGATCATCGAGGGAATTTCGGCGTCGTTGAAACCCTTGAGAGCCACAGCGTTGATCTTGATCTGGATGCCTGCCGCCTGGGCCGCGCGAATGCCGCCCATGACCTTGTCGAGTTCTCCCCAGCGGGTGATCTCCTTGAACTTCGCCGCGTCCAGCGTGTCCAGCGAGACATTGAGCCGTTTCACCCCGCAATCGGCGAGTTCGTCGGCGAAGCGGGCGAGCTGCGAGCCGTTGGTGGTCAGCGTCAGCTCTTCCAGCGCACCGGTGTGCAGGTGCCGCGACAGCGAGCGGACAAGGTGCATGATGTTCTTGCGCACCAGCGGCTCGCCGCCGGTCAGCCGCAGCTTTCTGACACCCTTGGCGATGAAGGCGCTGGACAGCCGGTCGAGTTCTTCCAGCGTCAGCAGGTCGCGCTTCGGCAGGAAGGTCATGTCCTCGGCCATGCAATAGACACAGCGGAAATCGCAGCGGTCGGTGACGGAGACGCGCAGATAGGTTATCGCTCGACCAAACGGGTCGATCATTTCCGCGCCGGAGGCCTTAGTCGGGCTGGTCGCCGTGGAAGGCAGTTCTATGTCGCCTGCCGCCCGGGACTGTCGATGCGGCGGGGCCGGGAAGTTCGTCATATCCATGCTGGCGAATGTGGAAGGCCGATGGGCCCGGGTCAAGCGTTTCGTGACGATCAAACCATTGGATGAAGGAATGAAATTGCCATGACGACCGCCACGCTCACGCCCGAACAGATCCGGGTGACCCCCGACCGCAGGACACTCATCGTGGTTCTGCCTGGCGACGAGCGCATCGAATTGCCGGCCGAGATGCTGCGGGTGATGTCGCCGTCGGCCGAGGTGCAGGGGCATTCGCCGTCGCAGCGTCAGACCGTCGGCGGCAAAATCCAGGTTCAGATCATCGACATCCAGCCGGTCGGAAACTACGCAGTCCGAATCATGTTCGACGATATGCACAGTTCCGGCATCTTCACCTGGACCTATCTCGCCGAACTCGGTCGCGAGAAGGAGGAGCGCTGGCAGGCCTATCTCGACGAGCTAAAGGCCAAGGGGTTGAAGCGCGAGCGGTGAGGCCAGCCCATCAAGACCGAATCAGGTGCGGACAAAGGCCGGCAACTGGTCGAAGGCGCTCTTGAGCGCGTCGGACCAGCCCTCGGAGATCTCGCTATAGTAGGGATCGCGCTGGTCGAAGCGGTGCCTGTAACCGGGCCTAAGGCTGTCGGTATCGTAAAACTGCATGTCGATCGGCGGGCCTACCGACAGATTGGAGCGGATCGTGGAATCGAACGACACCAGCAGCAGCTTGGCGCACTCCTCCAGCGACATCGCGGGGTCGTAGGTGCGGATGATGATCGGTCGACCGTATTTATGCTCGCCGGTCTGGAAGAACGGCGTGTCCGCACCCGCCTCGATGAAGTTGCCCTCTGGATAGATCAGATACAGCCGCGGCGCGCCGCCCTTGATCTGACCACCGAGAATGAAGGAGCCGGAAAACACCGAATCGGCCATCTGTCCAGCCGTCGCTGCGCCTGAAATCACCTCGCGCAGCGTCTCGCCGACGAGTTTTGCGGTCTGGAACATCGTCGGCTGGGTCAGGATCGCCGGCTGTCGCTCCGACGGGGCGATGCTGCGCTCGTCGAGCAGCGAGATGGCGGCTTGGGTCGTCGCCAGATTGCCGGCGCTCAACAGGCAGAGAAAACGGTCGTCCGGCACCTCCCAGGTCTTCATCTTGGAGACGACGGAAATGTTGTCGACGCCCGCATTGGTGCGGGTGTCGGACATGAAGACGAGGCCGCGATCGACAAGAAGCCCGACGCAGTAGGTCATGGGGGTGTTCGTCCTCAGGAAGCGCGCCGACCGGCGCCGAATCGACCCCAGCCATCCAGCTTTCGGTCATCCAGGCAGATACGCAATGGGAACCGGGCTCGCAATGGCGCGGATGCCGCAGTCGACAAAACGATCCTGGGTGACGGAAGAAGGCGGCGCGGAACGAAGCGTCCGCGCCGAGTCGTCCTGCCGGGATTGGATTGGATCGTGCGGGGCGCCAGTCGATCGTTCGCTCCGTCGGCTCATGACCGAGCGTGGTCTCACGGATAAAACCGGTAGCTCTTGGCGATCTCGCCGGCGAGGCGGTTGTTGTCAAGAATGAAGGCTTCCAGGAACTCGTGCAGCCCGCCGTCGATGATCTCCTTCACGGAATTGTCGGCCAGCCGCTGCTTGATCGCCCCTGCGGTGAGATAGCAGGGGTGCTGCACCTCGTAGTTGCGGTTGAGATATTTCAGGCTCTCCTCGATGCAGTCGTAGCAATAGGCGAGCGAGCGCGGCAGCCGCCGGTTGAGCATCAGGAAGTCGATGATGTTCACCGCCTTGTAGTCGGCATCGTATTCCCAGGCGTAGGAACGGTGCGCCGAGACCGAGCGTAGGATCGACGTCCACTGGAAATTGTCCAGCGAAGAGCCGACCGAGGAGTGCTCGGGCAAAAGCACCCAATATTTGACGTCGAGGATGCGGGCGGTGTTGTCGGCGCGCTCGAGGAAGGCGCCGAGATGGCAGAAGTCGAAGATCTCGTTGCGCAGCATGGTGCCGTAGAAGGCGCCGCGGATCAGTGCGGTCTGCCGCTTGACGAGGTCGAGAACCGTCTGCAGTCGGCGCGGATCGAGCGGTCGCTGGAGTTCGGCTTTCGTGATCAGCCAGCTCTCGTTCAGCGTCTCCCACAGATCGCGGGTGAGGGCGGTCCGCACCATCCGACCGTTGGTGCGGGCGGTCTCGATCGACGAGCGCACGCTCGATGGGTTGTCGCGGTCACGCAGGAGGAAGTCGACGATCGTGTCCGGGTCGAGTTCGGCGTGCTTGGCGCGATAGGCCGCTTCGACGCCGGCCGAGACAAGCACCGACTGCCATTCGTCCGGTTCCGCCGACAGGTTGGTGAGCGACAGCCGCTGTCCGGCATCGACGAGGCGGGCCATGTTTTCGGCGCGTTCGATGTAGCGGAACATCCAGAACAGGCCGTTGGCGGTGCGTCCGAGTAGTGCCATGTTCAGTCCCTCAAAACCCAGGTGTCCTTGGTGCCGCCGCCTTGGCTGGAATTGACCACCAGCGAGCCGTTTTTGAGGGCGACGCGGGTCAGGCCACCGGGGATGATCCGGACCTTGTCGGATACGAGAACGAAGGGACGAAGGTCGACATGACGGGGGGCCAGCCCCTGGTCGACCAGGATTGGGACGGTGGAGAGCGCCAGCGTCGGCTGCGCGATGTAGTTGCCGGGCCGGGCCCGCAGCTTGGCGGCGAAGCTTTCGCACTCGGCCTTGGACGCAGCCGGTCCGACCAGCATGCCGTAGCCACCGGAGCCGTGGACCTCCTTGACGACGAGGTCTTGGAGATTGTCGAGCACATAGGCGAGGCTGTCTTCCTCGGCGCAGCGCCACGTCGGAACGTTCTCCAGGAGCGCCGGCTTACCGGTGTAGAACTCGACGATCTCAGGCATGTAGGAATAGATCGCCTTGTCGTCGGAAATGCCGGTGCCGGGGGCGTTGGCGATAGTGATGCCGCCGTTCTTGTAGACCTCCATGATGCCGGGGATGCCGAGCATGGAATCGGGTCGGAACGTCTTGGGATCGAGATATTCGTCGTCGACGCGCCGGTAGAGGACGTCGATCGGCGTGTAACCTTCCGTCGTGCGCATCTGGATGCGCCCGTCGATTTCCTTGACGTCGGAGCCTTCGATCAGTTCGACGCCCATCTGATCGGCGAGGAAGGCGTGTTCGTAATAGGCCGAATTGTGGATGCCCGGGGTCAGGACGGCGATGGTGCAGGGGCCGTCGCATGCGGCGGGCGCGACGGCGGCGAGCGAGCGGCGCAGATGATGGGGATAGGTTTCGACCGGACGCACCCGGTTCTGCGCGAACAGCTCGGGAAACATCTGCATCATCGTTTCCCGGTTCTCGATCATGTACGAGACGCCGGACGGGGTGCGGGCATTGTCCTCCAGAACGTAGAACTCGTTCTCTGCAACCCGCACGATGTCGGTGCCGATGATGTGGGTGTAGACGCCGCCGGGTGGGCTGAAGCCTTCCATCTGCGGCAGATAGGCTTCGTTGCCAGCGATCAGCCGCTCCGGCACCTTGCCGGCCTTCACGATCTCCTGGTCATGGTAGATGTCATGCAGAAAGGCGTTTAACGCCTGGACCCGCTGCTCGATTCCCTCCGCCAGTTTTTCCCATTCGGCGCGGGCTATGATCCGCGGTACCAGGTCGAAGGGGATCAGACGTTCGGCCGCCTCGTCCTCACCATAGACGTTGAAGGTGATCCCGGTGCGGCGGAAGAAGCCTTCCGCCTCGTGGGCTTTGGCCGCCAGTTCCTCGACGTTTTGCTCGCGGAACCATTGGTTGAACCGTCCGTAGGGTTCGCGGACCTCATCCGGTCCAGAAAGCATTTCGTCGAACGGTTCCACCGGCATCCTCCAGTCGGGTTCCCCCTAGAGAGAAAGCGGAACCCCGGAAAATCAAGACTTGACGGCCAGAAGATCGGCAAATGCGCAGGACTTGGATGGTATGCCGCGGTCGCCGGGCGCCCACTTTCTCGGCCGGCCCGACCGTAGCGCTACGATCCTCGCCGCCCTCCGCGTGGATCACTGCGGCGAGCCGAGAAACAGAACCGCGTACATATTATCGTCCGATGCTCTAAATAGGACAGGCAGAATGCCAGCGTGCAACGGAAGTATCTCATGAGTTTCGCAGACATCGTCAGCTTCGCCGGGTTTCTGGCGCTGGTATGCGCCGTTGGCCTCAGCGGCGTGATCTTCAAGCCGGGCGCTTGGTACCGTCGTCTCGACAAGCCCTCCTGGACGCCGCCGAATTGGGCTTTTCCGGTCGTCTGGTCGGCACTTTACCTGATGATCGCGATCGCCGGATGGCGGGTCTTTGATACGGCCGGCCTGGCGACGCTCCCGTTCATCTTCTACGCCGTGCAACTCGTCCTCAACGCGGCGTGGTCGCCCCTGTTCTTCCGCCTGCACCGGCCCGATCTCGCATTTGTCGATATCACGCTGTTGGCGATCGCCGTCGCGGCGAACATCGTGCTGTTCTGGTCCATCGACGCTGTCGCCGGCTTGCTGCTGGTCCCGTATCTCATCTGGGTCTGCGTCGCCGCCGGCCTCAATCTTTCGGTCTGGCGCAGGAACCCCGGCGCGTTCTCGCACGCGTGACGCGGCTGCGCAGATCCGGGCGAATACGTGCTTCGCTCAATTTCTGCTTCCGTTTCGGGGATAAAGCGGCCAGAACCCTTTCTCATTTTCGTTGAACCAAGCGGGGATTTCCATGCGCTTTGCCAGCTATCCGAGCCTTGAGGGCGCCAGCGTCATCGTCACCGGCGGCGCCTCCGGCATCGGCGCCGAGATGGTCCGCGCCTTCGCCGCGCAGGGCTCGAAGATCGGCTTTGTCGATCTCGACCGCGAGAAGGGCGAGGCGCTTGCCGCCGAGCTGGTCGCCGATGGCCGGACCGTCACGTTCCAGGCTTGCGACCTGCGCGATATCGCTGATCTGCGACGCGCCTTTGCGACACTTGCCGAAGCGCACGGGCCCGCCACCGTCCTCGTCAACAACGCCGCCCGCGACGACCGGCACGGCTGGGAGGATCTGACGCCGGAGTATTTCGACGAACGCATCGCCACCAATCTGCGCCACATGCTGTTCGCCATCCAGGCGGTCGCGCCGGGAATGATCGCCGCCGGCAAGGGCTCGATCGTCAATATGGGATCGAATTCCTGGTGGGAGGCGGGTGGCGGCATGCCGGCCTATACGACCGCCAAGGCTGCGGTCCATGGCATGACCCGTTCCTTCGCCCGCGATCTCGGCGAGCACCGCATCCGGGTCAACACCGTGGTGCCCGGCTGGGTGATGACCGAGCGGCAGAAGCAATTGTGGGTGACCGAGGAGGCGATCGAGAAACACCGCGCGCGGCAATGCCTGCCGGACCTGATCGAGCCGGTCTATCTCGCGCGAATGGTCCTGTTCCTGGCCTCCGACGATGCCGCGATGTGCACCGCCAACAACTACATGGTCGAAGCCGGCTCGATCTGAGCGAAGCACGAAGGCATCGGCTACGGTTGACGGCCGCCTCGATAGCGCATCCTATGGTTGTGTAACGTGAAGGGTTCGCCAACCACGAGGTCGGCTATGGCCGAGTTGCCCGACATCCCGAATGCCGGCGCGGGTGCGGCCGGAGGTGAGGCCGCCAACCTGCCGCACGCTCGGCTCGAAGGCATCGCCGAGCGCTATGGCACGCCCTGTTTCGTCTATGACGCGGCCGCCATGCGCCACGCAGCTGGGCGGTTGCGCGCGGCCTTTCCCGAGGGCGCCGCACTCTTTTACCCGGTCAAGGCCAATCCGAATCCTGCTATCGTCGGGCTGTTCGCCGCACTTGGCTTCGGGGCGGAGGTCGCCTCCAGGGGCGAGCTGGCATTGGCGATGGCGACGGGAATCCCGGCGAAACGGATCGTCTGGTCGGGGCCAGCCAAGACCGACGACGATCTTGGCGCGGCGGTCGCGGCCAGGATCTTCGCGCTGCAGGTTGAATCACCGGGCGAAATCCAACGGCTGGCGGCGATCGCGAGGCAGGTGGGACGCCCGGCCGCCGCGGTCTTGCGGCTCGATCTGCCACAGGATGCCGGCGCGCGGCGCGGCGACTGGGCGGGCGCCTCATCCTTCGGCATGGACGAGGCGACCGCCGCCGCGATCCTCGGAGTCCGAGACCGCCTGGCGCCGGTCGAGATCATCGGGTTTCACAATCATCCGACCTCGGGATCGCTCAACGCCGCCGATTTCGTCCGGCGCTTCGCGACCTTGATCGAGGCGGTTGGGCGTCTGTCGCAGGGGTTTGCTCCGCGCTTCGTCAATTTCGGCGGCGGCTTCGGCGCGCCGTTCTATGCCGACGACCCCGCCCTAGATCTCGACCCGATCGCGGCTTTCCTGCGAGGACCCGAGGTGCAAGCCGTGGTCGGGGACGCTCCGCCCCCGCAACTCGGCTTTGAGATGGGGCGATACGTCACCGGGCCGGCCGGCCGGTATCTCGCCCGCGTCGTCGCGGTGAAACGCACCGCGGGGCGGCGTTTCGCGGCGCTCGACGGTGGCATTCACCATCTGATGGTGGTCTCGGGCACGTTGCGCTTCCTGCGGCGGCCGGTCGCCGTCTCCGGCCCGCCGGCAGACGAAAGCAAGAGCGAGCCGACGGAACTCACCGGTCCGCTCTGCGCGCCGACCGACCGGCTGGCCAGCGCGGTGCCGCTCTCGAAGACCCTTGCGCCGGGCGGCCTCATCGTCTTTTCCGGCTGCGGCGCCTACGGCAAACAGGCGAGCCCGCTGAACTTCCTCGGCCACGACTGGCCGCCGGAGATCCTCGTCGACGGCGACCATGAACGTCTGATCGCCCGCCGGGTGCGGTTCGACGAGGTGCTGGCGCTGCAATCGCCGGACCATCCCGCCGCTGCCGGGCCGGGCCGGGTGCCGCCGTGACCTACCGGTCGCTGGAGCGGGCGAATGCCTATTTCTACGATCCCGCGCGTCGGGCCACCGCCGTCAGGCGCCATGGCGGCATCCGCTATCTCTCCTCGGGGGTCAATCACCTGAAGGCTCCGTCGGTTCTGCTCGACATCGCCGCCCGTGAGCTTAAAGAGCGGATGCTGGTCGAGAACTATACCGCGCCCGGCGGCGCGCCCGCCGTCGTCGCGGCGATCGCCTTCGAGACCCATGAGCGGATCGGCGCCGCCGCCTTCGGCGCGATCGGGCCGGCCAATATCGCGATCACCGCTGGCGCGACCGGCGCGCTCGCCTTCGCCTTTCGTTATCTCGCCGAGATCGCCGGGGCGCGGACGGCGCTCGTCCTCGGGCTGAACTACAGCTACTTCTCGACCATCTGCGACGAACACCGGATCGCCTATCGCACCTGCTGTTCCGAGGAACCGGACAGTATTCTGCCGAGCGCGGCGGAAGCCGTCGCGCTCGTCGCAAAGCTTCGCCCGGACATCGTGGTGCTGACCCAGCCGACCAACCCGTCCGGCGAAGTCTACAACGCGGAGGAACTGGACGCCGTCATCGCGGCGGTCGCGGCCACTGGAAGCTGGCTGGTGTTCGACGAGGTGCCCGATCTTGCCCATCCGGGCGAGGCCGATCGGCCGCATCCGTTGCCCGCGAAGGCGGAGGCCTTTCTGGAGCGGCTGATCTGGATCAACTCGTTTTCCAAGTCGCGCAGCCTTGCCGGCCTGCGGGCTGGCTGGCTGATCGCCGACCGGCCGGTCGTCGATTTCGTCCGTCGCCACAACGAACGGCTCCTCTGGTCGCCGGTCCACGCCGGGGCGAGCGCCCTGGTGCTCGACATGGTGCTGCGGGCCGCAGCGCGCCGGGTCCGGGCTGCTTCGCTCGTCGTGGGCGATCCGAAAGACGACGCGGCGATCGATCACCTGGTGGTGCGCGTGACACGGCGGGCCGGGCGTTATCTCAAGCTGTTCTCGCCATACTCTGACGACTTTTCCCGGCCCGGCGATCTCTGGGCGTTTCTCGACGCGGCCGTCGACTGGCCGCAGGCGTTTCGCCGTTACCAAGTCGATCTTTCCGCGACCGGCGCCATCTGCGCCGCCAACTGGCAGGCTTTCGAGGGGCGGCTCGGCGACCGGCTGCGATCGGTGATCGCCGCGCCGGCGGGCTTCAACCATTGTGTCAAATTCGACGGTGGTCGCGACGAATGGGCCTTCGCGCGCTACGCCTTCGACGACGCCGGCCTCGACTTCTACACCGAGAGCGTCTTCGCCGATTATGATCGCGAGGATTCCAGCGAGTATTGGGTGCGGATTTCGACGGCGAACCAGAAAGAGATTTTTGCGGCGGGTTGCGAGAAACTCTCAGATTTCCTCGACCGCGGGCATGGCGCCTGAGGCTGACAGACTGCCCGGCCGACGGTCTTCTCCGAGGATCAGCCGCTCGACCGCGCGGATCGCCGGGTCGCGGTGTTTGGCGAAGAAATGGTCGAAACTCGCCGCGAAACTGTCGAGCGAGGCGCGGCGCGGGTGGTCCATATGGGCCGAGAATATGCCGGGCAGGTCGCGAAACTCCGCGCCGCGCCGCATCAGCCGGTAGCCGAGTTCGATCGCCTCGGCGCCCCAGCGAAAGCCGAAGTCCTCGTCGTAACCGCCCGCCGCCTCGAACAGCGGTTTTGCTAGCGCAACGCCGGACCCCGAATAGCCGAGCCAGCGATGGGCGGCCGGACCGTTGGCGAGCGTGTCGCTCACCAGCCGCTCGAACCGGTTGCGGTGGACGCATTGACGGGCGATCGACGGCCAGTCATCGACGATGGCTTGGCGGGACACGAGCTGTTGGGTGAGCCGCGAATTGGGCTGGAGTGCCCGCCCGTCATAGCGGATGCCGCGTTCGGGATCGCGGAACGGCGCCAGATAGCGCAGCAGATAGACCGGCGCGCGGACCACGCGGTTCGGTTGGTCGGCAATATGGGCGAGGGCGGTCTCGAGATAGTCCGGCGACAGCAGCACGTCGTCATCCATGAACAGCATCATCGGAGCGAGCGCGGCGGCCGCGCCATGATTGCGCGCCGCCGCCTGACCCTTGGTGGCCATGCGCAGAAGGCGGACAGCCAGTCCCGCCGCGCGAACCGTTGCCACCGCCGCTTCGGTGCCGGCGGCTGGTCCGTCGGCGACGACGATGGTCTCGAAGCGACCCGGAGAAAGCGTCTGCGGGATCAGCGAATGCAGCGCCAGCACGAGCCGCTCCGGCTTGCCCGATGTCGGGATGATCACCGACAGGTCGGGAACGCCCATTCGTCTAGACGATCTTCGCCGGCATGGCCCCGGTCGGTCGCGCTGACGGCCGCGAGGCCGCACCCGGCATCGCCACCAGACCCGTCGGCTTGGGCGCGAGCCAGGCGTCGAGCCCTTCGGGGAACAGCTCGGTCTCGAACCCTTCGACGAAGCGGCGGGCGACGCCGTCGAGGCCTTCGGGGCGATGACTGGCGTTTTCCTGTTCCTGCGCTGCGTCGACAAGTTGCCGCATGAGCCCGGCGAGCGCGCCGCCGACGGAGCGCCGGAACGTCGCGATCCGTTTGATGCGGGCCAGGGCGTCGCCCCGACCGGTGTCGCGCGATGTCTCCCGCAGCGTCTTGAGCAGCGGCGGCAGCACTTCGTCGATCAGCACCGACCAGCGGTTCGCCTCGCCGTTCAACGCCGACCAGAAGGCCGCGACATGAGGGTCTTCGATCGGCGTTCGCTGATAGGTCGCGGCGGCGCACCAACGCGCCAGGCTACCGGGGTCGCCGGCGTCGACCGGCGGCAAATCCGGCTTGCCCCGGACATTGTCGTAGCGCCGCGCGGCGGCTGTGCCGCAATGCACCTTCAGCCGGTTGACCAGCCACAACGGCTGGTTCGAGCGCCACAGCCGCGTGCGCTCGATGAAGCCGATACTCTCCTCGACCTCGTCCAGGCCGGACTCCCAGTCGAGCAGGATCATGCTCGGCATCAGGTCGAGCTTGAGCTCGCGCGCCAACGCCACGGCCGCTTCGTTCTGTTCCACGGTCTGGCCTTTGGCCCAGCGCTTCAGCGTCTTGGTCGACCCGGATTCCAGACCGAAAAGGATCTGGTCGAAACCGGCCTCGCGCAGCCGGACCAGCGTTGCCGGCACCAGCGAATCGACCCGGCATTCGGCGTGAAAGTTGATCTTGAGGCCGCGCGCGAGGATTTCGTCGGCGAAGGCCAGCATGCGCCGGTTGCTCGCTTCGCCATAGCCGAGGAAATTGTCGTCGGCCATGTAGAAGCGCGTGACGCCGTGGTCGCGTGTCACCGCCTCGATCTCATCCACGACGCCGCGCGGGTCGCGCATCCGGTAGACGCCGTCCCTCATGCCGCGCACGATATTCGGTACCGTGCAGAAGGTGCAGAACGCCTTGCAGCCGCGCGATGTCGTCAGATAGGCGCTCGGCACCGGCAGGCCGCGCTGGCGGATCGCGGCGACGATGTCGCGGGCGGGATGCGGCAGCGTGTCGAGGTCGGCCGGCGTCGCGCGGGGATGCTTGACGATGCCGCCTTCCGAGCGGCGCACGAGCGAGGGAACCGCGTCCAGCGCGCAGCGCCCTTCGACAGCGTCGGCCAGCCGCGCCATCGCCGCTTCGCCTTCGCCCTCGACGACGGCGTCGATGAACGGAAAGGTGTCGAGCAGCAGCGCCGAGATCGCCGAGGCCAGCGGCCCGCCGAAGACGATGAAGGTTTCGGGCCTTGCGCGTTTCAGGGCCCGCGCGGCGGTCAGCGCGCTCTTCAGTTGCAAATCGTAGAGCAGCGAGAAGCCGGCGATATCGGGCGCGAAGGCGGTGAGCCGCGCGATCAGCGCCTTGTCGTCGAGCCCCTCGTTGCCGGCGCCGACGACCGCCACCCGGCGGCCTTCCCGGCGCAGCGTCGCCGCCAGATATTCGATGCCTAGGAACTCGCGCGACAGGGTGTAGTCGGTGCCGAAGGTGACGATGTCCCGGCAGATCTCCTCGAAGCTGCGCAGCATCCGCTCGCGGTGTTCGCGGTCGGGATCGTCGGTGAAGGGGTCCTCGCGCGGTCCGACGAGGGCGACCCGAAGCGGGGCGCCGGGCATCTAGGCCGTCGCGGCGCCGACCAGCGGCGTCGCCAGTTCGTCGCGGTGCCGGGCGAGATAGCCGGCCCAGAGCCGCACGGAGGCGAGGGCGGGGTCCATCAGCGCCTCGTCCGGCACGTCGATGTTCAATTCGGTCTCGACGTTGAGGATGAACTCGAGATAATCGACCGACGTCAGCCCGATCGCGCCGAAACTGTCGGTGCGCAGATCGGCGTCCCGCCGGACCATCTCGTTCGGCGCGCAGAGACTTTCGAGGATTTGCGCCAGTTGGTCCTCCAACTGGCGAGCCGCGATCCCGTCCTGGTTGGTTTCCATGCCGCCCACCCGTTTCTCCGACATATCCAACGGAAATACTATCTCTGGTTGCTTCGATATACAACCTTAGATAGCGTAACGGCATGAGACCTGCGGTTCGATGATTGCGGTTCAGACCGATCGCCTCCGGCGCGCCTGGGGCCGTTCGATGCTGCGCGAATTCGCGGCCAAGCAGCAGATCGTCGATCGCGGCCATGTCTTTTCGGATCTGGTTGATGATCGCGACGGGCGGCAGCTCCGCTCGCTGGCGGTTGCCTGCGAGGCGCTGGCCAGCGGGCGCTTCGATGCCGACAGCCTGGCGCGTCTGCTGCACAGCGAGGAGACATGCCTTGAGGCCTGCGCGGAACGGCTTGCCCAGGCGGCGCCGGGCGCCGGGGCGGAGCTTGCCGGCATGGCGCTGGCGCTGATCTATCTGCCCTTCGCGATCCCCGACACATTTGCCAGCCTGGCGTTAACGCCGCGCGACCTGCGCCAGGCGGCGAAACACGTCGACCCTGACCGCCGCCTGTCGCCGCGCACCCGGCTGTTTTTCGCTGACCGGCTGATGCGCAACCGGTCCGTGCAGGGATTGATCGCGGCGACGGGCGCCGCCGTGGCGCTGTACGAGAACGGCGGCGTAGGCGACGCGGCTTTCGACGTCGAGCCCGAACGGCTGCGGCGGCTGGCGGATTTCGCCGTGGCGCTGGCGGATCGTCCGGCTTTGTTCGCGGCCATGCTGCGCGCCTGCGACGAGGGCGACTGGCAACGGGTCGACGAACTCTGCCGCCATGTCGCGGGCGATACCGGGCGCGACGACGGTGAAAACGCCCGTCCGCCCTGGCTCGCCGATTGTCTTGTGCTGACATTGCTGCCGACCTGCGACACGATCGACGCCGCGGCGCGGCTTCTGGCCGTGGGGGCTGGGTCGACGGTCTACCGCTCGGCCGCGACGGTCACGGCCGACGCCGACCCCGACTCCGCTGGCGCAGCAAATCGCGCGCGGGCTTCGGCGGGCGCCTGAAGCGCTCGCGTCCGGGCGGCTTTCAGTTCGATCAGCCTTTGCCGCGCCGCCGGCGCGGCGACGAGCGGCATGACCGCCAGCTCCTCCAGATCGATCGCGCCGTCGAGATAGAGGTTGATGACATCCGCCTGGCTGAAGCAGCTGCGGCAGACCGGCACCCGCGGCGGGTCCCGCTGCATTAGATCGTAGAGCTTGTGCTCGCCGATCACGGCGCTCGCCGCGTCGATCCCGTCGCGGCGGACATTGGCGATCTCGGCCGTCCAGCCGACCGGGCAGGGGGTGATCGCGCCGGTGTCGAACAATTGCACGGCGGCGGCCGTCAGATGGCAGCGGTGACGGCGAACGCCGTTCTCCCGATCGAGAAAATCCGCCAGCCGGTGATAGTAGGCGGCGGGGCCGAGCACGGGGGCGAAGTCGCCGGGCAGGTTTCGCAGAGCCTCCGCGAAGGCCCACCGAGATGCCAGACCGAACAGCCGACCGGCATGGAAGCCGCGCACCGGAATCGGGATCAGCACCACCCGGCAGGGCAGCGTCGCGAGGAACGCCAGGAAGTCGCAAAGATGCGCCGCATTGGCATCGCTGACCACCATGGTGATCTCCAGCGGCCGGCCGGCGGCCGCGATCGCTTCCAGCGCCGCCATCACCCGTTCGCCGAGCCGGGGCGAGCGCCAGCGCATGGCGTTCATCTGAGGCGTGTGGCCGTCGAGCGAGAGGTTGAAGCCGACATTGCCGAGACCGGACAGGCGCGCGACGATCGCCGGCGTCAGTTCGGTGCCGTTGGTCAGCACCTGGACATGGGCGTAGCGCGCGGAAAGCTCCGTGACGAGATCGGCGGCATTGGCCAGCAGGAACAGTTCGCCGCCGCTGACCCTGATGACTGGCGCGTCGACATGACGGCGAAGCCCATCGAGCATGGCCAGGACATCGGGTACCGCGATCGATGCGCCGCGTTTCTTGGCCGACGCCGAGGTCGCCTCGCCGAAATCGCCCGCGTCGGCGACGCTGGTGCAATAGCTGCATTTCAGGTTGCACCAGTTCCCCGCGACAATCAGGTCATGATAGAGGAACCGCTTCATTTCGGCCTCCTGTCTCGTGGAACACGATGGCATGGGCCTTGAAAATCTGCAACCGTGGGTTACATGTCAGTCAAGCGCGCGTCCTGGCACGCTGCGCCTCGAAGACGGGGCGATGTCCATCTCGTAGACGATATGTTTTTCCTCAAAGCCGGCCAGACGGTAAAGCGCGCGCATCGCATCGTTGGAACTGGCCGTGCGCCCGACGATCCGGGTGTAGCCGGCCTCCCGGCAATGGTCGAGGACGGCGCGCAAGAGTGCGATCGCGGCGGTGGGGCCAGCCCGTTCGCTATCGACGTACATCGAGCGGAAGTCGGCGTAGGTGTCGCCGGTGATGAAGTTCTGGCGCGGCGCCATCCAGACCCAGCCGACGATACGTCCGTCCTGTTCGGCCACCTTGGTCCAGTCGCCGCCATATTTGATCAGCTTGGTCAGCTTCTTGCGGTAGTGCGCCGGGTCGGTGACCGCTTCGTCGGCGAAGGATTTCACGGCGATGGCGGCTTCGAATCCCGCGACCGCCTCGACATCGGACAGGCGAAATTCGCGCAAGACGAGGCCGCTCGGTGCGGCTGCGGCGGGTGGACGGTCGGCCATGACGGGGCGCTCCGGTCGTCGACAGGAACCGCGCAACTGTCGCGCGCGGGTGGTGGCGCGGGGTTGCGGCCCGCATGGCGCGTGACTATAGCGAGCCGAGCGAATTGAACAGGGCCGATGGCGGCACTGGCATTCGCCCTCGCAATCATAAGGTGCAATCATGCGAATACGCCAAGTCCTCGCCGACATGCGCGACTGTTCGGCCGCGATCGAGGACGATGTGGCGCTGCGCGACGCGGCGCTCGCCGGGGCGAAAGCCGGCGGCGCGACGATCATCGGCGAGCATGCCCAGCGCTATGTCCCGCACGGCATCACGCTGGTGGTGTTCCTCGCCGAGTCGCACATCATGTTGACCACCTGGCCGGAATATAAAATGGTGCTGGTCGACGTGCTGTTGTGCAATCCGGACATGGACGAGGATGCGACGATCGATGAGATCGCGCGGCTTCTGTGCCCGGACGGGCTGGTCGAGCGCAGCTACGTCACCCGGCAGATCGAGCCGCTCCAGCCGTGACCGCTCACCGCGATGCCGAGGGATAGCCAGGCGCCATCCTGGTGGTGGTTCGCGCCGGCCGCCGCGCCGCCGGATGCCGCAGCCATCCGCGAGGCGGCCGAGGCCGGGCGCGGCGCCATGTCGCGCTGTCTGCGCGCAGCGCGTGAGCGGCTGGGGACGGCGCGGGCCGCTTCATTGCTGCGTGAGGCCGAGACCGTCGCCGCGCTGCGTCCTGCGCGGTTCTTCCTCGTCACCTCCTATCAGCCGCGCGCCATCGATGACGCGCTGCGTCTTGCCTTCGCGATCGCCGGCTTCGCCCTTGAGACCGTCGCGGTGGAGGGGCTGGCCGAGGCCCGTGACCGGGCGCGGGACGCGGCCGGGCAGGGGCGTTTCGACGGCGCCATCCTCTCCATCGCCGCGACCGGCACGAAAACCGTTCACGACGAAACCGCGCGAGTCGCGGCAAGCCTCGCCGAAACCCTGCAATGCCCCGTCGCGATCGTCGGCGAGACGGATGCGGCCGGGACGGGCGACGCCGGCACCGGTGTTTTCCATTGTCCGGTGGCGCCGGAGCTTGCCGACAACGCGCCGCTGTTCGACACGCGCTTTGCCGCCAGCCTCGGCACCATCCCGTCAGAGCGCGGCGCCGATGCCATCGCCGATACCGCCGCCGGCTTTATAGCCGGGATCGCCGGCACCGCGCCGAAGCTGCTGATCACCGATCTCGACGATACGCTGTGGCGCGGCGTCGCCGGCGAAAATGGCGATCTGGCGCTGCACGCGACTTACGCGGCGGCGCTTGCCAATCTCTCGGAGCGCGGTCTGGTGATCGCGGCGGCAAGCCGTAACGAGGCCGAGGTGGCGCGGGGCGCGCTCGCCGATCTCGCCCATGACGCGCCGTCCGGCGTTCCGCGCTTTGCCGCCCTGGCGGTCGACTGGGCCGACAAGGCGGATCTGGTCGCCGCCCTTCTCGACCAGCTTGGGCTGGCGGCCGAACACACGCTCCTCATCGACGACGATCCGGTCAATTGCGCGCGGGTCGCGGCGCGGTTTCCGGCGATGGACGTGCGGCGCTTCGCCGATCCGGATGGCTTCGCGGCAATGCTGCTCGCCGATCCGCTGCTGGCCGTGGGGGAACGGCCGGTGCCCTTGGAAACCCGTGCCGCGCATTATCAGCGCCGCGCCGAGGTCGAGCGCCTGCGCGCCACCGAGACCGACGCGGCGGCGTTCCTCGCACGCCTCGAAACCCGGCTCACCATCCTGCCGCTCGATGCGGCGAGCCGGCCGCGCGCGGCGGAACTGGCGCGGCGGGTCAACCAGTTCGTGCTCACCGCCGAGCGGCCCAACGAGATGGAACTCAGCCGGCGAAGCAGTGCCCTCGATTTCCTGGTGCGGCTCGACGATGTCTTCGGCGGCCACGGCATCGTCGGGCTGCTTCTTGCCGATCGCGCGGACGAGGCGGTCGTCATCCGCAATCTCTATCTCTCCTGCCGGGCCTTGCAGCGGCGGGTCGAGACGGCGATGCTCGCGGTGCTTTGCCGGCGCGCGGCGGCGCTGGGCGCGCGGCGGGTCGGCGGGACGGTCGAGCAGATGGAACGCAACCGCCCGGCGCGGGGCCTGTTCGCCGCGGCCGGCTTCCGCCAGGACGGCGGCCGCTGGGTTCTCGATCTCGACCCGGCGGATAACGCGGCCGGCGTGGCGGCTCCCGACGGGCTGACGATCGACGATCGCACGGAGGGATCATGAGACGAGGGACGAGGCCATCATGACGACCCTGACCGACAGCGACATCGAATCCCGCGTCGCCGCGCTCGTCGCCGACGTGCTGGGCGTTGATCCGGGTGCGATCACGCCCACGACCCGCACTGACGAGGTCGCGGCCTGGGATTCCTTCGCCCTGGTGCGCATCGTCTTCGCGCTGGAGGCCGAATTCGGTGTCCGCCTGACCATGGCCGAGATCGAGGTGATCGACGGCGTCCCCGCGCTGGTGGCGGCGGTGCGGCGGGGCAGTTCGGCGGGCGCATAGGGAGGCGGACGGCATCACCTGCCTCGTCATCCTCGGCCGCAAGCCGGGATCCATGCCAGATCGTTGCCGCCGCCAGACCGGTCCCGGAAATACGCGTCTCTTCCGTCACCCGAGCGGCCACGACCCGCGCGGAGGCATGGATCCCCGCGCAAGCGCGAGGATGACGAAGTGCAGAGGGCTGCTGCCTTTTTCCTCGGAAGGGAGCAAGACGCGCGTCATCGCCCGCACCGCGTTCACGGCCGGCGTATGCATTCCCCGACACTGGCTCCTCCTTCCGCTTCGTCTGCCTTGTCCAATTGATGCCGCCCTTACAAGCGGCGGGACGCCGGAGGCGAACCCTCCGACTGTTTTACGTCATACGGTCCGCCTCCGGCATCCCGCGCGGCGTTTGACCAACCCTTCGACATGGCGCCCCCCGCACTTTCATGGGGCGCCATGCGCTGCCGGCTGTTCGGCCCTTGCGGGGCCTCAAGCGGACCGATCCGCAGACCCCTCGTTAGTGGGGGACGGTCCGGCGGAGCAAAGGGTCGTCCGGGCCGGGCACTTCTCCGGAAGAAGCCCCGTCGCGGACACCGCCCGCCAGGGATTTCTCCCCTTGGCCCAACGAACGATCCCGGTGATCATTCGCGCCCGTTCCGTGGGCCGGCGGTGAGGCAAGTATGCGGGAGGCGGAAAGGGTGGGGAGAAATTTTTTGGGCGGCGGCGGATTTGGGCCGGAAGCGGCCTGGCATCTTCTCAGCAATGGCCGTCAGGAAGCTGCCTGTCCGGTTCTGGCCTGTGCTAATGAAAAGCGGACCTATCCCTGACGATCCTCGGTGGCAGCAACTGGGCCCCAGCGGTCACTGGCTGAGCCCTAGTGTTCCACGCAAAAGCAAGCGCATTCGCCGGAGGCTCTGCGTCGAACAGGGACGCTAATCGCCACACTTGTCTTATGTTAAGTGTTGCCTTACACCATACAAACTGCGAGATCAGCCCCTAGCCGAGGACGCCCAACGTGACAGACACCCCACAGCATCCCGGCCTGTGGTTCCGCGAGACCTATCTCGCTCCGCGCAAGATCAATGTCACAGAGGCGGCCAAGCTCATAGGCATCAGCAGGCCGGGGGTGTCCAACTTCCTGAACGGTAAGGTATCGGCCACTGACCATATGGCCTCGCGGATCGAGGCTGCGTTCTCCATCCCGAAAGCGACCCTTCTCAAGATGCAGGCCGAACACGACGCTGCAGCCGCCGCCACGGAAGGGGCTCCAGCCGGCACAAAGCGATATGTCCCGCCCTTCCTTGCGATCAAGGCAAATGAGATCGTGGCATGGGCGGACCACAACATACCGGCCCGGATTCGCCTCTCCGTGCTGCTGCGCACACTTGTCCATTCGACAGGCGCCGGACTCGGGCAGGTGGACTTCCCCGGCAATGATGACGCTGAGCGTCCGGGTTGGGACGGGTTTACCAGGGCCACGGCCGGCACGCCGTGGGTCCCAGCGGGCGAGTCGGGCTGGGAATTTGGTGTCACCCAGGACGTTAAGAGAAAGGCGGACGGCGACTTCGCCAAGAGTGTCAAGGCTCACAAGCCTGCTGAGCGGAAGAACATCACCTTCATCTTTGCTACCCCGCGCCGCTGGCCCGGGAAAGATGAATGGATCAAGGAGATGCGTTCCAAGAAACTCTGGCGGGATGTCAGGGCTTATGACGCCAGCGACCTCGAGCAATGGCTCGAGCAGTCGCCATCGGCGCAGGCGTGGTTCGCGGGTGAAGCGCTGAGGCCTTCGCAAGGGGCGAAATCGCTCGACAAGGCGTGGGACGAATGGGCAGGCGTCGCCAACCCATCACTTGCGCCCGAACTCTTAGCAACGGCGACGGAATCGGCTGTGCCGAAACTGAAAGCCTTCCTCGCCAAGCCGGCCGGCGCTCCGTTCGTAATTTCAGCGGATTCCGTTGAAGAGGCGCTGGCGCTGCTGGCGCAGGCATTTGGGAACGCCGAGCTGCTCGCGGACCGAGACCGCGTGTTGGTTTTCGATCAGACAGGAACGCTCCCCAAGCTCGCGCAGGGCACCCAGGACTTTATCGCCGTCGTGCATACGCGGGACGTCGAGAAGGAGCTCGGTCCCCTCGTCCACAAGCTGCGCTCCATCGTGATTTATCCCAGGAATGCGACCAACGAAGATCCCGACATAACGCTGGAGCCGGTCGGGTACGAAGTCTTCCAAAAGGGCCTCGAAGCGATGGGGATGGAGCGCGACGACATCAAGCGGCTGGAACATGAATCTGGCCACTCGCTCACCGTGCTCCGCCGCCGGCTCGCAAAGGTTGAAGGTGTAAGGACGCCGGGCTGGGCGTCCGATCCCCACTTGGCTGCCTCCCTCGTCCCGCTCGTTCTGGTCGGCGCATGGAATTCGTCCAACGTGTCGGACAAGGAAGCGGTGAGTTTGCTCACTGGAGGAACTCTCTCCTATGACGATATTGAACGTCGCCTGCAGGACTTGCTCCGCGTCAATGACTCTCCGGTCTGGTCAGTAGGCACTTATCGCGGCGTCATCTCGAAGATCGACGCTCTGTTCGCGATCGCCTACGCCATCACCCTTTCCGATCTGGAGCACTTCCTCGGCTTGGCGAGAATCGTGCTCAGCGAGGATGATCCTTCGCTCGATATCCCTGAGAAAGATCGCTGGTGGGCCGATGCCCAAGGCAAACGCCGCGAATTTTCGGGCGCGCTACGAAGTGGCTGTGGTGAAACTCTGGTGCTGCTGGCGGTTCACGGCAAGCACCTCTTTGGAAGCCGGTTTGGCTTTGACGGCGCGTTGCAGGCTGATCGCCTAGTGCGTGATGTGCTACTGCCGCTGACGACACGCAAACTCGAAGCAAACGACCGCGACCTTCCCATCTATGCGGAGGCCTCGCCGGACGCCTTCCTAAAAATTCTCGAAGATGATCTTCGCGAAGACAACCCCGAAGTGTTCGGGCTGCTCCGTCCGGTGGACGATGGTCTTCTAGGGGTTGCAATCGTACGCACAGGACTGCTCTGGGCACTTGAGGGGCTTGCCTGGAGTAAGGAGACTTTTCTCCGTACCGTTCTGGTTCTGGGAAAGCTTTCGGAGGTCGAGCTCAAGGACAATTGGTCCAACAAACCAATCAACTCACTCGGCGGGATTTTCCGATCATGGATGCCGCAAACCGCGGCGGCGCATGACGAGCGGGTCCGCGCCGTAGCGAAGCTGATGGAAAAATACCCGCGTGCCGGCTGGAGCGTTGTGACTGGCCAGTTCGGCACTTACGGCGACGTCGGCGACTACTCCCACAAGCCTAAGTGGCGCTCCGATGGCTACGGCGCAGGCGAGCCCTTCAAAATGATGGGACCGGCCTACGAATTTCAAAAGGCCATGGTAGAGATGGCGCTGTCGCAGCCAGCATATACTGCGGCGATGATCTGCGACCTGATCGAGCGGCTCCACATTCTCGGTGCCGACTACCAGGAGCAGGTGTGGGACATCCTCAAAGCTTGGCATGCCATCGAGCCGAGTGATGACGACATCGCTGTAGTACGCGAGAAGATTCGCGTAACCGTTCTCTCGCGCCGGGGGCGGAAACGCGGCTCCACTGCTGACTTTGCTGCGCTCTCGCGAACGGCGCGAAATGTCTACGATTCCCTCGAGCCCGCCGACGTTGTCAGCAAGCATGAGTGGCTATTCCGCCAGGCGTGGGTCGAAGAATCCGCAGATGAGCGTGAGGAAGCTGATTTCGACTTTCGCGCACGCGAAGAAAGGATCGAGAAGCTGCGGATCGACGCGCTCCGAGCGATCTACGAAAGCCGCGGTCTGGACGGCATCTTCGCGCTGGCCGAAAAAGGCAGCGCCCAAGGCCAGATTGGCGCTCACTTCGTCAAAAACGTACTGAGTAGAGAGGGTATTGCTACCTTCATCATCGAGGCGCTGCGTCCGGGCGCGAACCAGCTTTCCAATGAGCGCCAGAACTTGGTGTTCGGATCGCTGAGAGGCGTACCGCTCGAAGACCGCGAGAAATTGATGAGGGCTGTTCTGGCAGACCTCGAAGAATCAGACCGGGTGCGACTCTTGCTACTAGCGCTCTACGAGCCGGCGACGTGGAGCCATGTCGATGCCTTATCTACGAAAGGCCAAGCTGACTACTGGCAGGCCGTGCATCCGACATGGATTTGGGATTCTGAGGACGACAACAACGAGTCCGTAGAACGGCTCTTGCGCGCCAAACGCCCGCGCGCCGCTTTCGCCGCCATTGACTTCAAGCTCGCGGCCGTGAGGCCCGCGCTGCTAGTCGAAATCCTTCGGGGGATCGCCCAGAGTGGAAATGACAAACCCGGCGAGTACCAGCTGAGTAGCCATCACCTCAAAGAGGCGTTCGCCCTGCTAGATGGCAATCCCGATGTGACGCTCGATGAGAAAGCCGGATTGGAATTCGCGTATATTGACGTGCTGACGGAGGCGTTCGGCCGTAAGAAAGGCAACATCATCAATCTGGAGCGCTATGTCGAAACCCACCCTGAGATGTGGGTTCAGGCTCTAGCCTGGGCAACTCGGCGAAAGAGTGGCGGCGAAGACCCGCCCGAATACATGATGCCCGAAGGCAGGCACGATCTGTCGCAAAAAGGCTATAGCTTGCTGAACCGGATGAAGAGAATCCCCGGACACGACGCAAATGACGATCTAAGCAAGGCAGAGCTCTCAGCTTGGATCGCAAAAGTTCGAGAAACCAGCGCCACGATTGATCGCCTCGACATCTGCGACGTCTATATAGGACACCTTTTCGCACTTGCGCCAACAGGGGACGATGGTATTTGGCCATGCGAGCCCGTGCGAAACGTCATGGAGGAGCTTCAGTCCGAGAAGATTTTCGAAGGCGCACACGCCGGTCTCTACAATCTACGCGGCGTCCACTGGCGCGGGGAAGGCGGGGAGCAGGAACGCGAACTCGCTCACAAGTATCGAGACTGGGCCGATGCACTGCAATTCACGCATCCCATGCTCTCCTCCTCGCTGCTCAGAGGGATGGTCAAGACGTATGAGAGGGAAGCGAACCAACACGACACTGAGGCCGGGGTTCGACGCCGCTTGCGCCACTAGGAAGTTCGCTGGACCAGCGCCTCGTGGCTTGCTGCTAGTGGCGCCAAGGTGCCGCTAGGTGCAGCCTTGGATATGTCAGCTTTTCGGGCAATTGTCGCACCAAAGCGAACGACCGGCATAGGCGCTTTCCTGTCAGTCGTGGCCGTCAATACCGAATGACCGCCTCACCCCCACCGCGGCCCTTCTTGCCGCCGCGCTGGCGCTCGAAAATGTGGGCGCCGCATTGCGGGCAGCCGGCCTCCTTCAGCGCCTCGATCGTCGTGACGGCCTGGTCGGCGCCGACCGGAACCAGCGTGGCGCAGGCCTTGCAGCGATAGCGGCGCAGGCGCGGGCGGATTTCGCCGGTATAGATCGCGCCGTCAAAACGCTGGCCGGCGATCGGCGAGGCGGTGCGGCTGGTGGTCTCCAGCTCGATCAACTGCCCGACCGAGCCGAGGATCGAGGCGCCGCCATAACGGTTGAAGGACGGGCGCATGCGCAGGACGGCCAGCCCCAGCTCGGTCAGCCGTGCCTGCAGGTCGAGCCGGTCGTCGGGGGACAGATCGGCATAGGAGAGGAACACTGGCAGGCCGGGGCCGGCCGCCAGCGCCTCGATGCCGCGCGCGACGAACAGCGCCATGCCGGGCAGCGTATAGGGCGGGTCGGTCGCGACGACGTCGAAGCCGCCGCGCAGCGCCTCGGGGATGGGATCGCGCATGTCGTGGGCGATGCGCTCGAAGGCGAAATCGATGCGGGCGGCGCCGCGTGTGAGATGGGCCAGGCGCTCGGGGTCGATCTCCAGGACGGTCAGGCGGCGGGGCGGGGCAGTGAGGACGCCGGCGACGAGGCCGATGGCGATCGATAGGGAATCGTCGTCGCCGAGAAGCAGGATGCGCCGGCCGGCGAGCGCGCCCGCCCGGTGCATGGCGAAAGCGCGCCGGAGTGCCGTCTCGGCGGTGCAGGGCGCCTGATCGAGCGTGACGTCGACTTTCGGCCCGTCGGCGAGATGGGCCTGCATCGCCGGCAAGAGCGGCGCGAGGACGGGATCGAGCGTGTCGCCGGCATCGTCAAAGCGGGCGCGCGGGGTGCGGACGGGAACGGCGGATGCGGGTTGCGCTGCGAGGCCGAGGCTGTCGCGGGCGAAGGTGCGGCCGGTATCCGACAGCGCCACGCCCTGGCCGCGCTCCAGCAGCCTCAGGGTTTCCAGCTCGCGGCGGATGGCGCTGACCACGGGCAGCGGCATGCGCGCGAGCCGCGCCAGATCGCGCAGCGCCAGCGGGCCGTCATTCGCCACGATCCGCAGGACCGTCGCGACGCCCTCGCGGCCTTCGCGAAGCTCGGTCGCCTTGGCGACATCGGCGAGGAGGTCGCCGGCGGGCGGGGCCGGGTCGGCTTGGGGGTGATCGTCAGCACTCATGGGGCCATAGAGCCGAGCGCGGCGTTTCTGTCCATGGTTGCTGGGCCCATCCTTGCGCGTGAATGGCGGAAAACCCGTTCCGCCGCGCCGGTTCCGCCCGCGAGGAGAACCGCGTGCCGGCGGCATAGCGCGATCTGCGGGCCGCGCAGCCGGGTGCGGAACACCCGCAGCGCGGCGAGCTTGGCGGCAAGGGCCGGGGGGCCTAATGCGCGAAGGGCCGGGGCGAAGCCGGCCGGCGCGTCCGCGCCGGGCATGTTGGCCGCCGCGTAAGGTAGATCCTCGTAGAATTGCGTTTGGGCCGGATCGAGTGCGCCGTCGGCAAGAAGGTCGCAGACGGCAAGCCGGACCAGCAGATGGTCGAGATGACCGCCGATGCCGGACGGGGCGAACAGCCGGACATCGCCCGTCGCCGGCTCCCGCGCAAGGAGGTCCAGGATGCGCGCCGCGAGGTCGGCGATCTCCCGGCAAAACGTCGACTCGAGCCGGACGCTTGCCTCTGTCCAGCCGAGCGTGCGGGCGAGCGGCAGGCGGTGGCGATCCTGCGCGCCGGCAAGGCCGCCATCGCGGCTCTCATAGCCGAGGATACGCCCGGCGAGGCGATCCTCCGCTGCGGCAAGCGCGGCGAGGGTGTGCGTGGGGGCGCGCAGTCCGCTCTGATAGGCCTGGTCGGAAAAGACGTTGCAGACGATGCGGCGGCGTCCGTCGCCGCGATGTTCGGCGAGCATGCCGCCGAGCGACAGCGCCGCGTCGTCGACATGCGGCGACAGGATGAGGTCGACGCCGGCGCCGGGGTTGGCGGCGACCGGCGGCGGCAGCACGATGGCAAGGCCGCTTCGGACGAGATCGGCAAGCGCGCGCTCCGCGCCGGCCGGGGTTGCGGGCAGGTCGCCGAGGGGGGTCTCCGCCGTCAACAGCCGGGCCAGCGCGGCCATGTCGGAATCAAGAGGCAGCGGCCTTCCGCCGGCGGTGATGACGCCGTCGGGCGCCGGCGAAAAATGCGGGAGGAGCAGGGCGGTCGTGCCGGGCGCATTGGGCGTCGCGGGGTCGGTGCCGGTCATTTGATCCAAGGCGGGCAAGCGATCCGCCGCGCCTTGCCGGAAACCATCGCCGCTCCGAGCGCCGCGTGATCCGGCTTGCCGGCGGCGGTGCGGGGAAAGCGCTTCAGCGTCGCGATCTTGTGCGGCATCGGCCCGCCCCCTCCGGCGATCGTTGCTGCCAGCTGGTCGGGCGCGATCCCGTCGCCCTCGCAGACCAGCACCAGATAGTCGCGGTCGGGCGCCGATGGCGCCTGGAGAACGAGGGCGATGGCATCCGTAACGCCGGGAGCCGCCCGGGCGGCGTTGGCCAGGCGGTCGCCATCGATGCTCCGGCCGTTGACCTTCAGTCGGGCGTCGCGCCGGCCGAGCAGGCGGATCGTCCCGTCCGGCAGGCGGTAGGCGTTGTCGCCGCTGCGCCAGACGGACAGAGGCGGCTCCGTGGCGGCGAGCACCGCGTGGCCGAGGTCGAGGACGAGTTCGGCCGTCTCGCCGCCGGAAGGGCTGAGGACACGAATGCCGTCGAAGGGCCGGCCGATGACGCCTCCGGGCAGCGCCGCCGCTTCGCCGAATGTCGCGCCGGTTTCGCTACAGCCGTAATTGCGGCCGAGCGGGCAGCCGAACGTTGCCACGAAATCGTCCGACAAGGCATCGGAGACGGGACCGGCCCCGGCGATCGCCAGCCGCAGCCCTGGAATGGCCGGCAGGTCGATCCGGCGGGCGGCCGCGGCGAGCAGCCGCGCCATCGGGGCGGTGAGGATGACGGCCGCGTAACGACCGGCGAGAAGGGCGCGCGCCAGACGTCGGGCGTTGAACACCGGCGGCACGGCGATGGTCGCGCCCGACGCGGCCAGGCCCAGCAACGCGCCGAAACCGAAGGAATGGCCGATCGGAGCGGCGACGAGTGCGTGTTCGCCCGCCCGTAAGCCGTAGCGGGCGCGGTAGCGCGCAGCCTCGTCGAGCAGGCTTTTGATGCTGCGGGGCGCGAGCTTCGGGGCCCTCGTCGAGCCTGAGGTCAGATGGATGATCCCGGCCGGTTCGGGGTCGTTGGGTCGAATGCGCGAAGCGTGTTCGCCGAGCAGCACCCGTCGCTCGCCATCCCAGCGCCAGTCGATCTGGTCCGTCAACGCGGCGCTTATCGGGCTTGCGCTAGTGGGCGCGATCAGCGGGACGGCGCCGACATCCCAGAGACCGACGATCTTCGACAAGAGCGACAGGCCGCTGTCTTCGGCGAGAAGCACCGGGGCGCCGGGTTCCAGGCACTGCCCGCGCGCATCCTGCGTTGCGAACGCCGCCGCCGTGGCCCGACTCGCTGCGGCCTGAAAGCTGGCGAAGCCGACGACCGCGCCGCTGCTTTCCTCCAGACAGGCTTCGCTGAACGTCTCCGATAACGCGGTGAAGCCGGTTTCGGGGAGGCCCATCGGGGGTCACGCCGGAACGGAGGGCCGGGCGGGCGCGGCGCTTGCCGGTGCCGCTGTCCTGAGCGAGGCGAGTGCCGCCGCGATGTCGGCGAGCAGCGCCTCGTCGCCGAGCAGCAGCGTATGCGAGAACCAGATGACCGATTTGGCCGCCGCGTCGGCGACGGGTGTCGGCAAGGCGGCATAGTCGGGCGGCACGCCGGCGATGCCGCCAAGCCTGCGAAGCGCGCCCGGCGCGAACATCCCGGTCCGGTGCACCGGCGGAAAGCAGCGGAAGACCGGGATTCCCATCGCCCGCAATTCGGCCGATAGCGCGCCCGCGTCGCGACCGCCGAAATCGGCCGGGTCGAACCAGGCCAGCACCATGTAGCGGCCGTGCCGCTCGACATAGGGGCGGGTTGCCAGCGGTCGCAGTCCGGCCTCGGCGAGCCGTGCCTCGAAGAACGGCGCCATCCGATCGCGCCGCGTCATCTGATCCGGCAGGCGGCGAAGCTGGCCGAGGAGGAGGGCGGTCTGTAACTCGGTCAGCCGCATGTTGGTTGCGGGCATCACATGGCGATAATCCGTGTCGCCCTTCGGCCGGCCGCAGGAATGCAGCGCGAAGCTCACAGCCGCGATGTCCGAGCGATTGGTGACCAGCGCGCCGCCTTCGCCGCAGGTCATCAGCTTGCCGGACTGGAAGCTGAAGATCGCCGCGTCGCCGATCGTGCCGAGCGCCTGACCGAAGGCGCGGGCGCCGTGGGCATGGGCGGCGTCCTCGACGACCGACAGGCCGTGACGGCCGGCGATCGCCATGATCTCGGGCATCCGTGCGGCCTGTCCGGCCATATGCACCGGCACGATGGCGCGGGTGCGCGGGCCGATCGCCGCTTCGATCAGGTCCACGTCGATATTGAGCGTGTCCGGCTCGACGTCCACCGGAATCGGCCATGCACCGAGTCTCAAGACCGCGGAGGCGGTTGCGATGAAGGTCGTCGCCGGCACGATGACCTCGTCGCCGGCGCCGATTCCGAGGGCGGCAAGGGCGAGCTCCAGAGCCGCCGTGCCGTGGGAGACGGCGCGGACATGGCCAACACTCAGAAACTCGGCGAAAGCCGTTTCGAAATGGTCGCTGACATCGCCATTGCCGCGCCACCAGCGCCGCGAGCGCAGCACATCGATCAGCGCGGCTTCGTCCGCTTCATCGAAGCGGGGCCAGGCCGGAATGCGGGAGGCGAAATCGGCGTGCATCGATACCCTCGAATGTAACCTTAAGTAGTATTATGGAGGCGATTGCGCGCGTCAAGCGAATGCGCGGAATCCCGCCCGCGTCGCGCCGATGAGCGCGGCATCGGCGCCGTGCGGATGCCGGATCGGCGGCGGCCGTCCGCCGCCGGTGAATCGCTCGGCACATAGATCGAACAGGGGCGACAGGCCGAGGCCGCCGCCGATCACCAGCCGGTGCGGATCGAACAGCCGGGCGAGGGTCGCCAGTGCCTCGGCCAAAGCGTCGGCGGCGCGGTCCAGAACCGGATCGCGGATCGATGCCGGTAGCGCGAAGATGTCGAAGGCATCCGCGTCGGACTGGCCCAGCATGCGGCGCAAGGCCCGGCCGGACGCCGCCGCCTGTAGGCAGCCGATCTCGCCGCAGGCGCAGACGAGGCCGCTGGCGGCGGGAACCTTGATATGCCCGACCGCCATCGCCGCGCCGCTCCGGCCGGTCAGGAGCCGGCCGCCAACGACCGCGCCGCCGCCGATCCCGGTGCCGATCGCGAAGACGACGGTGGTCTCGCGCGCCGTGTCCGGCGTGCCCACGGTATGCGCGGCGAGGGCGGCGGCCGCGGCGTCGTCGAGGATGCGAAAATCGACTTGCCCGGCAAGGTCGGGAGGTAGGATCGTCTCGCCCTCATAAGCCGGGCGGTTCGGCCAGCGGATCACCCGACCCGCCGCGTCGCAATGGGGCGCCGCCGCGATGGCGAGCCGCGCCGGCCGCGCGGCCGCTTCCCATGCGTCGGCGATCGCGCGGGCACAATCCGGCGCGCCAGACGGCGTCGGGATCGTGCCGATCCGGCTGCGGATATCGTCGTTCGGGCCGACCAGCGCCGCGCGCAGCCACGTGCCCCCGAGGTCGACGGCGAGGACCGCGCTCATCGCAGCGCCGTTGCGATCGCATCGCCGAGTCGGGCGGCAAAATCGAGGTCTGGTTGCTCTTGCCATCCGGCGGCGGCGCGGCGCTGAAATGCCTCCAGCATCGCCGCAAAACCTGCGACGTGAAGAGCGGGGCCGGGCATGAAATCCGAAATCTCCGGCGCTTCGCCGCGTCGCTTCAGGGTGACGCGCTGGTGCGGGGTCCGGCGTTCTCCGGAGAAGCCGAACAGGCCGTCGAGCCGGCAGACGCCGTCCTCGCCGATCGCGTCGAGCCGGACGAGGTCGCCCGGCGTCTCGTCGCGCCAGCGAACGGAAAGACGAACGGTGCAGTCCGCGACGCGCCCCTCTGCTTCGAAGCGGTCGGCGGGGCCAAAAGCGCTGGGCGAGAGTTCTGGCGCCGTCCCATCGTACCATGCGGCGGGCGCGGCATGGCCTGTGCGGGACCGACGCGCGAAACGAATGTCCAGCCCGTCGGTACGCCAGCGAAGCGCGGCGCCGGCCAGATCGACAAGGTGTGAGCCGAGATCGGCGAAGACGCCGGTCCAGCCGGGCGATTCAGCTAGGTGCCAGGCGGTCGCCGGAACGCCGCGCTGGCGATGCCAGATCAGGTCGAGGCGCCGCAGCGGGCCGATCGTTGCCGCGCCCTCCAGCCAGCGGCTGACGTCGGGGCGGTGACGGCAGGCGACGCCGGCGGCGAGCGCCGCCCCGCCGCGACGGCCGGCCGCCGACAGCCGCGCCCAATCGGCGGAACCGCGCAGCACCGGCTTTTCGACCAGGCAGGCGAGGCCGCTCGAGAGAAACGCTTCCGCGTCGTCGACATGGCAGGGGTTTGGCGACGCGATGATGACAGCCTCGATCGGCGCCGCCGACAGATCCTCGCGCGTCGACACGATCAGGGCCTCGGGAAACAGGTCGCGAGCCGCCGCCTGCGCCGCCGGATCCGGTTCGAGCGCCGCCGCGACGACGACCCGGCCGCCTAGGGTCTCCAGCGCCGGCCGGTAGCAATTGCGGACCACCCAGCCCGCGCCGCAGAAACCCATTCGAAGCGGAGCCGGCGTGTTCACAGGGCCGCCAGCGCCGCTTCGGGCCGTCCCGCCATCTCCGCCGTGACCTCCTGGATGTCGGACAGTTCGCCCTTGGCGAAGACCTGACGGCGAAACATCTCGAACAGTACAAAATCCGATTTATCGTCGAAAAGACCGCCGAATTCGGAGGAGCGAAGAGCGCGATCGGGGATGGCGCGCTCACACAGGGACCGGAATCGGTTCAAATGGCCACGTGCGGCTTCCGGCATCATCAGCTTCGGCCGTGTGACGATGGCGCGGGCGCGCTTGCCGTAGCGGCGAACGGCGAAGCGACGCAGGATCGCCTTGCCGGACGTGCCGGCCGGGCCGACCACCATCGACGGCGGCAGTGTCGTCAGAAGGTCAACGAGATCGTCGTCGAGATAGGGAACCCGCATTTCGACCGAGGCGGCCATCGAAAGCCGGTCGACCGGCTGCAGATGGCCGCGCTCCAGCGGATCGGCGCGGTCGCGGGCGAGCAATGCGTCGCGCAGTCCGCCCGTGGTGGCCGCCGCCCGTAGCGCCTCGATTCGGGTAAGCACGCCCTCGCGCGGTGCGTGTCCGACTCGCGTCACACGCCGCAGCGCCGCCTCGATGACGGCGAGCGACCGTTCCGGCGTCCGGTAAGCCGCATAACCGCCCATGAGTTCGTCGGCGCCCTCGCCATTCAGGCAGCAGCGGGCGCTGGCGCCGATCCGGCGGCAGAGCAGCGCGAAGAGCGGGCCGGCGGCGAGATCGGGTAGTTCGACGGCGCGGAGCGTCGCCGGAATCGCCGCCACAAACGCCTCGAACGAAACGGCGAGGAAGTCGTGCGCGCCGCCGAGCGATCGGGCGAGCGTTTGGGCCGCGACCGGGTCCGGATGGTCCGCATCGTCGGCGACGGTGAAGGTCCGGGGCGGGCGACCGGTCAGCTCCGCCACGACCAGCGCCAGCACCGCCGAATCGAGCCCGCCGGACAGGCTGACGACGATCTCCGTGTCCGCCAGGAGATGCCGGCGAACCGCGGCGATCAGAGCGGCTTCGAAGCGTTCGTCCGCCTCGCGTTCGTCGACCATCGCAAGGGCGGGCAATACGGCTGTTCCGGGAGGGTCGGCAAGGGCTCGCTGCGGCCCGACGCGGAGGCCGCCGCGCAATGTCACCGCCATCATGTGACCGGGGCGGAGCTCGGTGATGTCCTCGAAGAAGGTGGCGCCGTCGACCGGCGTCCCGAGGACCGAGAAGTCGGCGAGGGTCGTCACGTCGAGGCCTGGCGGCCGCGGTAGGACGGCGGCGATCGCCCTGGCCTCGGAGGCGAAGAGGAAGCGGTCGGCGCGCACCTCGCAATGGAAGGCGAGCGGCTTGATGCCGTGGCGGTCGCGGACGAGCAGCAGGCGATCGGGAAATCGCACGGCGATCGCGAACATCCCGGCGAGCCGCGCCGCCGCGGCCTCGCCCCAGGCGACGAAGGCGGCGAGCACGACTTCTGTGTCGCAGCGGCCGCGAAAGCGATGGCCGCGTCGGCTCAACTTGTCGCGGAGTTCGGCCGCGTTGGTGATTTCGCCGTTGAAGACGACGGCAATGCCGCTTTTAGCGTCTTGCATCGGCTGCGCGCCATGCTCGGCATCGACGATGGCCAGACGCGCGGCACCGATCGCGAGCGGACCGTCAACGACTTGGCGGGCCTCGTCGGGGCCGCGATGGCGCATTGCCGCCAGCAATTCCCGGCAGTCCGGCGCGTGGGCCAAGGAGATGCATCCCGCGATTGCGCACATGGCCGCTCAGCCCGTCCGCCGGCAGGCCGCGATCGCCGCCGCCACCTCGCGGAGCGCGGCGCCATAGCCGCGTCCGCCGGGATGCTCGCCCGTCCGCAGCGCATGAAGGGCGGGCAGGCGATGAAACGGCAAGGCCGGATAGCGGTGATGTTCGAGATGGTAATTGTCGTAATTGACCAGATAGCTCCATACCGCCGGGGCGCGATAGGAACGGGTGTTTTGCGTCAGGTCGCGGGACGCGGGATCGCGGCCGAGATGTTCGGGTGCGGTCATCAGGAAGTGCAAGGGCGGCGCGATGAGGAAGGCCGGCACCAGCCATCCCAAGACGAGGAGCCGCGGCGCGAGAAGGCCACCGGCAACGATCAGCCCGATGGCGAGCGCGGCGAGCGCCAGATGCTCGGTTCGCGCCCGGGCGAGCGATTTGGAGCCGAACGGGCCGGGACGGCCGCCCCGGGCCAGAACGAACGTCGCGCGCAGGAACGCCGGCAAGCGAGCGGGGTCGAAGACATGGAGGAGGAGGGCGCGTCGGCTGGCGAAATCCCGGCAACTCCGGTCGAAGACGTCGGCTGGCGTTCCGACGTGACGGTGGTGATGCAGATGGCGGATGCGGGTGTCGGTGAAGCTCGCCAGCATCGGCGCACCGAGCAGCGATCCGGCGAGGCGGTTGGCGGTCTCGCCGGAGAGGAAAATCCCGTGCAGCGCCTCGTGCTGGAGTTCCAGGCCGTGAGCGTAAAGGACCGCGAGGCCGAAGGTGGCGGCGAAGGTGTACGGCCCCTCGTTGGTGCCGACCACCCAAACGAGCGCCGCGACCGAGACGACGAAGCCGGCGAGCTTGGCGAGCGACAGGGCATAGGAGGGCGCGAACGCCGCGACGGGCGGGTCGGAGGGCGCGGTCATGGCGACACCTCCTCAGGCCTTGCCGGCAACGGCCGCGAGAAGATTGATAGCTGCCGCCGCGCGTAAAACATCGCGGCGAGCGTCATCGGCGCGGGGCCCCGGAACCGGCCGCAATCGAGCGTGGTGCGGGGACGGCCGTCGGCATCGGTCGGCCATGGCTCGATGACCGTCGTAAAAGGCTCGCAGCGCCGGACGACCAGCGATCCCAGCCAGTTGCCGGTTCGGGGACGCTCGCCCCGCAGGCGCCAAACGCCGCCGGTGTCGAGATGCGCGGAGAAGCTTGGCTCCGGCGGCGTGTCGGCGGCGACTTCGCAGCGCCGGCAGATCGTCAGGAGCCGCTGCCCGACGGCTGGCGATCCGTCGAGCATGAGACGGCTCGCATGGTTACCGCAATGGGGGCAGGGCACCGCGCCGCGCATCGACGCCTGGCTCGCGCGCACCCAGACGCCTTCGAGCCCGCCCTTCGCCAAGGCGTCAGTCAGACAGGCGAAGGCGCGTGGTCGTAGGTCGGCAACGCCCGGTATCGCGCTGAGGGTGGCCAGCGCGGCAAGCGCCAGTTGGTCCGGGTCGTCGGCGGCGACAGGCGCGAGAGGCGGCCGCGAAGGACGCGGCGGGGACGCCGCCAGGCGTGCCGATGTGGGAAGCCGAGGCGTGTCCGCTCCCGCGCCGTTGATCGACGCGGGCTGCGGCGCGACGCGCAGAAGAGGATCGCCGAACAGCACGAACCGGTGGCCGGAGGCGAGGGCTTGCGGCGCACGATTGTGGGCCGCCACCGCGTCCCCGATCGGCATGCCGCGCGAGAGCGCGCCGGCCAAAAGGTCGACCGACACCGGCGAGGCGATGACGATCCGCGCCGTCGTCACCAGCGCGCCGAGCGCCGGTGACGCGGCAAGACGCACTCCGGCACCATAGCTTCGGTCGATGAAATTGTCCTGGGATGGCCAGCCGACGCAGGTGTTCCAGATCATCGCCCGCGCCTTGATGGCGGCGGGATGCAAGCTCGCCCCGGCGAAAGCCGCCATTTCATGGCCGATATGGAAGCGGTGACAGTGGCCGCTCACTCGGCAGCTCGGCTTGCGGGGCCGATCCTCGGCGTCGAAGGCCGCATCCACCGGGCACAGCACGAGAGGCCCGAGATCGCCGTCGATGCCATCGCCGTGACCGGTCACCGAGATGAGGCTGTCGCCTCGGCCGAGCAGCCTGCGCAAATGGGCTGTGTCCGACGCGCGGCCGCACAGGGCGAAGTCCCGCGTCTCGGTGACGCCGATGGGAAGCTGCGGAGAAAGGTCGAGGCGAAACGGCACGTCGGCCAAAGGCTTCCACAGCGCTGCGGCACTCGCGGCCGCCTTTGCGCCGAGTTCCTCGAGGCTGCGGCCGATCAGGAAGCCGGCCACCGAGCCGGCTCCCGGTGCGGTCGCCGCGTCCACAAGATCGTCGGTCAGATCGTCAGCGAGTGTGACGACGACGTCACCCCCGCCCAGACGGTGCGGGGCCGGAGACGAAAGGGGGTGAAAGGCCCGCCCCGTCGCCCTTGCATAGGCTTCGGCAATCGGTCGCGTAGCGGAGCCGATCGCATGGCAGATGGCGGGATCGTCCCGGGCAACCCTCTCGCTTCGAAATCGGGGCGCACCGGACGCAAGAACCTGAAGCATCGCGCCATCCGCCGGCACTGCTACCAGTGCAGGGAGTCGGGCGCCGTGAGATCGACGCCTGAGCGCGCCAGATCGGCGCGCACCCGCGCAAGTTCCGCCTCGGCCATGTGCAGCTTCTCCAACCCCGTGTGAAACTTTTCCAGCCCGCCCAGATGCGCCTTCTGCTGTTCGGGGGACATGCTTTCAAATGAGCTTGTCGCGTTTCCGGTCATGTCGTTATTCCTTCTACGGATAGATTACGGGTGATCGCAAAGGGTCGTTTTGCAACCGATAAGTGCATCCCAGGCAGTGGGGATGCGCTCTCGCCGCCTACCAGTGCAGGGAGTCGGGCGCCGTCAGGTCGGTGCCGGAGTGGGCCAGATCGGCGCGCAGGCGCGCCAGTTCCGCCTCTGCCGTGTGCAGTTTTTCGAGCCCCTTGTGGAAACGCTCGAGACCACCGCGATACGCCTTTCGGTCCTCGGGACTCAGGTCCTCGTCCTGCGAAAGGCGAGCGCCTTCTACATAGTTTCCCATGTTTCACTCTCCGTCCGGAGTGCATCTCCTCATGATTGAAGAGATCTAAATGATACACCTAAAACGTGTATATATTCAAGCCAGCGGTGAGGCTTCGACACGGGAATTTTCCTCTCCGCTTCTTCCGCGCTCGCTTTTCGCCTCGCCATGGGCAAAATTATGGGAGACTGACTTTTTCTCCTACCGAGCGATTCATGCGCAAGCCGAGCGGCGTTCTCGCCGGTATCCTCCTCACCATCCTGTCCGGCCTCGCACTCGCCACCATGGATACGGGAGCAAAGTATCTGACGGGGCGGCTGCCGGTACTGGAGGTCGTCTGGGCACGCTACTTCTTCCACGCGGTGCTGATGACCGCCTGGCTGGCCAAGACCCGCGGAACAAGCTTTCTGCGGACCCGGCGCCCAGCGTTGCAGCTGACGCGAGGGACCGCGCTGCTGTGCGCCACGATCGTGATGTATCTCGCGCTTTCGAAGGTGCCACTCGCCGACGCCACGGCGGTGATGTTCTTCGCCCCGGTGCTGGTGACGGTGCTGTCGGTCATCTTTTTGCGAGAACGCATCGGCCTGCCGCGCATCCTCGCCGTATTGGCCGGCTTCGGCGGTGTTCTTTTGATCGTGCGGCCGGGCTTTGCCGACACCGATCCCTATCTGCTGCTGCCACTCGCCGCGGCCGCGATCGTCTCGATCTATTTCCTGCTCACCCGCACCTTGTCGGGGCCGGAGGAGAACGCGGCGACGCTCTTTCATACCACCGCGGCGGGAGCCGTGGTGCTCAGCCTGGTGGTGCCGTTCGTCTGGGAGGCGCCGTCGGCCGCCGACTTCGCCGTCATGGTCGGAATCGGCACGCTCGGCGCGCTCGGCCATTTTTGCCTGGTCACGGGATTCGCCTACGCCACGGCCTCGACGCTGACGCCGTTCCTTTATTCCCAGGTACTGTTTGCCGGTATCTACAGCGTCGTCCTGATCGGCGACCCGATGGGTCTGAACCTCGTTCTCGGGGCGGCGATTCTCGTCGCCAGCGGGCTCACCATCTGGTGGCGGGAAAATCGCCGTCCGAACTGAAGCGGCTTCGCTCCGGGCGCCGGCCTATGCAATGGTCTGGCCGGTCTTCTTCCAGTTGGCGAGGAAGGCCTCCAGGCCCTTGTCGGTCAAGGGATGCTTAACCCGGCCCGTCCGCGTCGCTCGGCGGCACGGTGACGACGCCGGGGGCGGCCCGCGTTCACGGTCAGCGACGGCTTGCCGGTTCCCCGTCGAGGGAACCGTGCCGCCCCAAAACCCCGTCGCCTCCCAATCCGTCGCAACGGCCGGTACGGCGAAGTGCCGAAGCTCAGCGTGCGATGCGCAGACTCGACACCTCTTCGGTGATCGCACCGAAGGCGGCGATCAGCTGTTCCTTGTTCTTGGCGTCATAATAGAGCTTGGTCGTCGGATCCCGCAGGCCATAGGAAGCACAGCCTTCGAGCAGCGTCTTGACCGAACTGCCGTCTTTCACGTCGAACGCGATGGTGAAGATGACGATGCCGTCCGAGCCATCGGGCTTGCGCCCGTCGTCCTTGGCGTTGGCACAGATTTTTTCGGTCATTTCGTTCATCGCCTCGACATAGCGTGTGTCAGAGGAGCTCTTGATGGTACGCGTGGTGGCGTCGAACATCCGTCCCGGTTTGCTGATCCCCCCTGGCCAGACCTGACCGTAGCCATAGGCGCCCCAGCGCGATCTGTTGGCGTTGGATGCGCCGCCATAGGTGTTTTCGCCGTCCGTCATGACCACGAGGACCTTGAGATTGTCTTTGGCATCCTTCGGCTTGCCTTCTGTGAAGGGCGCGCCGGGCGAGACGACCCGCCAGCCCCAGGCAATACCCTCCGGAATGTTGGTCATTCCTGTCGGGCTCATCTTGTCGAGGGCGGCATCGACAGCCGTTTGCGTTGCCGTCAGCGGTGTGATCGGCGTCGTTGTGCATCCCTCGTTCGGCCCGTTGGAGCTGCGATTGGAATCCGTCGAACCGACATATTTCATCATATCCCGCTGCCAGGCGATCGACTGGGCATAAGTTCCCGACTTCCCGTCGCTGTCATCTCTCAGGTAGTCGTTCTTGCTGCCGCCCCATCCGCCCCAGTCGTATTCATCCGGCGCGAACATCGGGACGAACAGGGAGGCGGGAGAAGTGGAATTGGGTTCCGCGTCAGTTACGGCCAAACCATCGGGTCTGGCCTCGATACATCCGGCCCATCCTTCCGGAAATCGTTTCGTACCGAATGAGTATCCACCGCTCTCGGGGATGATGATCCGCGCGTTCTCGAACAGCCATTGGCGGGTCAGGATCTCACGTGTGTCTTTGCGGTACCATCGAGGACCGACCTTTTCGGTGAGCTGCACTCCTCCTACCTTGACGCTCGCCCAGTCGAAATTCTCGTGATGAATGGGCGAGTCGCCATACCGATCCATCCAGGAAGCGTTGATATTCGTTGGGCCGACATTGACCGACGCCGAAAAGGGCACAACGCCGATCTTGACGGGAGGCTTGCCAGAGGCTGTTGCGTTCACTTTCATTAACGCGGCGGTCAACTCCTTGGCGGCCGTCTTGAGCGTGTCGATTTTCCTCGTGCCGCTGACGCTCGAGCTCATCGATCCGGAATTGTCGAGAACAAGCGCCATCTCGATCGACAGATTCTCGAGAATCACTTCGCTGGCACTGGCAATCGGAAAATTGCGCCAGTCCACCTCGTCGTTCGTGACGAAAGCCAGAAGGTCACCGAACCAGGTGGGCTGCTGGCGCGTGGCGGACACCTTGAGAACCCTGTCACCGCCGACGAGCTGAACGCCATCATAGCTGAACTGGGTATAGGAACGCGTGTCTTCCCCAGCGTTATGGAAGAAATAACCTTCGGCCACCTTGGTTAGGAAGGCTGGATCCTGAGACTGAGCATACTCCTTCGCGGCGGCCAGTGCCGCGGTGTCGGCGGCTTGCTGCAGATTGCGTTCGGCGCCATAAATCGTGCTCAGATCCACGGCCGCCGCCATAGCCGCCGCTAGAACAGGCAATGTCAGGCCAAACATCATGGCGACGTTGCCACGACGATCGAGCCATAGGACAGGAGGTTTGAATCGGGTCCGCATCGCGTTTCCTACCGTGTTTATCCGATCGGAAGAGTAATATCCGCAGGGATATTCAAGATTTTATAAATTCCATGCTTTCAATTCGTCCAAACAATAGATTTACTGATGCGTGGTCGAAATGTGTAAGATTTCTTAATTTCTATGCCAGAAAAATATTTTGTGTAGTCGAGTAAGGGCTGGTAGTCGTAAGTGACATCGGCCACGACGAGGTAGCTCTTCGCCCCGAAATTGAGCGTGGACGGAACGGGATAGGATGCGCCGGCCGTCAGCCCCGCGCCGGAACTGGCCCGCGACCAGTCGATCGTGCCTTGTCCCTTTTCGTCGACCGTGACGGTGGTGACCACGATCTGCAGACCGTCAGGCGAAAACGGCGCCATCACCGCGCTCGAAATATTGAAGATGTTGTCGATCGCGGTCAGGTTCATCACGCGGTTGCGCGCGACGAGATTGCCCACCGTCTCCGCCGTCGTCTCGACCTTCCGACTGGCTTCGAGTGCCTTCGACGCCTCGAAGCCGCCGAGATAGAGCAGCAACATGACGGGAAGAACCAGCGCGAATTCGACGGCGGCGACACCCGTCCGGTTTGAACCAAAAGCCTCGACCGCTGCCTTCAGGTCGGCGCGAATGGTCATGGAACTTATACGCATCGTGTCCTCAGGAGCAGTTGGATTTGCTGCTCTTCAAATCACCAAAGGGTTCGTTCATGAAGGCCGTGATCGAGAACAGAATATCGTTGCCATTGGTGTCGGACGCGATTTCGTGGAGAAACGAGGCGACCCACGGCCATTCATAAAACGCACGCAGCACAGTGATCGAGTTCGCGCTGCCCGGATCGAAACAGAAATTCTTGTTGTCGACGCTCTTTAACTGCAGGGGGATGTCGGTCGGGATGTTGCCGAAGGCGGGGAAAGTGCGAAGGTCAATCTTGAGCTTGTCGCAGGACAACATGAAATCGACCTTGTCGCAGATCTTGCCGCGGAATACCTTCTCGTCGATATCCGACTGCTGGATCTGACCGGTCAGGACCTGCCGCGCGACGTCGTCGACCGCGGTGTCGAGCAACATGCCGGCCGCCGAAATCGCGAAGGTTTCGATGATCGCGAACATCAGCATGAAGAACGGGGCCGCGACCATGGCGAATTCCACAGCCGTCGCGCCGGATCGATCGCGCGAAAATCCCAGACGCGGGCGAACGGCGGCAAAGGTGGCGGACCGATAGGTCACGTTGGGGAAATCTCCGTCGTTTTTCAATCGCCCATTATCCGCACGCTTTGTTACTTTTCTCTGATCTTCGCAGGATAAATTGCAGGGGATGTGCGCAAAGCGGGCAATCAGAGGGCGCCTTGCCTTATGACGCCGACTGGTAGAGCTTGCAGCCGGGGTTCGCGGCAACGCGACGCGGGCTCGTGAGGCTTGCGGATTGGGCCAGTGACGGTTCCCGTCCAGCCTGGTATCGGCGCTGGATGGGCGCCTCTTGTGTCGATCAGCCGAAGGTTTCCATGTTTCCCAAGCCCGTCGCCGTCGCCTCGCCCAACAGTCTTGAATTCGAAACCCGGCCTTTGGTGAAGCCCACCGGATTTCGCGAGTATGACGCGCGCTGGTGGTTTGGCCGGCCCGGCGATCCCGAGGCTCCCGAACTGAACCTGATGGGCGTGACGGCTCTTGGGCTGGGGCTGGCGACGCTGATCGCCGAGCGGGGCATTGCGCGCGACATTGTCGTCGGCCATGACTTTCGCGAATACAGCCTGGCGATCAAGACGGCGCTGACGGCCGGTCTGATGGCCGGCGGAGCCAATGTGCATGACATCGGCCTGGCCCTGTCGCCCATGGCCTATTTCGCCCAGTTCGCGCTCGACTGCCAGTCGGTCGCCATGGTCACCGCGTCGCATAACGAGAATGGCTGGACCGGCGTCAAGATGGGCTGCGACCGTCCGTTGACCTTCGGCCCGGAGGAGATGGGGCGGCTGCGCGACATCGTATTGTCCGGCGCTTTCAAGGCTGGAACCGGCGGCTCCTATCGATATGTCGAGGACTTTCCGAAGCGCTACGCGGACGATCTCGTCGCGGGGCATGCGATCAAGCGGAAGCTGAAGGTCGTCGCGGCCTGCGGCAACGGCACGGCCGGGGCCTTCGCGCCGGCGGTGCTGCGCCGGATCGGCTGCGAGGTTGTCGAGCTCGACACCGCGCTCGATCACTCCTTTCCACGCTATAATCCGAACCCGGAAGACATGGAGATGCTTCATGCGATTCGCGACGCGGTCCTGGAGCACGGCGCGGACGTCGGCTTCGGCTTCGACGGCGACGGCGACCGCTGCGGCATCGTCGACAATGAGGGAAGGGAGATCTTCGCCGACAAGATCGGCGTGATGCTGGCGCGCGATCTGTCCTCGATCTACCCGAACGCGCAATTCGTCGTCGACGTGAAGTCGACCGGCCTGTTCATGACCGACCCTGTCCTGAACGAGCGGGGCGCCACGACCGACTACTGGAAGACGGGACATTCCTATATCAAGCGCCGCGTGAACGAGCTGTCGGCTATCGCCGGCTTCGAGAAATCCGGTCATTTCTTCTTCAATGCCCCGATCGGCCGCGGTTATGACGACGGCCTGATGACCGCGATCACGGTCGCGGAAATGCTGGATCGCAATCCGGGGAAGTCGATGGCTGACCTTTATCGCGATCTGCCGCTGACCTACGGTTCGCCGACCATGTCGCCGCATTGTCCGGACGAGGTGAAATACGGCGTCGTCGATCGCGTTGTCGCCGACATCGGGGCGATGCACGCCTCCGGAGAACCGCTCGCTGGCCAGCCGATCGCCGATGTCGTCACTGTCAATGGCGTCCGGGTGACGGCGGAAGACGGCACTTGGGGACTCGTCCGCGCCTCGTCCAACAAGCCGGAACTCGTCGTGGTGGTCGAGAGCCCGGTGTCGGAGGCGCGCAAGCGCGAGATGTTCGAGGCGCTGGACGTGATCCTGCGCAAGGGTGGAAAGGTCGGCGCCTACAACCAGACGCTCTGAGGCGCGGTGGCGCACGGCAGGTCGAGGCCTTCTGGTGATGAGGAATGACGGATGACAGGCGTCGATACAGCCCTTCTCGTTGCCGCCGTCCGGGCCGGTATGGCCGCGATCGTGGCTCGGGGACCTGGTCCGAAGGGCGTCGACTACAAGGACGACGCTTCGCCGGTGACCGAAGCCGATCGTGCGGCCGAGCATGCCATTACCGGGCTGATCGAAACCGCCTGTTCCATTCCCATCATCGCCGAAGAGCGCTTCGCCGCGGGGCACCTCCCCGACGTCGGGCGAAATTTCCTGCTGGTCGACCCGCTTGACGGCACGAAGAGCTATATCGCCGGAAAACCCGACTATACCGTCAATGTCGCGCTGATCGAGGACGGGATACCGGCCTTCGGCTGTGTCGGCGTCCCGGCGACGGGCGAGATCTATTATGGCGGGACGGATCGGCCCGCCGTGGTCGAGCGCGACGGTGCCATGCTGCCGCTGCGGGGTCGCCGACCCGGTCCGCGGCTGGATGTCGTCGCCAGCCGCGATCATCTGTCCGAGGCGACGCGGCACTACATCGCCGGACTCGACCTCGGCGAGAGGCGGTCTGTCGGCTCGTCGCTGAAATTCTGCATGCTGGCGGAGGGGGGCGCTGACATCTATCCGTGCCTCGGCCGGACCATGCAGTGGGATACGGCGGCGGGCGATGCCGTGCTGCGCGCCTCCGGCGGCCTGACGGCTACGCTCGACGGCTCGGCCCTTTGCTATGGTCGTACCGGCCTGCCGGACGAGGACATCTTCGCCAATCCGCACTTCATCGCCGTCGCCGATCCGGGGGTTCTCGATCGACCGCGCGTGATCCCGCGGGCGGGTTCATGATCAATAGGCGCCCTCGGTCTTCAAAAGGCTGATCGGCGTCATCATCAGGATGTAGATGTCGAGCAGGATCGACCAGTTCTCGATGTAGTAGAGATCGTGCTCGAAGCGCTTCTGCAGCTTGTCGGGCTGGTCGATCTCGCCGCGCCAGCCCTTGATCTGCGCCCAGCCGGTGATTCCGGGCTTGACCTTGTGCCGGCCGAAATAGCCCTCGACGATCTCGACGAAGGTTTCGTTGCCGCTCGATATCGCGTGGACCGCGTGGGGGCGCGGCCCGACCAGCGAGAGGTCGCCGCGCAGAACGTTGATCAGCTGCGGCAGCTCATCGATCGAGGTCCTGCGGATGAACCGCCCGACCCGAGTCACCCGCTTGTCGTTCTTGGTGACGATCTGCTTGGCGAGCGGATCGGACATTTCGTGGAAGAGCGATCGGAACTTGAAGATCTCGACAACCTGATTGTTAAAGCCGTGGCGCTTCTGGCGGAACAGGACCGGCCCCTTCGAATCCAGCTTGATGGCGATGGCTGTGGCCAGGAACACCGGCGAGAGAACGATCAGCGCCAGCGTGGCGAAGCACAGGTCGAAGACGCGCTTGGCGATCCAGTCCCAGTCTGCCAGAGGGCGGTCGAAGACGTCGATCAGCGGGATCTGACCGACGAAGGAATAGGTGCGCGGGCGAAACCGCAGCTGCGCCGAGTGTGCCGACAGGCGGATGTCCAGCGGCAGGACCCACAATTGCTTGAGCAGCGACAAAACGCGCTGTTCGGCCGAGAGCGGCAGCGTGACGATCAGCATGTCGATCCGGGTCAGCCGCGCGAATTCGACCAGTTCGGTCACGGTGCCGAGTTTCGGGTAGCCGGCGACGATCGGCGGCGACCGCTCGTGGTCGCGGTCGTCGAAGATACCGCAGATGCGGATGTCGCTATCCGGCTGGATTTCAAGGCTGCGGATCAGTGTCTCGGCTCCCTTGCCGCCGCCGACGATGACGGCGCGTCGCTCCATACGGCCATTGCGGGCCCAGCGGCGGATATTGGCGCGCAGCACGAGCCGCGCCAGAGCAAGGCTTGCCGAGCCCCCGACGAACCAGGTTCCGAGCCAGACGCGGGAATAGGCCGCATCGTTGTAGAGAAAGAACAGCATGACGCTGAGCAGCGAGAGCGCCGCGCCCCAGGCCGCGACGATGCGCCACATTTCTATGAGGCGGCCCTTGAGGAGGCTCAGCTCGTAGCCGTCCGCAAGGTTGATCGCAATGACGCCGGCGGCCGCTCCGGCGAGAGACAGCACGATGTAGGAGAGTCGGAGAGGGTTGGCGAGGCCGACATACTGGACGAAGACCAGCAATCCGATGCTGGCGAGGAGGACGAATTCGATCCCCCGCCAGATGCCTGACAGCATCCGTGGTGTGATGAAATCGTCCTGATACTGCCTGGCGGCGCGTGCCGCGAAGGCGTTGATCTCGACCGGGGCGGTCGAGGCTGGTGACGGAAAGGCCCGCACGACTTCACGGTCGAACGGCAGACCGCTCTCGAAATTCGCCATCCGGTCTCGCTTCTCGCTCGGTCGGTCCGCGCCCTGGCACAGGCGCATTCTCGAGTCGGCGAATATAGTGCGAAAGGGCTAAGATTTGCTTGAGCGGGTCCATGGCATTCGAGAGAAGGGGCGGGTACGCGTGACTTTCATCCCGCTTCTGGTGGCGGGCCGGTCGGAGCGGCACCGCGTGACTTGTTAGGAGAGTGGCGGTCGGACTGTTTCTTGGTCGGCTAGAACCACCGTTCACGGATATAGAGCGTGTCGCCGGGCAGGATCGGATCGGAGCTCAGAACCCGGCCGGTGAGGACGCGTCCGCCGACCTGCCGGGTGATGTCGATCGATCCCTGCTCGCCCCGGGGCGTGAAGCCGCCGGCAATGGCCACCGCCTTCTGGACGGTCATGCCGGGGACATAGGTATATTGGCCGCCGGTCGTGACCTCGCCCATGATGAAGAACGGACGGTACTGTTCCACCTGGACGGTGATATCGGGATCCTTGAGATAGCCGTCTCGCAGCCGATCGGCGAGCTCACCCTCCAACTGCTTGGTCGTGCGACCGCGCGCCGGCACCGATCCCACGAGCGGAAAGGCGACATAGCCCGCCTTGTCGACCGGGTAGGTGCTGGTCAGTCCGTTTTGCTCGAACACCGTGACCCGCACGATATCCCCGCTGTCGAGGTGGTATGGCTCGTTCAGTGCCGCATGGAAGGCCGGTGGCACGGGCTTGTAGGACGCGCAGCCGGCAAGCAGCGCGAGCGTGGTGGCGATCAGTGCCAGCGTCGGTTTGTGCATGGCTGCTTTCCCGTGACGATCCCATGCCGGCGGGCAGGGCGGCATCTTGTGCGATGTTATAGGCCCGTTAGGGTTAACCGTCGGTAAAGCCGCCGACCGGTCCTTTCGCCGGGCGTTGCGCGCGCCTTAACCGCGCGGTTACCGGGACGGATCAGGATGGGATCGATGCCGTTCATCCGGAGTGAAGATGTTGCGCCGATTGCCGTCGTCTTCGACATCGCGACGCCACCGCCTTGCGTCGGATGACGCCGCGTTCCTTGGTTCAAGCGGCGGTCAGTCGGGATGGGAAATATCTTCGTGCGGCGATAGGAACCCTTTCGAACGGGTCCCTATCACCACCGGCTGGTATCTGGCGATGGGCGGCGGATTATCCGGGCTGGGTTCGGCCATCGGCGGTCTGTTCGGGCGCAAGACCCCGTCTCGCGGGTTCCCTGTAGAAACCGGGAGCCCACAGAGCGAGGGGGGCGACGACCGGCAATCGCGGCACGATGCCGTCGCCGTCGCGGCTCGCGCGCGTTCTGTCAAGGCGGGCGAGGTCGTGACGGCCGGTGAACTTGTCGCCGGAGTTCATCACGGGGATATCCGTCGATTGGTTGTTCTGTCGGCCTGGAGTGACCAACGACGTATTGGCGGCGTCGAAATCGTCCGGCGTCTGACGACAAGCGGACTGACATCCGTGCTGATCGATTTGACCGGCGAGGATCACGTCGCCGCGGCGATGGGCCTGCAGCCCAATTGCGAAGGCTTCGCCACCCTTGCCGAGGGCCTTTCGTCGCTGACCGATGTCATTCACCGCGATCACTTCACCCGCGCCCATGTGGTTCCCTCCGCCGGTTACGATATACCGTCCACGGACCGGGCGAAGCAGGCGGATCTGCGCCTGTTCCTAGCAGCCTTCGCCGAAGCCTATGAATGCACCGTGACCGAATACGACAGGAACGCGATCGATCGCCTGCCGGTCGTTCTCGATGAGGAGACCGCTCTCGTCGTCGCCGGGCCGCCGGGCGTGGAGGCCCGCTCCGGCGATCTCGTCGATGCGCTTGGCGCGATCGGGGTCGAGCATCTGCTGTTCATGGAGTCGAGTGGCTCCTGGACGGGCGCAGGCGGATAGGCGGATGAACCGGTGCTATCGGCGCGGCGCCGACTCCATCCACTTGATGACGAGCATCGCCGGAACCACCCAGAGAATCCCGCTGAACAGGAAATAGGCCAGATGGACCCAGCCGCTCGACTCGGCGAGGTACAGGCTGGCAAAAGCGGTGGCGAAGATGGCGTAGACGACGACGAGCGTGAGCAGGATGATCGCTCCGACGAGTTTCTTGATCCTGACCGACATGTCACGTCTTTCCAAATTGCGGCCCGATGGCGAAGGCAGGGTCTCGGGCGAAGGGGTTCTCTATGGCGGTTTCGCCCAAGTATTTCCAGCCGGGCGGCTGCGACCTTCCCGCCCTTGATTGCGCCGGACTTTCGGTGCAATGGCATGCGGCATGACGATCCTGGCCCACTCCGACAGCGCGCCGTTCGCGGCGAACCCCATCATGCACAACCGGACGGCCATCCGTCTCTGGCTCTATGCGGTCGCGGCGCTGGTCTTCGCGCTGGTCCTGGTGGGTGGCGCCACGCGTTTGACCGAGTCGGGCCTGTCGATCACCGAATGGAAGCCGATCCACGGGATCATTCCGCCCCTATCGGCGGCGGAATGGCAGGAGGAATTCGAGCTCTACAAACGCATCCCCCAGTATCAGGAAATCAATCGGGGAATGAGCCTCGATGCCTTCAAGACGATCTTCTGGTGGGAATGGGCGCATCGCTTCCTGGCCCGGGCGGTCGGCTTCGTCTTCGCTGTGCCGCTGGCCTTTTTCTGGCTGACCGGCCGCGTTGAGCCGTTCCTGAAACCGAGGCTGCTGGGCATTCTCGGCCTTGGCGCGCTGCAAGGCGGCGTCGGCTGGTGGATGGTGGCCTCCGGCCTCAGCGTCAGGACCGATGTCAGCCAGTACCGGCTCGCGACGCATCTGATCATTGCCTGCTTGATCTTCGCGGCGACGATCTGGGTGGCGCGGGGCTTGGCTCCGAAACGCTACGAGGCGCCGCCATCGCGCGCCTCCGCAACGGTCGCAGGACTCATTGTGCTCGCCAGCCTGGCGCAGATCTATCTGGGCGCGCTGGTGGCGGGGCTGAACGCCGGCTTCACCTTCAACACCTGGCCGCTGATGGACGGCGCGCTGGTGCCGGACGGTCTGTTCATCATGCAGCCGGCATGGCGCAATCTCTTCGAGAACGTCATGACCGTGCAGTTCATCCACCGGATGGGCGCCTATCTCCTCCTCGCCATCGTCGCACTCCACGCCGTCGCATCGCTCGCCCAGGCACCGGGATCGCGCCATGCCAGACGCGCCATCGCACTGTTCCTGTTGGTGCTGGCGCAAGCCGCCATCGGCGTCACGACGCTGCTCCTCGCCGTACCGATCGACTGGGGTTTGATCCATCAGGCGGGCGGCATGGTGGTGCTGGCCACAGCGGTCGTCCATGCGCGGGCCTTGAAGGGCGAATATGAAGCGCCGGCGCTATCGAATTGATATGGCTCGCTTCGCGGAGCGTTAACCGGCCGCATGCCAAGGTTCACCGAGGTGATCGAGGTGAACCGTGATGGATGTCGCGATACAGTCGAGTGACGACCGGCTCTCAAAGGCTGAACTGGTCAGTGCATTGAGCTACGCGCTCGATCTGACCGAAGGCCAGCCGGAAGGCCATGGCATCCGTTGCTGTTGGATCGGAATGAATGTCGGGCGAGAGCTCGGCTTATCCGACGGCGAGATGAGCGATCTCCATTACACGCTGCTGCTCAAGGACATCGGTTGCAGCAGCAATGCCGCGCGCATCTGCCAGCTGTTCCTGACCGACGACATTGCATTCAAGCGCGGCATCAAGATCGTCGATGACAGCCTGCCGCAGGTGCTTCGCTTCGTCCTCAAGCATACCGGGTTGAAGGCCAACCTCGCGGAGCGGTTCCGGGTCATGGTCACCGCTTTGGCTCAGGGCGAGAAGGTTGGCCGCGAACTGATTGAAACGCGCTGTCATCGCGGTGCCGATATCGTCCGGCAGATGCGGTTTTCCGAAGCCGTTGCCGGAGGGATTCTCGATCTCGACGAGCACTGGGACGGGAAGGGCCAACCGCAGGGTCTGAGCGGCACCGGGATTTCCCTGTTCGGACGAATCGCCCTGCTGGCCCAGGTCGTCGACGTCTTCCATACCAGCGTTGACGCGGATTTCGCCCGCAAGGAGGTCGAAAAACGCAGCGAACGCTGGTTTGATCCCGAGCTCGTCGCGGCGTTTGGCAAGATCGCGGCGCGAAAATCTTTCTGGTCGACCCTGGCTTCGCCACGGCTGGATGCAACGGTGATCGCCTTGGCCCCCCGGCACGACACGGAATTCGTCGATGAGGATTTCCTCGACAGCGTGGCGGAGGCCTTTGCCCAGGTCGTCGATTCCAAGAGCCCGTTCACGCATGGTCATAGCGAGCGGGTCGCGCTGTTCACCGATCTCCTCGCCGCCGAACTCGGCCGCGATGCCGAGCACAGACGCTATCTGAAGCGGGCGGCGCTGCTGCATGACATCGGCAAGCTGAGTGTGTCGAACCAGGTGCTGGACAAGCCCGGAACGCTGGACGACGAGGAATGGGTCGCCATCAAGCGCCATCCCGGCTTCAGCGAGGAGATCCTTGCCCGCGTCAGTCCGTTTCAGGACCTTGCCCGGATCGCCGGAGCCCATCACGAGCGGCTGGACGGCAAGGGCTATCCGCGCGGTCTGAAGGGCGACGAGATCTGCTTCGATACCCGCATCCTGACGACCGCCGATATCTTCGATGCCCTGACCGCCGATCGCCCCTATCGCAAGGCGATGCCGATATCCAGGGCGATGGCCATCATGCGGGCCGATGTCGGGACGGCGATCGATCCGCGTTGCTTCCAGGCGCTGGAGGCGATCGTGGAAAGCTTCGAGGGCGCCGTCGGGGAGCCTTGCCCGGATTGAGACGAGCGCTTTGGGCACCCGGCGCTTGGACGCACAACAAACCTACGGAAATAGCGGAAGCTGCGCGATGCCCGTGGTCTCTTCGATCCCGTAGGCGACATTGAAGTTCTGGATGGCCTGGCCGGCCGACCCCTTCACCAGATTGTCGAGGGTCGAGATCACGATCGCCCGCCCGGGAATGCGGTCCGGCACGACGTTGACGACCACGTAGTTCGAGCCGCGTACCATTTGCGTTTGCGGCAGGACATCCTCGTCGGCCACCGTCACGAAGGTCTCGCCGGCATAGGTTTCGACGAGGCGCTGGCGCAGATCGCGGGCGGTCGCCCCATCCGTCAGCCGGACGTAGCTCGTGCAGAGCTCCCCCCGGCTCATCGGGATGAGATGCGGCGTGAAATTGACCCGCAGATCGGCGACGCCGGCGGCGGCGCCGATTTCCTGCTCGATCTCTGCCATGTGCCGATGCTTGCCGACCGCGTAAGGGGACAGACCCTCGCCGGCCTCGCAGAACAGTGTGTTCTCCTTCAGGCTCCGCCCGGCGCCCGAAACGCCCGACTTGGCGTCGATGACGATGTCCAACACGTCGATCATCGCCGCTTGGACCAGCGGCACCAGCGCCAGCAGGACGGCGGTCGGATAGCAGCCAGGGCAGGCGATCAGCCGGGCCTCGCGAAGGGCGTCGCGATTGAGTTCGGTCAGACCATAGACCGCCTCGCGCTGAATGTCGGTCGCCATGTGGTCGAGCCCGTACCACTCCTTGTAGACAGCCGGGTCCCGCAGCCGGAAATCGGCCGACATGTCGATGATCTTCGTTTGCGGGTGCTTCTCGAAAATTTCCTTGGTGATCGCCTGGGTCGTACCGTGGGGCAGGCCGCAGAACACCGCATCGACCTCGTTCCAGGGTGCGTCCTCGATGGTCACCAGATCGGGCAGCTCGATATGCGACAGATGCCGGAAGACCTCCCGCATCGGCTTGCCGGCGTGACTGTTGGCCGTCAGGACGGCGATGTCCATCGCTGGATGACGGGCGGCCAGACGCACCAGATCGGCGCCGGTATAGCCACTCGCGCCGAGCACTCCGATCCTGATCTTGTCGGCCATCCTGACTCCCCTTGATGTTTTCGCGCGCCCGTTGGCGCGCGCGGAACCGCGCATTTGGGTTGCCGGGACGGTTTAGCTGATTCGACCGTCGCGTCCAGACCCTGAACCGACGTCAACGGCAAGCGAGGAAAGAGAAATCGCCGGGCGCGGTCAGGCAGCGAGCGCCGCCGCCAGTTTTTCGACGATGAAATCCTGTGTGTCGTCGGACAGATAGGCGTGCATCGGCAGGCTGATGACATCCCGCGACAGGGCGTCCGAGACCCTCAGTTCGCCGCCGACGACGGGAAAGGACTGATAGGCTGTCTGGCGATGCAGCGGTTTGGGATAGTAGATCGCCGTCGGCACGCCGGCCTCGCGCAGGCTTGCCGCCACCGTCGCCCGGTCGGTGCCGTCCGGCAGGCGAATGGTATACTGCGCCCAGGTCGAGGTGGCGTCGCGCAGTAGCCTCTGCGGCGTGACGATGTTGGAGAGCTTCTGCGAATAGCGTGCCGCGATCCGTCCGCGCGCCGCGATCTCATCGGGAAAGATGGCCAGCTTTTCCAACAGGATCGCCGCCTGAAGCGTGTCCATCCGGCCGTTCATGCCGATGCGGACGTTGTCGTACTTGTCCTCGAAATTCTGGCCATGCACGCGCAGCGACGCCATGATGGCGGCAAGCTCCTCGTCGTCGGTCTGGACGGCGCCGCCATCGCCGTAGCAACCGAGTGGCTTGGCCGGGAAGAAGCTGGTCGCCACGACATGCGACCAGCGGCTCGACAGTTCTCCATCGATCGTGGCGCCGTAGCCCTGCGCCGCATCTGATATGAGCTTCAGCCCGTGGGCGTCGGCGATCTTTCTGATGGTCGGATAGTCCGCCGGCTGACCGAACAGATCGACGGCGATGATCGCCTTCGGGAGGAGATCGCCCGCGGCTTTCGCCTCGGCGATGGCGGCTTCGAGGCTTGCCGGGTCCATGTTGAAGGTCTCCGGATCGACATCGACGAAATAGGGTGTCGCGCCGAACCAGGCCACGACCTCTGCGGTCGAGGCGAAGGTGAAGCTGGGGCAGAATACCGCGTCGCCGGGCCGGATGCCCCAGGCCATCAGCGGCAGCGCCAGCGCGTCGGTGCCCGAGGCGCAGGACAGCGTGTGCGTCATCCGGCCGAAGCGCGACAACTCCGCCTCGAATTCGCGGATCTCGGGGCCCATGACGAAGGCGCCGTGATCGAGCACGGCGGCCATGCGCCGGTCGATCTTATCGCGGATCCTGTCGCGTTGCGTGGCGAGATCGATGAAGGGGATGCTCTGGGTCATGGGCCTGATCTGAAAAGGAATCGCCCGTCGGTCGGGCGTTTGCGGTGGTGATCGAAAAGCCGGTGACAGGCCAGTCAAAATTCATGTCAGCGCCTTACGCTGGGCTTCGTATGGCGACGAAAATTCGTCGAAGCGAAGGCCGACGTCGGGGTCATCCCGCGTGCTGGTCCGCCAGGATGCCGAGGACGTACATGGCGACGGTGGCGCCGGCAATCGCCGTGACGTCGCCATGGTCGTAGGGGGGCGCGACTTCGACGACATCGGCGCCGACGAGTTGAAGGTTTTTCAGATGATGGAGAACCGCGAGCATCTTGGCGCTCGACGGTCCACCAGCGACCGGGGTGCCGGTGCCGGGCGCGAAGGCGGCGTCGAGGCAGTCGATATCGAAGGTCAGATAGGCCTTCGCCCCCTGCGTCCGCTCGTAAATGCGCTCGGCGATCGCCGCGCTCGTCATCTCCTCGACCGCGTCGCCATAGAGGATGTCGATGCCGCAATCCTCCGGCGCATGGGTGCGAATGCCGATCTGGATCGACGTCGCCGGATCGATCAGATCCGCCTGCACCGCTGCCTTGACGAAGGAGCCGTGATCGACGCGCGACGCGCCGTCGGGGCCGGTGGCGACCGGCCAGGTATCCTGATGGGCGTCGAACTGGACCAGCGACAGTTTGCCGTGGCGGGCAACATGGGCCTGAAGCAGCGGAAAGGTGATCGAGTGATCGCCGCCGAGCGTCAAAAGGAAGCCGGTCTTCTCAAGCAGCGTGGCGGCTTCCGCCTGGATCGCCGCGTGGGCGGTTTCCGGCAGGCGGTAATCGAGGCGGCAGTCGCCATAGTCGACGACGCGCATCGTTTCGAACAGGTCGCGATGGAATGGATATTGCGGATCGTTGTCGAAGATCGCCGAGGCGCGTCTGAGCGCCTGCGGACCGAAGCGCGCGCCGGGCCGATTGGAGACCGCCGCGTCGAACGGCACACCCCAGACGGTGACGTCGGTAGCATCGACGGTCTTGGAGAAGCGCCGCCGCATGAAGGATAGCGCCCCGGCATAGGTCGGGTCGCCGGCCGCCCCGGTCAATTCGTCGCCCGCGAATGCGTGGTCGATGCTGTCGCCGGCCATTCGTTGGTTTCTCCGCTTGCCTGAGGGTGGCGCTTGCGCGCCCGCGACCTGATGTTCATTCGGGTGGCGATATGGGGTCGCGGCCGGCGATTGCGAGCACAAAGGCCTTCTCAGCCTGAAGAGGAACGCTGGCCCACGGAATGCCGCGCTGCGTCAGGGTTCGGCGGTCATCCGGCTGGTGAAGCGAAGGCCGACCACGGCGATCCAGGCCAGCAGCCAGGCCTGCTTTTCCCGGTCGAAGAAGAAGCTCTCCAGCGCCGCGTTGAGCAGCATGAAACCCAGCACCATGACGAAGAAATCGGCGAGGCGCCGGTTTTCGATGTCCGGCCGGCATCGCGCATAGTTGAGGAGCGGCAACACCAGAATGACGAGAAGAACGATGGCGACTGCCGGCCAACCGAGCTGCAACACGACGTCGAGGTAGCTGTTGTGGGCGTTGGCCGCCCCGCGCATGTCCCAATCCAGCTCGAACGGCTTCTCGGCGAATTCGACATAAGGGGTCGTCCAGAAATTCTCGTAGCCATGCCCGGTCCAGGGCAGGGGGGCGGCGAGATCAAGCGCAAATTGCCAAAGGTCGGTACGGCCCGTGAAGGTCGTTCCCGGGATCAGGCTATGCAGGATATCGCCGAAGAACGGCACGATCACAGCGCCAAGGGTCAGTGCCAGCATGCCGAATACCGCCAGGAAGAAGGCGAGCGCCGTTCGTCCGCGCCCCAGCAGGACAGGGCCGAGAAGCGCCATCGCGGCGATCAGCGGGACCAGAGCCAGCGAAGTCTTCGAGCCGGTCTTGAAGAGGAAGACCAGCCCGAGTACCGTCAGGGCGGCGCCGACCAGCGGACGGCCGCTGCGCACGATGTAAATGCCGGCGAAGACGATCACCGCCATCACCGGTCCGGCGATGTTCTTGTGCGCGTAGATGCCGCGCCACAGGCCGGCATGTTCGGCTTCCACCTCGGCCGCCGTATGGATGGCGCGGTCGGGGAGCATGATGACGCCGGCGTAGCTCAGCGCGAGCACCGCGCCGCAGGCGAGGATCAGCGCCGTGCGAAAGCCGCGCGCGTCGGGTGGCAATGTCAGGACCCCGGTGGCCGCCAGCATCGTCGAGAAGGTGAACAGCATGGCCCGCACGCCGGTTGGGGGCCAACCGGCGCCCCAGAGCGACAGGGGCAACGGCAGCAGCAGGAGCAGCCACCACGGGTTCAGCAGAATTTTGAGGATTCGGGAATCGGTCACCACGACATGGGTGCCGAGCACGAAGGCGGCCAGCAGCGAATAGCCGACACGGTTCACGAGGACGCCGCCCCCAGTGGCGATATCGGTGGGAAACGGATTGAAGGAAACCAGCAGCGCCGTCAGCACGGCCGCTGCGGCCAAGACTCGAACCAGCCGGACGAGATCGACCCTCGTGCCCTGCCGTTGGCGGCGGGCAATGGCCGGTTCGAAGGTGGTTTGTAATGACACGGTGCCTTTCCGATCCCGCTGTTCGACAGACGCGGCCTGGCAGGCGCGGTGCCTGTTCCCAGAGTGTTATGGGTCAGTGCGGCGCCCCGGCCAAATCCTTCGTTAAGTCTTGGTTAAGCATAAAGATTACCGCAATCTTTCGGCTTTCGCCGTTCCGCCCAACAAAAAAGCCGCCGGGCGGACCCGGCGGCCTTGCTGATAGGAGGGCGACGTGCGTCGTCGCCGGAGCGCTTGATCAGCGCTTGGAGAACTGGAACGACCGGCGTGCCTTCGCCTTGCCGTACTTCTTGCGCTCGACCACACGCGAGTCACGGGTCAGGAAACCGCCCTTCTTCAAAACCGAGCGCAGGCCCGGCTCGTAATAGGTCAGCGCCTTGGAGATGCCGTGGCGCACCGCGCCGGCCTGCCCCGAGAGGCCGCCGCCGGCGACCGTGGCGACGATGTCGAACTGGCCGTCGCGGCTGGCCGCGACGATCGGCTGACGCAGCACCATCTGCAGCACCGGGCGGGCGAAATAGGTGGCGAAATCACGCTCGTTGATGGTGATCTTGCCGGTGCCGGGCTTGATCCAGACGCGGGCGACCGCGTCCTTGCGCTTGCCGGTGGCATAGGCGCGGCCGAACTGGTCGAGCTTCTGGACGTGAACCGGCGCTTCGGGCTGAACCGAGGCTTCGGCCGAGCCGAGTTCTTCGAGCGAAGAGAGCTGGGACATTATGCGGCCCTCGTGTTTTTGGAGTTCATTGCCGCGACGTCGAGCGTCTCGGGGTTCTGCGCTTCGTGCGGATGCGTGGCACCGGCATAAACGCGCAGGTTCTTCAACTGCTGACGGCCGAGCGGGCCGCGTGGCAGCATGCGCTCGATCGCCTTTTCGACGACCCGCTCGGGAAAGCGGCCCTCGAGGATGTCGCGTGCCTTGCGCTGTTTGATGCCGCCAGCATAGCCGGTATGCCAGTAGTATGTCTTGTTGGCATATTTATTGCCGGTCAGGACGATCTTGTCGGCATTGACGATGATGATGTTGTCGCCGTCGTCCACGTGCGGGGTGAAGGTCGGCTTATGCTTGCCACGAAGGCGAAGCGCGACGATGGAAGCGAGGCGACCGACGACGAGCCCTTCGGCGTCGATCAGAATCCACTTCTTCTCCACCGTCTCGGTCTTCTGCGAGAAGGTTTTCATGGGTTGCCCCTGGGTGTTGGTGAGCATCGAGGCAAACCTTCGCAGGCCGCCCTAAGAAAAGAGCGACCCACGGCCGCTCCTCATGGGGCGTGACATACGGCTCGATGACGCCGCTGTCAACGCAAAAACGCACGGGTCGGTGATCCTGTAAGCCCTGATAGACAGGGGGTCAAGCCATAACGGTATTATGTTACCCGGCGTTGTTGGTGTTCGGTTCCGGCTTACCGCGGCGGGATCGAATAGGTGGCGACCGCATGGGCGAGAATGTTGTCGTCGTCCGGGGCATGGCCTTCGTTGGTCATCGCGACCTCGACCACCGCGAGGCGCCGGCCGAGCTTGAGAATGCGGGCGCTGCCGACAAGTGGGCCGGGCTCCGGCTTGCGCAGGAAATTGATCGACAGATTCGTCGTGACCGCGTGGGCGACCGGCCCGATATGGGCGAGGATCGCAACGTAGGCCGCGACATCGGCAAGGGTGAACAACGTCGGGCCGGAGACGGTTCCCCCAGGGCGAAGGTGGCGATCGTCGGCAAGGAGCCGCATCGCCACGAGGCCGGGCTTCACCGCGACGATCGAGAAGCCGCCATCGCGGCCGCCGAGCTGCGGAAATTCGCTTTCCAGGAATGCATCGAGCTCCTGGACAGTCATGATCGGTTGCAACCGGCGTCTCCCCTCGGGTGTCGTTCGTTTGGCGTCCTTCCGATGGCACGAAGCGGCGCCATGATCTAGATAGGGCGAGGCATCGGCCGGCCGATGCGCCACCATGCGAACGAGGACCGGACATGGCAGACATTTTCGAACTCACCGACACCCGGACCCATCCGGTGGACGTCCAGCGGGCGCCGGGGCTCACCCGGATCGTGTTGTCCAGCCCACCGGCCAACGCGCTGTCGATGGCGATGATGGAGGCGATCCTCTCGGCCTTGCAGAATGCGGCGGCGGACAAGACCAACCGCGTCGTGGTCATCGCCGCCGAGGGCAAACTCTTCTCGGCCGGCCACGATCTGAAGGAACTCACCGCAAGGCGCGGCGACGCCGATCGCGGCCGCGCCTTCTTCGAGGCCACCATGCGCAAATGCTCCGAGCTGATGCAGGCGATCGTCCGCCATCCGACGCCGGTGATCGCCGAGGTCGCTGGCCTCGCGACGGCAGCCGGCTGCCAACTCGTTGCCTCCTGCGATCTCGCCATCGCCTCCGAGGAGGCGCATTTCTGTACCCCGGGCGTCAATATCGGCCTGTTCTGCTCGACGCCGATGGTGGCGCTGTCGCGCAATCTGACTCGCAAGCACGCCATGGAAATGCTGCTCACCGGCGAGACGATCGATGCGCGCACCGCCCGCGAATTCGGTCTGATCAACCGGGTGGTGCCGCCGGAATATCTCGGCACCATCGTCGGAAAATACGCCACGACCATCGCCTCGAAATCGCCGGTGACCGTGAAGATCGGCAAGGAGGCCTTCTACCGCCAAGCCGAGATGGGGCTTACCGACGCCTATGACTATGCGGCCAGCGTCATGACCGAGAACATGCTGGCAAAGGACGCCGAGGAGGGGGTCGGGGCGTTTCTGGAAAAGCGCAAACCCGAATGGACCGGCGAATGAGCGCCGCGCTGCTCGCCTATCCGGACGCGACGATCCGCGATGTTCTCGACCGCGTGAAGACCATCGCGCTGGTCGGGGCCAGCGCCAAGTCCGTGCGGCCGTCCTATTTCGTGCTGAAATACCTTTTGGCGAAGGGCTACCGGGTCATTCCAGTCAATCCGGGCCTCGCCGGGCAGGATCTGCTCGGCCAGCGCTGCTACGCAGATCTTTCGAGCATTCCCGAGCCGATCGACATGGTCGACATCTTTCGCGGCGCCGACGCCGTGCCGGGGATCGTCGACGAAGCCCTGGCGCTGGAGCCGAAGCCCAAGGTGATCTGGATGCAGCTCGGCATCCGCCATGAGGACGCGGCGGCGAAAGCCGAAGCCGCCGGCCTGACCGTCGTCATGGATCGCTGCCCGAAGATCGAATATGCGCGCCTGTCCGGCGAGATCGGCTGGAACGGCATCAATTCGCGGGTGCTCTCGTCGAAAAAGCCGGTGATGGGCAAAGGCTACCAGAGTTTCGGGCTGAACCCGCGGCGGTAGCGGGGAGGGGAGGCGTCCAACTGACGTTCGTGCTGTGTTCACGAGAGCAGTCTCGTGTTGCTGCACGGCTTCATCAAGAAAACTCAGAAGACGCCGGAGCACGAATTGGACGTTGCCGAAAGACGAATGAGAGGATTGCGATGAGCACGCGGATCGAATCTATCCATATCCGCGAGAGCTTTGAGGACTTCCTCGCCGAACAGGGAACACTCGAAGAGACGACCGAGCGGGCGATCAAGCGCGTCCTGGCTTTCCAGCTTGCCGCTGCCATGAAGGAGCAGCGCCTTTCAAAGGTCGAAATGGCCAAACGCCTGGAGACCTCCCGCTCCCAGCTCGACCGGCTGCTCGATCCCGACAACGAGAACGTCACTTTGGCCGCCCTTTCGAGCGCCGCCAAAGCAGTGGGGCGATCGCTGCGGCTAGAGTTGGTGTGATTTTCGGGATGCGCGAGGCCATCGCGCCTCAGCGCAGCGCCTGACATGCCGCGCCGCCGGCTGCATCGCAGAACAATATCCCCGCTCGCGCCAAAAAACGGGTTGACGATTTCTCGTCGCCTGTCGCGCGCCGTGCTATGGCGTCGGCGGCACGATGCCGGGAGCCGGCCGCACAGCGGCCGTCGGTGACACAAGCAGGGAGCGTGAGAATGAGCGGACCGGGGTTCGAGACACTAGCCATCCATGCCGGCGCCCAGCCGGATCCGTCGACGGGCGCGCGCGCGACCCCGATCTACCAGACCACTTCCTTCGTCTTCGACGATGTCGACCATGCCGCCTCGCTGTTCGGGCTGCAGCAGTTCGGCAATATCTATACGCGCATCATGAACCCGACACAGGCCGTCCTGGAGGAGCGCGTCGCCGCGCTGGAAGGCGGCACGGCGGCGCTCGCCGTCGCGTCGGGTCACGCTGCCCAACTCATCGTCTTCCAGGCGCTGATGCGGCCGGGCGACGAGTTCGTCGCATCGCGCAAGCTCTATGGCGGTTCGATCAACCAGTTTGGCCACGCCTTCAAGTCGTTCGACTGGCGGGTCAAATGGGCCGATCCGGACGACGTGTCGAGTTTCGAGGCGGCGATCACCGACAAGACCCGCGCGATCTTCATGGAGTCCTTCGCCAATCCCGCCGGCGCCGTGGTCGACATCGCGGCGGTCGCGGCGATCGCCCAGAAGCATGGCATTCCGCTGATCGTCGACAACACCATGGCAACGCCGTATCTGTGCCGGCCGATCGAACACGGCGCCGACATCGTCATCCATTCGCTGACCAAATTCATGGGCGGCCACGGCAATTCGATGGGCGGCGCCATCATCGACGCCGGCACCTTCGACTGGTCGGCGAGCGACCGCTACCCGATGCTGTCGCAACCGCGAGACGAGTATAACGGTATCGTCCTGCACGAGACCTTCGGCAATTTCGCCTTCGCCATCGCTTGCCGCGTGCTCGGGCTGCGCGATCTCGGGCCTGCGATCTCGCCGTTCAACGCCTTCATGATCCTGACCGGCATCGAGACGCTGCCGCTCAGGATGCAGCGCCATTGCGACAACGCGCTCAAGGTCGCCGAGCACCTGAAAGGCCACGACAAGGTGAGCTGGGTGTCCTATGCGGGTCTCGAAGACGATCCGAACCACGCGATGATGAGGAAATACGCGCCCAACGGGGCCGGGGCCGTCTTCACCTTCGGGCTCAAGGGCGGCTTCGAGGCGGGCGTCGCCTTCGTCGAGGCGCTGGAGCTGTTTTCCCACCTCGCCAATATCGGCGATACGCGCTCGCTGGTGATCCACCCGGCCTCGACCACCCACAAGCAACTCGCCGACGATCAGAGGGTCGCCGCCGGCGCCGGGCCGGACGTGGTGCGGTTGTCGATCGGCATCGAGAACGTCGCCGACATCATTGCCGATCTCGATCAGGCGCTCGCCAAGACCTGAGGCGTTCGCCGGTTTCGAACTCGGACCACCCGAAGCGGTCGCCCATGAGGCGGCCGTTTCGCGTTTCTCGCATCAGAATTGGAACGGCCGTCACCGCCGCGCATTTCTGCCGGTCGGAACGTCCCGTCGAAAAGGATCCACCATGGCCGAACATTTCCTGAAATTCGACAAGGACGGCATTGCCGTCGAGACCGGCGCGCCGGCCAAGGAGAAGATCAAGAGCGGTCGCCCCAGCAGCAAGACCTGGAACATCGAGGACGATGGCAACGGCCTTTATGCCGGCATCTGGGAATCCACCGGTGGCGAGTGGGAGATCGACTATACCGAGTGGGAGTTTTTGCACATTCTGGAAGGCGTCTCGGTTTTGACCGAGGATGGCTGCGAGCCGGTCAAGCTCGTCGCCGGCGACAGCTTCGTCATCCGCCCCGGCTTCAAGGGCCGGTGGAAGGTCGTCGAGCCGACCAAGAAGCATTACGTCATCAAGGTCTGACCGGAGAGCGGACGCCGGATCGCGGCGCGGCGGTCGGATCGATCCGCTCCCGTCAGCGAAGGTGTGAGCGGTCGCGATAGGGCGGCGCAAAAAAAGGCTCGCGGAATCCGCGAACCCTTTTTGCCGTTTTTCCGTCACAGCCGAAACGGCCCTACTTCTCGTCCATTTTCCGGAAGGCTTCGAGCGTGTCCTTGTCGGGTTCACGCTTGGCGCCCGCCTGTGTGGTGCGCTGGTTGTGTTGATCCACCTGGTTCTTCGCCTGCAGCGCGTTGTCGCCCATCCGCTCGGAGGCGATCTGGTCTTCGCTCAGTATATCCGGGTCGATCGTTCCCGCCGGCATGTCGCCGCCTTTGGGCGCCGTCTTGTGGTCGTTGTCCTGGGTCATTGTCATCTCCGTTGAAATCGGTGCTCGCGGCGCCTCAGCGCTCGATCTCGATCAGGATTTCGTTGCGCTTCATGAAGCCGGGGGTCCAGGGCGGATTGTAGAAGGCGTATTCGGGATCGCCCTTCTGCTTCAGATTGTTGTCCGCGAGATAATTGTAGAGGCTCATCAGGTGCTTGCTGGCGAGCGTTGCATTGAAATTGCCGGAAAAGCGGATCGCGGCGATGCGTCGCGCCTGAACTTCCTTGATCGCCACGTCGCTATTGCCCGGCTCTGGGAGGCTGGCCAGGGTGAATTTCTTCGGCATGACGAAGCGCACGGCCCAGCCCTTGGTCCGGCCGTTGCCTTCGGCCAGCTGCTGGGTCACGGGGGTGGTCATCTTGATTTTCTTGCCTGGGCGCGTGCGCGCGAAAATGTAGTCGGCCAGCGACTGGAAGCCCGCGCGGCGCGCCTTTTCATGATATCCGCTCTTGACCGTCTCGGCGACGATCATCGCGTCATAGTCGCGGATTTCGATCGGCCCGTCCTCGCGGACCACGTCGTAGTCGGGCTCCTCGCTGTGTTCCTGCACCTTCTTGGTGACGAAATAGGCCGTGCCGACGACGGCAACCGTTCCGCCCACCACGAGAAGTGCGGTCAGCTCCGGCCGGTCGCGCAGATAATCGATCCCGCGCTGGGTCTGCACGCCGCGGCGAAAACTCGTCGCGCGGGGAAGCCGGAACTCGGGAAGGTGCCGGCGAAAATCACTCAGATAGCCGCGCGCGTTGTCGATCCCCTCGCCGGCGTCATCGCGGAGGGAGCGCAGCTGGCGTTGCGCGTCCGACCCGGACGGTACCGACAAACCGGTCAAAAAGTCCGGCACGTAGCGCGAGAGGCCCGTGGGCTCGGATTGGAAGGGCAGGTGCCGGGAAATCGATCGGCGCACCCGCTCGGTACGCGATGGCCGGGGATCGAAACGGTCGACCACCTGTTCTTCGAGCTCCGCGATACGCTCGCCGATATCGCTCAGAGCGTCGGAAATGCGATCATAGGCGGTGGGGTTGTCGCGAAACATGGGCTGGGACTCCTGCGGTCGTCTGTTGATCTGCGCCGACTCTGGCTCCGGGCACATAGGTCATGCCGATCGGGTGGTGGCGCAAGAGCGTTCGCAGCGTTAACGCCACCATGCGAAGTTGGTTGCGTCTGCTAACGACTTTGCCGCCCGTGTGCGAAGTGCCCGGCAGAATTTCCAGCACGACTGCCGCGGGCCGGGCGTTTTATTTCCGGGAGCGGTGCAACCAAAGCGGTGCTAACGCATTTGCAGGACATCGGGTTTTCATGACCTGATACTCCAGCCAAAATTCGGGCGGCCGCGTGCCGCCCCTTTTTTTGCCTGCCGGCGCCGGGCGAAAGGCATGGGACGTCTGCCCGCCATTGCAGCCGGACTGCACTCCTTTGGCGATGTCAGGAGCGATCGGCCTCGCGTTCCGGAGTATCCAGGACAGTGCCGAGACCGCGGTCGAGACGCATCGGTTCGACCGCCGCGAACCGGCCGTCGCCTGTGGCCGCCACGAATTCCATCTGGCCGCCATGCCGATCGATGATCACGGCCGAGAGCCGGCCGGTGAAGACGGCACCGGTATCCAGCGAGATACGGTTCTCGGTGACGAGCGGACGTCCGCCTTTCTGTGGCTGATGGCCATGCACGACGACGTGGCTGAGATGCCCGATGTGGTTCAGGAAGGGCGCGCGGATCCATAGGCAGTCGCGCGCCTCCTGCCGATCGATCGACCGACGTGGATCGATCCCGGCATGGACGAAGACGAAGCTGCCTTCGACCGCGATCGTCGCGGCGCCGGACAGGAGTTCGAAATGCTCCGGCCGATCCAGCAGGATGTGGTGTCGGATGGCAGCAACGTCCCGGGTCGAGGCGGCGCCATAGGAGGCGAGGGTGGCGGCGCCACCCTGATCCAGCCAATTGTCGATCGCGTCGCGGTCGAGCTCACCTTTAAGAAATTGCAGCAGCCACCAATCGTGATTGCCGAGGAGCAGTCGGGAATTCGGATGGGTGGCGATCGCTTCGACGACGAGATCAAGGGCGCCGCGACTGTCGGGTCCTCTGTCGACGATGTCGCCGAGGAAGATGATGTCCATGGTCGTCCTCCGGCGCGCCGCGACCGTGTCGAGACCCCGGAGAAGCGTCGAAAGCAGCCCGGCCGCACCATGTACGTCGCCGATGGCCGCGATCAGGGATGGACGTGACGACATGGCGGAAATCTCGCTCGCCCGGACGGTCATATTATTTTACGGGCGTTAATTTGCCCGAAAGCAGAACCACCTAGATTGGTCTTATTCCACCCCGGATTGCGGATAATGGCTCTGTCAACTCGTTGAGACACTGGATCGCGGACGTGTTCTTTTTCAAGCCGTTGAACAATTTCCGCCTGAATCCGCTGGAGCGGGCCTATGCCCTGGCCGGGCTCGGGTTGGGTATCTTCTTTTCCGTCACCGGCCTTTTGATCGATATGCAGGTGCGTCGCTGGCAGGGGCTCGCCCCCGGCTTTGGTGCAACCTTCACGGCGACGGCGATGCACGTCATGGCGCTGTCGGCGCCGCTCGTGATGGGGCGGATCTTTCTGGAGATCGGTCGCCGCCAGAGCAAGCTGGAGGATCGCCTCCGGCAAATGCATCAGAGCGAGGCGTTGACGCGCGAGCAGGCCTATTGCGATGCCGTGACGGGCCTGTTCAACCGCTCCTACCTCACCAGCCGGCTGGAGGAGGGGATCGCGAGCCGGCTGTGGCAAAAGCGCGGCGCGCTCCTCTACATGCTCGACCTCGACAAATTCAAGAAGATCAACGACACTTTCGGCCATCGCGCCGGCGACGTGGTGTTGATCGAAGTCGGCCGGCGATTGCGCGGAGTGTGTATCGGCGACGATATTCCCGTGCGTCTCGGTGGTGACGAATTCCTGGTCGTGCACTTTCCACAACCCGGCGAGAGCGCCGAGGACTTCGCCAAAACCCTGATCGCGAGCATCGGACAGACCATCGACTTCGAGAATGTGCCGCTGACGCCCGGACTCAGCATCGGTGTCGCGCGTGTCGGTGACGATGGCCGGACATGGTCCGACGTCATGCGTTCGGCCGATATCGCGCTCTACAGGGCCAAGTCGAAATATGCCAACGCGTTCGAGATCTACCAGTCCGAGATGCGACGTGCCAAGGACGCGGAGGCCGAACTCGTCGGCGAGATGAAGTGTGGCCTCGACGGAAACGAATTCGTGCTGCAGTTCCAGCCGATCATCGCGGCACGCGGCGGCGGCATTCGAAGTTTCGAGGCTCTTGTCCGCTGGAACCATCCGCGGCGGGGCCAGCTGGCACCCGCCGAGTTCATCCCGGCGGCGGAAAATTCAGGGCTCATCTTTCACTTGGGTAACCGGGTGCTCCTTGATGCATGCGAGGCGGCAGCCAGTTGGGTGACACCGGTCGGCGTCGCGGTGAACCTGTCGCCGATCCAGTTCCATGACGGGCAATTGGCAATGCGCGTACGGGCAGCGTTAGAGGCGAGCGGCCTCGCGCCTCACCGCCTGGATCTCGAGGTCACGGAATCGCTCCTGCTCGATCCAACCCCGACTGTTATTCGCACGATCGCCGAACTGCGCGAGCTCGGGGTCAAGATCACCATGGACGATTTCGGGACGGGATTCTCCAGCCTCGGCAATCTCAGGCGGTTTCGCTTCGATCGCCTGAAGATCGATCGCTCCTTCACCCAGGAACTGGCATCGGGCGAAGAGACGGCCGAGATCGTGCGTACGATCGTTCGCCTGGCGGCGACGCTGCGCATGGAGACGGTTCTCGAAGGGGTTGAGAACGAGCGCCAGGAGGTTTTCGCCAAGCTCGAGGGACTTGATGAAGTGCAGGGGTTCTTCTATGCGAAGCCGATGAACGGCGACGCCGTCAACCGCCTGCTGGCCGAGCGCGCGGAGGGTGCGCGTATGGCCGATGGAAGTGCAGCCTGAGCCGTCATCCGGAGTGTCGCAACCGCTCCCTCAAAAGGCCCAGGTGCGCGCCTTCGAGATCAGGAAATCACGGAAAACCTTGAGCTTTGCCGCATTGCGCATCTGCTCGGGGTAGCAAAGATAGGTGTCGAATGTCGGCATCTCCATCTCCGGCAGCACCTGAACGAGCTTGGCCCGCTTGTCGATCATGTAGTCGGGCAGCAGCGCCACGCCGATCCCGCTCTCGATGGCCGAACGGATGGCGATCAGATTGTTGATCTGCAGGATCGGGTGGCGCACCTTGCCCTCGGGAAGACCGACCGTCTCGAGCGTGTTCAGGTTGCGCAGATAGTTCGGAGCCGGTTCGCCGAAGGTGATGATCCGGTGCTTGTCGAGATCCTCGATCGTTTCCAGCGGCCCGAAGCGCGCCAGATAGGACGGCGCGGCGTAGACGTGAAGATGCACGGTAAACAGGCGGCGCTGGATCAGGTCCGGCTGCTGCGGCTGTCTGAGGCGGATCGCCGCGTCAGCCTTGCGCATCGTGAGGTCGATCTCCTCATTGTCGAAGACCAGCTGCAGTTCGAGTTCGGGGTATAGCTCGAGAAATTCCTTCGAGCGTTCCGTCAACCAGCCGGACCCGAGGCCGACCGTCGTGGTCACGCGGAGCTTGCCGGTCGGCTTTTCCCGCGTCTCTGTGAGCTGCATGCGCACCTGTTCCAGGCGCTTGAGAACCTCGTTGGCGGTCTGGAACAGCAGTTCGCCCTGTTCGGACAGCACCAGGCCGCGCGCATGCCGGTGAAATAGCGGCGCGCCGATCTCCTGCTCCAGGGCGGCGACCTGCCGGCTGATCGCCGACTGGCTGAGATTGAGAGCGTCGGCGGCGTGGGTAAACGAGCCAGCTTCGGCAGCCGCGTGAAAAATCCGCAGTTTGTCCCAGTCGAGCGCCATGGGGTGTCATCTCCAGACGGCTGTGGGCGGGGCGTTCCATGATGCCCGCCCGCTGCCGCTATTCCGCCGCTTGGCGTTCGTTGTCGAGCGCCTGGGCGGCGAGCCATTTCTCGGCTTCGAGGGCCGCCATGCAGCCGAGACCGGCCGCGGTCACCGCTTGGCGATAGACCTCGTCCGCGACGTCGCCCGCCGCGTAGACGCCCGGCACCGACGTCTGCGTCGTGCCGGGCTCCACCCAGAGATAGCCGGACGGCTTCTGTTTCAATTTTCCGACGAACAACTCGACCGCCGGCGCGTGGCCGATGGCGACGAACACGCCGTCGGTCGCCCGCTCGCTGACCTCACCGCTCACGCGGTTTTTCAGGCGTATGCCATTGACCGATTTCATCGGCTTGACCACTCCCAGAATCTCCTCGACCTCGGTGTCCCAGACGATTTCGACATTGTCGGCGGCAAAGAGGCGGTTCTGGAGGATACGCTCGGCCCGCAATTCGTCGCGGCGATGCACCAGCGTCACCGACTTGGCGATATGCGACAGGTACAGCGCTTCCTCGACGGCCGTGTTGCCGCCGCCGACAACGACGACGTCCTTGCCGCGATAGAAGAACCCGTCGCAAGTGGCGCAGGCCGAGACGCCAAAGCCCTGGAACGTCGTCTCGCTTTCCAGGCCGAGCCACTTGGCCTGGGCGCCGGTCGCGATGACCAGCGCATCGCAAGTGTAAACCGCGCCCGAATCGCCGGTCAGCCGGAACGGCCGCTGGTCGAGATCGGCCTCCACGATGACGTCGCTGGCGATCTCCGCCCCGACGTTGAGCGCCTGCGCCTTCATCTGCTCCATCATCCACGGGCCCTGAACAGGGTCGGCATAGCCCGGATAGTTCTCCACATCCGTCGTAATGGTCAGCTGGCCGCCCTCCTGCAGGCCGGCGACGAGCAACGGCTTCATCATGGCACGCGCCGCATAGATCGCGGCCGTATATCCTGCCGGACCCGATCCGACGATCAGAATATCCACATGGCGTTCGGTCATGGCGGCCTCGCTCGATTGGCGTTCGGCAGATGGCATTGCAAGTCGGCCCGTTCAATAGACGAGGGGATGCGGTGCTGCAACATGAGGCGCCCGAGAGCCGTGGGCGGCGAGCATTGAGGTTGCACCGATTGCCGATCCGGAGCCGAGAGGATAAGAAAGCCCGCTGTTTCGTGGCCTTTTCGCGCAGGCTTGCCATTTTTCCCGGAGCCGTTCCATTTTCAGGACCATCGCTCACGTCACCTCGATTTTCGGGCTCGCACTCGCGGCGGCGATGATCATTCCGGCCCTGGTGGACCTTGCCGACGAGAACGAGGAATGGCGGGTCTTCGTCGGAGCCAGCCTTTTGGTCGGCATGGTCAGCGTGCTCGTCGCGGTGGCGACGCGCGGCCAACGGCCCAAGTTCACCCAGCGGCTCGGCTTCCTGCTCGTTACGACCGTCTGGCTGGTGGCGGTCGTCGTCGGCTCGTTGCCGATCTATTTTTCGGAGGTCAATGTCACCTTCGCCGGAGCCTTCTTCGAGTCCATGTCGGGCCTCACCACGACCGGTTCGACGGTGATCTCTGGCCTCGACGCGCTCTCGCCGGGAATCTTGATGTGGCGGTCGCTGCTCCAGTGGCTCGGCGGTATCGGAATCGTCGGCATGGTGCTCTTGATCCTGCCCTCGCTGCAAGCGGGCGGACTGGCATTGTTCCACATGGAGAGTTCCGACAAGTCGGATAAAGTCCTGCCCCGGATCAACCAGCTGGTCGGCGGACTGGTCACGGCGTATGTCGTCCTGACCGTGATGTGCGTGGTGACCTACACTGCCCTCGGCATGACCTTCTTCGATGCGGTCAACCACGCCATGACCACGGTTGCGACCGCCGGCTTTTCGACCCACGACGCTTCGATCGGCTATTTCGACGACAATCGCATCCTGTTCGCCGCTATTGTGTTCATGATCCTCGGGGCCTTGCCCTTCGTGATCTACATCCGGGCGTTCCTGCCCAGACGCTTCCAACTCTGGCGTGATCCGCAGATCGTCGTCTTTCTGATGATCTGCCTGGTGCTCAGTCTCGCGATGTCGGTGACGCGGCGCGTCGTAAATGACACGCCGTTCGACGAGGCGCTGCTTTCCTCGGCGTTCAATCTGGTTTCGATCATCACCACGACCGGTTACGCGTCGGAAGACTACACGCTGTGGTCGAATGCGGCGATCGGCCTATTCTTTCTCGCGACCTTTCTCGGCGGATGCGCCGGGTCGACGAGTGGCGGCATCAAGGCCAATCGGCTTGTCATCCTTTATCTGCTGGTTCGCTCGAGCTTTCGCCGACTGGTGCGGCCGCATGCCGTCATCCGGTTGAAGTATGGCAATGACGACATCTCGCCGCAGACCATCCAGACAGTCACGATATTCTTTTTTCTGTTCTTCGGCGCGCTGCTGACGGGCACGGTCTTGCTGACGATGTTGGGCCTCGACCTGGTCACGGCCTTTACCGGGTCGCTGACGGCGCTCGCCAACGTCGGTCCGGCCTTCGGCCAGATCATCGGCCCGGCGGGCAATTTCGGCTCGCTCCCGGATCCAGTCTTGTGGATCCTGTCGATCGGCATGCTGCTTGGCCGGCTGGAACTGGTGACCGTTCTCATCCTGCTGTTTCCGTCGGTCTGGCTGGATTGATGGCCGGGTGCGCCGCCGCGGCTGCCGGGCCGTCCCTCGATCGGAACCGACCACGAGCCCGCATGCGCATCGTCTATATCAATCTCGACAGGGCCACCGACCGGCGCGCCTTCATGGAAGAGCAGAGCGCCGCGCTCGGGCTGCGCTTTGAGCGTTGTCCGGCTGTCCAAGCCGACGATATCTCGGATGAGACGGCCTACGCCCTCGGTCGGGCCTGGGAGCGGCCGTTGACCAAGCCGGAGCTGGCCTGCTTCCTGTCCCACGAGGCTGTTTGGCGCCAGGCGGCTTCCGCGAACGAGCCGACGCTCATTCTGGAGGACGACGTGCGGCTTGCCGGGCAACTCACGACGTTATTGCCGCGGTTCGCTGAATTGACCGATGTCGATCTCGTCAATCTGGAGAGCTTCGACCGCAAGCGGTTCGTCGCGCGCAACGGGCGGCCGCTCGGCGACGCCACTATTGTGCGAGTCTATCGCGACAAGTCAGGATCGGCCGCCTATCTGCTGTGGCCGAGCGGCGCGCAGAAGCTGCTGGCGCACGTCCGGCTCGGGGCCGCGCCGGTGGATGCCTTTATCCACTCGCTGAAGCGCCTTGTCTCCTATCAGGTAGAGCCGGCGCTCGCGATGCAGCTGCACATCCTGAAGGCGAGGGGCATCGCGCCGCCGATCTCCGTCGGTTCGACCATTCAGGTCTCCCGGCAACGGCTTGCGGTCACGCCCGACAATCTGCCCTTCCACGTCAGGCGCCTGACGACACAGGTTAAGCTGGCGGGAGACCATGTCATGCGTCTGTTCGGCCGGCGGTACAGGCGAACGCGGGTCGACGACGGCGATTTTCAGCCACGGTCCGCGGCGGACCAGAGCCGTTCATAGACACGCTGGATTTCCGCGGCCTCGCGTGCCAGGGGAAATTTCTGCCTGACATGAGCGAGGGCCGCCGCACCCGCGCGCGGCAGCGCATCCGGGTCGGCAAGATAGGTCTCGATGGCGGCCGTGAGCGCCGGCACGTCGTCGACCGGGACGATCCGGCCGGTGGTGCCCTCGACGATCATCTCCCGGAATGCGCCGGCGTCGCTCGCCACCACCGGCGCCCCCGAGGCCATCGCCTCGAGAGGGGTAAGCCCGAAGCCCTCGTTGCGGGGCGGCGCGACGTAAAGGTCAAAGGCCTGGAACCACGGCCTCACATCCGCCACCTCTCCGAGGAAGCGGATACGTTCGGCAAGGCCGGCGGCTTCGACGCGAGTCCGAAGTTCGGCATCGAAGTCCGCATGCTCCGCGGTCGCGCGCCCGGTGATGATAGCCGTCCACTCGGGATAGCGCGGCAAGAGGGCGATCATCGCGTCGATGAAGAGGTCGGTGCCCTTCTGGTGGCGGATGCGCCCGGAGCAACCGATCAGCCGCCGCCCGGCGAGACCGAGCGCGGCCTTCTGCGCGTCGCGCGACGGCGCCGGGCGAAAGCGGTCGAGATCGATGCCGTGCAGGATGATCTCGGCCGGGACCGTGAGGTAGCCGGCGCTTCTGCCGCTCGTCGCGATGACCGCGTCCATGCGCCGGATGAGCCCGCGCGTCCAGCCGGAGTGGTGGCGTTGCGCGGCGGAGGTGAAGACGAGGCGAATCGGCATCCGCAGGACATCGCGCAGCGCGATACCGGCCAGCATCTCGACATTGCGGCGCGCATGCCAGATGCGAAACGGCCGACCAGCGGGGCGCGACCATAACCGGGGGAGATCGCGAAGACGCAGCTTCGGCAGATGGCTCGGCAATCCGGGCCCGAGCGTCGTGATACCGAGCGAGCGTGCCTGGAGAGGGACGAGCTGGACGATCGTCGACGTCACGCCGGACAGCCGGCGTTTGAAGTTCGGCGCGACGACGGCAACGTCGGAGATTTTCGGCAACACCACCTCAGTTCGGGACTTCCCCCGCGAGGCGGAGGACTTCCCGGTACTTTTCCAGCCGGTGTGCATCGTAGCCGCCGGCGCGGCCGCGTTCCAGATTGTCCCGGAGATCGGCGATCTTGACGGGGCGTGCGAGCGGGTTGGCGAGGGCACGGCCTGCAAAGTCGATATAGTCCTCGCCCTCGCGCCTTGTCATGGCGTCCACCGCCTCGATCACCGCGTCGGGAAAGCCTTCGTCGCGAAGCCGCGACAGCGGCCAATCCGGGTTCTTCTCGACGACGTCGTGGAGCAGCGCGACGATCCTGGCGTCTGTGCCTTCAACGGCGTCGGCGACGCGCCGCGGATGGGTGATGAAGGCGTCACCCGCCTTTTCGGTCTGCCCGGCATGAGCCGCCGTCGCGATTTGAAGGGCCCGTTCGATACTCGCCATCGCGCCGCCTCCCAGAGCCGTCGGAATCCCTCAGGCCCAACTGACCCGAAGAATTTCGTAGGAACGCGCGCCGCCTGGCGCCGCGACCTCGACGGTGTCGCCTTCGCCCTTGCCGATCAGGGCGCGGGCGATGGGTGAGGAGATCGAGATGCGTCCCATCTTCACGTCGGCCTCCTGGTCTCCGACGATCTGGTAGACTTTCTCCTCCTCGGTATCCTCGTCGACCAGCTTGACCGTCGCGCCGAACTTCACCTTGTCGCCGGACAGCTTCTTGACGTCGATGACCTCGGCGCGGGCGGTGAGATCCTCCAACTCGGAGATACGCCCCTCGTTCAGGCTCTGGGATTCCTTGGCGGCATGGTATTCAGCGTTTTCGGAAAGGTCCCCGTGCGCCCGTGCCTCGGAGATCGCCGCGATGATCCGCGGCCGCTCTTCCTGTTGGCGGCGACGTAGCTCCTCTCGCAGCGCGTCAAATCCGTGGGTCGTCATCGGGACCTTTTCCATGGCCTCCACCTTTCCCATGCGCGGGCGTGCCGCGACATCGTCTTTTCGTTGGTTGCCGGCAGGCCAAGGCCCGACGCCGGAGCACAATAATAAACCGGCCCCAAACGGCAGCGGCCGTTCGGAACCAGCGAGACAATTCGGACTGCAACGGTGCCTGACGCCCCGTCCGAAGGGCGCGCTTTAATCAGGCAGCCGTAAAGTACGATTGCAACGGCTGAACTTCAAGATTGCCGGTTCTGAGCGCGGCGATTGCCTCGGCGGCGGCGCTCATACCCGCCAAAGTCGTGTAATACGGCACCTTGTGGATCAAGGCCGCGCGGCGCAGCGAGCGCGAATCGGACAGCGCCTTGGCGCCTTCCGTGGTGTTGAGGACGAGCTGCACCTGACGGTTGCGAATCGCGTCCTCGATATGCGGGCGACCCTCCAGCACTTTGTTGATCTTCTCGGCGGCGATCCCGTTATCGATGAGGAAGCGCTGGGTGCCGCCCGTCGCGATCACCTTGAAGCCGAGGTCATAGAGCCGGCGGACGGGCGCGAGGGCGCGCTGCTTGTCCCCGTCACGAACCGAGACGAACACCGTGCCGTCGCGGGGCAGTTCGACGCCGGCGCCGAGCTGTGACTTGGCAAAGGCGACGGCGAAGTCGTAATCGAGACCCATGACTTCGCCGGTCGAGCGCATCTCGGGGCCGAGCAGGGTGTCGACGCCGGGGAAGCGGGCGAAGGGGAACACCGCCTCCTTGACCGCGATATGCTTCAGGCCGCGCGGGTCGGGCGCGCCGCCATAGGCCGCGAAGGCCGCCTCGAGGGTTTCGCCGGCCATGATCCGCGCCGCCACCTTGGCGATCGGCGAGCCGATGGTCTTGGCGACGAACGGCACGGTACGCGAGGCGCGGGGATTGACCTCCAGGACATAGATGTCGTCGCCCTTAATGGCGAACTGGACGTTCATCAGGCCGCCGACCTTGAGCGCCAGCGCCATGTCGCGGGTCTGGCGGGCAAGCTCGTCGGTGATCGCCGTCGACAGCGAGCGCACCGGCAGCGAACAGGCGGAGTCGCCGGAATGGATGCCGGCTTCCTCGATATGCTCCATGATGCCGGCGACATAGGTGGATGTGCCGTCCGACAGGCAATCGACATCCACCTCGATCGCGTCCTTGAGATAGGAGTCGATCAGCACCGGCGATTTGCCCGAGACGACCACGGCCTGGGTGATGTAGCGCTCGAACTGCGGCTCGTTGCGAACGATCTCCATCGCCCGGCCGCCGAGCACGTAGGACGGGCGGATGACCACCGGATAGCCGATTTCGGCGACGATCCGCCGCGCCTCCTCGACCGAGCGGGCAATGCCGTTGCGCGGCTGGCGCAGATCGAGATCGGTGAGCAGCTTTTGAAAGCGGTCACGGTCCTCGGCGAGGTCGATCGCGTCCGGCGAGGTGCCGAGGATGGGGATGCCGGCCTTTTCCAGCGCGTCGGCGAGCTTTAGCGGCGTCTGGCCGCCGAACTGCACGATGACCCCCTGCAGCGTCCCCCTGGCCTGTTCGACCTTCAGGATCTCCAGCACGTCCTCGGCCGTCAGCGGCTCGAAATACAGCCGGTCCGAGGTGTCGTAATCGGTCGAGACGGTCTCGGGATTGCAGTTGATCATGATCGCCTCGAAGCCGGCGTCCTTGAGGGCGAAGGCGGCGTGGCAGCAGCAATAATCGAACTCGATGCCCTGGCCGATCCGGTTCGGGCCGCCGCCGAGGATGACGACCTTCTTGGCGTCGCTGACCTCGGCTTCGGACCTCAGCGCGCCGGCGAAAGGCCGCTCGTAGGTCGAGTACATGTAGGGGGTAGGGGAGGCGAATTCGGCCGCGCAGGTGTCGATCCGCTTGTAGACCGGGTGAATGTCGAGCCGGTTCCGCAAGGCGGCGACATCCGCCTCGTCCTGACCGACGAGCTTCGCCAGCCGGGCATCGGAAAAGCCGACCGACTTCAAGAAGCGCAGGTTGTCGGCGTCCTTGGGCAGGCCGTGCTCGCGGACCCGTGCCTCGAGATCGACGATCGCCTTGATGCGGGCGATGAACCACGGGTCGATCTTGCAGGATTGGTGAACCTGCTCCGGACTGGTGCCCATGCGCAGCGCCTGGGCGACCATCAGCAGGCGGTCGGGCGTTGGCGTTCCGAGCGCGGCGCGGATCGCGTTCTTGTCGTCGCCCTCGCCGATGCCGGGAATCTCGATCTCGTCGAGGCCGTCGAGCCCGGTTTCCAGGCCCCGCAGCGCCTTCTGCAGCGATTCCTCGAAGGTCCGGCCGATCGCCATGACTTCGCCGACCGACTTCATCGCCGTGGTCAGATACGGTTCGGCGCCGGGGAATTTCTCGAAGGCGAAACGCGGGATCTTGGTGACGACATAGTCGATCGAGGGCTCGAACGAGGCGGGCGTCGCGCCGCCGGTGATGTCGTTGTCGAGTTCGTCGAGCGTGTAGCCGACGGCAAGCTTGGCGGCGATCTTGGCGATCGGAAAGCCGGTCGCCTTGGAGGCCAGCGCCGAGGAGCGGGAGACCCGCGGGTTCATCTCGATGACGACCAGGCGCCCGTTTTCCGGGTTCACCGCGAACTGCACGTTCGAGCCGCCGGTCTCCACCCCGATCTCGCGCAACACCGCGATCGAGGCGTTGCGCATGATCTGGTATTCCTTGTCGGTCAGCGTCAGCGCCGGCGCGACGGTGATGGAATCCCCGGTATGGACGCCCATCGGGTCGATGTTCTCGATCGAACAGATGATGATGCAGTTGTCCGCCTTGTCGCGAACGACCTCCATCTCGTATTCCTTCCAGCCGAGCACGCTCTCCTCAACCAGCACCTCGGTGGTCGGCGAGGCGTCGAGCCCGCCCTCGACGATCTCGAAGAATTCCGAGCGGTTGTAGGCGATGCCGCCGCCGGTGCCGCCGAGAGTGAAGGACGGGCGGATGATGGCCGGCAGGCCGACCGCGTCGAGCGCCTCGGCGGCGGCGGCCAGCGCCCGCGTCATGTAGCGCTGCTTGCGATCGGCTTCGCCAAGCTGCCACGCGTCCTCGAGCGCGGTCAACGCGGCATCCCGAGCCGCCGGCTCGGCGGTCGTGCGGATGATCTCGGCTTTGCGATCATCGTGGACGAGCCGATCGGCGGCCTTGGCGTCGGTGGCGTTGGCCAATACGGAGCGGGGCGTCTCCAGGCCGATCTTCGCCATCGCCTGGCGGAAGAGGGCCCGGTCCTCCGCCTTGTCGATGGCGTGGGCGTCGGCGCCGATCATCTCGACACCGTATTTCTCCAGAACGCCCATGCGCCGCAGCGACAGCGCCGTGTTCAGCGCGGTCTGCCCGCCCATCGTCGGCAGGATCGCGTCCGGCCGCTCCTTGGCGATGATCTTGGCGACCACCTCCGGCGTGATCGGCTCGATGTAGGTGGCGTCGGCGAGATCGGGGTCGGTCATGATCGTCGCCGGGTTCGAATTGACCAGGACGATCCGATAGCCTTCCTCCTTCAGCGCCTTGCAGGCCTGGGTGCCGGAATAGTCGAATTCGCAGGCCTGGCCGATGATGATCGGGCCCGCACCGATGATGAGGATGGTGTGGATGTCGGTGCGTTTCGGCATGGGAGGCTGTCGTCCGGTTTGGTTGCGCGCCAAGATTCCGCCCGCATCAGGGATGCGGCCGGTTGCGGCAGGTTATGTCGAGGCTAAGACCGGCTTATAGGCAAGCGGATTGCAATCCGAAAGAGCCGGCGCGGTGGAATCTGGTCGTGTGCTGAAATTCGTCCGAACCGGCCCGACCGTTTGTCAGGTTCCGGGGCGGTCGCCGCCGCGCTTGCCCCCGGCCGATGCCGCATGCGAGAGGATATCGTCGCGATAGGCGTCATATCCCAGAGCGAGGGCGAGGCAGGCGAGTTCGACGGTCTTCGGGATTTCCACCGCCTTGCCGTCCCGATGGCCCTTTTCGTAATATTGGATCACCCGCTTCTTCAGCCCGAGCCGCTCGGCTGCGTCCTTCTGCTTCAGCCCGAGCGATTTGCGCCAGGTTCGAAAAGCTTCCGGGTCCATCGGAACTCCCCTCCATACAGCCACGTCGTGGGGCCGCGCCGCCGCGGCGGACCAGCTTCGAGAAAGCCGGGTCTGCTTAGATCGTCGCCTCGGAAAAGTCGATTCGACGGTCGCGCCTCCGTCCCGAAACTGCTGGGTGGATGCCTCCGAAAAATGCACCTCGTGCGCAATAATCGCTTGACTTAACGCACAGAGTGCGCATTTATGAAATGATTGCAATCGGGCGACCATCATTCCTTCCGGTTGAAGTTGACCGGATGGAAGCCTTCGGTGGCTAGGGTTTCATTTCGAACGAGGAGCGCGAACATGCTTTCGGATATCATCGTCGGCCGCTCTTCCTATGGCGGCGACCGGGGCAGGGACGACCTGCACCGTCATGCTACCTTCAGTTGCGGCTTCCGCAGCTGGGTGAAGCGGATCTTGATGCGGTTCCGCGCGGCGTAAGCCGCCGACGGACCGAAACACCCATAGGCAGACAGCAGGAAGGCGCCGGATCGCTCCGGCGCCTTCCCGCGTTTTTTCGGCTTTTTGACGGGGCTCCGGCGCTCAGGCGGCGATCTTGCCGGCCTTGTGATCGTCGATCATCCGGAAAAACCGCTGGAACAGATAGTGCGAATCCTGCGGGCCGGGTGAGGCCTCGGGGTGATGCTGGACCGAGAACACCGGCTTGCCGGCAACGCGCAGACCGCAGTTCGAGCCGTCGAACAGCGAGCGATGGGTCTCCTCGACGCCGGCGGGGAGGGAATCGGCGGCCACGGCGAAGCCGTGGTTCATCGACACGATCTCGACCTTGCCGGTGGTGAAATCCTTGACCGGATGGTTGGCGCCGTGATGGCCCTGATGCATCTTCTCGGTCCGCCCGCCGAGCGCCAGAGCCAGCATCTGGTGGCCAAGGCAGATGCCGAACACCGGCACGCCCTTGTCGACCAGCGTCTTGACCGTCGGCACGGCGTAATCGCCGGTCGCGGCCGGGTCGCCGGGGCCGTTCGACAGGAATACCCCGTCCGGCTCGTGCGCGAGAATCTCCTCGGCGCTCGCCGTCGGCGGCACCAGAACGACCTTGGCGCCCTGGCCGGCCATCAGCCGCAGGATATTGCGCTTGGTGCCGTAGTCGATCGCGACGATCGTGTAGCGCGGCGCGGCCTCCGCCGCATAGCCTTCGTTCCACACCCAGGGTTTTTCGTCCCAGACCGCGCTCTGGCCCGTGCCGACGTCCTTGGCCAGATCGAGCCCGACGATGCCGCCCCAGGCCGCCGCGCGGGCCTTCAGCGCGTCGATGTCGAAATTCCCGTCCGGATCGTGGGCGATCACCGCGTTGGGCATGCCGGTCTCGCGGATCAGCGCCGTCAGCGCCCGCGTGTCGACGCCCGACAGCGCGATGACGCCCCGCTGTTTCAGCCAGGCGTCGAGATGGCCCGCCGAGCGGTAGTTCGACGGCTCGGAAATGTTGGCCCGGAAGATCGCGCCAACCGCCCCCGCGGCCCTTGCCGGGGTCAGGTCTTCCTGGTCCTCGGCATTGGCGCCGACATTGCCGATATGCGGGAAGGTGAAGGTGACGATCTGGCGGCTGTAGGAGGGGTCGGTGAGGATTTCCTGATAGCCGGTCAATGCGGTGTTGAAGCACACCTCGCCCTCGATCGCGCCGGTCGCGCCGAGGCCGAAGCCCTCGATCACGGTTCCGTCCGCGAGCACGAGGAGCGCGGTGGTCTTGCGCGTCGTCCAGCCGTCGGTCATGGTCTCACCTTTCAGTCGTCGGGTATGCTGGCGCATTGCCACAATCGGGGCGCCATCTGCCAGGGATCGCGTCGGTTCGCCATGATATCGGCGCATGGCAGCCTTGGCGCAACCACCCTTGCGCGCCGCCCGGCAATTCTCTACATCCGCGCCGCATTGCACTGCAAGAGGCGGCGTCAGCATTGGCGGATGGCCGCCGGTGCGACACGTTCGGGCGCCGTGTCCGATGCAATTGAGAGACACGACCCGTCAAGTTCGAAGCCCGCCCCGGCTTGTAGGGGCGTGGGGGCTTTACCTAAGTTAAGAACAGGTGTCGATTACGCGCCACGCTGGCCGGCTTCGGTCCGCGTGGGCGGATTCGGCCAAACGCGAAAGTCACGACCATGCGCGAGCATCTCGCGGACGCTCTGAACGCAGCGACCCAAAGCCAGGATAAACGCCGCATTTCGACGCTGCGGCTGATCAACGCGGCGATCAAGGATCGCGACGTTGCCAATCGCAATGCCGGGCGCGACCCGGTCGGCGACGACGAAGTGCTGCACATCCTCGCCAAGATGATCAAGCAGCGGATCGAATCGGCCAAGGACTACGAAGACAGGGGCCGGCTGGAACTGGCCGAACAGGAGCGCGAGGAAATCGCGGTCATCCGCGACCTGCTCCCCCCGCAGCTCAATTCCGGCGAAATGGAACAGGCCTGCCGCCAGGTGGTCGAGGAGACCGACGCCAAGGGCCTGCGCGATGTCGGCCGCTGCATGAACGCCCTCAAGGAGCGCTTCCCCGGCACCCTCGACATCGGCAAGGCCTCGACCGTGGTGAAGGGCTTGCTGCGGTAGGGGCGGGGGCGTTTGCGAGCCAACGCGGACATTCGTGACGAGTGGGCGGAAAGGCAGCTTCGCGCCCAAAGCGGATATTGGAGCAGCTCTTGCCACCTCTTAAAAGTGGACATTAAGATCCCCCGGGCTCAGTTGAAGTCGCCGTTCGGCTACGTGAGGAATCCTCCTTCACAGAACCAATCGGATAAGGCGAGCGCCTGATACGTGGCTGTCTGCCAGCTGTTTAGGTACGCTCGCCTCGCGCTCTCTGCGCGATCGGCGAGGAACGCGCGGATGTCGTCTGCGGTGCCCTTATGCGAGATCCGCTCGAGGGAGAATCGGATGTTGTTGAGTTCAACGCCGGAGTGGCTCGAGTATAGCTCGCCCAGCCGGAAAGATTTGAAATGGGCCTCGGCCCGGGCGGACTTGGCAGGAGGCCAGCCTGGGGGGGCAGAGACCGAGAAGCGCAGCGCCGCGGGTGCGCCCTCAATCACTTCCGCCGAGAGCCACTGGGCATCGTCGAAATTGTCAAAGTAAGGATGAAAACCCTGCTCGACCTCCGAGTTGGGCTGGTGATCAAGCTTGCCCTTATTGCATTCGGCGCAGGCGGGGACGAGATTGATCGGCACGATGATTAAGTTCGCGTGGATCGTCTGCGGCAGATAGTGGTCAAGTGTGGACACTGTCCGCTGTGCGCATAGCGGGCATACGTCGTTTCTCGGGGCGGCCTTCAGGGCATCGTACATCGAGCGTGTTCGCACACTCTTCACGAACGTCGCAGCGTAGACGCGCCTCATTTCCGCGGTCGTCAAGACGCCCGCGATGCCGTCAGAGGGCGCTACGGTATAGAGCGTCATCCCCACTCCGCGCATCAGGTAGTCGGTTTCCGAGAGCACCACATTGTTGGCTACGACGGTCAGCTTACCGGATAGGCTGGCGTCGCGGATGCTGGCGATACACGCGTTCAGTACATCGGCAGCGTTGAATGCAGGCTTCGGGAGAGAACGCATCAGATTCGGTCCCGCTCAAGCACCAGCGCACGGAGAATAGCACGCGCTTCTGCACCAAGCTGGCCACCGTAGAGCTCGATCACCTGATCATAGCCGAGACCGCGTTGGAAGACGGCTTCGGCCAGCAGCCGATGGAAGCCGGTGCGTGTGACCTCAAGGCTAAAGACCTCTCGTGTTAGGATGCCGACGTTCTCGCCAAAGGTCTCTATTGCCGGACGTTCGACCTCAGACACGCGGCCTGCGCGCCGAAGTTTCCACGCGCACGATCGTGGCACCTCCTGCAGCACCACTGGTGAATGGGTCGCCACGATTGCCACCCCGTTGCGTACCACGAGTAGCCGGGAAAGGCTCCTGATGAACGCGGACAGTAGCGGCGGGTGCAAATGACCCTCCGGTTCGTCGATGATCACGAGCGTCCGTTCATCTACGAGCTCAACCAGACGCGTAATCGTAAGAAGGACGATGGCATGGCCGGAACTGAGCAGACCGAAGCGTCGCTCTGCCGTGGCGCGCCAATCTTCCCCCTCCCCATCTAGGAGTTCGCCGATTTCCGCCTCGGCGAACAGGTCGTCAGCCTCTAGAATCCCGACGGCTTCGCGCCAGCGAGCGCGCCGAAGCCCCGTTCGACACCGCTCGAGGCTCTTGCGAAAGTCGACGGCGAGGTCCTTCCCAATCTTTAATCCCTTTTGGGCCTCCAATTCGGTGGTCGCTTCGCGCAAACCGACCTGCTCGATCGGTAGTGGATCTGTTGGCGCGGGAACGATCGCGAAGTCGTCGAAGGCGCTGAAGGACACCAGCACCAAGCTCGAGAATGCGCCTTCACCCGCGCGGACGATCTCGAACTGAACTAGGCCGCCGGAATCGGCCGCGTCGTCGTGACGGTCAAGCAAGGCCTTGATCAGACCACCCATGGCACGCGTCTTGCCGACGCCGTTCCGTCCTATCAGCACGTGGACGTTTGTCGGGGGCTGTGATTCGGGCATGACCGCGAAGTTCATCGTTGGCGGCAGGATGGGTGGACCGTCGGGCGCCTGCGAAGGTGGGAGGGTGTATTGAAAGCTGAACTCGGTGAGCTCTACTTCGCCACGCGTCAAGCGGTGCAAACGGCCCGTGACGCTGGTCGCGCTGACGCTGCGCAGTAGCGACTGTGTCATAGAGGGCTCGGTTTGGACCGAAGCGAAAAGATCGAGATCGTAGGCACAGTCCCGCAGGCCGAGCAGGATGCGCTGTCTTTGCGGCTCGCTCAGTATCCCAAGGGATTGGTAGTAGTCCTCTCCTTGGCCGAGAGAGAAGAAGCCAGGCGGCAACTGATCGAACTCGGCGGGGACTTCGGGTGCCCGGTATCCGGGTTGCACTTGATTGGCGGGCAGGAGCCCCTCACGGCCGATCTTCACAGAGCCAATCTGATGGCGGCCACCCCTCTCGTCGATCACTAGCACCGTGAACATCGTGCGAAAGGAGAACCAATCGTCCCAGCTGTCTGTGATCAAATACGCGCAGTCTCGCGCGTCATTTGGGATCGCACTGATTAAGACTCTGAAAAACATACTTCGTCGGTGACCACCATGGTGATTATTTTCGCATGGTGCGTGCGCATCGCGCGACGCGCAATGGTAAACACTCCTGAGCGTCTAACGACCAATAGCAGTTGATCCAGAGTTAGCTGCTCTATCGGCGGTCGGAATGTCTGCTTCTTTGCATTTCGAGATCAAAGCCGCCAGTCTCCTGTCGGCCCATTCCGGTAGACAAAATGGCGCGGAGACTTGACCGACCGCGTGAAGTCGGCCCATCACTCGCGCCGAATGCAGATAGTGCCACAGCCCAATGCCGCACCATGTTCTGCGCAATAGGAGTTGCGAGATGGCGCGAAAAATTCGGGACGCGAGTTGGCTCGAGAACGAGGCCACCGCAACCGCGCCTCCTGAGCCGTGCTGGCTCTGCGGCCGATTGCTGGGTGAGACCGTGGACCGTTTCCACCCGATCCCCAAAAGCCGGGGTGGCCGTGACACCGTTCTTGTCCATCCCATCTGCCGGGAGACCATCGACGCCAATTTCACGGCGAGCGAACTGGTCCGCCACGCAGAAAGCGGGACGCCCCTTACGGACAACCAGACGGTCGCACGATTCGTAAAATGGGTCGCCAAGAAGCCTGCCGACTTTCACTCTGCGACCAAGTAGGGTGGTCAGCCCGGCAGCGACCGGTCTGAGATCGCCAGGACGATCAAGCTGACCCGTATGTCCGCCTCCCACCCGCCGTCCGCGCCCACTGCCAGAGGCCCCACTCAAAACAGCAGTGCCCAGATCAGCGGCAGGATGATCGCCGTCGCCAGGGCGTTGAGGCCCATGGCGAGGCCGGAAAACGCGCCCGCCACCTCGCTTTCCTGCAGCGCCCGCGCCGTGCCGATGCCGTGCGAGGCCGTGCCCAGGGCAAAGCCGCGCGCCGCCGGATCGCGAATGCCGAGGGCATCGAGCAGCACCGGCCCGAGCGCGGCGCCCAAGATGCCGGTCGCGATCACCAGCACCGCCGTCAGCGAGGGCAGGCCGCCGAGCTTTTCGGCAATGCCCATGGCGACCGGCGCGGTCGCCGATTTCGGCGCCAGCGCGATCAGGCTGATCGGGTCGGCTCGCAACAAAAGGCCGAGGCCGACGGCCGACACGATCGCCGTCAGCGAGCCGGTGAGAAGGCTCGCTGCGATGGCGGCGGCGCTCTGGCGCACCTTGTCGAACTGGCGGTAGAGCGGGATCGCCAGCGCCACCGTCGCCGGGCCGAGCAGGAAGTGGATGAACTGCGCGCCCTCGAAATAGGTCTGGTAGCTCGTCCCGGTCAGCGTCAGCGCCGCGACGACGAGGATCACCGTGACCAGTACGGGATTGAGCAGCGCCGTCGATCCGGCCTTGCGATAGACGAAGCTCGCCGCCTGATAGGCGATCAGCGTCATGGTCAGCGACAGGAGCGGGCTCGCGGCCAGATAAACCCAGACGTCGGTCAGCCGGTCAGGCATCGCTCTGCTCCTTCCGGCCGGGGCCGAAGCGATTCATCACCAGGGCGGTGACGGCGATCGTCAGGAGCGTCGAGACGATCAGCGTTATGCCGATCGGCAGCGCGTCGCCTTCCAGCCGGGCGAGATGCACCATGATGCCGGCGCCGGCCGGCACGAATAAAAGCGAGAGATTGGCCAGCAGCCCGTCGCCGACCGCGCCGAGGTTTTGCGGAACATTGCCCTTGATCAGCAGCGCGGCGAACAAAAGCGCCATGCCGATGACCGGGCCGGGGAGGGGCAGGGCGGTGGCGACGGTGATCGCCTCGCCGGCGAGCTGGCAGACGAAAATGGCGGTGAGGGCTTGCAGCATGATCGGCTCCCGGCTTTGCGGACGCCAAGCTATCGCCGAATTGCGCGTCCATCCGCAAGCGCGACCGAATGGCGACGCGATTGCTGACGGACGTTAGCAATGGGGGCTATGATCGGAGACGAGTCCGACCTATCAGGCAATCCATGCGCTTTCCGCCTTCCTTCCTCGATGACATTCGCGACCGGGTTCCGATCTCGGAGGTGATCGGCCGCCGCGTCGCCTGGGATCGCCGCAAGTCGCAGCCGGGGCGAGGGGACTACTGGGCCTGCTGCCCGTTCCACGGCGAGAAGACACCGTCCTTTCACTGCGAGGATCAGAAGGGCCGCTACCATTGTTTCGGCTGCGGGGTCTCGGGCGACCATTTCCGCTTTCTGACCGAGCTCGAGGGCCTGTCCTTTCCCGAGGCGGTGGAGCGGCTGGCCGGGGAGGCGGGGCTGGCCATGCCGGATCGTGATCCGGCGGCCGAGCGGCGCGAGGAGGCGCGCGCCACCATCCTCGACGCCATGCGCCACGCGGCGGCGTTCTTCCAGACGACGCTGCACGAATCGGACGGTGCCAAGGCGCGGGCCTATCTGCGCGATCGCGGCCTCAATCCGCAGACCCAGAGAGAGTTCGGCCTCGGCTACGCGCCCAATTCGCGCAACCGGCTGAAGGAGCATCTGGCCGCCAAGGGCGTCGGCAAGGCCGAGATCGAGGCCGCCGGGCTCGTCGTCCACGGCGAGGGGATCGCCGTTTCCTACGACCGGTTCCGCGACCGCATCATGTTCCCGATCACCGATCTGCGCGAGGCCGCCATCGCCTTCGGCGGCCGGGCGATGGCGGCCGACGCCCAGGCGAAATATCTCAATTCGCCGGAATCGGAGATCTTTCACAAGGGCCAGGTGCTGTTCAATCACGCCCGCGCCCGGCGCGCGGCGCGGGCCGCCGAGACCCTCGTCGTGGTCGAGGGCTATATGGACGTGATCATGCTCGCCCAGGCCGGTATCGAACACGCGGTCGCCCCACTCGGCACGGCGCTGACCGAACGCCAGCTCGACCTTTTATGGCGGACCGCCGGCGAGCCGATCCTGTGTTTCGACGGCGACGCGGCGGGGCTGAAGGCCGCGCACCGCGCCGCCGAACTGGCGCTTCCGGCGCTGAAGCCCGGCCGCTCGCTGCGTTTCGCGCTGCTGCCCGAGGGCAAGGACCCCGACGATCTGGTGCGCGAGGGCGGTCCGGACGCGGTGCGCGACCTGCTCGGCGCGGCGCGGCCGCTCGCCGACCTTTTATGGATGCGCGAGACCGCCAGCGGTCTGTTCGATACGCCCGAGCGCCGCGCCGATCTGGAACATCGGCTGAAAGCCTTGCTGCGGCAGGTGGGCGACGAGAGCGTGCGTCGGCATTATCTGCAGGATGCCGATGAACGGCTGCGGTCGTTTTTCGCCGGCAGCGGCAGCGGCGGTCATGGCGGCGGCAAGGACCGCAACAACGCGCGCCGCGAGGATCGCTCTGGCGGCTCGTCCGGTCGTGGCGCGGCGGCGGGAGGGCGGCGTTCGGCGATCTCCGACCGGCTCGCCCGCTCCAGTCTGACCAGGCCGCGGCGCGTGCCGGAGCCCTCCTTGCGCGAGATCGCGATCGTTCTCGGTTTCGTGAACCATCCGGTTCTGATCCACGAGGCGTTCGACTACTTCGCCGATCTGGAGTTGCCGGAGGGCGATCTCGACCGCCTGCGCTCATCGGTCCTCGATGCCTATGCCGAAGCCCCGCCCGCCAATCGCGAGGCGCTGCTGGCGGAACTGGTCCGGCGCGGCGCGCGCGCTATTTTCGACGCCTACGAGGCCAAGGCCCGGCAGGTCCGGCTGTGGCCGTTCCTCGCCGATGCCGCTCCCGAGGACGCGCGGGAAGCCGTGCGCCAGGCGCTGCACTTGCAACACCGTTCGCGATCCCTAAGTCTGGAGCTGAAACAGGCGGAGGAAGCGTTGGGGCGCGAATCCTCGGAAGCGTCCTTCGCACATCTGATCGAGGTGAAGCGCGAGATCGAGCGGGTGGACGGCACCGAGGCGTTGATCGATGGCTTTGGAACCTTGTCCGGGCGCCCCGCCAAGGCGATCTGACGACGATCGCAAGAATTCCGGCGAACCCCGTCCTGGTGTTCGTTGGGCGACGAACCATTGCCTTCAAGCCCTTGACGCATCATATGACGGCGATCGGCCGGGTCGCTGTGTGATCCCGGATATTGAATTTTTTGCTACCCGCCCCTTTTTGAGGGCGCTGGGTCGCCGCGCAGGCGTCATGGCGGGCCCGGTCCGGACATGGTTAAGCGAACGTTTACGGCTGCTGCCGCATAAGGGTAGCCAAGATGACCGCAGCGTCGACGGTCCGCGTGTAGCGGTGCGTCCCGGCTCGCGAACTGGAGAAGATAACGCATGGCGACCAAGGCCAAAGAAAGCGAGGCGCCGATCGAGGAGCGGCCAGATGCCGTTGCACCCGACGGTCCTTTGCTCGATCTGTCCGATGATGCCGTCAAGAAGATGATCAAGGCCGCGAAAAAACGCGGCTTCGTGACCATGGATAAGCTGAACTCGATGCTGTCGGCCGACGACGTCACGTCGGAACAGATCGAGGACATGATGTCGATGCTCAGCGACATGGGCATCAATGTGGTGGAGAGCGACGAGGACGGGGAAGCCGAGGACAACGCCGAGGCCTCCGAATCGACCGAGGTAGCGGGGACCGGACGGACTCAGGTCGCTACCACCACCAAGAAGGAAGCCGGCGACCGGACCGACGACCCCGTGCGGATGTATCTGCGCGAGATGGGCTCGGTCGAGCTGTTGTCGCGCGAGGGCGAGATCGCCATCGCCAAGCGCATCGAGGCCGGCCGCGAGACGATGATCGCGGGGCTTTGCGAAAGCCCTCTGTCGTTCCAGGCGATCATCATCTGGCGTGACGAGCTGAACGACGGCAACATCATGCTGCGCGAGATCGTCGATCTCGAGGCGACCTATGCCGGCCCCGAGGCCAAAGCCCCGACTCCGCCGCCGCCGGCGGCCGACGGCGCCACGCCGCAGCCGGTGCGCACGCCGCAACCGGGCGCGCGGGCGCCGGGCGAGGAAGAGGAGGAAGAGGACGACGACCTCGACAACAACCTTTCACTCGCCGCCATGGAAGCCGAAATCCGGCCGCAGGTCATGGAGATCTTCGACCAGATCGCCGACGCCTATCGCCGGCTGCGCAAGCTGCAGGACCAGCAGGTCGAGAACCGCCTCGCCGCGCAGGGCACGCTCTCGCCCAGCCAGGAGCGTTCCTACAAGAAGCTGAAGGAAGAGCTGATCACGGCGGTGAAAAGCCTGTCGCTCAACCAGAACCGCATCGATGCGCTGGTCGCCCAGCTCTACGACATCAACAAGCGGCTGGTCGGCAACGAGGGCCGGCTGCTGCGCTTGGCCGAATCCCACGGCGTCAAGCGCGACGAGTTCCTGCGCGAGTATCAGGGCTCCGAGCTCGACCCCAACTGGACGCGCCACATCGCCAATCTCTCCGGCAAGGGCTGGCTCAAGCTGGTCCAGTCGGAGAAGGACCAGATCAAGGCGCTGCGCCAGGAGATCCAGAATCTCGCCACCGAGACCGGTCTGGAGATCACCGAGTTCCGCCGCATCGTCCACATGGTCCAGAAGGGCGAGCGCGAGGCCCGCCAGGCCAAGAAGGAAATGGTCGAGGCGAATCTGCGTCTGGTCATTTCGATCGCAAAGAAATACACGAACCGCGGCCTGCAATTCCTTGATCTCATTCAGGAAGGCAATATCGGCCTGATGAAGGCCGTGGACAAGTTCGAGTATCGGCGCGGCTACAAGTTCTCGACCTACGCGACCTGGTGGATCCGCCAGGCGATCACCCGCTCGATCGCCGATCAGGCCCGCACCATCCGCATCCCGGTGCACATGATCGAGACGATCAACAAGATCGTCCGCACGAGCCGCCAGATGCTGCACGAGATCGGCCGCGAGCCGACCCCGGAGGAGCTGGCCGAAAAGCTCGCCATGCCGCTCGAAAAGGTCCGCAAGGTCCTCAAGATCGCCAAGGAGCCGATCTCCCTCGAAACGCCGGTCGGCGACGAGGAGGATTCCCATCTCGGCGATTTCATCGAGGACAAGAACGCGGTTCTGCCGATCGACGCGGCGATCCAGGGCAATCTGCGCGAGACGACGACCCGCGTGCTCGCCTCGCTGACGCCGCGCGAGGAGCGCGTCCTGCGCATGCGCTTCGGCATCGGCATGAACACCGACCACACGCTGGAAGAGGTCGGCCAGCAGTTCTCGGTGACCCGCGAGCGCATTCGCCAGATCGAGGCCAAGGCGCTGAGGAAGCTCAAGCATCCGAGCCGCTCGCGCAAGCTGCGCTCGTTCCTGGATAGCTGACCCTCGGGCGTTCCCGTGCTAGGATCGCCGCCATGACCCTGCACCACCGCCAGATGCTCCTCGATCCGCCCGAGCCTCGCACGACCCAGGCCGCCGAGGGCCTGCGCCGGCGGCCGTTTACGGTCGCCGAGATCGAGGCGATGGTTCGGGCGGGCATCATGCACGAGCACGAGCACGTCGAACTGATCGGCGGGGAGATCGTGCCGATGTCGCCCAAGGGAATCCGCCACGAGCGGTTGAAGACCTTCGTGAACCGCGAACTCGCCCGCCAGCTTCCCGATGACCTCGCCTTCACGCCCGAGACGACTTTCCGGCTGTCCTCCGACACCTTCCTCGAGCCCGACTTCGTCGTCTACGACAAGGCGGTCGGCCTCGAGGGGCTGAATGGCGCGACCTGTCTCCTGGCCATCGAGATTTCCGACACCAGCCTCACCTGGGATCGCGGCCGCAAGGCGGAAATCTACGCCGCCTTTGGCATCGAGGAGCTCTGGGTCGTCGACGCCGTGCGGCTCGAAACCCGTGTCCACCGCCAGCCGACGCCCACCGGCTACCGTTTGGTCAGCGACCATGCCGCCGCCGCTTCCGCGCTCCAGGCGCTCCGCGTCCCGCGGCTTCGCCTCGACCTGTCCGGCCATGTCTGACCGATCGGCGCCGAAGCGGCCGGTTCGGCCGCTAACCGCACCACTCCCCCGGAAACGGAACCCAGCCGATGTCCTTCCTGAAAAAGCTGTTTGGCGGCACCGCCGCCACCGAACCGAGCGCGCCGCGTGTCGCCGCCGAGGAAACCTATGAGGGTTTTTCCATCGCCGCGACGCCGATGGCCGAGGGCGGGCAGTACCGGCTGGCCGCGACGATCACCAAGGAGATCGGCGGCGAGACGAAGACCCACCGGCTGATCCGCGCCGATCTGTTTCCCTCCGAGGAGGAGGCCGCGCGCTTCGCGCTGATCAAGGCCCGCCAGGTCATCGACGAGCAGGGCGAGCGCCTGTTCGGTTGAGGCCGTCCCTTTTTCCCCTCTGTGGGCGAGAAGGCCTTTGGCGTTTTCCATGCGGTTCCACGTCGGGAAAGAGCGTTCCGGGGGCCCGGGGGCGCTCTTTGTCCATGCCGTCTCGGTTTGTGGGTACGGCTTCAGTACGGAGAACGCTCCTGAAGCCCATCATAACGAGGACGTCACCGTGGACCACTGGGGAATACGTCTCAAGGTCGCGTTGCAGGTGCGCCAGATTGGCAAGCAGTACGCGCTTGCTGTCGAATTGGGCGTCCATGAAAGCGCGATCAGTCGCTGGCAACAAGGCCGGTCCATTTCCGTCCCCCACCTGATCGCTCTTTGTCAGACCCTCGATATCTCCATCGACTGGCTGCTCACCGGACAAGGAAGCATGACGCAGCACAAGCTTCCAATGGCGGATCCTGTCGAGGCGGCCAGGGTCCTGTTCCAGGATATCACTTGCCAGGAAATGGCGACGACGGCGAACGTCCTCGCCGTGCTACTCGAGCGAATGACCGCCATCGAGCATTGAAGAGAAGCCTCGCCCTTCTTTCCTGCGCAATGAATTCCGTTACGGCATGCGTTGCACGCAACAGAAACACAACTATAAAGTGTAAAAATGCCTCATGATTGCTTGGCTAGGTTGTGGTCCCCTGTGCGGCCCGCAACCGGTCGCCGGTCGGAGCAGCTTTGTCCCAGCCGCGCGTGATTCCCCTCAGCCAAGGAGAATTTCGATGACGACGCACTATGAAATCCAGATCGCTTTGTCCGGTCCCGATATCACCACCCTCAAGAACGAGGGCTGGTCGCTCTTCGCGTTCAAATCCGTGAAGACGACGGCGGGCGGCGCCGAGCCGGTCCTGTGGTTCAAGACCCAGACCTTCATGCAATCGACGAAGGTCGACTGGACCGAGAGCTACCAGGCTTACGTGTCGACCAGCGCCATCGTGCCCAATGGCAGCATCGACGCGGAGACGGACCTGGCCGTCGATCTCGGGCAGACCGTCACCGTCGACAAGGACGGCAACCTCAGCGCCGCGTCGTCCGGCGAGGATGGCGTAGTGACCTTGTCGAACCCGGTGTCCGGCGGCCAGTGGACGAGTGGCCTGTCGCAGGAGGCCGGCGGCGTCTTCGTGCCGATGTGCGCGTTGACCCTGCACGGCATGACCGAGGAGCTGATCGCGCCGATCGAGAAGGTCCTGCTGATGTTCGCCACGGCGAAATTCAACACCGGGCAGGTCATCTATCAATCCTTCTCGCAAGGGCTGATGGTCGATCTGACCAGTGCTCCCACCGTCGATGGCGTGAAGAGCCGGTCGGTCGGCTACGTCCTCAACGACGGCTGGAACTGGAGCGATGCCACCTGGGCTCAGCCGACGCCGGCCAAGGCGCTGCTGGGCGATCTTCTGATCGAACAGGACTCAAGCCTGGCCCGCGCCGCGCGGCAACGCCGGCACGTCGCCGCCTGATCCACCTCTGCCGATGCTCGCTTCGCCCGGCTCGAAGGCCGCGCGGAACGGGCATCGGGCAACCGATCGCGGGCCGGGGAGGCCGAAATGGCTGGCGGGACGCTGACGATTCAGCTGGCGAAGGGCAGCGCGGCCCGCCTCAAGGCGAGCGGCTTCCAGCTCTACGGCTTTCGGCAGGTCGTCAGCTCGAACAGGAGCGGCGTGCCGCTGGTCGCGAGCCGCCTTGGGGACGCCGAGTTCGTCGAGGCGATCTCCGTCGATACGGCCCGGCGCCATTTCAGCGTCTACGTCTCGCTCGATCCGATCGCCGTCGACCATGCCGTCGCCGCCGGCGACCAGGCGGCGATCTCAAAGGGGGAACTCGCCGAGGTGTCGACCACCGGCATCGAGCCGAAATCCGGCGGAACCGCCGGGGCGGTCACGGTGCTGAGCCAGGCCGATCGCGCCATGGTCTGCGGCCTGTCCGCCGCCGCCATGTTTCCGGCCAATGACGGGCCGGCGGTCCCCTACAGCGGCTTCGACATCGAGGCGGGAGCGCAGGTCGTGATCGCGCCGACGGCCTCGATCCTGCTGATGTGGGCGACGTCGACCTATGATCTGAGCGTCTTCATGGCGAAAAGCCTCGGGCGAAGCGTCATGATCGCGACGGATACGGCCGGCGACACGATCGGCTTCGACATCGATGCCGGCTGGCAGTGGCCCGCCGGGACGCTCTGGGCCAAGGCGATCCCGCCGAACACCGAACTGAAGCCTCTGCTCGTCCTGGAGCCGGGCCACAACCGGCCGTTGGGGTTCTAGAGAATCGGACCAAGAAGTGGAATCCGGTTTTTGGATTCCGATGCTTAATCAAAGTGTTAGAGCGCCCTTTGTGCGTCCGAGTGGACGCACCGCTCTAACTCCCCCAAGCGGCGCGGCAAGGAAAGACAGGCAAGCGAGAGAAACATTCGTCAACCCGTCGAAGCCGCGCTTCGACCATTCATCAAGGAGAATCCCGATGATCGAAATTCATGACTCCGTGGAACGCAGCGTCGTGGCGAGCGGCACCGCGATCGTCCAGCTGCCCGGCGTCGACAATATCGGCGTCCGCAACTGCCACAACGAACCCGGCCAACAATTGCAGACCCGATATTCCTATCTCCTCGTCAACACGGCGACGGACCACAGCATCTCGGCCGAATGCACGGCGTTGCCGGGCCGCGGCATGCAGACCGCCAGCTTCCATCGAAACTGACGCGGCGCCCATCGGCCGCCGCGCCGCTTGGCCGCCGCTCTCCCGTTCTTGCGTGGGAACAGCCGCCGCCTGGCTTTCTCCCGCAAGCGGAGGAGGAACGCCGCCCGCTACGCCGCCCGCCGCGCGGCGTAGCGGCCGCCCTCCAGCGCGCTGACATGGCCGTAGCGCGCCAGCACCGTCAGCGCCTGTTCCACCCGTGGTTCGATCCGCTTGCCGCCGCGCTTGAAGCCGCGGGCGATCTCCGCCGCGCTCATCGGCCGGCCGGCGGCGATCAGCAGCGCGTCGACGGCCAGCGGCTGTTCGGTGCGCTCTGACGGGAAGGCCGGCTTGCCGGCGTCGATCGCCACCACCGCCTCGCCAAGGGCCAGTTCGCCGGTCTTCGCCGCCTTGCCCTTGGCGAAACGCGGAATCTGGTAGTCCGGCCGCAGCCAGCGCACGTGCCCCTCTGCTTCTTCCTTGGCCCGTTCGGCGTTCAGCGCCACCAGCTTTTCGAGGATTTCGTCGTCGGCAAGGTCCGCCGGCCAGCCATAGGCTTCCGCCGTCAGCCGATCGATCGTCTCGTGCAGCTCTTTCAGGATCAGCACCAGCCCGCGCGTTTTCACGTCCTGGTCCTTGTCCGACAGCGCTTCGCCGGATTTGAGCTTTTCGAGGACGTTGTAGAGCCCGGTCAGGGTCAGGTCGGGATGCTGGGCCAAAACGCGCTTGCGCGTCGCGTCCAGTTCCTCGCCGGCGGCGCGAAGCTGGTCCTTCAGCGCGTCGGGCGGGTCAGGGAAGGGGAAGGGGTCGAAGCAGCGAGATTTCACGTAGACTGCTTCTTTGTCGTAAATGCCAAGCATTGCAGAATTGGCTAGATACCAGACAAAATGAATATGGGAATGAACAGTCGCCAGATGCAAAGCGTCGGAATCGGCGAGGCAAATCAGCTTGTTGTCCGGTAGAATGGATGCGTCGAGAAACTGAAACACTCGATGCTTCGCTGTTTCGACTGTGGCAATGTACCGATCTAGTCCTCTCCATGCATCGCGTGCGTCCGGCACGTTCTCTCCGAAAAGCCACCAGTTTTCTCGACGATAAGCGCGGCGATTGGCATCTCGTTCCGGCTTAATATGTTCCAGGACATGTTGATAAACCTCGGGCATGGAAAGACGAACTTCGTCGTCGGTGAGCCCGAATAGGTCTATCACCATAACGCCCCTTGCTCTTGCCGTTAGGTCTCGGCCATTGCGATAGGGTCGTATGTGCATCTCGGCAGCGGATGTCGTGCCCATGCCGAGTAAGCGGGCTTGCTGGGGCGTCACAATGAAACCCTTCCCGTGGAGCACTACGCCTCGCGATGATAAACCTCTGTTCGCCGCGAGTTTTGTCAGGTTCGTGAGATCCGTTCCGACGCTCAGATCCGAATTGATCTTACCTTCGCGCCGCTCGAACACGATCTCCGGCTCGTCCGTATCGAGCGCCGTCTCGGATAGGGTTTCCAGCAGCGTCCCGTCTTTCGCGCCCGCCTCCGCCACCGTCATCGCGATGCGCACCGCCGCGCTGTCCTTCGTTGCCTTGGTCCACGGATGGTCGGGGATCGCGAAGACGAGGCTGGCCGGCTTCTTGGCGTTCAGATGTCGTTCCATCACCCGGCGCTGGAACACCTGGCTGATCGAATTGGTTGTCACCAGCCCGAAGCGCCGCAACGGCGTCTTCTTGCGGGTCAACAGTTCGGCCGCCCGGTCCCACCAGTACATGACGAAATCGGCGCTTTCGTTCATGGGCTTGTGCGCTTTCCACAGCGCCTCGGCATAGGTTGCGCCGAGGCGCGAACGCACATCCTTGCCGCCGATGAATGGCGGATTGCCGACGATGAACTCCGCCTCGGGCCAGTCCGGCCGGCGCGCGTTGGGGTAGGTCTCGACACGCCTGCCGTCGGTCTCCACCACCGTCGGCAGCGGATAGCCGTCCCAGATCAGTACCGCATCATATCCCTCGCGGCGGCCGAAATTGATGTTCCTGAACGCCCTCAGGATCGGTTCGGCCGGGTGGCCGTCTCTGGTGCGGTAATGCTGCTGCAGATAGCCGATCCACACCACCAGCTCGGCGATCGCCGCCGCGCGCGGGTTCAGCTCCAGCCCCAGAAACTGGTGCGGGTCGACCGTCTCGCGTTCCAGCCCGAGGCTCTCGGTGACGCCCAGCCGCGCCAGCGTCTCCAGCACCTCGCCCTCCAGCCGCTTCATCAGTTCGAGGCTGACATAGAGAAAATTGCCGGTGCCGCAGGCCGGGTCCAGCACCCGCGTCTGGCAAAGCTGGTGGTGGAAGCGGGCGACGATCTTCGCGGCTTTCTTGTCGTCGCCGTCCTCCTTGGCCGCCTCCGCCTTGGTCAGTGCCTTGCGCCAGTCCTCGCGCAGCGGCTCCATCACCGTCACCTCGACCAGCCGCTGCACATAGGCGCGCGGCGTGTAGTGGGCGCCAAGGCGCTTGCGCTCGGTCTTCTCCAGCGCCTGTTCCAGCAGCGTGCCGAAGATCGCCGGATCGACCTCGGTCCATTTCGCCTTCGCCGCCGCCAGAAGCTCGCCGATCTCCTCGCGGCCGAGCGGAAAGGCGCGGGCTTGTCTGAACAGATTGCCGTTGAAATGCCGGAGATGCGTTCGGAAGGCCGAGAAGAAGCGCGCATCGCGCTTGGGCGCGTCCATCTTCGCCCACAACTCCTCGACCAGCGGCACGAAAGCATCGGGCGACGTCACGCAATCTTCGAGCAGCTTGGTGAACGCGCCTTTCGGCAGGAGATCGACGTCCTCGGCGAACATCGTGAAGATGCAGCGCATCAGGAAATGCGCCACGTCCTCGGGCGCATGGCCGACCTCCAGCGCCTTCGATACCTCCGCCAGCCGCTTGGCGATCTCGCGGGTGACGCGCGCCGATTCGCGCGCCGGATCGAGGCTTTTCGGGTCGGTCCAGATCTTCGCCAGCAGGTCCCGCGTCTCGGGCTTGCGCAGATCCTCCAGATAGACCCGAAAACCCTTGCGGTCGGGAAACTGGCTGTAGGCGCGGCCGGTGCCGGAAAAGTCGGCGAAGAGCTCCAGCGCGTTGCCGACGTCGCAGGTGATCAGGAAGGGCGGGGCGGGATGCGCCGTGTCGAGCAGGAAGACATAGGTCTCCGCCTGCCGCCGGGCGTTCTGCATCATCACGTCCCAGCCGCGCCCAGCGCCGCGCCGGCCGAGACGTTCGGGCTCATCGCCGAGCATCGAGAGCTGCTTGGCGTCGTGGCCGGGCAGGGCGTTCTTCGCCCCCGGCAGCCGCGACTGCTTGGCTTCGAGGATGAAGCAGCCCTTCTTGTAGAGGTCGATGCGCTTGGGCGCCGACGATGCCTCGCTTTCGCGCGGCCGCACCGCGCGCTCGAACACATAGTCGTTGAAGTCGCGCTCGGCGCCGGCCGGATCGGGCCGCGGGACGCCGATCAGGTCGCAGAGTTCGGACAGGAACATCTGGTAGTTGGCGCGCTCCGCCCCGCCTTCGCGCGCCGTCCAGCGTTCGATGAATATATCCGCGTTGCTCATGCCCCTCCCGGTCTTGGCCGTCGCTGAGGTTCTGCCATCCATGACGGACTCGCCGGTCCCTGGGGATGCGCAGCCGAGCTTAGCTGTTCCGCCACCGGGAATGCCAGAGTTTTCACCTGGCCTCGCCGCCGCACTCCCCTCTCTCCTGATAGGGTCCGAAGGACGGGGCTTGACCCGTGGCTCGACCCTGGTGCCCCCGAAGGGGCGGATGAGGGGTCGGCCCAAAGGGTCGCGGGATTCGATGTGCGGGGGTTTTCCCGACCGTCCCATCGCCGTAATCTCAGCCGATGCCGCACCACAGTGTCGTTCCGCGCCATCGCCGCTTCGCCCGCGTGATGCGGCGCGCGCCGACCGAGGCGGAAGAGCGGCTCTGGCACGAATTGCGTGACCGCCGTCTCGACCGCCTGAAGTTTCGCCGCCAGGTGCCTGTCGGGCGCTTCATCGTTGATTTCGTCTGCCTTGATGCCAGGCTCGTGGTGGAACTCGACGGCAGCCAGCACGGGGCATCGCGTACCGATGCTGCACGGACGGCCGAATTGCAGCGCCGGGGCTTTCGTGTCCTGCGGTTCTGGAACGACGAGGTTCTTCGCGAACTGGAGGCGGTTCGCGACACCATCCTCGCCTATGCCCGCGATGGTGATCTGCAGCCGTGGCGTTGATGCGCCACTCGCGCGGCCAGCAGGCGCGTTGCGAAGAACCCCTCATCCGACCTCGCTTTGCTCGGCCACCTTCTCCCACAAGGGGAGAAGGAATTGCCGCCCTGTCCTTCTCCGCTTGTGGGGAAAACCGTCGCGAAGCCCCCTTCTCCCCTTGTGGGAGAAGGTGCCCCGAAGGGGCGGATGAGGGGTCCTTGCACGGCGCCGGCGCCCACCCGAGCAAAAAACTTCTCCCCGTCTCCCGCGTCCCCCTTTATCCTTTGCCCATCGCCCTCGCGGGAACACGGGTCATGAACCGGATGCGCGTGGAGGGAGGACGGTGCCGGATGGGTCGCGCTGCGGTGGCGCGGCTGGGTGATGAACCCCCACATCCGGGCCCTTTGCAGACCGGCTTCGCCACAAGCGAAGCGTCGGGTCCGGGGCAAGCAGCCGGCGGGCGCATGGCAAGCGTCATTCACTCATCAGCATAGCGACGTTCGCCATGCGTCCGCTTCCCGATCCCTTCGCCCCGACAACCGGGCGCGAAGACAAAGGCGCGTGCCCTGCGATGGCGCAGGGGATTTTTTCAAGGAGACAGCATCATGACCAAATCGGCAGCGGACAAGCCGGATTTCGACGGCCCCGAGACCTGGCCGGAGATCACCCGCGACGCGCTGGAACTGGCGGTGCGGACGGCGGCCAATCTGCACGGGCTGCCGCCGTCCTGCCGGATGAAGACCTGCCGCAAGACCGGCCGTTGCCAGACCGAGATTCTGCGCGATCCGCAATCGCTGTGCCAGGGCGACTGGACCCACGCGGCCGATCTGACCGTCGTCGGCATGTTCGCCTTTCTCCTGCATCTGACCCGCCACTGGTGGGAAGACTGAACCTTGGATGAACGGCGGGTTCCGAGGGCATTCAGTCACTATCGCCTAGGGTCTCACCATTCACCGGCGAAGTGTTGGCGAATGATCGCAGGGCCGGCTCGACCGGCGGCGATCGCCCCCCGCGAAACCGTGGTCCGCGACAGACGAAATCGCGTCGACCCGAATGGAGACCAACCCATGTTCAAGTCCCTGACCCGTTCGATCATCGTCGTTGCCGCGCTTGCCACCGGCGGCACCGCGCTCACCGCCGCGCCGGCCGCCGCCGACGGCTTGCGCTTCGGTATCACCATCGGCGAGCGCGCCCAGCCGGTCCACGGACGGAGCTATCGTGGCCAGCGTGACTATCGGGATTATCGCGAGTACCGGCCGGCGTGCCAGCCCCGCCGCGCCGTGCGCAAGGCCCGCCGCATGGGAGTCAACCGCGCCCGCGTGATTCGCGCCAACCGCCGCGCCGTCGTGGTCGCGGGTCGCTCACGCGGTGATCGCGCCATCGTGCGCTTCGCCCGCGAGCCGGGCTGCCCGGTGCTGACGTTCCGCCGCCGCTGAGCCCTGGGCCCGGCAAGGGCGTCCGCAGGCGAATTTCCCCCGTCGCCCGGACGCCCGCGCCGCCTCAGTCGCTGATGTCGTAGACCATCCGGACGCTGGCGCTGAAGGTGTTCTCGCCGGTTTCGACGGGAACGACGCTTGGCGCCGCCTCCGCCGCCATCATCTTCATCGACCGGTTGAGCGGCATCGGCGGCAGAACCGCGACATCCTCGCTGATTTCGCGCACCGGGCCGAGCGTCACGCCAGCCGCCTCGGCCAGAACCGTCGCCGTCGCCATCGCATCGGCGACGGCATTTTTGCGGGCCGCGTCGCGGGCTTGACGCGGTTCGGCGACGTCGAAACTGATCTCGCCGCCCTGGTTGACGCCGAGGGTGACCGCCTTGTCGAGGATCTCGCCGAGCCGGGCGATGTCGCGGACCCGGACCGTCAGCGTGTTGCGCACCTCATAGGCGACGATCGCCGGCGGCGTCTGCACGCCGTCAGGGCGCTGGTTGTCGTAGCGGTATTGCGGTGCGATCGAAAAGCCGGAGGTCTGCAGGTCGCGGTCCTCGGCGCCCAGCTCGCGCATCCCGGCGGTAACCTCGCGCATCGCCGCATTGGCCTGATCGAGTGCCGCGCGCGCCGTCTCGGCCGAGCGCAGCACGGTGAAGGAGGCGATGGCGAGATCGGGTTTCATCGTCGCCTCGCCGGTGCCGGTCACGACCAAGCTGCGCGGCGCGGGCGCGGCGGGTTCCTGCGCGGCGGCGACGAACGGGGTCGCCAGGACGAGGAGGGCGACGATCAGACTGCGTTGACGGCTTCGCATGGGCCCAGGACTCCGGTTCGAAAGATGCCGACGATCTTGCTAGGTCGCCATTGCGGCGTCAAAGCGGAGATTGGAAGAAAAGCCGGTGCCGAGGCGGCTCGCGCCTTGAGGCGCCGCGGCGTATGCGCTAGGGCAGGGCGCGTGGGGCCTGTAGCTCAATTGGTTAGAGCCGGCGGCTCATAACCGCTTGGTTGCAGGTTCGAGTCCTGCCGGGCCCACCAGATTTCCGCAAGCCATCCATCCCGCCGAAAAGGGATAGCCCAGGCGAGCGCACATGACCTGGCCGCGTTGATTCAGGTGGGCGGCCGGAACCTGCGACGCCTGGGATCGCTCGCCTGCGCCGCTCAGCCCTTGCGGGCTGTGGCGATCGCCGCCTTCATGTCGTTCGGCGCGACGACGCCCGGATAGATGGCGGTTCCGATGATGTAGGCAGGCGTTCCCGGAAAGCCGAAGGTTTCGGCCTGGGTGCTGTTTCGCTGCAGCATGGAATTGATCCGGTCCTTGTCCCGATCATAGGCGGCGTTGAGCTTGGGCACGGAAAAGCCGGCCTTGGTCAGGATCGTCTCGATCATGTCGGGCGTCAGCTTGCCCTTGGTCGCCATCAAGGCCGACATCGCCTTGGCGTGGCCCGTGCCGGCGGCGAGCGTCAGGCGCGCCGCGTAGAGCGAGGGTGGGCCGAAGATCGGCCAGTCCTTCATGACGAAGCGGACATTGCCGTCTTCCTCCACCACCCGCATGTCGTCGGGATGGGCCTTTTTGCAGTAGGGGCACTGGTAGTCGAAATACTCCACGATGGTCACGTCGCCCTTCGGATTGCCGAGGACGGGAACCTGCGGATCGAACAGCACGGCCTCCTTCGACATCGGATCGACCTCGGCAAAGGCCGTCCGGGACACGAACGGCGCACCGGCGAGGAGAGCGGAGCCGATGATCAGCTTGCGGCGGGAGATGTTTGGTATGGTCATGGCGAGGGGGTTCCTTTCTGGTTGGGCAATCAGATCACGACGATCCGCGTGTCCTTCGGGACACGGCTGTTGAGATCGATAACGTCTTGGTTGAGCATCCGGATGCAGCCGGAGGAGACGGCCTTGCCGATCGACCATTCCTGGTTGGTGCCGTGGATGCGGTAGAGCGTGTCCCTGCCATCCTTATAGAGATACAGGGCTCTGGCTCCCAGGGGGTTGTCGATGCCGCCGTCCATGCCGTCGCGCAGGGCGCCGCCATATTTGTCTGGCTCGCGCTTGATCATGTCCTGGGTGGGCGTCCAGTGCGGCCATGCCGCCTTGCGCTTGATGACGCCGCTGCCGGTGAACTCCAGACCCGCCTTGCCGACGCCGACGCCGTAGCGCATGGCCTTGCCATTCTCCATGACGAGATAGAGGAACCGGGCGCGGGGATCGACGACGATCGTTCCCGCCGGCTCCTTGGTTTCGTAGTCGACCACCTGGCGAATATTGCGCGGGTCCATGTTCTTCGGATCGACCGCCGGAATCTGCCAGCCATCGTCGGTCACCGCCCCATACATCCGGGCGACGCGCGGATCGACGGGCGGCTTGGGCGCGGCATAGGCCAGTTGCTGGGTCGGCTGCGACGATGTCGAGCAGGCGGCCAGCGTGAGTGTCGCCAGCGTCATGGCGCTGATGCGCAGAAGAGTTGCAGACAAATCGAAAGACCTTTTGGTTGGCATGAGTGATCGGCTTTGACGCGGCGGCGGAGCCGTATCCGGCGCTGTAATGCGCGGCTGGGGCGCTGCTGCGCGTGCCGGGGCCGGCGGGGCAGTCACACGGACCCCGGCGTCTCGCTTCCGTCGAGCACCACGACGCGGGTGCCGACCGGAGTCCTCTGTTCAAGGTCGATGACGTCCTGATTGACCATCCGGATGCAGCCCGACGACACGGACTGACCGATCGTCCAGGGCTCGTTGGTTCCGTGCACGCGGTAGAACGTGTCGCGGCCGTTCCGGTAAAGGTACATGGCGCGCGCGCCGAGCGGATTTCCAAGGCCGCCAGAAACACCGCCCGCATGCGGTCCGTACCGATCGGGGTCGCGCCGGATCATGTTGGCCGTCGGCGTCCATCCCGGCCAGCTCGCCTTTCGGGCGATGGTGGCCGTGCCCGAAAAGGCGTAGCCCGCCTTGCCGACGCCGACGCCGTAGCGCATGGCCTTGCCGTTCTCCATCACCAGATAGAGAAAGTGGTTCTTTGGATCGACGACGATGGTGCCGGCCGGTTCCTTGGTCTCGAAATCGACGACCTGCCGGATATTGCGCTGCTCCACCAGTTTCGGATCGACCGCCGGAATCTCCCAGCCCTGATCGACAACGCCGCCGTAGTAGCGCGAGATGCGCGGATCGCCGTCGGGACCGCCCGCATATCCGAGGGCGATGCGCGAAGGATCGCTCGTCGTCGAGCAGGCGGAGAGAAGCGCCGCCGCGCCGAGGAGGCTTCCTCGAATGGCGATGGTCCATCCGGACATGTCAGTCATCCTTCTGTGCGATGTCGGAAAGGGTCGAGGCCAGGATTTCCCGCGAGATTTCACCGAAATGCATCGTTTGAAGGGTTCCCGTCTTGTCGAGAAACAGGGTCGCGGGATAACCGGCGACACTGTAGTGGCGGGCGAAACTGTTGGCCTGGTCGAGCAGGACGTTGTCGATTTCGACGCCGGTCTGTTCGAGATAGCGGCGGACCGTATCCGCGCCTTCGCCCTGATTGGCGAAGACGAAGAAGGCATCGCCGCGCTCCTTGGCCATCTGCGCCATCATCGGCATTTCCCGGCGGCAGGGCGGACACCAGCTGGCCCAGAGATTGAGCACCACGGGTTTGCCCTCGAAGTCGGACAGGCGCGCCTCGCCGCCATTCAGCGTGGCGAAGGCAGCCATCGGAGCGGCGACGGCGTTGGTCGTGGCGGTCAGTTGCCAAGCGGTGTTCCAGATGACGAACGCGATCGCCAGCGTCCCGAAAGACCAGGCGCGCAGTTTCGCGCCGCGGCAGGCGTAGAGGGTGTAAAGGGCCGCGGCCGCGATGGCGGCAATCCAGGAAAATCCGCCCTCCTGAACAGCGAAGATCCGTAGCGGGGCCTCGGCGAAACTATCCCAGTTCGCGGCGACATGGCCGAGCCGCGCCGCCACGAAGCCGACGACGACCACGACCAGCGACCAGTTGCCGATGCGCGGGTCGATCCGGCCCGCCACGATCGCCGCGATCCCGAGAAAGGCGACGATGGCGAGGATCGCGGCCAGCCGGTCGCCGGCGAAGACGAGGGGGCCGAGGCTGATGGCCGTCATATCAGCTGCCCTCCGCCAGGCGGGCCGCAGCGAGAAAGTCACTGGCCGTGACATCGCCAATCAGGCGCGAATCGGGCACCTCGCGCGCCTGCCTGTCGATGAAGAGCATGGTGGGCGGGCCGACGACGTCCAACTCCTTCATCAGCGCGGTCCGCGCGGGATCGTCCTCGGTGAGGTCCAGTTCGAGCAGCTGGAATCCGGCAAGCTCGGCTCTGACGGTCGGGTCGCCGAAGACCCGTCGTTCGATGACCTTGCAGGTCACGCACCATTCGGCGGTGGTGTAGACGAGCGACGGGCGGTCGGCCGCGCGAACCAACGCTGCCATGTCCGCCGAGTCCCGGACCTTGCGGAACACCGGCTTTTGGCTTGGCGCTGCCGGTCCGGCTGCGACCAGACTTGCCAGCGGTCGCAGGGGATCGTCCGCTCCGGCGGCGGCGCCGACGGCCAGAATCGCGCCATAGAGGATTGCGGCGAGACCGCCGGCCTTGGCCAACCGACGCGGCCCCCCGGCTTCGCTGCCAAGAACATCCAGCGCGCCGAGGAAGACGCCGGCACCCAGGAACAGCGCCGACCAGAGGCCGAGCGTGGCGGTCGGCGGCAGGATCCGCGACATCATCCAGATCGCCAGGCCGAGAAAGGCGAAGCCGAAGGCCCGCGTGACTAGCACCATCCAACGGCCGGCTTTCGGCAGCGCCCTTGACCCGATCGTGCCGAAGACGATGAGGGGAATACCCTGACCGAGCCCGAGTGCGGTGAGGGCGGTGGCGCCGAGGCCGACATTGCCGGTCTGCGCGATATAGAGGAGGCCGCCGGCGAGGGGGGCCGTCACGCAAGGGCCGACGATGAGCGCCGAGGTGAAGCCGAGCGCGGCACTGGACGACAGGCTTCCGCGCGATCCCGGCGCCTTTCGGGCGATCGCGTTTGTCCAGGCGGCGGGAAGCCGCAGCTCGAACAGGCCGAACATCGACAGTGCCAGAACGACGAAGAGCGCCGAGACGAACAGGATCGCGGCCTTTGATTGCAGCGCGATCTGTAGATTCTGGCCGGACCATGCCGCAGCGACGCCGAGAAGCCCGAACGCTGCGGCCATCGCTCCGACATAGGTCGCGGAGACCACGAAGCCGCGACCGGCCGACAGCCGCTCGCCGCCACGGCTGAGTTGACCCGCCAGGATCGGATACATGGGCAAGACGCAAGGCGTGAACGCCAGTCCGAGACCGAGGACGAAGAACATCGCAACCACCCATGCCGCGCCGCCATCGGCGAGCAGATCGGCGACGAAACCGCGGTTCGATCGGTCGATCGCGATGCCGGGCGTGCCCGCCGAAGGTTGCGGAAGGTTGCTGATCGTCGTGGCCACCGGCGTCCCGGCCTGCGGGGCGGAGGAGGCCGGGACGTTGGCGGTGGCAACGCTCGTTTCGTCGCCCGCCGCGGACACCGACGGACGTTTCCAGACGCTTTCGCCCCGGACGAGGCGGTTCAGCGCGTCCTCGGCCTTGCCGGGTGTCGTCGGTTGCGCCGGCAGCGCTGCGAGATCGAACGTCTTCGTCTGCGGCCGGTAGCAGATGCCGTCGTCCTGGCAGCCCTGGTAGCTGACGGTTACGGCCGGTGCATCACCGAGATCAGCGATGGCGGCCGGCTCGGCGGAGGCCTCGGTCGAGCGGTGATACACCTCCATCCGCCCGAAATAGGGATCGTCCTTCGGCTCTCCGGCCGGGGTCGTCATCGGGACATTGCGGCCATCGGTCGTTTGCGCCGCGATGCGATCACGATAGAGATAATAGCCGTCGGCGATCTCCCATCGCAGCTCGAGCCCGCCGGCCGCGGTCTTGTTCGCGGAGAACGCGAACGCCGTGTCCACCGGCAGCGGCGCCGTCTGGGCCAGAGCCGATGCCAGAGGCAGAAAAAGCCAAAGCGAAAAGAAGATCGTCATCGATTTCATGGGCGACATGGCGACCCCTCATTGCGTCATTTCGCGGCTGAGATCGGCTGCCCAGCTTAAGGCAGCCTTAAGCTGGGCGGGCGAGCAGGGAAAACGACGCCACGTTCAGATCGAGAAGGACGACGCATGCGTATTCTGATCGTCGAGGACGACGAGATCCTCGGCAACGGCCTGACGGTCGGCCTCGAGATGAACGGCTTCACCGCCGACCTGGCGACATGCTGTGGCGATGCGGACGCAGCGTTGCGGTCGGGTGGCTTCGATGCGGTTGTTCTCGATGTCATGCTGCCCGACGGGTCCGGTCACGAACTGCTGGCGACGGTGCGCGGGCGCGGCGACGCCACGCCCGTCTTGCTGCTGACGGCGCTCGATACCGTGGCCGATCGTGTCGAGGGACTCGATGGCGGAGCCGACGACCATCTCGGCAAGCCGTTCGATCTCGACGAGGTTGCAGCGCGGCTGCGTGCGCTGGTTCGGCGCGGGGCGAACCGCCCGACAGCCTATCTGGAGTGGGACGGCGTGCGTCTCGATCCGGCCAGAATGCTCGCCACGCGCGGCGGCGAGGATGTCCGCTTGTCGCGCCGCGAATTCAAGCTTTTGCATGCCCTCATGGAGCGGCCCGGCACGATCCTGTCCAAGGCCCAGTTGGAGGAGAAGCTCTACGGCTTTCAGGAAGGCGTCGAAAGCAATGCGGTCGAGGTCCATATCCACAATCTGAGGGCCAAGTTCGACCGAAGCGTCGTCGAGACGGTGCGCGGCGTCGGCTACCGGCTGCGGGAGGCCAGCCGATGATGCGCTCCCTCAAGGGCCGGCTGTTCATCATCCTGATCGCGATGACCGGGCTCGTCTGGCTGTCCGCGACGGCGTGGATCTATCTCAGCACACGGGCTGAGGTGGAGCGGGTTCTGGACGCCAGGCTGATGGAGGCCGCGCGGATGGTGTCCTCGCTGATTGACAGCCAGCAGATCGATGTCGCGCTAGCCGCTCTCGCGCCCCCAGACATCGCCGTCGATTCCCGCAGCCCTTACGAGCGACAACTGTCCTGTCAGATCTGGTCGCTGACCGGTTCGCTGATCGGGCGTTCCGACGGAGCGCCGAACCAACGCCTGTCGGATCATGCCGATGGGTTCGCGGAACGGGTCATCGATGGGCGGGCTTGGCGCGTCTATGCGGTCACCAACACCAAGCTTGGCGTGCAGGTGCTAGTCGGCGATAATCTCGACATAAGGGCACGACTGGTCCGTGACGTGGTCAAGGGTCTGCTGCTGCCGATGGTGCCGATCGTACCGGCCCTTGCCGCGCTGATATGGTTCGGCGTCGGTCGCGGCATGCGCCCCCTCGACCAGCTGGCCGAGGGGCTGGAGCGACGCGAGGCGGAGGATCTGCATCCCATCGCCGCCGATCACGCGGCGTCGGAAATCCGCCCGGTCGCCGCTGCGCTCAACGGCCTATTCGGGCGCGTCCAGGAGGCACGGGAGCGCGAGCGGCACTTTTTGACCTATGCAGCCCATGAATTGCGCACGCCGCTCGCGGGGCTGAAGACGCAAGCGGAAATTTCGCTGAAGACCGATCAGGAAACAGTTCGGACCGCCGCGCTGAAGCAGATCGTCACGGCGGTGGAACGGACCTCGCGTCTGGTCCGGCAGTTGCTTGACACGGCGGAGGCCGAGGCTGCCGCAGCCGGTGCGCGCTCGGGGACGGTTCATTTGTCGCGCTTCCTGCGCGATACGGTCGCCGATCAGGCGGGGCGGCTTGAGGCGACGGGCGGCCGGCTGGTCTTCGACGCGTCGCTCGACGGCGTCGAGATCGTTTCGAAGGAGATTTTACTGGCCCTGGCGGTGCGCAATCTGGTTGAGAACGCCGTCAATCATTCGCCGAAAGGCGGCGTCGTTGTTCTGCGGTGGTCGCCCGAGAACGCCATTGTGGTCGAGGACGAGGGGGCCGGAATGCCGCCCGGCGAGATCGAACGGGCCACCGATCGGTTCTTTCGCGGCTCCAATCGCTCCCCTGTCGGCAGCGGCCTTGGTCTGTCGATCGCAAAGCTCTGCGCGGAACGGCTCGGTGGTGCGCTCGAACTCGCCAGCCGGGCGCCGCGCGGTTTTCGCGCGTCGCTGCGGTTGGCGTAGATCGCGCAGACTTGCCGGAGGCGTTCACGCTTTTCGGGTTCTGAATCGCTCGCGAGATGACCATCGCATCGATGCTGCGCCAGCCACCGAAGTCGTCCGGACAGACGAAGAGGATGTGCTGCCGCTAACCGGCTTGCGATGGCCGATCTCTCCGCCCGATCGTATAGGCCTCGTCGAACCAGTGTTCCTCAAGATTGGAGCCGTCCCCGATCCGGTCGACGACGGCGAACAGGCCAGGCTCATGGAGCGGGGTCAGCACGCCGTGCCAGGTGCCGCGGTGAAAATTGACGCCCTGGCCGGACCGCGTGACGAACGCGCGCGGGCGACCCGGCCGGCCGCCTTCATCCGCCGCGACGATGACCAAAAACGGGTGCTCGGACATCGGCAGGAAGGCTTGGCTGCCCTCCGGGTGTCGCTCGACCATCTCCAGCCGGTAGGGCAGGGCGCGGGGCTCGGCCTTGAATAGGCTGATACCGGCGCGGCCGTCCGAGAAATCCAGCCGGGCGCGGTCGTGCCAGCGGCCGCAAAGCCCCTGGTTGATCAGCCTGTCCGGCTCGCCCGAGGCTTCCAGCACATCGCCGAAGGGCGCGAAGACGTCCGCCGCCAACGGCTCGATCGCGATCCGCCGGCTCATCGGCGCTGTCCGCCCAATCCATCAGGCAGGCCGAGCCGCGCGTGGCGGTTGACGTCCTTGTAGAGAAGATAGCGAAAAGGGCCCGGTCCACCAGCATAACAGGCCTGCGGGCAGAAGGCGCGCAGCCACATGAAATCGCCCGCCTGGACCTCGACCCAGTCCCGGTTCAGCCGATAGACGGCCTTGCCTTCCAGCACATAGAGCCCGTGCTCCATCACATGCGTCTCGGCAAACGGGATCAGCCCGCCGGGCTGGAAGGTGACGATGGTCACATGCATGTCGTGGCGCATGTCGGCGGGATCGACGAAGCGGGTCGTCGCCCATGCGCCGTCGGTGTCCGGCATTGGCGTGGGGGCAATCGCGTTCTCGTTTGTGACGAAGGCTTCGGGCGTGTCGATTCCGTCGACTACCTCGTAGGCCTTGCGGATCCAATGGAAGCGGACGGCGCAGTCGCGGTTATTATGCGCGGTCCAGTCGCTTGCCGGCGGCAGATAGGTGTAGCCGCCCGCCTCCAGCACATGCTTTTCGCCGCCGAGCGTCAGGGTCAGTTGCCCCTCGACGACGAAGATGACGGCCTCGGCCCCTTGGTCGGGTTCCGGCCGGTCGCTGCCACCACCCGGCGCGACCTCCATGATGTATTGAGAAAAGGTCTCGGCGAAACCCGACAGCGGCCGGGCGAGAATCCATGCCCGCGTCTCCTCCCAGAAAGGCAGCGCGCTGGTGACGATGTCGCGCATGGTGCCGCGGGGGATCACCGCATAGGCCTCGGTAAACATCGCGCGGTCGGTCATCAGTTCGGTCTGTTTCGGCAAGCCGCCCTGTGGCGCGTAATAGCTGCGTTCGGCCAACGGCCTCTCCTTCATTCGGGTAGCATGGTCGAAAGGCGAAGGCGGGCGATGCGCTCGACCTGCCGGCACGCCTCGGCGAGTTCCGTGTCGCGGTCATTGTCGAGGCGGCGCTGAAAGGCCCCGAGGATTCCCGCCTTGTCGTGGTCGCGCACGGCGATGATGAACGGGAAGCCGAACTTTTCGACATAGCTCTGGTTCATTTGCGTGAAGGTTTCGCGCTCGGCATCGGTCAGGGCATCGAGGCCGGCGGAGGCCTGCTCGGCGGTCGACTCGGCCGTCAGCCGCTTCGCTTCGGCCAGCTTGCCGGCGAGATCCGGGTGGGCCTTGAGGACGGCGAGACGTCGCCCCGGGTCCGCCGCGCGGAACACACGGGCGAGGGCGTTGTGCAGTCCGCTCGCCCTGTCATGCGCGGGCCCGAGTTCCAGCGCGTGCGCGCCCTCGGCGATCCAGGGCGAATGCTCGAACATCCCGCCGAAGGCCGCGACGAACGCCTCGCGATCCATTTCCGATGGCCGCGCGAAGGAAACGGGCGGGTGATGCTTCGCCCAATGCCGCGCAATGTCGATCCGGCGGGCGAACCAGACATCGGCATGGCCGGCTGCGTAGTCGAGGAAGCGCTTCAGCGCCATGACCCGGCCTGGCCGCCCGACCAGGCGGCAATGCAGCCCGATCGACAGCATCTTGGCGCTGCCGGCCTTGCCCTCGGCATAGAGCGCGTCGAAACTATCCTTCAGATAGGCAAAGAACTGATCGCCCGAATTGAAGCCCTGGGGCGTCGCGAAGCGCATGTCGTTGGCGTCGAGCGTGTAGGGCACGACGAGTTGGTCCCGCGAACCCACGCGCAGCCAGTAGGGTAAATCGTCGGCGTAGCTGTCGGCGACATAGTCGAAGCCGCCTTCCTCCGCAGCCAGCCGCACGGTATTTTCCGAGCAGCGGCCGGTGTACCAGCCGCGCGGCCGCTCGCCGGTCACTTCGGTGTGGAGACGGATCGCCGCGTCCATGTGGGCGCGCTCGTCCTCGGGGCTGAAATCCTTGTATTCGATCCATTTGAGACCGTGCGAGGCGATCTCCCAGCCAGCTTCCCGCATCGCGGCGACCTGCGCCGGGGAGCGCGCCAAGGCGGTCGCGACGCCGTAGACGGTCAGCGGAATATCCGTGCCCGTGAACAGGCGGTGCAGCCGCCAGAAACCGGCCCGCGCGCCATATTCGTAGATCGATTCCATGTTCCAGTGGCGCTGGCCCGGCCAGGCCGCGGCACCGACGATCTCGGACAGGAAGGCTTCGGAGGCCGCGTCGCCGTGCAGGACGTCGTTCTCGCCGCCCTCCTCGTAGTTGAGGACGATCTGGACGGCGATCTTGGCGCCATTCGGCCAGCGCGGGTCGGGCGGCGTCGGCCCGTAACCGGCCATATCGCGCGGATATCGTGTCAAAGGCGGCTCCTCGGCTTGGTCGCGATTTCCATCATTATGCCGAAACCGCGGGGCGTATCCTCAAATAATCCACGCAACAGCTTGCGGGTATGCCGGACGCCGCGGCCGCTCGTTCGTTGCCACGCTTCAATCGCTCTCTAAAGCCGGCGCCCGGCCGCCGATCTTGGCGGTGACCTCGTCCGCCGCGCGTTTCACCATGGGACCGATTTCGGCGATCTTGCCATCGGGAAACCTGACCGTGGGGCCGGACACGGAGATGCCGGCAATGGCCTCGCCAAAGCCGTTGAAGATCGGCGCCGCGATGCAGCGCATCCCGAGATAGCGTTCCTCGTCGTCAAAGGACCAGCCACGCATGTGCGTCGTTTCGAGATTGGCATAAAGCGCATTGGGAGAGGTGAGGGTCTTCGGGGTGAAGTCGGGCAGACCCCGTTTCCGCAGGATCGTCTCGACCTCGTCGCGGCCCATGTTGGCGAGCAGCGCCTTGCCGATGCCGGACGCGTGCAGGTGGCCGCGGGTGCCCGGCCGGAAGAAGGCCCGGATCGGATTGTGCGACTCCACCTGGCTGAGGAACACAACCTCGCCATTGTCGGCAATGGCGAGGTTGGCGGTCTCTCCGGTCTCGTCCATCAGGCGCCGCATGAACTCGCGCGCCGCCTCGAGTAAATTGGTCCCCACCAGGTACGCGTTGCCGACCCGGAAGGCCTCGATGCCGACCGACCACTCCTGGGCGGAGCCATCGAATTCGGCAAATCCATGTTTCTGCAAGGTCGCCAGGATCCGATGCGCGGAGGAGGGCGGCATGCCGAGCCGCAGCGCGATATCGGTCAGCGTCAGACCGCTGTCCTTCGCCAATGTCCGCAACACCGTCAGCCCCCGGTCCAGGGCCTGAACCGGAGCGGCCTGCTCGTCGATCGGCTGGGTTCGCGGCCGCCCGCGCGAGCGTCGTGGGAGGTCATCGGCCTTGCTCATGATCGCTTCCTTGCCGCCCACCTTCCGTAATCCACCCCCATCCTGCCATGAAAAAAATTTCCGGCAAAAATAATTCTGCTACGGATGAAAAAATGTAAAGTGCTGATAGATATATGAAAAAATCAATAAATTGGCATTAACGGAAATAATTTTCAGAAAAATTGCAAATTCGGCAGGCGTCGCTACCTTGTGGTAAGCCGATTATCAGGGAGAGAAATATGACCGGTCAAAACCCCGTTTTCATACCCGGTCCGACCAATATTCCGGATCGCCTGCGGTTCGCGCTGTCGGGTCAGACCGAGGATCACCGATCGCCGGATTTCGTCGGCATTCTCGCCCCTGTCCTGAGCGACCTGAAGAAAATCTTCAAGACCACGAGCGGCACGATCATCACCTTTCCCGCCAGCGGCACGGGCGGGTGGGAAGCGGCCGTCACCAACACGCTGTCGCCCGGTGACAAGGTTCTCGCGGCCCGGCACGGGATGTTCTCGCACCGCTGGATCGATCTGTGCCAGCGTCACGGGCTCGACGTCGAGATCATCGAATGCGAATGGGGCGAGGGCGCGCCGGCCGACCGGATCGGCGAGCGCCTCGCCGCGGACACGCGCAAGGACATCAAGGCGGTGCTCGTCACCCACAACGAGACCGCGACCGGCGTCGTCAGCGATGTCGGAGCGGTTCGCCGCGCGATGGATAGCGCGGCACATCCGGCCATGCTCTATGTCGACGCGGTTTCGTCGCTGGCCTCGATGGATTTTCGCATGGACGAATGGGGCGTCGATCTCGCCGTCTCGGGGTCGCAGAAGGGGTTCATGCTGCCGACCGGCATGGCGATCGTCGGTGTCAGCAGGAAGGCCATGGACGCCGTCGCGGGCGCCCAGTGCCCGCGCTGCTTCTTCGACTTCCGCGACATGGCCGGCGCCAACGCCAAGGGTGGATTTCCCTACACGCCGCCGGTGCAACTGATCCAGGGATTGCGCAAGAGCCTGGACATGCTGCTCGAGGAGGGGCTCGAGAACGTGTTCGCCCGTCATGCCCGCATTGCCGAGGGCGTGCGCCGGGCGGTCGACGCCTGGGGTCTGCGGGTCTGCGCCAAGGAGCCGAGGCTTTATTCCGATACGGTCACGGCGGTGCTGGTTCCCGCCGGCTTCAACAGCGACACGCTGACCAATCATGCCTACGATGCCTACGACGTCTCTTTCGGCGTCGGTCTCGGGCAGATGGCCGGCAAGGCGTTCCGGATTGGACATCTGGGCTCGCTGACCGAGGTCATGGCGCTGTCGGGGCTTGCCACGCTGGAAATGGCGATGAAGGATCTCGACTACCCGATCAAGCTCGGCTCGGGCGTCGCCGCGGCGCAGGAATATTATCGGTCGACGAAGAGCGCCGCGCTCTCCAAGGCGGCGTGAGGACAGGCGATGGACATGAAAACGGACGCTCAAGAGATCGACATTCCGACATTCGACGACGTCAAGAAGGCCCGGGAGCGGATCGCGCCCTATGTCCACCGTACGCCGGTGCTGACCTCGAGCTATTTCAATGAGCTGAGCGGCGCCGAGCTGTTCTTCAAATGCGAGAATTTTCAAAAGGCCGGGGCCTTCAAGGCGCGCGGCGCGTCGAACGCGGTGTTCGGCCTGTCGGAAGCCCAGGCGGAAAAAGGCGTTGCCACGCACTCGTCCGGCAATCATGCCCTGTCGCTCTCCTATGCGGCCGGCCGGCGCGGCATCAAGGCGATCGCCGTCATGCCGCGCACCGCGCCCGAGGCCAAGAAGGCCGCCGTGCGCGGTTATGGCGGCGAGGTGCGCGAATGCGAACCTTCGACGGCGGCGCGCGAGGCGATGCTGGAGGAGGTCGTGGCCAGCACCGGGGCGGACTTCGTGCACCCTTACAACGACGCCCGGGTGATCGCCGGGCAGGGCACCTGTTCGCTGGAACTCAACGAGGATGTCGGACCGCTCGACGCGGTGGTCGCGCCGATCGGCGGCGGCGGCATGATCTCCGGGACGTGCCTTGCGATGTCGCATGAATCGCCGTCGACCAAGATCTACGCGGCCGAGCCGAAGAATGCCGACGACGCCTATCGTTCCTTCCATGCCGGCGAGATCATCGAGGACGACGCGCCGCAGACCGTGGCCGACGGGCTGAAGGTGAGCCTGCGCCCGCGGACCTGGCATTTCGTCTCGAATTACGTCACCGACGTGCTATTGGCCACCGAGGAAGAGATCATCGAGGCCATGTATCTGACGTGGCAGCGCATGAAGATCGTCATCGAACCGAGTTGCGCCGTGCCGCTGGCGACGATCCTGAAGAACCGGGACGTGTTCGCCGGCAAGCGGGTCGGGGTTATCCTGACCGGCGGCAATGTCGATTTGAAGAAGCTGCCCTGGATGCAGAGCTGAGGGAGAGAAGCCATGAACGCACCGATCAAGATCGACGACTTCGAGGTCGGCTACAACATTCCGGCGGCGGTCGGAATGTCCGAGAACGAGATCCAGACGCCCTGCCTGATTCTTGATCTCGACGCGCTGGAGCGCAACGTCGAGAAGATGGGCAAATTCGCCAGGGACATGGGCGTGCGCCATCGCAGCCACGGCAAGATGCACAAGTCCGTCGACGTACAAAAGCTGCAGGAGAGCCTCGGCGGCTCCTGCGGCGTGTGCTGTCAGAAGGTGAGCGAGGCCGAGGCTTTCGCCCGCGGCGGCATCAAGGACGTGCTGGTGTCGAACCAGGTTCGCGACCCGGCCAAGATCGATCGCCTCGCGCGCATCCCGAAGCTCGGCGCGCGCACGATCTGCTGCGTCGATGACGTCGCCAATGTCGCTGACCTCTCGGCGGCGGCGCAAAAGCACGGCACGACGATCGAGTGCCTCGTCGAGATCGACTGCGGCGCCGGCCGCTGCGGCGTCACCAAAACCGAGGATGTGGTCAAGATCGCCAAGGCGATCGACGCGGCGCCCGGCCTGAAGTTCAGCGGCATTCAGGCCTATCAGGGCGCGATGCAGCACATGGACAAATACGAGGACCGCAAGGCCAAGATCGACATCGCAGTGGCGATGGTGAAGGACGCCGTCGACGCGCTGAAGGCCGAAGGACTCGAGTGCGACATCGTCGGCGGCGGCGGCACCGGCAGCTATTATTTCGAAGGCAATTCCGGCGTCTACAACGAGCTGCAGTGCGGCTCCTACGCCTTCATGGACGCCGATTACGGCCGCATCCTCGACAAGGACGGCAACCGGATCGACCACGGCGAATGGGAGAACGCGCTGTTCCTCCTGACCTCGGTGATGAGCCACGCCAAGCCGGACAAGGCGATCTGCGACGCCGGGCTGAAGGCGCAGTCGGTCGACAGCGGACTGCCGTTCATCTACGGGCGCGACGACGTCAAATACGTCAAATGCTCGGACGAGCATGGCGTCATCGAGGACCCGAACGGCGTGCTGAAGGTCAACGAGAAGCTGCGTCTCGTGCCGGGCCATTGCGACCCGACCTGCAACGTCCACGACTGGTATGTCGGCGTGCGCAACGGCAAGGTCGAGACCCTGTGGCCGGTCACCGCCCGCGGCCTGGCGTACTGAGGACGAGGCATGTTCATCGTTTCGGAGGACACCTGCAAGAAACTGGTCGGCCGCGCCGATGCCTTCAAGGCGGTCGAAGCGGTGTTCGCCGCGATGGCCAAGGGCGACGCATATAACTTCCCGGTCATCCGCGAGGCGATCGGCCATGCCGACGCGCTTTATGGCTTCAAGTCCGGCTTCGACCGCTCCAGCCTCGTGCTCGGCCTGAAATCCGGCGGCTATTGGCCGGGTAACGCCGCCAAGGGACTGACCAATCACCAGTCGACGGTCTTCCTGTTCGACGCCGATACCGGTCAGCTCAAGGCGCTGGTCGGCGGCAACTATCTGACGGCGGTTCGCACGGCGGCGGCGAGCGCGGTTTCAATCGCCCATCTCGCGCGCCGCGACGCCAAGGTGCTGGGCATGGTGGGAGCGGGGCACCAGGCCGCCTTCCAGCTGCGTGCCGCGGCCGAACAGCGGTCGTTCGAGAAGGTGGTCGCGTGGAACTTCCACCCAGAGATGCTGCCAGGGCTGGCCGGGGTCGCCGAAGAGGTCGGCCTGCCCTTCGAGGCGGTGGAGCGCGAACGGCTCGGCGCCGAGGCCGACGTCATCGTCAGCATCACCTCCGCCCATGAGCCGTTGATGATGCGGGACTGGATCAAGCCGGGCACGCATCTCGCCTGCATGGGCACCGACACCAAGGGCAAGCAGGAGGTCGATCCGGCGCTGGTGGCGGCGGCCACGCTTTTCACCGACGAGATCGCCCAATCGGTGACGATCGGCGAGTTCCAGCACGCTATTGCCGCCGGCCTCGTCAAGCAGGAGGCGATCACCCCGATCGGGGCCGTGATCAACGGCACCCATCCGGGACGGACGTCCGACGACGAGATCACTCTGTTCGATGGCACCGGCGTCGGTCTGCAGGATCTCGCGGTGGCCTCTGCAGCGGTCGAGCTCGCCCAGCAATCCGGCGAAGCCACCGAGATAGCGATTTGAGAGCTGATCTTCGCGGAACATGAGACGGGCGGACGTCTTTGATGAAGATTCTGGTCACCGGCAATGCCGGTTTCATCGGCTTTCATGTAGCCTCGCGCCTGCTTGAACGGGGCGACCACGTCGTCGGCTTCGATGTCGTCAACGACTACTACGACCCGGCGCTCAAGCAAGCGCGGCTGGGGGTTCTTGAGGAGGCGGCCGGACAATCTAAGGGCAACTACGTCTTCGTGCGGGCCGATCTCGCCGACCGCGAGGCGGTGAACGCCTGCTTCGCGGAGCACCGGCCGGAGCGGGTGATCCACCTCGCGGCGCAGGCGGGCGTACGCTACTCGCTGGACAATCCGCTCGCCTATGTCGAGAGCAACGTCGTGGCCTTCACCAACATCCTGGAGGCTTGCCGGTACAATCAGGTTCGGCATCTGACCTATGCCAGCACCTCCAGCGTCTACGGCGCCGATACGGCGATGCCGTTTTCCGAGCATCAGAGCGTCGATCATCCCCTGCAATTCTACGCCGCCACCAAACGCGCCAACGAATTGATGGCGCATTCCTACAGCCATCTGTTCCGGCTGCCGACGACCGGGCTTCGGTTCTTCACCGTCTACGGTCCATGGGGCCGGCCGGACATGGCGCTGTTCCTGTTCACCCGGAGCATCCTTGCGGGCAAACCGATCAAGCTGTTCAACGGCGGCAACCACACCCGCGACTTCACCTTCGTCGACGATATCGCGGAGGGCGTGATCCGGGCGAGCGACGACATCGCGCGGCCCAATGCGGACTGGAACAGCGATCAGCCGGACCCGGCGACCAGCAACGCGCCGTACCGCCTGTTCAACATCGGCAACAACGCGCCGGTGAAACTCGTGGATTATGTCGAGGCGCTGGAGGAGGCGCTCGGCCGCAAGGCGGAGCGGGAACTGCTGCCGCTGCAGCCGGGCGACGTGCCCGACACCTTCGCCGACGTCAGCGAACTGGAGCGGGCGGTCGGCTACCGGCCGGCGACGCCGGTGCGCGAAGGGGTCCATGCCTTCGTGGACTGGTACCGGCGCTACTACGACGCTGGCGCAAAGCGCTGACGGGATCAGGCGCGGCCCCGAGGATACGCTCCCGCCGCAGGGCGACGTGGCGCTCGGAGGAGCGTGCGGCGGACTGATCGTTCTCGCTACCCCTTCAGGCGGCGGTCGGTGAAATTGCGACGATTTTCCGCAATGGCGCGGGTCGCGGCGAGTGCGTCGGCGTCGCCGGCCAGCGCCTCGATGCGGTCGACCTGGTTGATGGCGACGAGCCGAAGCAGATCCTCGCGCACCCGGCCGCTCGCGTCGCGGGGCAGGCGCTCGACCGCCTGGACGACGTCCGGGCGCGGCGCGGCGGCGGCGAGCAGCCGCTTTTCCAAGGCGGGCGCGTTACTGCCGGGCGCGGTCTCGACAAAGGCGTAGATGCCGACGCCCTGGCGCTTGGGATAGGGAAAAGGCGACAGGGCATGGGCGAGAATTGTCGGGTCGGACGCCAGCCGCGCGCCGATTGCCTTGCCCTCGGTGTCCATGCGGTCATGGGTGCCTTCGCCGTCGGACCAGTTGAACAGGCCGCGGGTGACGGCGTTGTAGATCGGTTTGAAGGTCTGCATCCACAGCCGGGCCGGCAGGCTCTTGGTAGCCAGCAGTTTTTTCTCCGCCGGTGTAAGGGCTTCTCGGCAAAAGCTGCGTTTCTGCTTGAGGAGATGGCGCAAATCCTCGCGCGCCAGGAGCCGGAACAATTTGGTGCGGCGGGCGAAGATGGTGGCGAGCTGCATGTCGATCAGCGCCGCCTTGCCGTCCGGGGTGATCAGCCAGTTCTGCGGCTTAGCGAGGTCGTTGTGGGTGATGCCGGCGCGGTGGATCTGCCGCAGGAGCCGCTTGGCGTCGCGGAAATAGGCGACGTTACCGAGCGGCTTGGCGACATGCAGCGGCGTACCCTCGATCCACGAGCGATAGAGCGCGCCCTTGTCGACGCCGAGCAGTTTTGGCGTTCCCACCACCGCGTCGAGAGCCTTGAGAGCCCGGATTTCACGGCCGGCCAGATGCCAGGCGAGCGGCCGTGCCCAGCGCGCCGAGCGGTCGACGCCGCGGCGCGTGACGACGGTCTGCGGGGCGCCTTCCAGATGGCCGAAGGCGATCTCTCCGAAAATGTCGCGCTTGAGAACCGTGCCGGCGACGAACGGGGAGGGAAGACGGGGGTGAGATCGCTGCATGAGCCTCATCAAACCGGAACGCCGCGAACCGGCGACAGCCTCGCCGGATAACACGGTCGATAGAAGCGCATTATCGACCGCGGATGGTGGAAAGGAAAGCCAGCCGCCGCCATCCTTAACAGCCAATTCGCCGTGAGCGGCATTCTTCACCGTCCCGCCCTTCCCATCGCGGGGCGACAATGAAATACAAGGCAGACTTGCCACCCGCCCTTGCAACACCGTCAGCCGTCAGTCGAAGCCATGTCCGTCGAGAGTTCCTCCGTTTCTTCCGCTGCGCCCATCGCACTGGAGGCGGAGGCGCCGCCTGAGCGCGAGGTCGCGCTGCCGCTGATGCTGCTGCTGGCGCTGGTCGTGGGCATCGTCGCCGGCCTCGGTGCGATCGTCTTCAAATATCTGATCGCCTTCATCTATAATTTCGCCTTCTACGGCCGGATCAGCCTCGATTTCGATCCCAACGCCTATGGCGCGCCGAGTCCCTGGGGCGCGGGGATCATCCTGGTTCCGGTGGTTGGTGGGCTGATCGTCGTCTGGCTGGTGCGCAGCTTCGCGCCCGAGGCCAAGGGGCACGGCGTGCCCGAGGTGATGTACGCGATCTACCACAGTGGCGGCAACGTGCGCGGCGTCGTCGCCGTGGTGAAGTCGCTGGCCTCGGCGATTTCGATCGGCACCGGCGCCTCGGTCGGCCGCGAGGGGCCGATCATCCAGATCGGCTCGTCCTTCGGCTCGACCTTCGCGCGGGCGCTCAGGCTGGTCCGGCACCAGAAGATCACGCTGTTGTCGGCGGGCGCCGGTGCCGGCATCGCGGCGACCTTCAACACCCCGCTCGGCGGCGTCTTGTTCGCCTCCGAGGTGCTGCTGCCGGAGATTTCGGCGCGCACCTTCCTGCCGGTGGTCGTGGCGACGGCGACCTCGACCTACGTCTTCCGTCTCGCCATGGGCATCGAATCGGCCTTCCTGCTGCCGCTCGGCGCCTTCGGGCAAACCGAGGCAGTGAACGGCGCCGAACTGGTTCTGGCGGTGCTGCTCGGCGCGGTGGTGGGCGTCGCGGCCTGGATCTTCGTCAAGCTGCTGGCGGCCTCCGAGGATCTGTTCGAAGAGTCCAGGCTCAATCCCTACATCCAGAACATCATCGGCATGACCAGCGTCGGGCTGATGGGCTACGTCTTCCTGCTGACCAGCGGGCAATACCACATCTACAGCGTCGGCTACGCCACCATCCAGGACATTATCGACGGCGGCCACACCAGCGCGCTGCTCCTGCTTTTACTGTTTGCCGGCAAGCTCGTCGCCACCTGCCTCAGCCTCGGTTCGGGCGCCTCGGGCGGCATCTTCTCGCCCAGCCTGTTCATGGGCGCGACGCTGGGCGGCGCCGTCGGCGCGCTCGGCATGATGGTGGCGCCGAATGCCGGCCTCAGCGTCGAGACCTTCGCCGTGATCGGCATGGGCGCCATGGTCGGCGGCGCCACCAGCGCGGCGATGACCGCGATCGTGATGATCTTCGAGATGACCCGCGACTACGAGATCATCCTGCCGCTGGTGCTGGCCGTCGCCATCGCCATCGGCGTGCGCCGCGCGCTGATCCAGTCCGACATCTACACGATCAAGCTCAGACGCCGGGGCCGGCCGATCCCGACCGACCGGACCACCAACATGTTCCTGGTCCAGCCGGTCAGCGAGGTGATGGAAACCAGCTTCGAGATGCTGCCGGGGTCGATGACGGTGAGCGACGCGCTGAAGCAGATCGACGTCGAGACGACGCGGGTGATCCTGACCGACGGCAACCGCATCACCGGTTTCGTGCGCTTCGGCACGATCCCCTATCGCGCCGACCGCTTCGCCAGCCAGACGCTCGCCGACATCGGCTCGAGCGAATTCATCATCGCCTCGACGCAGAACAACCTCAACACCGTGGTCACCCGCATGAGCCGGCGCAACCGCTCCTACGCGATCGTCGTCAACGACGTGCGCGGCCTGCCGCGGCCGGAAGACATCGCCGGGATCATCAGCCGCGAGGAGATCGCCCGGGCGGTGGTGCAGAACCATTACGGGTGAGGGGGGAGGGGGGATGCGGTCGGCTGGAGGGCGCCCGTGTCGAAGGGTTGGTCAAACGCCGCGCGGGATGCCGGAGGCGGACCGCATGACTTTAAACCAGTCGGAGGGTTCGCCTCCGGCGTCCCGCCGCTCGTGAGAGCGGCATTGAGAATTGGCTGAATGAGAAGGAAGGAGGAGACGCCAGCGTTGGAGATTGAGCGACCGGCCGCAATAGCAGGCTGGACGATGACGCGCGCCCTCTCGCCCCTCGTGGGAGAGAAAGCCTTTTCGTGGAATTGTGCCGAGCACAGCGAGGTGCAAACCACAGAAAAGGCAAGTGAGGGTTGTCACCAAGCCCACCGCCGCCGGGAAGCCGGATACGCCGCCCACCCCTCTCTTGCGATTTCTATCGTTTAGCTCGTTCCTCGCTAAGCCGATGAAATCGCTTTCTCTCCCACAAGGGGCGAGAGGGCGCCGAGCCTCTGGCCCTTCATCTACCCCCGCCCCAACCGCACCGCCCGGCCCAGCCGGTCCGGCGTCGGCAGCTTCGCGTGTTCCGCCGCCACCGCCGCCACCCTTGCGAACACGTCGGCGGGGAAGGGCGCCACTTTCGGCCCGCCCGACGGGTGGTTCTGGTCGATCGAGAGACTCAGGCTTTCCAGCGTCGCGGCGCGCCAGCCGTCCTCGTGGAACAGCTCCTGGAAAATATGCAGCCGCTTTGCGTCGAGGCCGACGATCTGGGCGGTCGCATAGACGCGCGCGGCCGGCGGCACCTCGCGCAGATAGCAGACATGGGTCTCGGCGGAGTAGGTGGTGTAGCCGCGCGTGGCGCGATATTCCTCGCCGAGGCCGAGGGAATCGAACAGGGCGTCGATGCCCCGGTCGAACAGAACGTGATAATAGGCAAGGTTGAGGTGGCCGTTATAGTCGATCCAATCGGGCTCGAGGTCCATCAGGGGCGAACGGAACGGCTGCGGCTCTGGCGTCATCGGGGCTCTTCGTCGCGGGTGGGCGTTGCGGCAAGGGAAAGCCGGGCGGCGCGGGGAAGTCAAATCCGGTGGTCCATCGCGGCGGCCGACGGGAAGGGAGACGGAATTCCATGGCATTAGCGGACATCCTGGCGGAACGGCCGGCGAGGCGCGAGGGTATCGCCACCGCCGTGTCGGTGCTGAAGCAGCGATTCGGCGAGAGGCTCGTTACCGGCGAGGACGTGCGCCGCGCCCACGCCCATTCGACCACCTACATCCCGACCCAGATGCCCGACGCGGTGTTCTTCGCCGAGACCGAGGCCGAGGTGCAGACGCTCGTTGAGCTCTGCGGCGAGTATCGAACGCCGATCGTCGCCTTCGGCACCGGCTCGTCGCTGGAGGGCCATGTCAACGCGCCGGAGGGCGGCATCTCGCTCGATTTGTCGCGTATGGACGCCGTACTCGCCGTCAACGCCGAGGATCTCGACTGTACGGTCGAGCCGGGCGTCACCCGCGAGGCGCTGAACGCGCATTTGCGCGACACCGGGCTGTTCTTTCCGATCGATCCGGGCGCCAATGCCAGCCTTGGCGGCATGGCCGCGACGCGCGCTTCGGGTACCAACGCCGTGCGCTACGGCACGATGCGCGACAACGTCATCGGGCTGACGGCGGTGATGGCGGACGGCAAGATCATCCGCACCGCGCGGCGGGCCAAGAAGACCTCGGCCGGCTACGACCTGACCCGGCTTTTGGTCGGCTCGGAGGGCACGCTCGGCATCATCACCAAGCTCAATCTCAAGCTCTACGGCATTCCGGAATCGATTCTGGCCGGCGTCTGCCCGTTTCCGGACGTCAAAAGCGCCTGCGACGCGGTGATCCAGACCATCCAGGCCGGGATTCCGGTGGCCCGGATCGAGCTGCTGGACACCTTGTCCATGCAGGCGGCGATCGCCCATTCTCAGCTCGATCTCGAAGCGCGGCCGTCGCTGTTCCTGGAGTTCCACGGTTCGGCGAATTCGGTCGCCGAACAGGCCGAGTTGTTCGCCGCGATCGCCGAGGACCGCGGCGGCGGCCCGTTCCAGGGCGCCAAGCGGACCGAGGAGCGGGCGCTGTTGTGGAAGGCGCGGCACCAGTTCTACTGGGCGGCGCTGGCGCTTCGCCCCGGCGCCAAAGGCATCGCCACCGACGTCTGCGTGCCGGTGTCGCGGCTGGCCGAATGCATCGCGGAAACGCAAGCCGACATCGACGCCGCCGGCCTGATCGCGCCGATCGTCGGCCATGTCGGCGACGGCAATTTCCACGTGACGCTGCTGCTCGACATGGACAGCGCCGAGGAGATCGCCGCGGCCGAAGCCTTCATGGCGCGGCTCGCCGAGCGGGCGGTCGCCATGGACGGCACCTGTACCGGTGAACACGGCATCGGCCAGGGCAAGCGCGGCTATCTGCGCAAGGAACTCGGCGACGCCGTCGACGTGATGGCGACGATCAAGGCCGCGCTCGATCCGAACAATATCCTCAACCCCGGCAAAATCCTGCCCTGAGCGGGATGCGGTCAGGTCTCGACATCGGCGCCCGGTTCTGGCCTATCCTTTGACGGTCCGGCCGAATGGCACCCGCGGTCAGCGCGATGCAAGCGGCGCTCGACATCATCGGCGGCGTGGGCTCGCCGCAATCGGCACCATCAGAAGAGGAGCCCCATCCTGGTCAGAGCCTTCGTTCTTTTCGGCGGCCTCCTGGTGCTGGCGCTTGTCGGGGCGCTGGTGGCGCCGTATTTCATCGACTGGACGGCCTATCGCGACGATTTCCAGCGCGAGGCCTCGGCGATTCTCGGCCGCGACGTGGTCGTGCGGGGCGAGGCCTCGGCGCGGCTGCTGCCGTTTCCCTCGGTCACCTTTGGTGACGTCGAGGTGCTGGACGAATCGGGCGCGCCGCTGGCGACGATCGGCCGGTTCCGGATGGACGCGGAGCTCGCGCCGTATCTCTCCGGCGAGATCTTCATCTATTCGATGTCGCTGGACCAGCCCTCCATCCGCATTCCGATCAGGCCGGACGGTTCCATCGACTGGGTGGTGGAGAAGCCCAAGATTCCGACCGGCGCGACGGTGGTGCTCGACAATGTCGCGATCACCAACGGCACGGTCCGCATCGAAAACGGCCTGACCGGACGCAGCCACGAGCTGTCCGGCGTCGAGGCGGTGCTGTCGGCCGGATCGCTAGCCGGGCCGCTCGACGGAAGCGGTCGCTTCCAACTGGGCGGCGAGGCGGTGGCATTCACGCTTGCGGCCGGAACGCAGCAGGCGGATGGGTCGGTGCCGATTCGCCTGGTCACCGCCAACGAAACGCTCGCCACCCAGATATCGCTCGACGGTGCCGCGCGGTTCGAGGACGGTCGGCCGCAATTTGCCGGCGCTGCCGTTCTCAGGCGGCCATTGCCGGAGGCGGCGACGGCGGGGGCGGCAGTGATCGACGGCAACCCGTTCGCAGCGGCTGGCGAGGCATCATCCGATACCGCTGCCGAGGCTTTGTTAAAGCCAGATGTGCTGCCGGTCCGAGCGGTCGGAGCGGTGACCTTGACGCCCACGGCCGCCGAAATCCTCGACCTCAGGGTGCAGGCGGGCGACAGCAGGCAACCCTATCTCCTGACCGGCCAAGGCCGCCTCGATTTCAAGGCGGTTCCGCATTTCGCGCTGGATCTTGAGGGCGAACAGGTCGATGTCGACACGATCGCATCCGGCGGCGCCGAGACCGGCGAGGCGAGCCCAGACGCCGCCGCGATCGGATTGGCGGAGCGGCTTGAGGCGGTGCGCGCCGTCCTCGCCGACATTCCCCGGCCGACGATCCCCGGAACGGTGGCCATCTCGCTGCCGGTGGTCGTCGCTGGCGACACGACGATTCGCAATGTCGCGTTTTCGGCAAGCCCGACCGATTCCGGCTGGACGCTGGCCCGTTTCGCGGCGGAACTGCCGGGCCGGACCCGGCTGGAAGCGAGCGGCGTCGTCGATCTCGACGAGAGCTTTGGCTTTCGCGGCGATCTGCTTGTGGCTTCCCGCCAGCCATCCGGCTTCTCCGACTGGCTGACCGGCACGGTCGACCCGTCGGTGCGCGCCTTGGCCGGCGCCGGGTTGGCGGCGAAGACGGTGCTGACCGCCGAGCAGCAGGTCTTCACCGATCTGGAACTCGACATCGGCGGCGACCGGCTTACCGGTCGGCTGGAGCGTTCCAAGGTGGGCGAACGGACGACGCTCGCGGCGGAAATGGAAGGGGGGAAGGTCGATCTCGACGCGCTACTTGCCCTGACGCGACTGTTTACCGGCCCGTCCGATGCGCTGGCCAACGCCGACCAGTTCGATGTTGCCTTGACCGCCGGCCCGGTGACGTTCCGCAATGCCTCGGCGGAGCGCATCGACGGCGATGTCCGTTACGACGGCGACACGTTGGCGATCGACAAGCTCGACGTCGCAGGTCTCGCCGGCGCGAGCCTATCGGCCCGGGGGGAGCTGTCGCAACTTAGCGGCGATACGCGCGGGCGGCTCGCCGTGGCGCTCGATTCCGGCAAGCCGGAGCAGTTCTTCGAATTTCTTCAGTCGCGGTTTCCGGGGGTTCCCCTGCTACAGGTGATCGAAGGGCGGGCGGCGCGTCTGGCGCCGCTGGACCTCGCTGGCGCGGTGGAGACGGTCGAAGGCGAGGCGGGACAGCGGCCGAGCCTGTTCCTGCGGCTCGACGGGACCACCAATGGCAGCAAGATCGATCTGTCAGCCTCGGTCGAAAACGGCCTTCACGCACGAGCCGAAAGTGGTCGGTTCGGTCTCGATCTGCGTCTGGAGAACGATCGTCCGACCGTGTTGCTCGGCCAATTGGGGCTGACGGCCGTGGAAGCCGGCGCGCCGGCGCCGCTGGAAGCAGAGCTGTCATTGTCGGCTTCGGCGAGCGGCCCCATCGTCGCCTCGGCGACGTTGCGCGCGCCGGGCAGCGAAATCAGTCTGGATGGAACTCTCGATGTGACGCCCGACGGTGTTTCCGGCGGGGACGTCTCGCTTTACGTCAAGAGCGGCGATGCGCTGCCATGGCTGCACACGAGCGGCGTCGAACTTGGCGCGTTGCTCGACGCCGCCCCAGTCGATCTGACCGGGACGATCGTCTATGAAAAAGGTGACTGGATCGTCCGCGAACTGGGCGGTCAGATCGCCGGTTCGACGATCGAAGCGACCCTGCGAAAACAACGCGGGCAACCGTTCGAGGGCACGGTGCGTGTCGACACGCTGTCGATGCCGTGGCTTGCGGGCCTTGTCTATGGACGCGCGCTCGACAATGGCGACCCGATGCGATCTTGGCCGAGCGAGGCGTTCCGGCCGAGTTCGCTTGCCGGTGCGGATTTTTCGGTGGCACTCACCGCCGGCCAGCTCGACCTCGGTGGCCCGGTCATGATGAATTTCGCCGCGCAGATGTCGGCAGACGCGGGCAATCTGACCTTCGACAACGCGAGTGTAACGGCGGCGGGGGGGCGCCTCGACGGCCGGCTGACGCTGCGCAATGCCAATGGCATTGGGGGGTTGACGCTCGAATCCGAGGCGAGCGGCTTCGATCTCGCCAAATTCTGGCCCGATCTGGCGGTGGATGGGGGACCGGCGAGTCTTGATGGCAACATCCGGCTCGACAGCACCGGCCAGTCCTATGCGGCGCTGGTATCGGGTCTGACGGGTGCCGGTCAGGTGGCGATCGCCAATGCGCGTGTGCCGGGCGTACCGCAGCGGGTCTTCCGACCGCTGCTTGCGGCCGCCGATCAAGAGGGCTTCAAGCCCGACACTGAAACAGGGGCGACGCTGCGGCGTCTCTCGCGGGAAACCAGCTTCGCTGTTCCGGCCGCGACGAGCGCCTTCTCCGTGACGGCGGGACGCGCCCGCTTCGCGCCGGTCAGCATAAAGGACGGCGACGAGACATTGACCCTGGATGGGGCCGTGGATCTGGCCGATCTCACGATCGCCGCCGACCTCACGCTGGCCATCGACCCCGGCGACGACCGCGTAGAAGGGGCCGAGCCGACGGTGTTTTATTCCCTGACCGGCCCGCTGGCCGACCCGACGCTTTCGGTCGATGCGACCGCGCTCACCAACTACCTCTCGGTGCGCGCGCTGGAGCGTGAACAGGCGCGGGTTGAGGCGATGCAGGAGAGCCTCCAGGAGACCCTGCGGCTGCGGCGTGAAGCGCGATTCTACCGCTGGCGGGCGGCGGAGGCGACCCGGATCGCGGAAGAGCAGCGTGCCGCCGAGGAGGCCGAACGGTTGCGGGCGGAGCAAGCCGCGGCCGAAGCGGCGCGCCTGCGGGAAGAGGCGGCGGCCGTGCGTCGCACGGAAGAAGAAGCAGCGCGTCAGGCAGAGGAAACGCGTCGCAAAGAGACGCAGGAAGCGCGCCGCAAAGCGGAAGCGGAGGCGCAACGCCAAGCCGAGAAACAGCGGCGTCAGCAGCAAAGCCAGCCGCCGCCGGCTCCGAGCGCCAGCGCAGCGCCGAGACTGGACTTCGACAGGCCGCTTCCCAGCGACTCTTCCAACGGGAAAGGCAGTTTTCCCTCATTGCCGGGCGTCGAAAATCCGCTGGATTTTTAACTCGCCCCGCGTCCATCGGAACGTACAAAGCTTTCGAAACCGCCCACCAACACGCCGATGAGGTCAGCCGGTTTCCTCCGATGGACGATCGGCCCGCGCCAGCGCCTCGTCCAGAACGAACAGCCGGACGGCGGAGGAAAGGTTCGTATTCGGTGGGCGCGCTTCGTCGATTTCTGCCACCAGTGCGGCGATGGCCAGGCTCCGGGCCGAGGCGATCGCGCGCAGGCGGTTCCAGAATTTGTCCTCGATGCTGATGGAGGTCGCATGGCCGCGGATCGCCAGCGAGCGTTTGACGATCACGACCGCTGACCGGTCTCGTCCGGGGTCCTACCGGCAGGCGCAGACGGTTCGACTTCCACCGGCGCCGCGCGATCGAGCTTCAACTCATTCAGCAGACGGCTTTCACGCTCCCGCTCGACACGGGCCTCGTGTCGCAAGGCTTTCGGCGTTCCATGGCGGATTCGATTGGTCTCGGCTTCACGCTCCGCAGCGCCGCGCCGCTGCCGTTTGCGGGCAAGGCGGAGACTGACGACATCGGCGGGCATCGGCTGGCTCAGGTCTTCTTGCGGAATGCGTCGAGAGAGACGACGTCGGCTTCTTTCTTTTCCGCCGCTTCGTCCCCGGCCTCGCCGCTCTCCACCGCCGTCGCCGGCTTTTCCTTGGGTGCCGACTTCTTGCCCTTTGGCTTCGATGGAGACTTGGCCGAAGCCATCGAGGCCGGCGATCCGACCAGAACCGGGCCCTGCGATTCGCCTTCCTCCGAGACATCCAGCTGCTCGTTGGCGGCGTCGATGCCGCGGACGTCGAATTCGAGCTCGAAGTTCACCGCCGGGTCATAGAAGCCACGGATCGCGGCAAAGGGAATCAGCAGGCGCTCAGGGATATCGGAAAAGGACAGGCCGACTTCGAAGGCCGTGTCGGTAACCTGCAAGTCCCAATATTGATGCTGGATGACGATGGTCATCAGCTCCGGATATTTTTCGCGCAACCGCGAGGAGATGCGTACCCCCGGCGCCGAGGTCAGGAAAGTGATGAAGAAATGATGCTCGCCCGGCAGGCCGGTCTTGACGACCTCGCCGATCACCTTGCGGATCACACCGCGCAGCGCCTCCTGCGCGAGAACATCGTAACGGATAAGATCCTGGCCCATTGCGGTGTCCCGAATTCTCGAAGCTGTGGAGGGGCGGGCGCTTGATACGCACCCCATAAAAAAGTGGAGGCTTCTGTTGCCAGGTGCCTCCGAACCCCGCCTAGAAGTGCGAACCCCCAGGGCTTGAATTGAAGCGATCACACTGCTTACGCAGCGAGACGTGCTTCCGCATAGTTGTCGTTTGCAACTATAAAACAGCCCGATAACGGTGGTACCATGCCGAGCAAAAGTCCGATCTTTACGCCCTCGTCGATCCTATTTCGCCCCCGCCTTGACCCACCGCGCATGCAAGCGATGTGTGGGTCCAGGTGGAGGCGCCGGGTACCGCCCCCGGGTCCGAAAGGTTTATTACATCGGCCGTTTATCGCCATAGCCGGCCCGAAAGCCGGCACGCGCAATATAAGGGGATCGTCACGGCATGAAAAGGGCAAGACGCTTCCGAAACTTGCGGGAATCGGTCAAAGTCGGTCGACCGTACGGCGAGGGATGAGCGGCACGGAGGATTTCGGGTCGGACAACACCTTCCAAAGCGTTGGGCCAGGCGCTTTCGCCGGGTGTCGCTTCGCCGTGATCGAAACATGATAATACGTGCTTCCCGCCAGGGCGGCGCAAGAGCAAACCGCTGAAAGCCGGCCTTGCCCGCGCCGGAGGAAATGTCGCCATGCGCCAGTATCTGGATCTTCTCGCCCATGTCCTCGAACACGGAGCCGACCGCTCCGACCGGACTGGAACGGGCACCCGGTCGATCTTCGGTCACCAGATGCGCTTCGACCTTGCCGTCGGCTTCCCGATGCTGACGACGAAGCGGCTGCACTGGAAGTCGATCGCCCACGAACTGCTGTGGTTTCTGCAGGGCGATACCAACATCGCCTATCTCAAGGAGCACGGGGTCAATATATGGGACGAGTGGGCGGACGAGAACGGCGACCTCGGCCCTGTCTACGGCGCGCAATGGCGTTCCTGGCCGGACTATGAGGGTGGCCATATCGATCAGATCGCCAGGGTCGTTGACCAGATTCGCCGCAATCCCGATTCACGGCGGCTGATCGTGAGCGCCTGGAACCCGGCGCTAGTCGACGAGATGGCGCTGCCACCCTGCCATTGCCTGTTCCAGTTCTACGTCGCCGACGGGCGGCTGTCCTGCCAGCTCTATCAGCGGTCGGCCGACATCTTCCTTGGCGTGCCGTTCAACATCGCGTCCTATGCGCTGTTGACCGCCATGGTCGCCCAGGCGACCGGGCTCCGCCCTGGCGAATTCGTGCATACGCTGGGTGACGCGCATCTGTATGCCAACCATTTCGAGCAGGCGCGGCTGCAACTCACCCGAGTGCCCCGTCCGTTGCCGAATCTGTGGCTCGATCCCGACGTGACCGACCTGTTCGCCTTCCGCTTCGAGCATATGGGCCTCGAAGGCTACGAGGCCGACGGACACATCAAGGCAAAGGTGGCCGTGTAATGCCGAAACCCGACCTCGTCGCCATCGTGGCGATGGCCCGCAACGGCGTTATCGGCAAGGACGGCGCGATGCCGTGGCGGATGCCGAGCGATCTCCGGCGCTACCGGCGTCTGACCATGGACAAGCCGATGATCATGGGCCGCAAGACGCTGGACGCGATCGGCCGCGTACTCGACGGCCGCGACACCATCGTGCTCACCCATTCCGCCGATCTACCTTACGAGGGGGCGCTGCTGGCACATTCGCCGGAGACGGCGCTGGACCTGGCTTTGCAGTGTGCGCAAAGGCGCGGCGCCGACGAAATCGCCATCGTGGGCGGCGCCGAGATCTATGGGCAATTCCTTGACCTGACCGACCGGCTCATGGTCACGGAGATCGACGCCGAGGTGAAAGGGGATGCGATTTTCCCGCCGATCGACCCGTCCATCTGGCACAAGTTCCACGAAGAGGCCTGTCCGCGCGGCGAGACGGACAGCGCCGCGAGCCGCTTCGTCATCTACCAGCGGCGCCGGAGCTGACCCCCCCGAATTCGATCGTCCCTCCGGCGATCCGGGAGGCAATCGGACGGTCTTTTGTGTTCACCATCATGACGTCTCCTGGAATGAAATGGCCGCACCCGCGTTGAAAGCGGATTTCGCAGTTCCTATAAGGGCTACAGCATTTGACGTGCGGATCGCGGGAGGCGAACGCCGCATCTTTTCTCAAGACCGGAAGGACATCGATGCCCTGGAGCAATCAGACCGGCGGCGGCGGCTGGAAAGGCGGCGGCAACGGCGGCAATGGAGGCCCGTGGGGCCAACGTCCGCAAGGCCCACGGCCAACCGGCGGCGCCGGTGGCTCCCCCGATCTGGAGGACATCCTGCGGCGAGGCCAGGACCGGCTGCGGCGGGCGATACCCGGCGGCGGCGGTGGCGGGAGTTCCGGCGTGCCAGGCTTCGCGGCCTGGGGCATCCTGATCGTTGCGGGCCTGTTGGTGCTGTGGCTCTTCAAGGCCGTCTACACCGTCCAACCGGACGAGGTCGGCGTCGAGATGCTGTTCGGCAAACCCAAGCAGGAATTGTCCCAACCGGGTCTGCATTTCCTGTTGTGGCCGCTTGAGACGGTGGACACGGTCCCTGTCGTCGAAAGCCAGATGACGCTCGGCAGCGGCCAGCGCGGCGAGAATTCCGGCCTGATGCTGTCGGGCGACCAGAACATCGTCGATGTGCAGTTCGCCGTCCTCTATCAGGTCGACAACCCCGCGAACTACCTCTTCGACGTTCAGGACCCGGTTGCGATGCTGCAGCAGGTCGCTGAAAGTGCCATGCGTGAAGTGGTCGGACGTCGTCCGGTCCAGGACGTTTTCCGCGACGATCGCGCGGGAATCGCCGAGGAGGTGCGCCAAATCACTCAGGAGACGATGAACGAATATGGTGCGGGCCTCCGCATCAACGGGATTTCCATCGAGGATGCCGCGCCGCCGAGCCAGGTCGCCGATGCGTTCGACGAGGTGCAGCGGGCCGAGCAGGACGAAGACCGTTTCGTCGAGGAGGCCAACCGCTACCGGAACCAGAAGCTCGGCCAGGCCCGTGGCGAGGCGGCGCAGGTCCGCGAGGATGCGGCCGGCTACAAGAACCGGGTCGTTCAGGAGTCCGAAGGTGAGGCGCAGCGCTTTTCCTCGATCCTGAAGGAATTTGAGGCGGCTCCGGCCGTGACGCGCAAACGTCTGTTCCTCGAGACCATGGAAGGGGTCTTGCGCGATTCCAACAAGGTGATCGTCGAACAGGGCGCCAGCGGGACTCAGGGAGTCGTGCCTTATCTGCCGCTGAACGAACTGCAGCGTCCGAACCGAACGGACAATGGAGCGAATACCGGCCAGTCGGCGGCACCGGCCCCGCAGCAGGGAGCGAACTGATGAGCAACCGCTTTTACGTCATCATCGCCGCCACCGCTGTCGTCCTGTTTCTGCTGTGGAATTCAATCTTCATCGTCAATGAGAAAGAGCAGGCGGTCGTCCTGCGCTTTGGCGAAATCCAGCGCGTCGTCGATGAGCCGGGCCTGAACTTCAAGCTGCCTTTCTCCTTCGCCGGTGCCGACACGGTCAGGAAGCTTCCAGATCGGTTACTGCGCTTCGATCTCGACAACATCCGGGTGCAAGTGTCCGGCGGCAAGTTCTATGAGGTGGACGCGTTCCTCGTCTACCACATCTCCGACGCCGCGCGGTTCGCGCTGACGGTCTCCGGATCGATCGAACAGGCCGAACAGCGCCTTCGCACCCGTCTCGATGCGGCGCTTCGCCGGGTTTACGGTCTGCGTGGCTTCGAGGCGGCCCTGTCGGAAGAACGCGCCGACATGATGCGCCAGGTGCGGGACCAGATCCGGCCGGACGCGACCTCGCTGGGGCTTGAACTGACCGACGTGCGGATCCGGCGCACCGACCTGACGCAGGAGGTCTCGCAACAGACCTACGAGCGCATGCAGGCCGAGCGCCTCGCCGAGGCCGAACGCCTCAGGGCGCGCGGTCAGGTCGCCGCTCGGCGGATTCGTGCCGCCGCCGACCGCGAGGTGGTCGAGACCGTCGCCTCGGCGCAGCGTGACGCCGAGATCCTGCAAGGTGAGGGCGACGCCGAGCGCAACCGCATCTTCGCGGTTGCCTACGGCCGAAACCCTGAGTTTTTCGACTTCTACAGGTCGATGCAGGCCTACCGGGAAGCGATGTCGAATTCCGGTACGACATTGGTGTTGTCGCCGGATTCCGAATTCTTCCGCTATTTCAGGGCCGATGGTGGCTCGGAAGAGGGAATCGGTGCGTCCGGCGCCAATTTGTTGGGCGCCCAGCCAGCCGCGGAAGCGCCGGCGCAGCCCGAAGCGGCCGCTCCTTCGCCGACGGACTCGGCCACAAGTGGGGATGCGGCATCGGCCGCTCCCGAGGAGCCGACACTGGACGAGACGCCCACCGCCCAACCAGCCGCGGCGGATGAGGCCAGTCAACCGGCTGCCGCAACCCAGTGACGGACTTTGTCGTCGCCCTCGGTCTCCTTCTGGTGATCGAGGGCGTCGTCTATTGCCTGTTTCCCGACGCGATTCGGCGGATCGGCCGGATGGCCGAGGCGATGCCCGATGCCTCGATGCGGGCCGGCGGCCTCGTCGCAATGATCATCGGCGTTGGTCTGGTCTGGCTCGTGCGCCACTGAAGCTTCGGATGGCACTGGCACACGCGGCCGTCTTGAACGCAGTTGGGCGATCCCTGACTCAGCCACCACGCCGCCGAGCCGGCAGGGCTGTGCTCAGACACAATGAATGCGCAGACATGAAAGTACCCCCGTCAGGTCGGTGGCGGGGCGGCATCGAACTGACGGGCGCATCGGCAGACGGTCGACATCGACGGACATTGCGCCGAGTTCGCGGCAGGCCAAACGATCCACGGTGAGAGTTCGCACAAACATTCGCTCGACGGCCTCGCCTCGGTTGCCGCCGCAGACCGGGATTGTCTATGCGGTCTGGCCGGACCCCACGAAACGATTCGCGGTCCTGGGCCTCGTCATGGCGGAAACGGGAGTCGATCCGGACGCTGAGCCGAGGGCGACATCGGCGCTATCGGAACATCGCCCAATCGGAGCAGCGATTCGGCGCGGTCACACCACTTCACCTTGCCGTAAGCTTCTTGATTCCGTCGCGTTTTGCGGTCACCTCTAGAAGAAGGTCGCGTGTCCCGCAAAAATGCAGATGGGCCGCGTCGATGCGAAAGGACATTCGATGATCGCCTGCCAGCGCCGCTCTTTGATTGCCGTCACGGCTGGATTTGCGCTTGTGGCCTTGTCGATCGTCCCGCCCACCGCGACACGAGCCCAGCAGGTCGATCCGGTGCCTGAACCCGATGCCGTGGTCCCAGCGCTCCCTGCTCCCCCCGTGGTCGACGGCGCAGAACCCAAGACAGGTGTCGCGACGATGCCGCGGACGCCCGGCCCGTCGCCCTATAAGGGGCCGGAATCGGTCGCGGATCTGGCTGAAAAGCTGCTCGACGCGGTGGTGAACATCTCAACGTCGCAGAATGTCGATATGCCCGGCCGGGGCGTGCCGAAGCTTGAGGCGCCCGAGGGCTCGCCGCTGCAGGACTTCTTCGACGATCTCTTGAAGAAGGAAGACGGCGTTGGCGAGCGTCGCCTGCAATCGCTCGGTTCCGGCTTCGTTATCGATCCGAGCGGCATCGTCATCACCAACAACCACGTGATTGCCGACGCCGACAAGATCACTGTCAATTTTCCCGACGGCACGCAACTTGAGGCCGAACTGCTCGGGACCGATCCGAAGACCGATCTCGCGGTCTTGACGGTCCAGCCGGAGGCCCCGCTTACCGCAGTCCAGTTCGGCGACTCGGAAAGTCTGCGGATCGGCGACTGGGTGATGGCGATCGGCAACCCGTTCGGCCTTGGCGGCTCGGTTTCGGTCGGCATCGTCTCGGCCCGTGGCCGCAATATCAATGCTGGCCCGTACGACAATTTCATCCAGACGGACGCGGCTATCAATCGCGGCAATTCCGGCGGTCCTCTGTTCGACATGCACGGCAATGTCGTCGGCATCAACACCGCCATCATCTCGCCCACCGGTGGCTCGATCGGTATCGGCTTCTCCATTCCCTCCAAGCTCGCGGTCAATGTCATCGACCAGCTGCGGGAGTTCGGCGAGACGCGGCGCGGCTGGCTCGGAATCCGCCTGCAGGCGGTGACGGATGACATCGCGGACGGTCTCGGCATCGGCAAGGCGAGGGGCGCGGTGGTGATGGGGATCGTCCCGGGCGGCCCCTCGGACAATGGTTTGCTGAAAGTCGGCGACGTCATCGTCAGCTTCGACGGTCGCGAGATCGATACGTCCCGCGATCTGCCGCGGGTCGTCGCCGAGACGCCGGTCGGCAAAACGGTGCCGGTCGAGATTCTCCGCAAGGCCGACGCCGCCGATCCCGCCCAGCCTATGTCTGTCGAGGTCACCCTCGGCCGGCTGGAGGACGGCGAGAAGCTGATGGAAAAGGCCGACGAGTCATCGGGGAGTTCGACTGGGCCTCGCGGCGACAAGAACTCTGGCATGGCGAGCGTCGAAATACTCGGCATGACGCTTTCCGATCTGGATGGCCCGTTGCGCGAGCAATTTAGCCTTGCCGATGACGCAGAAGGCGTTGTGATCACCGTGGTCAAGCCGAATTCAAGCGCTGCGGAAAAGGGTATCGAAGCGGGCGCGACGATACGGGAAGTCGCTCAGGAAGAGGTGTCCAGCGCCAAGGAGGTCGAGAGCATGATCGCCAAGCTGAAAGAGGAAGGCCGTAAAAACGCCCTCTTGCTCCTGGCTTCGGCCAATGGCGATCTGCGCTTCGTGGTGGTGCCGATCGACTGAGGCGGTGCCGTGATCTATTGCCGAAACAAGTCCCGCCGGTAGCCCTGAGCGAACAGCAACGCCGTCAAATCGCCATGGTCGACGCGGTGGGGCGCACGCGCGGCGACCGCGGGCTTGGCGTGGAGCGCGATGCCGGTGCCGGCGCGCGCGATCATCCCGAGGTCGTTGGCCCCGTCGCCGACCGCGATCGCCTGCTCCGTCCCCACACCGCGTCCTGCGGCGATCGCTTCCAACGCCGTTACCTTCGCAAGCGCGCCAAGAATCGGCTCTTCGACGTGGCCGGTGAGCTGGCCCGCCTCGGCACACAGGCGGTTGGCGCGGTTTTCATGAAAGCCGAGGCGCGCGGCGATCGGCCCGGTGAAGACCGTAAAGCCGCCGGAAACAAGCGCTGTGTAGGCGCCGTTGGCCCGCATGGTCGCGACCAGCGTTGCGCCGCCGGGCGCGAGCGTGATGCGCTCGGCGATGACCTTGGCCACGACCGCCTCGGGCAAGCCGGCAAGCAGGGAGACGCGCTCCCTGAGGGCCGGTTCGAATTCGATCTCCCCGTTCATCGCCCGGGCAGTGATCGCGGCGACGCGATCCTTGATTCCGATCTCGGCGGCGAGTTCATCGATACATTCCTCGCCGATCATCGTCGAATCCATGTCGGCGATCAAAATCCGCTTGCGCCGCCCGGCGCGCTGCTGCACCACGCAGTCGAAACCGCCGGCCTCGGCAATTTGTGCGACGGCGCGCCGCTGCTCAGGCGCCGGTGCGACCTCGAAGGAGATGTCGGCCGCGAAATCGGGGTCGAGCCAGTCGGCTGCCTCAGGTCGAGCGCCGAGTTCGCGGCCGATGTCGGCAAGCGCGCGACCCGGCAGGCCGGCCCCGGTCGGTGCGGCGATGAGCGTTGCGACGAACATGATATGGCGACCCGAGATGGTGGAAAAACAGGCGATCCTGATAGCTGGGCCGACCGCCAGCGGCAAGTCGTGCCTGGCGCTCGAACTCGCCGAGCGACATGATGGGGTCATCGTCAATGCCGACTCGATGCAGGTCTACTCTCATCTCCAAATTCTGACGGCGCGACCGGCGCCGGCCGAGATCGAGCGGGTTCCGCATCGCCTTTACGGCCATGTGCCACCCCATAAGACCTACTCCGCGGGAAGGTATAGGGGCGAAGTGGCCGCCATTCTCGCGGATATCCGCGCAGCCGGGAAAGCGCCGATATTTTGTGGCGGAACCGGTCTTTATTTCAAGGCGTTGCTGGGGTCACTGGATGTCATGCCAGAGGTCTCGCCCGAGCTTCGCGAGACATGGCGACGGCGGCTGGCGGAAGAGGGCGCGCCGGCGTTGCATAGACTTCTTTCGCGGCGGGACCCTGTCGCGGCCGGCCGCATACAGCCGGCGGATGGACAGCGAATCGTGCGGGCGCTGGAGGTGGGCGAGGCGGGCGGAATGCCGCTCTCGGCGCTTCAATCAGGACGAGGCGAGGGGCTGCTCGACGGCGGCAAGTGCGTGAAAATCGTCCTTGCGCCGGAGCGAAGTCGACTGCGCGAGATGATCGCGCGACGGTTCGATGCGATGGTCGCCGCCGGCGCGCTCGACGAGGTCGCGGCGTTCCGCGCGTTTCCCGGAGCGCTGGCGGCGTCGGCGGGCAAAGCGATCGGTGTCGCCGAACTCGGTGCGGTGCTCGACGGCGGCATGTCTCTCGACGAGGCAACGGCTCGTGCGGTGACGCGCTCACGGCAATACGCAAAGCGCCAGGAAACCTGGTTTCGTCACCAGTTCGGTGCCGACTGGGCGCGGTTGGAGACGCCGGACGCCAAGCTGATCCCGAGCATTTGATCGACGGGGTTAAGCTGATGGTCAAGCTATTCAGCTAGTGATTCGCGGGAGAAAAAAAGCGGACCTTTCTTCTGCATGAAAATCAGCAAGTCGGAATTGTCGGTCGCAGTGTTTCTCTGCACGATTGGCGCTGCGGTAGCCGGCACCTATACGGTGCACAGTGTTGTTGCACCAGCGTTGGCGGAAGCCGGATTGCGCGAGCATCAGCAGATCGAAGCCATTCTTTTCGCAGCGACGTTTTCATCGCTGATCGTCGCGCTGCTGGCCGGCCTGTTCTGGATTCTGCCGATGGTCCGTCAGCAGGCCCGTGAGCAAGGCAAGCTGCATTCGCTGGCGAGACTGTTGCGGAAACGCTCGCAGGATTTCGAGCGGGCCGCGCTGACCGATCCGTTGACGGGGATGAACAACAGGCGCTTCTTCGACGAATCGCTGCGGCAATATCTGCTGGAGTTCGACCGAATCGGACGTCCGCTGGGGCTGATGCTGATTGATCTCGATCACTTCAAGGCGATCAACGATACCCACGGGCATGACGTCGGCGACCTGGTTCTGAAATCCGTGGCAGCCTGCCTGTTCGAGTGCACACGCTATCACGACATTGTCGCCAGGGTGGGCGGCGAAGAGTTCGCGGTCGTTGCCCCGAACATGGACGCGGTGGAGTTTCGACGATTTGCCAATCGGATCCGGGAGGCGATTTCGACATTGGCCATCGATGTCGGCAATGTGAGCTTGCGCATAACCACTTCGGTCGGCATGACCGTCTCGAAGCCGGGCGATGAGAACGCCGCGTTCCTCAAACGCGCCGACATCGCGCTTTACCGCGCCAAACAATCCGGCCGTAATCGGGTTTATGCCCATTCCGACGGCGTAATTGCGCCAGATCGGGAACTGAAGCGGGCCGTCTAGCGTATCGTCCTAGTGTAACAAGGCGAGGCTGATGGCAAACACCCGGGAATTGACTCACGATCACCGCGACTGGCTTCGGCACGCCGCAAGGGCCGGCTACGCGGCACGCGGTGCGGTGTTTTTGATCATCGGCTACTTCGCGTTTCGCGCCGCCTTCGCCTCCGGCGAGGCGATGGACAGCAAGGACGCGGTCGGACAGATTGCCGGCTCGGCGTTCGGGACCATTCTGCTTAGCGTGCTGGTCCTTGCACTGTCTTGCTTTGCCGCCTGGCGGATCATTCAGGTCGTCTTCGATGTCGACCACCATGGTACCGATACGAAAGGGCTGTTCGTGCGGGTTGGCCTGATCTTCAGTGCTTTGGCCTACGGGGCGCTTGCCTTCTATGCGGCCAGCCTGCTGATCGGCATGGCAAGGGGCGGTGGCGGAAACGGGTTTGTCGCCAAGGCCTATGAGGCGGGCTACGGCGTCTGGCTTACCTACCTGATCGCCGCCGGCATGGCCGCGGCGGGCGCCGCCCACGTCTTCAAGGGTGCCAAAGCCGGATTTGAAAAATACATGGATATTCCCGAGGGTGTCCGCAGCTGGTTGACCCCGGTCTGCCAGTTCGGGTTGATTGCCCGCGGTGTCACGTTCTTCATCCTGGCCGGTTTGCTGTTCACCGGTGCTGCCTCCTATGCCAGCGGCGATACGCCGGGCCTGGACACGGCGCTGTCGGCGATCGAAGGCTGGTCGTTCGGGTGGGCGTTGCTCTCGCTGACCGGGCTCGGCCTCATGGCCTTCGGCATCTACGCGTTGGCCGAGGCGTTGTATCGGCGCATCAATATCGAGGCGGTCGTTTGAGGCCGTCGATCGGCGCGGCGTGTCGAGATCACGATACCTAAGCTTGCGAGAGTGCGCGGCTCCTTGTGCAGCCGCGCACAATTGCGTTGACGGACCGTCCCGATGGGCTTAGCTTTATCGGCGATGAACACGAACAGCATTCTCGTAGTACGAAGGCGCACACGCGCGGCGGTCTGACGATCGCCCGGCGATAGCCACGTGTGCGCATCCAAAGGGCCCCAGCGGCCCTTTTTTATTGCGCCGATTTCCCACAAATATCCGGACAGGGAAACGGTGCCAGACGAATCCGGCAGGCAGCAGACGGAAGATCACGACGATGGAAGCGACAGCGGAAACGCGGGAAATGACGGGCGCCGAAATGGTTGTCCAGGCGCTCAAGGACAATGGCGTCACGGATATCTTCGGCTATCCCGGTGGCGCGGTACTCCCGATCTATGACGAAATCTTCCAGCAGGAGGAGGTTCGCCACATCCTGGTGCGGCACGAGCAGGGTGCTGGCCATGCGGCGGAAGGCTATGCCCGGTCGACCGGCCGCCCGGGGGTCATGCTGGTGACATCGGGCCCCGGGGCGACCAACGCGGTGACGGCCCTGCAGGACGCGCTGATGGATTCGATCCCGCTGGTGTGCATCACCGGCCAGGTGCCGACGACGTTGATTGGTTCCGACGCGTTTCAGGAATGCGATACGGTCGGGATCACGCGGCCCTGCACCAAGCACAACTGGCTGGTGAAGGACGTCAATGACCTGTCGCGGGTGCTGCACGAGGCGTTTCATGTCGCCACCACGGGCCGGCCCGGCCCGGTGGTCGTCGACGTGCCGAAGGATGTCCAGTTCGCCACCGGCATCTACTCGCCGCCGCCGCCGATCCGTCAGCACGAGAGCTACCGGCCGAAGCTTGACGGCGACCGCGACCGGATCGAGGCAGCGGTGGCGATGCTGGCCGCCGCCAAACGCCCGGTGATCTATTCGGGTGGCGGCGTCATCAATTCCGGACCGGAGGCGACGCGGCTGCTGCGGGAATTCGTCGCGAGCACCGGTTTTCCGATCACATCGACGCTGATGGGGCTCGGTGCGTATCCTGCATCCGGAAAGAACTGGCTGGGCATGCTCGGCATGCACGGCACCTACGAGGCGAATCTCGCCATGCACGGCTGCGACGTGATGCTGTGCATCGGCGCGCGCTTCGACGATCGCATTACCGGGCGTCTCGATGCGTTCTCGCCGCATTCGAAGAAGATCCACATCGACATCGACCCTTCGTCGATCAACAAGAACGTCCATGTCGACCTGCCCATCATCGGCGATGTCGGCCATGTGCTGAAGGATATGGTCGAGCTCTGGAAGGCGCGCGGTGCGGCGAACGAACCGGCGGCGCTGGCGAACTGGTGGGACCAGATCGAGACATGGCGGGCGCACGACTGCCTTGCCTACAAGCCGAGCAACGACGTCATCATGCCGCAATATGCCGTGCAGCGGCTTTACGCGGCGACCAAGCACCGCGAGACTTACGTGTCGACCGAGGTCGGCCAGCATCAGATGTGGGCGGCGCAGTTCTATGGGTTCGAGGCGCCGAACCATTGGCTCACCTCCGGCGGACTCGGAACGATGGGCTACGGCCTGCCGGCGGCGATCGGCGCGCAGATCGCCCATCCGGATGCCTTGTCGGTCTGCATCGCGGGCGATGCCTCTGTGCTGATGAACATGCAGGAGATGTCGACGGCCGTTCAGCATGGCGCCAACGTCAAGATCTTCATCCTCAACAACCAATATATGGGCATGGTCCGCCAGTGGCAGCAGCTCCTGCACGGCAACCGCCTGTCGCACTCCTACACCGAGGCGCTGCCCGACTTCGTCAAGCTCGCGGAAGCCTATGGCGGCCACGGCATCCGCTGCGAGAAGCCGGGCGATCTCGACGATGCGATCGAGGAGATGCTGGCGGTCGACAGTCCGGTGCTGTTCGATTGCCGCGTGGCCAATCTCGCCAATTGCTTTCCGATGATCCCGTCGGGCAAGGCGCATAACGAGATCCTGCTGCCGGACGAGGCGAGCGACGAGGCGGTGGCGAGCGCCATCGACGCCAAGGGCAAGGCGCTGGTGTAGACGCACCAGCGCTACGCCCGGGGGATTGTCTCGACGGCCTTCGCGCCTTGACGCGTTCGTACCGCCGCGGCCGACGCTTTTCTTTTTCGCGCGCGCCTCTATGGTGCCGCCACCTCCAGAGTCCCGAGTTCGACCATGAACAGACCCGTCCAGCCACCCGCTTCGGCCTATTTCATCACTCCCGAAAAGGAGGCGAACGAGGCGCGCACGCTGGCGATCATCGTCGACAACGAACCGGGGGTCCTGGCACGCGTGATCGGACTGTTCTCCGGCCGTGGCTATAACATCGAAAGCCTGACGGTCTCGGAAACCGAGCACGAAAAGCATCTGTCGCGCATCACGGTCGTCACGCGCGGCGCCCCGCATGTGATCGAGCAGTTGAAAAGCCAGCTCGACCGGATCGTGCCGGTGCATCGCGTCGTCGACCTCACCCGCGCGGCGGGGGAGGACGGCGAAACCGCGCCGATCGAGCGCGAACTGGCGATCGTCAAGGTCGCCGGCAAGGGCGAGGGCCGCGTCGAGGCGCTGCGGCTGGCCGACGTCTTCCGCGCCAAGGTCATCGACTCCTCGATCGAGCATTTCGTCTTCGAGATCACCGGCCGGCCGTCGAAGATCGACAAGTTCGTCGCGATCATGGAACCGCTCGGCCTCGTCGAAGTCTGCCGGACGGGTGTCGCGGCGCTGTCGCGCGGCAAGGCGGGGATGTAGGCGGGCGCCGCGGGCCAGACGGCGAGGGCCGATAGCCGGGACGCTGGAGTCGATTGCTTGCAATCGAGCGGTCGAATTGATAGGTCAACAATACTGACCTAAATCTACCGTGCTTCGAGCTGAATTCCATGAACCCCGACGTCTTTTTCGCGCTGCTGGCCTTTGCCTTCGTGGCCTCCATCACGCCGGGGCCGAACAATCTGATGCTGCTGGCGTCGGGCGTGAATTTCGGCTTTTGGCGGACCTTCCCGCACATGTGCGGCATTGCCGGCGGCTTCTGCCTGTTGCTGCTGGCGGTGGGGTTCGGGCTCGGCGCGTTGCTGGCAGCTTATCCGCCTCTCCATATCGCACTGAAGCTCGCGGGCGGTGTCTACCTCCTGTTTCTGGCCTGGAAGATCGCGACGACCCGCCAGATGAGCAAGGGGAAGGGCGGCGAGCGGCCGATGACCTTCGTCGAGGCGGCGGCGTTCCAGTGGGTTAATCCCAAGGCCTGGGTGATGGCGATCACCGCGATGGCGATCTACACCGATCCCGCGCGGCCTTTCCTCTCGGTCGTTCTCGTTGCCGCGGCCTTCACCTTGGTCAACTGGCCGAGCGTGTCGACCTGGGCGGGATTCGGGGTGGTGCTCAAGCGCTTCCTCGCCGATCCGGTGCGGCTGAAATGGTTCAACATCGCAATGGGCATTTTGCTGGCGCTGACGCTGGTGCCGATGCTCAGGTGATCCTTGCATGTTGCGACGCGAGGGCGGTGGAATTAGGCTGCGCTGATGAGCCATTCGCATGACGATCACGCCCATCATCATGGGCACGCCCACGACAATGATCTTGATCCGATGACGGCGCGTGTGAAAGCGCTGGAAACGATCCTGACCCGCAAGGGGCTGGTCGATCGCGGCGCGATCGACGCGATCATCGAAACCTACGAGACCAAGGTAGGGCCGCGCAACGGCGCGCGGGTGGTGGCGAAAGCCTGGTCCGATCCGGCGTTCGCGGCGTGGCTGCGCGAGGACGCGACGGCCGCGATTGCCTCGCTCGGCTTTACCGGCCGCCAGGGCGAACACATGCGCGCGGTGTTCAACACCCCGGCAACGCACAACCTTGTCGTCTGCACGCTCTGCTCCTGCTATCCGTGGGCGGTGCTGGGGCTGCCGCCGGTCTGGTACAAGTCGCCACCCTATCGCTCCCGCGCCGTCATCGATCCTCGTGGAGTGCTTGAGGAATTCGGCGTGAGTCTCTCGCCGGACGTCAAAATCCGGGTGTGGGATTCGACCGCCGAAATGCGCTATCTCGTCGTGCCGATGCGGCCGGCCGGGACGGAGGGACTCGACGAGAGCCAATTGGCCGATCTGGTCACGCGCGACTCGATGATCGGGACCGGGCTCGCGCTGGCGCCGGAATCGATCAGCGGTGCGGGCCAATGAACGGACCGCAGGATCTCGGCGGCCAGATGGGGTTCGGCCCGATCGCGCCGGAGACGAACGAGCCGCTGTTTCACGCCGATTGGGAAAAGCGCGCGCTCGGGCTAACCGTCGCGGCGGGAACGCTCGGCGCCTGGACGATCGATGAAAGCCGCCATGCGCGCGAAAGCCTGCATCCGGCGGACTACTACGGCTCGAGCTATTACGAGATCTGGACCAAGGCCCTCGAGAGTCTGCTGCAGCGCCACGGTTTCATCACGCGGGAAGAACTCGATCGTGGCGTACCGCTCGCCGAGGCGCCAAAGCCGAAGCGCGTGATCTCCGGCGCCGACATGCCGGCGGTGCTGGCCCAGGGCGCACCGGTCGAGCGGCCCGCGGCTACACCGGCCAGATTTGCCATGGGTGACAAGGTGCGCACCATCGAGATGCATCCCACGGGCCACACGCGGCTGCCGCGCTATACCCGTGGCCGCGTCGGGCGGGTCGAGATCGTCCACGGCGTCCATGTGTTTCCGGACACCAACGCGCACGGCAAGGGGGAGGCGCCGCAATGGCTCTATACTATCGCCTTCGACGGACCGGCGCTGTGGGGCAGGGACGGCGATCCCGGGCTGACCGTTTCGATCGATGCCTTCGAAAGCTATCTGGAACCGGTGCCGCACGATGGCGAATGAGGCTCCCGAGCGTTTCGCCGAGCCTTGGCAGGCCGAACTTCTCGGCCTGCAGGTCGCGCTCGTGGAGGCCGGCGTTTTCACCGCCGCCGAATGGGCCGAAGCACTCGGACGGACGCTGCACGCGCCGGACGCGGCCGAAGACGGGTCCGATTACTATCCGCGCTTTCTCGGTGCGCTCGAGGGCCTGCTGGCCGAAAAAGCGCTAACGGGCACGGCAGAGGTCGATGCGCTGACCGCCGCCTGGCGGCGCGCCGCGCAGGCGACCGCGCATGGCCAGCCGATCGTGCTGGCGAACGATCCTCAAACGGATGGCGTCGACAAGTAGCGGCAGGAGGCCTGCGCTGGGCGGTGGACCAAATTCGCCAGACGAGATTTATCGTTGCCGTTCCGCCCCGAATCCTGCCATTTGCCCCCATGAAGCTCTCACCCCAGCAGGACGACGCGCTCAAAGCCGTCGCGCAATGGTTGGAAGACGGCGACCAGCCGATCTTCCGCCTGTTCGGCTATGCCGGCACCGGCAAGACGACGCTGGCACGCCATTTCGCTGAAGGCATCGACGGGTCGGTGCAGTTCGCCGCCTTTACCGGCAAGGCCGCGCAGGTGCTGCGCTCGAAGGGTGCCAAAAGCGCCCGCACGCTGCATTCGCTGATCTACCGGCCGCGGGGCGAGGAAACCGTCGCCGATGAGGCAAGCGGGACGTCGCGGGTTTCGCCGACCTTTTCGCTCAACCGCCAGAGCCCGGTCGCCAAGGCCAAGCTGGTCATCGTCGACGAATGCTCGATGGTCGACGAGGCGCTCGGACGCGATCTGATGTCCTTCGGCACGCCGATCCTGGTGCTGGGCGATCCGGGCCAGCTTCCGCCGGTCTCGGGCGGCGGATTCTTTACCGAGGCCGAGCCTGATTTCCTGCTGTCGGAAATTCATCGCCAGGCGCGCGACAATCCGATCATCGAGCTGGCGCTGCATGTCCGCGAGGGCAAGGAGCTGATGCATGGCGACTGGGGCGCGGCCAAGATCATCGGCAAGCGCGACGTCGAAACCGACAAGGTGCTCGCCGCCGACCAGGTGCTGGTCGGCACCAACCGCACGCGGCGGCGCTACAATGCACGACTGCGCGAGTTGAAGGGCTTCGAGGGGCCGCTGCCGATGGCCGGCGACAAGCTGGTGTGTTTGCGAAACGATCCGCCGAAGGGGTTGCTCAACGGCTCGCTCTGGCAGGTGATGACGGCTGCCCGCGAGACGGCGAAGCCCGGCGTCAACCTGATCGTCAAGCCGGACGACGACGACATCGACCAGGGCGCCGCCAAGATCCGGCTTTTGAAGGCGGCCTTCGAGGACCCGGACGCCGACATTCCCTGGGCGACCAAGAAGCGCTTCGACGATTTCGATTACGGCTACGCTTTGACCGTCCACAAGGCGCAGGGCTCGCAGTGGAACGACGTCATCCTGTTCGACGAAAGCTGGGCCTTCAAGGAAACCCGCGAGCGCTGGCTTTACACGGCGATCACCCGCGCAGCCGAGACGCTGACCATCGTCAAGTGAACAAGCCGGTGGGCGTGGCAACAGTCACGGTGCCGCGCCTGCGAAAAGCCAAGTGACGTGAAAAAGGCCCATGATCTTGTGATCGCGGGCCTTTTCTGTGAATTGGCTGCTGCCGAGCCGGCTCAGCAACCCGCCGCCGAGAGGAAGGCGCTGCGGTCCTCGACCTTGTCGAGCGTCGCCGTGCAGCCGTCACCGAGATCGATCGCGCCGCCGGTTTCGACCTGCTGGCGTTCGCCGCCGATCACCTGGAGCGTCGCGCCCGATTCGCTGACCGCCGAGACGAAGACCTTCTTCTTGCCGAAGGTGGCGGTCTGGCCGGTCGTCAGGCCGGATGCCGGAGCACCGACCGCGTCGCCGTCTGCCGTAGGCGCCTGTTCACCAGCGGCCGATGCCGCCGCTTTGCCCGTCTTCGCGACCGGTACTGCCTCCGTACCGCTTCCCGCTCCATCGGTGGGCTGTTCTTCGGCGGTCGGGGCCACCGTTTCGGCGTCCGCCGCAGCGGCGGGTTGCACGCCATCGGTGGTGGCGGGAGCCGCCGCTTGGCCCTCGCTGGAGCCGCCACCCGCACAACCTTCGGCGGTCAACCGAACCTGACCGCCCTCGATACCGGCGAGGGTCACCATGCAGCCATTGCCGGCGTCGAGCGCCGACCCGGTCGCGACCGTCTGGCGGCCCTTGCCGGCGATGAAGAGCGAGGCGTCGGTCTCGCCGATCGCCGAGACGAAGATGCGCGTGTCGCCGAAGACGGCCGTGCCGCCCGTCGGCACGTTGGCTGAACTGCCGCTCCCATCTTGCTGGCCGCCAGCGGATTTGGCCGATTCGGCCGATTGCTGGCCTTCCGGCTGGGCTGCTGGAGTAGCGGGCGCCGCCGCGGCCTGTTGCGCCTCCGCCGGGGCTGCTGCCTGGTCCCCAGCCTCCGGAGCCGATTGTTCGCCACCCGCCGAAGCGGCTTGCTCGCCATCCGTCTGGGCCGTTCCGGTCGCGGCTTGTGCGGCTTGTGGAGCGTCGGCGGGAGCTTCCGGCGCGGCTGTCGCCTCGGATGTACTCTCGGCCGCCTGCTCACACCCTTGCGCGGCGAGGTAGGCCGCACCGGCGGCCACGCCGGCAACGCTGACCTCGCAGGCTTCCGCGATCTTGATCGCTTCGCCGCTTGCAATTTCCTGGCTCTCGCCATCGCCGACGGCCAGCGTCGCGCTGCCGTTTTCCGTGGAGATCGCCGACAGTCGCACCGTGCTGCCGCCGAAGATCGCTGCCTGACCGGGCAAGAGGATGGCGCCGGACGCGCCGATCTGCTCGGCCAGGGTCGCCGGATCGCTGCCGGGTGTTGCTGCCGCCGTGCCTGTCTCGGACGCTGACGGCTGCGGCGTGCCGCTCGCGATCCGCTCTTCGAGGCTTTTCAACTGGGCCGCGATGTCGTCGAGCCTGGCGGCCGCGCCGCCGGCGGCCTGGCCGGCCTGCTCCTGGACGGCCTGCGTGATCGCGTCGGTGCGACTTTGCAGTTCGCTGGTCAGTTGGTCGATGCGCGACCCTAGCGCGTTGACCGCTTCCGTCACGGTGCCATCGCCGGTGTCGGCAGCCGGCTCGGAGAGGCGGGTGCTCAACGCCTCCACATTGGTCTGGATCTGACCGATCGGGGCCTTCAGCTCCTCGATCCGTCCCGCCATGGTTTCGCTGGCCTCATCGATATCGGGTGCCGCCCACCAGCCGATCAACAGGCCGACAAGGCCCGCGATCAGGATCGGGACGAATCTCGAGCCGCCCATCATGTCCTCCCCCAGAACCGCCGGCAAAAATGCCGAGAATTCAGAATAGGATCGGGAGCCCCCAGCCTGTCAATGCGAACAGGTGCCGTAACTTCGACCTGGGCCCGAAACCGCCTGTGGTCGCTTGTATGCCCGCGCAGGCGAGGCGCAGCCCCGTCTGGCATCGGGAGAAGGCCGCCGGTAGGGACAGCCTTCCTCTTCTATGCTACCGAGCCGGCAATAGAGCGCCGTGCGTCCATCAGGACGCACAAAGGACGCTCTATCACTTTGGTTGAGCATCGGAATAACCCTAAAACCGGATTCTACTTTCGGTCCGATGCTCTAGCCGCCGAACGAGACCGCCATGCCGACCGAACTCTCCGTCAATCTCAATGCCGTCGCCATGCTGAGAAACCGGCGCGACCTGCCCTGGCCGAGCGTGACCGGGCTGGGCCGAATCGCGTTGCGGGCGGGCGCGCACGGGCTGACCGTGCATCCGCGCCCGGACCAGCGCCACATCCGCTTTTCCGACCTGCCGGACATCCGCCGGCTGATCGACACGGAATTCCCCGGCGCCGAGTTCAATATCGAGGGCTACCCGACGCCGGAGTTCCTGGAACTCGTACGCGCGGCACGGCCCGAACAGGTGACGCTGGTGCCCGACGATCCCTCCCAGCCGACCTCCGACCATGGCTGGGATTTCGTCGCCGAGGCGGCGTTTCTCAGGCCGATCGTCACGGCGTTGAAGGGCGAGGGGGCTCGCGTGTCGCTGTTCGCCGACCCTGAACCCGAAGCGATGACGGCTGCCGCCGCGACCGGTTGCGATCGCGTCGAACTCTACACCGGCCCTTATGGCGCGACCCATGGTGACGCGGACGCCGCGGCGCGCGAGATCGAGCGCCTCGGGCGGACCGCGGACGCCGCGCTGGCGACCGGCCTCGGCGTCAATGCCGGGCATGATCTCACGGTCGCCAACCTGCCGGCCCTGGTAGCGCGCATCCCCGATCTCGCCGAAGTCTCGATCGGCCACGGCCTGACCGCCGATGCGCTGGAATACGGCATGGCCGAGACCGTACGCCGGTTTTGCCGCGCCTGCGGGCAGGGCGGCTGACGCTCTCTGTCGGAGGGTGTCAGACTCTCACGGGGCTTTGCCGCAATCATATCAGCGGATGGCTTGATCCCTCCCAATATTGCCGCTAGAAGCCGTACCGTAACGTACGGTACGGCTGATGGGGCCAGCGAACCACAAGCAGGACGGGAAGCAGCACGGGTGGCACGGGCGCAGACGGTAGAAGAGCTCGACAGCGACACGATGACGGCGCGCCAGCGCGACGTCCTCGACGCGGCGCTCGGCCTTATCGTCGCGGCCCGGCGTCCCTTGACCATGGCGGCGGTCGCGCGGGCAGCCAGTTGCTCCAAGGAAACGCTCTACAAATGGTTCGGCGACCGGGACGGGCTGTTGACCGCGACCGTCCGCTGGCAGGCGGCCAAGGTGCGCGGCGTTCCGGCCCGAACCGGTCGGGACACGCACGAGCAACTTCGCTCCGACCTTACCCAATTCGCCCGCGACTGGCTGACGGTGATCTCCGGCCCGACCTCGGTCGCGCTCAACCGGCTGGCGGTCGCCGAGGCGGGCTCCAAGTCCGCCGATCTCGGGGCAATCGTCCTGAACAATGGGCCATTCGCGATGGCGCGGCGGCTGAAGCCGGCGCTGGCGGCAGGCCAGGCGGCCGGGTTCCTTGATTTCGACGACGTCGATGCCGCCTTCCGGACCTTCTTCGGGCTGGTCGTGCGCGACGTCCAGATCCGGCTTCTGCTCGGCGAACCGCTCGATTTGCGGCCGGCCGATATCGACCGCGACGCCCGGCGCGCCGCGGATCAGTTCTTCGCCCTTTACGGGGCGGACGAGAAACGGCCGATCATGGCCGCAGACATCAACTAGGAGGACACGACATGCGCGTCTATTACGATCGGGATGCCGATCTCAATCTCATCAAATCCCGCAAGGTTGCGATCATCGGCTATGGCAGTCAGGGCCGCGCCCATGCGCTCAATCTGAAGGATTCAGGTGCCAAGGACGTCGCCATCGCCCTGCGTCAGGGCTCGGCGACCGCCAAGAAGGCCGAGGCCGACGGCTTCAAGGTGATGACGGTGGCCGAGGCGGCCGGCTGGGCGGATTTGATGATGATGGCCGCGCCGGACGAGCTGCAGGCCGACATCTACAGGGACGAAATAGCGCCCAACATCAGGGATGGCGCCGCGATCGCCTTCGCCCACGGTCTCAACGTGCATTTCGGCCTGATCGAGCCGAAAGACACCGTCGATGTGGTCATGATCGCGCCAAAGGGCCCCGGCCACACGGTACGCGGCGAGTACCAGAAGGGCGGCGGCGTGCCTTGCCTCGTCGCGGTGCATCGCGACGCTTCCGGCAACGCCCTCGATCTGGCGCTGTCCTATGCCTGCGGCGTCGGCGGCGGCCGCTCCGGCATCATCGAGACCAATTTCAAGGAAGAGTGCGAGACCGATCTATTCGGCGAGCAGGTCGTGCTGTGCGGCGGCCTGGTCGAACTGATCCGCGCCGGTTTTGAAACTCTCGTGGAAGCCGGCTATGCGCCGGAAATGGCCTATTTCGAGTGCCTGCACGAGGTCAAGCTGATCGTCGACCTCATCTATGAGGGCGGCATCGCCAACATGAACTATTCGATCTCGAACACCGCCGAATGGGGCGAATACGTCTCCGGCCCGCGCATCATCACCGCCGAGACCAAGGCCGAGATGAAGCGTGTGCTACACGACATCCAGACCGGCAAGTTCACCTCGGACTGGATGCAGGAATACCGCTCGGGCGCAGCACGCTTCAAGGGCATCCGCCGGATGAACGATGCCCACCAGATCGAAGAAGTCGGCGAGAAGCTGCGTGGCATGATGCCGTGGATCAAGTCGGGCGCGCTGGTCGACAAGGCCCGCAACTAATCCGACCTCGGCTATCGCTTAGGTTCAGGGAATACCGCCGCCGGGCGCCAGAATTGCCCGGTCGCGGTCATTTTTTTCGCCGGTAAGGCCTCGGCATTGGCCCGGCGGCGAAGTGCCGCGATCGGCAAGGTCGAAATGTCGCGATCGGCTTCAGCATTTGCAAAGGACTGTTTGGGATAATTCCAGTTCAATCATATCCCGGAGGCCGTCATGGCAGCGCTTCCCAAACTCGAACCCGATGGATCGGAACGCCGCGTCGCCCAGCGCATGCGGACGCTCAAGCGCGCGAAAGTGATCTTCAACGACGGCTTCTCGACCTTCGATTGCATCGTGCGCAACATATCGGCGACCGGCGCTCTGTTGACCATCGACGAGGCCGCACATCTGCCGAAGGCATTCGGGATCCGCGTCGGAGAAGACCAGCAGGCCCGGCCGGCTCGCCTTATCTACCGGCGCGCAATGTTTGCTGGCATCCGCTTTCTCGATGTTCCGGACGAGCAGAACGAGGACAGAGGTGCGTCCGCAGGCCAGTCGGCGGCATCGGAAGGATCGAACACGACCCTGCGCGACGACGCCGCGCCGCATGGCATCCGCCGGGTCGAGTCCGAAAGCCTGCCCGCAGCGCTGACGCGCCTGTTCGCCTGGTCCAGGGTCGATCGCGCCTGATCTCGTCGCGACGGCCTTGTCCGCCGGGGCGCACGGCATCTCTCGAAAACCGTGGCAACCGGTCCACAAACAGGGTGGACAGGCTCTCGGGCGCTCTCTATATAGCCGCTACCGAACGCCTCGGCGTCGTGGGTGATTAGCTCAGTTGGTAGAGCAGCTGACTCTTAATCAGCGGGTCGTAGGTTCGAACCCTACATCACCCACCAAATCTTTCCGCATCAGTCTGTATGATGTCGTCCTGATAGGCGGCGTGAATTGGCCGGATATGGAGCAGCGGCGACATGACCAGCGACGACGTGCTTGCGATCTTTCGCGAGGCGGGGGCCTATCTCGAAGGCCATTTCATCCTGACGTCCGGCCTGCGCAGCCCGGTCTTCCTGCAGAAGGCCAGGGTGTTCATGCATCCGCCTTTGACCGAGCGCCTTTGCCGTGCCCTGGCCGAGCGGATTCGGGCGGACGTCCCTGGACGCATCGACTACGTCGTCGGGCCGGCGATCGGCGGGCTGATTCCGGCCTATGAGACGTCGCGCCATCTCAAGGTGCCGGCCGTCTGGGTCGAGCGGGAAGGCGGCGTGTTCAAGCTCCGCCGGTTCGACGTGCCGCGCGGCTCGCGTGTCGTGGTGGTGGAGGACATCGTTACCACCGGGCTGTCGATCCGCGAGACCATCGCGTGCCTGGAGGAACTGGGGATCGAGGTCGCGGCGGCTGCCTGTATCATCGATCGTTCCGCTGGTAAGGCTGATGTCGGTGTTCCGCTGATCGCGCTGGCCGAACACGCGGTCCCTGCCTATCCGGCCAATGCGCTGCCATCCGAACTCGCCGCAATTCCGCCAGTCAAGCCCGGTAGCCGGACGCCCTGAGTCACGACCTTTGGCCGGTGCTCGTCAGGTCGTTTACGGAATGTCGGCATCAGGTCCTATATAGATTGTGGACCATGGCCGGTGCGCCGGCGAGATGAGGAATGCGACGGGCATGCTGTTCGGGCGACGCCATCCGGAAAAGTTTGGATCGAAGCTCCGCACGCTGCTTTGGCCGCGGCGCTCGTTCTCGCGCTCTTTCCGTTACCTGCAGAAGCGGGTTCTGCGGCTGAATGCGACACCCCATGCCATCGCCGCCGGTTTTGCCGCGGGAGTATTTTCCTCCTTCACGCCGTTCATCGGCTTCCACTTTCTTCTCGCCTTCGCCGTCGCCTATCTGGTCGCCGGCAACATGGCGTCGGCGGCGCTCGGAACGGCGGTTGGCAACCCGCTGACCTTCCCCTTCATCTGGGGCGCGACCTATGAGCTCGGGCAGTTCTTCCTTACGTCCCGGACGATCGACGGAACGGCGCCGTCAGGGATCGGCCGCGCCTTGACGCATATGGATTTCGCTGCGATCTGGACGCCGATCGTCAAGCCGATGCTCGTCGGCGGAATTCCCTTGGGTACGGCTGCCGGGTTGCTGGCATACGGGTTGGTGTTCGCCGCGGCGCGCAGCTTTCAAAAACACCGCACCCGGCACATTCTAGAGAGGCGACCGCGCCCCAGATCGCTTCGAGTTACCGAGGGGGCCGATTCCGCGGCTGATGCAGAATACAAACGGAACAGGAAGGTTCGCGACGGCGATCTTCCGACTCAACGCTCCGTAACGGCGGCGGGACACATGCCGGCCTCGGACGAAGTTTAACAATTCGGTGCATTGCTCCGGTGAAAGCGAGCCGGTAGAAGGCGCCGAGCGGCGTTTTGCGGCGCGAAATCGCAACGAAGGGCAAGGCATGGTCGACGAGGCCGAACGGGCGGAACAAGGCGGCGGCTTCGGCGAAACCGTCAAGGTCATCGTGCAGGCGCTGCTTCTTGCGCTCGTCATTCGTACGTTTTTATTCCAGCCGTTCTCAATTCCGTCCGGATCGATGATGCCGACGCTATTGGTGGGCGACTACCTCTTCGTGTCCAAATGGAGCTACGGCTTCTCGAAATATTCGATCCCGTTCTCGCCGCCGCTGTTCGAGGGCCGGCTGCTTGGCTCCGCGCCGGATCGCGGCGACGTCGTCGTCTTCCGCAAGCCGCATGAGGAAGACACCGACTACATCAAGCGGCTGATCGGTCTGCCGGGCGATCGCATCCAGGTGCGCGAGGGCGTGCTCTCCATCAACGGCAAGCCGGTTCCGCGCGAAGCGGTGGGCGAGTTCGTCGCCGAGGACGGAACCGCCGTTCCGCAATATCGCGAGACGCTGCCCAATGGGGTCTCCTATCTGACGCTTGACCTCACTCCGAGCTCGGCCGGTGACAACACGCGGGAATTCGTGGTGCCGGATGGACATTATTTCATGATGGGTGACAATCGCGACAACTCGCTGGATAGCCGGTTCGACGTTGGCTACGTCCCGTTCGAGAATCTGGTCGGCAAGGCGCAGGTGATCTTCTTCTCGGTCCAAGACGATGTGTCGCCGCTCGAAATCTGGAAATGGCCGACGGATTTGCGTCCGGGCCGCATCCTGACATGGCTAAGCTGAAAGCCGACAAGTCGCTCGACGAGCTCGAACGCCGGATCGGCATTCGATTTCGCGAGCGCGCGCGGTTCGAGCGCGCGCTCACCCATTCGAGCCTGCGGCCTTCCGGTGGCAATGACCGCAGCTACGAACGGCTGGAATTTCTCGGCGATCGGGTGCTCGGCCTTGTGATCGCCGAAAAGCTGTTCGAAATGTTTCCCAAGGCCGACGAGGGCGAGCTGTCGTTGCGGCTGAATTCCCTGGTCAGTGCCGAGACCTGCGCCGAAATCGCCGATGAACTGGGGCTCTACGAATTCGTCCGCCATGGCGGCGATCTGAAGAAGCTGAAGGGCGAGCGGACGCGGAGCATTCGCGCCGATCTGGTCGAATCGTTGATCGCCGCGATCTATCTCGGCGAAGGTCTGGAGACGGTGCGCGGCTTCATCATCGCCCAGTGGGCGGGCCGTCTCGACGATGCCGGGAGCGCCCGGCGCGATCCGAAGACAGCGCTGCAGGAATGGGCGCACACCCGTGGGCCGGAGACACCGCGTTACGACATCGTGGAGCGGTCCGGCCCCGACCACGACCCGGTGTTCACCGTCCGCGTCACCATCCCCGGTGTCGGCCCGGCGGACGGGCAGGGGCGCTCGAAGCGAATTGCCGAACAAGAGGCCGCCACCGCGGTCCTTGTCCGCGAGGCCGTCTGGAAGGACGACAATTGACCGACCAAGACGACCAGACCCACGATCCCGCGGTCCCGGCCGTGGGGGCACTCGCGCCGACCCGCTCGGGCTTCGTGGCGCTGCTCGGCGCGCCCAATGCCGGCAAGTCGACGCTGGTCAATCAGCTCGTCGGTACCAAGGTTTCGATCGTCACCCACAAGGTGCAGACGACGCGGGCGCTGGTCCGCGGCATCGCCATCCGCGACCGCACCCAGATCGTCTTCGTTGACACGCCGGGCGTCTTCGCGCCGAAGCGGCGGCTCGACCGTGCGATGGTGCGCACCGCTTGGTCCGGTGCCAGGGACGCCGACATCGTGCTCGCCATCATCGATGCTGACCGGGGCATCAGCGAGGATGTCGAGACGATCCTCGAACGGCTGAAAACCGTCGATCAGCCGAAAGTGCTGCTGCTCAACAAGGTCGATCGCATGAAGCGCGATCGCCTGCTGGGGCTGACCAAGGAAATTTCGGAGCGCGGCGACTTCGCCAGGATCTTCATGATCTCGGCGCTGAACGGCTCGGGTTGCGACGATCTGATGAACTACCTGGCAGGCGCGCTGCCGGAAGGGCCGTGGTATTATCCCGAAGACCAGATCACCGATCTGCCGCTGCGCCAGCTTGCCGCCGAGATCACCCGCGAGAAGCTCTTCCTGCGGCTGCATCAGGAGTTGCCCTATTCGTCGCATGTCGAGACCGAGTTGTGGGAGGCCCGCAAGGATGGTTCGGTGCGCATCGAGCAGACGATCTATGTCGAGCGCGACAGCCAGAAACGCATCGTCATCGGTCACCATGGCGAGACCATCAAGGCGATCGGCCAGGCGGCGCGCAAGGAGATCATGGAGGCGGCCGACCAGACGGTTCACCTGTTCCTGTTCGTCAAGGTCCGCGAGAACTGGGGCGACGATCCGGAGCGCTATCGCGAGATGGGGCTGACTTTCGAGAAATAGCGCGCATTACCTTGCGCAGTCGAACGTCGATGCGTTTTGCTCGGTAGTCCTTAGGGGAATAATTCTCTCGGGGAGACACTCGATGGCCAGCAATACAGTGCCGGAAATGGATGTCCTGCAGGACGCGATGCGGCCGGAGACGACGGGCAATTTTCTCGTGGTGTTCAAGGATGACATCGATCTGAATGCGCGGACGCAGGCGGTCGACCGGGCTTACCGGGCCGCCGCGACGAACGGTGCACCTGCCATCATGATGATGTTCTCCCCATCGGATCGGGCGACCACCGCCGGCGAACAGACCTGCGCCCGGCTGTTCAGGCGCTTTGGTGTCGCGGTGGTCGAGCCGCTGGCGGACACGCATGTCGCCGCGATGCAGCAGGCCTTGAAAGAGGACCATGACGTTCTGGAGGTCCGGCCGGAATATTATCTTTTCGCCCTCGACCGGTTTGTCGACACATCCGCGTCGACCTGGGGCCTCAAGGCCACGGGTGCGGTCGACAGCCCCTTTACCGGAAGCGGAATCAAGGTCGCTGTCCTCGATACCGGGATCGACTTAGATCACCCGGACTTCCAGGGGCGCTCGATCACCTTGGAGAGCTTTGTTCCCGACGGAACCACGGACGATATCCAGGGTCATGGCACCCATTGCGCCGGGACCATCTTCGGGCCGCGCGCTCCCGGGCCCGGCTCCGTACCGGGATATGGCTGTGCCCCCGATGCGACGCTCTACGTCGGGAAGGTCCTCAACGATTCCGGTTTTGCCCCGGAAGGTGCTGTTTTCGAGGGGATGGAGTGGGCGCTGGATGCGGGCTGCGACATCGTTTCCATGTCCTTGGGGCGGGCTGTCCGGCGCGGAGAGCCGCCGTCCATGATCTATGAGCGGATCGCGGCCTCTGCCCTGGAGGAGGGCTGCCTCTTCGTTGCCGCCGCGGGAAACGACAGCGCTCGCGCGTCGGGACGGATCGCTCCGGTGTCGGAGCCCGCCAATTCCCCCTCGATCATGGCGGTCGCCGCGGTAGACGAGATTCTCGAGGTCGCCGATTTTTCCAACGGTGGCATCAATCGCAACGGTGGGGCTGTCGACATTGCCGCTCCTGGGGTCGGTGTCTTTTCCGCGTCACCACCACCCCGATTTTATATGGTCCTGCAAGGCACCAGCATGGCGTGTCCGCATGTCGCCGGGATCGCGGCGTTGTGGGCGGAATCGGACCCGACTCTACGGGGGCAGCCCCTGTGGGATGTTCTCGTGGCCAATGCGAAGGCGCTGTCGGCGTCGGAGCGGGACGTGGGAGCTGGGCTCGTTCGGGCGCCGGGTATCGCGAAAAGCGGGATGGTTTGATACCCCGCCCACTGGAAGGGCCGGGACGTTTGCTGATTATGCCGCCATCATCGCTTATCTATGGTATAAACGCATCCCAACAGCCGACCTCAGGTAGGCTGACATTTCATGGAGATGTCCATGTCGGGCATGAAGTTGACTGTCACGGTCGACGCGCAACATGTAAGCGTGACGGACGAAATCGCGGAGACCCTGTCGAGACGGGGATTCAAGGTCGAGCGGGTTTCCCGGCGCGGTGGCGCTATCTTCGGATCGGCGGAAGCGAGCGTCGCGCAGCAGCTTCGCGGTGTCGAGGGAGTGCAGGACGTGCGGCCCGAACGCGGCTACGAGATCCCTCCGATGAACGATCTGATCCCGCAATAACCAACGACCGGCAGAGTTCGACCATGGCTCGGGCCGCAGGCCGAAGCTGATGGAATGGCGTGAGGACGCGATCGTGTTGGGCGTGCGTCGGCACGGCGAAACCAGCGTCATCGCCGAGGTGATGACCCGCGAGCGCGGGCGTCATCTGGGCCTTGTGCGCGGTGGGCGCTCGCGCAAGCAGCAGCCGGTGCTCCAGCCCGGCAATTCCGTCGCTATCCATTGGCGTGCTCGCCTCGACGAGCATATGGGCACCTTCCTCGTCGAGCCGCTGGAACTGCGCGCGGCGCGGCTGATGGAAAACGGCATTGGCCTCAACGGTGTCCAGCTCGTCGCGGCGCATCTACGCCTGCTCCCCGAGCGCGATCCGCACGCCCGGCTCTATGACGGGCTGGCGGTGATCGTCGATCATCTGGACGAGCCCGACAAGGCAGCGGAACTGATGCTGCGCTTCGAGATCGCACTGTTAGAAGAACTCGGCTTTGGCCTCGATCTGGAACGCTGCGCGGCCACCGGCCGGCGCGACGATCTTGTCTATGTTTCGCCGAAGACCGGCCGCGCGGTCAGCCGGGACGCCGGCGCGCCTTGGCGCGACAAGATGTTACCGCTTCCCGCTTTCCTCATTGAAAGCGACACGACGTGCGACCCGCCAAGCCTCGTCGACGGATTTCGCATGACCGGCTATTTCCTCGCACGGCATGTGTTCGAGCCGCGCGGCCTCGCCGAACCGCTGTCGCGCGCCGGGTTCCTGGCCGCCATCGAGAAGATACGCGCCCGAGCAAGCGCCTGATCGAACGCCGCCTTATGCTGGCAGCAACTCCCGCTCCACCAGCGCCTCGCGGCTCCAGCCATGCTCTGCGAGCATCGGAATCTGGGAAAGCCGATCACCGAGCGCGGTTCCCGGCGAATTGGCCGCAAGTCGGTCTTGCAAGGTAATTACGTTGTGATAACTTTGCTCCCATGGAAATTCGTCTTGTTCAGATCGGAAACTCGCGCGGCCTGCGCCTTCCCAAGAGCGTGATCGATGCCGTCGGCCTGACCGACAGGGCCGATCTTGCGATCGAAGACGGTGCCTTGGTCATACGGCCGCGTTCCCAGTCTTCGCGGAACGGTTGGACAGGCGCCTTCGGGGAGCGGGGGGGCGACATTCCGGAAGAGGATGCGGCGTGGCTGGAAGCCGATCTCGAGGGGGACGATGCCGATTGAGCGCGGTTATCCACGCCGCGGAGAGGTCTGGCTCGTGACTCTCGATCCGACCGTTGGTTCCGAGATTCGCAAGACACGACCGGCCGTGGTGGTATCCCCAGATGAAATGAACGGCACGTTGTCGACGGCGATCGTCTGTCCGCTGACATCGCGGCTGCGGGGATGGCCGACGCGCATCGCCGTGACCTTCGATGGCCGTGACAGCGAAATCGCGGCGGACCAGATCCGGACCGTCGATCGTCGCCGGCTTGCCAAGCGTCTCGGCACGCTCAGCGAGACGGATGCGCGTTCACTCCAGGACCGACTCGTCCAAATGTTCGCTTTCGTTTGATTCGTCTCCATCACGGTTGGAACGCGGTCAAGCCTTCCACCGGAGGCGTCGGGTCGCTAAAAGGTGCGCGATAGCCGGGGAGGGGCGCTTGCAGTTGTTCGAACGGATCGCGCCGCTACGTGCCGCGCTCAAGGCGCACCGTCTCGCCGGCGAGACGATCGGCGTCGTGCCGACCATGGGCTATCTGCACGCCGGGCATCTGAAGCTGGTCGAACGGGCGGTGGCCGAGAGTGACCGGGTCGTCGTCACCATCTTCGTCAACCCGACCCAGTTCGGCCCGAACGAGGATCTCGACGCCTATCCCCGCGATCTCGAAAGCGATCTGAAGCAACTCGCAGATTTCCCGGTCGATTGTGTCTTCGCGCCGCCCGTCGACGAGATGTATGGTCGGCCGATGCAGGCCTTCGTGGATGTGAAGCCCCTCGGCGACATTTTGATCGGCGAAGTACGTCCGGGCCATTTCCGGGGCGTGGCGACCGTCGTCACCAAGCTGTTCAACATCGTCCAGCCGGACCGCGCCTATTTCGGCGAGAAGGACTACCAGCAGCTGACGATCATCCGGCGAATGGTCGCCGATCTGGAAATGCCGATCGAGATCGTCGCCGTGCCGACGGTGCGTGAAGCGGACGGCCTTGCGCTGTCGTCGCGCAATGTGCGCCTTTCGCCGAAGGACCGTGCCGCTTCGACGGTACTGTCGGCTGCTCTCGACGAGGGCGAGCGATTGGTGACAATGGGCGAGCGAGACCCCCATGTGGTTCTATCCACCATGCGGGCCCTGATCGAAGCCGAGCCTCGTGCCGGACTGCAATCCCTCGACCTTCGCGACGCAGCAACGCTCGACGCCATCGATCGGATCAGCGACCGACCGGTGGCCCTGCTGGTCACCGCGAATTTCGGAGAGGTTTTGCTGATCGATCAGCGTGTGGCCGCACGGAAGAGCCGATCCGCCCAAACGGGAGAATGCCCATGAGCTCGCCGATCCGCACGACGCGCCTGACGGCGCCGGAACTCCGTTCTCGCAAGGGCGCGACGCCCATTGTTGCCATCACCGCCTACAACACGATCATGGGGCGGCTCGTCGATCCGCATGTGGATTGCATCCTCGTCGGCGACAGCCTGGCGATGGTCGAGCACGGCATGGGGTCGACGCTCGGCGCCTCGCTCGATCTGATGATCGCCCACGGACGGGCTGTGATGGCCGGAACGTCCAAGGCGCTCGTCGTCGTCGACATGCCGTTCGGCAGTTATGAAGCGAGCCCGGCGGACGCGTTCCGCGCGGCCGCGCGATTGATGGCAGACACCGGCTGCGGGGCGGTGAAACTCGAAGGCGGCACCGGCATGGCCGAGACGATCGAATTTCTGGCCGAGCGCGGGATTCCGGTGATGGCCCATGTCGGGCTGACACCCCAGTCAGTAAACGCCCTCGGCGGCTTTCGCACGCAGGGGCATGACGAGGTCGGGCGCGAGCGGATTCTCGCCGACGCGCGGGCGGTCAGCGAGGCGGGGGCCTTCTCCGTCGTGCTGGAGGGCATCGTCGAGCCCTTGGCCGAGGCGATCACGCGGGACATTGCCGCGCCGACGATCGGTATTGGCGCGGCGGCGGCCTGCGACGGACAGATCCTCGTGCTGGAGGACATGCTGGGTCTCACCGAACGGACCCCGCGCTTCGTCAAGCGCTACGCGGCGCTCGGCGAGGCTGTTGGCCAGGCGGTATCGAACTATGCCGAGGAGGTTCGGTCGCGCGACTTTCCCGGGCCGGAGCATGTGTATCGGCCGCGGGGTTGAGACCCGTCTTATTCCCTGATCGCGTCGTTAAAGCGCCAGCGGCAGGACGAAGGGCGTGCCCGAGAAGGCGTCCTCGCCGCGGCCGATCGCATGGATCGCCGCGATCATGCGGCCGCCGCGTTGGAGCTTTTCGTCGGCCAGTGCGACGAGCCGCCGATTGGGCGTCGCGGACGGGGCGCGCCGCCGCAACTCCTGCGCCAGCGCGGCTTCCTTCAGGTCCGGATTGATCGCCAGCGCCAGGATGAAGGCGGCGGCGGTGGACCGGCTGATCCCGGCCCAGCAGTGGATCGCCAGCGGCTTTTCCCGGTCCCAGCGCCGGCCGAACACCAACAGTTCGTCGATATGGTCCAACGAGGGGGCGATCATGCCCTCGACCGGCTCGGCGATGTCGTCGAAGCCAAGAAAGAGATGCCGCTCGACAGCGACCCCATCCGGTCGCGGCACCACCGTATCGGCATTGATCAGCGTCACGAGATCGAGCGCGCCATGCTGAGCGACGGTGGCGGGCAGTTCGGCGAGGGAAGAGACGACGAGATAGGACATGCGCCGACATTATGTCCGGGCCGCGTGTCCTGTCACCCCCGTCTGGCCGCTTTGCCGACAGCTGCCGTTGGGGCCGCCACTGCGCCGTCAAGTTCCGCGAATCGCTTCAGGAAGGCCGCCTCTGTCGCCGCCGTCGCCACCGGCGTGAAATCCTCCGCGTCGAGGCGCGCTGCTCCGGGCTTGCCGAAGAAAGCCGCCGCTTCATGCGCTTCGAAGCCGGCGAGCAGTGTCGCCTCGAAATAGGCCGAGATCCGGTCGGCGGTCTTGATCGCCTTCTCGACCGGGGCGGGAAGCCTCGCCGGCAAGCCGAAACGCAGATGCACCGCCGCCTGGAGCCGCTTTTCGACCAGCTTGTAGTCGCCGCCCATGACGCTCTTGAAGGGCGAGATCATGTCGCCGATGACATATTCTGGCCCGTCATGGAGCAGAGCGGCTAGGCGCCAGCGCGGGTCGCTTTCACCCCGCGCCACGATCGCCTCGACGATCAACGAATGTTGGGCGACGGAAAAGGCATGGTCGCCGCGCGTCTGGCCGTTCCAGCGGGCGACGCGGGCAAGGCCATGGGCGATGTCCTCGATCTCGACGTCGAGCGGCGAGGGGTCGAGCAGATCGAGCCGGCGGCCCGACAGCATCCGTTGCCAGACCCGCTTCGGCTTGGGTCCGACCCGGCTCATTCGTCGGTCCCGGAAACGGCCTGGTTCGGCTCGGGCAGGGAAAAGCCCGCCCAGGGCGGAATCGTCGCGGTCAGCGGCACGCCGTCCGAAGACAGCGTTTCGCCCTTTGCCAGAGCGGCCGCCAGCCGGTCGATCCGCACGAAGCCGAATCCGTCCGCGCCGGTTGTCGCCAATACGGTCCCTATGGTCTTGCCGGCTGCCGCGATGTTGGCGCCGGGGGTCAGATGCCGCTCGCCGGACAAGAGCATCAGGCGGCGACGCGCCGTGCCGCGATGCTGCATCCGCGAAACCACCTCCTGGCCGACGAAGCAACCCTTCTTGAAGGAGACGCCGCCGTTCTGATCGAGCAGCACGTCGTGGGGAAAGACATCGGCGCCCGGATAGTCGGTCTCGGCCTCGGCGATGCCGGCTGCGACGCGTAGCGCGTGATAGTCGCGCGGGTCTGCCTCGTCGACCCCGGCGGGCGCTTCGCCATAGTGCCGCGCGACGTCGCCCTCCGGATATCGCCGGTCGACGAAGGAGCCGCTGAGGGCGGCGTTCGCCTCGCCCCACAGTCCGAACACGGGAGTCGCGTCTGGCTCGATCGCGACCTTGCTGCGCAAGCGATACAGTCTCAGGCGCTTGGTCAGGTCCGCCGCCGCGGCCAGGGCGCAGTCAATGCGATAGCCGCCCTCGATTCGTCCGATCAGGAAGTCGAACAGGATCTTGCCCTGCGGTGTCAAAAGCGCTGAGGGCCGCATCTCCGCCGCGCCGAGTTGGTCAAGGTCGGCGGTGACCAGCGTCTGAAGGAAATGATCGGCATCGTCACCGGTGACGGCGAGAACGGTCCGCTCCGGCAATTGGGCGTAGGGCATGGGCGGCTCGCTTGTGTGATCCAACTCAGTTACGTAAGCCGGACACGGCAGAGGGACAAGCACGGGGCAGCATCGATGGGTACCACCGCCACGACCTACCAGACGGTTCTCAAGGGCGGTACGGTCGTCAATCAGGACGGCGCCGGCATCCGCGATATCGGGATCATCGACGGACGGATCGCGGCGATCGGGACGATCGATCCGGCATCGGCCGGGAGTGTGATCGACTGTACCGGCCTGCACGTGCTGCCGGGTGTCATCGACAGCCAGGTGCATTTTCGCGAACCTGGCGCCGAGCATAAGGAAGACCTTGAAACCGGCTCACGCGCCGCCGTCCTCGGGGGCGTCACCTGCGTCTTCGAGATGCCGAACACCAATCCGCTGACCACGAGCGAGGCGGCGCTGGCCGACAAGCTGCGTCGCGGTCGCCACCGGATGCACTGCGACTTCGCCTTCTGGGTCGGCGGCACGCGCGAGAACGCGGCGGAGGTCGCCGAACTGGAGCGGCTGCCGGGCGCCGCCGGCATCAAGGTGTTCATGGGCTCATCGACCGGCTCGCTGCTGGTCGAGGACGACGACGGCGTCCGCGAAATCCTGAAACGCACGCGCCGGCGCGCCGCCTTCCACTCCGAGGACGAGTTCCGCCTGCGCGAGCGGGCGGCGCTCAGGGTCGAGAATGATCCCGCCTCGCATCCGGTCTGGCGCGACGAGATCGCCGCGCTCAAATGCACCGAGCGACTGGTGCGGATCGCCGAGGAGGAGGGCGCCTGCATCCATGTCCTGCACATCTCGACCGCCGAGGAGATCGCGTTTCTCGCCGGTCACAAACGCAACGTTACCTGCGAGGCGACGCCGCATCACCTGACGATGACGGCGGACGATTATGCCCGCCTCGGCACCAAGCTGCAGATGAACCCGCCGGTGCGCGAGGCGCGCCACCGCGACGGCATCTGGCGGGGCATCGCCGACGGCGTCGTCGACGTTCTCGGCTCGGACCACGCGCCACACACGCTGGAGGAAAAGGCCAAGCCCTATCCGCAGTCGCCCTCGGGCATGACCGGGGTCCAGACGCTGGTGCCGATCATGCTCGATCACGTGGCGAATAACCGGCTGTCGCTCGCGCGCTTCGTCGACCTCACCTCGGCCGGGCCGCAGCGCATCTTCGGCATCGCCGGGAAGGGCCGGATTGCGCTCGGCTACGATGCCGATTTTACCATCGTCGATCTGAAGCGTCAGGCGACGATCACCGATTCATGGATCGGCTCGCGCGCGCAATGGACGCCCTATGACGGCAAGCAGGTCACCGGCTGGCCCGTCGGCACGATGGTCCGTGGCCGCCGGGTCATGTGGGATGGTGAACTGGTCGAGAGCGCGACCGGCGAGCCGGTGGAATTTCTGGAGGCGCTGCCGGTCCGACGATAGGCGCGGGACGCTCTGTCATCTGCCTCAACATGCCACGGCGCGCTGGGGGCGGGGTGGAAACGGCCACCTCCAGAATGTTCAGTCGCCGGCGACGAAGAAGCTGAGTCGCCCGTCCGGCGAAATGCCGACGCGGTAGAAATTATAGGCGCCAAACTCCTTCATCGCCTTATAGTCCCCGGCGGTGACGAGCTCGAACAGTTCGACCCGCTGCGGCCGCGACAGGCTGTCGATGGCAACCTGGGTAAAATACGGCCAGACATAGATCTCGTTGTCGGCACCCGGTTCGACACGGACGTGGCCGGCCTGGAGAAGCTCCAGAAGAATCGCCAGAATTTCCAGGCCTTCGCCATCGCCGGAATTCTGTTTCAGGAATGCGATCGGATCGCCGCCGACATCGCCAAAGGATAGCACCGTCCCGTCGTCGCCGGGTTCGATATAGGGGCGCAATTTCTCGATCTCGCCGGCCTTGGCGATCGCGATGAGTATGGCGCGAAGGTCGCGCACCGGCGCGGGCAGTCCTTCGTCGCCATAGGCGATCTCGGTGGCGAGCGGGACGGCGAGCACGGTATTGGCGGCGGCGGAAGGGGGATGCGCTTCGTCGCCGATGCCGCGCGCGGGTTCCGCGGCGGGCGGCAATGGCGTTTCACCGTCGTCGGTCCGCCCGGGACCGGTGTCGTCCTGGCTGTCGCCTTCGACGGGCGCCGTGGGAGGAGCGCTCGCGTCAGTGTCCGCTGAGGGCAGCGGCGGTAAGGGAACGACAAGGATCCCTTCCTTGGAATCCGATTGTCGTCCCTCAGTCGGTTCGATCTGGGAGAAGGCCTGTGCGTTGGCCGCAACGAGCACTGCCATGCCGAATGCCGCAGTGCGGATGACAAGGTTCACGCGGCGCATCAACTCGGCAAAACTTTCACTGCCTTCGAACAAGCGCCGGGATGCCGGCACGACAAAACGATACTGCCCTGCGCGCCTACTGAATGGTGCGGTTCGGCCGGAACTCTCCAAACTCGATTCGCTGGCGCAACGCTTCGACCATTCCGAGGACATCGTCCTCGCCATGCAGCCGGACGAGTTCGGTCAGTGCGGTCGTGATGGCGGTCTCCGCCAGAATCTCGGCCTCGATCCCGTCCGAGATGCCGTCGGCCCAGGCTTCGTTGTGATATTCGAAAGCGACTTGCTTCTTTTCGGCCTGGATCATCTCGTCCAGTTCGGCACCCTGCAAATCGATCATTGCGATCCCCTCAATTCCAGCCTTTCGGCTTCACGTCCCGTTAACGTCCTAACACGATCTCGTTGCAAAAATCGAAGCTGTTTTCGAGGACCGTTAATCCGAGGTTAATTTCCGTACCTAGCGCCAATCTCGCGTGCGAGCGTCGCCCCCTCGCCCTGATAGCGATTGACCGCGACGCGAGCGGCCGGTGTGCAACTGCGGTAGGTCGATTCGAACGCGCGGTAGCCGCTGTTGAAACTCGCCACCAGATGTCTCCTGTCAGCTTCGTTCGGCGCTTGTGCCTCGATCAGCTCCCGCATTTTCTCCCGCCACACGGAGGCCTGAGGATCGTTGCAAAGCGTCCGCAGGAAATGCATCGACCCGAGAATCGAAGCGAGGCGGTTCAACGACTTCGTGTAGGGCGCGTCGATCGGCGCCACCGTCGCCGGCGCGGTCTCCCCGTCCACGGCGCTCTCTTCCTGCGTCGGCGTTTCGGCCGTCTGTGCGTGTAGGTCCGTGTCGGCGACAGAGCCCAGAAGGATCGCCGCAACGACGATGGCCGGTAAAGGAACACGCAGACGCATGGAAAATCTTTCAGCTCTCATTAACGGATTTGCAAGACTTGCCTTGGTTTGCCGGGCCTTATCCCGCGGCATGCGCCATTCTGGCAACAACCAAAGGCGCCGCCGAACGGCGACAATCCACCGAAATCGGCGTCGGGGCCTGCGCTCAGCGCTCCGCCAGATGCTCCACGGCGGCGCTCACGGCCTGCCAGAGACCCGGCGTCGTTCGGCCCTCGGCGTCGGCCGCAGCGATGTCCACCAAGCTCATCACATGCAGCGCAGCGGCGTCGCCCGCCGCTTGCATCGCCGCATCCTCGGGAATCCGTCCACAGAAAACAGCGATCACGGCGTGAAATGATGCGTCAATCGCCTCGTGCAGTCGCAGGAACACCAGCGGTCCGGCGATCACGCCGGTTTCCTCGGCCAGCTCGCGCCGCGCCGCGGTCTCGAGGCGCTCGCCCGACATCACCTTGCCGCCGGGCAGGCTCAGGCGGCCGGCGAAGGGCGACTGTCCCCGTTCGACCAGGAGAACGCGATCGCGACTCATCAGGCAGACAGAGACGCCGACAAGCGGGCGGGCAGGGGGGCTATCCATGGTGTCTCATTCCGATCGGCTTCCGTTGCCTGCGCACTTCTTGACTTCATGCCATCGCTCCGGCTCAACAGCGCCATGTGCGGACGCTTCACCCTGACGGCAACCCCGGAGACGATAGCCGAAATGCTGGCGCTGGCGGAGATCGAGTCGTTTCCCCCGCGCTACAACATCGCGCCCACCCAGCCCATCCTGATCGTCCTAGGCGGGCAGGCGGATCGGCCCGAAGCGAATTCGCCGAACCGGATGGCGGTTCTGGCGCGATGGGGGTTTATCCCGTCCTGGGTGAAGGACTGGCGGAGTTTTCCGTTGCTGTTCAACGCCCGAGCCGAGACGGCGGCCGAGAAGAATTCCTTTCGCGCGGCGATGCGATACCGCCGCTGCCTGATCCCCACCAGCGGTTTCTACGAATGGCGGCGGCGGGGGAAGGCGAAATCGGAGGCCTATTTCCTGCGGCCCGGCGACGGTGCTCCCTTCTGCTTCGCTGGCTTGGCGGAAACCTGGCTTGGCGCCGACGGCAGCGAGGTCGACACCGCCGCGATCCTCACGACGGCCGCCAATCGGCGGATTGCGCCGATCCACGAACGGATGCCGGTCGTCGTGAACCCGGCCGATTACGCGCGCTGGCTGAACTGCAGGGACAACGACCCGTCGTCGGTCGCCGATATTCTGCAGGCTGCCAACGACGATTTCTTCCACCCGGTGCACGTGTCGGACCGCGTCAACGCCGTGGCGAACACCGATCCGGACATCCAGCGCCCGATCGCCGAGGCCGAACCGCTGCCAACCGGCACCGACGCGGCGCTCGATGTTCAACGGAAACTGCTTTGACCGACGTCTTCCAAACGCGAACCCATCGACACGGACAGCCATGACGAACCTCCTGCCGGCGGCCTTTGGCGGCTTTGCCCTCGGACTCGGCCTGATCGTGGCGATCGGCGCCCAGAACGCCTTCGTTCTCGAACGCGGCCTGGTGCGTAATCACGTCCTCGCCGTCGTGCTGGTCTGCAGCCTGTCGGATGCCCTGCTGATCGCCGCCGGCGTCGCCGGCCTCGGCAGCCTGATCACCGGCGCGCCCAGTGTTGTCCGGTTCGTCACCTTCGCCGGCGCCGCGTTCTTGTACGTCTATGCCTTTCTGGCGCTGCGCCGCGCCTTCGACCACAACGCCATGGCGGTGCGGGGTGGCCGGCTCATGAGCCGACGCGCGACGCTCGCGACGGTGCTGGGGCTGACGTTCCTCAACCCGCATGTCTATCTGGATACGGTGGTTCTGCTGGGAAGCCTGTCGGCACGCTACGAAACGGGCGCGGAAAAAGCCGCCTATGCCGGCGGCGCGATGGCCGCCTCGGTCGTCTGGTTCATGGCGCTTGGCTACGGCGCGCGATTGTTGGCGCCGCTCTTTCGAAAACCCGCCGCGTGGCGGCTTCTGGACCTTCTGATCGCCGCGGTGATGGCGATGCTCGCAACCGGCCTGCTAGTCGGCGGCGGGTAGCGCACCCGACGACGCATTGTCAGCGTCCGTCTTTGCCTGCTTCTGCTTGCAGCAGCATTGGCTCGCCGCCGCGATCGCCGGGATGCCGATCTCGTGGTAGTTTCTTTCAAGATCGACGTCGCGATCGCGTTCGCTCCTGGAGCGGAATTGGATAGTTTCGGTTTTCATGACCTCGATCCGTGGCTCGTGTGAACAGCTACAGGGCACCCCGATCGTGCCATTTTCAAGGGCAATGGCTAAGTCGAACTTAACGCCCTAAGCCTTTGTCCTCCTTAACATTATGAAGTGGTAATCCCGCCACAAGCCTGTGGTTCCAAAGTGGCAAGAATTTTCCCGAATTCCCTGCGAAATCGGACGATTGTTGCGTGGAGGCTCACGGGCAATCACAGGGCATTTGTCGCTGTCAGACAAGTTGTTCGGCCGCGACGGGGCGAAGCGCGTTTGTCAGCCGCCGAAATTGGCGTTAGCGAGAGCGCTGCAATGACGAGCGCGGCGAGGACGACGCATGGATGACGGGTTTCGCGGGCTGAGGCTCTGGAACACGATGACGCGGACGAAGGAGGAGTTTCGGCCGCTCGACTGGCAGGATTCGGCAAGCGCCGAGTCGGACCGGCGCGTGCGTCTTTATGTCTGCGGCCCGACCGTCTACGACTACGCCCATATCGGCAACGCCCGGCCGGTTATCGTTTTCGACGTGCTCTACCGGCTGCTGCGCCATGTTTATGGCGCCGATCATGTCACCTATGTCCGCAACATTACCGACGTCGACGACAAGATCAACGCGCGGGCGGCGCGTGACTATCCCGACCTGCCGCTGAACGAAGCGATCGCGCGCGTGACCAAGGCGACGGCCGAGCAGTTCCACGCCGACGTCGCCGCTCTCGGCTGCCTTCCCCCGACGCACGAGCCGCGCGCGACCGAGTTCGTCACCGGCCGCGCCGACGGCCACGACATGGTGTCGATGATCCGGACGCTGATCGACAAGGGCAACGCCTACGAGGCCGACGGCGAGGTGCTGTTCGACGTCACCTCGATGCCGGACTACGGCAAGCTGTCAAACCGGCGTCTGGAGGACCAGCAGGCCGGGGCGCGGATCGCGGTCGACAGCCACAAGAAGCATCCCGGCGACTTCGTCCTGTGGAAGCTCTCGGCCGAGAACGAGCCGGGCTGGGAGGCGCCCTGGGGGCAAGAGGCGTGGACGGCCGCGGGCCGGACAGGGACACCGAAAGGCCGGCCCGGCTGGCACATCGAATGCTCGGCGATGGCCGAAGCCTATCTCGGCGAGACCTTCGACATCCACGGCGGCGGGCTCGACCTGATCTTTCCGCACCACGAGAACGAGATCGCCCAGTCGCGCTGCGCCCACGGCACCGACAAGATGGCGCAGGTCTGGATGCACAACGGCTATCTGCAGGTCGAGGGCCGCAAGATGAGCAAGTCGGAGGGCAACTTCGTTACGATCGCCGACGTCCTCCAACGCGAAATAATATGGTTGACCATGCTCTCGGACGATTCCGAGACGTGGTCTAAACGGCGTAGACAGTGGAACGGTCTTGCCGCCCGTCTTGCGATTCTACAGTCTCATTATCGCGCTCCGATAGACTGGACAGATAAGCGTCATATCGATGCGCGAGCCGAAATCTATGACTGGTATCTTCTGATCAAGAAGGGTTTTTCTTCAATTCGGACTCTCGTGTCCGACGTCGATGTGGTGACGTCCCTCAAGGACGACATGAATACCCCAGATGCCATTGCTGGTCTTCGCCGCCTCTATTCGGCACGCGATGCACTGGCGCTACGGGACGGTATGGAAATTCTGGGTCTGTATGACTCCGAACTCGCGGATAGCTTCGATACGACCGAGTTGGATCTCGACGCGGATACACGGATGAAGATTGACCAACGTCTCGCCCTCATCCGAGCCAAGAACTGGGCCGAGGCCGACCGGATTCGCGACGAGCTTTTGGCCAAGGGCATCCAGCTCAAGGACGGCAAGGACCCGGAGACCGGCGAGCGCGTCACCACCTGGGAGGTGAAGCGGTAGCGTCTGCCTTCGTCATCCCGACTTGAGGCGGCCCAGTCCAGCCGCACGAGCCGCGAGGCCGCGACGGCTGCCGCCGTCGGAGCGGGAATAATCGCGAAGCCGCCGCCCGGGTGGGCGATGGTTGATCGATTGTTAAGTCGCTGATTCTATCGTCGATCTCGGTAGGCGGAACCGGGCAACTCGTCTATCCTGACAGGCGGATCGCGGAGGACGAACGGTCTTGGTCGAAAGGCGGACAGGCAAGGCTGGACGAGGTTTGCGCGGGGTGCGAATCACCGCCGCCGCGATCGCCTGCGCCATCGCCCTGCCGGCCCCGACCGGTGCGCAGCCGGATGCGGTTCGCACCGAGGCCAAACTCCTCGAGTCCGCCATCGATTCGATGCAGGTCGCCTCGATCCAGTCCGCCCGCTCCGCCATCCTGGAAAAACAGCGCCGCAAGACCGCCGCCGATCTGGTGGCCGTTGCCAGTTCCATCGCGTTGTCGCGGGAGACGATCCGATCGCTCGACGCAGAGATCGCCGCACTGGCGAAGGACCGGGACCGGATTCGCCAGGCGATGATCGATGCCGCGGCCGCCCAGAAGGCGGTCAGCGAGGAATTGGCGGCGACCGAGGGGCGGGTCGACGAACTGGCCAGTGAAGAGGGGCTGATCAAGGCCTCGCTCAACGAGCAGCGCGGCGTCCTCGCCGAAGTTCTGGCGGCCTTGCAGCGCATGGGCCGCAAGCCGCCGCCGGCGCTGCTGGTCAAGCCGCGCGATGCGCTCGGCTCCGTCCGCAGCGCCATTCTTCTCGGCGCGGTCGTTCCCGCCATTCGCGAGGAAACCGACCGGCTCGTCGCCGATCTGGAACGCCTGGACACGGTTCGCGCCGCCATCGTCTCCGAGACGCGGCGCTTTGCCGGCCAGGTCGCCCGGCACCGCGAGGAGGAAGCGCGCCTCGCCCGGCTGTTCGCCGAGAAGGAGAAACTCGAAGCAACGAACCGCGAACGCCGGATGGCCGAAGCCGCACGGACGGCGGATCTCGCGGAAAAGGCGACAGACCTGAAAGATCTCATCGCCTCGTTGCAGAACGAGGTCGACAGCGCCAGGGCCGCCGAGGATGCGGCGCGCCTCGCACAGATGCGCCGCCAGACCGAGGAAAAGGCAAAGGCGGCCGAAGCCCGGCGCTTGGCGGAGGCCCGGCGCATGGAAGAGGAGCGCCTGACGCGCGAGGCGCGTGTCATCGCGCGGCGCGCGGAGGAGACAAGGCGGCTGGCCGAGGCGCGCGACGCGGAAGCGGCGCGGACGCGGGAGGCCCCAATCGAGGACGTTCCGGAGACGGTCGTCGCCACGGTCCAGCCACCGGCGGCAGAAGCATCGTCCGCGCCCGGCAATGGGGCGCGGGAGAGCGAGCCGGCCGGCGCGGGAACGGTCGAAACCGCCGCGTTGCAACCCGCCGACGCGCCGTCCGCGGACGCGACGCCCGAATACGACATCGCGTCACTTCGTCGTGAGGCGGCGCGGCTCGAACCGGCCGCCGCATTTTCGACAATGAAAGGCCGTTTGTCGAAACCGATAGCTGGCAAGCAGCTGATCGGATTCGGCGGGGCGGACGATATTGGGCGGGAGACGACGGGAGCATCCTTCGCTGCGCGGCCAGGTGACGCGGTTACGGCGCCGGCGGATGGCCGCGTTTTGTATTCCGGGCCGTTCCGGTCCTATGGTCAGCTCTTGATCCTGGACGCCGGCGACGGCTATCATGTCGTGCTCGCCGGTATGGAGCGGATCGACGTTGAGACCGGCCAATTCGTTTCGGCGGGCGAGCCCGTGGCGGTCATGGGCGCGCGGCGCCTTGCCAGTGTCGCGGTGGCGGAATTCGGTGCGACCCATCCCGCGCTTTATGTCGAGTTCCGCAAGGACGGAAAACCGGTTGATCCGTCTGCCTGGTGGATGGACGAACCCTCTGGAAGGACGACGAATGATTCGTAAGCTTTCGATACTCTTCGCCGGGGCGCTGATGGGGGCGACGGCGATGACCGTCGTTACTCAGAACGCCGGCACCGCCAACGCGGCGGGCTCCGATACCTATCGCCAGCTTGCGATCTTCGGCGATGTGTTCGAGCGAGTTCGCGCGCAATATGTCGACGAGCCGGATGATCAGAAACTGATCGAGACGGCCATCAACGGCATGCTGACCTCCCTCGATCCGCATTCGAGCTACATGAACGCCAAGGAAGCGGCGGACATGCGAACCGAGACCCGCGGTCAGTTCGGCGGCCTCGGCATCGAAGTCACCATGGAGGACGAACTCGTCAAGGTGGTCTCGCCCTTTGAAGGCACGCCCGCCGACAAGGCCGGCGTCATGGCCGGCGATCTGATCGCCGAGATCGACGGCGAGCAGGTGCGTGGCCTCACCCTCGGCGAGGCCGTCGAGAAGATGAAGGGCGACATCGGCACCAGCGTTAGCCTGACGATCATTCGCGAAGGCGCGACCAAGCCGGTGCGGCTGACCGTCACGCGCGACGAGATCAAGGTGCCGTCGGTCCGCCATTCGGTCGAGGGCGACATCGGCTATATCAAGCTCTTGAAGTTCAACGAGCAGACCACGATCGGCCTGGAAGCGGCGGTCGCCGACATCAAGGAACAGGTCGGTGAGGACAAGCTCAAGGGCTATATACTCGACCTTCGCCGCAATCCCGGCGGGCTTCTCGACGAGGCGGTGTCGGTCTCCGACGCCTTCCTCGACAATGGCGAGATCGTATCAACTCGCGGTCGCAACTCCGACGAGACGCGGCGCTACAATGCCCGGACTGGCGACGAGATCGACGGCAAGCCGCTCGTCGTCCTCGTCAATGGCGGCTCGGCCTCGGCGTCCGAGATCGTCGCCGGCGCGTTGCAGGATCAGCGGCGCGCGACCGTCGTCGGCTCGCGTTCCTTCGGCAAGGGCTCGGTGCAAACGATCATCCCGCTCGGCGCCAACGGCGCGCTGCGCCTGACGACCGCGCTCTACTACACGCCCTCCGGCCGCTCCATTCAGGGCCGCGGCATCGATCCGGACATCGGCGTCGAGCAGCCGCTGCCGAAGGAAATCCGCGAGCAGATGGGCCTCGATACCGGGGATGAGATCGTGCGTGGCGAGTCCTCGCTGCGCGGTCACATCACCGGCAACGAGGAAGACGACCAGGGTTCCGGCTCGCTCGACTATGTGCCGCCGGAGAAGAAGGACGATCTGCAGATGCAGTACGCGATCGACCTCCTGAACGGCGTCAAGACCAATGCCATGTTCCCTCCGAAGCAGGAAGCGAACGCCGCCAACTGATTCCTTTGCACGCGGCCGGCATATGGCTGGCGATGAACAACCAGGGCCCGGCCATCTTCGGATGACCGGGCCTGTTTCGTTAGGGATGCCAGCCTGCGGTGATCGGAACCCGAACCCATGCGACCGCGATCGCTCGCGAGCCACGATCCAGCTTCGCCGGATAGATGGGAAGAATGCACGGCGAACTCTATGAGCCCCTGGGTCTCGAGCTTGATAACGGCAAAGCCCGCCATCGACCACCCGCATCGGCCCTGGGCGGTCTGAGCCTGGCGGCGCTCGTCGTCGCCGGCTCGCTGGCGACCGCACTCCTCGGACAGCCGGAACGCCGAGTGACGGACTATTTCGCCGAAGAGGCAGCCGGGACGATCAGCGCCGATCAGGTCCCTGTAACGTTGACTGCGGCGCGTCCTGCGCCCGTGGCGAAGGCGTCGCTGCCGATCGTCATCTCCGGTCCGGACGATCCGGTGTTGCGCGAGGGCGGCGTCGGCTTCCGCGTCGAGGATCCGGTCTCCTATCGCCAGCGTCCCTCGGTGGCACATCTGCCCGATCCCGACCTCATCGAGGAGAGCGCTTACGGCCCGCTGCCGACGCGCGGAGCCGACGGCAGACGGCCGTTCGACGTCTATGCCGGGGCTTCGAGCGGCACGCCGGGTGCCCGGATCGCCATCGTCGTCGGCGGCCTCGGCATCAGCCAGACCGGGACGCTGAATGCGCTCAACGCTTTGCCGGCTGCCGTGACGCTTGGCTTCGCACCGGCGGGCAACAGTCTCGGCCGCTGGATGCAGGACGCCCGGCGGGGAGGGCACGAACTCTTGCTGCAGGTGCCGCTCGAGCCGACCGGCTATCCGCAGATCGACCCGGGCGCGAATACATTGACGGTCGCCGACGCCGTGGCCGGTCGCTTTAAGGCGCTTTACGCCTCGCTCGGCCGGATCAGCAACTATGTCGGCATCATGAATTACATGGGCGGGCGGTTTACCGGCGATCCGTCGGCGATGGAATCGTTGATCGCCGAGCTCGGCCAGCGTGGCCTGATGTATCTCGACGATTCCAGCTCCATGCGGTCGCTCGCCAAGGACACGGCGACGCTGCAAAACGTCCCGGTCGCGACCTCCGATGTGATGATCGATGCCACACAGGACGCGTCCGATATCCGCCGTCAGTTGGACACGCTGGAGCGCATCGCCCGCGCCGAGGGATCGGCGATCGGTGTCGCCTCGGCCTTCGACGTCTCGGTCGCTGTCATCACCGAGTGGATTGCCGAGGCCCGCGGGCGCGGCATCGAGATCGTGCCGGTCTCGGCGCTGGCAGTGGATACCGAGCGTCGCTGACGGCCAAGCGCCACCGATGCCCTTGCCCCGATCGCGGGGGGCGCGATAACACCCTGTGAAGGGGAGATCAGCGCCCCGCAAACCGGGGACGGCACAGCATGAAACCGATCGCGTTCGACAATCTTCCCTATCGCCCTTGCGTCGGAGTCATGGTGCTCAATCGCGACGGACTGGTCTGGGCCGGCCGCCGGCTGATGGAGGACAAGGGCGAGATGACCGGGGCGACCCAGCTTTGGCAGATGCCGCAGGGCGGCATCGACAAGGACGAGGACCCGCTGAAGGCGGCGCGCCGCGAACTCTACGAGGAAACCGGGATGCGCGCTGTCTCGTTGCTGGCCGAGGCGCCCGACTGGATCGACTACGATCTGCCGTCCGAACTCGTCGGCATCGCCCTCAAGGGCCGCTATCGGGGCCAGACCCAGCGCTGGTTCGCCTTCCGCTTCGAGGGCGACGACAGCGAGATCGCGATCGATCCTCCGCCGGGCGGACACAGCGCCGAGTTCGACGAATGGGCATGGATGCCGATGGACGTACTGCTCGACCTGATCGTGCCGTTCAAGCGTGGCGTCTATGAACAGGTGATTGCGGCGTTCCGGCATTTGGAGAATGCACCAGCGGACTGACCAGGGCATGCCGCCGAAACTATCAGGGCCGGGAAGCGGGCAACACGACGGATGGTCCAGGCTGAGCATAGCCCCGAAATGCAAAAAGGCCAGCGAAGCACCGGCCTTCCAGAATTCTCAATGACAGATGCGATGGCGGATTACATCCCGACGGCGACCCGCGCTTCGCGCAGCTGGTCGAGGGCGTGCTCTGCCCTGGCTTTGTCTTCCGGCGACTTGGCGTCGGTGACATCCTCCTCGGCGTCCTTGATCTGCTGGTCGAGCTCCGCCGGGTTCAGATCGTCGACGCGGGTGGCGCGTTCAGCGAGCAAGGTGAAGCCGTTCTGGTTCACATCGGCAAAGCCGCCGAGCACGAAGATCTTCTCTTCCGAACCACCTTCCAATGTCGCCACGACAACGCCCGGTTTCAGCGTCGTCATCAGCGGCGCGTGCTTGGCCATGACGGTGAAATAGCCTTCGGTGCCGGGCACGATGACCGCCGTCGCGGCTTCCGACAGGAGCAGCCGCTCGGGAGAGACGAGTTCGAACTGGAAGCTTTCAGCCATCGGTCGCTTGCCTGTCTGGTTCTCCTCCCGGCGAGGGGAGGCATACTGCTTGGGTGGAGGGAGGCGGGCCGGTCAGCCCGCCATCCAATCGTTCGGCGAAATCGTCTCAGGCGGCTTCAGCGGCGAGCTTCTGCGCCTTCTCGACTGCCATCTCGATCGAGCCGACCATGTAGAAGGCGGCTTCCGGCAAGTGATCGTACTCGCCGTCGACAAGGCCCTTGAACGACTTGATCGTGTCTTCGAGCGGCACCAGCTGTCCCGGCGCGCCGGTGAATACCTCGGCGACGAAGAAGGGCTGCGACAGGAAGCGCTCGATCTTGCGGGCGCGCGCCACCGTCAGCTTGTCCTCTTCCGACAGCTCGTCCATGCCGAGAATGGCGATGATGTCCTGCAGCGACTTGTACTTCTGCAAGACGACCTGGACACGCCGCGCCACGTCGTAATGCTCCTCGCCGATGATCATCGGCGACAGCATGCGCGAGTTGGAATCGAGCGGATCGACGGCCGGGTAGATGCCCTTTTCCGAGATCGCGCGGTTGAGCACCGTCGTCGCATCCAGATGGGCGAAGGAGGTCGCCGGCGCCGGATCGGTCAGATCGTCGGCCGGAACGTAGATCGCCTGGACCGAGGTGATCGAGCCCTTGGTGGTCGTGGTGATGCGCTCCTGCATCTGGCCCATGTCCGTTGCCAGAGTCGGCTGATAGCCCACCGCCGAGGGAATGCGGCCGAGCAGCGCCGACACTTCCGAGCCGGCCTGGGTGAAGCGGAAGATGTTGTCGACGAAGAACAGCACGTCCTGGCCCTGATCGCGGAAGTGCTCGGCGATGGTCAGTCCAGTCAGCGCGACGCGGGCGCGGGCGCCGGGAGGCTCGTTCATCTGGCCGTAGACGAGGGCGGCCTTGGAGCCTTCCGCCGAACCGTCGTTCTCGCGCGGATCCTTGTTGACGCCGGACTCGATCATCTCGTGATAGAGGTCGTTGCCCTCGCGGGTCCGCTCGCCGACGCCGGCAAAGACGGAATAACCGCCATGCGCCTTGGCGACATTGTTGATCAGTTCCTGGATCAGAACAGTCTTGCCGACCCCGGCGCCGCCGAACAGGCCGATCTTGCCGCCGCGGGCGTAAGGGGCGAGCAGGTCGATGACCTTGATGCCGGTCACCAGAATCTGCGACTCCGGCGACTGTTCGATATAGGGCGGTGCTTCTTGATGGATGCCGCGCTTGAATTCGTACTGGATCGGCCCGACCTCGTCGATCGGCTCGCCGATGACGTTCATGATTCGGCCAAGGGTGCCGTCACCGACCGGAACCTCGATCGGGCCGCCGGTGTCCTTTACTGGCTGGCCGCGGACCAGACCTTCGGTCAGATCCATGGCGATGGTGCGAACGGTGTTCTGTCCGAGGTGCTGAGCGACCTCGAGCACCAGGCGCATGCCATTGTTGTCGCATTCCAGCGCGTTCAGGATCGCCGGCAGATGGTCATCGAACTCGACGTCGACGACGGCGCCGATGACCTGGGCGACGCGGCCGGTCGCGCCGGAAGTGTTTACGTTGTCAGCCATCGGAGGCCTCCTCTCAGATACTCTAAAGCGCCTCGGCGCCCGAAATGATTTCGACCAGTTCCGTCGTGATCTGTGCCTGCCGCTGCCGGTTGTAGGAAATCGACAGGCGGTCGATCATGTCACCGGCGTTGCGGGTCGCGTTGTCCATCGCCGACATACGCGCGCCTTGCTCCGAAGCGGCATTTTCCAGCAGAGCATGCAGAACTTGCACCTTGATGTTGCGCGGGATGAGGTCCTCGAGGATCGCGCCTGGCTCCGGCTCGTACTCGTAGACGGTCGCTTCGCCGGCAAGATCCGCATCCTCTTCGGACAGTGCGACCGGAATCACCCGCTGCCGGGTCGGGGTCTGGGTGATGACGTTCTCGAACTCCGAATAGAAGATCGAGCAAACGTCGAATTCGCCCTTCTCGAACAGATCGATGATCGTCTGGCCGATCGCCTCGGCGTGTTCGAAGCCGACCTGCTTGGCCTCACGCAGATCGGTCCGCTCGACGACCTTCTGCGACAGGTCGCGGCGCATCAGATCCCAGCCCTTCTTGCCGACAACCACGAACTTCACCGTCTTGCCTTCGCCCTCCAGCTTGCGCTGGTGAATCCGGGCGAGCTTGACGATCGAAGCGTTGAAGCCGCCGCAAAGACCGCGATCGGCTGTGAAGACGACCAGAAGATGGACGTCGTCCTTACCGGTCCCGACCATCAGCGGTGGGCCGTCGCCTTCCATGGCGCCGGAAATGTTGGCGAGCACCGCGGCCATACGATCGGCATAGGGGCGCGCGGCTTGCGCGGCCTCTTCGGCACGGCGAAGCTTCGCCGCGGCGACCATTTGCATGGCCTTGGTGATCTTCTGCGTAGATTTGACCGACGCGATGCGGTTCCGCAGATCCTTCAGAGATGCCATGGCTTGGCGCTGTCTCCCGCTGGCTCGGCCACGCCCGGTGAGGGGCGCGGCTCATGCGCGTTGTCGTGACTCAGGCGAAGCTCTTGGCGAATGAATCGATCGCCGACTTCAAGTTTTCGCGGATTTCGTCCGAAAGCGCCTTTTCCTGCGCGATCCGGTCGAGCAGATCCTTGTGATCGCTCCGCAGCGCGTTGAGCAGACCCTGCTCGAAATCGCTGACCTGATCGACCCGCAGCTTGTCGAGATAGCCTTGCGTGCCGGCGAAGATCACCGCCACCTGCTCCTCGGTCTTCAGCGGCGAGAACTGCGGCTGCTTCAACAGCTCCGTCAGACGGGCACCGCGATTGAGCAGGCGCTGCGTCGCGGCGTCGAGATCGGAACCGAACTGGGCGAAAGCCGCCATCTCGCGATACTGCGCAAGCTCGCCCTTGATCGAGCCGGCGACCTGCTTCATCGCCTTGATCTGGGCGGCGGAGCCGACGCGGCTGACCGAGAGGCCGACGTTCACGGCGGGACGGATACCCTGGAAGAACAGGGTGGTCTCGAGGAAGATCTGGCCGTCAGTGATCGAGATCACGTTGGTCGGAATATAGGCCGAGACGTCACCGGCCTGGGTCTCGATGACTGGCAGTGCCGTCAGCGAACCGGCGCCGTGGGCTTCGCTCAGCTTGGCGGCGCGCTCGAGCAGCCGCGAATGCAGATAGAAGACGTCGCCCGGATAGGCTTCGCGGCCGGGCGGACGGCGCAGCAGCAGCGACATCTGGCGGTAGGAGACGGCCTGCTTTGAGAGATCGTCATAGGCGATCACGGCATGCATGCCATTATCGCGGAAATATTCGCCCATGGCGCAGCCGGTGAACGGCGCGATGTACTGCATCGGCGCCGGGTCCGACGCCGTGGCGGCGACGACGATGGAATATTCCATGGCGCCACGCTCTTCGAGCGTGCGAACGAACTGCGCGACGGTGGAACGCTTCTGCCCGACAGCGACGTAGATGCAGTAGAGCTTGTCGTTCTCGCGGTTCTCGTCGTGCGCCGGCTTCTGGTTGAGGAAGGTGTCGAGCAGGATCGCAGTCTTGCCGGTCTGGCGGTCGCCGATGACCAGCTCGCGCTGGCCGCGGCCGATCGGGATCAGCGCGTCGATAGCTTTCAGGCCGGTCGACATCGGCTCATGCACCGACTTGCGCGGGATGATGCCCGGCGCCTTGACGTCGACGCGGCGCTGCTCGGCGCCCTCGATCGGGCCCTTGCCGTCGATCGGGTTGCCGAGACCGTCGACGACGCGTCCCAAAAGGCCCTTGCCCGTCGGCACTTCGACGATGTTGCCGGTGCGCTTGACGGTGTCGCCTTCCTTGATCGCCCGGTCGGAGCCGAAGATCACGACGCCGACATTGTCTTCTTCCAGATTCAGGGCCATGCCCCGGACGCCGCCGGGGAATTCGACCATTTCGCCGGCCTGGCAATTGTCGAGCCCGTAGACGCGCGCGATGCCGTCCCCGACCGAAAGAACCTGGCCGACTTCCGAGACTTCCGCCTCCGAACCGAAGTTCTTGATCTGCTTCTTGAGGATTGCGGAAATTTCCGCGGCGCGGATGTCCATCAGCCGACCTCTTTCAGTGCAAGCTTAAGCGAATTGAGTTTGGTGCGAAGCGAGGTGTCGATCTGGCGCGATCCGATCTTGACGATCAGCCCGCCGAGGATCGTGGAATCGACAGTCTCGGTCATGGTTACGGTCTTGCCGGCAAAGGCGCCAAGGGCCTCGGCAAGTTCCTTGCGCTGGGCCGCCGACAGCTTGTGGGCGCTGGTCACGTCCGCCGCGACTTCGCCGCGGTGATCGGCGGCGTACTGGCGAAAGCCGCGAATGATTCCGGGCAGCACGAACAGGCGGCGATTTGCCGCGACGACGCGCAGGAAGTTGCCGGTCAGCTCGCTCGGTTTCACCTCGGCGACGATGGCGTCGATCGCCTTCACCTGATCATCGGAGGAGAAGACCGGGCTTTCGACCAGCCGGCGAAAATCCGCGTTGCTGTCGATCAGTTCCTGGAACGCCGCGAGCTCGGATTCGACCGTTTCGATCGCGCCGTCATCGCGAGCGAGATCGAAGAGCGATTGGGCGTAGCGGTCTGCGACCCCCGAAACGGGAGAGGATGATTGTGCCACGGACGACCGTTTCTCTTTCGCGTTTCGTTCAAGGCGTGCGTTGCGTCTCTGGAGCGAGAACGCCCCAAATCCTTGAAGCCGTTAGATGATTGACGGAGGGCTAGCGACCGGGCCACCAGAGCCTCTCCGAAGACTGGGGACCCTCTAGCATAGGGTATTCCCTGCGACAACACGCTTGGGCAACGGCTTTTGTCGTTCGATGACCCGAATCGAGTCCATTCGCCTTTAGCGCCGCAGGCCTGTTTCCACGCGGCTAATTCGTCACTAGGCCGAACACCGGAGCGAGCGCCGCCGTGGCGAGGGCAAGGGCCAGGAAGAACATCAGCCAGTTGTACGCGGTCGACCCATGGTCGGAGAGAATCGACACCAACCGGCCGAAGCTGGTGAACAGCCAGCCCGCGCCGAGCGTCATCTGGACGAAGGGCTGATTGTAAAGCAGCAAAGTGACAACGCCGACGCCGAGCCAGAACCCCGCAATGGTCGCGCGCGCTTCGGCGACCGCCTCTGGATGGCGCTCGCCGGTTTGCAGCCGCAACGCGCGCAAGGTGATTCGCGGCGCGAATAGGGCGACGAGACCGAACAGCGCCGTCAGGGCCGCCACGGCGAAGGGCAGCATATCGGCATTGGTCTGCGGCAGCGCGAAGTCCATCGGGATGTCCAAAAGATGTTATGAGTGGCGAGCGGCGACCAAGGGGCGCCAGGCGAGCAAATCGTTTGCGGACCTTATAGACATCGGGTCGGCGGCGGGAAAGCCGAGCGGAAAAATGGCACCGGCCGATGTCGGGCAATCCCCGGCCGGTGCCGCCCGATCGCCTGACGGTGGCAGCAGCGGTGTGCGCCCTGGGCGTCACGCGTTTTCGATCAATCCGCGCATTGGCCGGCGATCGACACCGATTCCTTCTTGTCGCCCCAAAACAGCGTCATCGAACCGGAATAGCGGGTGACGCCATTTTCCTGATGGGACTCGTCCAGCACGACATTGACGTTGATGCGTGGTTCGCCGGCCGAGCGCCAGACCGTCACCACCTGGCCATCCTTGTTGGGCGCGGTCTTGCCCTTTTCCAGTTCGCGCACCAGGCCATTGGCCAGCACGTAGCCGCGTTCGGGTCCGGCCGTCGTGCCGGTGCCGCTCTGGGTCATGGTCAGGAAGACGAAGGCCTGGCTCCCTTCCACGGCGGTGTCGGCGCGATCTGGATCGACGAAGGCGCATCGATTCGCCATCGGAGCCCAGTGCAGAACGCCGATGGAAAGGGCCGTCGGCGGCTCGTTGGCGGCGGTCGGCGGCGTCTGTCCGGGTGTGGCTGAGGCGAAGGGCGAGACCAGCGGGAATCCGGCCGCATTCGACTTGTCCTGGGCCGGCACCGGGCCGCTCGCCAGAACACCGAGGACCAACCCCATCACCACGGGCTTCCAGCGCATTGCGATCGACTTCCTCCTCTAACACCTTTTCCCCTCGCTGAGCATGTCTCACAGAAAGCTTTGCGGGTCCACGTCGATCTGCACCTGAACCGAGCCACGCGGGCGTGGTGCCGCCGCGACCATGGCGCGCAGAAACGCCTGGATCGGCGACCGGCGTGTCCCGTGAACCAAGAGCCGGAACCGGTGCCGGCCCCGCAGCACGGCGAGCGGCGCCTCGGCGGGGCCCAGCACCTCAATGTCGACGTCCTCGGCTGCGGCCCGCCGCCACGCGCGGGCATGCTCCTCCGCCTCCTTGCGGCTGTTCGCCGAGACGATGACACTGGCCAGCCGCCCGAATGGCGGCAGTTGGGTGCGCTCGCGCTCGGCGATCTCGCGCTCGTAGAAGCGGCTGGCGTCGCCCGACGCGATCGCCTGCATCACCGGGTGCTCCGGCTGGAAGGTCTGGATCAGCCCGCGGCTCGAACGCCCACCGCTGCGGCCCGCCCGCCCGGTCACCTGATGCAAGAGCTGAAAGGTCCGCTCGGCGGCGCGCGGGTCGCCATTGGCGAGCCCCAGATCGGCGTCGACCGCCCCGACCAGAGTCATCATCGGGAAATGGTGCCCCTTGGCGACCAGCTGCGTGCCGATGACGATGTCGGCCTCGCCCTCGGCGATGGCGTCGAGCTCACGCCTGAGCCGTCTCGCGCCGCCGGGAAGGTCGGAGGATAACAGAATCGTCCGCGCCTCGGGAAAATCCGTCAGCATCTCCTCGGCGATTCGTTCCACGCCGGGTCCGCAGGCGACGAGGTGATCGAGCATGCCGCATTCCGGACAGGCCTCGGGTCGCGGCATCGAAAAGCCGCAATGGTGGCACTGCAGCTGGCCGCGCAGCCGGTGGTCGACCAGCCAGGTCGAGCAGTCCGGGCACTGGAAGCGGTGGCCGCAGACCCGACAGAGCGTGAGTGGCGCGTAACCCCGCCGGTTAAGGAACAACAGCGCCTGTTCGCCCCGCGCGATCGTCTCGGCGATCGCCCGTCCGAGCACCGGCGACACAAACCGCCCGCGCGGCGGCGGAGCAGCGCGCATGTCGATCAACGACAGGTCCGGCATCGCCGCCTCGGCGAAGCGGCCGGCGAGCCGCACATGGCCGTAGCGCCCGGCCGCCGCGTTGACCCGCGTTTCCACCGACGGCGTCGCCGAGGCGAGGATCACCGGGAATTTCCCGATCGAGCCGCGCACCACCGCCATGTCGCGGGCATGATAGAAAGTGCGCTCCTCCTGCTTGTAGGCCGGGTCGTGCTCCTCGTCGACGACGATCAGGCCGAGATTCTGGAACGGCAGGAACAGCGCCGAGCGCGCCCCGGCCACCACCTTCACCCTTCCTTCCGCCACCTGCCGCCAGATCTTTTCGCGCTGGCGCGGCGCGACGTCGGAGTGCCATTCGGCCGGCGGCGCGCCGAAGCGGGCGTGGAACCGGTCGATGAAGCTCTGGGTCAGCGCGATCTCGGGCAACAGGATCAGCACCTGCCGGCCCGCGTCGAGGGCGCGCGCCACCGCCTCGAAATAGACCTCCGTCTTGCCCGAGCCGGTGACGCCCTCAAGCAGCGTCGTGGAAAAACCGCCCTTCGCCACGCTCGCGGCGAGGCTGTCCGCCCCTTCGCGCTGGTCGGGGTTGAGTTCGGCCCGGCCATAGCCCGTGTCTGGCGCGGCCACCGCCGGCGGCGGCGGCAGGCGGACGCCGCGAAAACTGCCCTGTCTGATCAGCCCGTCGACCACCGAGGGCGTCACGCCCACCGCATGGGCCAGGCCCGAGCGCGACCAGGCCGGCGCCTCCTGCGCGGCCGCAAGCACCCGCTCGCGCGCGCTCGTCATGCGGTCGGGGAGGGCGCCCGTCGCCTCGATCCCCTCGATCCAGGGCTCCGGGTCGAACGCCGCCGGCGCCCTCAGCGCCATGCGCACCACCAGCCCCGGCGGCGACAGCGTGTAATCGGCGACCCAGTCGACGAAGCGCCGCATCGTGGCGTCGAGCGGCGGGCAGTCGAAGACGCGGGTGATCGGCCGGAGCTTCTTGGCGTCGACCCGGTCGGTGGCCCCGTCCCAGACGACGCCCGCCACCTGCCGGGGGCCGAGCGGCACCTGCACGATCGACCCCGGCGCGACCTCCATCCCGTCCGGCACGGCATAGGAATAGGGCCGCTCCGCCGGCAGTGGCACGAGGACCGGCACGGTACGTGTCTCGAAGAGCTGGCCGGTCTGAGACAAGAGGGGCTCCGGGCGGAGGGCAGGGGAGGGATCTGGCGGCTTGCGACGAGCGAAACCGAATCGCACTCGGAACGGCAAGTCTACGAAGTCGGACGGATGGCGGAAAGCGATGCTGCGCTCTGGCGGCAGCCGCGGACCAGATTGCTCAGGTCCGCGGCCTTGGGGCAGCGATGATGCGCAGGTTCTCCGCCGCATGCCATCAGCGGTATTTCGCGCTCCGTTTACCGCAAATCGAGTGCGCTTCTGTCGTGGGCGCCGGGGAGGCCGTCGATTAGCATATGAAGCGGCAGTAACGATACTTGATATATCAGTGTGCCTTGTGTAGATATCGATTTACCTATCCGAGCCTCGGCAGAATGATTCATGATCACGGCCTCACAACTACGCGCCGCCCGGGCGCTTCTGGGCATCGATCAGAAGACATTGGCCGAACGCGCCGGCGTATCGGTGCCCACCATCCAGCGGATGGAGGCCAGCCAGGGCAATGTTCGCGGTGTCGTCGAGAGTCTGACGAAGGTCGTCGAGGCGCTCGACCGCGCCGGAATCGAGTTGATCGGCGAAAACGCACAGAGTGTTTCGTCGGGCCGGGGGGTTCGGCTGAAGGTGCCGAAACCGCGAAGCTGACACGAGCAATAAACGCGACGGCGACCGACGACTGATGCCGACGATCCCGCCGCCTTTTCCCAAGGCCGCCGGACATCATGGACATGAAACCCTCAATTCGGACCGCGACATCCAACCCGAGCTTTGTCGCGCTCTTCACGCCCAAACTCATCACCGTCCTGCGCGAGGGATACGGCCTTTCGCAGTTCCGATCCGACGCCATCGCCGGCCTGACGGTGGCGATCGTCGCGCTGCCATTATCGATGGCGATCGCCATCGCCTCGGGTGCGACGCCGGCGCAGGGGCTCTATACGGCGATCATCGGCGGCTTTCTGGTCTCGGCCCTCGGCGGCAGCCGCTTTCAGGTCGGCGGTCCCGCCGGGGCGTTCATCGTGCTGGTGGCGACGACCGTCCAACTGCATGGTATGGACGGGCTGCTCCTGGCCACGATCCTGTCCGGCGTGATGCTGATGGCGGTGGGCTTGCTGCGGTTCGGCACCTACATCAAGTTCATTCCGTATCCTGTCACTGTCGGCTTCACGGCCGGCATTGCCGTGATCATCTTCGCCAGCCAGATCAAGGAGCTTCTCGGTCTCACACTGGGCGACGAGCCCGGGCCGCTGCTGGAGAAACTGCCCGTCATCTGGGCCGGTCTGCCGAGCGTCAACGCCGCGGCGATCGCGCTGTCCGCCGCAACCATCGTCGTCATCACCGGCCTGAAACGCGCCCGCCCGCATTGGCCGGGGATGCTGATCGCGGTGAGCGCCGCCGCTGCCGCAACCGCTTTCTCGCATCTTCCGGTGTCGACGATCGGCACCGCCTTCGGAGGCATTCCCAGCACCCTACCACTGCCGTCATTGCCGGCATTCACGCTCGCCAAAATCCAGGCCGTGCTGCCGAGCGCCGTGGCGTTCACGCTCCTCGGCTCCATCGAGTCCTTGCTGTCGGCGGTCGTGGCGGACGGGATGACGGGTCGCCGTCATCGATCGAACTGCGAATTGGTCGCGCAAGGCGTGGCCAACGTCGCCTCGGGCATCTTCGGCGGCATTTGCGTCACCGGCACGATCGCCCGCACCGCCACCAATGTGCGCGCCGGCGCGCACGGACCTGTCGCGGGCATGCTGCATGCCGTCTTTCTTCTCCTCTTCGTTCTGGTTGCAGCGCCGCTCGCGAGCTACATTCCTCTGGCCAGCCTCGCCGGCGTTCTGGCTGTCGTGGCCTGGAACATGATCGAAAAACATGCCTTCGCGACGCTGCTGCGGGCCTCGCGCGGCGATGCCGCGGTTCTCCTGGCGACCTTCCTTTTGACGATCTTCCGCGATTTGACGGAAGCGATCGTCGTCGGCTTCGCGCTCGGTTCGGTCCTGTTCATTCACCGCATGTCGAAAACGACGGTGATCGCGACGCACGGAGCGTTTGTCGCCGAGGACCGGGCCGATGATGCCAATGACGGCCGCTCGCCTTACGACGAGACGGCGGCGATGGACCCCGACGTGGTCGTCTACCGGATCTCGGGGGCGTTCTTCTTCGGCGCGGCGGCATCGATCGGCTCGGTGCTGGACCGCATCGCCGACACGCATCGCGCCTTGATCATCGATTTCAAGGCGGTTCCCTTTCTCGATTCCACCGCCGCCAACACACTGGAGGGGCTGGCCCGCAAGGCCGCCCGGCGGGGTGTGAAAGTCGTGCTGACCGGCACCTCGCATGAAATTCGCAAGGAGCTCTTCCTGCACGGAATCAAGCCGCCGCTGGCGAGTTACGAGCCATCCATCGACAAAGCCGTGACGACGGTTCGCCGGGTCATCGGGTAATCCGGTTGGCCCGGAAGCGGGACGAGGACCGGCACGACACGCGTTTCGAAGAGCTGGCCGGTTTGGGACAAAAGAGGCTCCGGGCGAGGGCGGATCGGCGGCCGGCGAAGCGAATCGCCGAGGTTTGAGTGAGTTTACGGGAATCGGATGGGCGGCGCGAAAGCAGCGGCGCTTGCGATAGCGGTGAAGCGTAGCTACATTGTGGTCGTTCGCGGGGAGAATTGTCAGATGGCGACCGATAGTGTTGTTCGTGCCCGAATTGATGCAGCGACGAAGGCCGAGGCAACGGAAGCCTTGGCCGCGATGGGCCTGTCCGTCTCCGACGCGATCCGCCTGCTTTTGGTGCGCGTGGCCGCCGACAAGGAGTTTCCCTTCCAGGTGAAGGTGCCCAACGCGACCACGCGCAAGGCCATGACCGAGCTGGAACAGGGCGAGGGCAAGCGTTTCGCCTCCGCCGACGATCTGTTCGAGGACCTTGGCCTCTAAGGTGCTGACTCCGGTCCGCTCTAGCCAGTTTCGCCGTGACGTGAAGCGGGTCGACAAACGCGGCAAGGACCTTTTCAAGCTGCGTGATCTGTTGGGACTTTTGCTCGCCGGCAAGGATTTGCCCACGCGCTATCAGGATCATCCGCTGAAGGGCGAATGGAAAAGCTATCGAGACGCCCATCTCGAGGCCGACTGGCTGCTGATATACCGTGTTGTCGGCGACGAACTCCAACTGGCCCGCACGGGCACGCACGCCGATCTCTTCAATGAATGAGAGATGCGAACGCGGGCCTCTCGGCGGGTAGTAGGACGAGGACCGGCACGGCTTGAAGACCTCAGCAGCCTTGCTTGCCTCCTAAGCTGCCCGTGTTCTAACCATAGGTATTAAGGAGCATTAGAATGCAACGCCGAGCCGAATTTCGTCCCTTCAGTTGGCTTCACGACTTATGGAAGCGCGATCAGCTCGACTTGTCGCCTCCCTACCAGCGTAGGAGCGTGTGGCCAGAACGATTCCGTAGCGACTTCATAACAACGGTCCTTCTTAATTATCCATGCCCAGCCGTATTTCTTTACGAAGAGATCAAGCCAGACGGATCTTTTTTGTATAAAGTTGTTGATGGAAAGCAGCGCCTTACAACTTTGTTTGATTTCGTAAGTGACAAAATCATGGTCAGCGAAGAGCATCCCGGAATGGCTCTGCGTGGGCAATCATTTAGTGCTCTCGACGACAATGTTAAGCTAAATGTCTGGCGTTACGCCTTTTCTGTCGAATTCATCGAGCAGGAAAATGAGGCGGTTATCAATGATATATTTAACCGAATCAACAAGAACGTGGCGAAACTCACTCAGCAAGAGCTGCGTCATGCAATTTTTTCTGGTATTTTCATTAGTGAAACAGAAAGATTGGCAGGGGAAATTGAGGAAATACTTCCATCGCGATTCCCCAACATCGCACCGCAATCTATGCGACAGATGAAGGATGTCGAAAACGTCGCGGTGATGCTCCTGTTTATTGAGAACGGTGAGCGATCCTTATCGCAGGCCGACCTCGACAAAGCCTTTGGTGAACGGGAGGAGGAGTGGGCTGGTCAGGCTGCAACAGTTGCCGCTTTCCAAGCGGCAATCCGCTTCATCGCGCAGATCGTGGATGGGCCGGGCGCGAACGCGATTCTCACAAGCCGCCTGCGTAATCAAGCCGATTTTTATTCACTCTTTGCTGCGGTAGTTGAGCTGCAGCGGGAGGGGAATTGTCCGAGTCCGGCGGACGCTGCGGCGAATCTCACTGCTTGGTTAAACAATTTGCGCGGAGTGGAGCGCGGTGAAGCGGGGGCCGATCAGATCACCGACGAAAGCCGCTATCTGGACGCTGCCCGCGCTGCATCTAATGATTCTGGACCGCGCCGCACTCGTATCAATATCATTAAGGCGATTCTAACGGGGCTCTGAAGTGAAGACGCTTGAACAGGCCTTCGCTGAGCGACAGAGTACGCTCCATGCAGTGGAAACCGGCGCAAGGGTTATTCTCGAGGACTATTGTAAGCGACGTGGCTTCCTACTCGTAGGACGAGCCAAGATGATGGAATCGCTCCGTGATAAATTGGAAACCGGGCGGTATGCCGACCTCGATAGTATCGACGATGCCATCGCCTTCGCTGTGGTGATCGATACGCTCGGTCAAGAAGAGGATGTTCGTAGGTTCCTAAGAAAAGCCTTTGACGTTCTCTCGGTTAAGTCCGGGACAACGCTACAGGATGAACGCATCTTCGACTTCGACAGTACCCGGGTATATTGCCGACTCGAGGATAAGCTCGGGCTCGGAACCGGTATCGATCGGATCACCGTCGAAGTTCAGATCCGCACAATTTTGCAGCATGCGTGGTCGAAAATCACCCACCCACAGGTCTATAAGGCAGGCGTATATGACGCGCGGGCCGGTCGACTTGCCGCAGAGCTGATTGCTCAAATTGAATCAATTGATCGCAACCTATCACGATTTCGCACGAACTCACGCTCGGTAAAAGTCGTTAAACGCCGCGAGATGACCGCGAGTAGCAGCGTGACTGCCATGATCGATCAGCTGGTAAAAGACGGCGTTATTCCTGCTGAAATGCGTCCGAGTAACGGCAGGCGCCTGGGCGAGAACATCTACAGCGCAATTCGTCGCGACCTACGATCTCAATATGCAACGCCCGTGGACACGATCCGGCAGTTCATGGAAGCGCAAAAGGGCAAGTTTCCGCGCTCCGTTTCGCTGTTCCAGTTAGCTGTTGTGGCTCTCCACGACGCCAAAGCGCTTGACCGCGGGAGCGCTAAAAAGCCCCGCCGCTATTATGTCACTGACGAATTGATCTCTCTGTTTCCAAGCGCGGCCACCATCCCCAACCGCATCACGATCGAATGAGCGTCGGAAGATTGGTCCATCGTAACTTCGGCTTGGTACTTTCGAAAAGAGTCGAACAGCGTTGAAATAGCCCGTCCGTGCGATCTGCTCGAATATCGGCTGGACCATATTTTGCATTTCCGTCCGGAACATCTCCCATATAGCCTCCCCCACCAAACTCCTGCTAAGACGCGGCAGATTGCGAACCGAACCCAAAGAGGGCGCCATGAAATTCTTCGTCGACACCGCCGACATCACCGAGATTAAGGAACTGCAGGCGACCGGGCTACTCGACGGGGTGACCACCAACCCCTCGCTGATCATGAAGGCGAACCGGCCGATGAAGGAAGTGGTCGCCGAAATCTGCGCCGTCGTCGACGGCCCGGTCTCGGCCGAGGTCACCGCCACCGAGACCGACGCCATGATCCGCGAGGGCAAGATCCTCGCTGAAATCGCCGACAATGTCTGCATCAAGGTGCCGCTGACGCTGGATGGCCTGAAGGCCTGCAAGGCGCTGACCGGCGAGGGTTTTCTGGTCAATGTGACGCTGTGCTTCTCGGCGGTGCAGGCGCTGCTCGCCGCCAAGGCCGGGGCGACCTTCATCTCGCCCTTCATCGGCCGGCTCGACGACATCAATCTCGACGGCATGGCGCTGATCGCCGACATCCGCCGGATCTACGACAATTACGGCTTCGACACCGAGATCCTGGCGGCTTCGGTGCGCACCATGAACCATGTGCGCGAGGCGGCGCTGATCGGCGCGGACGTTGCCACCGTGCCGCCGGCGACGCTCAAGGGCCTGGTCAAGCATCCGTTGACCGACAAGGGTCTCGAGGCCTTTCTCGCCGACTGGAAGAAGACCGGCCAGACGATCGCGTAAGAGACGCTCGACACCCTATGGCGCAACGAAAAAGGCGACCCTCAGGGCCGCCTTTTTTCTTGTCCGGCGTTGCGCCAGCGGGCACCTTACGCTTGGAAGTGGCTCTCCAGGAAATACAGCGACTTGTCGAGGCCGCGTCCGACTTCGGTCAACAGATCCTCGGTCAGCGCGTCGCCGGCCTCGGACGCCTCCTCGATGCCCTTCTGCACCTCGTCGCTCCAATGGGCGTAGGAGTCGGCAAGCCGCTTCAGATGGTCCTCGGACTTCACCAGATCGAGCGGGTAGGGGGCGAGCACGGAATTTTCCGTCGCTGCCTGCACCGTGCCATGCGCTTGGCCGCCCAGACCTGTCAGCCGTTCGGCGATGTCATCGACATAGGCCTCGGTCACCTCGTGCAGCTCGTCGAACAGCTTGTGCACGGCGATGAAGTTCATGCCCTTGACGTTCCAGTGGGCCTGCTTGGTCTGGTAGGTCAGATCCACCGCCGTGCCGAGATGCTTCTGCAACAGTTGCACCATCGAACCGCGGATGTTTTCCGACAGCGGGTTCTTGCTCGTGTGCAGCCTGGTCTTGTCCTTCTTGGCCATGATCGTCTCCTTCGTGAGAGGGGTTGCACGGCATCCGGGCGCGTAAGCCCACTCTGATACCGAAAAGCGGTCGCCTGCATAATCGCCCCAGCCGTCAACGGTTCCGTTCGAAACCGATTTTCTGCGACGATTCGGGTGGCATCGCGTGGCCGCGCGAGATGTCCGGGCTTTCCTGAAGGCGGCCGCGATCCACATAAGGGTCCCGGTACGGCCGCATCCGGTACTGGCGCCCGCCTGAATTACGATCAAGGAGTATTCCATGAAGACCATGCTCATCACCGGCGCCTCGACCGGCATCGGCGCGGCCGCCGCTCGCCGCGCCGTCAAGGCTGGCTACCGCGTGGCGCTCACCGCCCGCTCAAAAGACAAGCTCGACGGGCTGGTCGCCGAACTCGGCGAGGACAAGGCGATCGGGCTTGCCTGCGACGTCCAGGATTTTGCCGCTCAAGAGGCGGTGGTCGCCGCCGTTCTCGACCGTTTCGGTGCGCTCGATGCCGTCTTCGCCAATGCCGGGCTCGGCGCCAAGGGCACCGGCACCGCGGGCGGCGACGTGGAGAACTGGCGCGAGATGGTGCTGACCAACGTTCTCGGCCTGATGTTCACGGTGAAGGCGACCCACGACGCCGTCGTCGCGGCCAAAGGGCATTATCTGCTGACCGGTTCGGTGGCCGGCCGCAAGGTGTTGCCCGGCTCGGTTTATGGCGCGACCAAATGGGCCGTCACCGGCTATGGCTACAATCTGCGCGAGGAAATGCGCGAGAAGGGCGTCAAGGTGACGCTCATTGAGCCCGGCATGGTCGACACGCCGTTCTTCGACGAGCCCAAGCCGAACGCGCTGACCCCGGACGATATTGCCGGGGCCGTGCTCTATGCGCTGTCGCAGCCGGACAACGTGATGGCCGGCGAGATCTGGATCGAGCCGCTCAACCGCTGACGGCGCGGCGCTATTCGGCGATCGCCGCGTCCGACAGCTTGTCGAGCGCCTTTTCCATCGCCTCCACCGGCTCGGCATCGTCGTCGATGTCGTAACGTTCGGCCAGTTCCTCCGGCTCGAGATAGCCGACCATGGTCTGACCATCCTCGTCCCAGACCAGCATCTTCTGCGGCAGGTCGAGGGCGATCCGTCGGTTCTCCTGCATCAGCGGCGTGCCGAGCTTCGGATTGCCGAAGATCACCACCGTCGTCGCCGGCAGCTCCATGCCGGCGGATTTCGCGTTGGCCTGGTGATCGAGGGTCAGGGCCACCTTGGCGCCGGCCTTCTCGATCGCCGCCGTCAGCGCCGCGACGGTATCAGCGACGGATTTGGGCGATTGCTTGGCGATCCAGTCGTCTTCGGCCTGGGCGAGAGTGGGGGCGAGAAAGAGGGCCGCGCCGAACAGTGGCGCCAGGGTCCTGAAGGTCATGATCGTCTCCCGTGTGAAGTCTGGAGTCCAACTGCCGGCGGCGCGGCGGGTTCCCTCCAAACCGTCCCGGCCGCCCCTCAGCTCATCGAATCCTTGATGCCCTCGAAGGCCTTGTCGCCCCAGACTTTGCGGATCGTCGCGTTGCGGCCGCAGGAGAAGCGATAGTACTTATATTTCAGCGGATTCTTCTGGTAGTAATCCTGGTGGTAGCCCTCCGCCGGCCAGAAGGTCGGGGCGGTGTTGATCGGCGTCACCACCGTGCCGAGGTCCTGCTTCACCGCGGCCTTGGAAGCCTTGGCCTTTTCGATCTGCTCGGAATCCGTGGCGAAGATCGCGGTGGTATAGGAATGGCCGCGATCGCAGAACTGGCCGCCGGCGTCGGTCGGATCGACCGAGTGCCAGAACACGGTGAGCAGTTCGTCGTAGGAGACCTTGGCGGGATCGTAGGTGATCTTCACCGCCTCGACGTGGCCGGGATGGTTCTCATAGGTCGGGTTCTGGTTGGTGCCGCCGATATAGCCCGACGTGGTCTCGACGACGCCGTCGACATGGTCGAAGTCGCTCTCGACGCACCAGAAGCAGCCGCCGGCGAAGATCGCCGTCGCGGTCGTCTGAGCCGCGATCGGGCCGGGCGCCAACGTGAACGCCATCAGGGCGCCGGCGGCCAGTGCGGCCAGTGCGAAGGGGTTGCGTCCCATCGTCATCTCCTCAGTCTCGTGCCGAATGGACGGTGTCGCCCCATCAAGGCCGGCGACGCGCGCCCGATCAACACAAGCTTTGGTGAAGCGGCGAAATGGTTTCAGATTTACCCGCCATCGGCCTGGAACCCGGCGGCCTCGATCCCGGCGATGGCGGCGATCTCGTCATTGTCGGAGGTGTCGCCGGTGATGCCGACGGCCCCGAGGATCGCCCCACCCTGGCCCTTGACCAGCACGCCGCCCGGCACCGGCACCAGCGAGCCCTTGGCGAGCGCGTTCATCGCCTGGACGAAAAAGGGCTGCTCCTCGGCCCGCTTGAAGATCGCCCGCGAGCCGATGCCAAGCGCGATGGCGCCGTTGGCCTTGCCGATGGCGACGTCCGGCCGCATCCGCGAGGAGCCGTCGGAGCGCTCCAGCGCGATCAGCGCGCCGCCGGAATCGAGCACGGCGACGGTCAGCGGCTTGCAGCCGTTCGCGGCGCCGGTCTTGAGCGCTTCGGCGATGATGATGCGGGCCTTGTCGAGGGTGATGGTCATTGTCGTCCTTGCCGTCTGAGATTTGCGGGATGTGGCGTGGCATCGCCTTTACCCGATCCGCCCGGCGGGACAAAGCCGTCGCCGGGCCCTTTCCAGCCGCCGGCCGAGCTTCCCTCACATCCACTTGATTGACGGCTTTCGATGCAACCTCCCGCCGAACCGCCCGTTGTTCGGCCAATCGCGAATGCTTCGTAAACCGGAGCGGCTTCGCGATCCCATCCACAAATGGAGGACACCCCATGAACAAGCTTCTGATGACGACCGCCGCGACGCTTCTGGCGCTCGGCTCGAGCGCATTCGCCGAGAACATGATCGACACCACCGGCGTCAAGGTCGAAGGCAAGACCGCGACCTTCGCCAAGGTGTCGTCGGACAATGGCGGCTATCTTGTTCTGCACGAGGTGAAGGACGGCGCGCCGGTGGTTCCGGGCTCGATCGGCCATGTGGCGATCCCGGCCGGCGAGAGCACCGACGTCGCGGTGGAGGCCGATATGGATCTGGCCGCGGACGGCCAGTACATGGTCATGCTGCATGACGAGACCAACGGCAACGACACCTATGATTTCGGCGAGGGCGCGACCGACGTGGACACACCGACCATGGCCGATGGCAAGCCCGTCGTGATGCCGTTCACCGCCACCATGGCGTCGATGAACGAGGAAAGCAGCGAGCGCGATCCCGACGGCTCGCTCGAGAAGATCGGCCCGGTCGACGGTGCCGGCACGACCACCGATGCGAGCGGCAATGCCAACGCCGCCGGAACGGTGGAAGAGAGCAGCGAGCGCGATCCCGACGGCTCGCTCGAAAAGATCGGCCCGGTCGACGGTGCCGGCACGACCACCGATGCGAGCGGCAACACCAGCCCCGCCGGGACGACGGAAGACAGCTCCGAGCGCGATCCCGACGGGTCGGGCGAGCAGACGACAAAATAAGGCTGCAATCGCGGCGCAATGAAAGGCCGTTCCGCCTCGCGGGGCGGCCTTTTGCATGGCTGCTCCCGCTGCCCTGGCCGAGCTCCCGGAGACCGTCATGCACCGCCTCGTCCCCGCCATCCTTCTCCTCGCGCTCGCCCTGGGTGCCTGCGCCGCGACGCCCGACGGCGTGAAGAGCGCCAGCTGGAGCCGCCAGGCCGAGATGATGGACGGCGCCGTGCCGCGCTGAAAGCCCTAGTCCAGCGTGACGATGCGCGGCTGGGCCGGACGCGGCGATGGCGCAAGCCCGATCCCGTCCGGCTCGGGCCGCGCGGTTCGCGAGGCGACGGTCTCAGGTTCTGGCGCCACCGGCTCGGCCAGTTCCTGTTGCGCGGCGCGCAGCATCGCTTCCTCCTGATGGGCCAGCGGACCGTCGCGGAACGCCGCGGGATCGCACAGCCGCGCCAGGGCGAAATGCAGCGAAATCCGCAGCACTTGCGGCAGCGCGGCGAAACAGGGCGGAAACCCGCCGGACGCCTTCTCGTCCGCCCGCGTCCCGTGGCGACAGGTGAAGGCGCGCCGGCATTCCGGCCGCCGGCAACGCGGGGTGATGCGCTGGGCGATGCCGGCGAGGATGCGGGCGTCGCTGTGTCCGGGCGCCTGTGACGCCGTGCCCGCCGCGATCGCCTGCCAGACGCTCCGCAGATTCTGGCGGCGCGGTCCCTGCCGCCAGCCGGCCCGCAGCAGCGCGCGGCGGACGATCTCCATGTGTTCGCGGGCCATTGCCTGGCTGGCGGCGATCTCCTCCGGCGTCGGCGGTTCGTCGGCCGGTGGGGCGGGGGCGGGGCGCTTCGGCATGGCTTTCCTCCAGACGTGCGACAACACTCCCGCGCCGCGTTTTTCGCGGCCGGGTGATGAAGGTCTTTGTCCCCTCCTTAAGCTTCGCCTTGCGGCTCGCTGAGGGGCCCCTGAGCCCCGCCAGTGGCTTTCCACTTAAGGGCGGGGCAAAACTCTCTGTCCCGTCCTTAAGCTTCGCCTTGCGGCTCGCTGAGGGGCCAGCGATTCTTTGTCCCGTCCTTAAGTTTCGCGGCTTCGCCGCTCACTGACGGGCCCCTGTTGCCGTCTCGTCTCGAACGAGACGAGCGGCGGGACGCCGGAGGCGAACCCTCCGACTGTTTTACGTCATACGGTCCGCCTCCGGCATCCCGCGCGGCGTTTGACCAACCCTTCGACACGGGCGCCCTTGCCTTGAGTGGGCTCCCATGCGCTGCCGGCTCTTCGGCCCTTGCGGGGCCTCAAGCGGACCGATCCGCAGACCCCTCATTAGTGGGGGACGGTCCGGCGGAGCAAAGGGTCGTCCGGGCCGGGCACTTCTCCGGAAGAAGTCCCGTCGCGGACACCGCCCGCTGGCCCCCGAACGATCCCGGTGATCATTCGTGCCCATCCGTGGGCCGGCGGTGATCAGAGTATGCGGGAGGCGGACAGGGTGGGGAGAATTTTTTTGGGGGGAGGGGTGCTACGATGTCCGCGTCGGAGACCGACCATGCAGACAAAGCAGTTGCAGATCACCGCTTCGAAACTCTGCTGGCCGATACCAGATTCGCCCTTTTAGAACCCGGAGCGAGTCTCCGGCAGTAAGCGGTGGGCGGATTATGCGGGCCGGTCAAGGCGAGCCCGGATACCGGGATAGAGAGTGTTCAACGTGTCGACCATCCGATTGACGAGACCGCCCATGTCATTCGTCGCTGAACGCATGTCCATGTACGGAGTATGCGGTACACGGTGAAATCGGTGGAGCGGGTTCAGGCAAGTATCGAAAACAACATGCCTTACAGCCAGCCAATTTCCATGTGAAAATGCACTCAAAACATCGTAGTGCTTATCGTATACATCTTTAACGCTCGAAGCAACCGCGATATCTCGAAGGGTTTTAGAACTCCAAGAACCTAAATCTATGTCTATAAATTCCTGCCAATAATCCTCGTTGGCAAAGAATTCTAACTTCTCAACATCGATAAAATCTGGTGTTTTATCCTCGTCAACGTTCTTTAGGAACGCGAGTTTTGCTTTCCCGATGCCATAATTTCGGAATTGCAGCCAAATCGTTTCGTTGTCTTCCTTTGAAAGATACGATAAGTTAATAAAACACTCTACAATAGTCCGAAGGGCAATTCGAGACGCAGAGAGTCGATGTATTGAGCTTGAGTTTATTTCAACGTATAGCGATGTCGCAAAAAGAACTAGGCCAAATGATGCCTCTAGGCGAGGATCTATACCCGTAGTTTTTATACACGAATGGTAATGATCCGATATCGATCCGTATAGAGAAATCGCACTCTTCACCGCTTTCGTATCTACGTCATGGTCCAATTTCCCCCTATCGCTCAAGATACAAGGAGTGCGTCGGAGGAAAAACACCCATGACGGTTCGGCATCGAAATCCCCGTCGACTGGATCTCCGCTGCCAGTTCTGTCGCCGAACATTATCTCCAGGGCACGGATTGAGGGTCGCGCGGCTGTCTGGTCATCAAAGTCTGGGTATTCGGTGATGCGTCTTACAGACTGCTCGCTGGGCAGGCGCAACTTGTCCGCTGCCAAGAAGGATACGACCTTGGCCCAGCGCACGTCGGTTGCTTCTTGGGAGTGGTGATCGAAGCATGTCCATACGGCTTGACCTAGCGCATTGAAATCATCGGCCTCCTCAGGATCTGTTTGCAAGAATCGACGCCAGTGCTCAAGATCAGGTAGGGTCTCGACAAGGAGTAGCGGACGAAGAGTATCTTTCAGGCTGACGTGAGTGAGGGGTTCCATGAGCCAACGAAATATATCGTAATCTAGAGAGGCGAGTCGCTGGTGTGTAACAAATACTTCGACCTTCCCATGGACCGAAAGCCGATGGAGGCGATCTGCAATTTGGTGACATAAGCAGACAAAAGAGCGCTGATTCAGTTTAGTTCGAATTAGGCATAGCCAAAGGCAGTTTAATAGGCGCTTATCTTTCCAGCTCGAATAGCTAAGCCCAGTCACCCCGCGAAGTTTGTTGAAAGGTGATTCGATCTTTTTCCCTTTGCGTTTTAGGTCGCGCAAAGGTGTGTGCTTCATTTTCGATTTCCCCATGTCCCAGCTCTTAAAATTTCGTGAATGCAACAATCGTAATGTGTAGAATGGGAGTCTGCCATCGAAAAGTATCGAACGCAGGGGCTCGTTTCCACTGAGGAACGGTGCATATTCTCTGGCAGAGCGGCGGCAACGGCTTGGCATGGATCCCCGGCCTGCGGCCTAGAATGACGCGGCGGAGGGGACGGCGCGCTGCCAGGCGGGGGGCGTGATCTACCGCCCCGGTTGGCGCTCGATTCACCCCCACCCCTCGCTTTGCCCGGACCTCCCCACAAGGGGGGAGGTAGGGGCCGAGCCCGTCAGGTCCGGCTTCGGCTTCTTCTGCGGCGGGGTTTCCCCTTGTCCCGGTCGCGCGCCGGCGCTCCACGCCTCTTGCCCAGCTGCTTTTCCGTGCGGCCGACGGTCAGCCCCGGAGCAAACGGTCGTACTCCGCGTGGCTGCCGATCCAGAACCAGATGCAGGCGTCACCCTCGACGACCGCCAAGGCGCGGTAGCGCAAGCCGACCCGCGCCGACCAGAACCGGCCGGCGGGCTTGAAACGCAGTGACGGATGCCGCGCGTCCCGCTTGAGGAGCGCGAAGTTGCGGTCCGCCAAGGCGCGCACCGGCTGCGGCAGGCCGTCATAGGCACTCCAGAAGGCCGGCGTCGCGTGATGGATCAAAGGCGGCGGGTCCGGCCGGCGCGGAAATCCTCCAGCGCGGCGTCGGCGAGGGCATCGAGCCGGCCGGCCTCGGCGTCCGCCGCGAGCGCCGCGTCGAAGCGCTCGGCGGCGTAGGCGTCGAACCAGTCGCGAAACCGGGCCAACTCGTCGGAGGACAGACCGGCGACGTCCTGTTCGATCTGTTCAAGTCGGGTCATGATCGCTCCCATGCCAGTTTGGTCTGAGAATAGGCGCGGTGGGACGGTTTTTCTACCACGGGCGTTGGTGGTTGGTGAGCGGACTTCTCCGCCTCGTCATCCTCGCGCTTGCGCGGGGATCCATGCCTCTGCGGGCGTCGGGTCCGCTTCGGTGGCGGAGGGGCTGTGTGCGTTTCCGGAGGCGGTTTGGCGGCGGTACCGGCTTGGCATGGATCCCCGGCCTGCGGCCGAGGATGACGAAGCGGCGGGATGGTGCGGCGTTCCGACGTTGGGCAGCGACCTGCGGCCGGGGATGACGACGCGGAGGGAGGGCGCGCTGCCGGGCGGAGACGTGGCCCGCGGGTATGGAGTCCGATCCGGTGACGGAGGGGCTGTGCGCGTTTCCGGAGGCGGTTTGGCGGGGGCACTGGCTTGGCATGGATCCCCGGCCTGCGGCCGAGGATGACGAAGCGGAGGGGATGGCGCGGCGTTCTGGACCGGTGCCGGTGCGATGCTACCACCACAGGCCGGGATAGAGTTCTGACCAGTCCGGGTTCATCGTCTCGATCAGCGCGACCTTTTTCGCGCGGGGCCATTTCTTCAGCGCCTTTTCCCGGGCGATGGCGTCGCGGATGTCGAAATGTTCCTCGTACCAGACCAGCCGCTTGCAGCCGTAGCGGCTGGTGAAGCCCTTAACCGCCTCGCTCTTGTGTTCATGGACGCGGCGGGAAAGATCGGACGTCACGCCGATGTAGAGCGTGCCGCTTTTCTGGCTCGCCATGATGTAGACGTGTCCGGCCATGGTGAAACGGTGCGGTGCGGCGGGGTGGGCGTCAAGGGCCGCCGTTGGCTCCGAAGAGACGCGTCGGTGCAGGAAAGGGTGTCGGCCTTCGACGCTTCGTCATCCTCGCGCTTGCGCGGGGATCCATGCCTCTGCGGGCGTCGGGTCCGCTTCGGTGGCGGAGGGGCTGTGTGCGTTTCCGGAGGCGGTTTGGCGGGGGCACCGGCTTGGCATGGATCCCCGGCCTGCGGCCGAGGATGACGAAGCGGAGGGGATGGCGCGCTGTTCTGGGACGTAGGAGTGTCCGCCGCCTACCGCCCCGGCCGGCCGGTCTTGCCGGGCCGGCGCTTGCGGCGTTTTTCCTCCGTCGGGTCCTCGTAGCTGCCGCGACCGATGCGCTCGCGCCGGATCGGGGCGGGGGAGTCGTCGGAGGTACCCCCGCCCCTCGCTTCGCTCGGACCTCCCCACAAGGGGGAGGTGGGGGCCGAGCCCGTCACGTCCGGCTTCGGCTTCTTCGGCGGCGGGGTTTTCTCTTGTCCCGGTCGCGCCTCCGGCGCTCCACGCCTCTTGCCCAGCGGCTTTTCGGTGCGGCCGACGGTCATTTCGTCGAGGCTGTTCTTGCGGAAGTAGCCTTCGCCACGGCGCTCCGGGCGGTCGGGCACGGCCGCGTCGGTACCGGGGCCCATGTCGTCCAGCGAGGGTTTCTGGAAGTAGGACGGTTGGCTCTCGCTCACGCCAGCGGCTTCGCCGCGGCTCCGCGGGGGCGTGCCATCAGGCACGACGCCCGGTCGGGCTTGCCTCGCTTCGCTCGGTTCGGTGCTCTTTTCCGAGGCGTCCCGAGCCAGCGGCGCCGGGCGTCGCGCCGAGGGGATTTCTCGCCCGGACCCGCTGATCGCGCTCGGCTGGCCTCGCGCGGCGTCCGGGTTGCCCCGGGGTTTGAGCGGTTCGCCGCGCGGGCCGAAGCGTTCGCCGCCGGCGGGCGCGCGGTCGCGCTTGGTCTTGCGGCCGTATTTGGAGCGGCCGGTGACCGGCGAGATGGACTCCTCCTCGAAGGCGGCGGCGGCGGCGAGGGTGTCGTCGGCGTCGACCCGATCCGAGGCGCCGCGTTTGCCGCCCCTCATCCCCCTGCCGGGACCTTCTCCCCCATGGGGAGAAGAAGCAGCGTCCGCGTCGGCGCCTTCGCCCGGCAGGCCGCCACGGCCCAGATCGGGTCCGAATTCCAGCTCCTTGGCCTGCAGGCGCTTGATCTCGTCGCGAAGCCGCGCGGCGGTTTCGAAGTCGAGATCGGCGGCGGCGTCGCGCATCTGCTTTTCCAGATGCTGGAGATGGCTCTTGAGGTTGTTGCCGACGAGGGCGCCTTCCTTGGCGCCCGGGCCGACATCGACGCGGACATGGTCCTTTTCGTAGTAGGAATCGAGAATGTCGGCGATATGCGCCTTCACCGATTCCGGCGTGATGCCGTTTTCGGTGTTGTAGGCCTCCTGCTTTTCGCGGCGGCGATTGGTCTCGGCGATCGCCCGCTCCATCGAGCCGGTGGTGCGGTCGGCATAGAGGATGACCTTGCCGTCGATATTGCGGGCGGCGCGGCCGATGGTCTGGATCAGCGAGGTCTCCGAGCGGAGAAACCCCTCCTTGTCGGCGTCGAGAATGGCGACCAGCCCGCATTCGGGAATGTCGAGGCCCTCGCGCAGCAGATTGATGCCGACCAGCACGTCGAAGGCGCCGAGGCGCAGATCGCGGATGATCTCGATGCGCTCCAGCGTGTCGATGTCGGAATGCATGTAGCGCACGCGAATGCCCTGCTCGTGCAGATATTCGGTGAGGTCCTCGGCCATGCGCTTGGTCAGGACGGTGCACAGCACCCGGTAGCCTTTGGCGACGACCTCGCGGATTTCGCCGATGAGGTCGTCGACCTGGGAGCGGGCCGGGCGGATCTCCACCGGCGGGTCGATCAGGCCGGTGGGGCGGATCACCTGCTCGGCGAAGACGCCGCCGGCCTCCTCCATTTCCCAGGAACCGGGGGTGGCCGAGACCGCGACGGTCTGCGGCCGCATGGCGTTCCATTCTTCAAATCTGAGAGGTCTGTTGTCCATGCAGGAGGGTAGCCGAAAACCGTATTCGGCCAGCGTCGCCTTGCGGCGGAAATCGCCGCGATACATGGCGCCGATCTGCGGCACGGTGACGTGGGATTCGTCGATGAAGACCAGCGCGTTGTCGGGCAGATATTCGAACAGGGTCGGCGGCGGGTGACCGGGCTGGCGGCCGGTGAGATAGCGCGAATAGTTCTCGATCCCCGGGCAGGAACCGGTGGCCTCGATCATCTCGATGTCGAAGCGGGTACGCTGTTCCAGCCGCTGGGCCTCGAGCAGGCGGCCGGCCTTTTCCAGCTCGACCAGGCGGTGGCGCAGCTCTTCCTTGATCGACTTCACCGCCTGGTTGAGGGTCGGGCGCGGCGTGACATAGTGGGAGTTGGCGTAGATCTTGACGGACTTGAGGTCGTCGGTCTTCTGGCCGGTGAGCGGGTCGAACTCCTGGATCGTCTCGATCTCGTCGCCGAACAGCGAAATGCGCCAGGCGCGGTCTTCCAGATGGGCGGGGAATATCTCGATCGTGTCGCCCCTGACCCGGAAGCTCCCGCGTTGAAAGTCCATGTCGCGGCGCTTGTATTGCTGGGCGACGAGGTCGGCGAGGAGCTGGCGCTGGTCGAGGCGGTCGCCGATGGCCATCTGGAAGGTCATCGCCGTATAGGTCTCGACCGAGCCGATACCGTAGATGCAGGACACCGAGGCGACGATGATGACGTCGTCGCGTTCCAGGAGGGCTCGCGTGGCGGCGTGGCGCATCCGGTCGATCTGCTCGTTGATCGACGATTCCTTCTCGATATAGGTGTCCGAGCGCGGCACATAGGCCTCGGGCTGGTAGTAGTCGTAATAGGAGACGAAATACTCCACGGCGTTGTCGGGGAAGAAGTTCTTGAACTCGCCGTAGAGCTGCGCCGCCAGGGTCTTGTTGGGGGCGAGCACCAGGGCCGGGCGCTGGGTCTTCTCGATGACGTTGGCGACGGTGAAGGTCTTGCCGGAGCCGGTGACGCCGAGCAACACCTGGGTCTGGTCGTGATCGGAAATGCCGGAGACGAGGTCGGCGATCGCCGTCGGCTGGTCGCCCTTCGGCACGTAATCCGAGGCGATGCGGAAATGGACGCCGCCCTCGGACTTGTCCGGCCGGGCCGGGCGGTGCGGCACCCAGATCTCGCCGTTCTTGAGCAGCGGGTTGCCCTCGGAGATCAGCTTGGTCAGCGCGTCGACGGTGGCGGTGACGCCGCCTTCGGGCAGCGACGCGGCGTCCTCCAGCGAGACATCGAGGCCGGCGACCGGATTGAGCCCGGCGGCGGCGCGCTGCCTGGGATCGCTTGTGGTCCCCATCGAGGTGCCGCGCGCGGTCTTGCCGGGCTTTGGCGGTTTGCTTTTCGCGTTCACGCCAGCGGGCTTGCGCCCATGGTCGGTTTTCTCGGTTCCCTGTCGCGCCTCCGGCGCTCCGCGCCGCTTGTCGGGCGCGACGTCGGCGTCCGCCTGGCGCTCGGCGTCAACGGTGGCGGCCTGCGCGATCTCGTCGGCCCAGCCGGAGAGCGGGCCGGCCGGTTCGCCCTCGAAGGAAGCCTGCGGGGCTTCCGCGAAGCCGGTCCGCCGCACGGGTTCGGCGGCGTCGGCGAAATCCTGCAGCGGTCCGCGCCGAGCCGGGGCGCCGGGATCGAAGGGCGGCTCGTCAGCGGGGTTAGCGGGCGGGCGCGGGCGGGTCGGTTTGGGTCGGGAAGCCATGGCGGAACATATAGAGACCATGACGGCGAGTTGAAAGCGGGCGACGCAAGGGATCGGCCGGCGAATGCACGGCAGCGGGATCGGCAGAGCCGGCGGGCCGGCGATGCTTCAGCTTGTCAGACGCCGAGGGCTCAACTCGTCGGTCGGGATTGCGCCTGCGACGCGGCTTCGTTGCGCGGCAGGCTGAACTCGACCGACAAAGCGGGGATGGAGAGGGAAAAGACCGGAAGGCGATCGTCGGCGGCGCCATCGTAGACGATTTCATCATCGATCGCGAAGACCGGTTCGCCCTGCTGCATCGTGATCGGCAGTCCGTCGCCGACGTCGGCCGTCGGCATGCTCACATAGCCCTCGTTCGCCAGCGCGGCGAGGATATAGGGTGGCGCGTAATAGGCCGCATTCTCGGGGGTGATCGGCCGGACACGCAGATGCGATCCGCTCTCGCAGGCCTCCGCGCTCGGCTGACCCGACTCCGTGATGGTGACGTAGCACCGCGTTGGGACGGCGGCGCATCCTGTGAGTGTCAGCACGAGCGCAAGACTAATAGCGGGACGGTAAAGCATGGTGAGCTCAATCTTGGAACGCATCAAATCCAATTTATGTTACGTATAGAAAACGCCAAAAATAGAAAAATAATTGCAAATATTTAAATGCTTGCCGGTATTAAATCGAATTTTTTCGATCGGGTGGTTAGTACTGTGATTCGGGATTGAAGACAATTTCATGCGCCGCTTTAACCCTAAATAAGTCATGACGAAGGCAAAGACCTGGAGTCCAGGGCCAGGGCCAGGGCCGACCGGAGGTACCTGCGGCGTGTGTCTGCGAGCCGAAATGTCCGCGAGCCAAGAGGGACGCGCGCATACCAGGCTGACGGGAGTCAGGATGGTCCGGATGAATGCGGGCGAGCGTGCGCGACCCTGACAGGCGGGTCAGCGGTGGCGTTCGACGCAGGTTCGAGCGATCAGGCAGAGACCCCGTCCGGATCGGGCAAAAGCTGCGATCCGCGCAGGGCGCAGAGGGAGGGTCCGCTACGAACGCGGTCACGCCCCGGTCTCGGTCGCCCTTTCGGCGCACAGGATGTGGTGAAGGCAGGCGGACGGAAAAGCCGAGGCCGCCGCTGTTACTGAATGGTGAAGGGAATCTGTCGGCTGGACCGGTCCCGCCGGCCGGGCGCCGGATGGCGATGCCCGCGCGGCTCGACCAGCACCGGCACGCCGTTGAGCACCACACGCCCGGGCGGCAGGCCCTGCAGAATGTAGTTGCGGCGGGGGCCGACGACGGCAATTCGCTCGCCGAGCATGTCGAAGGAATAGGAGCGGCCGTCGCAGAGCACAGGCGTGGCGAAAAGGCTGCGGCTGCTCGCGTCGAAGGCGTCGAGATCGACGGTGTCGCAGCGCCGGATCTTCGCAGTGCGCAGCGAGCCCGTCGAGCGGTCGAGGACGACCGCGTTCAGATCGTAGCCGTGCTTCTGCTCCACCAACTCGAAGTGGAGGCTGACTGCGGTTGTCGATCGCGGCGAGGCGGCTCGCACGGCGTAACCGAAGGGAATGGCGGGGCGAGCCTGTACTGCCGCGACACGGTCGTTCTTCAGTGACAGACGCGCCTGGGCGTCCGGCCTGGCGAACTGGCATGCGGCGACGAGCGGGATAAGGGCGGCCAACAACAGGATCGTCCCGCAGGAGCGTGCGCGCGCGGCACCTCGAATCCGTTCATCTGAAGATTCCGCTGGATTGAGAAGCGTTCTGATCATCGCACACCTGCCGATCTTGAGCGGATTGGAGAGGGAAAAACGAAAGCCTTCGGATTGGAATCAGGGAAATTGCCAGGCCGGCGGGGGAGCCGGCTCGACGACGGGCTCCTCATCTTCGACGAGCAGAGGAACGCCGTTCAGGATGACGTAGCCGGGCTCGACATCCCTTAGCGCATGATTGCGTTTGACGCCGCTGACGATGACGTGGCGACCCACCAGATCGAAGACATAGCGTTCATCGTCGCATGCCACGGGCTCGCCGAAGAGGGTTTCGCCGCCGACACCGATGTCGATCGTGGCACAGCTGTCGAGCGGGATCGTCCTGACATCTTCACTCACCCGGTCGCTGACGAGGGCGTTGAGATCGTAGCCGCCGTCGCTCTCCACAAACTCGAAGGCGATGCTCAGATCGGCAGTTATAGGCAGCGGATCGGCGTCGATATCCGGGGATGCGAAAGGTATCGCCAGTCCCGCCATGAGAGTCAGCAGCCCGATGGCCATCATTCATCTCCAACCGATGCGCGCGAAAGGAAAGGAAGGAGAGGAGGCCCGGGGGCTCCCTCTCCGAAACGTCAGCAGCCCTGCGAGACGAGCGTATAATGATCCTGCTCGAGCAATTTGCGGGTCTGGATGTAGACGGCCGGATTGCGTCGCTTGATGATCACGGCACCATCGGCGATGTTCCCGACCCAGCTGCGGCTTTCGCCGCTCACTTTCTTGCCCTTCGTGTTATAGATGTAGGTCGAAGGAATATACTCGACCAAATAGCACTTGTCGTTGTTTTCGACGACCTTTCGCGTGAACGTCTTCGCGTCGACGCTAGCCGACAACGCCAGCGTGCTGACCGCAGCGGCAACGGAAATCAGAAACATACGCATTTTTTACGCCTCCTGACATTTTGATATTGCGCGAGTTAAGTATTAAATCAAAGCCGACGGATATCAACAGATTTTTTCATTCTCGCATCGACAAAATACAAGATTGGCTATTGCGTCAACCGAAGTGTATCATCTTGATACAACCGCAAGCTTCCGTAGCTGTCAACGAAAAGAATCAGCCGCTCGTCGTTGCCGCGCCGCCGAATTCCTCTCGCTACTGCGAAGATACCCAAGCCGTGGTTCCGGGGCTCACGAAGGTCGCGGCGATCCCGTCGACTTTCCGCGAGCGGACGTCCGCCGACTGCGTGAACGGGTGGGCGGCGCCGGCTGGCGGGTCTGCTTCGTTGCGGCCCGGGTCCCAGCCCCGTGTTTCGTTGCGCCGCCGTTCGTTCATGTTCGGTTCAGAGCCGATGCGCGACTCTCGGGTCATGAAGGACGACTCGCTCCCCTCGATCCATTCGCGACACGCTGCCGGTTTCCCGGCCGGCCGGATCGTTTCCGGCGCACCGATGTGGCAGATCCGTGTGGTTGGCGAAGCGTCGCGAGACGCTCACGGAAATTCGGCGCCTGTGGCGCTCGGACTGCACCCCCGCAAAGCGGCGGTCGGGTGGCTGGCGGCAGCCCTTTTGTTCACTGGCGCGGCATCTCCGCCCGCCCGCGCCGCGCCGTTGCATCCGACCCGGGGCGCCGTGCCGCATACGTTGCCGGGCTGATCGCCCCGTCTGGCGGGAAGCGACATTTTCCGAATCCCGTTCATCCTTCGCTTACCAAACGCCGGTAGCTTTTCCTCGTCCCGCTCGAGTTTCGCGGAAGACGAAAGGCCATCGCATGGTATTGCGTAAAAGCGGATGGCGCAGGTCTGCGCTCGCCGCCGTTTGTTTCGCGGCGGCGAGCCTTTCCTCCGGCGCTTGGGCCCAAAGCGGAAGCGGCACCATGATCTGGGGCGGCCCTTTGCCGGCTGCCGGCGAGACGTATACGCCGAGCGTGCCCGGTATGGGCAGACAGGACGTTCCGAATTTCCAATCTCTATCGCCGGCGCCCGCTCAGATGGCGCAACCCGCCGACGACCGAGTGCTGCTCGACGATCTCCTAGGACGAAGCCCGCCCCGCGCCGCCGGTGCCGCATCCATCGCGCCCGCCACGCCCCAGACGCCTGCCGCCCCGGCCTATCCGGCCGCCCTGCCTCCGCTCGACGCACCGTCCGAGGTCGACGCCGATCCCGCGCGCTTCGGCGCGGTCGAATCCATCGAAGATCCCTGGCAAGGCCTCAAGCGCGTCGCGCCGGGCGCGATTCCTTCACCGGAGACGGCATCCCGGGACGCTCCTTCGCCGCAATTGGTACCGCATCGGGGCATCGTGGCCTCGCTTGGCGGCCAGCGGCAACCCGCGCGGCCGCAAGCGACGGTGCCGGAGCGTGGCCGCCTCGAACAGGAAACGCCGAGTGGCTACACCGCGATGCCGCGATCGGAGGCGATGTGCCGCAAGGCCTTGCGTCAGATGGGCGTCAAATTCGTCGACGTGGCGCCGGTCGGCAAAAGCGCCGGTTGCGGCATCCCCTATCCGGTCAAGGTGCTGGAGATCGCCAAGGGCGTGCGAATGCAGCCGGCGGCAACGCTGAACTGCCCGGCGGCGGCGCGCATCTCCCAATGGGTCGAGGACGAGGTCAAACCGGCCGCCCGCTGGCGGCTGTGGACCCGACCGACGGCCGTCCTCAACGCATCGTCCTACCGCTGCTCGCGCATCGCCGGCTCACGCACGATCAGCGAGCACGCCAGCGGCAACGCACTCGACGTGCGCGGCTTCAAATTCGCTGACGGCAGCACCTTCGACGTGGAGAAGAAGGGCTTCTTCTCGTTCCGCCAGAAGGGATTCCAGAAGAGCGTGCGGCAGTCGGGTTGCCGCTATTTCGGCACGGTGCTCGGCCCCGGCTACAACCGCGCCCATGCCGACCATCTGCACCTCGATGCCAAGAACCGGCGGCGCGGTGTGTGCAAATAGGGAAGGGGGACGGGCAAGGCGTGACCGTCGGATCAGTCGCGCCGTCGTTCCTCGGCTTCGTAAATGGTCTTGAACAACTGTCCGAGCGAGCCGAGGAACATGCCCGACGACCCGCCGACGAACATCCAGACAGCCACGGTATACCAGGCTTCGAACGCCTTGAAGAACAGGATGGAGCCAATGACGAACAGAAGATTGCCGGCAAGGCCGATGCCGAGATGGATGTAGAAATAATCGTTGACGAGCGTTCGCAGCATGATCCCTCGGATTCTCCGTTCGTGGTCGTCCGAGTGCAGGCTGGGTTCGACCATATCCGCAAGTGGCAAGCGACGTCGCGCCGGCCGTCGGGTCCGGCGGAAGAAAGGGCATCGCCACCATGCGTCAAGACGTCACGCCAATGGCGGGCAGGTTCCGTGTCAGCGGGTCGGACGATGCGTCCCGGCCCGTGCTCCGGGATGAAGGCTCCCGACTGCGGGCGCCGGAGGTAAAGGCGCATTGCCCCCTAGGTGGGAGGCGGACAAGGGCTTGGGGGTCGATCGCCGCACATCCATCATGACCTAGGGACATGTAAAAACGACGTTGCGTCTGCATTGACTAAACGATCTCCCGGCCGCACTATCCTTTTGTCCAACGAAGCAAGGAGCTGTCAGATGCCCGGTTTCAAGATTACGCGAAACATGAAGATCCCGAAAGATTTCAGTAGCGTGCGTGAACTGGATGATTCGCAGAAGAAAGAGATGCTGTCGTCCATGGGCGTGAAAGACGACGCCATCGCGCTGATGCTGGATATTGATGCCAAGGTAGCGAAGCTGAAGGATATGCCGGACGGCGGCGGGCCGGCCGAGGCCTGGGGTGCAGGCTGCGGCGGTGTGAACTGCTAGACCTGTTCTCCCAAGCATTCCGCTAAGTCCAGACGATTGGCTCCGGCCGCGTGGCCGGGGCGGGAGCATCGGACGACGATAGGAACGCAGTGCTGTTTTTCGGTTCGCCGCAGTGATCCACGCAGAGGGTGATCCACGCGGAGGGTACCGACGATCCTAGCAACGTTTCGGGCTAGCCGATGGATAATTCGACGGTCAGGGGATAGGAATCGGACCCTGGTCGCCGGAGAGCGGCGAACGGTGACCGGAGATACGGCTACGTATACGCGTTCGGCGAACGGCAGGCCTGAAGACCTGTTGATCGGCCTTTCTGTGCTATCCGGCGCGGGGCGATCGGCGGACCGGGGCTTCCAGGGCAGTTCGAGCGTCAGCACGGCGGCAGCGCCGCTACGATCCGTGCCGACGCCGTGACCATGACCGAAGACGATGACCGAAATTCCCTCGGGCGGACGCTCTTGAGATCGTCCGATTGTCAACTCATCGGTGGATCGCCATCGCCAAAGCGCGGAGAGGATCATGCCCAGTCAGTCCAGAACCGAGGCCTATCGCCGCTCGACGGTTCCCAAACTGCTGCGGTGGGACGTCAATTCGAAGTGCAACCTGGCCTGCGCGCACTGCTGCGTGGGCGAAAGTTTGCGCGACGACACCATCCGCGATCTGTCGACCGAGGAATTTCTCGCCAGCATCCGGGAAGCCGCGGCGCGCGGGGTCGAGTCCGTTCATTATCTCGGCGGCGAGCCGACGATCCGAAAGGACTTCCTCACAATCCTGCAGGTTTCCGCCGATGCCGGGCTCAATATTTCGTTCAATACGAACGGCATCCGGCAAGATCAAAAGTATATCGACAAGATATTCGAGACGGGAGTTCGCAAGGTCGTTGTCAGCCTGGACGGTCCCGACGTCTGGTCGCACGAATTGATGCGAGGCGCCGGGACCTTCGCCAAGACCTGCTCTTTCGTCGGAAAACTCGCAGCCGCGAAAAAGGAACGGAATCAGGAGTATCCGCTGATCCAGATCCAGGCGGTGATCACCTCGGCATGGGCCGACAGGGCCAGGGACATGGTCGATCTATGCCGTCGGATCGGCGCGGGCGGGCTGAAGGTCACCAATCTTTCCGCGACGGGCGATGCCCTGCAGAATTACGAAAGGCTGGCGGCTGACAACGTCGCGCAGTTTCGCGCGCTGGTGACCTTGCTGGACTGCGTCATCGACTATCCCGACATCCAGATCGACGTGCCGGCCAAGCCGAAGGTCTATCAGTTCCACCGCAAATACGCGGCCGAGAAACTCGCGCCGTTGCCCTTCGGCTGCCCTGCCGTCCACGACAACGTCCATGTCGGTCCCGATGGCGACATCAGCCCCTGTCAACTCGCGGCGTCGCAGGGCGTGGATACCCGGTTCGAACGGGTCAACATCAGGGAGGGCGCGCTCGACAGCCTGACCGCGAGCGAGCGCTTCAACGGCTTCCACGAAACGGTGCAAAAGCCCGACAACGCCGTACTCTACAAGCACCAGATTCCCTGCAATCGCTGTGAATTCAACGGCCTGTCCTGCAATCCCTGTCCGCTGCCCGGCAAGACCGGGTATCATCCGACAAATTACATGTGCCTGATCGCGGAGTGGCTGAACGACCATGTCGCGCCCGGCGAGCAGCCCGACTGGGAGGCGCTGGAGCCGCGGATGAAGGCGCTCGTCATGGCCAACCCGCCGCGCGCCGCCGACATACCATGATCAGGCATCTGGGCGTTCTGTTGACGGCCCGTTGCAACCTGAAATGCGCCCATTGCCTGCAACATCGGCACTTCAACCGGGATCTCGATCTGGCGCTCTGCAAGGAGCTGCTCGTCGAGGCCCGGTGCCTCGGCGTCGTCGGGGTCTCGTTTTCGGGTGGGGAGCCGACCCTTTACCCCCATCTCAACGCCGTCGTGGAGGAATGCGCGGCGCTGTCGCTGGCCTATTCGATCACCACCAACGGCACCTTGCTCGACCCGCTGCTGGAAGCCTGCAGCCGCCATATTCCGCACCATGTGACGTTGAGCTTCGACGGCGTCACGGCGCCCGCGCATGATGCGATCCGCGGGCCGGGAACCTTCGACCGGGTGATGACGACGGCGCGGTTGCTCTCCGGCCTTGGCGTCAGCACCTATGCGCAATTCACGATGACGGATCAGATGTCGCTCGACGCGGAGATGTACGACGCCTTGCGCGATCGCTCGGGCGCGGAGCGTATCCATTTCGTCCCTCTGATCCAGACCGCGGATACGGGTAAAGCCGGGATCGGCATGGACCCGCGCCGCCTGCATGAGATCAAGCGGTGGGTTCAACAGAACAGGGCGCGGGGGCGGCCATTCCATATTTCGCTTGGCGATGCGATCATCGGCCGTGGAGAACAGCGTGATGCCGCCCCGTGCGGGTATCTTGCCGGGCATAGCCTGTTCGTGGATTGGGACGGATCGGTCGCGCTCTGCTGCCAGACGGCCGGGGTCGCGGAGGTGAAAAATGCCATTGGAAGCCTGCGAAATGACGATCTGTCGCGGTTGCTTTCCCGGCGGAACGCCTGGGTGGAGAATTTGAAGCGGCAACGTGCCGCGCATTCCCGGGTGTTCGAATGCGATGCCTGCCATGCCTGCCTGCGAAGTCCCAGTGTCGAACGCGCCCACGCGGTGCAATGAACGCCGACGCCGACATGGCGGCGCTGACCGCGCTGTTCGGCCATGTCCATCGCTCCTACGTCCGCGAGACATGCGGTGGGGCGAGCGAGCGCTCCGGCATCACCCACGATCATCTGCCGTTCGAATGGTCGGTCAGTCTCGCCGGCGGACAGGTCGGCGCGGTCCGTTTCATCCACGATCTTGCGGCTACACAGTCCGTTGGCCAGTCCGGTCTGGCACTACAGGCCTTCATGCCCCTGCCGACGGCTTTTCGGGAGCTCGGCCGTATGGTCGATGGTCTGGACCGGCGAGCGTCGTTCCAGGGAAGTTTCACGCGCTGGATCGGCGCCGGGGCCGGCGCGTCCGGGAGGCAGCTGAAAATCTATCTGAATCCCTGGGCCTATTTCGAGACCTTGTCCGCCGCCACGGTCGGTGTTCTGGGAGCGATGTTGACGTCATCGACGCTCACCGCCGCCAGGGCGCTCATGGATCACTTCACCGGTGCCTGGCCAAGCATGATCGGCTGGAACGTCGACGCTGCCGGCGAGGCGCGTGCCAAATTGTACTTCCGGGTTCCGCGAACGTCGGTAGACGCGATCGCGGCCTTCCTGAACTCACGCGAGAGTGCGGCCATGGGATTTCTGTGGCAGGCGGTGGATGCCAAATGGTGCGGGGAGGCCCATCTCTATACCGATGCCGGCAAAGCGCCGGGGCTACCGTCCTGGAAGGTGAACCTCAACGTCGTGTCGGCAGACCGGTGCTGGCTGCGTCCGGACTTTCGAACCGTCGTGGCGACACTGCCGCAGATCGAGGCCGCCCTGTCGGCCACAGCGTCGGAGTTTCCTCCCGGTTCGCACGAAGTGACCTATGTCGCGTCAAACGGCCGCAAGCACGATATCTATTTCAAACCGAAAAGCGCCGATGGGTATCGCGTTGAGTCCAATCATCCATGAAGTCGCATCGCTTGTCGCCTTCAGCCTGTGGCCGGCGAAGGCGAAATTTCGTCACATCCGACAGTTTCGCAATCCTGCCGCCGACAGGCTCCTCTATATGGCCGGGACGATTCACAACGCACATTTCATCTCCCGCCAGTTTCCCATCTCAGACCTCGCGGGGCTGATCGACGGCTTTGATCCCGATTGTCTTCTACTGGAAATGCGGGAGGACTATCTCGCGCGGGACTGGCTGGCGGATGGGCCGGCCGATATGGCCTATTGTGCCCATCTGGCGGTCGAAAGGGGCATGCCGGTCCGCGGCATCGATGATTGGTGCGACCGTCATGTGGAACGCGAGGATCGCATGTTCCGCAACACGCTCGCGGCGATGGAACGGCAGGGCGGACAGCGGTTTCTGCTATTGACCGGATACTCGCATATCCACGAACTCGCGATCCGGCTGCCCGAGGCGGAGTATTCGGAAATGCCGGTGCCGGAGGACGCGATGAGAAGGATGATGGGGCGGGGGGCGTCGATGCGCGTGCCAGCCGGCTTGCCGGACGGCTTGCGTCGGGCCGCGGGACGGGCGGAGCGGGGCGAAACGCCCTTCAGTCGGGCCTGGGCCCGTTCCCGCAGGCGGCTGGCGGACAAGCTGGAGGCGGGCGCGGCACGCGTGGCCGTAGGCTCGACGTCATGACCCCCCAAATCGTGGCCACACAAGAGCAATCGCTGCTACGAGGACGAAGGCGATGCCGAGCAGCCGCCGATCGGCAGGCCCGGGGAGCTGCTGGAAAGCCCTGGCGTGCGAATTGGCCCTGTTCTTCCTCGGCCACCGGAGCGTCCGCCTTGTCCGTTCCGCCGTCAGACTTATGTTGCGGCTGCCATCGCCCTGCGCCGAAAGCGGCGCTCCGCCGAGATTGGAAGGCAGATCATGACCACAGAATCCACGCCCGTCTGGTTCATATCGGGATGCTCGACCGGTTTCGGCCGCGAACTCGCCGAAGCCGTTCTCAAGCGCGGCTGGCGGGCTGTCGTCACCTCGCGCGACAAGGCGCGCGTCGCCGATCTCGTGGATGGCGCGGAGGATCGCGCCCTGGCCGTTTCGCTCGACGTGACCAAGCCCGATGACATCGCCGCGGCGGTGACGGCCGCAAAGGAGCGCTTCGGACGGATCGATGTGCTCGTCAACAATGCCGGCTACGGCTACCAGGCCGCAATCGAGGAGGGCGTCGATAGCGAAATTCGCGACATGTTCGAGGCCAATGCCTTCGGCCTGTTCGCACTGACGCGCGCCGTACTGCCCGGTATGCGCGAACAGCGCGGCGGTCACATTCTCAACATCTCGTCGGTCGCCGGTTTCATCGGCTTCCCGGGCTCGGGCTATTATGCCGCTACCAAGCACGCGGTCGAAGGCTTCACCGACGCGCTGGCCGACGAAGTGGCGCCGCTCGGCATCAAGGTGGTCGCCATCGAGCCCGGGCCGTTCCGCACCGACTGGGCTGGCCGTTCGCTAAAGCAGACGCCGAACCAGATCGCCGACTACGCCGACACGGCGGGCAAACGCATGCAGGGCACCAGCGGGGGAAGTGGCGCCCAGCCCGGTGATCCGGTGCGCGCGGCGGAGGCGATGATCGCGCTGACCGAGCACGCCGCGCCACCGCGCCATCTCGTACTCGGCGCCTGGGGCGTCGACCAGGTTACCCAGCGGCTGAAGGCGCGGCTGGCGGAGATCGAGGAATGGCGCGCCACCGGCGAAGCGACCGACTTCCCAAAGGATTGAGACAGCCGGCTCCGGCAACGGCTCCGACGGCGGCATGCTCCTCCGAGCCCGGCGCGGGGGACCGCCGGAACAAGAGCCTCACTCAGCCAGTGTCTCCGCCGCGATCGCCACCGGGCGGCCGTTCTCGTCGATCGCCACCATGACGAAGGTGCCTTCGGTCACCTTCGTCCGCTCGTTCGAGGCGCGGGCCTTGGTCCAGGCCTCGATGGCCAGCGTGATCGAGGTGCGGCCGACCTTCTCGATCGAGGAATAGACGCAGAGCGTGTCGCCGATCTTCACCGGTTTCTTGAAGGTCAGCGCGTTGACGGCGATCGTCGCGACCCGGCCGCGAGCCCGCTCGGCGGCACGGATGCCGGCGGCCAGATCCATCTGCGACATCACCCAGCCGCCGAAGATGTCGCCATTGGCGTTGGCGTCGGCCGGCATGGCCGGAATGCGTACCGTAAGATCACCCCGCGGCATCACGTCGGTCTCGTCCATCATCGTCTCCCCGTCGTCACGTCCGCCTTGCATAGCAGAAGCCGGTAGGTTTGGCAGTTGGGTCAGACTGGCTCGCGCGCCGACGGCCGGGCGGGCCGATACATCGGCACCAGCTCGACCGCGAGAATCGCCGCGAAGATCAGCGCGCAGCCGAGAAGCCCGATCGCGGCGATCCGCTCGCCCAAAAGAATCACGCCGAAGAGGGCCGCGAACAGCGCTTCGGAGGAGAGGAAGATCGCCGCCTGGGGCGCGGTCGTATGGCGCTGGCCGATGGTCTGGAGCGTGAAGGCGAGCCCGGACGAGAACACGCCACCGTAGACGATCTCCGGCCAGGCGGCAAAGAGCGAGGCAAGGGGCGGGGCCTCGAGGATCAGCGCGCCCAGGCCGGCGAGGGCTGCCGTCACGGCGAATTGCACCGCCGACAGCGCGTAGGGCCGGCCGCTGGGGCCGGCGAAGATCCCGACGAGGAGGATCTGCAGCGCCCAGAACACGGCGCAGACGATCATCAGGAGATCGCCGGAATTCAGCGCCGAAACGCTGCCGCCGCCAAGCAGCATGATGCCGATGAAGGCCGCGATCGCCGAAGGCCAGACCACCCAATGGGCGCGATGGCGCAAGATGACGAGGGCGAGGAATGGCGTGAAGACGACATAAAGACCGGTGAGGAAGCCGGCATTGGTGACCGAGGTGGTGACGATGCCGATCTGCTGGAGGATCGAGGCGAGGAACAGCATGACGCCGATGACGACGAAGCCGACCGGGGCACCCCTCGGAAGCGGGGACCTGGCGCGGGCGGATTCGCGCAGGGCGAAGGGCAGGACGGCCATGGTGGCGAGGGCGAATTTCGCCGCGGTGAAGGTCCATGGGCCGACGTCTTCCATCGCCGTCGACTGCGCGACGAAGCCCATGCCCCAGACGGCACCGGCGAGCAGCAGCAACAGATTGGCGCGAAGGCGGGACATCGGCAAGGCGGGTCAGATTGCGGTTCGGTCGGGCTAGCGTCTGGAGGAAGCGAACGCAAGGGCCGGCCGGGGGTGCAAGGCGTCCGACGCAGCTGGATGGCGGGTAAGGCCCTACGCCGCGCCAGCTGCCCGCCATCGTCTGATGACGAGCGAAACAAGGGGCCAGACAAGAGCAGTCGCCGCGATCAGAATGAGGGCGATGCTGAGCGGCCGCTCGAAGAAAATTCCGTGTGAGCCCTGCGACATGATCAGGGAGCGCGCATAGTTCGATTCCACGATGGCGCCCAGCACCATTGCCAGAACAAGCGGCGCCATCGGGAATCGCAACTTCTTCAGCAAGTAGCCGACGATCCCGAAGAGGAGCGCCAGCCATACGTCGAACATCAGGTTGCGCAGGGCGTACGTGCCGACCAGTGAGAGCATGACGATGCCGACGGCAAGGACGGAATTCCGTAGGGCGAGGACCTTGCGCCAGAGAGGCATGGCCGCGGTCCCGAGCACAAACAGCATCGGGAAGGCGACCAGCATTCCCACGAACAGGCCGTAAACCACGTCCGGGTTCTCGGCGAAAAGTCTCGGACCGGGTTGCAGCCCGTGAATGATGAGCGCGCCGATCAGCACGGCGGTCGTGGGGCTGCCGGGAAGGCCCAGGGTGAGGAGGGGCATCAGCGCGCCACCAACAGAGGCACTGTTGGCTGCTTCCGGTGCCGCGACTCCCTTGATCTGGCCCTTGCCGAAGGTTTTCGGCTTGTCGGACCAGCGGCGTTCCTGATCATAGGCGAGCCAACCGGCGATGTTGGCTCCGGCGCCCGGGATCGCGCCAACGACAGTGCCGATCGCCGAGCCGCGCAGGAATGTCGGCAGCATCGAAGTTGCTCCACGCAATCCAAGCTTCTCGCCCGAGTCGCTGATGCGGGCTTCCTTGTGCGTGTCATCCCGTTCCGCCAGCGTAAAGGCTTCCGCCAGAGCGAAGACTCCGATGAGCACGACCAGAAAGGGAATGCCTTCATACAGTTCGAAAAAGGAACCCGTGTAGCGCGGTGTGCCCGAGATCGGGTCCACGCCGACCACGGCGAGCAAGAGGCCGATGATGCCTGCCGCCAAGCCTTTGAGAATGGTATCCCCGCTCAAACTCGCGATCAGCGTCAGGCCGAACAATCCCAACGCGAAGTATTCCGGCGGCCCGAATTGCAGCACAAAGACAACGAGCGGCTGGGAAAAGACGATCAGCGCGATCGCACCGACGATCCCGCCGAAGGTCGAGGCGGTAAGCGAGGTCTGTAGCGCCAAGGCGCCTCGGCCTTGCCGGTTCATCGGGTAGCCGTCCACTACGGTGGCGGTGGCCGCTGCCGTCCCTGGTGTTCCGATGAGGATCGCGGATATCGAACCTCCGTATTCCGCAGCGATATACAGTGAAACGAGCAGGTTGAAGCCGACGGAGGGCGACAGGCTGAACGTTGCCGGTATAAGAAGCGCGACACCGAGAGACGGACCGAGACCGGGCAGGGCTCCGACGACGATGCCGAGGGCGGTGCCTATGAAGATCGCCAACAGCCCTTGCCAGGTGAAGACGGCCTCGATGCCGAGCAGTAGATCCTGCATGATGTTCGATCCGGCCGACGGTTAGGGGAAGGGAACGTCGAGCAGCAGCCCGAAGAGTGTGTAGGCGGAGCCGGGAATGACGATTGCCGCTACGATCGCTCCGGTCCAGCCTGTGCCCAGCAGGCGCACCCCGAGCAGTGTCGCCGGGATAAAAAGCACCAAGAAATTCAGAAAGCTCCAGAGATAGATGCAGATCGCGGTGCCCGCGGCCAGGGCCAGCGCACGCGGCATGCCCTGAAGCGTCAGTTCGGGCTCACGCGGGCCGAGGAAGCTGCGCGCGATCAGCCCCCCCGAGAGCATCACGAGAAGGGTTCCGAAGATGATCGGCAGCCGCGCCGGTCCCGGTGCCCCCAACGTGGCGGGTTTCGGATAACTGCCCGCAACGACGATCATGGTGATCGCCACGACGATCAGGATCAGTGCGGTCCCGATTGTCCCATACAGCATCAGCGCCGGCCCGCGGCGCTGATGCTGTTCATAGGCTGGATCGCTCAATTGGCGAATCCGTTGTCCTTGAGGAAGGCGCGGCGGGATGCGACCTCCTTGCGCACCTGCATCTGCATTTCCTCCTGATCAAGGTCGAGGGAGGACTGCATGTTCTTCTCCATGAACTCCTGCCACTCCGTGGTTTCCTCAACGGCCGCGATCGCCTCGATCAGCCGCCCGGTCGCTTCCTGAGGCGTTCCTTCGCGCACCATCACACCGCGCCAGATCGATTCCACGACGTCATACCCCTGTTCCTTGAAGGTCGGAGTGTCGGGAAAATACCGGTCGCGACTCTCGGTGGAGATTCCGAGCAGCCGGAAGTCGCCGTTCGCAAGTTGGGCCTTGGCCGAACTCGGGGTCAGAACCGCAGCGTCGATATGCCCGCCGAGCAAGGCAATGGCGGCTTCGTTGCCGCCGTCGAAAGGCACCCATGCCGCCTCGAAATCGGCTTCCTGCTGGAGGCGATAGAAGACGAACTGGTGGAATCCGGCGGATGCGTAACCGCCAATCCGCAGGCCGTTGGGATTTTCCTGCAGGTATTTGACGAAGTCCTTCATGTCCCGCAGGTCGCTGTCGGCGCGCACCGCGACGGCCGACGGTTCTGCCTGCAAGGCCCGCAGCACGGTAAAGTCGTCTGGCGTGAACGGAATTTTGCCCTTGGCCATCGTGAACGTCATGCTCGCCGTCGTCGAGAGCACCGTGTAGCCGTCGGCAGGCTGGGTCATGACGTAAGACATGGCGACCGCGCCCGAGCCGCCTTTGCGGTTTTCGACCGGCACTTCGACGCCAAGCTCCTCGCTCAATTGACGGCCGAGCTGACGCATCATCGTGTCGAGCGGCGAGCCCGCGGATGACCAGACGACGAAGCGAATATCGTCTTCGGGATAGGCCTGGGCCTGGGCGGCAGGCGCCTGGACCAGCGCCATGGCCGACAGCGATGCGGCGGCGATCAGGGTTTTCATAGCTTGCATTTTCTCCTCCTCAGAATGCCTTCGACAATGCGGTGTTGCGCGGCCCTTCGTTCTCCGGCAGCGGCAGGTCGCGCTTGGGGAAAGGCTTGCCGGGCATCGAGCGAACCGCTTCCTCATTGACGTCGAGACCCAAGCCGGGTCCGTCCGGCAGGGTGATGTAACCGTCAACCGGCTTGAGCGGGTTGCTACAGAGCTTCGCACCGAGTTCCTCGAACGGAATGAAATATTCGGTGATAATGAAGTTCGGCATGCAGGCCGAGGCATGCACGGTGGCCGAAAGCGCCAGCGTCGTGGAATTGTAGTTATGTGGCGAACAGGCGATCATCTCCGTTTCCGCGGCGGCCGCGATGTACATCAATTCCAAGATCCCGCCGCAGTTGGCGACGTCGGGGTTGATGATATCGACGGCACGCTCGCGAAGTACCGGCCGGAAGCCAGCCCGACCGTAGAGCGCTTCGCCGGTCACAGTCGGGATCGGCGAACTGGCTCGCACTTCCGCTAGCGCCTGGATGTTCTCAGATTGGCAAGGCTCTTCAAACCAGTACGGTTCGAATTCAGCGAGGGCATTGGCCAGCTCGATGGCGTGCATCGGCGCGAGCCGACGATGAATGTCGAGCAGAATATCCACGTCGGGACCGACCGCATCGCGGATCCCGCGTATGATGTCCACCGACTGACGAATGTGCTGCCTCGGAATGAAGGTGCGCCATGGTCGAGGCAGCGGGTCGAGCTTCATCGCCGTGAAGCCGCTTTCGACCACCTTTTCGGCGGCACGGGCATAATCGGCCACCTCTCGCAGCTTGTAGCCCCAGCCGTTGGCGTAGACGCGGATGCGCTCGCGGGTCTTGCCGCCCAGCAGGTTGTAGACGGGTTGCTCCGTCGCCTTGCCGACGATGTCCCAGAGGGCCTGTTCGATGCCCGACACGGCGCAGTGGAACTCCAGCGAGGCGCGACGTTGGGCGTAATCGTCGAAGGCGACCTGGCAGATATGGCGGATCTGAAACGGGTCCCGACCGACCACATAGCGGCCGAGTTCTTCCACTTGGGCCGCTATGGCGCGGTCCCTGTCGTATTGACTATAGGCTTCTCCCCAGCCGACGATGCCCGCATCGGTCTCGACCCTCACGAAAATCAGGTTCTTGCGCCAACCCGGGTGGACAGTCAGACATTCGACTTTGGTTATCTTCATCGGTGATCAGGCTTTCTTCTTCGTTTTGGCCGGGTCGGCGGCGCGTGTGTCGGACTGCAGCACCAGCTTTCCTGTCGCGGACATGGCGTTCAGGAAGCGCTCCTTGCCGCTGCGGATGTGTTTTTCGAGATGGGCGCCGGCCATCTCGCAATCCCCCTGCTCGATGGCTGTCATGATCTCGCGATGCTCCTGATTGGAAACGGCGAGGCCGCCGCCGAAGGCGAGTCCATGGCGACGGTAGATGCGCAGCTCCTTGCCGAGCGCGCGGTCGAGTTCGGCAAGTCGCTCGTTGCGACTGACCTTGTAGAGGGCGTCGTGAAAATCGAGATTCAGCGCGACATAGCGCTCCGAGTCGCGCTCGAGGGCGACCTTGTCCATCTCCTGGATCAGTCCACGCAGACGGGAAAGACCTGCGGCGTCGATCAATAGGGCCGCCTGCCGCCCTGCCAGGCGGCCGAGGCTCGAGCGGATGTCAAAGATCTGGGTGATTTCCAGCAGGGTGAGGTCTTTGACGAAGGCCCCCTGATTGGGAACGATCCTGACGAGGCCCACCCGGACAAGGGCGTGGCATGCCTCGCGAATGGCGGCCCGACCGACGCCCAGCCGCGCCGACAACGCGAATTCGTTGATATGCGCGCCCAGAGCGAACTCACCGCTCATGATGAGTTCCTCGATCCTCTCGGCGGCAAGATCGGATTGTCTCGACAAGCCGAGCCCCCTATTTGTCAGCACTTACACGAAAATAGCGTTTAATGTGTCGCAATATTCGTATCATCTGGCAAAAATCGCTGTCAAGTCTTGCGTAATTCGGCGAAATTGTACGCAATCTTACCGCAGGAATCCGACCCAGCCCTCCAGCCCTCCAGCCGTTCGGCGTTGGCGCCGAGATCGCTTTTGCCGAGGAGCGAGCGCGAATAGAGCCGCAGCCGCGTGCCGCCATCGCCAGGAATGGCCTCGGCGTCTATCGTGTCGGGGAAACGCAGGATCGCGGTTCGTGCGACATAGCGGCGGTAGTCCGGCCGACCGCCGTCATCGACCCGGGTAACGTTGCGATCGGCGAGGACGGCCACGTCGAGGCGGGCGAGGAGGGCGGCCGGCATGTCCTCGTAAAACGGCAGGGCTTCAGAGAGCGGCGATTTTGCCGGGGGAACGATCGCAAGGCGCGTCCGTTGCAAGTCGAATGGACCGTCTTGCCAGCGGACGCAGCCGCGAGATGCGAGGGTGACCCGCAAGTCGTATTGTCAATCACACTTTCAGGGAGATACATCATGCGCTTTATCACCACGACCCTTGCAGTCGCGCTCCTCGCGGCGCCCGCCTTTGCTCAGGATTCATCAGGCACAGCGCCGATGACCGTCGAACTGAATGGCCCTGACGGCGCATCGCTCGGGACGGTCGAGGTTACTTCGACACCTCTTGGCATCCTGCTCAACGCGGAACTTTCGGGGCTGTCCGACGGCCAGCACGGCTTTCACATCCACGAGACAGGCGTTTGCGAAGGCGATTTCAAATCCGCAGGCGGGCACTACAATCCCGGCGAGGCGGATCACGGCTATCTCTCTGGAAATGGCCCTCATGCCGGCGACATGCCGAATTTCACCGTTACCGGCGGCGCCGCCAAGTTCGAGACATTCAACGCGATGGTGGCGGTCGAAGGCGGCGAGGCACCGCTTGCCGACGAGGAGGGCTCGGCGCTGATCGTTCACGGTGGCGCCGACGACTACATCTCGCAGCCATCGGGCGATGCGGGCGACCGGGTCGCCTGCGGTGTCATCGCGCCACCGAAATAAGCGCGAGGAAAGCTAGGAATAAAGCGGGCGTCGGAGGGCCGGCGGCCGCTTACTTTTTGCCAGCCGACCATTGAGGGCAAGACCGTGTTCGAGGCGTTCGCGCAGGAAAATAGATCCAGCGCGGGTCCCGCGACGGCGCCTGAGACCGTCGAGCAAGCGGTCGAAGTCGACCCTGCCTTCGCCCTCGGCGAGATCGAAGACTGGGTGCTCGGCTTCGAGAAGTTGCTGCCGAACATCGTCGTCGCGCTTATCCTGCTGGCATTGTTCTGGGGAATCGGCGGGCTGGTCGGCCGCGGCTTCAATGGCCGATGCCGGCGGATTCCTGACGGCCGTACCGGCCGCCAGCGTGCGTGGCACGAGACCAGTCATCCACGCTTGATTTTCCGTGCCTCAGTGGGGGGTGTCTGGTAGCATCAGCCTCGTGAAGCAGTCATCGGAGAATGAACGCCTTTGAGGGATGAGTTTCAAGCCGATATCGATTCGGTTGGTCGCATTGCTGCGGTCCCCACGATCCTTGATGTCATCTGCCGCACGACCGGTATGGGATTTGCCACGGTCGCCCGCGTCACTCGCGATCGGTGGATCAACTGTGCCGTGCTCGACCGGATCGACTTCGGTCTTCCGACCGGCGGCGAGTTGAAGGTCGAGACCACGATCTGCCGGGAGGTTGAGGAGAGCCGCGAACCGGTCGTCATCGACGACGTACCGCAGGACGAGGCCTATTGCGGGCATCCGACTCCGGCCATGTATGGTTTCCGCAGTTACATCTCGATGCCGATTGTCAGGGCCGACGGGGAGTTTTTCGGGACGCTCTGCGCGATCGATCCGCGTCCGGCGCGTCTGAAGAATCCAGAGACGATCGGCATGTTCAAGCTGTTCGCCGAGCTCATCGCCTTTCATCTGGATGCCGGCGAGCGCCTGGCCGCGAGCGAGGCCAGCTTGATGGGCGAACGCAAGATTTCCGAACTTCGGGAGCAGTTCATCGCGGTGCTCGGTCACGATTTGCGCAACCCGGTCGCCTCGATTGATGCCGGAACGAAGATGTTGCTGAAGACGTCGCTGGAGCCGAAGGCCCTCAACATCTTGAATCTGATTCAGGGCAGCGTTCTCAGAATGCAGGGCTTGATCGACAATCTCCTCGATTTCGCCCGCGGCCGCCTGGGGGGAGGACTGACCCTAGAGGTGGACGATTGCGGGCCTCTCGAGCCGGTTCTCATCCAGGTCGTGGAGGAACTGCGAGCGACCCATCCCGACACCCCGATCGAAACGGATGTCTCCTTTACCGGTCCTCTCCGGTGTGATCGCGCGCGCCTGTCCCAGCTGCTGTCGAACTTGCTGGGCAACGCGTTGACCCATGGGGCCGACGGTGGAGCGGTGCGGGTGGGAGCGTCGAGCGATGCGGATCACTTTCGGCTCTGGGTGTCGAATTCCGGCGAACCCATCCCGAAGGAGGCGCTTGCCGATCTGTTCCAGCCGTTCTTTCGGGCGGCAACCCGGCCTAGCCAGCAAGGCCTTGGTCTCGGTCTCTATATCGCGTCGGAGATCGCGCGGGCCCACGGCGGAACGTTGACGGCCTCATCCGATTCGGCGGAGACCCGATTTACCTTTCAAATGCCGCTGCGGTAGTCAGGCCGCGCCGCACCAGTGGGCTATCCCCAAGAGTGGGCTTTCCCCAAGAAAGGCGACGGCTGTTTGTTTCGCATGGCGCTTGACCGCCGGCTTGCGATGCAAAACGTCTGCGATTAGGGTCCGCGCGCTCCTGCGGGAGCCTTCCCTATGGTCTGACCGGAGTCCCGTTCCATGGCTTTCCTCGCCGCCGCCCTCGATCGCGTCAAGCCGTCCGCCACCATCGCGGTCTCTCAGAAGGCGCGTGAGCTGAAAGCCGCCGGCCGCGATGTCATCGGATTGGGGGCAGGGGAGCCGGACTTCGATACGCCGGACAACATCAAGCGGGCGGCGATCGAGGCGATCAACCGCGGCGAGACCAAATACACGCCGATTTCCGGCATTCCGGAGCTGCGACAGGCGATCGCCAACAAGTTCAAGCGCGAGAACAATCTCGACTACAAGCCGGAGCAGACGATCGTCGGCACCGGCGCCAAGCAAATCCTGTTCAACGCCTTCATGGCGACGCTGAACCCCGGCGACGAGGTGATCATCCCGGCGCCCTATTGGGTGAGCTATCCCGAGATGGTGGCGATCTGCGGCGGGACGCCCGTGTTCGTCGAGGCCGGCATCGAGACGCAATTCAAGCTGACGCCGGACGTTCTCGAAAAGGCGATCACGCCGAAGACCAAATGGTTTCTGTTCAACTCGCCGTCGAACCCGTCGGGCGCGGCCTATACGCGAAACGAACTGAAGGCCCTGACCGACGTGTTGATGCGCCATCCCCATGTCTGGGTGATGACCGACGACATGTATGAGCATCTCGTCTATGGCGATTTCACCTTCACGACGCCGGCCGAGGTCGAACCCGGCCTTTATGACCGCACGCTGACCATCAACGGCGTCTCCAAGGCCTATGCGATGACGGGCTGGCGCATCGGATATGCCGGCGGACCGGTGCAACTGATCAAGGCGATGGACATGATCCAGGGCCAGCAGACCTCCGGCGCCTGCTCGATCGCGCAATGGGCGGCAGTCGAGGCGCTGAACGGTCCGCAGGATTTCATCGCCACCAACCGCGCCGTCTTCGAGGGCCGTCGCGACCTCGTCGTGTCGATGCTCAACCAGGCGAACGGCATCGAATGTCCCTCGCCGGAGGGCGCCTTCTACGTGTATCCGTCCTGCAAGGGGCTGATCGGCAAGAAGACCGGGGCCGGCACGGTGATCACGAAGGACGAGGACTTCGTCACGGAGTTGCTGGAGGCGGAAGGCGTTGCGGTGGTTCACGGCGCGGCTTTCGGCCTCGGCCCGAACTTCCGGATTTCCTACGCGACATCGGAGGCGCTGCTCGAAGAGGCTTGTTCGCGCATCCAGCGGTTTTGTGCCAGCCTCGACGGCTGAGGCACTCGACAGGTGCCATCGATCTACGGGCGGTCTCGAAAAGGGAGCGCCCGTCTTGTTTTGGCGGCCGGCGCAAAAAAAAGCCGGGCTCGCGAGAACCCGGCCGAAAGAAGGATCTTCCATTGGAAAATCCTGGGAGGAAACAGTCGAAGCGGAGCGAAGGGAGGAGGTATCGCCCGCCAGCGACCTACTGGTTAAATAGCCGTTGTCAGATGCAAAACCAGAGATGTTTGGACATGCCAGCCATGTTTCGAGTGCATGGCTTGCCTATCCGGTTGGCGAAATGCCGGGAACTTTCTGCTCCGAGCCAGGAAAATTCGGACTTGGCCGACCGCCGAGCTATGCAAATGGGGCGGATCGCCCTGAGCGCCGCCTACTCGAACGCCTTGATCACCCGCAAGACGACAAGCGTCAGCACCACTGCGATGAAGGATAGAAGATACTCGCCCAGACCGGCACCCAGACCTATGGCGCCGGCCAGCCAGAGCGAGGCGCCGGTGGTCAGCCCATGCACGCGACCGCGCGCCTGGATGATCACGCCGGCCGCGAGAAATGCCACACCGCTGGTGATCGCCTCGACGACGCGCACCGGGTCGGCACGCACGTCGTCGCCCTCGAAGCGGCCGATCAGCAGCGTCATCAGCAGCGTGAACAGGCAGGCGCCGATGCCGACCAGCATGTGGGTCCGCAAGCCGGCGGGATGGTCCTTGCTCTCCCGCTCGAAGCCGATCACCCCGGCAAAGAGCGCGGCCATGATCAATCGCCCAGCTTGCTCGGCCGCCGTCCAGAATGCATCCGCCTCGAAGAACTGCTCCATCGATTCCCTCATCAACTGCAACGAAAAGCGCTGGACCGCGCAGTCGTTCCCCGCCATCCCATGGTCGTGGCAGAAAACCCTGATCGGGCGTCGCTGCTCAGGCCGCCACCGGAATGATGCGATCGAGCCAGTCCATGAAACCGGCGAGGGCGGGCTCGCGATAGGCGGGCAATTCATGCAGCGTTTCGTGCCGGGCGCCCTCGATGATCTCGACCGTGACGTCGCGGGAGCCGGCATGGCGCAGGTGCCCGGCCAGCCACCGAATGGCTTCGCCCTTGTCGGTCACCGGATCGGCGGTGCCGCCGAGGAGGTGCATCGGCAGCGCTGGTGGCAGCATGTCGAGCCCGGCCTGCGAACCGCCCTGGAAGATCAGCGTCATCACATCCTCCATCATCGACAAGGTCGGCGAAAAGCCGCAGAGCGGGTCGGCGATATAGGCATCGACCGCGGCGTCATCATGCGACAGCCAGTCGAACATGGTGCGGCGTGGCTCGATCGCCTTGCCCCAGGCGTCGAAGGTGGCGCGCTGGAGCAGCGCGCTCGGAACGTCCGAGCCCTTCAGCGCCTTTTCGGCCTTCAGCGCCAGCCGGCCGACGCGTTCCTGCAATCCGGTCTGGAAATTGGCGTTCCACACGGCGGTGCCGGCGAGGTCGCGGCCGTAGGTTTCAGCGTAGTTCAGGGCGATCAGCCCGCCCATCGAATGGCCGAAGACCACCACCGGCAGGCCGGCATAACGGCCAAGGGCATGGGTATGGACCGCCCGGCAGTCGGTGAGCACCCTGTCGGCGCCATGGCGACGGGCAAATGTGCGGAAGGGCGCGTCGGACGCGCTGGTCGAGCCGTGGCCACGGTGATCATGGGCGAAGACGTGAAAGCCGAGCCCGGCCAGTTCGGCGGCGAAGCGGCCGTAGCGGCCTGCATGTTCGGCAAGACCGTGGTGGATCAGGACGATGCCGCGCGCGTGTCCCTGTGCCTTGCGGCTGTAGACGTGAACCGCCGCGCCGGATCGGCTGTCGATGGTTTCCCGGTGATCGAACAACGTCGCATCCTCGTCTGTGGCGACCAACGGGATGGCCAGCCGGGTGACGTTCTTCCACGCTCACCGAGCATCGGTATAGCGCGAAGACGCATTGGCCCAAACCCCTTGAAACGGTCGTCGGTTCGCCCCGATTGCCCGGCGGTCTTTCGCCCGCCGCCGCTCTGACGTATCGAAAGCCCATGAATCGCTTTTGCCTGCTTGCCGCGCTCCTGCTCGCCGCCCCGTCCGCCTTTGCGCAGGTGCCGATGACCGGCCGCTTCGTCGCCGAGGCGCGCTGCCCGGCGCTGCAATCGATCCGCCAACAGACCAATCCTGGTGGCATCGCGACGGAGCCGGGCGTCGCATACGTCCTGATCGGCCGCAATTCGGAGGCGGCGACGCACTACTTTATCGAGATAGAGGACGCCGAGCCGCCGCGCCGCTGGGTCGCCGTGGGCTGTGGCCGCATCGAGGCCGCGGATGGCGTCTCGGCCGCCGCGCGCAAGAATCCGCCTGCCGAAACAGGCCGCGGCGCCGCCGCGCTGGCCGAGGCGCTGGGGCGTGTTCGCGTCGAAACGGCGTCGGACAGTGCTTCGCCGCCGCCCGCCGGCCGTCAGCGCTCGGGCGCGGGTCGTGCGGTTCTGGCCGCGAGTTGGCACGCTGCGTTCTGTGAGACTTCGCCGCGAGCACGCGATTGCCGGGACGGCGGCGAGGATGGCGGCTTCGTGCTGCACGGGCTCTGGCCACAACCCCGTGGGAACGAATATTGCGGCGTGGCGGCAGGTATCGTCGCCAGGGACCGGGCCAGCGACTGGAGCGCGTTACCGGAGCCGCAACTGAGTGGCGCGACGCGGCGGGCGCTTGATGCCGTCATGCCGGGGACCAAGGCCGATCTCGACCGCCACCAATGGATCAAGCACGGCAGCTGCTACGGGGCGGACGCCGAGAAATATTTCACCGACGCGGTCGCGCTGATCGGCAAGCTCAACGCGTCGCCCGTCGGCCGGCTGTTCGCGACAAACGTCGGCACATATCTCGACGCCCCGGCGATCCGCGCCATCTTCGACGCGGCTTTCGGCAAGGGCGCCGGCCGCCGCGTCCTGATCGCCTGCGCGCGTGATGGCGACAGGCGGATCGTCATGGAGCTGCGCATCAATCTGGCGGGCACGGTCACGCCCCGAAGCGATCTCGGCGAGTCGATCCGCGCGGCCGAGCCGGCGCGCGGCGGTTGCCGGGGTGGGGTAATCGACGCGGCCGGATGGCAATAGCGGAGCGGCCCAGAAATCGGGTCGTGGTCGTCGGCAGGACCTCATAGGGTCCGGCTTCGACACTTCCGGAGCCGATTTCATCATGCGCCGCCAGACCGATAGCTTAGCGCCCGCCGCGGCAATCCACCGCTCGATGACGCTGGGCGAGTGGGGCATGCTGCTCACTCTGTCGGTGCTGTGGGGCGGATCGTTCTTCTTCACCGAAGTCGCGGTGAAGGAGCTGCCGCCCTTCACCATCGTCGTCACGCGGGTGGGCCTCGCCAGCGTGATCCTGTTCGCCGCGCTGCGGCTGCTCGGCGTCAAGATGCCGAGGGAGCCGCGCGTCTGGGCCGCCTTCCTTGTCATGGGCTTCATCAACAATGCCGTGCCGTTCAGCCTGTTCGTCTGGGGCCAGACCCAGATCGCCGCGGGCCTCGCGGCCATCCTCAACGCCACGACGCCGCTGTTCACGGTGCTCGTGGCGCATGTCCTGACCGATGACGAGAAACTGACCGGCAAGCGCTTGGCCGGTGTCGTCGCCGGGCTCGGCGGTGTCGCGGTAATGATCGGGCCGGCGGCGTTGGAAGGTCTCGGCGCGGCGGTGCTGGCGCAATTGGCCTGTCTGGCGGCGGCTTTGTCCTATGCGGTCGCGGGAATCTTCGGCCGGCGGTTCAAGCGCATGGGCGTCGCGCCGCTGGCGACGGCCACAGGGCAGGTGACGGCTTCGACGCTCCTGCTCATCCCGCTGGCGCTCGTCGTGGATCGGCCGTGGACGCTGTCGATGCCGGGCCTGCCGACAATCGGCGGGATCCTCGGCGTTGCCGCACTGTCGACGGCGCTCGCCTACGTGATCTATTTCCGGATTCTGGCGACGGCGGGGGCGACCAATCTGCTGCTCGTCACCTTCCTGATTCCGGGCAGCGCTATCGTCCTCGGCGCCCTGGTGTTGGGCGAGCGGCTCGATTCCCGCCATTTTCTCGGCATGGGGCTGATCGGCCTCGGCCTCGTCGCCATCGACGGGCGGTTGCTCAAGTTTCTGCAATCGGCTCCGGCGATCACGGAGACCGCCGTTCCGAAACCGGCCCCTTCTGGGGACCGCGACGTATAGCGGACAGGCGCGCATCTGGATCGCGGCCGGAACCCGGGATCGAGCATCGCGACGATGATGATGCAATCCGCGCCCGTTGCCCCGGCGCGCCCGATGGATTAGGTACGGCGCAACTTCTCTTTTCCCAACATCATACGGAGCGGCAGCGCGCCATGGCACGCCAGTTCATCTATCACATGTCCGGACTTACCAAGGCCTACGGCAACAAGAAGGTCCTGGAAAACATTCATCTGTCCTTCTATCCCGATGCCAAGATCGGCATTCTCGGCCCGAACGGCTCGGGTAAATCGACGCTGCTGAAGATCATGGCGGGCCAGGACAAGGAGTTCACCGGCGAGGCCTGGGCGGCTGAAGGCGCCACCGTCGGCTATTTGCCGCAGGAGCCGCATCTCGACGAGACGAAGACCGTTTTCGAGAATGTCATGGAGGGCGTCGCCGACAAGAAGGCGGTTCTTGAGCGCTACAACGAACTGATGATGAACTACTCCGACGAAACGGCGGAGGAGGGGGCGAAGCTCCAGGACATCATCGACGCGCAGAACCTCTGGGATCTGGAAAATCAGGTCGAGATGGCGATGGACGCCCTGCGCTGCCCGCCGGGCGATGCCGAGATCGCGCCGCTGTCCGGCGGCGAGAAGCGCCGCGTGGCGCTCTGCCAGCTGCTCCTGTCGAAACCGGACATCCTGTTGCTCGACGAGCCGACCAACCATCTCGACGCCGAGACCATCCTCTGGCTCGAAAAGCACCTGCGCGAGTATGAGGGCTCGGTGCTCATGGTCACCCATGATCGCTACTTCCTCGACAACGTCACCGGCTGGATTCTCGAACTCGATCGCGGCCGCGGCATGCCCTACGAGGGCAACTACTCCAGCTATCTGGAGAAGAAGGCCAAGCGGATGAAGCAGGAGGGCCGGGAGGACGACGCCCGCATGCGGGCGCTGACGCGCGAGCGCGAATGGATCCAGCAGGGCGCCAAGGCGCGGCAGACGAAGTCGAAGGCGCGTATCAAGGCCTATAACGAACTGGTCGAGATCGCCGAGAAGCGCAAGCCGGCCGACGGCAGGATCGTCATTCCGACCGGCGAGCGGCTCGGCAACCGGGTGATCGAGGTCGAGAACCTGACCAAGAGCTATGGCGACCGGGTGCTGATCGAAAACCTTTCGTTCAAGCTGCCGGCCGGCGGCATCGTCGGCATCATCGGGCCGAACGGCGCCGGCAAGTCGACCCTGTTCAAGATGATCACCGGCCAGGAAGAGCCCGACAGCGGCAAAATCGATGTCGGCGAAACGGTCGATCTCGGCTATGTCGACCAGAGCCGCGACGATCTGGCCCCCAACAAGACGGTCTGGGAAGAGGTCTCGGGCGGCGTCGACATCATGAAGCTCGGCAAATACGAGATGAACTCGCGCGCCTATGTCGGCAACTTCAACTTCAAGGGGCCGGACCAGCAGCAGAAGGTCGGCACCCTCTCGGGCGGCCAGCGCAACCGGGTGCATCTTGCCAAGATGCTGAAGTCGGGCGCCAACGTCATCCTGCTCGACGAGCCGACCAACGATCTCGACACCGAGACGCTCACGGCATTGGAGGACGCGCTGGAGGAATATGCCGGCTGCGCCGTGGTGATCAGCCATGATCGCATGTTCCTCGACCGGCTGGCGACCCACATCCTCGCCTTCGAGGGCGACAGCCACGTCGAGTGGTTCGAGGGCAATTTCGAGGATTACGAGCAGGACAAGATCCGTCGCCTGGGCCCAGAATCGGTCAACCCGAAGCGTCCGACCTACAAGCGCCTGACGCGGTAGATCGCAAGGGAACGGCGGCCTGTTTCGGCCGTCGCGAGAGGCGCGCATTTGCTTGCGGGCCTCTCCCTGCGGCACGGGCCCCGTGCTAATCTCCAGCGATGCGGCCACATGACGGGGCCGGTTCGCTGGGAGGCGGTCCATGGTATCGAATAGGGCATTGAAGAGCGCGGGCGGCCTTGCGGCGCTCGCCTTCGTCGTTTTCGCTACGGGTGTCGAGGCCAAGCCGGCGAAGTGCTTCTCGACCGACGATGGGTATTACGCCTGCGATTTCGAGATGACGGATTCGGCCGGAAGCTTCACCATCGAGGGACCGGGGGTCACCTACATCCTCCTGGTCGACAGCCCCGGCTACGCCTCCGGCTTCGTCAATCTCGGCAATCGCAACATCCCGCTCGCCGGCACCTATGTGCGCGAGCGGGACGATCCCGCCTGCTGGGCGAACGCCGAGACGAACACGAAAATCTGCGCCTGGTAGGACCGCGCGACCCACCTCAGACCGCCCGCAACTCGTCGAGATAGGGGTTTTGCTCTTTGCTGGCCGTGAAGGCGCCGGGATCGATGTCGGCGATCAGCATCGCCGGTTCGCTGTCGCCGGCCTCGGCGAGGCGGCTGCCGTCGGGCGCGGCGATCGAGGACAGGCCCTGATAGGCGAAGCGCTCGTCCGCCCCGCACCAATCCGCATAGACGACGAAGACCTGGTTCTCGAAGGCCCGCACCGGGATCACGTTGCGGGCGATGAAGTGTGCCGCCGGGCTCCTCGGCAGTGCCGTCGGCACCAGCACGATCTCGGCGCCACGCTTGGCGAGATCGCGGACATGTTCGGGAAACTCGACGTCGAAACAGACCAGCAGGCCGGCCTTCATCCCGCCGATGTCGACGATGGGGGGAGGCATCTCGCCAGGGCGGAACAGGGCCTTTTCATAGTCGCTATAAAGCTGGCGCTTGGCGTAGACGACCGGTTCCTCGCCGGGACGCAAAAGTACCGCGGCGTTGACGATCGCGCCGTCGCGTTGGAGTGCGATGCCGGAGACGATGGCGACATCGCTCTGGGCGGCAAGACGGGCGAGGGCCGCCAAATCGTCGTCGCCACGCGCCCGCGCCTCGTCCTTGATCGCTTCGCCGGCGCCGTAGCCGGGCAGGGCGAGTTCAGGAAACACCGCGAGCGTTGCGCCCGCTTGTTTCGCCTCGGCGACATGGGCTTCGATCGCCGCGAGCCGGGCGGAAGAGGCCTCGCCGCTGGCGGCGAGCTGGAACGCCGCGACCCTCATGTCTCGTCGCCCGCGCTCCAGGCGCCGAGCAGGCGCGGCAGGTCGCCGAAGCGCGCGACGAGGCAGAAGACCGCCACCGCGACCCCGACGAACAGGATCGAGACGCTCGCCATGGTCGGCGTGTAGCCGTAGCGCAGCGCGTTGAAGATCTTGATCGGCACGGTCTCCATCGTGAAGCCGACGGTCATGTAGGCGACGATATATTCGTTCAGCGACAGGACGAAGGCGAAGGCGAAGCCGGAGACGATATAGGGCGCGATCATCGGCAGCACGATCGTCGTCAGGATGATGCGCTCGTCGGCGCCCATGGTGCGCGCCGCCTCGGTCACTTCCCGGTCAATGGTCGAAAAGCCCAGCGACAGCGTCACCAGCGGCAGGCTGGTGAAGAAGATCGCGTGGGAGATCACGACGCTGTACCAGGCGCCGTAGGAGCCGACCGTTGCCCAAAAGCTCAGCGCGCCGAGCGCAGTGATCACCGGTGGCAGCACGAAGGGCGAGATGCCGAGGGTCTGGATCAGCCGGCCGACGAGGCTGACGCGTTTCCACAGCGCATAGGCGATCGGCAGGGCGATGAGGACGGAGAGCGTCGCCGCGCCGAGGGCGATCAGGACCGATGTCGTCAGGGCGTCGCGCCAGCCATCATCGGTGAAGATCTGGGCGTACCAATCCAGCGAAAAGCCTTCGGGCGGAAAGGTCAGGCTGCGCTTTTCGTTGACCGACACGCCGGCGATGACGACCAGCGGGCCGGCGAGAAACAGCGCGACGAGGAAGAGGAAGAACCGGGTAAAAAGTCGCTCGCTCATGCCGGTTTCCCCTTGTGGCCGAGCACTGTGGTCAGCAGCACGAGCAGCAGGCTGGCGATGACGAGGAACACCGCCATTGCCGCCGCGAACGGCATGTTGGACTGGTAGATCGCCTGATCGGTGATCAGCACCGACAGGGTCCAGTGCTGCGGCCGGCCGAGCAGCTGCGGCAGCAGATAGGCGCCGAGGGCGAAGACGAAAACGATGATGAAGGTGGCGATCAGCGTCGTGCGCATCGCCGGCAGGATGACCGTCAGGAATGAGCGGATCGGCGAGGCGCCGAGGGTGCGCGCGGCTTCGGCGAGTGAGGGATCGAGGCGGGAGAAGGACGGGTAGAGCACCAGCACGGCATAGGGCAGCGCCTGATAGACCATGCCGGCAAGGACCGCGCCGAAACTCGGGCTCCAGGCTTCGGGACCATCCATCAATCCGATCGCCGCCAGAAGATTGGAAACTCCGGCCGTACGGCTGAGCAGCGTCGACCAGGCGAAACCGATGATCACCTCCGACAGCGACAGGACGGCGAGCATCGCCACCAGCCACGGCACCTGTCGGCGTCGGGATAGCCTGGTGAGAAGATAGGTGAAGGGGGCGCCGACGGTCAGGCAGATCGCCGAAACCATCGCCGACAGCCCGAGAGAAAACAGGAGAATTTCACCGAAGAACAGGCTGAGGAAGCGGGCATAGTTCGCGGTGGTGAAGACCGGTACGTAGAAGCCGCCCTGCACCCGCTCGAAGAACGACACCGCGATCATCAGCCCGAAGGGCACCACGAAGAAGGCGAACAGCATCAGCGCCGGAAAGACCAGCGGAAGTTGGTCGCGCGCACGTTTGCCTGCGGTCGCCGCCGCGCTCACGGGCGCCCGCCTTCGGGAAAGACGACGACGGATGCCGGATCGAGGCCGAGAGAGACTTTGTCGCCGACGGCGAGCCCGTCGCTGCCGGCGGGCCTTTGCGCGATGATCCGGCCGGCGGCGGTGGCAAGATAAACCTCCACCGCCGAGCCCATGTCGCGGACGAATTCGACGCTCGCCGCGATCGGCGCCTCGCCTTCGGGCCGCACCGAGACGTCCTCGGGCCGCACGGAGATTTCGGCCGCGTTCCGGCCGGCCGGCAGCGCGAGACCGGGGATCGCGGCGCCGGCGACATGCACCGTACCGGCCTCGGCCGAGGCGGTCAGAAGATTGGTCTGGCCGAGGAAGTCGGCGACGAAGGGATCGACCGGCCGGCGATAGATGTCGATCGGCCGGTCCATCTGCAGGATGCGTCCGCCCTTCATGACGACGATCTTGTCGGCCATCGTCATCGCCTCGCGCTGGTCGTGGGTGACGACGATGGTGGTCACGCCGAGGCGCTGCTGCAGCTGGCGCAGTTCCACTTGCATCGCCTCGCGCAGCTTGGCGTCGAGCGCCGACAAGGGCTCGTCGAGGAGGAACAGCTTCGGCGACACGGCGAGCGCGCGGGCGATCGCCACGCGCTGGCGCTGGCCGCCGGAGAGCTGCGACACCGCCCGGTCGGCGACGCCGGGGAGCCGCACCATGTCGAGCAGTTCGGCGACCCGCGCCTCGCGCTCCGCCTTGCCCCGGCTGCGGATCTTGAGGGGATAGGCGATGTTCTCGCCGACGGTCAGATGCGGAAACAGCGCCAGCGACTGGAACACCATTCCGAAGTCGCGCTTGTGCACGGGCCGGTCGCCGATCGCCTCGCCGTCGAAGCGCACGTCGCCGGCGCTCGGCGTTTCCAGTCCGGCGACGATCCGCATCAGCGTGGTCTTGCCGCAGCCGGACGGGCCGAGCAGACAGACGAAGCTGCCCGCCGGCACGTTCAGCACGGCGTCGTCGACCGCGAGAACCGAGCCGTAGCGCTTTGTGACGTTGACGAGTTCGAGGCCGCTCATCGCATGTGTCCGGTAACGGGGCCGGTCGCCGCCAAGGCGACCGGCCGATTTCGCGAGGGCGAGGCTCAGCCGACGATCAGCTCGGTCCATTTCTGGTTCAGCCAGTCGGCCTTGTCGACATAGAGATCATAGCGCGGCACGATCGGATCGATCTCGGAGGAGACCGCCGAAAATTCCTCGTCGGAAAGGTCGAGCAGTTCCCGCTTGATCACCGGGGCGGTGCCGACCTTGCGGGCGAGCAGCGCCTGGATCTCCGGCTGGGTCATGTAGTCGATGAACTCATGGGCGAGATCGAGCTTCTCCGACGCCTTGGTCACCGCCCAGCAGCCGGAATCGGAGATGCCGCCTTCCTTCGGGAAGGTGGAGCGGACCGGGAACCCGTCGGCGGCGGCAAGGCCGGTGACGTCGTGATAATATTGGCCCATGGGGATTTCGCCCGACTTCAGCGCCTGCTCGAATTGCGCCTCGTCGCGATACCAGAGCTGAACGTTTGGCTTCAGCTCGGCGAGCTTGTCCATGACCTTCAGGATGCCCTCCTCGGTGTCGAGGATGTCGGTGCCGCCGAAAAAGGTCTTCGCCGTCACTTCCAGCAGGAACGAGTTGGATACCAGGGCGAGCAGCCCGAGCTTTTCCTTGTTGGCCGGGTCCCAGAAAGCCTGCCAGCTCTCCGGCGCGTCAGGATAGGTGTCGGTGTTGGTAACGAGGGTGATGTACCAGGCCACGGCGCCGATGCCGGCGACGCGGCCGTCCGGATATTTGACCGTGAACGGCGGCAGCACGTCGCCGGCGCGGGTGATCTTCGCGGTATCGAGCGGCGCCCAGAGTTCGGTCGATAGCCCTTTTCGCATCGACACCTGCGACATCATCGAAACGTCGGCGGGCGCGGCGCCGGCGCGGGCAGCCTGTTCGAGCTGGACGAGCCAGGCTTCACCGGTCGGCTCGGCGATGCTTTCCACCGCGATGCCGGTTTTCTCGGTGAAGGCCGGGAAAATGTTTTCATCGAACGAATCTTTGAAGTAACCGCCGTAAACGCCGATCTTCAAAGACTTTTCCTGCGCCCGAAGGATGGAGGGCATGGCCAGACTCGCGCCGGCCATTGTCGCTCCGGCGAGGAGCGTGCGGCGATTGATCAGGATCGGGGATCGTGTCGTCATTTCCTGTCTCCGTTGTTGGGTCTGCCAGTGGGGGTGAGACGGAGCCGTCAGCGGCGTCCGGGGGTGAAGGGCACGAGGCTCAGAAGCTCGAACAGCATCTGCGCTCCGGCATGGGCGGTATTGGTGGTCGCGTCATATTGCGGCGCGACCTCGACCAGGTCGCCGCCGACCATGTTGATCCCGGCGAGACCACGCAGGATCGCCTGCGCCTCGCGGGTGGTCAGGCCGCCGATCTCCGGCGTTCCGGTTCCCGGCGCGAAGGCGGGGTCGAGGCTGTCGATGTCGAAGGACACATAGACCGGGCCGTCACCGGCGACCGCGCGCGCCTTGGCGATCACGGCATCGATGCCCATCGCCGGAATTTCCTCGGCGTGGATGACGGTCATGCCGGCCTCGAAGGAGAACTCCCACAGATATTCCGACGAGCCCCTGATGCCGATCTGGATGCAGCGCTGCGGGTCGAGCACGCCATCGAGAACGGCTTGGCGGAACGGGCCGCCATGATGGAACTTGCAGCCGTCGAACGGCCCCGAGGTGTCGCAATGGGCGTCGATATGGATCATGCCGACCGGCCGGTCGCGGCCGATGGCGCGCAGGATTGGCAGCGTGATCGAATGATCGCCGCCAACCGAGAGCGGGATAACTCCGGCGGAGACGATCGCGGCGATGGTGCGCTCGATGTCCTCGTGCGACGTCGCGAGATCGAAGCGGCTGCGAAACGGCACATCGCCGATGTCGGCGACCAGGAGGTCGGCGGCCGGCATCGTCTTGAGGACATGATTGTAGGGGCCGACCCGTTCCATTGCGCGGATCGCCCGCGGGCCGAAACGACTGCCATTGCGGTTCGTGACGCCGAGGTCCATCGGCATGCCGATCAACGCGACGTCGAGGCCGGCAAGATCCGGCGCCGACCAGTTGACGGTGCGGTGGGGAATGTCGAGCAGCGTCGGCAGGCCGGCATAGGGCGCGACGCGCGTCCCCCTGGGGTCGAACAGCTTGGCCGCGATGGCCGCGAAGCCGGCGTCGTAGATGGTCCGTTCATTGTCGCCGGCAAAGCGCTGGCGCAGTGCATCGAGTTTTTCGCTATCCATGGGCTGTCCTCGTTGCATGGGTTGGTCGTTCGCCCGAAAGCCGCCGGCAAGACCGAGCGCCAACCGGCGCGCCAGTTCGCGGATATGGTCCACCGGGACATTGGCGAAGGCAATCCGCAGGTTGTCTTCCTGGCCGGGGCCGAAGAAGCTGCCCGGCAGTACCAGCACGCCAAGCTCTCGCATCAGCGCCTCGGCGACCGACTCCGCCGACAGGCCGCGACAGGGATGCCGGACATAGGCGAAATAAGCGCCGATCTGGTCGAGCGCCCAGCCGTCGAGCCCGCCGAGTTCGGCCCGGAAGACATCGGCGCGTTTCGCGATCTCGTTGCGGTTTTTCTCCCGCCAGTCGGCCAGCGCCGGGATCGCCGAGGGCAGGGCGGCCTGCGCTGGGCGGGGCGCGCAGATCTGCACGCAGTCGATGATTTTCTCCATCTGCTCGATGAAGGCTGGCCCGGCGATCATCGCGCCGACCCGGTGGCCGGGGATCGCGTAGGATTTGGAGAAGGAATAGAGGCTCACGAGGTGTTCGCGCGCGGCAGCAGTGTCAAACAGGCGATGCGGTGCGCCGCTCTCGGGAGCCAGGAAGTCGCGATAGGTCTCGTCGAGCACGATCGTGAGCCCGCGACGGACGCAGACGTCCAACAGTTCGGTCAACAGCTCGGGCGGGTAGACGGCGCCGGTCGGATTGTTCGGCGAGACGAGCACGAGGGCGCGGCAGCGATCATCGATCAGCGCCTCGACCTCACGGGGGCAGGGCAGAAAGCCGGTTTCCGCTTGTAACGGCAGTGCTCGCGCCTCGATGCCGAGCATCTCCAGCGTCATCTTATGGTTGAAGTACCAGGGGGCGGGCAGGATTACCGCGTCGCCGGCCTTGGCGACGCCCAGCATCGCCGCGAAGAAGGCCTGGTTGCAACCGGCCGTGATGGCGATGCGGGATGCGGCAATCTCGCCGCCATAAAGGCCGGAGACGTGGGCGGCATAGGCTTCGCGCAACGCCCTGTCGCCGAGGATATCGCCGTAGCGCGCCGCCGCCGGTGAGGCTGCCGCCGCTGCGAGGCGCTCGGCGAATTCGGCCGGCGGGGCATGATCGGGAACGGCTTGGCTGCAATCGATCATTGCGCCGTGGGCACCGTTATAGGATTCGATCCAGCGGCCGGCGCGTGCGATCGGCGGCGCGGTGACCGCGCCAAGCAGCGGGTTCAAGCGTGGCGGGGTGTCACCGCCTTCGTGCTCAGCCAGCGTCAAATCCTCCCGGAATTGCCCAAAGTTTCCCCAACAAGATGCTTCGCCTTCTCGCTAAGCATTTGAAGGGGGCTAGACGCGCCATGACATACCGCACTATCAATCCTAACATTGGCAAACATCAATGTGAGGCGGGCGGTCGTGCGTGTTTCTGGGAGTGACCTGCGATTGCTCAAGGTCTTCGACGCGGTCGTCCGCAACGGCGGTTTCGCCGCTGCCGAGACCGAGCTGAATATCAGCCAGTCGACGATCAGCAATCACATGACGGCGCTCGAGCAGCGGCTTGGCTTCACGCTCTGCCAACGCGGCCGTGGCGGCTTTCGCCTGACGGAAAAGGGGCGTGCGGCCTATGAATCGGCGCGCCAGCTCGAAAAGGCCTTGCAGGATTTCACCGCCGACGTCGCCTCGGTCCGGGGCGAGTTGAAGGGCGAGTTGCGGATCGGCATCCTCGACGCCATCGCCAGCGATCCGGCCAATCGGCTGGCCGACGTGGTCGCCGAATTCGGCCAGATCGCCCCTCAGGTGAAGCTCGTGCTGGTGCAGGAACGACCGCAGGACATGCAACAGAAGGTGGCGGATGGGCTCTATCACTGCGCCATCGGCAGCTATCGCAACCGCATCGAGGGGATCGAATACGATCGCCTCTACGAGGAGCGGCACAGCCTCTACTGCGGCCGCAATCACCCGGATTTCCTCACGCCGGACGCCGAACTGACCGATGTGCGGCTCGCCGCTCTGCCTTTCGTGCATCGCGGCTATTGGCGGGACGAGGATTCACTGCGCCAGATCGACTGGCGGGTGGAGGCGACGGTGTACCAGATCGAGCCGCAGCTGATCCTCATCCGCTCCGGCCGCTTCATCGGCCTGTTGCCGGATCACTATGCCCGTCAGGAGGTCGAGGCGGGCGAACTGCGCGCCATCCGACCGGCCGAGATCGGCTATATCTGCGCGTTCGAGCTGCTCTCGCCGAGGAACCGGCGAACCAGCGACATCACCCAGGCCTTCATCGACACCGTCCGCGCCGTTTGGCAGCGCGAACGGCCGGCGCTTCGCCTCGTCAGCGATAGATCAGCGTCGGCAGCCACATGGTCAGGGCCGGCACGAAGGTGATCAGGATCAGAACCAAGAACAGGGGCACCAGGAAGGGCGCGGTCGCGGTCACACAGCGTTCGAACGGAACCCCGGAAACCCTTGATAGAACATAGAGAACCATTCCGATCGGTGGCGTCAAAAGCCCGATCATCAGGTTCAGCACCATGATCACCCCAAAATGCACCGGGTCGATTCCCATCTTGATGGCGATTGGCAACAGCACCGGCGTCAGGATGGTGATCGCCGCCACGGTTTCGAGAAAGCAGCCGACGACCAGCAGGATCAGGTTGATCAGCAGCAGCACGATCCACGGGTTATCGGAGATCGTCAGGATGAGTGCGGCGAATTGCTCCGGCGCCCGATTCGAGGTCAGGATCCAGGCGAAGATCGAGGCGGCGGCGACGATGAACAAGACGACCGACGTCGTCTCGATCGTGTCGAAGGAGACCCGCAGGAACCGCTTCAGCGTCAGCGTCCGGTAGACGAACAGACCGAGGATCATCGCCCAGGCGCAAGCCGCGATCGCAGCTTCCGTCGGCGTGAAGGCGCCCGAGAGGATGCCGCCGACGATGATGAGTGGCGTCAGCAGCGACAGGAAGGCGCGCTTGAAGGTGGAGCCGAGGATCGCGAACCGGAAGGGCTGGTCGATCGGATATTTCCGCCAGCGGGCGTAGAGCGCGATCATCACCATCAGCGATACGGCCATCAGCAAGCCGGGCACGAAGCCGGCGGCGAAAAGCTGACCGATCGAGGCACCGGCGACGACGCCGTAGATGACCATCGGCAGCGAGGGCGGGATGATCGGCCCGATGGTCGAGGAGGCGGCGGTGATGCCGACGGCAAAGCCGGGGTCGTAATTGGCGTCGCGCATCGCCTTGATCTCGATCGCGCCGAGGCCGCCGGCGTCGGCCACCGCCGCGCCGGACATGCCGGCGAAGATCACCGAAGCGCCGACATTGACGTGGCCCAGGCCGCCGCGCATCCAGCCGAAGATCGACTTGGCGAAATCGAAGATCCGCTCGGTGATGCCGGCGGTGTTCATCAGATTGCCGGCAAGGATGAAGAAGGGGATGGCCAGCAGCGGAAAGGAATCCACGCCGTTGATCATGCGGTGGATCACCACCACGTCGGGCACCCGGCCCTCGATCAGGATGAACATCGCCGAGGAGCCGGCGAGCGCGATCGCCACGGGCACACCCACCATGATCAGGACCAGCACGAGGACGAAGAGGGAGATCAGCAGCATCGGGACCGGCCAGATTCAGGACAAGCGACCGAAATCCGCCGGGAAGCGCCGGCCGCGGTCGCGGAAAGGATGACGAGAGTGGGTGCGTTCGGCACCAGCGTCAAAGGCCCGCTGTCGTCGGCGCGAAACGCTCCGGGTCGATCAGCCGGCTGGTGCCGGTCTTGAGATGCCCCACCAGCGCCACGAGGGCGTAGATCGCCATGAAACCGAAGCAGATGGCGACGCCCCAATAAACCAGCGATTTCGGCACGTCGATCGAGACCATCATCTGCTGCGTGCGCTGGGCGAGCTGCGTACAGAACCAGCCCATGGCCACATAGAAGGCGAGGCTGACGCCATCGACGAAGATCTGCAGCGCGAACCGGACGGGACGCGGCAGATAGCGATAGATGAGCTCGACGGCGATGTGGCTTTGTTTGCGCGCCGCCATGACCGAGCCGATGAAGGTTACGGCGATCAGCAGGAACCGGGCGATCTCCTCGGTCCAGCCGAGGGAATCGTTGAGTACGTAGCGGGTGAAGAACTGCAGAAAAACGACGAACGCCAACAGCCAGAAAACGAACAGGATCAGTCCGTCGCTCCAGCGAAGGTCCGACAGGTCGATCGGTTGATCGGTGAGCGGGCTCGGCGCTTCGGCCCGGACCGTCGGGCTCGGGTCGTTATCTGTGGGCATGGATGCCATGACGGTCTCCGGGAATCACACGTAAGGCCGGGCGGCATCCCATGCCGCCCGGGAAGTGCTGCCTGAATGCCAGGACTTACTTGATCGCCTGGAGCCGGTCGTAGGTCTCCTGGTCCCAGGTCGCGTCGGGGCCGTTGTGAAGCTTCATGGTGGCTTCGCGGAACGGCGTGATGTCGACCTTGTTGACGGTCACACCCTGCTCCTCGAACCATGCCGCGAGTTCGGCTTCCTTCTCGCGCACCTGCGAGGTCGCGCAGTCGGCCGTTTCGGTAAGGACCTCGGTGAGAGCGGTCCGATCGGCTTCCTCCATCTGGTCCCAGGTGGGGCCGCCGACGATCGTCAACAGCGCATCGTTGATGTGCGCGGTTAGGTTGATGTTGGACTGGACCTCATAGAACTTCTTGGCCTGGATGGTCGGCAGCGGGTTTTCCTGCCCGTCCACCGTACCTTGCTGCAGAGCGAGATAGACTTCGGCGAAGGCGATCGGCGTCGGATTGGCGCCGACGGCCTTGGGGAACATCATGTAGAGCGGGGCATTCGGCACCCGGATCTTCATGCCGGCCATGTCTTCCGGCTTCAGGATCGGCTTGTTCGAGGTGACGTGCCGCTGGCCGTAATAGGTCGTGGCGACGATGTGGTTGCCGGTCGCCTCCCGGTAGCCCTCGGCCAGTTCCTTGAAGAGGTCGGAATTGCGATACTTGTCCCAGTGATCATAGTCGCGGAACATGTACGGCGCGCCGCCGATGGCGATCGGCCCGTAGGCGCGACCGGCGAAGAGCTGGCCAGTATAGATGATGTCGACGGTGCCCAGCCCGAGGCCTTCGTTGATGTCGACTTCCTTGCCGAGCGACGACGCCGGGAAAACCTCGATCGAGTAGCGATCCTCGGTCGCGTCCTTCAGCTTGTCGGACGCAGCGACGGCGCAGGTGTGATACGGCTCGCTCTCTTCATAGACATGCGCGAATTTCAGCACCGTTTCGGCCGCCGCCGCCTGCGCGGACAAAGCGACGCCCATTGCCGCCGACACGGCCAGGCACTGCTTTAGATATTTCATATTATTCCTCCCTAATGTATACGCTGTCTCCCGGCGGCATCATATTCACTGCGCCTCGTTGTGCAATGGCCGGGGCGTCATTCTTTGCGATAGAGTGATCGTGCCGCGCGCTTTGCCGCCATCGACGAAATTTCAACCGCGACGGGTCGCCACGCTCGAAGGCGTCGGCGACCTCGGTTTCAGGGACAGCCAGACAATGTCGACCAATACGGTTCGCCTCGACCCCTCCGACAATGTGGTGACGGCGCTGCGGGCGCTGGAAACCGGCGCGCAGGTGGAGGACGTCCGGACACTGACGATGATTCCGCGCGGCCATAAGATCGCGACGCGGGCGATCCCGGAAGGTCAGCCGATCCTAAAGTATGCGCAGGTGATCGGCTATGCCGGCGAGGCGATCGAGGCGGGCGCCCATGTCCACACCCAGAATGTCGAATTCCGCGGCACCGCGCACGATTACGAATTTTCAACCGATCTGCGTCCCGTCACCCCGGTCCCCGCGGAGAACCGCGACAGCTTCATGGGCTATCGCCGCACGGACGGGCGGGTGGGCACGCGCAACACTATCGCGATCCTGACGTCGGTCAACTGCTCGGCGACGGCGGCCCGCAAGATCGCCGAGGCGTTCGGGCCGGCGGAGCTCGCCGCCTATCCGAATGTCGACGGCGTCACCGCCTTCGTTCACGGCACTGGCTGCGGCATGGGCGGTGACGGCGAAGGTTTCGACGCGCTGCAGCGGGTGATGTGGGGTTACGCCCGTCATCCCAACATTGCCGGGGTGCTGATGGTCGGGCTCGGCTGCGAAATGAACCAGATCGATTGGCTGCTCGAAGCCTATGGCATCGAAAAGGGGCCGATGTTCCAGGCGATGAACATCCAGGACGTCGCCGGCTTGCGGCGCACCGTCGAGGTCGGTGTTGAGAAGGTTCGCGCGATGCTGCCGATCGCCGATCAAGTCCGCCGCGAGCCATGCCCTGCCTCGGAACTGACCGTTGCGCTGCAATGTGGCGGCTCGGACGCCTGGTCCGGCATCACCGCCAATCCGGCACTCGGCTACGCATGCGACTTGCTTGTCGCCCAGGGCGGCACGGGGGTTCTCGCCGAAACTCCGGAGATCTACGGCGCCGAGCACCTTTTGACGCGCCGCGCGAAGGACGTGAAGACCGGCGAGAAACTCGTCAAGCTGATCGAATGGTGGGAGGACTACACCGCCCGCAACAAGGGCTCGATGGACAACAATCCGAGCCCCGGCAACAAGAAGGGCGGGCTGACGACGATCCTGGAAAAGTCGCTGGGCGCCGCCGCCAAGGGCGGGACCACGCCGCTCAACGGCGTCTACAAATACGGCGAGCCGATCCGCGAGCGCGGTTTCGTCTTCATGGATTCGCCCGGCTACGATCCCGCCTCGGTCACCGGACAGATCGCCTCGGGCTGCAACCTCGTCGCCTTCACGACGGGGCGCGGCTCGGCGGCCGGCTTCAAGCCGTCACCCTCGATCAAGATTGCGACCAACACCGAGATGTATCGGCGGATGACCGAGGACATGGACGTCGATGCTGGCCGGATCGTGTCGGAAGGCCGGTCGATCGAAGAACTCGGTCGTGAGATCTACGACATGTTGTTGCGGGTCGCCTCCGGCGAGATGTCGAAATCCGAGGCGCAGGGGCTGGGCGACTACGAATTCGTGCCGTGGCAGATCGGCGCGACGATGTAGGGGCGGGAGCGCGATTCTGATTACCGGACGGGACCCGTCCGCTTCATCACCGTCTCCACAAGCGCAAGGACCTCGGCAACGACGTCGTCCAGGCTGGGCGAGATGTCGATCACGTGAACGTCTTGCTCCATTGGCGTCGGTGGTTCCAGATCGAGGATTTGGCTATCGAGCAACGCGGCGGGGGCGAAATGGTCGCGGCGCGTCAGCATCCGGTCGTGGACCAGATCGCGCGCGCCGGTCAGGTGAATCACGCATAGCGCGCCGATCTCACGGCGCAGGAAATCCCGATTGCTCTTCCTCAAGGCGGAGCAGGCGAGGATGACCGGCCGTCGATACTCTACGCGGGTTCGCTCCACGGCACCGCAAACGCGACGCAGCCAGCCCTTCCGGATGAAGTCATCGATCGGGATGCCGCAGGACATGCCGTCGATATGCTTGGCGAGGTGATAGTCATTGGCGTCGAGAAAGGTGCCATTGACGCGATGGGCAAGCGCTTCTCCGACCGTACTCTTGCCAACCCCGGATACCCCCATGAGCAGGAAGACGGGATCTGATGGTGTCACGGCGTCGTCCTCCCGGTCGGTCTGGAGCAATTTGCACCCACGAGGCGGGTTCCTGACATCGAAGGGTTGATACCGATATTATCGCCCGTCGGTTTCATTTTTCTTAGAGGGTCAGCTTGTAACCTGCGCCAGGTCGACGTGGTTTCAACCGGCAGAAATTAGCGTGCAAGCGAGTTCGTCCTCCTGAAGCGGCAAGGCTTGCCGCTGCGCAGCCGTATGATGCCACGCAAATGGACAGTGATAGATCGATCGGCTACGCAAGGCCGACAGGCGATTGGGCGAGCTTTGGGAGGCGTTGGCGGCGTGCAGGATCATCCTCTGGTTCCGATCATCATGGCCGGCGGGGCGGGCACACGCCTCTGGCCGGTATCGCGCGATTCCATGCCGAAGCAGTTCGTCGCATTGCTCGATGAAGGGATGTCGACCTTCCAGGCCACCCTTCTGCGCTTCAAGGGCGAGGCATTCGGCGAGCCGATCGTCGTCACCAACCATGGATTTCGGTTTATCGTGGCCGAGCAGATGGCGTCCCTCGGCATTGCCGGAGAGATCGTCCTGGAGCCGGAACGCCGCGATTCCGCCGCTGCCGTCGCCGTCGGGGCGGTGCTCGCGGCCGATCGCGCGCCGGACAGCATCTGCATTGTCGTCGCCGCCGATCATGCCATCGAGAACGCGGACTCCTTCGCGAACGACTGCCTGCTGGCCGCGACGATCGCCGCCGGCGGGCCGATCATGACCATTGGCATCGAGCCCGATTGCCCGTCCACGGCCTATGGCTACATCGAGCGGTCGGACGACGTTCTTGGAGAGCGGGCGCACGGGCTGGCCCGATTCGTGGAAAAACCGGTGCGCGAAGTGGCGGAGCGCTACCTCGCCGAGGGCTATCTGTGGAACAGCGGCAATTTCATCTTCGCCATCGGTACGATTCTGGAAGAGATGGAGCGTCATTGCCCAGAGGTCCTGGGCGCGGCGCGCAATGCCGTTGCTAAGGCGGTGCGCGATCTCGATTTTCTTCGCCTTGACGCGGATGAATTCGCCAAGGCGCCGAAAATCTCGATCGATCACGCGCTCATGGAGAAGACCGAGCGGGCAGGGGTGCTCGCGGCATCCTTCGACTGGTCGGACATCGGCGCCTGGGACGCGATCCACGATCTCAAAGCCAAGGACGACAACGGCAACCGTCTCGAAGGCCACGTCGCCGTCCTCGACACGACGAACAGCTTCATCCGCAGCGAGGAGATGCTGACGGCCGCGGTCGGCCTCGACGGCGTGATCGTTGTGGCGACGCAGGACGCGGTCCTGGTCGCCGCCAAGAGCGAAGCCGGCCGCGTCAAGGATCTGGTCGCCGATATGAAGCGCGACGGCCGGCGCGAGGCGAGCGAGCATCTAAGGATCTATCGGCCTTGGGGCTGGTATCAGCGCATCGATATCGGCGAGCGCTTTCAGGTCAAGCATATCTGCGTCAAGCCCGGCGGGCTGTTGAGCCTGCAGCGCCACCACCATCGCGCCGAGCATTGGGTCGTGGTTCATGGCACGGCCGAGGTGACGATCGACGGCACGGTCTCGCTGTTCCACGAGAACGAATCGGCCTATCTGCCGATCGGCTGCGTCCACCGCCTGCACAATCCGGGCAAGATCGACCTCAAGCTGATCGAAATTCAGGTCGGCAGCTACACCGGTGAAGACGACATCGTGCGCATTGAGGACGTCTACGCCCGCGCCGATTCCGCCGTCTGATCCCGTGCGCGGACGGCTTGCGTTTGCGCGGGGCCGCTCCGGCGGAGCCGTGCGTCCGTTTCCCTCAAATTTTAGTCGATCCTTAACGGTGTTCGATCTTTTCGGCGCTCGCCGAGCGGGAGCGCACCACCCGTTAAGGCTTATTCCGCAGGCTCAGCCGATGCGAACGTGCCCGACGTTCCGACGCCAGAGACCCCGCGATGACTTTGACGACATCAACGATTCTTCGCCGCAACGCCTTGCTGCTGTCCATACTCGCTCTGTTCGGAGCCTGCGCCAGCGGCCCGCGCCTGCGCCCGATGACCGCCCATGAATGCATGACGCGGGTGATGTATTTCGAATCCAACCGTTCGAGCCCGGACGGCATGCTGGCGGTCGGCACCGTGGTGATGAACCGCCTCCAGAGCGGCCTTTATCCAAAGTCCGTCTGCGGCGTTGTTGGCCAGAAGAACCAGTTCGCGCCCGGCGTCCTTTCGAAGCCGATGCACAAGGGGCGCGATCTCGCCGCGAAAATGGCCACGCGGGTTCTCAGGGGCGAGCGGCATCCCGGCGTCAGCAAGGCGATGTTCTTCCATACCGCCGGCATGACCTTCCCTTACACCAACATGCACTACCTGGTCGAAGCGGGCGGCAACGTGTTCTACGAAAAGCGCAAAAATGCCCGCCGGATCGGCGATCCGCCGTTCCGCAATCCGTCATCGCGGACGGCGCAGACCAAACCGCATTTGATCCGCATCGCGGAGGAGCCGCGCTTTGCCAAGCCTGTGTCGGTATCACATCGGACCGCCGCGCCGGCCACCCATGGCGGGGCTCTCGCGCAGATGACCGTGGCTGATCTCATCGCCGCAAACGGTAACTGACCCGAACACCGGATTTCCCCCTTTCCCGTTCTCATCGCTCTCGCCTCTCACTGGAAGGCGGGATAAGAGTTTGAATGCCGAGCGGACTAATGTATACGTTATGCGGCGTGTCGTTGCGAAGGTGCAACGGCGGCGCATAGGGATGCATCCGGAGACTCGATGACAAACGACCTCAAGGCCGGCCAGCTACGCTCCCGCGCGTGGTTCGACAATCCGTCCAATCCGGACATGACGGCGCTCTATCTAGAACGCTACCTCAATTTCGGTCTCAGCCAGGAAGAGCTGCAGTCAGGCAAGCCGATCATCGGCATCGCCCAGACCGGCTCGGACCTCAGTCCCTGCAACCGGCATCATCTCGAACTCGCCAAGCGGGTGCGCGAGGGCATCCGGGAGGCGGGCGGCATCGCCATCGAGTTTCCGGTCCATCCGATTCAGGAAACCGGCAAGCGGCCCACCGCCGCGCTCGACCGCAATCTTGCCTATCTCGGGCTGGTCGAAGTGCTCTATGGCTACCCGCTCGACGGGGTGGTGCTGACCATCGGCTGCGACAAGACCACGCCCGCCTGCCTTATGGCGGCGGCGACCGTGAACCTCCCGGCGATCGCGTTGTCGGTCGGCCCGATGCTCAATGGCTGGTTCCGTGGCGAGCGCACCGGCTCCGGCACGATCGTTTGGAAAGCGCGGGAGATGATGGCGGCCGGCGAGATCGACTATGCCGGCTTCGTCAAGCTGGTCGCCTCGTCGGCGCCCTCCACCGGCTATTGCAACACGATGGGCACCGCGACGACGATGAATTCGCTCGCCGAGGCGCTCGGCATGCAATTGCCGGGCTCGGCGGCCATTCCCGCGCCCTATCGCGACCGGCAGGAGATTTCGTATCTCACAGGCAAGCGTATCGTCGAGATGGTGCATGAGGATCTCAAACCCACCGACATCATGACGCGCGACGCCTTCATCAATGCCATCCGTGTCAACTCGGCCATCGGCGGCTCGACCAATGCGCCGATCCATTTAAACGGTCTTGCGCGGCATCTTGGTGTCGATCTGTCGATCGACGATTGGCAGACCTACGGCGAGGAAATCCCGCTGCTGGTCAACCTGCAGCCGGCGGGCGAATATCTCGGCGAGGACTATTACCATGCCGGCGGCGTGCCAGCGGTGGTCAACCAGCTGATGAACCAGGGCCTGATCGCCGAGGACGCAATGACGGTGAATGGCCGGACGATCGGCGACAATTGCCGCGGCGCCGTCATCGAGGACGAGAACGTCATCCGGCCCATCGAGCGGCCGCTGCTGCCGCATGCCGGCTTCCGGGTGTTGAAGGGCAATCTGTTCGATTCGGCGATCATGAAGCTGTCGGTGATTTCGCCGGAGTTCCGCGACCGCTATCTGTCGAATCCGGACGATCCGATGGCTTTCGAGGGCAGGGCGGTGGTCTTCGACGGACCCGAGGATTACCACGCGCGGATCGACGATCCGGCGCTCGGCATCGACGAACACTGCATCCTGTTTATGCGCGGCGCCGGTCCGATCGGCTATCCGGGCGGCGCGGAAGTCGTAAACATGCGGGCGCCAGACTATCTGCTGAAGCGCGGCATCCACTCGCTGCCATGCGTCGGCGACGGGCGCCAGTCGGGCACCTCCGGCAGCCCCTCGATCCTCAACGCCTCGCCAGAGGCCGCAGCTGGCGGCGGACTGGCGGTGCTGGTTACCGGCGACCGCGTGCGGATCGATATGGGGCAGGGCAGCGCGAACATCCTCATTGCCGACCACGAGCTCCAGGCGCGTTTCGCGGCCCTTGCCGAAGCCGGCGGCTACGCCTATCCGGCGCATCAGACGCCCTGGCAGGAAATCCAGCGCGGCATGATCTCGCAGCTGGAGACCGGCATGGTGCTCGAGCCGGCCGTCTCCTATCGGCGACTGGCGCAGGGTGGGGTGGACGGCACCGGCGCCCGTGTGCCACGCGACAATCATTGAACAACCGTCCGACGGCGGACAGGGAGCAGGGAGTGAGCATGACGAAGCGTCTCGACGGCAAGGTGGCCGTCTGTACGGCGGCCGGGCAGGGGATCGGCCGCAAGGTCGCCGAAGCGTTTCTCGAGGCCGGCGCCAAGGTTTATGCGTCCGACCGCGACGCGGCGAAGCTGGACGGGCTGAAGGCCTTCGGTATCGTGGACACCGCCGGGCTGGACGTCACCGATTCCGCTGCTGTCGCGGCCTATCTGAAGCGGATCGACACGCCGGATATCCTGTTCAACTGCGCCGGTTTCGTCCACCACGGCACGGTGCTCGACTGCGACGAGGATGCCTGGGACTTTTCCTTCGACCTCAACGTCAAGGCGATGCATCGCACGATCTCAGGCCTGTTGCCGCGCATGGTGGAGGCCGGCGGTGGCTCGATCATCAACATGGCCTCAGCCGCGTCCTCGATCAAAGCTGCGCCGAATCGCTATGTCTACATGGCGACCAAGGCGGCGGTGATCGGCCTCACCCGCTCGGTGGCGATTGATTTCATCAAAAGCGGTATCCGCTGCAACGCGATCTGCCCCGGCACGATCGAATCGCCCTCGTTGGAGGGCCGGATCGAGGAACTCGGCAAGAGCGTCGGCGGCACCGAGAAGGCCAAGACGATGTTCATCGAGCGCCAGCCGATGGGCCGGCTCGGCACCCCCGAGGAGATTGCCCATCTTGCCGTCTATCTCGCCTCGGACGAAAGCCGTTTCACCACCGGCACCACCCAAGTGATCGACGGCGGCTGGTCGCTCTGACCCGTCCGCAGGGAGACTGATTGATGCGAATTCTGATTCTGGGTGCCGGCGGGATGGTCGGCCGGCGGCTCATCGACAAGCTTCTCGCCGACGGCAACCTTGCCGGCCAGCCAATCGAGGCGGTCGACGCCTTCGACGTCGTGGAACCGCGTTTCGACAACGCGTCCGGCACCGTTGCGATCGAATCGAGCGCGGGAGACATCGCCGATGCCGCCACCGTCGCGGCGCTGGTCGCCAGGCGACCGGAGATGATCTTCCATCTGGCGGCGATCGTTTCCGGCGAGGCCGAGGCCGATTTCGAGAAGGGCTATCGGATCAATCTCGACGGGATGTATCATCTTCTGGAGGCAATCCGCGCGCAGGGGGATGCCTATCGTCCCCGCCTCGTCTTCACTTCCTCGATCGCCGTCTTCGGTGCGCCCTTCGAGGATCCGATTTCCGACACCTTCCAGCAGGCGCCGCTGACCAGCTACGGGACCCAGAAAGCGATCTGCGAGTTGCTGCTGGCCGACTACACCCGCAAGGGCTTCGTCGATGGCGTCGGCATCCGCCTGCCGACAATCGTGGTGCGTCCCGGCAAGCCGAACAAGGCGGCATCGGGGTTCTTCTCCGGGATCATCCGCGAACCTCTGGCCGGCCACGAAGCCATCCTTCCGGTCGACGACGAGGTGCGCCACTGGGTCGCGAGCCCGGCGGCGGCGGTCGGCTTCCTACTCCATGCGGCGACGATGGACACCGAAATCCTGGGGCACCGCCGTTCGCTGACGATGCCGGGACTGTCGATCACCATCCGCGAGATGATCGAAGCGTTGCGCGAGGTGGCCGGTGACGAGGTAGCCGGCCGTATCCGCCGCGAGCCGGACGCCACGATCGAGAAGATCGTTTCGGGCTGGCCGCGCGACTTCAAGGCGGATCGGGCCATCGAGGCTGGTTTCGTCGCCGACACCGACTTCGCCGCGATCATTCGCGCCCACATCGCCGACGAGGCTGCCCGCCAGGGCGTCCAGTGACCGTCCTGTACCTGAAGAGGAACACACCATGACAGATCGTCCGCGCATCGGCTTCATCGGGGTCGGCCTGATGGGCCACGGCATGGCCAAGAATATCGTCGAAGGGGGCTACGCCCTGACGGTTCTCGCCCACCGCAATCGCAAGCCGGTCGACGATCTGACGTCGCGGGGAGCCGAGGAGGCCGCGAACGCCGCCGAGATGGCCGAAAAGGCGGAGATCGTCTTCCTGTGCCTGCCGGGCAGTCCGGAGGTCGAGGCGACCGTTGGCGAGATTCTCGACGCCAAGGGCGCCACGACGACGATCATCGACAGCTCCACCAGCAATCCGGTTTCCACGCGCACCCTGGCGGAGCGTTGCCGCGAGGCCGGTGTGACGCTGATCGACGCGCCGCTGTCGCGAACGCCGAAGGAAGCCTGGGAGGGCACGCTCGACACGATGGTGGGCGCCTCGGCCGGGGATTTCGAGCGTGTTCGTCCCATCCTCGACTGTTGGGCCGGCAAGGTCGTGCGCGTCGGCGAGACCGGCGCCGGTCACACGATGAAGCTCCTCAACAACTTCCTGTCGCTCGGCTATGCCTCGCTTTATTCCGAGGCGCTGGCGATCGGCGCGAAGAACGGCATCGACGCCAAGACGTTTCATGGCGTGATCAGCGGCGGTCGGATGGACTGCGGGTTCTACCAGACCTTCATGCAGTATGTCGTCCAACGCGACCGCGATGCCCATAAGTTCACCTTGCGCAATGCCCACAAGGACATGCGCTACGTCGTCTCGATGGCCAATGAAAGCGGCATCGCTTCGCATGTCTCGTCGAGCGTGAAAAATGGCCTGGCGACGGCCGAGGCCATCGGCCGCGGCGACGATTACCTGCCGATGCTATCCGACGTCGTGGCGGAATTGAACGGCATCGGGGCAGGGCGTCGCTCGAAAGAATGAGAAGATCACCGACGCCACAAAGGCGCCAACCCCAAGGGGAAATGAGCTGAGCAAGGCAGACGCCCCGAACGATATCGGCCGCAAACCGGCGGCACCCAGCACTGTGCCGGGCGGCTCGCGGCCACGGCCGACGCTACAGGGCGTCGCCAAGATGCCGGCGCGTGAGCGGGCCTATCACGAACTGAAGTTCCGGATCCTCGAGGGCCGTCTGCCGCCTGGCACGACGCTGTTGGAAACCGAGGTCGCCAATCTTTTGTCGCTCAGCCGCACGCCGATCCGCGAGGCGCTGATCCGGCTCGAGGAGGAGGGCCTTGTCGCGGTGCGGCCGCGCCACGGCATTACCGTGAAGGCCCAATCGCTCGACGATCTCGCCGATATCTACGAGGTTTTTTCCACCCTCGAGGTCAAGGCCGCGCAATTGGCCGCTCGCCGTGGTCTTTCAAAGTCCGAAGCCGATCGGCTGCGCACGCTCATGGGGCAGCTGGAGCGCGCGACACAGCGCGACGACATCGAGCAATGGTCCCGGCTGGACGACATCTTTCATGCCGAGATCGTCTCGTTCTGCGGCAATGCCAGACTGCAGGGGACGCTCCGGCAATATTGGGACCAACAATACCGCGCCCGCATGGCGATCATGCCGCTCCGTCCGCGCCCGACGCAATCGGACGAGGAGCACCAGGCGATCGTCGCGGCAATTTTGAGCGGCAACGAGGCTGAAACCAGGCGCCTGCATCAAGAGCATCGCGATCGCGCCGACCGGCAGGCGCTCGATCTCCTGCGTAGTCAGGCCGGCGGTTTGTCGGCCGGCGAAGCCAAGGGTCTCTAACGGCCATCTCATCCTGTTTGGGCATTGGCCGAAGTGGCCGGCTACCTTCCCCAAGACGTCAAGGAGTCCCTTCCATGAGCCTTAACAATATCACGCTGATCGGCACCGGCATCATGGGAGCGCCGATGGCGCGGAACATCGCCAAGGCCGGCTTCCGCGTGACGGTATGGAATCGGACGCGAGCCAAGGCCGAGGCGCTCGCCGACGTGGCGGCCGTCGCCGCCGATCCGCGAGAGGCCGTGGCCGGGGCCGACGCTGTCATCACCATGGTCGACAATTCGCCGATCGTGACGGAAATCTACTTCGGCGAAAGCGGAGTCGTCGCCGCCGCGCCGGAAAAAGCGCTGTTCATCGACATGTCGTCGATCCAGCCCAGCGTCGCGCGTGACCACGCTGTCGCTATCGAGAAGGCCGGGCGGCGCCATATCGATGCGCCGGTTTCGGGCGGCGAGAAGGGCGCGATCGAGGCGACGCTCGCCATCATGGCCGGCGGCCGGGCGGAGGATTTCGCCGAGGCGGAGCCGGTTTTGAAAGCGATGGGGCGGCCGACCCATGTCGGCGTCCATGGCGCCGGCCAGGTCGCCAAGCTCGCCAACCAGGCCATCGTCGCCGTCACCATCGGCGCCGTCGCCGAGGCGATGCTGCTCGCCCAGGAAGGCGGCTGCGACCCCGCCGCACTGCGCGACGCTCTGATGGGCGGCTTTGCCACCTCACGTATTCTCGACCTTCACGGCGAGCGGATGACCGAGCGCAACTGGGTTCCAGGCGGTCCGCTGGAACTGCAATTGAAGGATCTGGAAAACGCTCTGGAAGTGGCACGGGAGACAGGGCTGACCCTGCCGCTGACCGAAAAGGCGCGCGACGCCTTCCACGCCCTCGCCAAGGAGATGGAGATGGGCCGTCACGACCACGCCGCCTATCTGCGCTGGCTGGAAGCGATCAATCCCGGCAAGCGGCTCGGCGCCGGGCCCGATCGCGATCCGGGCGCCAACGCCTGACATCTGGCGTCCATGACGACGCCACCTCGCCGGTCGCGATCACCGATGATTGCGGCGGGCGAGGGCGCGTTCCCAGTCGAGCGCATGGTGGACGATTTTGCGCAAATCGTCGTATTCGGCGCGCCAGCCGAGCTCCTTTTGCGCGCGAGATGGATCGGCGACGATCGCGGCAGGGTCGCCCGGCCTGCGGCCCTCTATGCGGATATCGAAGTCCTTGCCGACGACGTCCTTGACGGCGTTCAGAACCTCCAGAACCGAATAGCCGCGCCCGTAGCCGCAATTGGCGACCATGCTGCCCCCTCCGCCGCGCAGCCGTTCGAGCGCCAGATAGTGGGCTTTGACGAGGTCGGTGACATGGATGTAGTCGCGCACGCAGGTGCCGTCGGGTGTCGGATAATCGGTGCCGTAGAGTTCGAGGAAGGCGCGTCTGCCGAGAGCGGTTTCGGACGCGACCTTGATCAGATGCGTTGCGCCCCTGGTCGACTCGCCGGTACGTCCCAACGGGTCGGCGCCCGCCACGTTGAAGTAGCGCAGCGCGGTATAGCAAAAATCATGCGCGGCGGCCGTGTCCCGCAGCATTATCTCGGTCATCAGCTTGGATGAGCCATAGGGCGATTCCGGACGCGTGGCGGCGTCTTCCGTGACCGGGATCGTGGCCGGAGAGCCGTAGACCGCCGCGGTCGAGGAAAAGATGAAATGCTTGACGCCGTTGCGGATCGCCGCCGCGATCAGCGCACGCGACCTGACCGTGTTGTTCTCGTAATAGCTTAGCGGATCGGCGACGGATTCCGGCACGATGATCGAGCCGGCGAAATGGATGATGGCATCGATGTCATGCGCCGCGATGGTGCGATCGAGGAGGTCGGCATCGCCGACATCGCCGACCACCAGTGGCGCCTCGGGCGGCACCGCCCAGTCGAAACCGGTCGATAGCCGGTCGAGGACGACGACGGTCTCGCCGCGATCCAGGAGTTCCCAGGCCATGTGACTGCCGATATAGCCGGCGCCGCCGGTGACGAGTATCGCCATGATCGGGTCCTGTTCTCCTGCTGTCTGCGCGGCACGACAGACTGCGACAATGCCGCATGTGCCGAGGTGACGGGGTCATGACCATTGTCGATCCCATATTCGGCGCGTGGAAGGCAAGCAAACGATCGACCTCAAGGCCGTCAAAGTTGACTTGACCTTGAGGACCCGGCCCGCTAGTGACGGGCATCAAATTGGGGCGTGGCTTGACCGCGCCCGTTTGTTTTCGCCCACTTCGCAACCGACTGACAAGAAGATGGCCCGGACCTTTCAGGGTGCGAGAGCCGATCGAACGAACGGAGATAAAATGTTCGCAGTCATCAAGACCGGTGGCAAGCAGTACCGCGTTGTCCCCGAAGACCAGTTCACCATCGAGCGTTTGCCTGGCGAGGCCGGCGATCTCGTGACCTTCAAGGAAGTGCTGATGGTCGGCTCGACCATCGGCGCGCCGTTCGTCGCGGGCGCCTCCGTCACCGCCGAGATCATCGGCCAGACGCGCGGCAAGAAGGTCATCTCCTTCAAGAAGCGCCGCCGGCAGAACTCCAAGCGTTCGCGCGGCCATCGCCAGGATCTGACGCTGATCCGCGTCGCCGAGATCCTGACCGACGGCAAGGCGCCGTCGAAGATGTCGGCCGCCCGGACGAAGCCTGCCAAGGCCGCGAAGCCTGTCGAGGAAAAGGCTAAGCCAGCCAAGGCGACCGAGGAAGCCGCGAAGCCGGTGAAGGTCGCCGAGACGGCGGCGGAGCCGAAGCAGGCAGCCGCATCCCCGTCGGCGACCCTGTTCACCGCGCCGAAGGGCGATGCCGACAAGCTGACCACGATCAAGGGCATCGGTCCGGTCGCCGAGAAGCAGCTCAACGAGCAGGGCATCACCACCTTTGCCCAGATCGCCAAGCTGAGCGACAAGGACGTGGCGCAGATCGACGAGCATATGCCGTTCAGTGCCGCCCAGATCGAAGATTGGCGCGAGCAGGCTAAAGAGCTGGCGAAGAAATAAGACCGGGGCGGATTTTTACCGCGAACCCGATCCGGTAGCCTGACAGGCAAGGAGACAGACGATGGCACATAAGAAAGCAGGCGGCTCTTCGCGCAACGGTCGCGATTCCGAATCCAAGCGCCTCGGCGTGAAGAAGTTCGGCGGCGAAGCCGTGATTCCCGGCAACATTCTCATCCGGCAGCGCGGCACGCGCTGGCATCCGGGCGCGAATGTCGGCATCGGCAAGGATCACACGCTCTTCGCCAAGGCCGAGGGTAACGTCGCGTTCCAGCACAAGGCGAACGGGCGAACCTACGTAGCCGTACTGCCGAAAGCAGAAGCCGCCGAGTGACCGGAGCTTCAGAGCGCCGGCGTTCCAACGACCCGGCCCTCTGATCCCTCCGAGACGCATCGGACCTCAGAGCGACAAAAGGGGAGATGGACCGCCATCTCCCCTTTTCGCGTCTCAGGAAGGACGATGCGATGACCGAGGACAGTCTGGACACGAGTCCCTTCGAAAACGACGAACGTCGGATCAGAACCACCCGGCTGGTGATGCGCAAGGTGATCGCGGCGGATGCTGCCGAAATCGCCCGGCAGGCCGGTGACAAGCAGATCGCGATGATGACTGCGCGGATTCCCCATCCCTATTCGCTCGCCGACGCCAAAGCCTTTATCGCCAAGCCCGGCGACGAGTTCGTCCGCGCCGTAACTCTCGTCTCGAACGGGTGTCTGGTCGGTGTGGCCGGACTGAAGCCCCACCGGGATGGTCGCGCCGTCGAGTTGGGATACTGGTTCGGCGCCGACCATTGGGGCAGGGGCTACGGCACCGAAGCGGCCCAGGCCTTCGTCGATTTCGCCTTCGTCTCGTCGGACATCGAATGCGTCTGGGCGCGGTGCCGGGTGATCAACGCTGCTTCGCGCCGCGTTCTGGAGAAATGCGGATTCCAGATGCGTCGGATGGGCATTTTGGATTCCGTTTGCGCGGGCCGCGTATCGACCGAGGATTATCATCTCGATCGGGGCGCCTGGACCGCTCTGAAGGCGTGGGGCGGCAAATGATCCGCACTCGTAGACGGCGAGGGAAAACGGCGCGGACTATTCTCGTCGTGCCGCTGCTTGGTCTTACCGTCCTCGGCGGCTGCGGCGTGCTTCCCGAACCCGATCCGGACGGCCTGTCGCTGCCGGATTTCTTCGAAGGCAAGTCGGTCTCGAAGGGCACGGTGACCACGGCCCTGGTTTTCACCGAGGCTTTCACGGCCGAATTCGACGGCGAGCAGACGGGCGACCGGTTCCGGCTCGACGAGCGTTTTGCCTTTGCCGATGGCAAGCGCCTGCAGCGCTGGGATCTGGTGCGGATCGGGCCAGGCCTTTACGGCGGAACCGTCACAACGGAGCTGAAGACGGGCAAGCTCGGGCGGCCGATGCCGGTGGTCGGCGTTCAGACGAAGAATGGCGCCGTTCTCGACTATGATGGCTATGCGCCCGGCGGCGGGAGCACGCTTCTGCATTTTCGCCACGAAATGACCGGTCGCGCGGATGGCACGATCGCCAACCACGTCATTGTCTCGAAATTCGGGATTCCGCTTGCTAACTCGAATGTGACCTTCGCCAAGAGCCGGGCTGGCCTCGCGCCATATTGAACCGATGACACGGGGTCGTTCCCATTGAGGGCCCGGACCGCTATGACAGGCTAGCCCGCTTTGCCGCGGCCCAAGAAGACGAAAGAACGCATACCATGAAGTTTCTCGACCAGGCCAAGGTCTATATCCGCTCCGGCGATGGCGGTGCCGGCTCGGTTTCGTTCCGCCGCGAGAAATTCATCGAATTCGGCGGTCCGGACGGCGGCGACGGGGGCAGGGGCGGCGATATCTTCATCGAGGCGGTGGCTGGCCTCAACACCCTGATCGACTATCGCTACCAGCAGCATTTCAAGGCCAAGACCGGCGGGCATGGCATGGGCCGCAACCGCACCGGTGCCAAGAGCCCCGACGTGACGCTGAAGGTGCCGGCCGGAACCCAGGTCTTTGCCGAAGACAACGAGACGCTGCTTTGCGATCTCACCCATGTCGGCGAGCGCCATCGGCTGGCCGCGGGCGGCAATGGCGGTTTCGGCAACGCGCATTTCAAGACCTCGGTGAACCAGGCGCCGCGCCGCGCCAATCCCGGTTTGGAGGGCGAGGAGCTGACGATCTGGCTGCGGCTGAAGCTGATCGCCGACGCCGGTCTGGTCGGGCTTCCCAACGCCGGCAAGTCGACGTTTCTCGCATCCGTCACGCGGGCGCGACCGAAGATCGCCGATTATCCGTTCACGACGCTGCATCCCGGCCTCGGAGTTGCGAAGATCGACGACGCCGAATTCGTCATCGCCGATATTCCCGGCCTGATCGAGGGCGCGCACGAGGGCGTCGGCATCGGCGACCGCTTCCTCGGCCATGTCGAGCGCACCAGCGTCCTGTTGCATCTTGTCTCCGCCAGCGAGGACGATGTCGCCGGCGCCTATCGCACCGTGCGGCGCGAGTTGGAGGCCTATGAGCACGGGCTGGCGGAAAAGCCCGAGATCGTGGCGCTGTCCAAGGTCGACACCCTGACCGACGAGGCGCGGGCGGAAAAGCTCGCCGAACTGGAGGCCGAGGTCGGAAGGCCGCCGCTGGCGCTCTCGGCGGTCAGCCGCGAGGGCATGACCGAGGCGCTGCGCCAGATGAAGAGTCGCATCGCCAGCCTCGCCCCCGCTACCGACGCGGACGAGCCGGATCGTTTCGCCGAGGCCCAGGCCGCCAGGGAGGAGCGATGACGAACCTCCTCGACGGCTACGCCCGCATCGTCGTCAAGATCGGCTCCTCGCTTCTCGTCGACCGTGAGAGCGGACTGAAGCGCACCTGGCTGGAATCGCTCGGCGAGGACGTTGCCCGTCTGAGCGGCGAGGGGCGGCAGATCCTCGTGGTCTCCTCCGGCGCGATCGCGCTCGGCCGCAAGCTCCTCAAGATGCCCGCCGGCCCGCTGCGGCTGGAGGAAAGCCAGGCGGCCGCGGCCGTCGGGCAGATCGCCCTGTCGCGCACCTATTCGGAGATTCTCGGCCGGCACGGCATTGAGACCGGACAGATTCTGCTCACCCTCGGCGACACCGAGGAGCGGCGGCGTTATCTGAACGCCCGCGCGACGATCTCGACCTTGCTGGGCTTCGGCGCGCTGCCGGTCATCAATGAGAACGACACGGTTGCGACGTCCGAAATCCGCTATGGCGACAATGATCGTCTGGCGGCCCGCGTCGCAACGATGATGGGTGCCGATCTGCTTGTTCTTTTGTCCGATGTCGACGGGCTTTACACGGCGCCGCCGGCACTCGATCCGTTGGCGCGGCATATTCCGCTGGTCGAGCGGATTTCGCCGGAGATCGAGGCGATGGCGGGAGCGGCCGGCTCGGAACTGTCGCGCGGCGGCATGAAGACCAAGATCGATGCCGGCAAGATCGCCACCGGTTCGGGCGCGGCGATGATCATCACGGCGGGCGACCGGCTGTTTCCGTTGAGCGCCATCGAGCGCGGCGAACGCGCGACATTGTTCAGAGCCGCCGGCAATCCGGTGACGGCGCGCAAGCGCTGGATCGCCGGACATCTCGGCTCCGCCGGCGGGCTCGTCGTAGACGCGGGCGCGGTCAAGGCGCTGTGCGCCGGCAAGAGCCTTTTGCCAGCCGGAATCGTTTCCGTCGATGGCGAATTCCGGCGCGGCGATACGATCGCCGTGCTGGACATTGCGGGCCGCCAGATCGCACGCGGCCTTGTCGCCTACGATTGTGATGACGCGCGTCGGATTGCCGGATTGCGCTCGGCGGAGGTGGCGACGGTGCTCGGCTATGAGGGGCGCACGGCGATGATCCATCGCGACGATCTGGTGATGGAGGCGGCGGCGGTGAATCCGGCTGACGAATCCCTTCCCATCGCGTGAACAGGACGAAGAGCGAAGAGGTGGACATGCTCGACAGGAGTGCAACGGAGGCGGGCTCGATCGAAGCGTTGATGGCCATGATCGGCCAGCGCGCGCGCCGTGCCGCGCGTAGCCTTGCCACGGCGCCGACGGAAGCAAAGAACGCCGCGCTGGAGGCGATGGCGGATTCGATCCTGCAGTCGCGGGAGACGATCCTGAGCGAAAACCGCGCCGATATCGAGCGGGCGAAGGAAAGCGGCATGGCCGCCTCCTTCATCGACCGGCTGACGCTGGACAAGGCGCGTCTCGGCGCGATCGCCGACGGTATTCGCGCGGTCGCCGCGCTGCCGGACCCCGTCGGTGCGACGACCGCCGCCTGGGAACGGCCCAACGGTCTCCAGATCGAGCGGGTGCGGACGCCGCTTGGCGTCGTCGGCGTCATCTATGAGAGCCGGCCGAACGTCACCGCCGATGCCGGCGCGCTTTGTCTGAAGTCCGGCAATTCGGTGATCCTGCGTGGCGGCTCTGATTCGGCCAGGTCCTCGGCCGCGGTCCGCGCCGCGCTGGCCGCCGGGCTTGCTCGCGCCGGTCTGCCGGAGGACGCGATCCAGATCGTGCCCTCGACCGACCGCGCCGCCGTCGGCGCGATGCTGAAAGGCCTCGACGGTGCCATCGACGTGATCGTGCCGCGCGGCGGCCGCTCGCTCGTCGCCCGCGTCCAGGACGAGGCGCGGGTGCCGGTCTTCGCGCATCTGGAAGGTCTGTGTCACGTCTATGTCGACGGTGCCGCCGACCTCGGCATGGCGATCGATGTCGTCGTCAATTCGAAGATGCGGCGGACAGGCATCTGCGGCGCGGCCGAAACGCTGCTGGTGGACCGGGCGGCGGCGAACACCCATCTCCTGCCGATTCTCGAGGCGCTGCGCACGGCGGGATGCGAAATCCGGGCCACCGACGAGGTGCGCCAGCGCTATCCGACCGCCGAGCCCGCTAGCGAGGAGGATTTCGACACCGAGTATCTCGACGCGATCATTTCGGTCGCCCTGGTCGACGGCGTGGACGGGGCGGTCGCCCATATCGAGCGGCATTCGTCCCACCACACCGAGGCGATCGTGACCGCCGACGCGGCCGTGGCGGCGGCGTTCTTCGCCGGCGTCGATTCGGCGATCCTTCTGCACAACGCCTCGACTCAGTTCGCCGATGGCGGCGAGTTCGGCATGGGCGCGGAAATCGGCATCGCCACCGGCAAGATGCACGCGCGCGGCCCGGTCGGCGTCGAGCAGCTGACGAGCTTCAACTACCGCGTCCGTGGGACCGGCCAGACCCGCCCGTGACGCAGCCCGACATGAGCGCCGGTTGGCCTGATGGCGTCGATCCGGCGGCGCTCGCCATGCCGCACACCGAGCCCGGCATGGTCATCGGGCTGTTCGGCGGTTCGTTCAATCCGCCGCATCAGGGCCATCGCATGGTTGCCGAGATCGCCCGGCGTCGCCTTCGGCTCGACCGCATCTGGTGGATGGTCACGCCCGGAAATCCGCTGAAGGACCACGGCCATTTGCGCCCGCTGAGCGAGAGGTTGGCGGCGGTCGAGGCGCTGGCCGGCGGGCCTCGGATCCATGTCACGGCCTTCGAGGCGGCGCATCGCATCCGCTATACGGCCGACACTCTGGCGCTTCTGCACAGAAAGCGTCCCGGCGTTCACTTCGTCTGGATCATGGGCGCCGACAGCTTTGCTTCCTTCCACCGCTGGCAGGATTGGCGGCGGATCGCCGAGACGTTCCCGATCGCCGTGGTCGACCGGCCGGGATCGACGCTCTCGGTCCTGTCGGCGCCGATGGCGCAGGCCTTCGCCCGCGCACGACTGACGGAGCGGGAGGCAGCGGCGCTGCCGTTCAGAAAGCCGCCGGCCTGGGTGTTCCTGCACGGTCCTCGCTCGCCGGTCTCCTCGACGCTCCTGAGGAATGGCGGCCAGGCAGGGTAGACCGCTGGATGGTGTAAACCAAAAGAGGATTGGTTAGAGCTTCGGTTCCGAGAGTCGATCGCTTCTCACGGTCACTCCGCCGCTGATTGGTGGCGGGCGATCAGGTCTGTCTGGACGTGCTGAAGATGCAGCCGCATGCCGGTGGCAGCGGCCACGAGATTGCGTTCCTCGATCGCATCCACGATCAATTCGTGCTCGGCGAAACTGTGGTGGTCGGCGGGCGGGTGCGGGAGATCGGTCCGCAGGCGACCCCATACCACCGTGCGCCGGACGAGGTTAATCGTGTCGAAAACGGCGAGAAGCAGGGCATTCTTGCCGGCCTCCGCGATCGTGCGGTGCAGCCGGTTGTCCCAGTTTTCGTATTGCCGCCAGGTCTCGGCCCGGCGCGCGCCGGAAACGCAGAGCCGCAGGGCGCGGATGTCGTCGGTGGTGGCGTGCAACGCGGCCTCGCGCGCGAGTTCCGGCTCGATGACCAGGCGCGCCCGCATCACCTCGGCGGGGCTCGTCTGATCGGCGATCATCGCGACGGAGGCCAGTTCGGCGACCGGGCGAGCACCGACGAACGTGCCCTTGCCGACGTGGCGCCAGAGTTCGCCCTGCTCCTCCAGCACGGCCAGCGCCTTGCGGAGGTCTCCGCGCGACACACCGACCAGTTCCGCCAGTTCGCGTTCCGGCGGCAGCCGCGCATTGAGGGCGAACTCCTTCTGCGCGAGGTAGGCGCGTAGCTGCACCAACGCGCTCTGCCCACCGTTGCGATCGGTCGCTGGCGGCGGGAAGACTCCCGGCTCGGACACTATCATTTCGCCCGGTTTGCGAGTTCTGTCAGTTGATTTTGTCTTGATCATTCATGCCTTATGCCTTAACCAATCGTGTATTGGCAAGAGATTGGCCCGTCAGCGGCCGGTGCGGCACTTAGAAGGCAGCAACCGAAACAAGCCAATTGGGAGGACATCATGAGAATTTGGACGAAGATGACCGGCACACTCGTCGCAGGGGCTGTTGCCGCGACGATTGGTTTCGGCATTCCGGCGGCCAGCGCCCAGGAAAAGGTCCGCGTCGCGCTCGGCGATGTGGTGTCGGTGGAAACGCTGGCGTTCCTCGTCGCGCTCGACCGGGCCAAGGAAAAAGGCCTCGACTACGAACTGACGTCCTTCGCGGAGGAGGAACTGGCGATCCAGGCGCTGGTCAGCGGCCAGGCCGACATCGGCGTCGGCACGCCCTACACGATCATCCAGAAGGCCAAGGTGCCGCTACGCGCCGTCTTCCAGATGTCGCGGCTGGTGTTCTTCCCGGTCGCGTCGAATGAATACCAGAGCTGGAAGGATCTCGACGGCGAGCCGTTCACCTTCCATGCGCGCGGCACGGGCACCGAGGCGATCGGTAACATCATCGCCGACCGCGAAGGGATCGAATTCGGTCAGCGCAATTACGTCCCCGGATCGGAGAACCGCATCATCGCGATGATGAACGGTACGATCAACGCGACAATCGTCGATCTCGCCAACAAGAACATTCTGATGGCGAAAGCCGGCGACAAGTTCCACGTTCTGCCCGGCCTCGACGCCAAGCCGAGCGACGAACTGATCTTCGCCTCTCAGCAATGGCTGACCGACAATCCGGAACAGGCGGATCTCCTGGTCGAGGAGTTGCTGGGACTGTGGAAGGAGATGAATGCGGATCCTTCCGTCATCGAAACCGAAAGAGCCAAGCGCGACCTGCTCTCCGACCAGCCGCAGGAAATTCTCGACGAGGTTACGCCCTTCTATACCGAGGGCGTGGAGAACGGCCTGTTCGACCCCCAGGGCGGCATGGACACCGCGAAGGCCGATTTCGAGTTCTATACCAAGGCAGGCCAGCTCGACGGTCCGGCCGACAGCCTGAAGGTCGAGGATTTCTGGGACCTCGGGCCGCTGCAGCGCGCGGAGCAGAAGCTCGGTGGCTGAGCATCGCGACATGGGGATGGAGCCTGCCGGGCTCCGCCTCTCCCGGTTCCTGCCCGTCGCAATGGGCGGGCAACCGTCCGCTCTCCGAGACCGGCAGCCCAATGCGGCATATACTTTCCTGACCCATCCGCTGACCCTGCGGATTCTTTCGGTGATCGTGTTCTGTGTCGCGTGGCAATGGGCCGGCCTTGTTCCGATCAGTCCGGCCTTTCCGACCTTCACCGAAACGATGGCCGCGCTCTGGGAGATGCTGGCCGACGGCTCGCTGATCACCGCCTTCTCGATCACGTTGCAGCCGCTGATACTCGGTCTTGTCATTTCCGCCATCTTCGGCGTTGCGGTCGGGGTCGCCATGGGTCTCAACTCCAAGGCTGAATGGGTGGCCTCGCCGATCTTCATCGTCGCGCAGGCAGCGCCGCTCGCCGCGCTCATCCCGCTGATCGTGTTCTCCTACGGCATCGGACTGACGTCGAAGACCATCGTCGTCTGCATCATGGCGATGCCAGTGATCGCGCTGAACTCCTATGCCGCGGTCCGTCATACGCCCGCGTCGCTGGTCGAGATGGGACGCTCGTTTCTCGCCCCGCGCTGGAAGGTGATCACGCGGATCATCCTGCCGGCGGCCAGCCCGGTGATCTTCGCCGGTCTTCGGCTCGGCGCCGCGTCGGGCTTCATCGGCGCAATCCTCGCTGAACTCTTGATCACCCCGACCGGTGTCGGCGACCTGATCACCTACAACCGCTCCATCGCGAACTATCCCGGCATGTATGCCGCCATCCTGTCCATCATCGTGTTTTCCGTGCTGTTCATCGAACTGATCGAGCGCGTCGAGGTCACGATCTTCAGACCCGAGAAGCGAGCCATTTCGTGAACGCCATCGCTCCACTTGCCTTTGCGACTCCGTCACCCGTCACCGATTCCGTCGTCGCCGTCCGCAATGTCAGCAAACTCTATGCTGGCGGGGTCCAGGCGCTGAAAGATGTCAGCGTCGACTTTCCCCGCGGCCAACTCACCTCGCTGCTTGGCCCGTCCGGTTGCGGGAAGACGACGCTTTTGAAGATCATCGCCGGGCTTCTACCGGCGACCGCGGGCGAGGTTCTGGTGAACGATCGGCCCGTCTCCGGCCCCGGTCCAGAACGCGCCTTCGTGTTCCAGGATTTCGCGCTGATGCCGTGGGCAACGGTACTGCGCAATGTCGCCTTCGGCCTCGAATTGCGCGGCATGTCGAAGGCCGATCGCGAGGAGGTTTCCCGCAAATACATCACCCAGGTTGGCCTCGGCGGCTTCGAGGAGCGCTATCCGCATGAGCTGTCCGGTGGTATGCGCCAGCGGGTCGGCCTCGCGCGGGCGCTGTCGGTCGATGCGGACGTCCTAATGATGGACGAGCCGTTCTCGGCCGTCGACGAGCAGACGCGCCGCAAGTTCCAGGAGGATCTGCTGACGCTGGTCGCCAACGAGAACAAGACCTTCATCTTCGTCACCCATTCGATCGAGGAGGCGGTCTACGTCTCCGACCGCATCGTGCTTCTGTCGCCACGGCCGGGCCGGATCGCCGAGATCATCGAGCCGGATATCAATCGCGACGGCGATGCCGACGCGATCCGCCGGCATCCAGTCTATCTCGATACGGTTGACGCCATCTGGCAGTCGCTCAAGACCTATCTGGACTGAGGCGCGGCATGATCATCTTCGGACATCGCATCCCTATGGTCGGCTCGCTCATCCTCTGGGCGATCCTGTGGGAAATCGTCGGCCAACTCGAGGTCACCATCCTGCTGCCGCCGCTGTCGGCCGTTCTCGTCACGCTCGTGGAAATCGTGCCCACCCGCAGCTTCATGTCGGCGCTCGGCGTCACCGCCTATGCCTTCGTCGTCGGCAATCTCATCGCGATCACTGTCGGGGTGCCGCTCGGCATCCTGATGGGCCGCTCGGTCATCGCCGACCGGATCTTCCTGCCCTGGGTCAACCTCTTCCTGTCGGCGCCGCTAACCGCGCTGGTGCCCGTGATCATGGTGCTGTTCGGTCTTGGCCAGACGACCATCATCCTCACCGTCGTCTTGTTCGCGATCTGGATCATCGTTCTCGATTCGCGGGCCGGCGTGCGCTCGATCTCGCCCTCCCTCGTCGAGATGGCCCATGTCTTCGGCGCCAGCCGCTGGCAGGCGTTCCGGCGCATCTACATCTGGGCGGCGCTGCCGGAGATCCTCGCCGGAATCCGTCTCGGCGTCATCCGCGCGGTCAAGGGCGTGATCATCGGCCAACTGCTGGTCTCGATCGTCGGATTCGGCGCGCTGTTCAAGCTCTACGGTTCGCGCTTCCTGATGGAGCATTTCTGGGCCGCGCTGCTGGTCCTGTTCGCGCTCGCCTTCATCCTGGCCGAAAGCCTCGCCTGGCTGGAACGGCGCGTCGACTTCTATGCCGCCAGCCGCGGCTAACCCAACCCCCATATCAAGCAAGGAAAATCGCTCATGTCCCACGTCTTCACGCCCGCCGCGATGCCGGCGCTGCCGGTCCGCGGCTCTACCCAGACGTTCCCGGTCCGGCGGGTCTATTGCGTCGGCCGCAACTATGCCGACCATGCGATCGAGATGGGGCACGACCCCAACAAGGAAGAACCGTTCTTCTTCCAGAAGAACCCGGATAATCTGACGACAAGCGGGACGTTTCCCTATCCCGGCAAGAGCGACGACGTGCATCACGAGATCGAGCTCGTCGTCTGTCTTGGCAAGGGCGGCGAGAATATCCCGCTCGAGGACGCGCTGTCCTGCGTCTATGGCTACGCGGTCGGTCTCGACATGACCCGGCGCGATTTACAGGGCGTCGCCAAGAAGCTGGGCCGGCCGTGGGAAGTCGGCAAGGCGTTCGAGGAATCCGCGCCGGTTTCCGAGATCGTTCCCGCATCGGAAATCGGTCATCCGGATTCTGGCGCGATCTGGCTCAAGATCAATGGCGAAACCCGCCAGAACGGCGACCTCAACCAGATGATCTGGAAGGTGGCGGAATCGATCTCCTACCTGTCCGGCCTGTTCCGGCTGGCGCCCGGCGACGTCATCATGACTGGCACGCCGGCGGGCGTCGGCGCGGTGCAGCGCGGCGACCGGCTCGAAGGCCATATCGACGGGATCGGCGATCTCAAGGTGACGGTGGCCTGAGACCGTAAGAGGGGCGAAGCGAGGGGGATTACCTCGCTCCTCAACGGACGGCCGCGCCTATTCGAAGGCGCGGCCGTTCCATTTCACCGAGCCCCGGCTGCCGCCATGCGCGTTCATCGAAATCGCCGGGACATTGCCGGCACCAACCGTGACGCCGCCGCCGAGCATTTCGTGGACGAGTTTCAGCAGCGGGCCGCGCCGCAGGTAGAACATCACCGAGCAGACCTGCATGCCGCAAAAAGTGCTGCGTCCGAACTGGCCGCCGCTCGCACAGGAAATCCACTCATGCGCGATGATCAAGTCGTCGCGCCCGTCGCCGTCGAGATCGCGCTCGACGATACCGGCCGGATCGATCGAGCCGCGCCCCCCGTCGCAGGCGCTGGCAATCTGCTCCTTGACCAGATAGGCGGCCGCCTTGGAGCGAGCGTCCGCGGGGGCGGCGAGCGCGAGAAGGACGAGGCACGTCAGGAGTCGGATCGACACGGGAGGAATTCTTCCGCTGCGGAACATCTTCTGAAGATGCGGCAGAGAGCAGGGGAAGGCAACAGCGAGTGACGACAGGTCAACGCTCTCATATCGAGCAGCACGGTCCCCGTCCAGAAATGTGGCGCTATCGCCACAATTGCTGATAACATGGAACTTTCAAATGCAACGGCTTGGTGTATCTCCTTGTTGCGCTGACGATTCGCGGCAAATCATTGACACCGAAGGGGATGAATTATGGGTGTGAAGTTGGTTGCTGCGCTGGCCACGGCCACGTTGATCGCGTCGGCAGCCAATGCGGCGGACGTCGTCACTGTGACCGATACGGCCCCGGTGTTCGAACCGGCTTCCACCTACAGCTTCTAGCTCGGGCTGAAGGGCGGTGCCGGGCCGATCATCGGTGATAACGACTTTACATCCGAGCCGACCGCTTTCCGAACGCAACGGATCGACGGCACGATCGATTACGACACCGGCTATGCAATCGCGGTCGAGGCGGGCGTCTATCTGACCCCTAATTGGCGCGCCGGCCTCGAACTAGCCTATGCGAAGATGGAGTCAGAAACACTGAACCAAGGGGTTTTCGCGCCCTACCGCGATAGTTTGAACGGCGATATCGAGGCTTATAACGTCTTCGCCGAGACAGCCTACGAGTTTGGGCCATCCGGCGTGTTCCGTCCCTATGTAAAGGCCGGTGTCGGCGCCGTCCACATCTCGCTCGACAACGTTACCTCGAGCGCGACCTTCCTCGGTGTCGCCGACGATTCCGATACCGTTTTCGCCGGCCGTATCGGCGCGGGCGCGGCGCTGGCGCTGTCGGAGCGGTTCGATCTGATCGCCGAATACGACTTCACCTACGGTGAGGACGCCGAGTTCGAGTTCAGGTTCCCGACGTTTCCGGGGACTGGCACGGCTCCATTCGAGGTGGAGGTCGCCGCGCATCGGGTTCTGGCAGGTATCCGCGCCCGATTCTAAGCGCCTGGAGACCGTACGCCGTAGGTGGGGGCGGACTTGTCGGCAATGGGCCTTTGGAATGACCCATCGACTCGCCCTCATCAGGGCGCCGTGTCGGAAGGGCAACGCTTGCAGCGGTCCGTTGAGCCGTATTTCCAGCCATGATCGCCGAAGCGAGAGCGTGGTCGAACGGTACCGGCGGCGTCAGGCGTTCTTGGTGTCGCGGCCGTCCGGCTCCCTGGCGACGCCCTTGAACTTGCCGTCGGACTGTTTGACCTCCATGAACTCGCCGGTCCGCTCGTCCCGCTTTTGGTGGGTGCCGTCCTCGCGTTCCACCTGAGTGCGGCCGGTGACGGAACCCTTGCGATAGCCTTCGCCGGTGTTGGTCGCCATATCGATCTCCCTTGATCCGGCAGGAAGCCGGATGGATTGCCAGATTGCGTCGATGGCAGACAACGCCGGGGGAGCGGTTTTGTTGCGCGCTGCACTGGTTTTGCCTGCTGCGGGCCGCCCGCGATCAGCGGGGTTCGTCAAGACGAACGTAGAAACTTTCCTCGGCGCTCGGCTGCTCGGCCACCGTAAACAACGCCATCGACAGTCCCGCCAGCACGAGCATAAGCGTGGCTCCGGCGAAAAAAGCCTTCATGTCGTCCGCTCCTCGGGCAATTGAGTGTCAGCGTCATGGTCGCCGGTAACCTTGCGATACCAGATGCTGTGATGCTCCTTCGCCCAGTTGCGGTCCACCTTGCCGGACCACATGGCCGAGAACGCTCCGACCATACCAATCGTGCCGATGTAGATGTGACCGAAAATGAGTGCGATCATGATCAAGGCGATGATCACATGCGAAATCTGTGCGGTCTGCATGGTGTCATAACCGAAGAACAGGAAGGGATACATCAGCACAAGGCCTGACACGAGCAGGGCGATCCCCCCGACGACAACGCCCCAGAAGACGATTTTCTGGCCGGCATTGAACTTGCGGGCCGGCGGATTTTCGCCGTCGTCGCGAAGCATTCCGCCGCCGCGCTTGAGCCATTCCCAGTCGAGGCGGGTAGGCAGATTATGGAGTAGCCAGAATACCACCATCAAGCTCACACCGATCACGAACGGAACGGCGGAGCCCATGTGAAGCCAGGCGCTTCCCCAGGCGAGATCGCTCAGGGCCGCTTCGCCGATCAGCGGCAGCAACACGGGCTTGCCGTAAAGGATGACGAGACCCGTCAGCGCCATGATCACGAAAGCGGAGGCCGTCATCCAGTGATTGGCGCGCTCGGTTGCAGAAAAGCGCTCGATCGTGATGCCGGCTTCTCCTTCGGCAATCTTGACGCGGCCGCGCGCGAAGAGAAACAACCCCAGCGCGGCGAGCACGCCGAAGATGATCCAGCCGCCGCCATAACGCACCGGATCATTGTGTAAGCTGCGCCATGTGCGTCCGCCCGGTTGTTCAAAGGAGGCGGCGTTGCGATAGGGCAGGGACGAGATGCCCTTGATTCGCTTGGCCTCGGGCAGGATTGGCGCTTCGCTTCCTCCAATCTGGAGCCACGAGGAAGCGAGCTGGCGCGGCGCCGCCACCCCGTTGCTAAATACCAGGTCGGCCCCGCCGCCGCCCCCATCGGTATCGACCGGCTCGCCCCGGGTGCTGCCCGCCTGGATGCGGTCTCCCAACAGGTTCGATCGCGCGATCAACGTTTCGGCGGCGACGAGCCGGCTTTCCACCCCATCGCGCGAACTCCCCGCGACGGAGACGTTCGGCTGAACCAGATTCTCACCGGTGAAGCTGATCACCACCACCACCGCGAGAAGCAGGCCGGCGATGAGGGCCACGATGCCGCCCGCTATGCGTGCTGCTGACATGTTCTGCACTCTCCCTGCGTTCAGGTGGCATCGGACGCATGGTAGGCCGTCGTCCACCCCCATGCGCCAGAGCCATATCCCCGGTGATCGGCACGCTCACGGTAGATATCGGAAATGACGTCGCCGTCGCCGGCCAGCAACGCCCGCGTCGAGCAAACCTCGGCGCAAAGCGGCAGCTTGCCTTCGGCAATCCGGTTGCGTCCGTATTTCTCGAACTCGGCCTGAGAGCCGGTCTCTTCCGGCCCGCCCGCGCAATAAGTGCACTTGTCCATCTTGCCGCGTGAGCCGAAATTGGTGTCGCGGGGATATTGCGGTGCGCCGAACGGGCAGGCGTAGAAGCAATAGCCACACCCGATGCACGTGTCCTTGTCGTGAAGGACGATGCCGATGTCGTTCTGATAGAGCGTCGAGACCGGGCAGACCGCGATGCACGGCGCGTCCGTACAGTGCATGCAGGAGATCGCGATCGACTTTTCGCCGGGGTTGCCGTCATTGAGGGTCACGACCCGGCGGCGCACCATTCCCCACGGCACTTCATTCTCGTTCTTGCAGGCCGTCGCGCAGGCGTTGCACTCGATGCAGCGCTCTGAATCGCAAAGAAATTTCATGCGAGCCATGGGATGCTCCTCAAGCGGGTTCGATCCGGCAAAGCGACGCCTTCGATTCCTGCATGAAGGTGACGACATCGTAGCCGTAGGTCATCGCCGTGTTGGCGGCTTCGCCGATGACATAGGGCACGGTGCCCTCCGGATAGCGCTCGGCGATGCTTTCGCCCATCCACATGCCGGCGAAATGGAAAGGCAGAAAGACCGTCCCTTCGTCGACGCGATTGGTCAGCATCGCGGCGACGCGGATGCGGGCACCCTCGGGTGTCGCGACCCAGACCGCGGCACCATCGGAAATCCCGGCGCGCGACGCATCGGCATGGTTGATCTCGGCGAACATCTCCTGCTGGAATTCGGCGAGCCACTTGTTCGCGCGGGTCTCGTCGCCGCCCCCCTCGAACTCGACCAGCCGGCCGCTTGTCAGTACCAGCGGAAACTGGACGCTGTGGTCGTTCTTCTGGACCGACCAATAGGCCGTCGGCAGCCGGAAATCGGTGCGATCCTCATAGGTCCGGTATTTCGGGATGAGGTCGCGGCGTGGCGTGTAGAGCGGCTCTCTGTGAATCGGGATCTGATCCGGGAAGTTCCAGACGATGGCCCGGGCCTTGCCGTTGCCGAACGGGGCGAGGCCATTCTTGATCGCGACACGCTGTATGCCGCCCGACAGATCGGTCTTCCAGTTGATGCGGAGAATCTTTTCGCGTAACGCGCCGCTTTCCGCCAGATCCTTCTGGTCCTTCCCGGCGGCCTTGCCTCCGCTGAACTCGGCTTCACCGATTTCCGCGTTCTTGTCACCGGATGGAGCCGCTCGCCGCCCTGCGCCCTTGCCGCCGGCGTTGTCATCCTTCTTGTGAGCGAGGTAGCCGGCGATCGCCCGCTGGGCCTTTTGCGACATATTCGGGAACTGTCGCCGGACGTTTTGAGCAGTGGCCTGCTCTTCCTTCGCCGTTTCCGACGACGTTGGCTCATCCATCTGCGCGAGAAGGCCCCGCGCCTCATCATCGCTCACTTCCAGTAAAGACGGATGATAGTTACCCATTCCGACCGCGACGACGATCAGTTGCTCGCGAGGCGTGAGCTGGTTCAGGTAGCCCAACTGCTCGAGAACAGCGATGGTCATCTCCGGATAGCCGTCCGGGATCGGTGATCCCTTCGGATAGCTATCCTCGGCCAGGAGGTTCCGGCCTTCGTGCTCGACGCCCCACCGGGCGCGGAACGGCAGCCCGCCCTCGGCGATGGTTTTCGACTGGTCATAGAGGATCGGCGTGCCCGGGTGCTTCATCTCGGGCGGGCCCCAGCAGGGCCACGGAAGGCCGTAATATTCACCCTTCACCGGGCCGCTCATCCCCATCAGGGTGGTCGGGTGGAACAGCTCCTGGTTCTGCATGTGCAGTTTGAGCCGCTCGGGGCTCTGGCCGGTGTAGCCGATGGTCCACATGCCGCGGTTGATCTCGCGAAGGATGTCTTCGGCAACCGGCTCGCCATTCTGGACGCTGATGTGCTTCAGCAATTGATCGGCATAACCCAGCTTTTCGGCGAACAGCCGCGCGATTTCATAGTCGGACTTCGCCTCGAACAGCGGCTCCACGACCTTTTCGCGCCATTGCAGCGACCGGTTGGAATTGGTCACCGAACCGGCACCTTCCATCGTGGATGCGGCGGGCAGAAGATAGATGCCGTCGGTGCGATCGCCCATGACGGCAGTGACCGTCGGCACCGGATCGACGATCACCACAAGATCGAGCTTTTCCAACCCCTTTTTCAGGTCGGGCCCGCGTGTCTGGGAGTTGGGCGCATGGCCCCAGAAGATCATGGCGCCGATGGCATTTGGCTGCTCGACATTTGCCATATCTTCCAGCACGCCGTCGAACCAACGAGAGACAGGAATGCCCTTCTGCTCCATCAGATCCTTCGAGGCGAACCGGTCGCGGACCCACTCATAATCGAGATCCCAGACCCTGGACCAGTGTTTCCAGGCGTTTTCACTGAGACCGTAATACCCAGGAAGGTTATCGCAGACGACGCCGAGGTCGGTTGCCCCCTGGACGTTGTCATGGCCGCGGAAGATGTTGGCGCCGCCGCCCGATTTGCCGATGTTGCCAAGCGCCAACTGGAAAATCGACGCGGCACGGGTCTTGTTGTTGCCGATGGTCGACTGGGTGAGCCCCATGCACCAGATCAAGGTCCCCGGACGGTCCTGCGCAACGATTTCTGCGACGCGCCGGATCTGGTCCTGCGGAATGCCGGTGATGTCGGCGACGATATCGAGCGGGTAGTTGGCAACTTCCTTGCGGATGTCCTCGAATCCGAACACGCGCTGCTTGATATACTCGGCGTCCTCCCATCCCTGCTCGAGGATATAATTCAGGACGCCCCACAGAAATGCCACGTCCGTTCCGGGACGAATGCGCACATACTCGTCGGCGTGGGCGGCTGTCCGGGTAAACCGCGGATCGACGACGATGAACTTCGCGCCGTTCTCTTTGGCGCGCAGGAGATGCTGCATGGAGACGGGGTGCGCCTCGGCGGGATTGCCGCCCAGCAGAAAGATGGATTTGGAATTGTGGATATCATTGAAGGTATTGGTCATCGCGCCGTAACCGTAGGTATTGGCGACGCCAGCCACGGTGGTGGAGTGACAGATCCGGGCTTGATGGTCGGTATTGTTGGAGCCCCACAAGGCGGTAAACTTGCGGTGCAGATAGGCCATTTCGTTGGAAAACTTCGCCGATCCGAGCCAATAGACGGAGTCTGGCCCCTTGCTTTTTCGAATTTCAAGCAGTTGGTCGCCGATCTCGTTGATCGCCTGTTCCCAGGTTATGCGCACCCATTTGCCGTTTTCGAGCTTGGTCGGGTATTTCAGACGCCGAGCGCCGATGGCCAGCTCTCGAGTAGCCGCGCCCTTCGCGCAATGGGTGCCGAGATTGATCGGGCTTTCGAAGGCAGGCTCCTGTCCGATCCAGACGCCGTTCTGGACTTCCGCCCAGATGGAGCAGCCCACCGCGCAAAACGGGCAGATGGTCTTCTTGACCTGCGTACCCGTTTCAGGAGCAGGTTGATTGTCAGTCTGCGCGCTTACCATCCCACTGCGCAGAGCGCTTGCTCCGGCAAGGCCTACAACGGCCAGCCCGGAGTTCCGCAGGAAGCTGCGACGGGAAACCGTCCCAGAGCCAGACCTCGGTGTGGTGCGGCAGGGGCTGCTTGCGGCGGAAGTTTTTTTCTGTAGCACGGTAACGATCCCTGGACTGGCGCCTCAAAAGCGCGACAGCTCGTAATAGCGGCGGATATGGCCGTTCTCCCGATACCCCTCCTGGCTTTCGACGCTGCGAGACTCCTCCGCATCCGCGTCCGCGCTGACGAGGAGACCGCCCACGACCAAGCCGCTCCCCGAGATGCCGCGCAAGAAGGCGCGGCGACTTCTCGAAACAGGAGCGATTTGTCTGCTGTGATCGTCAGCCGGATTTTTCATCCTGACCTCCACTTTCTCCGTCAACCCCGCCAGACATATCGCTTCTCAATCGTCCGTCTAGGTTACCTTTCGAGATGGTAATCGAAATTCGAGGCTGCGCAGGAGCCCCCATCTTTGACCATGCCGATCGACGACGAAAACCATCGCGGCCGGGAACTTTGCGGCTCGCACGATGGGCTTTGCAACCGCTTTTTCCGGGTCGACTAGTTAGCCAGCACCACAAATACCTTGCCCCATGTCCCAGGAGGGCCAAAGATCAACCGATCAACCGATCAACCGATCAGCCGGTCAGCCGGTCAGGCGGTAGGACAGTTTTTCACCGCCAATGTCGATGAAGCCAAGCATGTCCTGCCAGTCGCCGATCACCACAGATCCGCCACCCGGCGTGCTCATGCCGCTGAATTCTCCTGGAACTTTGCCTTGGGCATCAACCAGGGTGGCACCTCTGTAGACGTTCGACACCGGCACCGGGCGGAGTTCCGACGTCTTGGCCGCCGCGAATCTGACACGGACGTCATCGAGGCGCTGCCGTGCCTCGTCCGCCCGGCCATTCTGGAGCAGGCGGCGAACGTCCTTGACGGCGCCTCGCCAGTAAGGAGAGCAGCGGGCTCCTCGGGGAGGGGCGCCCCGCGGACTCTCTCAGGTTCTCCGACTTTTTCATCGAGGTGAGCCAGCTCCATACGAAATCGAGCCAACCTTACGACGTAGAGCCAGATTCGGTGACGCGTCAGGTGACGCGTCAGGCCGACCCCTTCAGCTACAGCCGCTCGTCGACCCGCAGGTGTCGCATTTCAGGCAGGTGCCGTTGCGGACCATCGAGTAGTTGCCGCATTCGGCGCAGCTGTCGCCGGTATAGCCCTTCATCATTGCCATCGCCCGCCGCTCGGCGGTCGATGCCTTCGGCGCGGCCTTGTCCGCGATGTTGGCCGCGTCCTTGTCGCTCGCCGGATAGGCAAGCGGCTGGTCGAACAGCCCTTGCGCCGGAGTGACGTCAGCGGTCCGGGCGGGAGTGGCGACTGGCGCCTCCTCGTAGTTGCGCTTGAAAGCGATGGCCGAGGCCGTTGCCGGTGTTGCCGAGGCCGCCGCCGCGACCACACTGCCGCCCCGGCCGGAATTTGCGGCCGCAGCGACGTTGCCGCCGGGGCCGCTGGTGTTGGCGGCGGCGCGGGCCGAGGCCTTCACCGTCGCCGCGCCTTTCGCGGGCTCGCCGCCGCCGCGATCGCCGGGACCGGTAAGAGTGCCGCCGGCCGGTGATCCTGCCAGCGCGCCGGCCGGGTCATTCGAGACCAAACGGAACTTCGCGGTCTGGCCGCGCACCATGCCGTGCGAGACCGGCGAAACCGGCTGCGGCTTGTCACCATCGACGCCGCGGCCGAGACCCGAAGTGCCGAACTCCTCCGGCTGGACATGAGCGAGATCGTGCCGACCGAGATAGGAGACGGCTAGCTCCCGGAAGATGTAGTCGAGGATACTCGTGGCGTTCTTGATCGCCTCGTTGCCCTGGACCATGCCGGCCGGTTCGAACCGCGTGAAGGTGAACGCCTCGACATACTCTTCCAACGGCACGCCGAACTGCAGGCCGAGCGAGATGGCGATGGCGAAATTGTTCATCATCGCGCGGAAGGCGGCGCCCTCCTTGTGCATGTCGATGAAGATCTCGCCGATGCGCCCGTCGTCGAATTCGCCGGTGCGAAGATAGACCTTGTGGCCGCCGACGATCGCCTTCTGGGTGTAGCCCTTGCGCCGGTTCGGCAGTTTCTCGCGGTCGCGCACCACCCGTTCGACGATGCGCTCCACGATCCGCTCGGCGACCTCGGCCGCGCGGGCGGGCGCCGAGGCGGCAATCAGCGCCGCCGTCGCCTCCTCGACGATGTCCTCGTCCTCGTCGTCATCGGCGATCAGCGAGGCGTTGAGCGGCTGCGAGAGCTTGGAGCCGTCGCGGTAGAGCGCGTTGGCCTTCAGCGCCAGCTTCCAAGACAGCATGTAGGCGGCGTTGCAATCCTCGACCGTCGCCTCGTTCGGCATGTTGATGGTCTTGGAGATGGCGCCGGAGATGAACGGCTGCGCCGCCGCCATCATCTTGATGTGGGATTCAACCGACAGATAGCGCTTGCCGATCCGCCCGCAGGGATTGGCGCAGTCGAACACCGGCAGATGCGCGTCTTTGAGGAACGGTGCGCCTTCCAGGGTCATCGCCCCGCAGACATGGACATTGGCGGCATCGATGTCCTTCTTCGAGAAACCCAGATGCAACAGCAGGTCGAAGGCCGGATCGGAGAGCTTTTCCTCCGGCACCATCAGGGCCGACATCTGCTCGTCGCCGATGGTCCAGCGGTTGAACACGAACTTGATGTCGAAGGCGCTCTTCAGCGACGCGTTGATCTTCTCGATCGTCGCATCGGCAAAGCCCTTGGCCTTCAGCGAGGAGGGATTGATCGCCGGCGCCTGGTCGAGATTGCCGTGGCCGACGGCGTAGGCCTCGATCTCGGCGATCTCGTGCGGGGCGTAGCCGAGCGAGGTGAGGGCCTCCGGCACGGCGCGATTGATGATCTTGAAATAGCCGCCGCCGGCGAGCTTCTTGAACTTGACCAGCGCGAAGTCGGGCTCGATGCCGGTGGTGTCGCAGTCCATCACCAGGCCGATCGTGCCGGTGGGCGCGATGACCGAGACCTGGGCGTTGCGGTAGCCGTTCTCGGAGCCGAGTTCGACGGCCTCGGTCCAGGCCGCCTTGGCGCGGCCGGAGAGGCGCTTGTCGTCGAGCGAGGCGTGATCGAGCGGCACCGGGTCGACCGACAGCGCCTCGTAGCCGTCGGGTAGGCCGTGAGCGGCGCGGGCATGATTGCGCATGACGCGCAGCATGGCGTCGGCGTTGCGCTCGTAGTCGGGGAAGGCGCCGAGATGACCGGCCATTTCGGCCGAGGTCCGGTAGGCGACGCCGGTCATCAGCGCCGAAATGGCGCCGCAGATCGACCGGCCCTCGTCGGAATCATACGGAATGCCGGCGGTCATCAACAGGCCGCCGATATTGGCGAAGCCGAGGCCGAGCGTGCGGTAGTCGTAAGAGAGCTGGGCGATCTCCTTCGACGGGAACTGCGCCATCATGACGGAGATTTCGAGGACGATGGTCCACAGCCGTGTCGCGTGTTCGAAGGCCGCCGTGTCGAAGCGCTTGATGCCGTCCGGTCCGTCCAGCCCTTCCTCGCGGAACTGGATGAGGTTGAGCGAGGCGAGATTGCACGCCGTATCGTCGAGGAACATGTACTCCGAGCACGGGTTCGACGCGCGGATCGGGCCAGCCGCCGGGCAGGTGTGCCAGTCGTTCATCGTCGTGTTGAAGTGCAGGCCCGGATCCGCAGAGGCCCAGGCGGCATAGCCGATCTGCTCCCAAAGCTCGCGGGCCTTGAGGGTCTTCGATACCTTGCCGTCGGTGCGGCGGATGAGATCCCAATCGCCGTCCTGTTCGACCGCGCGCAAAAAGTCGTCCCTGAGAGAGACTGAGTTGTTGGAGTTCTGGCCGGAGACGGTGAGATAGGCCTCCGAATCCCAATCGGTGTCGAAGACCGGGAATTCCAGGTCGGTGTAGCCCTGGCGCGCGAACTGGATGATGCGCTTGGCGTAGTTTTCCGGCACCTGGGCGCGCTTGGCGTCCTTGACGGCGCGCTTCAGCGCCGGGTTCTTCATCGGGTCGAAGCAGTCGCCGTCCGGTCCCTCGCAATTGACGCAGGCCGACAGGATCGCCTTGAGGTGTTTGGAGACGGTCTTGGAGCCGGTGACGAGGGCGGCGACCTTTTCCTCCTCGCGCACCTTCCAGGAAATATACTTCTCGATGTCCGGATGGTCGATGTCGACGACGACCATCTTGGCGGCGCGCCGGGTGGTGCCGCCGGACTTGATCGCGCCGGCCGCGCGGTCGCCGATCTTGAGGAAGCTCATCAGGCCGGACGATTTGCCGCCGCCGGCGAGCGTTTCGCCTTCGCCGCGCAGATAGGAGAAGTTAGAGCCAGTGCCCGAGCCGTATTTGAACAGCCGCGCCTCGCGCACCCACAGATCCATGATGCCGCCGTCATTGACGAGGTCGTCGGCGACGGACTGGATGAAGCAGGCATGCGGCTGCGGGTGCTCGTAGGACGAGGTCGAACGGGTCAGTTCGCCGGAGCGATAGTCGACATAGTAGTGGCCCTGGCCGGGACCGTCGATGCCGTAGGCCCAGAAAAGGCCGGTGTTGAACCATTGCGGCGAGTTGGGCGCGACCTTCTGGGTTGCGAGCATGTAGGCGAGTTCGTCGCGAAAGGCGGCCGCGTCCTTTTCCGAGGCGAAATAGCCGCCCTTCCAGCCCCAATAGGTCCAGGTGCCGGCGAGTCGGTCGAAGACCTGCCGGGCGTCCATCTCGGAGCCATAGCGCTCGGCCTCGGGCAGCTTCGCAAGTGCCGCCTCGTCCGCGACCGAACGCCACAGGAACGAGGGAACGTCGTTCTCCTCGATCTTTTTCAGGCGGGCGGGAACGCCGGCCTTGCGGAAATATTTCTGCGCCAGAATATCGGACGCCACCTGACTGAACTGCGCCGGCACGTCGATATCGGCGAGGCGGAACACCACCGAGCCATCCGGGTTGCGGATCTCGCTCGTCGCCTTGCGAAAGGGGATCGCGTCATAGGCGCCCTTGCCGGCCTCGGTGTATCGGCGATCGATCTTCATGCCCATGACGGTCCCATCCTCGTTTAAAATTTTGCCACAAAGAATCGCCCCGCCGGCGAAGTTCCCCCTCCACCCGGTGCATATCCCGCGATTGTCCGTGATCGCCCATCTTGTGTGAGGGGCATTCAACGATACTATATATAGTGTATTTCGACTGGTTAAGCGACCGTTAATTTCGGATCGCTCGACCGGATCGCGGGCTTTTTCCCGCTTTTCCCTCCGCCTGTGGGCGGAAGGACACGCCTGCCTCCGGTCCCGTCAGGCAGGTGCGCGCCAGCAAGCTAGAGTGAGTCCCGTGGGGTGGTCAACGCAGCCGAAAGTACACTCCGCGAATCTCGCCCCCCGGCTTCGCTTTCACGAGGATAGCGGGGATAAGTCCCGATACTCGTTCCCGTTGTGTCGACGAGGCCGAATCGGCAGCCCGTCTTGCCAGTGTGGTTCAAATATCGCATCAGCGGAGCGACATCGAAGATCGCATTCAGTTTCGGGTGGCGCATGCACCAATCTAAGGGCGACCGCACTGATTTGCGTTCAGGGGCAGCGCGAGTCATGACTGATTTGATGGAGGCAACGGCCAATGAGGGAGTTCGGGTGAAAGACGCGGTGGCTTCACCGGGCGATTCGCGCGCCGGATTGACCGCCGCTGACCTTCTGGACACGGAACCGGAAGTCGCTTTCGACCGGATTACGCGTCTCGCCTCGCGAATCATCGGCGTCCCGGTTTCCCTGATATCGATTCTGGATACCGATCGGCAATTTTTCAAAAGCCAGGTTGGCCTGCCGGACGTTTGGGCCGAGCGTCGGGAAACCCCGCTGAGCCATTCCTTCTGCCAGCATGTCGTGGCCAGCGGCGAGCCGCTGGTCGTCGACGATGCGCGATCGCATCCGCTGGTGCGGGATAATCTCGCAATTCCCGACCTCGGCGTTGCGGCCTATCTCGGGGTGCCGATTCGAACCCCGGACGGCGCCGTCATCGGGTCCCTCTGCGCGATCGATCACGTGCCGCGCGATTGGACAGCGGAGGATCGTCGAGCGATCGAGGATCTGGTGGCGATGCTCGGAACGGAACTGGTGCTGCGCGAAGAGGTGCGATTCCGTCGCGAAGCGGAGGAGCAGGCGCAACTCCTGTCCCGCGAAATGGCCCATCGGGTGAAGAATTCGCTGGCAACGGTCCAGGCGATCGTGTCGCTTTCGCTGCGCTCCAAGCAATCGGCGGAAGCAATCCGCCCGGTGCTTCTCGAGCGCCTCGGCTCACTGGCCAAGACGCAATCTCTGGTAATGACGGCCGACGGAAGGGGCGCGTCGTTCGCCGCGATCGTGGCATCGGAAACCGAACATTACGACGTTGGAACCCGAATCCGCGCGGCAGGTCCCGAGGTCTGGATCAACCCCGGTGATGCGGTGACCATCGGAATGATCCTGCATGAGTTAGCGACGAACGCGGCGAAATACGGCGCGTTGGCGCCGGGCAGGGAAGGGACCATCGATATCGATTGGCAGGAATCGCGGCCGGACGGGGAGGGACGAAGGCTGCTCTTCACCTGGCGGGAGACGGGTCGATCCGATATGTCTGCGGCGCCGAGCTCCGACGATGCCGAGCCGTCAGGCTTCGGCGGTGAGCTTCTCGACAAGCTGATCGTCAGACAACTCGCTGGAACCATCGATCGAGATTGGTCGGATCGCGGGCTCATTTTTATAACGGAGTTTGCCATCGCGGAGCCGGCCTTGGGTTAGGGCGGGTCAGCAGGGACAGTGCGGTTTGCCGCCTTGGTGAGAGGGGTTCAGCCCTTGGTGGTTTTGCCGATCGGCGCCTGAAAGGTCAGGCCGAGATCCCAGGGAAAGAAGATCCAGGTGTCCTGACTGACCTCGGTAATGAACGTATCCACCATCGGCCGGCCTTTCGGCTTGGCGTAGACGGTGGCGAAATGGGCCTTCGGCAGCATCGCCCGAACGAGACCGGCGGTTTTCCCGGTATCAGTTAGGTCGTCGACGATCAGGATACCCTCGCCATCGTCCTCGAGAAGGACCGGCGAGACCTCCTTGAGGACCTTCAACTCACCCTGTTCACTATAGTCATGATACGAGGCGATGCAGACCGTCTCGATCAGCCGTGTGCCGATCTCGCGGGCGATGATGGCCGCCGGCACGAGGCCGCCGCGGGTGATGCAGACGATCGCCTTCCAGTCCGACCGCATTCCGGCGAGCCGCCAGGCCAGGGCCCTGGCATCGCGGTGGAACTGGTCCCAGGAGACGGGGAAGGATTTGTCGACCGTGGACATGATGGCGGCTCTCCGGCTGGGGCGGCAAAGCGGATGCGATAGAGGTATGCGAAAGGCAAGGCAAGCAGTCTGAAGGCAGCGCGGATGAACCGTTGTCACCGGGCCGAACGCCGCCGCGGTAACGATCCTCGAAACGTGCGGAAAATCGCCAAGTGTCAGAGGGCTCACACGGACACCGCTGAAGGGTCTGGCGTGACCTGCTGACGCAGAGCCTACATCGCCATGCTCAGGCCGGGTGTCGCCATCTGCCCCATCATGCCGAACTGCATGTGATACGGGAACATGCACATGAACATCCATGCGCCAGGTTTCGCGATGCGCATGGTCACCTCGAAGCTTTGGCCGGGCAGGATGAGCGAGCGCTCATAGGGCGCCTCGTGTTCCAGAAGGTTCCAGTCCGCCCGCTCGAGCCGATAGCCGATCGCCTGCATGTTCGCCATCGGCATGAACATGAACTCATGGGGGATCTCGCCGGCATTGCGGATTTTCAACCGGATGCGCTCGCCCGGCTGCACATCCAGCTCGCCAATCGAATAGCCCCATTCCCGCATCGTCATTTCGATTTCGCGATCGACAGAGGCATCGGCAGCCAGGACGACCAGCCCGTCACCGCCAGCATTGTCTGGGACTTCGCCGGACATTCCCGGCATGTCCGCCACGCCGTCGTCGGCGGGCTGGGCCGTCTGTTCGGTCGCCATCTCCATCGGCGCGTCGGTGGAAGTCGAGCCACTGTCGGCAGCCTCGTCGTTCATGCCCGGCATAGCCGCCATATCGTCATTGGTGGGCTGCGTCGTTTGCTCCTCGTTCACTAAAGCGGCGCCGTCTCCGGCCATGTCCATTGGCGCCGCACCATCCATCTGCATGCCGCTCATTCCCGGCATGGCGCCCATCGCCTCCCGGGCGGCGGCGATTCTTGCCTCGTCCTCGGCGGGCTCCTCGAAGACGCCATGGCCGACATCGTCGTTTTCCGACAGGCTGTCCGGATCGGGGAACAGGCCCGCCTCGACGTAGCCAGCCAGCGCCGACTGATCCGGAACGGCCTGGAACGCCGCCGGCCCGATGCCTTGCGGGAGCACAAGATAAAGCGCCCCGGCGATCGCGACCACACCGACCAGCGTGAACAATCTGAGGATCATTGCCGGGGCCTCCTTATTCGGCCGGAACTGTGGCCGGGCGAACCCGTGCCTCGTCGCTGACGAGCCACGGATCGCCGGCCGCCAATGGCCCGCGCGTGGCGCTCCAGACGATGTTGAAGACGAAGACCAGGAAGCCGAGGCCGATCAGATAGGCCGCGCCGGTCAGCATCATCTGCGCGCCCGTCCACTCGGCCAGCGGCAGGTAGTCGACGACCCATCGGGGGAAGTAGGCATAGCCGAGCGCATACATCAGCATGACTTTGGCGAAGATGCCGACCTGCCAGATCCAGAAATGGATGTCCGCGAGCGCCCGATTGACCATTCGGCCGGTGAAGTAGGGATACAGGAAATAGACGCCGGCGATCGCCATCTGCCCGGCGAAGCCGAGGAACATGGCGTGGAAATGCGCCGGCACCCAGTAGGTGTTGTGAATGAAGTCGCTGTCGATGGAAATCTGGGCGTTCAGGAATCCGGTGACGCCGCCGATGATCAAAAAGAAGATCGCGCCCATCATGAAGCGGAACGGCGCCGCCGCCATCGCCGAGGCCGGAATCCGATCACTCCAGAGCGTCGCGATCCAGTTGAATACATGCAGGGTGCTGGGAATGAAGATCAGCAGTGTCAGCACCTGGGTCGCCCGCTGCAGGAAGCCATGCACGGTGGATGCTGGCTGGAAATGATGCGGGAACACCACGAAGGACAGTACGGCCAGTAACAGAAAGGCGACAACGCCCGAGGTGTAGCTCCACATCGGCCGGCCCAGTAGCCGCGGCAGCAGCGTGTAGATGATGGCGATCGCCGGCACTAGCGGAAGATAGACGGCCGGATGACCATAGAACCAGAACACGTACATGAAGGTCATCACGTCACCGCCCCGGCCTGGGTCGAACAGCGCGGTGGCGCCCAGCCAGTCTGTCAGCAGGACAGCCCCGGTCAGGCCCAGAAGAGGCGTCGAGAGCATCAGGAGGCTGGCCTCCGATATCATCGCCCAGGCTAGAAGCGGCTTGCGGGTCCAAGGCGCCGGGGACGCGAGCGCGTTGCGCAGCAGCACCATCCCGGCCAGAAATTCCGAGACGGCGACCAGAACCACGGCGAGATAGCCCATCCAGACCAAATCGCCGCCGACCCGCAGCGACATTGGCGGATAGAGCGTCCAGGTGAAATCGGGTCGGCCGATGATCAAGAGTGCCGCCGCGGCGATCAAGGTCCAGTAGCTCGCCTGGGCCGTCCCGGCCCACAGAAGCCGGCCCGTTCCCAGAACCTTGGGCATCAGGAAATAGCAGATCGAGATGACGATCGGGATGACGAAGCCGAAGACCATCAGCATGCCGTGTAGCGTCATCAGCGTCATGTAGGGCTGCGCCCCCATGAACTGGATATCCGGGGCCGCCAGTTCCGTGCGGAACGCCAGAGCGAAGGCCCCGCCCAGCGCCAGCATCAGAAACGATGTCAGGATGCCCTTGACCGCGATGATTCTGTAGTCGTTGGAGAACAGAAAGTCGCGGAGCCCCATCCCGCCGATCAGGTTCTCGGGCCGCCAATGCGGCTTTTCGCCCATGCGTTCGATGTCCAGTGTGCTGGCCATGTCGTGCCGCCTCCGCTCAGGCCATGTCGGCGTCGGCGTCGCCGACGACTAGCCATGCCTTCATCTGCGCGTGGCCGACGCCGCAATAATTCACGCACTGGATGAGGTATTTGCCGGGTTTGGTCGGTGCCCGGATCCAGACCTCTCGATCGGTGCCGGGATCGAATTCGGTGGTCAGGCCGGCGACCGGAATGTTGAAGCCGTGGATCACGTCGTTGCTGAGGATGCGGAACAGCACTTTCTGATCCGGTTCGACGCGTACCGCGTTGCGGCTGATCTTGCCGCCCTCGGTCGTGAAGGCGAAGCCCCACTGAAAGGCCAGGACGGTGATCTGCTGATCGAACGCTGCCCGCGCGGCGGGATCGACGGTCTGGCCGGAAACTCCCCTGTTGCGAAGGTCGGTCTCATAAGCCTGGAAGGTCGCGGTGCTTCGCTGATCGGCAAAAAATACCAGGCTGACCAGAAGAATGACGAAGCCGATCTCCATCCGATACTTCATCCGCCAGCGTCGCGGCCAGAACAGCGCGAGAAACAGTGCGGTGATACCGGCGACGCCCAACGTGAGCGCTATGGCGACCATCAGCGCCTGGTCGCCCATCAGACCCAACGCATTCTGCATGATCGTCCCTCCCACGCCACGGACGACGGGAGTTCGATACTCAATTTGCCCTCAAACTCCGTAGCCGACGAACATTTGAGTGCGACAAATTGGCGCGGTCAAGTTAATTTGCGGCAATAATGTGCCGAATGTCCATTGTCGTCCGATTTGAAGAATCATGTCTCGCACCTGCGAGAATTCGAAAAGTTGTCTCCAAGAAATCGCCTTGATGGCGGTCGATCGGGACCGCGCGGATGCCCTTGACCGGCGCGAACCATTTCGACTCTTGAACGGGAAATCAGCGAGCCTGGAACGCTCCGCTTTCCATCTCGCCCAGCATTGCCTTGACCGCCTCAGCCGCCGCGTCGAGAGCCGCGCGGTCACGCGAGCGGATGACGATTTCGGTCGAGTAGCTGTTGCCGTCGAATTTGGGGTAGGAGCCGATTGCGACGCCCGGATGGTCCTTCGCCAATGCGCGCAGCGGATCGCCGATGTCGCCTTCGCCATACGGGCAGGCGAAGGCGGCGGATTCGATCGCCTGACCAGCCGGTAGCGTATCGACAATCTGGCCGAGCATCGCTTGGAACACTGACGGCACGCCGGCCATGACGAAGACATTGTCGAGACGAAAGCCGGGCGCGACGGAGACGGGGTTGTCGATCAGGCTGGCGCCGTCCGGTGTCCGCGCCATGCGTCGCCGCGCCTCGGTGAACTCCATGCCGCGGCGGGCGTAGTTCTCCGCCAGCCGGCGGAGCGCTTCCGGATGCTCGCCGACGGTCAGACCGAACGCCGCGCCAACGGCATCGGCGGTGATGTCGTCATGGGTCGGACCGATGCCGCCGGACGTGAAGACGTAGTCGTAGCTGCGGCGGAGCGTGTTGAGCGTGTCGGCGATGATGTGCGGTTCGTCGCCGACGATGCGCACCTCCTTCAGATCGATGCCCGCGACCGTCAGGACTTCGGCGAGATGCGCGATGTTGCGGTCCTTCGTCCGCCCGGACAGGAGTTCGTCGCCGATCGCCAGCATCGCGGCGGTGGCTGGCATGGCGATCATGGAGGCACTCCAGGGCGAACGATGGGAAGCAGATAAGAAGGGGCGCTCCGTGACGATGGCAAGGGCGACTCGGACTTCCGATCGCTTGAAAACATCGGCCTGAGCCTGTGTCGCCATTGCGGCGACGGTCCGTCGCGGGATTGCCGCGATCCTTCCCGCCCCCTTTTGCGTTATCTCCCCCAAGGCCCAACAGCCGACAATCGTTCAATCAAAGCGAAGGAGATGAGAATGGCGAAGGTCCTGATCCTCTATTATTCCAGCTACGGTCATATCGAGGCGATGGCCAAGGCTGTCGCGGAAGGCGCCGAAAGCGCCGGCGCCAGCGTCGACATCAAGCGGGCGCCGGAGACCGCGCCGCAGGAGGTCGTCGAGGCGGCGGGATTCAAGACCGATCATCCCTATCCCGAATGCGATCCGATGGAATTGCCGAACTACGACGCGATCATCATCGGCGTGCCGACCCGCTACGGCAACATGTGCTCGCAGATGCAGGCTTTCTGGGATCGCACCGGCCCGCTCTGGGCGAAGGGCGCTCTGGTCGGCAAGGTCGGCGGTGCTTTTGCGTCCTCCGCGACCCAGCACGGCGGCAACGAGGCCACGCTTTTGTCGGCCCACAAGACGTTGCTGCATCAGGGCCTGATCGTGGTCGGCCTGCCCTATGCTTTTGCCGGCCAGATGAACATGGACGAGATCGTTGGCGGCTCGCCCTATGGCGCGACGACCATAGCCAAGGGCGATGGGTCGCGCATGCCGAGCGAGATCGAACTCGACGGAGCCCGCTTCCAGGGCAAACATATCGCCGAGATCGCAGCGAAAGTCGCGGCCTGAGCACAAGGTCGAATGTGTCCGGGCAAGGTCCGGATGCCGGGGGGCGGGTGGTGGCGATGCCGCTGCCCGCCGCTCCGGGCGAGCATTCAAGGAACGCCGCTTCGTCGCGCGGTCGGCGTCTCAGCGGATGGCGTAGATCGCCGAGTTGCCGCCATGTTCGCAGACTTCGACGCTTTCGAGCCAGACACGGTCGCCGCTCTCCGCTTGGAGGAATTTCGAGACATAGTCGAAAACGAATTTCGCCGTTGCCTCGCAGCCCACCGCCGGCAGCACGCGCAAATCGACGAGATCCGCGGCGGCGAGTGACTCGAAGCGCGACAGTTCCGGATCATCCTCGGCGACGATCATCGTATGGTCGAACATCTCCTTCAGCCACGTCTTGACCGGTTTCAGCCCGCCGAAGTCGAAGCACCAATTGTGCCGGTCGAGTTCGAAGGTGGCGAAAACGAAGCGAAAGGCGAGCGCGTATCCGTGGATCAATCGGCAATGGGAGTGTGTGGCCCGCCACTGGCGAAAGCAGCACGAGAGTCCCTCGCTGTGATCATAGGCTTTGGTCGAACGGTAGATCGCCCGCGGCTCGATCGTCGAGGAGGCTGCGCGGACTTGCTGGTTCATCGAAATCTCCTGGAACGGGTCGTCGAGGCAGCGGGCAGACTCAGTCGCCTGCGCCGCGTTCCAACGCAAGGCATTCCTGCAGGAACTCGGCTTTGAGGGATCGATCGCTGTCCATTTCTCCAAAATAGCAACAGCTGACCATGCGGCTTCGGTGGGATGCCTTGATCCCGCGATGGGTCTTGCACATGTGCACGGCGCTCATCCGGACGGCCAGACCGCGAGGTTTGGTCCGCTCGCAGATGAATCGCCCGATCTGATTGACCAGTTCTTCCTGGATCTGCAGGCGCGCGGAAAAATAATCGACGATTCGATCGTATTTGGACAGACCGATGAGCTTGCCGCCGGTGGCTGGCAGAATGCCGATATAGGCGTGGCCATAGATCGGCATCAGGTGATGGGCGCATGTCGAGCGCACATCGATCGGTCCCGTCACGATGAGCTGGTCGTAGCCTTCGGCATTGTCGAATTCGGTGATCTCCGGCGGTGCCGTATAACGGCCGCGCAGAATCTCCTCCACGTACATCTTGGCGACCCGCTCCGGGGTGTCGCGGGTGTTGTGGTCGCTTTGGTGATCAATCTGGAGGATGTCGAAGAGTTCGCCGAGCTTGGCGGCAACCAAGACCCTCATCGCCTCCCGCCCGGCTTGATCAATATCCTCGACCCGTTCGTTGCACAGTTGCTGGTGAAGCGATTTTGCGGGATGAAAGTTCATGGGCGTCCAACCTCCCCAATTGGCTCGGTGACGTTTAATACGCATACTTTATGGTTTTATTAAAATTCGATCGGGGCCATAACGCCGCCGATCTTTCTGCCGCGTTGGTCGCCTTCATCAACGGTTAGCATTCGCTGCGCATAATCCCGCGTCTGCAAATGGAAGGAAGTGACATGCTTCGACCACGAGCAAAGCTTGCCCCAAGCGCTGCCATGGCGGGATTTTGTCTCCTGTTCGCGGGGGCGGTCGCCTATGCCGAAGGTCTCCAAAGCCCCGCTGGAAAGCCGATTTTGACGGTGTCCGGCAAGATTGAGGTGACCAATGCCGGCGACAGCGCTGAATTCGATCGGGAGATGCTGGAAGCGCTCGGGACTGTCACTTTCGAGACCATGACGCCGTGGTACGACAATCCGGTGAAATTCGAAGGCGTCCGGCTGGACAAGCTGATGACACTGCTCGGCGCTCGTGGCACACGGGTGAAAGCCGTGGCACTGAATGACTACAGCACCGAGATCCCGATCGAGGATTTTGCGAGGCACGGCACCATCATCGCCCTCAAGCGGGACAGCGAATATATGCCTGTTCGGGACAAGGGACCGCTCTTCATCGTCTATCCGTATGACAGTGACGTAGCGCTGCAGAGCCAGACTTTTTACGGCCGCTCGGCGTGGCAACTCTCCAAGCTGATCGTTGAATAACCTTTCCGCTCGCGAGAAACCCACAATGGCGATGCGACTCGTCCAACTGCTGCTGGCGGTTACTGTGGGCTGCTTCGTCCTGGCGACGGCTTACATTTCCAACCTGATCGTCGACCGCCAACAGGCGCTTCGACAAGTGGCCAGCTACAACACGACATGGGCGGTGACCCAAGCGCTGGTGGAATTCACGCGCTTGCAGCAGCGTGTTTCCGCCATCGCTGTCCCCGGCAGCGGCGTGGACGGCGACGAGGTCATGCTTCGCTTCGATATCCTGCTGAATCGGGTCAACATCCTGAAGCAGGGCGAGGCGGCCGAATTCATCGAGAAGGATTCGCATGCTCGCCGGATCGTTCAGCGTCTGGAAGACGTGCTCACCTCGGTTGAGCCGCTGTTGGCGCGTGCCGGCGAACCGGTCATTGCTCGCCAAACCGAGCGGTTGCTGTCACCCTTCGAATCGGAACTCGCCTCGCTTGCATCCTTCGCGACTCAACTGGGGGCGGAGCGCGTCGCGGAGGATCAGAAGGCACTGCTGCGCCTCCATTACATCTTCACGGGACTGGCTGCCGGCCTGATCGTTTGTGGCATTGCGCTGATCCTGCTGCTGGTCTGGAACAACCGGCTGCTGGGCCGGGCACACGACGACCTTCACGACCTGGCCGACGACCTCAGAGCGACCTCGGCGGCGCTGCAGACCCAAAATCATCGGTTCAGGGCGGCCTTGAGCAACATGTCTCAGGGCCTGTGCATGTTCGACACGCAAGGGCACCTGGTCGTGTGGAACGAGCGATTTGGCGAGATGTTCGGTCTATCCTACACGGCGCTGCAGCCGGGCGTTCCGCTCGATCGGTTGGTGAGGGAAGCCGACGAAGCGGATTGCTCGGCGGCCCTGAGGCAGATCCACGCGCAGCAACAAGGACTGATTTACGATCACCGGAGTTCGGTTTTTGTCCAGGAGTGCTTCGACGGGCGCTCCATTTCGGTCACGCACGCCGCGCTCGGGGACGGCGGTTGGATCGCGACATACGAGGACATCACCGACCTGCGCCGGGTGGAACACCAGATCGTTCACATGGCGCATTTCGACTCGTTGACCGACTTGGCCAACCGGGTCCTGTTCGGCGAGAGATTGGATCAAGCTCTGTCCCGCGCCCTGCAAGACCAGAGTTTCCTCGCCATCATGTGTCTCGATCTCGACCGGTTCAAGGACGTCAACGACACCCTAGGCCATCAGCGGGGCGACGAGTTGTTGAAATGCGTGGCCGACCGATTGCGCCGCAACGTCCGCGAGAAGGATCTCGTTGCGCGCGTCGGGGGCGACGAGTTCACGCTGCTTCTCCTGCCGTCTGACGAGCCTCGCGACCTCGCCGCAATTGCTTCCCGGCTGATCGAGGCGGTCGGCGCGCCCTACGAAATCGACGGACAGGAAGTCCTGATTGGGCTGAGCATCGGTATCGCCGAGTTCAAGGGGACGGCGGATAACGCGGGTGTCCTTCTCAAGCAGGCCGATCTCGCACTCTATGAAGCCAAGACCAGCGGAAAACGAACGTTCCGCTTCTTCGAACCTCAGATGGATGACCAACTCCAAGCTCGCAAGGGACTGGAGGCCGACCTTCGCAAGGCGCTTCCGAATAACGAACTGGATGTCTTCTATCAGCCGATCATCAATGCCGAGCGTGAGGAAATCTGTGGCTTCGAAGCGTTGGTCCGCTGGCGCCATCCGACCCGGGGAATGATCCCCCCATCCGAATTCATTCCGGTCGCTGAGGATATCGGGCTGATCGTCAGTCTGGGCGACTGGGTCTTGCGGCAGGCCTGCGAGCGAGCGAGCAGATGGCCGGCGGCGATCAGGATCGCTGTCAATCTTTCCCCGGCGCAGTTCCGCAGCCAGGCGCTCGTGCAAGCAGTGGTCAACGCCTTGGCCGCTTCCGGCCTTTCCGCCGATCGCCTGGAACTGGAAATCACCGAATCGGTGCTGCTGGAAGACAGTGAGCACACCTTGACGATCCTTCACCAGCTGCGCGAGTTGGGCGTTAGGGTCGCCCTGGACGATTTCGGAACGGGGTATTCGTCGCTGAGCTATCTGCGCAGCTTTCCCTTCGACAAGATCAAGATCGATCAGTCCTTCATCCGCGACATGTCCGACAATTCGGACCATCTGCCGATCGTCGAACTCGTCATCGCGCTCGGCAGGGATCTCGGTGTGACGACCACCGCCGAGGGAGTGGAGACGGAAGAGCAGTTCTGCAAGTTGCAGGCACTCGGTTGTACCGAGTTGCAGGGTTATTTTTTCGGCCGTCCCAAACCGGCGTCGGAGATTCGCTTGCCCGCAGGGAGAACCAAAAGGCGCAGCCGGACGGCTGCGTGAAATCTGGATCGCCCTCAGTTCCAGACAAGGCTCGCGGTCGGCTACCGGGCCATGCGAAGCTTCGGGAGTCAGGCCTTGAAGCGTAGGTGACTCCGACGTGGGAATCCGCGGGCCGGCAGCGCCAGTTCGTTTTCCAAGGCATGCCGCAGGCGATCCAGCGCCAGGTTTTGTCGCTTCAGGCATGTGAGCAGGCCGGAGGCGTAAAGGCCCTCGAACGTGTCGAAAACAGGCGTTCCGCAAGAATGGGTGGAGGTGTCGGGACGGTCCAGATATTTCCTCATGCCAGCCCCCATTTCTGCCGCACCTGCAACGAAAACATCATCGCAAGCGAGACGGTACGCCTTTTTTAGCGGGAACGTCAGTGGATTTTTCGTGAACTGTGGCAATTGTGCACAAAACTTGACACCGCTCGCGGCTTGGAGTTGTGCTCCGCCAGGAGCGGGCGTGGCGGAATGGTAGACGCAAGGGACTTAAAATCCCTCGGGCTTCGTCCCGTGCGGGTTCGAGTCCCGCCGCCCGCACCAGCTATCGGAAGAGGTTGCGGGCCTTTCTTCGACCGTTGTTTTGCACGCAAATCGCAACAGTTGTAATGCGAGATCAGTGTAGCATAGCTGTCTGGGCCATCACGCTTTCTTGTTCGATTCGACTTCCGGAAAACGGCGCAAGGGTGTGGATAAGTCATGAGCACGTACCGTCCAGAGCCCTTCGATACCGTGGCGTCGCAACTTGTCGATGTCGCCATGGGGCGCGCCGCCGCTGACCTTGTGGTGCGCGATGCGCGCTGGGTGAACGTGCACTCCGGCGAGATCATTCCCGCCACCGACATCGCGGTGAAGGCCGGGCGCTTCGCCTATTGCGGTCCTGATGCGGCTCATACGATCGGCGACGAAACCTGTGTCGTCGACGCCGCCGGACGTTATGTGATGCCGGGGCTCTGCGACGCGCATATGCATGTCGAAAGCGGCATGGTGACGGTGACCGAATTCTGCCGCGCGGTGATTCCGCATGGCACGACCTCGATGTTCATCGATCCGCACGAGATCGCCAACGTGCTCGGCCTTCCCGGCATCCGGCTGATGCATGACGAGGCGCTCGAACAGCCCGTGAATGTCTGGGTGCAGATGCCGTCCTGCGTGCCCTCGGCGCCGGGACTGGAAGAGGGCGGGGCGATCCTCGGACCGGCGGAGGTCGCCGAGGCGATGGGCTGGCCGGCGATCATCGGGCTCGGCGAGGTGATGAATTTTCCCGGCGTCGCGGCGAACGACGCCACGATGGTCGGCGAGATCGCGGCGACCCGGCGAGCCGGCAAGACCGTCGGCGGGCACTATGCCTCGCCGGATCTCGGCCGGGCTTTCCACGGCTATGTGGCCGGTGGTCCGGAAGACGACCACGAGGGCACCCGCATGGAGGACGCGGCGGCGCGCGTGCGCCAGGGCATGAAGGCGATGCTGCGGCTGGGCTCGGCCTGGTACGACGTCGCCGCCCAGGTCCGAGCGATCACCGAAATGGGTCTCGATTCACGGCACTTCATCCTGTGCACCGACGACTGCCATTCCGGCACGCTGGTGCGCGACGGCCATATGGACCGGGTCGTCCGCCACGCGATCAGCCAGGGTTTGAAGCCGATGACGGCGATCCAGATGGCGACGATCAACACCGCCGAGCATTTCAAGCTGGAGCGCGAGATCGGCTCGGTGACGCCGGGCCGGCGGGCCGATTTCCTGATCGTTTCCGATCTGGCGGAACTGACGATCGACGAAGTCTATGGCCGCGGCGTGCGTCTGGCGGCGGACGGAGGGCTTGAAGCCGATATGCCGGCCTATGCCTATCCGGCCACGGCCAAGGATACGGTCAAGCTCGGCCGGCCGCTAGTGCCTGAGGATTTTCGCGTCGCGGTGCCGGCCGGGGCGGGCGACACAGCGAAGGTTCGCGTCATCGGCGTGGTCGAGAACCAGGCGCCGACCAGGGCGCTGACGGCGACCGTGTCCGTCGCGGGCGGTGTGGCGATGCCGGATGTCGCCGGTGACGTCTGCCGCATCGCATTGGTGGAGCGTCACCGCGCGAGCGGCGAGGTGGTCAACGGCTTCGTCTCGGGCTTTGGCTATAAGGGGCGCTGCGCCATGGCCTCGACGGTGGCGCACGACAGTCACCACATGATCGTCGTCGGCACGTCCGAGGAAGACATGGCGCTGGCCGCCAACCGGCTGGGCGAGGTTGGCGGCGGCGTGACCTTCTTCGCAGACGGCGAGGAGAAGGCGCTGATAGAGATGCCGATCGCGGGGCTGATGTCGGACGAGCGGGCCGAGATCGTCGCGGCCAAGGCCGACCGGCTGATCGAAGCGATGCGCGAGGCCAGCTGCACGCTGAACAACGCCTATATGCAGCACTCGCTGCTGGCGCTGGTGGTGATCCCGGCGCTGCGTATCTCCGACAAGGGCATCGTCGACGTGGACAAGTTCGAACTGGTGGATTTGTTTGTGTGAAGGGGGCGGCGCGATACGTAGCCTGAAGAAGGTGCTCAGCTCACCGGAGTCGAACCGTGGCCAATCTGGATAAAACAGTCATTGGGTCGAGGCCGACGTAAACCTCGTTATTGTTGGGCTCTGTACGATAGTTAGCAAACGCCTCGCCGAGTTGCTTTTCCACGTCAATGGCATCGTGAATTGAGCCGATGGCTTGGTCCGTGTGAAGTACCCATTGCGGCTCACCGGATAGGCGGAATTTGTTGAATTCGCTCACGCGCTGTTTTGCATCCTGTGCGTGGCCGATCTTCAGGACACGGCCGCCTCTCCCCAGGGTAGCAACGTAGATGCTGTTTGTGGCCTCAGTGTTCGGTTCGATCTTATAGCCGTTCAGAGCGAAAGGGTGCTTCTGACGAAGCTGTTGAACGCGGGCCGCCATGGTCTGGTAGTGCGGGCTCATCACCTCCAACTCTTCGCCATTGGAAGCGAGCAGATCCTTAAGCGTGGCGGCCAGCTCTTCATCCACTTCCTGGAGGGTGGTAATGGCGCGCTGGGTGTGGGTCGTAGATGTATACCCAGTCAGGTCGCGAAACTCCGGAGCATCTCGGATGATCCACGTACGGATCGGCTGAAGGGCGTAAGGCCAGCGATAGCTGCCGCTTTTGAGCCTGTCCCAGGCATTAATTGCCTCGATCCCGAATTCGGCAGTATCTGCTGTGCTGTGGCTTATCTGCCAGACATTGATGACGCGCCCCTTCAATTCGTCGGGGATTTGTACGGTAGAATCGCCGGGAGTGCGACTTACAACGCCAAAGACCAGATTGCCTTCCTGAGTGCTGCGGATGGCGACCGTGCGATTCTGTTTGCTGGCAAAGGTCAGTGGGCCTCCCCGGCTCCCGGAGCTGCCCCATACGTAGGTATAAAATACTTCTGTCATTATACCCCCCGCCCCCATTGCGCCATCCTTCTACAGCTTAACATCGAAATCGAACGCTCCGTAAGGATGCACCGTCGACTTCATTGAAATCGCACTACGAGATTGGGACGTATCCAAGGCGTCGCCGGCAGTCACAATGGTTCGGATGATGGCGGGTCTCCGGCCCAGAGAGGCCCCGCCTTTACAAATCCCCCTCGATGGCCGATGGCTGAGGGCAACGGCAACCGGATGCGGGAAAGGGGCGTGCGATGGTATCGGATATCTCGATCGGCGGAGCCGCGATCCTGATTATCGGCGCCGGCGCGTCTGATCCCCATGCCGCCTCGCGGTATGGTGTGGAACGGACCCGTCCGGCTCGCGGTGGTCGGCCCGCCAGCGCCATCGCCTCCTGATCGCCGGGACACCCCGTCGATCCGCACATCTCCCGGGAACGCCACGCCGCGCGCCCCAAAATCCAAGAACCGTTTCATGACCACTTCCGATTTCCGTACCCGCGTCGCCAGCGCGGAGGACGCGCTCCGCGCGCTGTTTCCCGAAACACCGCTGCAGCTCAACGAGCATCTGTCCGCGCAATACGGCGCCCGCGTTTTCCTCAAGCGCGAGGACCTGACGCCGGTCCGCTCCTACAAGATCCGCGGCGCCTTCAACTTCATGCGCAAGCGCATCGCGGCCGGCTCGGCGACGGATAAGTTCTGCTGCGCCTCGGCCGGCAATCACGCGCAAGGGTTCGCTTTCGCCTGCCGGCATTTCGGGCTCGAGGGTCGCATCTTCATGCCGGTGACGACGCCGCAGCAGAAGATCGACAAGACGCGAATCTTCGGCGGCGACGCGGTCGAGATCGAACTCGTCGGCGACTTTTTCGACGACTGCTACGCCGCGGCCAAGGCCTATTCCGCCGAAACCGGCGCGTCGATGGTGCCGCCCTTCGACCATGAGGACATCGTCGAGGGCCAGGCCAGCGTCGGGCTCGAGATCGAGCGCCAGCTCGACGGCGAGGCGCCGGACATGGTGATCCTGCCGGTGGGGGGAGGCGGGCTTGCCTCGGGGCTCACGCGCTATTTCAACGGCGACGGGGCGCCCGAATTTCACTTCGTCGAACCACTCGGCGCGCCGAGCCTGCGCACCAGCCTCGCCGAGGGAAAACTGGTTCGCCTGCCGCAGCTCGACGGCTTCGTCGACGGTGCGGCGGTCGCCGAGATCGGCCAATTGCCCTTCGAGACGCTGCGCGGTTTCGGGGCGGAGCGGGTGATCCTGTCACCCGAGGGACGCCTCTGCCAGACCATGCTGGAGATGCTGAACGTCGAGGGCATCGTGCTGGAGCCGGCCGGGGCGCTGGCGATCGATGCGCTGCGCAGCCTGGGCGAGAGCGTGCGCGGCAAGACCGTCGTGCTGGTCGTCTCCGGCGGCAATTTCGACTTCGAGCGGTTGCCGGACGTCAAGGAGCGGGCGCTGCGCTTCGAGGGCCTGAAGAAATACTTCATCCTGCGGCTCGCCCAGCGCCCCGGCGCGCTGAAGGATTTTCTCGACTATCTTGGACCCGATGACGATATCGCGCGCTTTGAGTATCTGAAGAAATCGGCGCGCGATTTCGCCTCGATCCTGATCGGCATCGAGACCAAGGATTCGGCGAATTTCGCCGGGCTCCTGAAGCGGTTCGAGGAAGGGGGCGTCAGCTACCAGGACATCACCGACAACCACATTCTTGCCGATCTCCTGATTTGATCGGGTCGGCGCCGGTCGCCTTTCCAGCATCGAAGGAAACCGCCGATGACCGGCGTCGCCAGTCTCGCCGTCACCTACATCCTCTCGCAGTTTTTCCGCTCGTTTCTCGCGGTTCTGGCGCCCGAACTGACGCGGGATCTGGGGGTTGGCGAGGCGGCGCTGTCGAGCGCGGCGGGGCTATGGTTCATCGCCTTCGCGCTGATGCAGTTTCCGGTCGGCTTCGCCCTCGATCGCTATGGACCGCGCCGCACGGTCGCGCTCTTCCTTCTTGCCGCAGCCGCGGGCTCGACGCTGTTCGCTTTCGCCAACGGGGCGGTTGCGATCATCGTCGCGATGACGCTGATCGGGGCCGGCTGCGCGCCGATCCTGATGGCGGCGTTCTTCATCTTCGCGCGGACCTTTCCGCCGCGAAGGTTCGCCATGTTCGCGTCCTGGTTCGTTGCCTTCGGTCTTGGAGGCGGCGTGCTCGGCTCGGCGCCGCTGGCGCTCGCGGTGGAGGCGATCGGCTGGCGCCAGGTAATGGCCGGGCTTGCCGTGGTGACCGTGCTGCTGGCCTTGATCATCATGTGGGTGGTGCGCGATCCGCCCTTGCCGGCCACTGAAAACACGGCCGATGGCGGCTCGCTTCTCGACCTTCTGCGCATGCGTGAACTCTGGCCCTTGATGGCGATGGCCTTCGTCGCCTATGCGCCGGCGGCAAACCTCCGCGGCCTGTGGGCCGGACCCTATCTCGCCGACGTCTACGGTTTCGACCTGGCGGGGGTGGGCAATGCGACCTTGGGCATGGCCGTCGCCCTGATCCTGGGGACGGTCGCCTACGGGCCGCTTGATGTCATTTTCCGGACCCGCAAATGGATTCCCATCGTCGGCTCGTCGGCGACCGCGCTTTTGCTGGCGGGGCTGGCCATCCTCGGCTCTGGTTCTGCCGTCACGGCTATCATTCTGCTCGCCGCGATCACGCTGTTCGGTGCCAACTACGCCCTGATCATGGCCCATGCGCGTAGCTTCATGCCGCCGCATTTGGTCGGGCGCGGGATTACGTTGCTGAACTTTTTCTCGATCGGCGGCGCCGGCGCCATCCAGTTCCTCTCCGGCGGCGTCTTCGCCCTCGTCGATCCGGCAATGTCGTCGGAAGCGGCCTACGCTACCGTTTTCGCCTTCTACGCCCTGTTGCTGGTGGCGGGCCTGGCTGCCTACGCCTTCAGTCGTGACCGGCCACCGGAAACCGCGGGGCGGTAGACAGGCTCACGCTGACGCAAGCGCTTGGAATTCGATAGCAATCGGATCGGCAATGCATCGATCGACGCCTTGCATCACATGGCTGGCGTGTTAGGGTAATCACCCCGGACAGGGCTCCCGGAGGGATAGCGGGCGTGGCGCCACCTGATCGCCAGCAAACGGATCGCATCCCGGCCATTTCATTTGAGGACCGCAGAGTTTTCGTGGAGATCTCCGCGGAGCTTGAGCGTGGGAATTGATGTTTCGCCGATATCCGCGAAACGGGGGGAGCCGAATTATGCTTGACCAACCGGCCGCGCCAATGCCGCGCAAACGCGACAGCGCCAAGCCAAAAGGACGCCAGCTCGACGAGAGGGCGCACCGCGAGGTTCACGATCTGCTCGGGGATCGGCCGCGGCGGCGCGACCTCCTGATCGAGCATTTGCATCTGATTCAGGATCGATTCGGCTGTCTGCAGGCCAAGCATATTCGTGCATTGGCCGAGGAAATGCGGCTCAGCCAGGTCGAGATCTACGAAGTCGCCTCCTTCTACGACCACTTCGACGTGGTGAAGGAGGGCGAGCCGACGCCCGCGCCGCTGACCATCCGGGTCTGCGATTCGGTGACCTGCATGTGCATGGGCGCCGAGGATGTGATCGCCGGACTGGAGGCGGACGTCGATCCGGCCAACGTGCGTGTCTTGCGCGCGCCCTGCATGGGCGGCTGCGACGTGGCGCCGGCGGCGAGGATCGGCGACCGCGAGGTCGGCCACGCCAGCGCGGCGGGGCTGCTCAAGATGGCCCAGACCGGCGAAACCGGCGTCCTGAAGCCCGACTACGAGGAGCTGGCGGCCTACCGGGCCAAGGGCGGATATGGAATTTGGGAGCAGGTACGCTCCGGTGCGTTGTCGGCCGATGCCGTGATTGAGAAGCTCAACGACGCATCACTGCGCGGGCTTGGCGGCGCCGGCTTCCCGGCTGGTAAGAAGTGGGGCTTCGTGCGCGGCTATTCCGGCCCGCGCCTGATGACGATCAACGGTGACGAGGGCGAACCCGGCACCTTCAAGGATCGCTACTATCTCGAACGCAACCCGCATCCGATGTTCGAGGGCGCCCTGATCGGCGCGCATGTCGTCGAGGCGGAGCGTATCTACCTTTACATGCGCGACGAATATCCGGCGGTGCTGGAAATCCTGCGGACCGAGATCGCCGCTCTGGAAGCGGCCGGACTGGTCGCGCCGGGCTTCATCGAGCTGCGGCGCGGGGCAGGGGCCTATATCTGCGGCGAAGAAAGCGCGATGATCGAGTCGATCGAGGGCAAGCGCGGCCTGCCGCGCCACCGGCCGCCCTACATCGCCGAGGTGGGTGTCTTCGGCCGTCCGACGCTCAACAACAATGTCGAGACGCTCTACTGGGTGCCGAAAATCCTCGAACACGGTGTCGAGTGGTTCCGCGCGCAGGGCAAGCCCGATCATCCTGGCATGCGCTCCTGGTCGGTCTCCGGGCGGGTCAAGCAGCCAGGCGTCAAGGTCGCGCCCGCAGGGGTGACGATCCGCGAGCTGATCGAGGATCACTGCGGCGGGATGGCCGACGGCCACAGCTTCAAGGCCTATCTGCCGGGCGGCGCGTCGGGTGGGATTCTGCCGGCGAACCTCGATGACGTGCCGCTCGATTTCGGCGGCAAGCTCGCGGAACTGGGTTCCTTCGTCGGCAGCCACGCGATCGTGGTGTTTTCCGATGCCGACAACATCAAGGACGTGGCGCTGAACCTCGTCGATTTCTTCACCCATGAAAGCTGCGGCCAATGCACCCCGTGCCGGGGCGGTACGGAGAAGATGGGAAAATTACTAAGGACCGAAGGCAAGCTGGACGAGGCGACGATCCGCGATCTCGAACAGGTCATGCGCGATGCCTCGATCTGCGGGCTCGGGCAGGCGGCACCGAACCCGGTGAACCATCTGCTGCAATATTTCCGGGAGGATTTGTCATGAGCGGTTCCGAAAATATCAACGGCACGGCGAATCCGGCCGACACGCGCAACATCTCGCCCGACAATTCGGCGGGCCGCGCGGCGTCCGCTGACGGTGGTCACGTCCCGGGCGATCACGCCGACCGCCTCGAGACGCAAGCCGAGCGGATTACCTTCACCCTGGACGGCCAGTCGGTTTTCGCCGCCAAGGACGAAACCATCTGGCAGGTCGCCAAGCGCGAGGGCAACCGGATTCCGCATCTGTGCTATCTCGACAAACCGGGATATCGTTCGGACGGCAATTGCCGGGCCTGCATGGTCGAGGTCGAGGGCGAGCGGGTGCTGGCGGCATCCTGTCAGCGCAAGGTTGCCGACGGCATGGTCGTGAAGACGGCGAGCGAGCGTGCGAAAAAATCGCGCGAGATGGTCTTCGAGATGCTGGCCGCCGACATGCGCCCGCCCGAGGAGAGCCCCGACAGCCAGTCGTCCTTCTGGAATTGGGCGGCGGATTTCGGGATCACCGGTTCCAAGCGCCTGCCGTCGAAATTCGACGGCAGGAACCCGTCGTTGAATGGTGATGCCGGGCCGGACGGCGTGGCGGCGTCGACGACGCACGGGATGCCGGACAACACGCCGGGCATTCACGACCTGTCCAATCCGGCGATCGCGGTCAATCTCGATGCCTGCATCGCCTGCAATCTGTGTGTGCGCGCCTGCCGCGAAGTGCAGGTCAACGACGTGCTCGGCATGGCCGACCGCGGCCATCACGCAGTGCCTGTATTCGACATCCACGACCCGATGGGTTTTTCGACCTGCGTGACCTGCGGCGAATGCGTCCAGGCGTGTCCGACCGGCGCGCTGTACGAAAAGACGCTGATGGACACTAACGGGCGCAAGCGCGTCGTCACCGAATTCGACAAGGTGACGGATTCGGTCTGCCCGTTCTGCGGTGTCGGCTGCCAGACGACGGTCTATTCCAAGGACAACAAGATCGTGCTGGTCGACGGCCGCGATGGGCCGTCGAACGAAAACCGGCTTTGCGTCAAGGGCCGCTTCGGCTTCGATTACGCCATGTCGAAGGACCGGCTGACCAAGCCGCTGATCCGCCGCGACGACGCGCCGAAGCACGGTGATATCGACATGCGCTTCATGGACGTCTCCGACGTCTTCCGCGAAGCGACCTGGGAAGAAGCGATGGATCGGGCCGCGTCCGGCCTCACCGAGATCCGAGATTCGGATGGCGGTGGCGCGATTGCAGGTTTCGGTTCCGCCAAAGGCTCCAATGAGGAGGCCTATCTCTTCCAGAAGCTCATCCGACAGGGCTTCGGCACCAACAATGTCGATCACTGCACGCGGCTGTGCCACGCCTCGTCGGTGGCGGCACTGCTGGAGGGCGTCGGCTCGGGCGCCGTTTCCGCGCCGTTCATGGATGCCTTGAAGGCCGATTGCGTCATCGTCATCGGTGCCCGGCCGGGCCAGAACCATCCGGTCGCCGCGACCTATCTCAAGCAGGCGGCGAAAAATGGCACCAAGCTGATCGTGATGGACCCGCGCGGCCAGGAACTGATGCGCCACGCCTCGCACGGGTTGCGCTTCAAGCCCGGCACCGACGTCGCCCTCCTCAACGCAATGCTGCATGTCATCATCGAGGAGAAGCTGTACGACCAGCAGTATATCCAGGCCAATGTCAGCGGCTTCGAGGCGCTGAAGGAGAAGGTGAAGGATTTCGCACCGGAAGCGATGGCCGAGGTCTGCGGCATCGCGGCTGAGGTGATCCGCGACGTGGCACGCATCTACGCCACCTCGGAACGCTCGATCATCTTCTGGGGCATGGGCATTTCCCAGCACACCCACGGCACCGACAACTCGCGCTGCCTGATAGCGCTGGCGCTGATCACCGGCCATGTCGGGCGTCCGGGCACCGGACTGCATCCGCTGCGCGGGCAGAACAACGTGCAGGGCGCGTCGGACGCCGGGCTGATCCCGATGTTCTTCCCGGACTACCGGTCCGTCGAGAATGTCGATATCCGCGGCGAGATGGAGGATTTCTGGGGCCGAACGCTCGATCCCACGAAGGGCCTGACCGTCGTCGAGATCATTGACGCGATCCATGAGGGATCGATCAAGGGCATGTATGTCATGGGCGAGAATCCGGCGATGTCGGATCCGGACCAGATCCATGCGCGCGAGGCTTTGGCCAAGCTCGACCATCTCGTCGTGCAGGACATCTTCCTCACCGAAACCGCATGGCATGCCGACGTCGTTCTGCCGGCATCCGCCCATGCCGAGAAACTCGGGACCTATTCCAACACCAATCGCCAGGTGCAGATCGGGCGGCCCGCGATCGACATGCCGGGCGAGGCGCGGCAGGACTGGGAATTGATCGTCGAGCTCGCCAATCGCTCCGGGCTCGACTGGTCCTATGACGGTGTGCCGGCGGTGTATGAGGAAATGCGGCAGGTCATGGCCTCGCTGAACTACATCTCCTGGGACCGGCTGGAGGCGAATGAGAGCGTCACCTATCCGTCGAAGCCCGACGGCGAGGAACAGTGGGTGGTCTTCAGCGATGGATTCCCGACCGCTGACGGGCGCGGCCGCATCGTGCCGGCCGATCTGCGCGCGCCGGACGAGGTGCCCGACGAGGAGTTCCCGATGGTGCTGACCACCGGGCGGCTGCTGGAGCACTGGCACACCGGGTCGATGACCCGGCGCGCCGAGGTGCTCGACGCGATCGAGCCGGAGGGCATCGCAGCGATGAATCCGCGCGAGATCGCCAGGCATGGTTTGCGTGCCGGCGAAATGATCGCGGTGGAGACCCGCCGTGGCACGATCGAGGCCGTCTTACGGGCCGATCGCGAGGTCGCCGACGGGATGGTGTTCATCCCATTCTGCTTCAACGAATCGCCGGCGAACCGTCTGACCAATCCGATGCTGGACCCCTACGGCAAGATCCCGGAGTTCAAGTTCTGCGCGGCGAAAGTCTCGGCCGCGTCGGTGCAAGAAGCCGCCGAATAGGGCAAGGTTTGGGTCGCCGGGCAGCCCGGCGGCCGAGAACAGCAAAACGCCGACGAAGCGAGCCAGCTTCGTCGGCGTTGTTGTTTCCGGGCGGGTCGGCGGAGCGTTACGGCGTCAGCAGGATCTTGCCGCGATGGCGAGCCGCTTCCATCATCCTATGCGCCTCGGCCGCCTGTTCGAACGGCAACACCGCATGAGTGTTGGTCTTCAGCGCGCCGCCCGCGAACAGCGGCCAGACTTTTTCTTTGAGGTCCGCCGCCACCGCCGCCTTGAACGCGTCGGGACGGCTACGCAGCGTCGAGCCGGCATAGGTCAGACGCTTGAGCATGACGGGCATCAGGTCGATCTCGACCTTCGATCCCGCGTTGAAGGCGAGTTGCACGATGTGGCCGTCGGCCTTGGCGGCCTTGATGTTACGGGCGATGTAAGGCCCGCCGATGATGTCCAGGATCAGGTTCGCACCGCCTGCCGCGCGAACGATCTCGACAAAATCCTCCCTGGTGTAGTCGATCGCGCGTTCCGCGCCATTGGCGAGACAGAATTGCGCGTCGTCGGCATTCGCGCAGGTGGTGAAGACGCGCATGCCGAGCGCCGCGCCCAGTTGTGTCGCGGCGGAGCCGATGCCGCCGGCGCCGCCATGAACCAGAAAGATCTGGCCCTCGGTGGATTCGCGCCCGAGGAAGCAATTGCTCCAGACGGTGAAGAAGGTTTCGCAAAGACCCGCCGCGTCGATGTCGCCGACGCCCTCCGGTATGGGCAGGCAGTGGCCGGCGTCGATCACCACATATTCGGCGTAACCGCCGCCATTGGTCAGCCCGCAGATTCTATCGCCGACAGACCAGGCCGTTACGTCCGCGCCGAGCGCGGCGATTTCGCCCGAGACTTCGAGGCCCAACAGATCGGAGGCGCCCTTGGGCGGCGGGTAGTGGCCGCGCCGCTGCACGAGATCCGGACCGTTGATCCCGGCGGCGGTGACCTTGACCAGCACTTCGTGAGCGGCCGGAACCGGAAGCGGACGCGAGCCGATCTGGAGGACGTCCGGTCCGCCGGCCTCGCACATCTCGATTGTCTTCATGGTGTCTGGCATCGCTTATGTCTCCTTGGCTGCCCCATCACGCATGATGGCCCCGCGCGGGGGCCATCACGACATAGAATGCTTTAAATTGGAAAAGGGTGCGGTTTCAAATCGCCGACACGGCGTTGGCGCGGGAGCCTGTCGCGCCGGTCTTTTTCGTGTGCCGTCGTCAGCCCTTGAGGAGTTCGACGAGAGTCTTGCCGAGCTGGGCGGGGGAGGGCGAGACGCGGATGCCGGCCGCTTCCATCGCC
>NZ_JADDXW010000019.1 GCF_017183135.1 Aurantimonas marina | reverse complement strand
AGAAAGCAAACAAAAGCTTGCCAAACCCCTAGGAGGGTCGCTGTATCAGCGGCACTCGAAAAGATATGACGAAGGCGGCACAAAACCGAACCGGTCAGAACACTTTGTTCGTACCGGCTCTTGGCGGCCCGTTCAGGCCACCCCGGCGCCACCGCCGTCGTCGATGACCGGCATATAGGCGATCGCTGATCCGCCTGTCAACGGCGGTGGTCGCAAAAACTTCAAAAACCTGGCGCCGGCGGTGTGACGCAGGGGCCGCCTGGGAGGCCGGGACGCCAGGTGCGCCTCCTTCGCCCGCTCTGCCAGCGTCTATGCGCCAACCGCGAAGGCACTTGCGACTGCCTGGCGGTTCGACGGCCTGACTTGCGGCAGCGGATCGAGGCGGCACTATCAGAACCGCTCGCCGATCATACAGAACCGCGCGCGATCATAGTTGAGACCCCGTGGGGGAGACGCTATTGCCGGCAGGCACGGGATTTTCGAGGCGTTCCGTCGATGATGCGCCTCGGTCGATATTTCGCCACCTTGTTCGCGCAAACGCGACGAGCAAAAGACGACGGGGGACAGACCGCTTGCGATACGACAAGCCGGCTTTTGGGGACGAGCCGCCGCTGGTAGCCGATCGGCGTCGCCGACCGGACCGCCGGCAGGTATCGGCGCGCTGGCTTGCCGGGACGCTACTGACTGGTCTCACCTCGACCGCCTTGATGGGCATTGCCCTCTCCGCGGCCCTCGATGGCCACCGCGGCGCCGCCCGGCCCGCCGGCCTTGCGGCGCTGGTCTTCAACAAGAGCCTCACAGAAAAAGGCGAACGCGTCGTTGCGACCGCGATCCCAGTCGCGCGCAGCCGTCAGATCATCGAGTTGTCGACCATGAGCCGGGATGGTGATCGCGAGGTCATCCGCACCCTGCCCTTCGGTTACGTCAACATGCTGCTCGGCGCGCGCTATCAGGCGAGCACCGACTATCCGAGCTTCGATCCGTTGAAAATCTTCGCCGACGCCGCGGATAGGGAGTCGGGTACCGACGCTGCGGAGCCTGCCCGGATCTATGGGGCGCGGGTCGAATCGGAGGTGCAGCTCAAGGTTCAGTCCTTCGATTATGACGAAGCCGCCTATGAACGCGCCGACGCCCTGACCACCGCGAATGCGGCGCAACTCGTGCGCTCCGTCGCGCCGAGCCTGTCCTACCAGCCGGTTCAGGTTGCATCGCTGGCGACCGTCGACCCGATGCGGTTCAACCTGACGAGCGATGCCCCCGACTACGAGCCGGGCTCCGCGTTTCGGGTAGTGGAGGAAAACGTCTCGCTGGCGACATCCGACACGGACGACGCGCTTCCGCGCTTCCATGAAGAGGTGATCCCGTTGCGCGATACGGCGAAGATTGCCGATATTCTCGATCGCAACGGACGCCCACAAGCCGAGGCCGGCGCCGCGGTCGATGCGCTGGTGGGACTTCTGAAATCCGACGACCTGAAAGCCGGCGACGCATTGCGGGTGGGCATCGTCACGACCGGCGACCGCACGCAGGTGGTGCGGCTTTCGGCCTATCGCGGCAACCGGCATCTCGCCACCGTCGCCGAGACGGAGGATGGCCCGTTCGAAGCCGCAGCGGCGCCGGAAATGGGCGACTCGGTTTCAGATGCCTTCAACGAGAACGAAAACGAGGCGCCGCTGCGCACCGACATGCCCAGCGTCTATGATGGCGTCTACCAGGCGGCGCTCTCCTATGGTCTGAACAGCCGGCTTTGCCGTCAACTGGTGCGCATGCTTGCCTCGGAAGTCGACCTGCAGGCCCGACTGAGCCCGACTGATCGGCTGGCCGTGTTCTATTCCCTGGAAGAAGGCGAAGAAGACGCGACCGACAAATCCGAGATCCTGTTCGTCGAGGTCCGCTTCGGCGATACCACGAAGCGCTTCTACCGGTTTCGACCGAGCGACGCCGACAGCGCCGACTATTTCGATGCGGAAGGGCGCAGCGCCAAACAGTTCCTGCTGCGCAATCCCGTGCCCAACGGCCGCTTCACATCGAGTTTCTCGCCCAACCGCAAGCATCCGGTGCTTGGCTATGTGCGACCGCATTGGGGGGTCGACTGGGCGGCCCCGCGCGGCACGCCGATTCTCGCCTCCGGCAACGGCGTCGTCGAAAGGGCCGGCTGGTCCAGCGGCTATGGCCGCCAGACCATCATCCGTCATGCCAATGGCTACGAGACCTCCTATTCGCACCAGAACGCCATCGCCAAGGGCGTCAAGGCGGGCGCCAAAGTGCGTCAGGGGCAGGTCATCGGCTATGTGGGCTCGACCGGCCTGTCGACCGGCAACCACCTTCACTATGAATTGTCGGTCAACGACAAGAAGGTCGATCCGATGCGCATCAAGCTGCCCTCGGGCCGCGCGCTGAAGGGGGCCGAGCTCGATACCTTCAACCGGGAACGCGACCGCATCGACAATCTGTTGCGCGAACGCGTGGAGTCGCCGCTGGTCGCCAATCGCTGACCAGCCATTACGGCGCCGCGTCAGCGCGGTCGCGAGACCCCGTCAAAGCCGCTACCGCTGGGCGTAACCGCCCTGCGCCGACGTGCTGGAGCAGTTCCCGGCAAAACGGACGGGACGACAGCGATACCTCAGGCGAAGGTCCGGTAGGGAGCGAAACGGCTCTCCTGCACCATCCGCCAGCGCCGCGACGTCGACAGCACGGTCTCATCCGCTTCGCCGTTCCGGCCATGTAGACCGACATCTGCGAGAATATGACCGTCATGCACGGCCATGGAGCGGTTGAGAAGCTCGGCGCTCTTCATGGCGCGACCGGCAGTCTTGGTCTTGGGACCGATTTTCAATCCGAACATGTCGCACCCCTACGCTTGTCTGCAGATGTCATTTTGCTGTGCGACAATTCATTTGATTAGTCCAGCGACAAGTTTTAAACGGATCGGTGAGAAAAACTCGTCTAATTCCTCCAGTCGGATCCGCCATGCCCCTGATCGAGGTCGATCTCGTCCGTACCTTCGTCGCGATCTGCGAGACCGGCAGCTTCTCCAAGGCCGCCCAGCAGGTCGCCCGCACGCCGTCGGCTGTTAGCCTGCAGATGAAGAAGCTCGAGGCGATTCTGGGCCGCGAGCTTTTCGTGCGGGAGGGTCGCTCGGTCGGCCTCAGCGGCGACGGCGAGGCGTTCCTAGGCTATGCGCGCCGTCTGATGCAGCTCAACGAGGAGGCGGTCTCGCGCTTTCGCGCACCGGCCATGGAGGGTCGGGTGGCGTTCGGCGCCCCGGACGACATCGGCTATATTGCAATTCCGCAGATCCTCAAGCGCTTCGCGTCGACCCATCCCCATGTCGAAGTCGACGTGAAGCTCAAGTCCAGCGATGAACTGCGCCGGCTTTGCGATACCGGCGCGCTCGATCTCGCGGTGCTGTGCTGTTCGGATTACGGCAAGCGTGACGTGCGGATCGTTCACACCGAAAATCTTGTCTGGATCGGCCTTAAGCACGGTCAAGCGGTCAGCAAGAATCCACTGCCGCTGGCTCTCGCCACCCGGGGCTGTGCCTGGCGAGCCAGCGCCCTCGCTGCGCTCGACGCGGCTCACATCGGTTACCGGATCGCCTATTCGAGCGAGCACTCGCAAGGACAGATCGCCGCGGTTCTCGCTGACCTCGCGATCGCGCCGCTTCCCGAAAGCCATGTCTCCGCATCGCTGCGCCAACTGGGCGAAGCGGATGGTATGCCGCCGCTGCGCCAATATGAAGTGGCGCTGATGAAGCGGAAGGGCTGCGGCAAGATCGCCGACGCGCTCGCCGAGCACGTCACCGAAAGCTTCGCCGACCTTCGTCCGTCCCTGAGCCTCGCCCTTGCGTGAACAGGGGGGTCCGGGCTCCGGGGAGATCATGGTCCCTGGCGCTTCTCATGAGCGGGAGCGACCGGCCATCGTCCCTTGCGATCAGCCAGCGCTTTCGACGCGCGACTGCGTCCGCCAGAGGTCGATCTCGCCCTCGCCGGCGTGACGATCGATCTCGGCAAGTTCGGTCTCGGAGAAGTCGAGCTGTTTCAGGGCGTCGAGCGAATTATCGAGCTGATCGACGGTGCGCGCGCCAACCAGCGCCGACGTGACCTCCGAGCGCCGCAGCACCCAGGCGATCGCCATTTGCGCAAGGCTCTGTCCCCGGCTCTCGGCGATCGCGGTGAGGGCGCGGATTCGCGCGATGTTCGCGGCGCTGAGCATGTCCGGTTTGAACGAGCCCTCGCGCGCGGCACGCGAGTCGCTCGGAACGCCCTCCAGATATTTTCGGGTCAGCAGGCCCTGGGCCAAGGGCGAAAACGCGATGCAGCCGATGCCCAGCTCACCGAGGGTTTCCAGGAGCCCGTCCTCGACCCACCGGTTGAGCATCGAATAGGACGGCTGGTGGATGACGAAGGGCGTGCCCTGCTGCTTCAGAATCGCGTATGCCTGCCGCGTCAGTTCCGGCGAATAGGACGAGATGCCGACATAGAGCGCCCGTCCGGACCGCACGATCTGATCCAGGGCGCTCATTGTCTCCGCAAGCGGCGTCTCGGGATCGGGGCGGTGATGGTAGAAGATGTCGAGATAGTCCAGCCCCATGCGCTTCAGGCTCTGGTCGCAGGACGCGATCAGATATTTGCGCGAACCGAAATTGCCGTAGGGACCGGGCCACATGTCGTAACCGGCCTTGGACGAGATGATCAGCTCGTCCCGGTAGGGCCGGAAATCCATCTCCATCCAGCGGCCGAAATTCTCCTCGGCGGAGCCGTAGGGCGGGCCGTAATTATTCGCCAGGTCGAAATGCGTGACGCCCCGATCGAACGCCCGCCGCAGGATCGCCCGTCCGGTCTCGAAGACATCCGTGCCGCCGAAATTCTGCCAGAGGCCGAGCGAAATGGCCGGCAGTTTCAGGCCGGAGCGCCCGACCCGTCGATAAGGGATGGCGTCGTAACGATTTGCTTCGGCGAGGTAGGGCATGCGGCGGACCTTTTTGGCGAACCAGAACTGTCTGCCGGTATAGGCGGTCGCGCGGCGCGGGAAAAGAGCGGCGGAACGCCAGTGCGATCGGCCTCCTCGCCGCCGGGTGCCTATTTGCAGTAAGTCCCGCCATTTCGCCGCGCCGCGATATCGAGATGGAAATGCGTCGCGTGGTCGGCGTCGGTGCCTGGGCCGAGAACCGTCTTGAAGGGCCCGCATGCGCCCTCGCGGACCGCACGTTGAAACCGCGCTGCCGGTGAGCCCGGCTCCTGCGTCTCGACGCCGATCCTCTTGCCATCCTTGAAGGCGAACGCGGCGATGTCGACGGCGCTGCCGCGCGCATGTTCGGAAATGCCGTTTTCGGATGCGCGGTTGCGGCAGACATAGGTGGAGGCGTGGCGAAACTCGCTCAGCCGCGTCGCCGGGAAATTCGCCTTGGCCGCCGGAACGACGCTGTCCGTTATCCAACGGTCGAGGGCGAGCGCCGATCGACATAGCAGCTCGGTGCCCGACGAAATCGTAACGCCGCTGGAAAGCCGTTCGATATTGACCGGCCGCAAGACGCCGCAGGCGCCGTCGCTGATACTCTCGCCAATGGTGAAAAGAACGCCGCGCTTCTCGAGTTCCGCCTCGCACATCCTGGCGTCCTCGATCGCCGCAGCGGCGAGAACGGCAGCGGCCGGTGTAATGGCGGGCTCTCGATCTTTCAACGGATCGGGAGCGTCCGAAACCGGAGCAGAGACAGGCCTATCCGGTAGAGCCGGTTTCGCTCGCTCTCGTTTGCTCGCTTCCGGCGCCGCGAGAGATTGGCTTTCAGGCAGTACGTCCGGTCGCGTCTCCGGGACCGGGATCTCGCTCACAGGCTTTTCCACCGCGGGCTCGGGTGCGCTCTCCATCGCTCCGGGAATTGCGGGGCCCAAGAGACCGCTTTCTTTGGGCTTACCCGTTTCGGCCGCCCCCTCAGATCGCACCGCCGCCGGCAGGTCGCCACCCTTCGGTTTCGATTCTTCTCCCTCGCGCGCACCGGTGGCGCCGTCGTCCGGCCGCGCTTCGGGCACGGGCAGCGCCGCATCCTTCGGTGCCTGCGCCCGCGCCGATGGCTGCCCTGAAGCGAAGACCAGCGCCAAGACGGCCAATACCGAAAAAGCGCGGTCCTTCGCCCCTCTCACCCGGAGAACTCGACGCTCGTGCGGCCCGGCTCGACCAGCTTCGACAAGGCCTCGGCGTCCCAATTGGTCAGCCGTACGCAGCCATTGCTATTCGATTTGCTGATTTGCGAGGGCTCGGGCGTTCCGTGAATTCCATAGGTCGGCTTGGACAAATCGATCCACATCGAGCCGACCGGTCCGTTCGGTCCCGGCGGCAGCGTCAGCGGTTCGGAATTCTCACCCTGCTGAAAATTGATCTTCGGATTGTAGCTGTAGGTCGGCTCAGGGGCTAAAGCATTGACCGTCATCGTTCCCGATGGCGAGGGCGTCGCCGTCGAGCCGATCGTCGCGGGATTGGCGAGCACGATCTGATCTTGGTCATCATAAGCGACGAGACGACCGGCGGCCTTATCGACGACGATCCTGGCGACCTTCGTCGTCGGCGCCTCGCCGGGATCGGCGACCAGGATCGTCGTTCCTGCCTTGGCGAAATCGGCGCTCGGATTGAGCAATTTGAGAAGATCCTCGTCCATATGGAACTTCTCGGCCAACATCTCGGCGGGATCACGGTAGCCGAGCCATTCCATCCCGGCCCGCTCGCCATAATCCTCCGGAATAGATGCAACGTAGCGGCCCGCGACATCCTCCTTGGTGATCGTGTAGATCTGCATGGCCTCGCCCTCATCGACGGCAAGAACCGTCCAGACATCCGCGTCGATCCGCCCGTCCTCCGGTAGGCCGCGCATCAACTCGTAGGCGCGGACCGCCTTGTCGGTATTGTCGCCGGGCATTCCGTCGATGACGCCGGGCGAGGCATGTGCCCGGCCAAGCAGCACCTGCAGCCGGATGAGAAACGGGTCCGGAGCCCCTCCGGAACGAGCGCCCTGCCGCGCTTGCCAATCGACGAAATGCGCTGTTCCGATCGCCGCTTGCGTCAGCGGCAGTGCGTCAGAAAAGGCTGGAGAGGGGGCAAGCCACGCCAGCAAGCCGGCGGATGCGGTTAGAAGGATTTTCATCAAAGGCCTCACATCGAAACAATGAACCTTCAACGCCAGCCCAGGGCTCGAGGCTCCCGGACCGGTGATCAACCTTCCATCGTGGTCAACGATGCGTTAACAAACGCGCCCATCCTCCACGGACTATTCAACGAACTCCACCGTGACGCCCGACTTGACCATCTTGGCAAGCTCCGTGGCGTCCCAATTGGTCAGGCGCACGCAGCCATTGCTGTTGGTCTTACCGATTTTGGAGGGCTCGGGCGTGCCATGGATGCCGTAAGTCGGTTTTGACAGGGCGATCCAGATCGAACCGACCGGCCCGTTGGGTCCGGGCTGGATCGTCAGCACCTTGTCGTTGTCGCCCTGTTTGAAGTTGATCTTCGGGTTGTAGGTGTAGTTCGGGTCGAAGGCGATCCGGTTCACCTGGACGATGCCGGAGGGCGACGGCGTCTGGGTCGAGCCGATCGTCGACGGATAGGCCGTGATCAACGTGCCGTCGGCGGCGTAGACGCGGACCTGCTCGCGCCCCTTGTCAGCGATAATCCTGGCGACGTCCTGCTTCACCGGCTCGCCGATCGCGGCAACCTTGATCCGCGTGCCGGGCTTGCTGAAGTCGGCACCGGGGTTGATCTCCCGCAGGAAAGCCTCGTCCATGTGGAACTTCTCCGCGATCTTCTCCGAGGGTCGCTCGAAGCTCATTGCGGGCAGCTGCGCCTTTTCGCCGTAGTCGACGGGGATCGACGCAACGAAGGGGCCGGCGACATCGTCGGCGGTGAGCTCATAGGTGGTGATGGCCGGGCCGCCGGTGGCGTCGAGTTCCTCGGCCAGAGCCTGGGCGTCGCCGGTGGGAAGAGTCCGACCGAATTTTTCCTCGTACGCGGCAACCGCCTTGTTGACATTCGATCCCATGCGCCCGTCGATCACGCCGGGGGACATGCCGGCCCGGTCAAGCAGGATCTGCAGCGCCGCGATCTCAGCCTTGGCGTTCTTGCCCTTAGGCATCGCGACCTGGGGGGCCGGATCGCTCTCCTGAACCGTCTGCCCCTCAGGCTGGACGATCGGCGCACCCGGCTCCGGCAGGGGTTCGGACGACGGAATCGTGTCGGGCAGGGCGGCGTCCCTCTGCGGCTCGACGACCACATCGCGAGGCGCTGACAACGGCAATTCGGCTTCGCGGCGCGGCTCGGCCGCCGGTTGCTCGGGCGCGGGCAATGGCGCGGCGATTACCGGGGCATCGAAGGCGGGGCCGTTGCCGCGGGGTTCGTTATGGTAGGGATCCGCCGAGCGTGGGCGCACGATCGAACGCTCCACGGGGGCCGGCTCGAGGATAGCGCCCGGAGGAGCGATATCGACCCGCCCTTCGAGCGTAACCCCTGGTGGCGGCGGTCCATCGATGATCGCACCACGGCGGTCCTCGAAGCGCTGACGACGCTCCCGGAACTGCTGCCGGCGCGGCTGCTCCACACCGATGATGCGGCCATAGGCATCGACCATGACGCGTCGGCCCATCTCGTCTACGTACACTTCGGCGACGTTGTCGTGATAGATCTCGACGTTCGGATCGTAATATTGCGCCAACCGCACGGGTTCATCGACCCGCCTCGCGGAATCTGCGGTCTGCGCCAAGGCCGCCGTCGCGCCGAATGACAGCACGAACGCCGAAAGATACAACCGCGCGATTACACTCATCTTCATCTCTCCACCAAAGCCCCCGACCCGGACGTCTCGACCGGCCCGGACCATATCGACATAGAAAATGGCAGATGAACCGGACATGAAAAAGGCGGCTTTACTTCTTTGTCCGGTCCAGATCGGCCGTTCCAGCCTCGAAACAGTCGAAGTTCGCCGGAAAACGCCCTGCGGCAAGCCCGTCATTCCGTGGTCTGGCGGTAGCTCCCCGTCACGCCGAATGCGACCCGGTGGAACGCGATGCGCCTGCAACCCGTTGATGGGGCAACCGAAACGGATCGGAGAAGGATCATGTCATCGACGGAAGGCCGGACCATCATGGGCAATGAGACCGACGGCGTCGGCATCGACAATATCGAGGCAAGCCGCGTCTCGGGAACCGAAGTCTACAACACCGACGGTCATCACCTCGGCCATATCCACGATCTCGTGCTCGGCAAGCGTGACGGCCGGGTGAAATACGCGATCATGTCGTTCGGCGGCTTTCTGGGGATCGGCGAGGAATATCATCCCCTGCCCTGGCAGGTGCTGAAATACGACGAGCGGCAGGGTGGCTATGTCGTCGGCATCACCCGCGATCAACTCGAGGGCGCACCGCGCTATGCCGCGGGGGCCACCCCGAGTTGGGGCGACCCGGACTACGGCCGCAGAATCGACGACTATTATCGGCCCGCTTACATCTGACCGGCGCGCATCGGGACCAAACAAAAGAGGGCGGCCGCGGGGCCGCCCTTTTCGTTCGCCATCGCATCTTTCAGGCGGCCGCGCGGTCACCGCCGGCACCGGCCTTCGAGCCGACTACATCGAAGATCAGGTGGTCGGTCCCACCGGTGATCTTCACCGTATTTTCGTCACGAACCTCGCCGAGCAGGATCTTCTCGGCCAGCGGATCCTGCACCTCGCGCTGGATGACCCGCTTCAAGGGCCGCGCGCCGTAAGCCGGATCATAGCCCTTCTCTGCCAGCCACGTCCGTCCGCTCTCGTCCAGTTCGAGCCGGATCTTGCGGTCGACGAGCAGCTTTTCGAGCCGTGTCATCTGGATGTCGACGATCGCGCCCATTTCCGAGCGATGCAGACGGTGGAAGAGGATGATCTCGTCCACCCGGTTGAGGAACTCCGGACGGAAGGAGGCCTGCACCACCGCCATGACCTGTTCGCGCGCCGCTTCGGCGTCCTCGTCGTCCTTGAGCGCGACCAGATACTCCGCCCCAAGGTTGGATGTCATGATGATCATGGTGTTGCGGAAGTCGACCGTGCGCCCCTGCCCGTCGGTGAGCCGCCCGTCATCGAGCACCTGCAAGAGGACATTGAAGACGTCCGGGTGGGCCTTCTCGATTTCGTCGAACAGAACCACCTGATAGGGCCGGCGCCGCACCGCCTCGGTGAGCGAACCGCCCTCCTCGTAGCCGACATAGCCCGGAGGCGCCCCGATCAGCCGGGCGACCGAGTGCTTTTCCATGAATTCGGACATGTCGAGCCGGACCATCGCCGCCTCGTCGTCGAACAGGAAGGAGGCCAGCGCCTTGGTCAGTTCGGTCTTGCCGACCCCGGTGGGGCCAAGAAAGATGAACGAGCCGATCGGTCGGTTGGAATCCTGCAGGCCGGCGCGCGCCCGGCGCACCGCCTTGGAGACCGCCTGCACGGCCTCGCCCTGACCGACGACCCGCTTTTGTAGCGCGTCTTCCATGCGCAGCAGCTTGTCGCGCTCGCCTTCCAGCATCCGATCGACCGGGATACCGGTCCAACGCGAAATCACCTGCGCGATGTGGTCGGCGGTCACCGTCTCCTCGACCATCGCATCGGCGTTGACCGTCGTATCGACGGCCTCGGCCTGCTTCAGTTCCTCTTCAAGCTTCGGGATTTCGCCATAGGCGAGTTCGCCCGCCCGCTGGAATTCGCCGCGCCGCTGGGCGGTGGCGAGTTCGTTGCGGGCCTCGTCGAGTTGCCGCTTAAGATCCGCGGCGAGGCCCAGCTTGGATTTTTCCGCCTGCCACGCGCTGGTGATCCGGTTCGATTCCTCTTCAAGATTGGCGATCTCGGAATCCAGCCGCTCCAGCCGATCCCGCGCCGCCTCGTCGGTCTCTTTGCGCAAAGCCTCGCGCTCGATTTTCAACTGCATGACACGCCGGTCGATCTCGTCGAGCGCTTCGGGCTTGGTGTCCACCTGCATGCGCAGCCGCGCCGCGCCCTCGTCGACGAGGTCGATCGCCTTGTCGGGCAGGAAGCGGTCGGTGATGTAGCGGTTGGAGAGCTGCGCCGCCGCAACAAGGGCCGAATCCGAGATTCGCACCTGATGGTGCTGCTCGTATTTCTCCTTGAGGCCGCGCAGGATCGAGATCGTATCCTCGACCGTCGGCTCGGCGATGAAGACCGGCTGAAAGCGCCGCGCCAAGGCCGCGTCTTTCTCGACGTGCTTGCGATATTCGTCGAGGGTTGTGGCGCCGACGCAGTGCAGTTCGCCACGGGCAAGCGCCGGCTTCAACAGGTTCGAGGCGTCCATCGCCCCGTCCCCCTTGCCAGCGCCGACCAGCGTGTGCATCTCGTCGATGAACAGTATGATCGAACCGGCCGCGCTGGTGACTTCCGACAGCACCGCCTTCAGCCGTTCCTCGAATTCGCCACGATATTTCGCGCCGGCGATCAGCGAACCCATGTCGAGCGCCATCAGCTGCTTATCGCGCAGCGACTCCGGCACGTCGCCACTGACGATCCTCAGCGCCAGGCCTTCGGCGATCGCGGTCTTGCCGACACCCGGCTCGCCGATCAGAACCGGGTTGTTCTTGGTGCGGCGCGACAGAACCTGGATCGTGCGGCGGATCTCGTCGTCCCGGCCGATCACCGGATCGAGCTTGCCCTCTCGGGCCGCGGCAGTCAGGTCGCGGGCGTATTTCTTGAGGGCGTCATAACCGCTCTCGGCCGACGCGGAATCAGCCGTGCGCCCCTTGCGCAAATCGTTGATCGCCTCATTGAGGCCGTTCGGCGTGACGCCGGCCTTCTTCAGGATGTCGGCGGTCTTGGCGGATGTCTCGATCGTCAGCGCCAGCAGCAACCGCTCGACGGAAACAAAGCTGTCGCCGGCTTTCTTGGCGATCTCCTCGGCCGTCGCGAACACCTTCGCCAGTGGCTGCGCAAGGTACATCTGCCCCCCGCCTCCGGAGACCCGGGGCATCGCGTCAAGCGCCCCATCGACTGCGATCTGAACGTCTTTCGGGCGACCGCCAGCTTTCTCGATCAGGCCGGCCGCCATGCCCTCCTCGTCGTCGACGAGGACCTTCAGAAGATGCTCCGGCGTGAACTGCTGATGGTCGCGGGACACCGCGAGCGTCTGGGCCGCTTCGACAAAGCCGCGCACCCGTTCAGTATATTTTTCCAGATTCATTGGATCGCCTCTCCTTTTGGCGGTCCACCCTCGCCCGAGGCATGAACCGCGCATCGATGGAGTTCGGCCCCCGACATCGGCGAGCCGCCCGCCACCGATATGGGATCGGACGGGTCGCCGCGAAAGAGGCAGTTTGCCAGACTGTTGCAAAAATGTTGCGCCAGCGTGAATGCAAAAGGACGCCGCGGCAGCCGCGACGTCCTTGATCTTGATCATATGCATCCGGCGATCGGCCGAAAAGGCCGGACGGTTCAGGCGTTGGAGGCCAGCAGGAAGTCCGGCAGGGCGTTGCCCTCGCCGTCGCTCGTCTCGGCCGACGCCTCTTCGAGCTTTTTCTTGCGCGGTCGGCCGGGCCGGCGCTTGACCGGCGCCTCGGCCCCACTCTCGGGGGTATTGGCCAGGGGCTCCGCGCTGGCAACCTCCTCGACCTTTCGGGCTTCGGCCGTCGCGCCCTCGCCGCCTCGCGACGGGCTCGGACGGGTGGCGCTCGCGGCAACCGCCTCCTCGCCCTCGCGGCTCCGGCGCGGCCTGCCCCGGCGCCGCGGCGTCCGTTCCGCCGGCTCGTCGGCCTGTGATTCGCCGGCAGAGACCACCGCGCCGCTTGACGCCTCCGACGAATGCCTGTCACGGACTCGCTCGCCGTCATTGCGCTGGTGGCGGCCGCCCTCACCCTGTTCGGAGTTTTCGCGCGCGATGACCGGCTGCGGACCGGTCCCGTCCGCCGGAGTTCTGTCGCGGCGGTCGCGATTTCTGTCGCGATTGCCGTCACGGTCCCTGTTGCCGTCGCGATTGTTATCGCGATCCCGGTCGCGATTGCCGTCCCGGCCCCGATTGCCGTCCCGGTCGCGGTTGGAGTCGCGATCGCGGAATCCGTCGCGGCCATCGCGATCGCCGTCCTGCTGACGGTGATCGTTGCGCTCGCCCGACGACTCCTGCGAATCGTCATCTTCGTCGGACTCGTCGCGGGAATCGCGATCGTCGCGCTGTTGCGGGAACTGCGCCTGCGCGGCCGCGACGATGCGATTATAGTGTTCGGCGTGCTGCAGGTAGTTCTCGGCCATCACCCGGTCGCCGGCACCCGAAGCATCGCGCGCGAGCGTCGTGTATTTCTCAGCGACGTGCTGGGCGGTGCCCCTGATCTTCACATCCGGGCCGTTCGACTCGTAACTGCGCGAGAGCGGATTGGGACCTTTGCGTCCGCGGCCGCGCATACGGTTTTTCTGCTGTCCTGGCCTCATGAACTTCCTGTCTATTGGATGCACCGGTCGTGCCGGTATGGCTTACTGCCTCAGGGCGCACCATGCGCGCCCGCACGAATTTAGCTCCGCCGGAGCAAAGCCAACATAAAGAGATTAAATCGGTTGTGCCTGGCGATACCCTCACGCCGGCTTGACGGACGACCTACTAGTCATCTCGAGCGTCCTATGGCTGCCGTCGAGCGGCACCTAAAGGAACTGCCCCCTCGGATGTTCCGTACTGGCCGCGACACTAGAGGGTTACGCGCGCCGTAACAAGTGCCTTTTCAACAATTAAGGCGCTCAACTTGGGATCGAAACGCCATCCTCCTCCTGCTCTGAAAGCGGGGGCTCGCCCCGACTGAAACCCAGAACGCGCACGACGCCGGAAAAATCACGTGTGGAAACGTCGAGACGCAACCGTTGCGAGGCAAATATCGCCGCCACTTCGTCTTCCTGTCCGATGCCGATTTCGACGATCACGCGACCGCCCGGCCGCAACACCGCGTCGATTCCCGCGGCGATCGCACGATAGGCATCCAGCCCATCCTCGCCACCGTCCAGGGCTGCCAGCGGATCATGCTCGCGCACCTCAACCGTGAGGGAGGGGATATCGCCGCTTCTGATATATGGTGGGTTCGACAAGACCAGATCAAGGGGTCCGCCGGCCGCCGCCAGATAATTCGACAGGACAGGCAGCATCCTGCTGGCAACGCCCGCAGCCTCGGCGTTGCGGTAGGCCGTCGCGAGCGCACCGGCCGAAATATCGATCGCCAGGGCCCGCGATTGCGGAAACAGCGCCAGCAGCGAGACGGCGATGGCGCCGGACCCCGTCCCGATGTCGGCGCACAGACATTCCCCGCGCTGCTTGATGATCGCGGCCATTGCCTTGCGCGCCTCGTCGACAAGGATTTCCGTGTCCGGTCGTGGCTCCAGAGTTTCCGGAGAGAGCTCGAACTCGTGCTCGTAGAAGGCGCGCCGGCCGAGTATCCGGTGAACCGGCTCGCCCGCGAGCCGTCTGGTGAGGCGCGATTCAAGCCGCGCCGCCGCCCCGCTCGATACCGCCGTGGCGGACGCCGAATGAACCTCTCCTAGCGGGAGACCCGCGCACTCGGCGAGAAGCAGGCGCGCGTCGAACTCCGGCGTTGCCGATCCGGCCGCGCGCAGGCGCTGCACGGCGTGCCGCAGCAACGGACCCAGCCTGTCGGCCGCCTCAGTCATCCACGCCGACGGCGGCAAGCTGCTGGGCCTGATGGTCGGCGACCAGGGCTCCGACCAGTTCGTCCATGTCGCCCTCGATCACACGATCGAGCTTATAAAGCGTCAAATTGATGCGGTGGTCGGTCACCCGGCCTTGCGGAAAATTGTAGGTGCGGATGCGCTCGGAGCGATCACCGCTGCCGACCTGTCCCTTGCGCGCAGCGGAGCGCTCGTCATCGGCCTTCTGACGTTCGAGGTCGAAAAGGCGCGCCTTGAGCACCTGCATCGCCCGCGCGCGGTTTTGGTGTTGCGACTTTTCCGACGACGTCACCACGATTCCGGTCGGCAGATGGGTGATGCGCACAGCCGAATCGGTGGTGTTGACGTGTTGGCCGCCGGCCCCCGAGGCGCGCATCGTGTCAATGCGGATGTCCTCGGCGCGCACATCCACATCGATGTCTTCGGCCTCCGGCAGAACCGCCACGGTCGCGGCCGAGGTATGGATTCGGCCGCCCGATTCGGTTTCGGGAACGCGCTGCACCCGATGCACGCCGGATTCGAACTTGAGCCGCGAGAACACGCCGGGACCCTGGATCGCCGCGATCACCTCCCGGTAGCCGCCAACCTCGCCCTCGCTCGCCGACAGGAGCTCGACCTTCCAGCGGTTCAACTCGGCATAGCGCTGGTACATGCGGAAGAGGTCACCGGCGAAGAGCCCCGCCTCGGACCCGCCGGTACCGGCGCGGATTTCGAGGATGACGCCCTTCTCGTCCGCGGCGTCCTTGGGCAGCAGCAGAATGCGGATTTCATCGGTGAGCTGTTCGAGACGCTGCTTCAATTCATCGATCTCGATCTCGGCCAGGTCGCGCATCTCGCGATCGGCGGTCGGGTCGTCCAGCAGCGAGCGGGACTCGGCGAGTTCCCGTTCCACCTTGCGATAAGAGCGGATCGCCGCGACCACCGGCTCGAGGCTGGAATATTCCGCGGCGAGCTTGGAATAGACATCGTGAGCCGGCCCCTTGGCCATCTCGTTCTCGAGATGACCAAAACGGGCCAGGATCTCATCGAGGGTCGAATTCGGCAGCGTCGCCATAATGTCCTGAAGCTGATGTCAAAGTGAATGGGGTGCGGCGTAGTCCGCGGCGAAGGGGGCGCGAGCCGCCGGTCACTGCGGTCCGCTAACATGAAATTCCATTGGCTTCCGCGAATTCGACGAGAAGCTGTCGCGGGCTGGCCGCCAGTTGGCCGCCGTTGAGCTGCTGGGCCAGCGCCTCGGAAAGCTTTTCCGCCTCCAGTTCGACGATCATCGCCTTCACCGGACCAATCGAGGGTGGTGCCATGGATATGGAGCGGAAGCCAAGTCCAATCAACGCCATCGCCGAGAGCGGCCGACCTGCCATCTCGCCGCACAGCGTCACCGGGACATCGTGACGCTGCCCGGCATCAACGATCATCTTCAGCGCCCGCAGGAACGGCGCCGACAGATCGTCGAAGCGCGTCGCGACACGCGCATTGCCCCGATCGACCGCATTGAAGAACTGGAATAGGTCGTTCGAGCCGACGGAGACGAAATCGAGCATTTCCATCAGTTCGTCGAGCTGGAACAAGAGCCCCGGCACCTCGATCATCGCGCCGACCTTCAGCCGTTTCGGCATGACATGGCCGAAGCGCGTCAGATGCTTGTACTCGCGGCTGATCATCTCGCGCGCCTGCCGCAGCTCCGAGACCTCCGTCACCATCGGGAACATCACCCGCAGTTCGCGCCCCGCAGCCGCCTTGAGCAACGCCCGCAGCTGGGTGCGCATCAAGCCCGGACGATCAAGGGCAAGCCGCAGCGCCCGGTAGCCGAGCGCCGGGTTTTCCTCCGGCGACTGACTGAGATAAGGCAAGAGCTTGTCGCCGCCGACATCCAGCGTGCGAAACGTCACCGGTCGGCCGTTGGCCGCATCCAGAACCGCGGAATAGAGCCGCTCCTGGTCCCGAGCGCGCGGCATGGTCGAGGCCACCATGAACTGGAGTTCGGTGCGGAACAGGCCGATGCCTTCCGCCCCCGCCGCGTCGAGTTGCGGCAGGTCGACGAGAAGGCCCGCGTTCATCTGCAGGCTGATCGGCACGCCGTCCTTGGTCTCGGTCGGCACGTCTCGCAGGGAATGATAGCGCTGCTGACGCTTAGCCCGGAATGTCACCTTGTCGGAATAGAGCGCCTCGAGTTCCGGCAGCGGCCGGAGGTGGACGCTGCCGTCCTCGCCGTCGACGATGATCGAATCACGGTTCTCCGACATCGAGACCGCACCCTTAACCTGACCGACGACCGGAATTCCCAGCGCCCGCGCCACGATGACGACGTGGCTGGTCGCCGCGCCCTCCTCCAGCACCAGCCCGCGAATGGCGTCGCGGCGATAGTCGAGCAGTTCCGCCGCGCCCATCGAACGCGCGACGATGACTGCGTCGGCATTGTCCGCGCCGGCGTGATCGTCGCGGCCGATCAACTGACGCAGCAACCGGTTGGCGAGATCGTCGAAGTCGTGCAGCCGCTCGCGGATATATGGGTCGGTCATGTGCATCATGCGGGCCCGCATGTCCGACTGCACCTTCTCGACCGCGGCTTCCGCGGTCAGTCCGTTGCGCACGGCCTCCTCTAGCCGGCGCACCCAGCCCCGATCATGGGCGAACATACGGTAGGCCTCGAGCACGGCCCGATGCTCACCCTCGCCCGCCACATCCCGGCGCGACAGCATGCTCTCGATCGACGCCCTAAGGACGCCGAGCGCCTTGTCGAGACGTTCGACCTCCGATTCCATGTCCTCGTTGAAGAGGTTGGTGACAACCACCCGCGGCTCATGCAGAACCACCTTACCAAGGCCGATGCCGTCCGACAGGGCGACACCGTCGAAGCTGACCGGACGCGACAGATCGAGCGCGACGCCGGGGCGTTGCAGACCCTCCAGACTGCCGGCCGCGATCATCTCGGCGACCACCATCGCCACCGTCTCCAGCGCCTCGGACTCCTCGTCACGATAGACCCGCGCGGATTTGTTCTGGACGACGAGCACGCCAAGGGTCCGGCCAGCGCGCAGGATCGGAACGCCGAGGAAGGAGTGGTAAACTTCCTCCCCGGTCTCCGGCAGATAGGTGAAGGCCAGGTGCTTTTGCGCCTCGGACAGGTTCAGCGGCCGCGCCGTCGCCGCGATGGTACCGACCAGGCCCTCGCCGAGCTTCAGTTGGGCGAGGTGGACGGCGCCCGGATTGAGACCCTCGGTGGCGTAGAGCTCCAGCACCGCGTCGGCCCGCAACACGTAGAGCGAGCAGACCTCGGCCACCATGTTCTGGGCAATAGAGCGGACGATCTGGTCGAGACGCACCTGTGCGTCGAGAGGCTCGGCCATGAGCTCCCGGATGCGGCGCATGAGCACGCGCGGACCTGACATGTCGCTTCTCAACAACGCGGTCTTCCGTTTCACGGGCCGCTACGGCGCCGCATCCGGTTCAATCCGGGGGCGGTGCGGCCTGTCTCTACAAGATCACATACTCAGCTTCACTGAGAAACCCACCGGGGCAATGACACGCCGTCGCCCGGAATAACATGCCGTGGCGTGCCTCTCGACGACACGAGGGCATCGCCCCACGACATTACCCCTTGTCGAGGCCATAGACCGAATGCAGGGCGCGGACCGCCAGCTCGGTGTAGTCCCCATCGATCAGGATCGAAATCTTGATCTCGGAGGTGGTGATGGCGCGAATGTTGACGCCACGGTCGGCCAGCGCCTTGAAGGCGGTGGCGGCAACCCCCGTATGGCTGCGCATGCCGACCCCGATGACCGAGACCTTGGTCAGCCCCTGTTCGCTCTGGATCGTGTCGTAGCGCATTTCGGCCTTGGCCCTGTCGAGCACGGCGGTAGCCTTGCCGAGGTCGCCGGCCGGGACCGTGAAGGTCATGTCGGTCGAGGCGCCCGATTCGGAAATGTTCTGGACGATCATGTCCACATTGACGCCGGCCTCGGCGAGCGGCCCGAAGATGGCAGCCGCGACTCCCGGCTGGTCGGCGACCCGGCGCAGCGAGATCTGCGCTTCGTCCCTGGCGTAGGCGATCCCTGTCACGACCTGCTGTTCCACGATTTCATCCTCGTCGCAAATGAGCGTTCCCGGCGGGTTGTCGAAATCGCCCATGCCGGGCGCGTCCGGGTCGTCGAAAGACGAACGCACGAAAGTGCGCACCTTATGCACCATAGCGAGTTCGACGGAACGAACCTGTAGCACCTTGGCGCCGAGCGAGGCCATTTCCAGCATTTCCTCGAAGGAGATGCGGGCCATGCGCCGGGCCTTCGGCTCGATCCGCGGATCGGTGGTGTAGACCCCGTCGACATCGGTATAGATGTCGCAACGATCGGCGCCCAGCGCCGCGGCCACGGCCACGGCTGATGTATCCGAGCCGCCGCGACCGAGGGTGGCGATGCGGTTGTCCGGCGCGATTCCCTGAAACCCGGCGATCACCGCGACCTGGTTGTCCTCGAATCGTCGGATGATGTCGGACGCGTCGATCTCCTGGATGCGGGCCGCGCCGTGGGCGCCGTCGGTCTTGATGGCGATCTGCCAGCCTTGCCAGGAGCGCGCATTAACCCCCATCCCCTGCAACGTGATCGCCAGGATGCCGGCCGTCACCTGCTCACCCGACGCAACGACGGCGTCGTATTCGCGCGCGTCGTGGATCGGCGAGGCCTCGCGGCACCAGCCGACGAGCTCATTGGTCCGGCCGGCCATGGCGGAGACGACGACGGCGACATCGTGACCCGCGTCGACCTCGCGTTTGACATGCCGCGCGACGTTGCGGATGCGGTCGATGTCGGCGACGGAGGTTCCGCCGAATTTGAGGACGAGACGGGCCATGAAAACGGGTTCGGTGTCTTGCGGGACCGCGGCCCGAAGGGCCTGGTCGTTGGCGGGTGCAACGAACCGCTCGTGAAAGCGCGTTCTTGACATGCCCGGTTAGGGTTGAGCGGGCGTTCCCTAACCGATGCGTGGCGCAACTGCAATCGGGACGCCTTTTGAAACGCCCCTGGCGGTTCGCTTTCGCAGTGCTATCGAAAGGGCCGGCCCCCAGCGCCGGGTTCGATTACGCCCTGATCTCCAGTCGCCTCATCCATAGTCCCAACGCGATGCGCCACGCCCCGCATCGAAGGCGAGAGCCACATAGCGGGAATTGCGGTAGTGAAATCGCGGGCGCCGGCGCCGGTGCATGAATCGGCTGGCCATCGTCGTGGCGCAAGCAGGCAAGGTGGCCGCATCGTCGAACGGAACGATGTGGTGGATCAGCACGACCGGGCGTCGATCGCGGATCCCCTTGCACCAGCTCAGGGTCGCCAGTGCGCGGATCAACCCCGGCAGCCCGCGCCTCGTCGCGCGCCGGGACAACCACCATAGGCCGCAGATCGTCGCCCATCCGATCCCTGGCGATCGACGACACAGAAGGACGATGCGGGACGGCGAGCGAAGCGTAGCTCGCTTTCGATGAACAGGGCTTACGGCCGCTCCCGGCTGCATCCGCCCCAATGGTTTTCTCTTCGCGAGAGATGACGATCTGCCGTCGTATCGGAACGGAGCCGAAACATCGGACTACACCGCCGCGTTTCCACGCCGGCCGGCCAAATCGTTACCCGACTTCCAAATCCGCTCGGACGCGCGCCCGTCCGTAGGCTCACCGGCTTGACTTTGGACCTCGCGACGGAACATGCGGACGGACATCGGCAAGACGGACGAGGGTCGAATGAACACCACCGAAAGCACGACGGTCGACGCGGGCGAAGTGGAGCGCTTCTCGCGTCTCGCCCAGGAATGGTGGAATCCGGCCGGCAAGTTCAAGCCGCTGCACAAGTTAAACCCCGTACGGCTCGAATATATTCGCGAACAGCTGGCGATGAATTTCGACCGCGACGTGCGGAGCGGACGTCCCTTCAAGGGGCTGTCAGTGCTCGATATCGGCTGCGGTGGCGGGCTGATCTGCGAGCCGATGGCAAGGCTTGGGGCCGATGTCGTCGGCGCCGACGCATCGGAAACCAATATCGAGGTGGCAAAGATCCATGCCGCCGAGAACGGCCTTTCGATCGATTATCGGGCGACCACCGCCGAGGCGATCGCGGCAACGGGCGAGCGCTTCGACGTCGTTCTGGCGCTCGAAATCGTTGAACACGTCGCCGATGTCGATCTGTTCCTGGCATCCTGCGCGCAGATGGTGAAGCCTGGCGGGCTTCTGTTCGTTGCCACGATCAACCGGACCTTCAAGGCACTCGGTTTCGCGATCGTCGGCGCCGAATATGTGCTCGGCTGGCTGCCGAGGGGCACCCATCAATACGCCAAGCTGGTGCGTCCGGAGGAAATCGCCGCGCCGGTCGAGCGGGCTGGGCTCTCGATGATCGATGAGACAGGCGTCGTCTACCATCCACTGGCCGACGCCTGGCGCCGCTCGCGCGATCTCGACGTCAACTACATGGTGCTGGCGCGGCGACCGTCCGCATAAGCAAAGGCTGGGGAATTGCGACCCCCGGTCGCCAGAGGCAAGCTGCGCGCAAGCTAGCGGTTGCATTATTCAGTTGCGGGCGCGCTGTGCGCGCATCACCACAGACTCAATGATCTGACGGGAACCGGCACGTGTAGACAGCGAACACCGGAGGACGAGATGATCGCGGCACAAGCAGACAGCATACCCAACGAGGCGAGTTGTCCGATCCATCTGGAGGTCTTGGCACTGCTGTTGCGCTCGGACAGCCGTACCAAAGAGGCTCTGATCCAGGAAGTCCCCGGCCCATCGCGGGCGAGATTGGCCTTTTTCTGCTATAATCGCGTTCATCTTCGCTCATTGGCGTTTCAGGTCGCTGCCCTGTGCGAACTGCGCGATCTGCGGTTGATCGCGGGTACCAAGGGCGATCTCCTCTATAGCCAGGCGACGGAAGCCGGTCTGTTCGACGACAGCGACCCCGCGTCGCGGCGCAAGGGCGTGACCCTCGCCCGCACAGCGCGCGGCTGACGGCGCCTGCACGGCCGCGTCAATTCTTGTCTTCGGGGAGCGCCGGCAAGGGGAACGCGGCGATGCCCTCCTCGCGCAGACCTTCGACATCCTGCGTCGAGGCCTCGCCATAGATCTGACGATGCTGGGTCTCGCCGTAATGGATGCGCCGTGCTTCCTCGGCGAATTTCGGCCCGACATAATCCGACCTCGCGCGTAATTCGCGCGCCATCGCCTGAAGCCTGGCGATCGCTTTCGCCGCCTCGGCGTTGGCGAACTCCCCGGCCGGCTCGGCCGGTTCCCCCGCCTCGCCGGTCGAAGCCTCCGGCGCCGTGGTCTTTGCGCTCGTCGCGACCGCGGGCTTCATCAAGGCCTTGGAGACATGGCTCGAGCCGCAGATCGGGCATGCGAGCAAGCCGGCGGAGGCCTGCCGCTCGAAATCCGCGCCGGACCGGAACCAGCCATCGAATTCATGTGCGGCGGGATGGCAGCGGAGCGCGAAGCTGATCACTCAGCCGCCTCGAGAGAACCGGTCACGCGGATTTGCGCCGTCGCCTCGCCCACGGCGAAGGCGCGAGCGTTCCTCAGGTTCGGTATCTTCGCCCGCGCCGCCGCCACCTCGGCGGTGTCGATCGTTGCCACAGCAATCCCCGGCTCATGGCCGTCGACCTCGGCAACCACCCGCCCCCACGGATCGACGATCAGCGAATGGCCAAAGGTCTCGCGGCCGTCGTCATGCCGCCCGCCTTGCGCCGCGGCCACCACATAGGCGCCGTTCTCGATTGCGCGGGCGCGCAAGAGGACGTGCCAATGCGCCTCGCCGGTCTGGCGGGTGAAGGCCGCCGGCGCCGTGAGGATTTCGGCACCGGCCAGCGCCTCCTCGCGAAACAGATGCGGAAACCGCATATCGTAGCAGATCGCGAAGCCGAGCCGTGCGGCGCCATCGGAAAATTGCAGGTCGGCCAGCGCCGCGCGGTTTCCCGGCCGGTAGGTTCGCGATTCGCGCCAGCTCTCGCCATTGTCGAGATCGACATCGAACATGTGGATCTTGTCGTAGGTGGCGACGCGGCTGCCATCTGGCGCGAACAGGAAAGCCCGGTTGGCCACCTTGCCGTCGCCAGCCGCGATGGCTGTCGAGCCGAGATGCAGATAGACCGCGTGTTCCTTCGCGAGTCGTCCGGCCGTGGCGACCAGGATGTCGTCGTCCTCGGAGCGGAGACGTTTCATCAGCTCGGCGCGGTCGCGATGGACCATGCCGGTCATTTCCGGTGACTGCAGATAGGACGCGCCCTCGGCCACGGCTTCACGGACCAAGCCTTCGAGGGCTTCGGCATTGGCCTGCGGCTCGAGCCGGGAGCGCATCTGCAGGACAGCGGCGCGAAAGACGGTCATGGCAAAGTCCCGATGGTCAATGATACCCTGTCATGCGGAAAGCAACGCGTCGAGTTTTCCGGCACGTTCCAACGCGTAGAGCTCGTCGCAGCCGCCGACATGGGTGTCGCCGATGAAGATTTGCGGAAAGGTCACGGTGCCCTTCGCCCGCTGGTACATTTCCTGGCGCAATTGCGGGGAGGAACTCGCGTCCTTCTCCTCGTAGGACTGTCCCTTCTGCTCGAGCAGTTGCTTGGCGCGCACGCAAAAGCCGCAGAACTGGCGGGTATAGATGGTCACGTCCGGCATCAGATCACATTCCTGGTTATGAACCCGGAAGCATATGGCTTCACTCCATGCCGGCCGCAACCCTCGCGAAAGTCAGAACGTCGACATCTGTCGCGCCGGCCCGCTTCAGGGCTCGTGTCGCGCTCGCGGCGGTTGCGCCGGTCGTGTAGACGTCGTCGACGAGCAAGACGCGGCGACCGTCGATCTCCTGACGCCGCGCGTCGATGACGCGAAAGGCGCCGCGGACATTGTCCCACCGCTGGCGCGAACCAAGCCCGACCTGGCTGCGCGTCGGCTTCACCCGCCTGAGCGCTAGCGGCGCGAAGGCGATGTCGGCGTTGCGGGCGAGCAGCCGGGCAATTTCCGCGGACTGGTTGAACCGGCGCCGCCACAGCCGGCCGGCATGCAGCGGAACCGGCACCACGACATCGGCGTCGCCGAGAAGCTCCGCGCCCGAGCGCGCCATCCATCCGGCCATCAGCGGCACCAGATCGGTGCGATCGCCGTATTTCAGCGCCGTGACCAGGCGGGCGGCGAGATCCTGGTAGATCACCGCGGCCCGCAGCCGGGCGAAGGGCGGCGGGTCGGCGATAGCCTCCGCCGACAGGAACCCCTCGCCGAGATCGTAGGCGAATGGCAGCCCCAGGACCTCGCAATAGGGCCGCTCGATGAAGCGCAGTTTCGCCCAGCAGGCCGGGCAAACGGTGTCCACGCCGGTGATTGCCACCTGACATCCCGGACAGACCGGCGGAAACAATAGCCGGCCGATCGCGTCGCCGACGGCTCCGGTGCGGCGCTTGAATGGGCTCATTGCGTCATCCTGCCCTCCAGCCCCATGCCCCCGGTTGACTACATCGACCGGTCGGGTCACCTCGACGACGGGGGCCGTCCCCCGTCCCCTTGACGATACGCCACCCGCTGTCAGCTACAAGCGCTGTCGCGGTCACCTTCGACAGAGCGCCGAGAGATCATGCCGGACATTTTGGATCACCAGGTTTTCGATCGTACCTTGCTCGACCGTCGACGGCAGCGCTGGCTTGACGCTGAGCCGCGGGCGGGCGTCGGCTTTCTGCTGCGGGCGGTGGCCGACGAACTTGGCGACCGGCTGTCGCTGGTCGAACGCCGGTTTGCGGTCGCCGTCGACCTGGGCGGCCACACCGGCGACATGGCGGCGCGGCTTCGCGCCGGCGGCCAGGCCGACCACGTCGTGCGGATCGAGCGTCTGGCGGCTCTGCTGGAGGGGGAGGAATTTGCCTGCGTCGGCGACGAGGAAACCCTGCCGCTGGCTGACGATAGCGTCGATCTCATCGTCTCCACTCTCTCGCTGCATCTGACCAACGACACGCCGGGCACCCTCGTCCAGATCCGGCGGGCGCTCCGGCCGGACGGTCTCTTCCTTTGCGGCTTTCTCGGCGGCGAGACCTTGTCGGAACTTCGGTTCGCGCTTCTGGCGGCCGAAGCTGAGATCACCGGCGGCGTCTCGCCGAGGGTCGCGCCGTTTACCGATGTGCGCGATGCCGGCGGCCTGCTGCAACGGGCCGGTTTCGCGCTGCCGGTCGCCGACCAGGATCGGCTGACGGTGCGTTACGACACGCTGTTCGATCTGATGGCGGATTTGCGCGCGATGGGCATGGCCAACATGCTGGTCCAGCGGTCCCGTCGTCCGGCCTCGCGGCGATTGTTCCTGCGGGCGGCCGAGATCTACGCCGAACGCTTCGCCGATCCCGACGGACGCATTCGCGCGACGTTCGACATCGTCTACCTGTCCGGCTGGCGGCCGCATGACAGTCAGCAAAAGCCCCTGCGGCCGGGCAGCGCCCGGACCAGCCTCGCCGCGGCGCTCAAGGACAGATCGGATGATTTGACGTGACGGCTTGTCAGAAGGCGGCGGAAACCGCCGCGAACGGGCCAGTCAGGCTCGTGCCGATCGCCGTCGCGCCCACAATGATCGCAAGCGATATGATCCCGGCAATCAGCGCGTATTCGATGGCCGTCGCGCCGGTGACGTCATGGCGAAGCATCTTAGCGGCCTGGGGCGCGCTTCCAGGCTGACGTCGCGCCCCTTGCCGGTTCAGCACGCGCCGGTGCTCCCACCGTCCGAGAAGATCACGCAGGGCCGGGCGCCTGTCCGCTGCAAAACACTGCGCCGCACGGTATAGCGATTCGAGGACCCGATGGAGCCTGTGGCCATCCTGTCGAGTTGGGGAGCGGCGGTGGAAACCACATAGTCGGCCCCGCGTTTGGCAGCCGGCGCGACGATCAGCGCTAGTGCCATCGCGATCGACCCGAACAGCAGCGTCGCCCGGAACAGCCCGGTCCGGATTTCGACGATGGAGTCGGACGCGCGGCGTCCGCCGTCCAGTTCGTCATCAGCCTCGAAATCGCGCATCGTTTCCTCACAAAGCTGGCAAGCTCCGAAAATCAATATGCGCGCCTACAGTGAAAAAGCTCTTAAGCGACTCAGTGCGCTTTCACGGCTATGTAACCACTTTTTCCCGCGCGCCCTCAGAGCAGATCGATCAGATGGGGGATCAAAGGCTCGTCGGCGGGCGGCATCGGGTAGTCCCGAAGCTGCGTCGCGCGGACCCATTTCAGCCGCTGCCCCTCGCGCGGAGCCGGGATGCCCTCATAACGGCGACAGATGTAAAGCGGCATGAGGAGATGGAAATCGTCGTAGGAGTGACTGGCGAAGGTCAGCGGCGCCAGACAGGCCGCCTTCGTCACGATGCCCAGTTCCTCGCGCAATTCGCGGATCAGCGTCGCCTCCGGCGTTTCGCCGGGCTCGACCTTGCCGCCGGGAAATTCCCACAAGCCGGCGAGCGGCTTGCCGGCCGGACGCTCCGCGATGAGCAGGCGTCCGTCGGCATCGATCAGCGCGCAGGCGACCACGAGCAGCAGACGACGTTCTGCCGACATCATCGCGTCCCGTCCGGCGGTGCCCGATAGACGTAGCGATAGGCTTCCGAAAAGCCGAGCGAACGGTACAGCGACAGCCCCGCCGTGTTGGCGGCCTCGACCTGCACCCAGCCGGTCCTTGCACCCTTGTGGACGGTATAGCCGAGCGCCGTCGCGACAAGGTCGCGACCCAATCCCTTCTGGCGTTCGCGGCGATGGACGGCCACATCGAGAAGCCCGGCGAGATCATTATCGTGGATCGCGAGCGCCACCGCGACCGGCGAACCGGCCTCGTTCTCGCGAACGAACAAGCCCGTCGGCGGTCGGATCGCCTCCAGTATGTCCGTCAGTCCCGTACGTAGGGCCGACGGGCGTTCGTGGACCCGAAGGCTGGCCTCGACATAGCGGGCCGTGTCGCGAATCGGGATCCGCTCGATCGGGGCGCTGAGATCGAGTTGGGTCAGATCCGCCGTCATGACGATCGACTCGTCGAAGTGCTCCCATCCCTCCGCATCGAGATAGTCGACGAGTTCGGGAGGGGCCAACGGCGACTGCCGGACGATAATCGCGCGGCCGAATTGCGTAAACGTCTCGCCGGCGCGCGCGATGCGCTGCGCGATATTGGAATTGTCGGACGGATCGAGCGGATTGACGGAGTTCAGGCGTTTGGCGGGGAACGACGCGGTCAGGCGCACCGCCCAGGTGCCGTCGAACGCGGTAGAAGACGCCGGCCAGGCCCGGAAACCGGCCGCCTCGAGCCGCCGAACGACGGCGAGTTGGCGCATCGTCTCAGCTTCGGTAATCGCCATTGATCGCGACATAGTCCTTGGTCAGATCGCAGCTATAGACCGTCCAACGTCCGGTTCCGAGGCCGAGCTCGACCCGGATCGGGATCTCGGCCTCGCGCATCACGGCCGAGGCTTCGGCTTCGGAATAGTCGGGATCGCGCGCGCCGTCCTCAGCGACACGAACACCGCCGAAATGGATGGTCAGCCGGTCGCGGTCGGCCTCTTCGCCGGCCTTGCCGACGGCCATGACGACGCGACCCCAATTGGCGTCCTCGCCGGCCACGGCTGTCTTGACCAGCGGTGAATTGGCGATCGACAGGGCAATCCGCTTGGCGGCCGCATCGCTGGTCGCGCCCTCGACGGTGACCTGAATCTCCTTGCGCGCGCCCTCCCCATCGCGCGCCACCTGGCGCGCGAGATCGAGCATGAGATCACCGAGCGCTTCGCGAAAGCCCGCGACACGCCCATCGTCGGCGTCGGAAATATTCGGGCAGCCGCGCCGCGCGGCGGCGCCCGTCGCGAAAAGAAGCAGCGTGTCGGAGGTCGAGGTATCGCTGTCGACCGTTACCGAATTGAAGCTCGGGGCGACGGCCTCAATCAGCATCGCCTGCAACGCCGGCGACGCGATCGCCGCATCGGTAGCGACGAAGGACAACATCGTCGCCATGTCCGGCGCGATCATCCCGGCACCCTTCGCGATGCCGTTGATCGTTACGACGGTCCCCTCGATCGTCACCGTCCGGGTCGCCAACTTGGGATAGGTGTCGGTGGTCATGATTGCGTCGGCGGCCTCGCGCCAGCCGTCGCCGACAGCCCGTTCGGCCAAGCCTGCAAGGAGGCCGGTGAACTTGCCGGAATCGAGCGGTTCGCCGATGACCCCCGTCGAGGCGAGAAAGATGTCCTGCGGAGACGCATCGACCGCCGCAGCGGCGGCCGCCGCGGTTCTCGACGTGGCTTCATGCCCCCTCTTGCCAGTGAAGGCGTTGGCGTTACCGGAGTTGACGACCAGCGCCCGGGCAACGCCGCCACGAAGGCTCTCACGGCTAAAATCCACCGGCGCCGACGGGCATTTCGACGTGGTAAAGACACCGGCGACCGCAGCCGGCCCATCGAAGCTCATCAAGAGGACGTCGGTGCGGCCGGCATATTTGATGCCGGCGGCGGCCGTCGCGATCCGCACACCCTCGATCGGTGGGAGGGCCGCGAAGGCGGTCGGGGCAAGCGGCGAGACGGTCGTCGTCATATCGTCACCGGGACAGGTCGGTTGCAAAAGGAAACGGAAGGCATTCGACAGTGCAACGAAGCAGCCGCATCACGGCCGGCCGCGATATCCGTGCGGACAGGCTGGCACCGAGGCCATCCGCCGATCCTGGCGCGATCGAAACCGGCGGATCGGACGAACGGCTCTCGGGAAAGGACTGCTATTTCGCGGCCGGTTCGGTGGCGGGAGCGACATCCGGCTCCATGCTTTTTTCGATCGCCTCGACCTGCTTTTTCATCTCCGGGTCGACGTATTCGACCGAAAGCGCAGCGCGCGCATCGCGCACCAGTTCCATATATTTCTCGCGCAGAACAACCTGGCGCACCTGATCCTTGATCTGCTCGAAGCTCGGCTTCTCCGCCTCGCGCTTTTCCTCGACCTTGATCACATGCCAGCCGAACTGGGTCTCGACCGGTTCCTTGGTATAGCTGCCCGGCTCCATTGCGAACGCCGCCTTCTCGAAGGCCGGCACCATCTGGCCAGCGCCGAAGAACCCGAGGTCGCCGCCTTCGGGGCCGGACGGGCCGGTGGATTTCTCCTTGGCCACCGCCTCGAAATCCGCGCCCTCGTCGAGCTGCTTGATCACCGCCTCGGCCTCTTCCTTCGTCTTCACCAGAATGTGACGGGCATGTACCTCCTCTTTCGCGTCGATGGAGGCGATCTCCTTGTCGTAGCGCGCCTTGAGGTCCTCGTCTGTCACACCCGCGACGCCGTTCTTCGCGAAATAGGCGTTGTGTAGCGCGCGGTCGCGCTGGAAGGCGATCTCGGTGGCAACGTCCGGCTCGTCCTGAATTTTCGCCTTCTCCGCTTCCTGGGCAAGGGCCTTGATGTCGATCAGGGCGGACAGCAATGCCAGCTTGCGCTGCTCGGGCGGCAGCTGGGCGAACTGCTGGCCGATCGCGCCCGCTGCGGCCATGAGGTCGCGCTCGGTGATCTCCTTGCTCCCCACCTTGGCGACGACGTCGGATTCGGCGGCGGAAACCGGCGCGGCGAAGGTCACGAGAGCCAGGGCGCTCGCTGCTAGCGTCAGTCGAAGGTCGAAAGTCATGGCAAAGACCGTCCTTTGCGGTTCAAGGGAAAACGAGCCCGAATACCAAGCCGCGAGTTCATTGCACAGCGGCTCCGCGCGAGCTGCCCATACGGCGCGGCGGCCTTTGGCGGCACGCCGTTGACATCGGTTTGGCCCCCTCTTATCTCTCGCGCGATCTGAAAGTCCAGCCGCCTTCCGCGAAGTTTGAGGGCTTCCGACATTCCAGCGACTGTCCGGAATCGGCGGCGGCGGCCGGCAAGCCGGTTGCGGCGACGGCGACTCACATACTTGGAAGGACCGGTTCATGGTCAGTTTTGGCGGGCTCGCCCGCAAGTTGCTGGGTTCGGCGAACGATAGGGTGGTGCGGCGCTTTCAGCCGAAGATCCAGCCCATCGCCGCCTTCGAAGAGGAGTTTTCCCGCCTCACCGACGACGAGCTTCGGGCCAAGACCGAGGCGTTTCGCGCTGAGATCGCTGCGGGGAAAACCATCGACGATCTTCTGGCACCGGCCTTCGCGGTCGTGCGCGAAGGTGCCAAGCGGGCACTAGGCATGCGCCATTTCGACGTTCAGATGATCGGTGGCATGGTGCTGAACTCCGGCGCCATTGCCGAGATGAAGACCGGCGAGGGCAAGACCCTCGTCGCAACCCTCGCCGTCTATCTGAATGCGCTGGAGGGCAAAGGCGTCCACGTCGTCACCGTCAACGACTACCTGGCGTCGCGCGATGCCGAGTGGATGGGCCGGCTCTACCGCTTCCTCGGGCTGACCGTGGGCACTATCGTGCATGGCATATCGGACGAACAACGCCGGGCGGCCTACGCCTGCGACGTGACCTACGCCACCAACAACGAACTCGGCTTCGACTATCTGCGCGACAACATGAAGTACGAACGCGACCAGATGGTCCAGCGCGGCCACAATTTTGCGATTGTCGATGAGGTCGACTCGATCCTGATTGACGAAGCGCGTACGCCACTGATCATCTCCGGGCCGCTCGACGATCGATCCGAGCTTTACAAGACCATCGACGCCTTTATCCCCCAGCTCGACAAAAGCGATTACGAACTCGACGAGAAGCAGCGCACGGCGACCTTCACCGAGGAGGGCAACGAGAAGCTGGAGCGGCTTCTGGAAGCCGCCGGCCACCTTCAGGGCGACTCGCTTTACGACATCGAAAACGTCGCGATCGTCCACCATGTCAACAACGCCCTGAAAGCCCATGCGCTGTTCCAGCGCGACAAGGACTACATCGTCCGCAACGACGAGATCGTCATCATCGACGAGTTCACCGGCCGCATGATGCCGGGCCGGCGCTATTCGGAAGGCCTGCACCAGGCGCTCGAGGCCAAGGAAGGCGTCACCGTCCAGCCGGAGAACCAGACGCTGGCCTCGATCACCTTCCAGAACTACTTCCGGATGTACAAGAAGCTGGCCGGCATGACCGGCACGGCGCAGACGGAAGCTGCCGAATTCGGGGATATCTACGGCCTCGACGTGATCGAGATCCCCACCAACCTGCCGATCCTGCGCCTCGACGAGGACGACGAGGTGTACCGGACCTTCGAAGAGAAGTTCCGGGCGATCAGCCGGGAAATCCAGGATGCCGCGTCGCGCGGCCAGCCGATCTTGGTCGGCACCACCTCGATCGAAAAATCCGAGCTGCTCGCCGAACGGCTGCGCAAGGACGGCCTGAAGGATTTCCAGGTCCTCAATGCCCGCTATCACGAGCAGGAAGCCTACATCGTCGCCCAGGCGGGTGTACCCGGCGCTGTCACCATCGCCACCAACATGGCCGGCCGCGGCACCGACATCCAGCTCGGCGGCAACGCCGACATGCGGACCGAGCGGGAACTCGCCGACATGCCCGACGGGCCGGAGCGCAAGGCCAAGGAAGATGCGATTCGAGCAGACATCAAGCGCCTGAAAGACGAAGCGATCGCGGCTGGCGGCCTTTACGTGTTGGCAACCGAACGTCATGAGAGCCGGCGAATCGACAATCAGTTGCGCGGCCGCTCCGGACGCCAGGGCGATCCGGGCCGCTCGAAATTCTATCTGTCGCTGCAGGACGATCTGATGCGCATCTTCGGGTCCGAGCGAATGGACTCGATGCTGACCAAGCTCGGCCTCAAGGAGGACGAGGCGATCGTCCACCCCTGGATCAACAAGGCGCTGGAGAAGGCGCAGAAGAAAGTCGAGGCGCGCAACTTCGACATTCGCAAGAACCTGTTGAAATACGATGACGTGATGAACGACCAGCGCCGCGTCATCTTCGATCAGCGCATCGAGCTGATGGACGCCGAGGAGCTCGACGAGACGATCGCGGACATGCGGCACGAAACCATCGAGGCGATGGTCGCCCGCCATATTCCCGAACGGGCCTATCCCGAGCAATGGTCGATCGCGGAACTGAAGGCCGATGCGCTGGAACTCCTGAACCTCGACCTGCCGGTCGCGGAATGGGCGGCCGAGGAAGGGATCGCCGAGGACGACATCCGCGAGCGTATCCGCGAGGCGGCCGACGCCGCTGCCCGCGACAAGGGCGAGCGCTTCGGGCGGGAGGTGATGACCTACGTCCAGCGCAATGTCGTGCTGCAGACGCTGGATGCACTCTGGCGCGAGCACCTGGTCAATCTCGATCATCTGCGTTCGGTGGTCGGCTTCCGCGGCTACGCCCAGCGTGACCCGCTGAACGAGTACAAGTCGGAATCCTTCGAGTTGTTCGAGGCCATGCTCGGCAATCTCCGGGAGCGGACGACGAAGCAATTGGCCCGCGTCGAGATCGTGCGCCCCGAAGAGCAGCAGGAGGCGCCGCCGCTACCGCGGATGGAAGCCCATCACTTCGACGCATCGACCGGCGTCGACGAGTTGGGCGATGGAGCCAAGCGGCTCACCGCGAATTTCACCCCGGCCGATGCCGACGGGCTTCGCCGCGATCCGAACGACACCAGCAGCTGGGGTCCGGTCGGCCGCAACGAGCCTTGTCCCTGTGGTTCGGGCAAGAAGTTCAAGCACTGCCACGGTGCCCTGGTCTGAGGGCGTCTGACCACACGCAGACCCAATACGAAACGGCCGCCGGAGCAAAGCTTCGGCGGCCGTTTCGTTCACAGCATCGGACGATAACTTGGTCGCGGTTCTGTTTCCCGGTTCGCCGCGATGATCCAAGCGGATCGCGGCGAGGAGCGTAGCGGCGCTCCGGTCGAGCCGTACGCCAATGTTGGGCGTGGGACGACCGCCCTCCCTTACTTCAAGAAGCCGGAAAAGATCGATCCGCTCGAGGATGATGACCGGCCGATGCGGTTGCCCTCCCGGTCGTAACCCTCGCGGCGATGCTGTTCCGCGGCATAGGCCTCGGCCGTGATCGGCTGGCCCGTGCGATAGCTGAAATTTGCGGTTTCCGCGAACTCGCTCGGCGCCATCGACGCGGCGATCGTCTGCTCCTTGGTCTCGTCGGCGGTCACTTTGGCCGCCACTTCCGGCGCCAGGTCAAAGTCCGGACATGCCCCGGTCGGAGACAGACCCGCAACGGTCTCGGCGCTTTGGTCGAAGACGTAACGCCGATCGCAGACGCCGACATTCGGCTGGCGGCGGGTGATCTCGAAGTGATCCGAGCCCTTCTTCAGCATCTTCCAGAATTCGTAATGTTCGGAATTGCGATGCCGCGCCATGTTCTTCGGCGTCATGCGGAACGGGTAGGCCTGGATCTGGAACGCCCGTTGGCCACCCTGGAAGGATTCGCGGGCCAGCGCGAAGATTTCGGTGATCTGGCCGTTATCCATAGCGTAGCAGCCGGCGGAATTGCAGGAGCCGTGGATCATCAGGAAGGTGCCAGTGCGTCCGTTCGCCCGGTCATAGGCGTTCGGAAAGCCCATATTGACGGACAGATAGTAATTCGAGTTCGGGTTCAGCTGCCCCGGCGTGACGGTGTAAAAGCCTTCCGGCGCCTGCCGGTCACCCTCACGGAACTTCGGCCCGAGCTTTCCCGACCAAGCACAGATCGGATAGGCCTTGAGCAGCGCATAGGTCCCGTCGTCCTTCTGTTTCCAGACTTCGAGTTCGGATTCTTCCTTGAACAGCCGGACGAGGATCGGCGACTTGACACCCATCCCGTTGGCCTTGATCGCCTGAACCAGCGCGGCCGGCAACGGCGCATTCGCGGGCATGAGATCACTGTATTGGCAGGCGGTAAGCGTGAAGAGCCCCAGCGCGAGCGCGGCAGCCGTCACGAGGCGGCGGACGAACATCCCCTCATTCCCCATCGCATACGAGGATCGCCCGGCGATCCCCGTCCCCACTCGGATCGCGGCCATAGCGGAGCCGCTCGATCCCTTGCGATGGCGAACCCCGGCCAGGCTGGCCGGGCCCATCGCAGACTTGATCCATTATACCGCGATCAGGGTAAAAGAATCCCTAAGCCGCGCGTTTCGACAGATCGGTCAAGACTTATTGTCTTAAGCGATGACCATGGCCGCAATTTGGCAAATGCCGATGGGTAAGGAAACCGGCAACCGCGGCAGAACGGCAACAGGCCTCACAGATTCCGCCCGATCGCCAGAAACTTGTCCCGACGCTGACGCCGCAGCGCCTCGCCATCCAGGCTCGCGAGGTCCGCAAAGGCGGCCCGCACCGCATCCGCCGCCTTTTCGATCCCTTCCTCCGGCGAGCGATGAATGCCGCCGACGGGTTCCTCGATGATGGTGTCGATGACCCCGAATCCCTTCAGGTCCTGCGCGGTGATCTTCATGGCTTGGGCGACGTCGCGCGCCCGCGTCGCATCGTGCCACAGGATCGATGCCCCGGCCTCGGGGGAAATGACGGAGTAGATCGCGTGTTCGAGCATCAGCACGCGGTTCGCGGTGGCGATGGCGATGGCCCCGCCCGATCCGCCCTCTCCGATCACCAGCGACACCAGCGGCACCTTGAGATTGAGGCAGGCCTCCGTCGACCGTGCGATGGCCTCGGCCTGGCCACGCTCCTCGGCGCCGATACCGGGATAAGCGCCGGCTGTGTCGACGAGAGTGAGAACGGGGATGGCGAAGCGCTCGGCGAGTTCCATGACGCGGGCGGCCTTGCGGTAGCCCTCGGGCCGGGCCATGCCGAAATTGTGCTTGAGGCGGCCCTGCGTGTCGCTGCCCTTTTCCTGACCGATAACCGCGATCGACTGGCCGTCGAAACGGCCGAACCCGCTGATGATCGCGTAATCCTCGGCATAGAAACGGTCGCCGGCCAGCGGCACGAAATCGGTGATCAGCCGGCCGATATAGTCGAGGCAATGCGGGCGGTCGGGATGTCGCGCGACCTGGGTCTTCTGCCAGGGCGTCAGCTTGCGGTAGAGGTCGGCCAGGGCATCGCGTGAGCGCTTTTCGAGCCGTTGGGTTTCGTCAGTGACGTCGACCGCGTCTTCGCCGCCCTTCATCTTCTTCAGTTCGATGATCTGGCCTTCCAGATCCGCTACCGGTTTTTCGAAATCCAGATAATTATGCATCGGTTACGCGGCGTCGGCCGTCCTTTGGATTTGGCGACCGGCAGGGTGGCCGGCTGGCCGCGAGGCAATATCGACGGTGGCCCGTCCGGCCACCCTCCGACGCCAGCGGCTGAAAGGTCTTCGTGCGCGGCGGAAACTGGCTACACGCCGCCGCCTTGTCAAGGAATCCCGCGCGCGGGATCAATCGCCGCTGAGCGCCGACAGCGGATGATGATCGGTCACGAGACGGATCAGGCGTTCTTCCAGGACATGGGTGTAGATCTGCGTCGTCGAAATATCGGCGTGACCGAGAAGTTCCTGCACGGCCCGCAGATCGGCGCCGTTCTGCAGAAGATGGCTGGCGAAGGCGTGGCGCAAGACGTGCGGCGACATCCGCGCGGCGGGAATGCCGGCGCGGACCGCGAGCGCTTTCAGGTCGCGCGCAAAGGCCTGACGGGTCAAATGTCCGCTTTCCGAGAGCGCCGGAAAGAGCCATTGCCCATCGTCGGCGATGCCGGCCACGCGCATCGCCTCGGCAAATCGCGCCAGGGCTTCCCGGGCGGCCTCGCCGATCGGCACCATCCGCTCCTTGTCGCCCTTGCCGCGCACGACGATCATCCGGTTTTTCGCGCGCAGCACCGACCGCGGCAGGCTGACGAGTTCGGAGACCCGCAGTCCGGTCGCGTAGAGAAGCTCGACCAGCGCGCACAGCCGCGCCGCCCGCGCGAGGCGGCGCGGCGAAGCATCCGGGTCTCGCGCCTCCTCGTCGGCCCGGCCGATCAGCCGGTCGACCTCGTCCTCGCTCATGATCTTCGGCAGCGGTCGCTTTTTCCGCGCACCCTCGATCGGCCCGGTGGGGTCATCCCCGCGGTGACCCTCGGCATAGAGAAAGCGGTAGAACTGGCGCAGCGCAGACAGCCGCCGCGAGCGGCTGCTCTCGGCAAAGCCGCGGGCCCCGAGCCGCGCGACATAGGCGCGGATGTCGTCCGTCTGCGCGCCCGTCAGCGAACCGCCTTGCCCGGAAACGAAGCCCGCCGCGTCCTCGAGGTCGCGCCGATAGGCGGCGATGGTGTTGTCGGAGGCCCCCCGCTCCACCGCCATCATCTCGAGAAAGCTCTCGATGTCGGCTTCGTCGCCCCGACCGGCCGGGCCGACGACAACGGGCGGGCTGGCGGCCGCGCTCACCGGCGAAGAGTCTCCATGGGCGACGTCGGGGCGAGTTGCGGCAACGGCACGTCCACCGTCATCTCGCGGCGGGTCGGCTCGACGAAGTAGACGAGCGCCGCCATGATGCCGTAGATGATGCCGGCGAGGATGAGCAGCGTCGTCAGGAGGCGAACGAGGGTCGGCATCGTGGTCTGGCGCACTCACTGCTGGGTCGAATCCCGTTGCGGCCATTTGCTTCTAGTGAGAATGGCGCGGGACGCAAGCGACGCGCCCGGTTCTGTTCCGGCATAACCGACGGTTTTTAAGATTTCCTGTCCTTCGGCACGTGCCGGAGCATGGGAAGGTAGCGAAAGGCGCCATGAGAAGCGAATTATCCCCGGACGGAGCAGCGGCGATCCAGGACCGACTCGGCAACCGTTCGATCGCACTCATCGGCCTGATGGGCGCCGGCAAGACGACGGTCGGTCGTCGGCTTGCCACGTTGCTCGCCCTGCCCTTTCGCGACACCGACATCGAGATCGAGGCAGTGTCGCGCATGACCATCCCCGAACTGTTCGCGGCCTATGGCGAGCCCGAGTTCCGGGCCCTGGAAGCGCGCGTCGTCGCCCGCCTCGCCGCCGAGGGACCGCAGGTGATCGCGACCGGCGGCGGCGCCTATCTGCATAACGAGACGCGCGCCATGCTGAAACGGACGGCGATCACGGTCTGGCTGAAGGCCGATCTGGAAACGTTGATGGAGCGCGTGTCGCGCCGGTCCAACCGGCCGCTGCTGAAGACCGACGACCCGCGCGAGGTCATGCGTCGCCTCATCGATATCCGTTATCCGGTCTATGCCGAAGCCGACATCACCATCGGCACGCGCGACGTGAAGCGCGACATCATCGCGGCCGAGATTTTCGAAGCCTTGGACCGCCATCTCGATACGGAGACGACCCGATGAAACGTGAAGCGGCCTATCAGACGGACAACGGCGCGGCGACGCCCCGGTGCGTGGTCGTCGATCTGGGAACGCGTTCCTACGACATCCTGATCGGACCCGGTCTGGTCGACGAAGCCGGAACGGAGATCGCGCGCCGGCTGCCGGGCATCCGCGCCGCGGTGGTCACCGACGAGACCGTCGCCGGCCTGCATCTCGATCGCCTGTCGATCGCATTGCGTGCCGCCGGCATCGACCATTCGACGATCGTCCTGCCGGCTGGCGAGACGACGAAATCCTTCGCGCATCTGACCCAGGTCGTCGACGAAGTGCTGGCGCAACGCCTGGAGCGCGACGACGCGGTCATCGCTCTCGGCGGCGGCGTGATCGGCGATCTCGCCGGCTTTGCCAGCGCGATCGTGCGGCGTGGCATGCGCTTCGTCCAGATGCCGACGACGCTGCTTGCCCAGGTCGATTCATCCGTCGGCGGCAAGACCGGCATCAACTCGCCGCGCGGCAAGAACCTGGTCGGGGCGTTCCATCAACCCTCCCTGGTCCTCGCCGACACGGCTTTGCTCGACACGCTGTCGCCGCGCGAATTCGCGGCCGGCTACGCCGAAATCGTCAAATACGGACTGATCGACCGGCCGGATTTCTTCGACTGGCTCGATCGAAACTGCGAGGCGGTGTTTGCGGGCGGCCCCGAGCGGGCGGACGCGATTCGACAAAGCTGCAAGGCCAAAGCCGTCGTCGTAGCGGCGGACGAACGCGAGAACGCCGGCCGCGCGCTGCTCAATCTCGGCCATACCTTCGGCCACGCGCTGGAGGCCGCGGTCGGCTATGATTCGCGCCGGCTCGTGCATGGCGAGGGAGTCGCGATCGGCATGACGCTCGCCTACCGGTTCTCGACCGAACGCGGCCTCTGCCCGGCCGAGGATGCCGATCGTGGCGAAGCCCATCTTCGGGCCGCCGGCCTGCCGACCCGGATCGGGGAAATCCCCGGCGCGCCACTCACCACCGCACAGCTGATGGCCGGCATCGCTCAGGACAAGAAGGTGAAACGCGGCCGCCCGACCTTCATCCTGACGCGGGGCATCGGCCGGGCGTTCCTCGAGGGCGATGTCGCGCCGGCCGCCGTCGAAGCCTTTCTCGACCGGGAGATCGCCCGATGACCACGACCTTGTGGATCATGCTCGCTATTGTTCTGGTCCTCGTTTCGATATCGGCGTTTTTCTCGGGCTCCGAGACCGCGCTCACCGCCGTGTCGCGAGCGCGGCTGATGAGCTTCGAGAAGAACGGCGACCAGCGCGCCGGGATCGTGCAGCGGCTGATCGAACAGAAGGACCGGCTGATCGGCGCCCTTTTGATCGGCAACAACCTCGTCAACATCCTCGCCTCGTCGCTGGCCACGACCGCCTTTCTCCAGCTCTTCGGGGAGGCCGGCGTCGTCTATGCGACCATCGCCATGACCATCATCGTCGTCATTTTCGGCGAGGTGCTGCCGAAATCGGCCGCGATCGCCCGGCCCGACGGATTTTCGCTCGCCGTCGCCCGGCCGGTGTCGATGGTGGTCGCGCTGTTCGGGCCGTTGACCCGCATCGTCAACTGGATTGTCCGGCGCGTCCTGGCCATGTTTGGCGTCAGTCTGGAATCCGACGCCTCGCTGCTGACCGCCCATGAGGAGCTGCGCGGAGCCGTCGAAGTGCTCCACCGCGAGGGCGCGCTCGTCAATGCCGACCGCAACCGGCTGGGCGGGCTGCTCGACCTGCACGAGTTGGAAGTCTCCGACGTGATGATCCATCGCACCGGGATGCGGCAGGTGAACGCCGACGACGGACCGGCCGAGATCGTCCGCCAGATCCTCGAAAGCCCTTACACCCGCTTGCCTGTATGGCGCGGCCACTACGACAACATCGTCGGAGTCGTCCATGCCAAGGACCTGCTCCGCGCCCTGCATGAGGTCGACAACGACCCCGCCAAGGTGGACATCCTGAAGATCTGTAGCCAGCCGTGGTTCGTGCCCGAAACGACGACGCTGCAGGACCAGCTCAACGCCTTTTTGCGCCGCAAGTCGCATTTCGCCATCGTGGTCGACGAATATGGCGAGGTCGAAGGGCTGATCACGCTGGAGGACATTCTGGAAGAGATCGTCGGCAACATCGCCGACGAGCACGACATCGACATGCAGGGCGTCAAGATCGAAGCCGACGGATCGGTCATCGTCGACGGCCAGGTGCCGATCCGCGACCTCAACCGGGCGCTGGACTGGAACCTGCCGGACGAAGAGGCGGTGACGATCGCCGGATTGGTCATTCATGAAACCCAGACGATCCCGGAAGAGCGGCAGGCCTTCACCTTCTTCCACAAACGCTTCACGGTTCTCAAGCGCGAGAAGAACCGGATCGCCAAGTTGCGCATCCGCCCTGCGACCGTGTTGGTGCCGCCGAAAAAGCTCGGCGGTCATGCAGCCGCAGCCGGCGCCGCGGGGCCGCTGCCGGAGACCGATGGCGATTTCGACGACTATGAGGATATATTCGAGAACGAAGCCGAAGCCGGCGAACCCGTCGCATCGGCGGATGAGGCCGATCGCTACTCTGGCTCGGAGGGGCGGGAGGTCAGCGCCGACCTGCCGGCATCGGACATCAAAGAGCCAGACGGCCGACGCGACGGATCGAGTAGCGCCGGTGGATCGCCGCCTCTTGGCGGGGGCGGCAAGGATCGACGTGACTGATCTTCAGCGCCGCGGCCTTTCGTCACCGCGACCGAATCAGCGCCGCGTCGCCTCGCCAGGCGCCGAGGCCTCGATCGCCAGCGCATGGACGCCGGAGGCAAGCTGGTTCTTCAAGATTGCATTGATCGCCCGGTGGCGTTCGACACGGCTCTTGCCGGCGAAGGCCGCGCTTACCAGCCTGACGCGAAAATGCGTGCCCCCGGAGCCGTCGAAGGTTGCGTCATGTCCGTTTTCGGCATGGTGATGCCCGGCGTGGAGATGACTCTCGTCGATAACCGCCAGTGTCTCGGGCGCGAATGCGTCGGCCAGCTTCGTCTCGATCGTGGTCTTGATATTCATGGACGTCTTCGTCTCCTGAGCTGTTTCTGTGGCCGATCGGCCGCACGAAGCTTGCGCGAAACAGCCGGACCCCTTGAGTTTCCGGCTTTTTCCGTTCTGTCAATTCTTGTTCGTTCGGATGTAGGGCACCATAATCCACCGCAATGAAGCTGGATTCAAAATATTTCGACGCGATCCGCGTTAAAGGCAAACGTGCCGCCGACAAACCGCGCGCGCCCGAATGCGCGTGGGAAGGCTGTGACGAGGCCGGCATCTACAAGGCGCCAATGGGTCGCGACCACGAGGGCCAGTACCTGCATTTCTGCGTCGACCACGTTCGGCAATACAACAAGTCCTACAACTATTTTTCCGGTCTCGACGACAAGGACATTCAGCGCCATTTGAAGGATTCGCTGACCGGCGACCGCCCGACCTGGAAAATGGGCCACAACGGCTCGGCGCCCGGCGACGCCGCAAAGGCGGCGACCGCAACCCGCGCCCGGCGCTGGAACGGGCGAACGCGCGACCCCTTCAATATCTTCAACGGCGAAGACGCTCCGCCCCGGCCCGAAGCCCGTCGGCCGAAGGTGCGTTCCCTCGAGGCAAAGGCGTTGAAAACGCTCGATCTCAGTCAGCAGGCGTCGGGCGAGGCCATTCGCGCGCGCTACAAGAACCTGGTCAAGCAGCTGCATCCCGATGCCAATGGCGGCGACCGCGGCACCGAAGATCGGTTGCGTGAAGTGATTCAGGCCTACAAGCTTTTGAAACAATCCGGATTTTGCTAGGCCATTCGCGGCGGAGCTCGCAGCTTGCGCCGTGACGTCGGTCGCCAGGGCCGGCAGCGTATTCGATTGTCACCGGAATTCCGTTCGGCGCCCGGCGGCATGGTATGGCAGATTTGACAGGGTCCGCGGCGAACCGCCGAACGAGTGCCGGACCGTTGGAGGTATGATGAGTGCAGCGGAACAGGAAGTGGCCGGCCTGCCGGACACCACGATCTCCGTCCGCGAAACCTTCGGTTTCGAAAGCGACCTGACCGTCCCGGCCTATTCGAAGAGCGACCTCCACGTTCCCGAGTTGGACCCCGATTACATTTTCGACCAGCCGACGACGCTGGCGATCCTGGCGGGCTTCGCCAAGAACCGCCGCGTCATGGTGTCGGGCTATCACGGCACCGGCAAGTCGACCCATATCGAACAGGTGGCCGCGCGGCTCAACTGGCCCTGCGTGCGAGTCAATCTCGACAGCCATGTCAGCCGCATCGATCTGGTCGGCAAGGACGCGATCGTCGTGCGGGACGGCATGCAGGTCACCGAGTTTCGCGACGGCATCCTGCCCTGGGCCTATCAGCACAATGTCGCGCTGGTCTTCGACGAATACGACGCCGGCCGGCCGGACGTGATGTTCGTCATCCAGCGCGTGCTGGAATCCTCCGGCCGTCTGACGCTGCTCGATCAAAGCCGCGTGGTGCGCCCGCATCCCGCCTTCCGGCTGTTCGCCACCGCCAACACGGTCGGCCTCGGCGACACGACCGGGCTCTATCATGGCACCCAGCAGATCAACCAGGCGCAGATGGACCGCTGGTCGATCGTCACGACGCTGAACTATCTGCCGCACGACAACGAGGTCGGCATCGTCGTCTCGAAGGCGAAAAGTTACGATTCGAAGGAGGGCCGCGAGACGGTCTCCAAGATGGTGCGCGTCGCCGACCTCACCCGCTCGGCCTTCGTCAATGGCGATCTGTCCACGGTGATGAGCCCGCGCACGGTTATCACCTGGGCCGAGAACGCCGAGATTTTCGGCGACCTTGGCTTCGCCTTCCGGCTGACCTTCCTCAACAAATGCGACGATCTGGAACGCGCGCTTGTCGCGGAGTTCTACCAGCGCGCCTTCGGCGAGGAATTGCCGGAGAGCGCGGCGAATATCGTGTTGGACTGAAGGGCGGCCATGGCCCGCATCGGCGACAACCAGCGTCCCGCATCGCACAAGCCCGTCGACCGGGAGCCGTTCCGGACACCTGCGCGCCGGAACGCCGAATAGTTTGGGCTGATGGGAAAAACCATTGAGAAAATGCGTGCCAATCCCAAAGGCGACTGGCACATTCGTGATGTGGAGAAGGCCTGTGGCGAAGCCGGCGCGAAGTTTGCGGCGCCACCGGGTGGTGGGTCGCACTTTTACGTCAAGATGGATGGGAAGCGGGACCGGCTGACAGTGCCCGCGCACAAGCCGATCAAGCCGCACTATATTCGCCAATTGGTACGTTACCTTCAGAACCCAGACACCGAGTTGTGATGATGGCCAATTTCAAACATGCTGACGGCACGGCGTTTCGACCGGAGGCCTATACGGTCACGGTAACACCGCTTTCCGAGGATGATGGCGGCGGATTTCTTGCAACGATCCCCGATTTGCCGGGCTGCATGGGCGACGGCGAGACTGAAATGGAAGCGATCTTGGACGTGAGATCCGCCGCGTTGTGCTGGATCGAAGGCGCTCTCGCCGACGGAGAGGATATCCCCGCTCCATCCCGGCGGGCGCTCGAAGCCGCCGAGTAGATCATGGCCCGCATCGGCGACAACCAGCGTCCCGCATCGCACAAGCCCGTCGACCGGGAGCCGTTCCGGCGCGCGGTCTCCGGATGCCTGCGCGCCATTGCCGGCGATCCCGAGCTCGAGGTCACCTACGCCTCCGAGCGGCCGGGCCTGTCCGGCGCACGGGCACGGCTGCCCGAACTGCCGAAGCGCGCGACCCGGAACGACCTTGCTGTCACCCGCGGCCTTGCCGACGCGATGGCGCTGCGCAAGGCGCGGCACGATGCGCGTCTTCACACCAGCCTGGCGCCGGAGGGCAAGGCGGCGCGGGCCGTTTACGACGCCGTCGAGCAGGCCCGCTGCGAGGCGATCGGCGCCAACGCCATGCAGGGCGTCGGCGACAATCTTGCCGCGATGCTGGAGGACAAGTATTTCCGCTCCAACCTCACCGACGTGACCGACCGCGCCGAGGCGCCGATCGAGGATGCGGTCGCGCTGATGGTGCGCGAGAAGCTGACCGGCCGGCCGGTGCCCGAGAGCGCGCGGGCGCTGGTCGATGTCTGGCGCGACTTCGTCGACGGCAAGGCCGGTGAGAAATTCGACCGGCTGTCGCAGACGGTCGGCGACCAGGAGGATTTCGCCCGGGCCATGCGCGACATGCTCGTCTCGCTGGAGATGGCCGAAAAGCTCGGCGACGAGAACGAGAGCGAGGAAAGCGACGAGGACGAGGAGCAGGGCGACAACCAGACCCGCGATTCCGAGGACGGCGGCTCGGAAAAGGAAAGCGGCACCGACGAGGCGGAGTCGCAGGAAAGCGAGACCGAGGGCGAGAACCAGGACGCGGCGGAGGCCGAGTCTTCGGAAGTCAGCGCCGAGGATCAGATCGATGACGACAGCCAGGACGCCGAGACCCCGGGCGATTCGCGGCGGCCGAACCAGCCGCTGAACAATGTCAGCCTCGCCGCCGACTACAAGGTATTCTCCCAGGCCTTTGACGAAATCATCGGCGCCGAGGAGCTGTGCGACGAGGCCGAGCTCGACCGGTTGCGCTCGTTTCTCGACAAGCAGCTCGCGGCGCTCCAGGGCGTCGTCGGGCGGCTCGCCAATCGCCTGCAGCGCCGCCTGATGGCGCAGCAGAACCGGTCCTGGGATTTCGATCTCGAGGAAGGCTATCTCGACAGCGCCAGACTGCACCGTCTGGTCATCGACCCGATGCAGCCGCTCTCCTACAAGATGGAGCGCGACACCGACTTCCGCGACACGATCGTCACGCTGCTGATCGACAATTCCGGTTCGATGCGCGGCCGGCCGATCACCGTCGCGGCGACCTGCGCCGACATTCTCGCCCGCACGCTGGAGCGGTGCGGCGTCAAGGTCGAGGTGCTCGGTTTCACCACCCGCGCCTGGAAGGGCGGCCAATCGCGCGAGGCGTGGCTGAAGGCGGGCAAGCCGGCCAAACCCGGTCGCCTGAACGACCTCAGGCACATCATCTACAAATCCGCCGATTCGCCCTGGCGCCGGGCGCGGCGCAATCTCGGTCTGATGATGCGCGAGGGGCTGCTTAAGGAGAATATCGACGGCGAGGCGCTGATCTGGGCGCATAACCGTCTCCTCGCCCGGCCCGAACAGCGGCGCATCCTGATGATGATCTCGGATGGCGCGCCGGTCGACGATTCCACCCTCTCGGTCAATCCCGGCAATTATCTGGAGCGGCATCTGCGCGCGGTGATCGAGCAGATCGAGACGCGCTCGCCGGTCGAGTTGCTTGCCATCGGAATCGGCCACGACGTCACCCGCTACTATCGCCGCGCCGTGACCATCGTCGACGCCGAGGAACTGGCCGGCGCGATGACCGAGCAGCTCGCCGATCTCTTTGAGGAAGAAAGCCGAGGGCGCCAGCCCCTACGCCGCAAGGTCGCGGCCGGCGGACGGCGTTGACGGCTCGGTCGCAAGGCAGGGGGCGGGTTCTCGCCTCGCTTGTCCTGCTCGCGGCGCTGTCGACGTCCGGCCTGGCGACGGCGGCCGAATCGATCGACGTTTCGTCGAAGCCGATCGCCCGCTTCGGCAAGGATTCCGCCTCCGGTCGTTACGGCGATCTCGATTTCGTCGGCGGGTTTGAGTTCTGGTCGCGTGACGGCCGCCTCAAGGGCGTCTCGGCGATCCGCCTCCAGGGCGGCGGAGAGCGGTTTCTGTCGGTCACCGACACCGGCAACTGGTTCGCCGGCCGCATCGAGCGGGACGCCGCCGGACGGCCTACAGGCTTTGGCGATGCCGTGATTGCGCCGCTTCTCGGTCCCGACGGCCAGCCGATGCGCGGCAAGATCGCCGCCGACGCCGAATCGCTGTCCATCGACGGCGACCGCGTGTTCGTCGGCTTCGAGCGCGATCACCGGATCTATGTCTATGAAAATCCGCGCGCCCCCTTCGGCGAGGCGGCCCGCGAAATCCCCCTGCCCCTCCCCCGGCATGAACTCAGGACCAATCGCGGCATCGAGACTATTGCCACCGCCCCTGCAACAAGCCCGCTCGCCGGCGCGCGGATCGCGATCGCGGAGCGGTCGATCGATACCCACGGCAATCTCTTCGCCGCGATCTTCGACGGTGCTCGGAACGGCGTCTTCAAAATCCGCAAGGACGCCGACTGGGATGCCTCCGACGGCGCCTTCCTGCCGGGCGGCGACCTTCTGCTGCTGGAGCGGCGCTACCAAGGCTTCCTGGGTGGCCTCGGCATCCGTATCCGCCGGATCGCCGGAACGAGCATCCGGCCGGGCGCGCTCGTCGACGGTCCGGTGATCATGGAAGCCGATCTGTCGAACGAGATCGACAATATGGAGGGGCTGGACGTCTGGATCGACGCCGAGGGCGGTACAAGGCTGACCCTCGTCTCCGACGACAATGGCTCGATCTTCCAGCGCAATCTGCTCTTGGAGTTCCGTCTTGCCGACCGGCCCGCGCCGATCAACTGATCAGCCGCGCTCGTCCGGCAGTCCTCAGGCCCGCGCGGCCCGATAGGGCATAAATTGCTGCATGATGATCCGGTAGGGCACCAGCGCGAAGACGGCGATCAGAAGCTTGACCGACAGATCGCCGAGCCCCCAGGACACCCAGCGAGGGGCTTCCACGACGAAAACGCCGAGAAGCGGGGCGATTTCTAGCGCGAAGGGCTCATTCGGCCCAAGCAACAAGAACATCGGCGCAAAGGCCACGGTGAAGAACACGAAGGTATCGAGCACCGATCCCGAGACCGACGAGGCCGCGGGCGCCCGCCACCAGCTTGCCTGCCGCAGCCGGTTGAAGACGGCGATGTCGAGAAGCTGGGCCGCCAGGAACGCCGTGCCCGAAGCGATGGCGATGCGGAACAGGCGCTCGGCCGCCGTGGCGTAGCCGAGCAGGCCGAGATCGAACAGCAGCGGCGGCACCACGATCGAGCATAGCACCGCCATGGCGAAGCCCGCATAGACGGCGCGCCGCGCCACCCGCGGGCCGTAGCGCCGGTTGGTGAGATCGGTAACCAGGAAGGCGAAGGGATAGACGAAGGCGCCCCAGGTCAGAATGTCCGCGAGCTGTAGCGAACCGAGCTGGACGAAGAGCGGAAACTGCACGGCGACATTCGCGGCGAGGACGATCGTCGTCATCGCCGCGACGGGCAGAAGATAGATGCGCATGGATTTCATTTTTTTAACCTGGGTAATGGAACCAGCGTGCCGGGCGCGAATCCGCGACCGACAAGGGGATATTGCGTGGCCCGGCCGCCTGCGCGGCCGGCAACAGCCTCAGCTGGCCGCGGCTTCGGTCGCCTTCTTGGCGATCTGACGCTTGAGCAGGCGGGCACGCTGCGACAGCTCGGCGGCATCCGCCTTGAGCAGGAAGGCGTCGAGGCCGCCACGATGCTCGACCGAGCGCAGCGCGTAGGCCGAAACGCGCAAACGATAGCGCTGTCCGAGCGAATCGGAAATCAGCGTGACGTTGCACAGATTCGGCAGGAACTTGCGACGCGTCCTGTTGTTCGCGTGACTGACATTGTTGCCCGACTGGACAGCCTTGCCAGTGAGTTCGCAGGTGCGTGACATCGGATCACCTTTCAGATTAACGTAACACCCGATCCGGGCGCGCCGCCGCTAGAGCGCCGTGCGTCCATCAGGACGCACAAAGGACGCTCTACCACTTTGATTGAGCATCGGAATGACCCAAAAACCGGATTCCACTTTTTGGTCCGATGCTCTAAACGGCGCGATCATCGCTGTCGGGCAAGACCAGAAATTCGACCGGCTCTATAGGCCGCGCAAAGGAATGCGTCAAGCCGTTACGACTTTGCGGGATTGCCGTGCCTTGCCACAAAAGCGCGCCGATCGTGCCGCCACGGCTGCGTCAACGAATTTTCTTAGCCTTGAAGGCAAACCGATGACACCCAAACAGCTTTTTCTCGGCGTCGCGATGTTGGCCTCGGCCCATGCGATCGGCCCGGCCGATGCCACCACCCATCGCCAGACGGTAACGACGCAATACGGCATGGCGGTCATCGGCCTTAAGATCGGCAAGGCGTCCTTCGACACGGTGATCGACGGCAGCCGTTTTTCGGTCAAGGGCACCCTTTCTTCCGCCGGCCTCGGCAGTCTCGTCTCCGACACGGCCGGCACGAGCCGGGTCTCCGGCCGCATGACCGGCAAGAGCCTTTCCCCCGACAGCTACGGACTTGACTATGCGAGCGACGACAAGCGCTGGAAAAGCGAGGTCGCCTTCAGTGGCGGACGCGTCACCGCGGCGAGCGTCAGCCCGAAGCGCGACAAGCCGAAGCCGAGCTACGTGCCGGTGAAGCGATCGCAACTCGCCGCCGTCGTCGACCCCTTGAGCGGCCTGATGATCAAGACGACCGACGCCGCCTCGGTGTGCAGACGCACTCTGCCCTTCTACGATGGCTGGTCGCGGCTCGACCTGCGGCTTTCGCCCGCCGGAACGCAGCAATATTCGATGCCCGGCTATTCGGGCCCGGCGACGGTCTGCAACGTCAAGATCCGACCGGTCAGCGGCTATGATGCATCGTCGAAGGGCCTGACCTATCTGGCGAAGCAGACGATCCAGATCTGGTTCGCGCCGATCGCGCGCAAGGATCTTTTCGTGCCGGTCTATGCCCGCATCCCGACCAAGGTCGGATCGCTGACGCTGCAGGCGACCTCCGTTTCGGTGAAGTGACCCTCGCGGCCCCGTCCCTTCCTCTGCATTGACCGGATAACGCACCGCCGCCCATAAGCACGCGTCGATACGGATGGTGGGACGCGGGTTTGGGAACGGCTCTGGGTTTTTCGGCGGTGCTGATGTGGGCGCTGCTGGCGCTTTTGACGGCCCGCAGCGGCGCGGTGCCGCCGTTTCAGCTCGCCGCCATGACCTTCGTGATCGCCGCTCTCGTCGGCCTAGTCGCGATGAAAGCCCGCGGAACCGGGATGGCGGTTTTCCGGCAACGACCCGCCGTCTGGATTCTCGGCGTCGGCGGGCTGTTCGGCTATCACGCGCTCTATTTCGCCGCCCTGCGCAACGCCCCGGCGGCCGAGGCGAGCCTGATCGCCTATCTCTGGCCGCTGTTCATCGTGCTCGGCTCGGCCATGCTGCCGGGCGAGCGGCTGCGCTGGTTCCACGCCGCCGGCGCGCTGCTCGGCCTTGCCGGCGCCGCGCTGATCGTCACCGGCGGCGGCGCCATCGCCTTTTCGCCCGACTACGTCTTTGGCTATGCGCTCGCCGGGCTCTGCGCCCTCACCTGGTCGAGCTATTCGCTGCTGTCACGCCGCTTCGGCACCGTTCCGAGCGACGTCGTCACCGGTTTTTGCGCAGGAACGGCAGTTCTCTCGCTTCTCGCTCACCTCCTTTTCGAAGCGACGATATGGCCGCAGACCTCCGGCGAATGGCTCGCGGTGCTGCTGCTCGGGCTGTTGCCGGTCGGCGGCGCCTTCTATGTCTGGGACCACGGCGTCAAGCACGGCGACATCCAGATCATCGGCGCGTCGAGCTATGCCGCGCCGCTCCTGTCGACGCTGGTCCTGGTCGCCGCGGGCGAGACCGCCATGACCGGCGCGATCGTCGCGGCGGCCGTGCTGATCACCCTCGGCGCCTGCCTCGCGGCGCTGCCGCTGTTTCGGCGGCTGCTGCGGCGAGGCGTGTGAGCCTTCGCCGATCAGTCCTTGGCGGTTTGGCGCGGCGTCGGCCGCCAGTCCTTCGGCGCCATCTCGAACGATTTGAACATAAAGCCCGGCGCGACCGTACAGCCGACCAGCGTGTATTCGCCAAGGCTCGTCGCCGTCTGCCACCAGCCGGCCGGCACGACGAATTGCGGCGATTCATGTTCGCCGACATCCGGGCCAAGGCGATGGGACGACGCCGCGTGGCCGTCTTCAGACACCGTGATCACCAGCGGCGCGCCGCCATACCAGTGCCAGACCTCGGCGGCATCCTTGACCCGGTGCCACTGTGACGTCTCGCATTCCTCGAGCAAATAGTAGATCGCCGTCGAGCGGGCCCGGCCCTTGCCTTTCGCCGGTTCGTCGCGAAAGGTTTCGCGATACCAGCCACCTTCGGGATGCGGCTTCAGATCGAGCGTCTTGACGATTTTCAGGGCGGCGGAACTCATCAGTATTGATCCCTCTTCTTGCGAATGGCGGCGAACACCGCGGCGGGCTCGGCGTCCGTCATGCCCATAGCCGCCGCCAGCGCCGGGTCATCGGCGCGCAAAAACGGATTGGTCTGCTTCTCGCGCCCAAGCGATACCGGCAGAGTCGGTTTGCCGTCGGCCCGCAGCGCCGTGACCTCGCGCGCCCGCTCCTGCAAGGCGGAATTGTCCGGATCGACGTCCGTGGCGCACTGGGCGTTGGTGGCGGTGTATTCGTGGCCGCAATAGAGCATCGTCTCGTCGGGCAGCGCCCTGAGGCGCTTGAGCGATTCCCACATCATCGCCGCATCGCCCTCGAACAACCTCCCGCAGCCGAGCGAGAACAGTGCATCGGCGGCAAAGACGGCTTTCGCGTCGGGCAGATAATAGGAGATTTCGCCAAGCGTGTGCCCCGGCGTGTCGATCGCCTCGACGCGTACGCCGCCGAGCGAGAACGCGTCGCCGCCGGAGACCGCCCGATCGATGCCGGGAATCTTCGACCGTTCCTTTTCCGGCCCGATGATCTCGACCCCGAACCGCGCCTTCAACGCCTCGTTCGCCGCAACATGGTCGCCGTGATGATGGGTCGTAAGAATATGGGTGAGCGTCCAGCCGGCCTTCGTGAGTTCGGCGAGGATCGGCGCCTCCTCCGGCGCATCGATCGCGATCGTTGTGCCGCTGTCCTTTTCGTGGACGAGCACGCAGAAATTGTCGCTGCGGCAAACGAATTGGCGGATTTCGATCTCGGCCATGGAGGTCTTCCCTTCATTGAATGCGGTGCGTTGTCGAGTTAGGGCGCTGCTGCGCCATGTCAGCCGCCGGGCACACCGCTGCCGCCTCGCAACCGGATCGAGGCCATTCCCTCGAAAGAGAGTTTCGACCCAGCTTCCGAGCGTCCTATAGTGGCTGTTCGATCCGTCGCATCTGGAGCATCGGACCAAAAAGTGGAATCCGGTTTTTGGATCATTCCGATGCGCAATCTAGATGTTAGAGCGTCCTTTGTGCGTCCGAACGGGCGCACGGCGCTCTAAGCGGCGAACAGGGAGCCGTCCACACTGACCACCAATGCCGACATCGTCGACCTTCGCGACTTTTACGCCTCGCCTTTGGGTCTTGCGGCCGCCCGCGCCGTCTCGCTGGCGCTGACGCCGCTCTGGCGGCCGATCTCGGACGAGCGGCTGGTCGGGCTCGGCTATGCCGTGCCCTATATCGACCGCTTCGCCGCCGACGCCGAGCGCGCCTTCGCCTTCATGCCGGCCGCGCAAGGGGCGCAGAACTGGCCGATGGGCGCTGCGTCGCTTTCGGCTCTTGTCGGCGTCGAGGAGTTGCCGCTCGGCGACGCCTCGGTCGATCGCGTCCTCATCATCCACGCGCTGGAATTCGCAGAAAGCCCGGAAGCCATGCTTGCCGAGGTCTGGCGGGTGCTGGCGCCGGGCGGGCGCATCGTCATCGTCGCGCCGCACCGGCGCGGCGTCTGGGCGCGTTTCGAGCACACGCCGTTCGGCTCGGGCCGCCCGTGGTCGCGCGGCCAGCTCACGCGGCTCCTGCGCGGCGCGATGTTCACGCCCTCCGCCTTCGCCGAGGCGCTCTTGTTTCCGCCGTTCCGCCGCCGCTCCCTGCTCGGCTTTGCGGCGCCGCTCGAACGCCTCGGCCGCGATCTCTGGCCGGTCTTCGCGGGCGTCGTCGTCCTTGAGGCGACCAAGCAGCTCTACCGGGGCGTTCCGGTCACCTCGACGGCCCGCGAGCGCCGCCGGGTGGTCAAGCCGGTGCTCGTTCCGGCCGGCGCTGGCGCCGGGGCGCGGAGGGAGGGATGACGGCGCGGCACGGTGCGAAACAAATAAGCTCGCCCTCGCATAGCTCGAATCGTCGAAAAGGAAGCCGCGGAGCTTCTTTGCGGGATCAGCCGTGAGACTAGCGAATTTATAGGACAGTGACCCTCGCGGATTGCCCGGAAGAGCTGCCGGATCAGAGCATAGTCGTCAGCTTGTCGAACTGCGATCCCGTTTCCCATCTCGCGCCGGCGGCTGTACCAGCCATTCATGCGCCGGCTCGTTGCGGAACTTCCACGTCCGCTTCGGCCCGGCCATAACGTTGAGATAATACAGATCGTAGCCATGCGTCGCCGCGCAAGGGTGATAGCCCTTCGGCACCAGCGTGACGTCGCCATCCTCCACCACCATCGCCTCGTCCAACTCGCGCGTGCCATCGTCTCGCGCATCCGTATAGACGCGCTGGAAGGCGAAGCCTTGCGGCGGATCGAGGCGATGGTAATAGGTCTCTTCGAGATAGGATTCGGCCGGCAGATTGTCGGTGTCGTGCTTGTGCGGCGGGTAGGACGAGGTGTGCCCGCCCGGTGTGATCACCTCGACGACCAGCAGCGAATCCGCGCCCGGGTCGGTCTCGGGCAGGATGTTGGTGACGTGGCGGACATTGGTGCCCTGCCCGCGGGTCTCCTGGCCCAGCGAATCCGGCGCGATCAGCCGCGGCGGATGCGCACTCGGCTGTCCCGGCGCCGAGCAGACGGCCAGTTCGACCGCGGTCTCTGCCGTCGCCTGCCAACGATCGCCGGCCGGGACGTAGATCGACCAGGGCTTGCCCTGGAACGGGCTCATCCGCTCGCCGATCAGGCCGAAATCCTCGCCATCGCTCGCGATGGACGCACGACCCGAGACGAGGACCAGGCAGACTTCGCGGTCGCCGGTGCGTTCGGCGACGCTGGCGCCGGGGGCCAGCCGATACAGCTCGAAGCCGACATAGCGCCAGCCGGCGCTCTCGGGCGTGACGTGGATCACGCGGTCGTGGTCGCGTTTCGGTCGAACGCGCAGATGGGACATCGGGGTCAGTTCCTTTCGCTGGTCTCGGTGTCGTTCGCCGCCGTTCCGTTCCCGGACACCTGCGCCTTGGCGCCGGTCGCATCCGGATCGTAGGCGAGGAAGAAGCTCCAGATCGCCCAGACGGCCGCCGCGCTGGTCATGATGCCCCAGAAGGGCTCGCCGTTTGCCCATTCCAGTGCGGTCCAGACGAGAAGCACGCCGGTCAGGCACACGCGTATCCAGAGCGGACGGTAGAACGGATGTTCGGCTTCGCGTCTGCGCATGTCGTCGCTCCTTCGTTGCCGGTCGCCGGTCCGGCCTCTGTCGCCGTCGCGAGACTGAATTCTAGCCCTTCTCAAGCTCGGATTGTCTATTCCAATCTCAGCGATTAGTCCTGCGACGCGAGATTGGACTTCTGGAGACATGTCATGCTGAGCTTCGGCCTTCTTGGATGCGGCCGCATCGGCCAGATCCACGGGCGCAATATCGTCGCGCATCCGAACGCGCGGCTCGTGGCGGTGGCCGACGCGCTACCGCAATCGGCCGAGAGTTTCGCGGCCGCCACCGATAGCGAGGCCCGCCCGGCGGACGCGATCCTGACCGGCGCCGACATCGACGCGGTCATCATCGGCACGCCGACCGACACCCATGCCGAATTGATCGAGACGGCGGCGGCCGCCGGCAAGGCGGTGTTCTGCGAAAAGCCGGTCGACCTCAATTCGCAGCGGATTCGCGACACCCTGGCGCAGATCGGCGATGCGCCGCTGATGATCGGCTTCAATCGCCGCTTCGACACGCATTTCGGTTCGTTGAAGGCGCGGATCGATAAGGGCGACGTCGGCGATGTCGAACTCGTCACGATCCTGTCGCGCGATCCCGGCCCGCCGCCCATCTCCTACATAAGATCGTCGGGCGGCCTGTTCCGCGACATGATGATCCATGATTTCGATATGGCGCGCTTCCTGCTCGGCGAGGAGATCGTCGAAGTCCACGCCGTCGGCTCCTGCCTCGTCGACAGCGCCATCGGCGAGGCCGGCGACATCGATACCGCCGCCGTTTTGCTCAAGACGGCGACGGGAAAGATCGCGCAGATCTCCAATTCGCGGCGGGCAACCTATGGATACGACCAGCGCATCGAGGTGCATGGCTCGAAGGGCCTCCTGAAGGCGGAGAACGTCCCCGAGACGACGGTCGTCCTGGCCAACGCGTCGGGGGTCGCGGCGGACCCCGTCCAGAATTTCTTTCTGGAACGCTATGCCGAGGCCTATCGCCGCGAACTGGCCTATTTTATCGACGCCGTCACCAGCGGAACCCGACTTTTGCCCTCGGGCGTGGACGGTTTGAAGGCCGGACTGCTGGCGGATGCAGCGACGGAGAGCCACAAAACTGGCGGTTGTGTCAGCCTCGACGAGCTTGCCTGATCCGATATTGCGACGGCTGGTGCAGGCCCGTCGCGCGCCGGCCCGTCCCCGGCGCGTGCGTCGCGCTCGAGGATCGGGCCGAGCATGGGATTACGGCGAGCCTTGGCGTAAAATCGATCGACAAGCAGGCAAATGATCTCGTCGTCGATCTGCCAGACGTGTTTCGGCGCCGATGCGGATTGTGCGGCTTTGAAGACGAAGATTGCCAATCAAGGAGCAAGTGATACGTTCGATCGATAATCAACGCATATTATCGGCCGGCAAGTTGAACTCAAGATATGAGGTGCCCGGATCGACCCTCCGGTTCAAGTGCGGTCGAAGTCTTGCCGGTACAGGATCATCGAACCGGGCGCCGCAAGATCGCAACGCATTCCTGACCCGACAACTCAGCCTGTTCTGCAATGCTTTCATCGTGCAACGGTGGCTGACATTTCTTGATCCTGATTGGAATTTGCTATTCTCTACCTATCGACGAGCCGCAGCAAGGTTTCATCGTGATGTCCTATAGATCCGTGGCGCCGCTCGATGAAGCACCTGCGGCTGAGAATCGTCTGTTTCAGGCGGCTGGCGCTGTAAGGACCGAGGGGACGACGGCTTACGCGCTGGCGCTGCTGATCGTCGTTGCCACCGTGGCGTTCGGCATCGCGCGGCCGGGTGGTTTCGATGTCCCAGCCCTCGCCTGGTTCATGCCAGCAGTCCTCCTCGCCTCTATCTCTGGTGGGATATGGCCGGGTCTGTTCGCCCTCGTCCTGTCCTTGGGTGGATCGCTTTTTTTCGGCGGGATCTCGATAGCGTCCCCCGGCGATGTACGCGCCGCCGCCATCTTTGTGACGGTGGCCGGCGTTATCGCTCTGGCCGGCGCCGCGCTGCACCACGCCCTTAAGGTCATCGCCAAGATCGAACGCGCGCTCGATGCCCGTGAGATGCACCTGCGCTCGATCCTCGACACGGTTCTCGACGCGACCGTCGTCATCGACAAGGACGGCACCATCGTATCGTTCAATGCCGCCGCGACACGCCAGTTCGGCTATGCCGAGAGCGAAATCCTCGGCCAGAATGTCCGAATCCTCATGCCGGAACCTTATCGCGGCGAGCATGACGGTTATTTGCAACGTTATCAGACCACAGGTGAAAAGCGCATTATCGGCGTTGACCGCGTCGTCGTCGGACAGCGAAAGGACGGTTCCACCTTTCCCATGAAGCTGGCGGTCGGTGAGATGAGGATGGACGACTCGATTTTTTTCACCGGCTTCATCCGCGATCTGACCGAGCGCGAGGAATCGGCGGCGCGACTACACGAAATTCAGGGCGAACTGGCACGATTGGGACGGCTCGGCGACCTCGGCGAAATGGCCTCGACGCTCGCCCACGAACTCAACCAGCCGCTCTCGGCGATCTCCAACTATGCCCAGGGCTGCACCCGGCTTCTGCGCGACATGGACGACACGCTGGCCTCCCGCATGCGCGAGGCCCTGGAGGAAATGGTCCGACAATCGCTGCGAGCGGGTCAGATCATCCGGCATCTGCGGGAATTCGTCACCCGGGGGGAAACCGAGAAGACTCCCGAAAACATCCGCGCGCTGGTCGAGGAGGCCGGCGCGCTGGCGCTCGTGGGTTCTCGGCAGCTGGGTGTCCGATCGATTTTTGAGTTTGTGCCGGGACCCGGTATGGTCCTCGTGGACAAGGTTCAGGTGCAACAGGTGCTGGTCAACCTGATGCGCAATGCGATGGAAGCCATGCGCGACAGCGAGTCGCGGAAACTTCTGGTGCGCACGACATCGAACGGGCGCGGCGACGTCGTGGTGGAGGTTGCGGATACGGGGGCGGGAATTTCCGACGAGATCGCGGCGCGCCTTTTCCAACCCTTTGTGACGTCGAAGTCCAACGGCATGGGGGTTGGCCTTGCCATCTCCAAGCGTATCGTGGAAGCCCATGGCGGTAGCATATCGGCGAGCGGCAACGACAGGGGTGGCGCCACCTTCCGATTCACCTTGCCCGCGATAAAGGACGAGGCCTTGAATGGAGATCGGTGATTACACGGTTCACATCGTCGATGACGAAGAGGCAGTCAGGAAGTCGCTCGCCTTCCTGCTGACCATGGCCGGCTTCACGGTGCGGGTACATAGCTCGGCGACGAATTTCCTCACCGCCGCACCCGGCGTCGGCAAGGGCTGTCTGGTCACCGATCTGCGGATGCCGGACATGAGCGGCGTCGAACTGCTGCATCGCCTCAGGGAGAGCCAGGCCCTGATGCCGACGATCGTTGTCACCGGCCATGGCGACGTGCCGATGGCCGTGGAAGCCATGAAGGCGGGCGCGCTCGATTTCATCGAAAAGCCGTTCGAGGACGAGGTGCTTTTCGCAGCGATCCATCGCGCCGCCGCCGAGCTCGCGCAACAGCGGGACGGGGCCGACATCCAGGCGATTCAGGCCAGGGCGAACGCCTTGACCGAACGCGAATGCCAGGTGCTTTTCGGCATCGTGAGGGGGCGTCCCAACAAATCCATCGCCTTCGATCTGGATATCAGCCCGCGAACCGTTGAGGTCCACCGCGCCAACATCATGACGAAGATGCAGGCCGGCAGC
>NZ_JADDXW010000018.1 GCF_017183135.1 Aurantimonas marina | reverse complement strand
ACCTTCATGTATATGTGGGCGGGCTCGCACCACCTGCACTACACTGCCCTGCCCCACTGGGTTCAGACGCTCGGGATGACCTTCTCGGTCATGCTGCTTGTGCCGTCCTGGGCCTCGGCCGGAAACGCGCTGCTGACCTTGAACGGGGCGTGGCACAAGGTACGCGACGACGCCACCTTGCGCTTCATGATGGTCGCGGCCGTGTTCTATGGACTGTCGACCTTCGAGGGCTCGTTCATGGCGATCCGCCCCGTCAATTCGCTATCCCACTACACGGACTGGACGGTCGGCCACGTCCATGCCGGAGCCCTCGGCTGGGTCGCGATGATCACTTTCGGCTCGATCTACAGCGTCGTTCCGTGGCTATGGAAGCGCGAGCGCATGTATTCGGCGGCACTGGTGGAATGGCACTTCTGGCTCGCCCTCACCGGTACCATCGTCTACGTCTTCGCGATGTGGAACTCGGGCATCATCCAGGGGCTGATGTGGCGCACCTACACCGAGGAAGGCACGCTTGCCTATTCGTTCCTCGACTCCCTTCTTGCCATGTACCCCTATTACATAGCGCGGACCTTCGGCGGTCTCTTGTTCCTGATCGGCGCGATCGTCGGCTCCTACAATATTTGGATGACGATCCGCCACGCGCCGCAGGCCGTCGCAGCCGAAGCCAAGGATGCGCCCGCCACCGGCCCCGCGTCCTCGGGTGCCTTTCAACCGGCGGAGTGATCGGACATGGCTGAATTCTTCCACCGCAAGCTCGAGCGGACCGCCATCGGTTTCGTCGTCGCGATCATCGTCGTCGCCAGCATCGGCGGCTTCATCGAGATCGCCCCGCTCTTCACCATCGACGAGACCGTCGAGGAGGCGCCCGACATGCGGCTCTACACGCCGCTGGAGCTGGCCGGGCGCAACATCTACATCCGTGAAGGCTGCTATGCGTGCCACTCGCAGATGATCCGCACACTGCGCGACGATGTGGAACGCTACGGCCCCTACTCGCTGGCCGTCGAATCGCAATATGACCACCCGATGCTCTGGGGCTCGAAGCGGACCGGTCCGGATCTGGCACGGATCGGCGGTAAATATTCCGACTTCTGGCACGTGGCGCATCTCACCAACCCGCGCGATGTCGTGCCCCAGTCCAACATGCCGGCCTATCGATGGCTGATGCGCACGCGGCTGGAACTGGATGATTTGCCGCTGCATCTGAAGGCGCAGCAGCGGGTCGGCGTGCCCTACACCGACGAAATGGTGAAGAACGCCGCATTGGACGCAGTCGGTCAGGCGTCTCCGGACGGCCGTTATGCCGCCGGCGTGAGCGAACGCTACGGCGAGGCGACCACGGTCAGCGCCTTCGACGGTGTCACGACGGAACTCACCGAGATGGACGCCCTCGTCGCCTATCTTCAGGTGCTCGGCCGGCTCACCAATGCCGCCCACGAGCAAACAGCGTCCGCGAGCGAGTAGGGCGCATGGATTTCGATCACGACACCGTCGTCGCCTTCTCCAAGAGCTGGGGTCTGTTCTACCTGATCGCACTGTCGGTCGGCGTCCTGGTCTACGTCTTTTGGCCGTCCAACAAGAAGCGGTTCGACAAGGCCAAGAAGGACATCCTCGATAAGGACGATACGCCATGGACATAGGCGAATACGATCCGGCAACCGGGCGCGAGACCACCGGGCACGAGTGGAACGGCATCAAGGAACTGAATACGCCGGTGCCGCGGGCGGTCCTGATCTTCCTTGCCGCCACCGCCACTTTCGCGGTGCTGTGGTGGTTCTTGATGCCCGCCTGGCCACTCGGCTCGACCTACACTAAGGGCTTGCTGGGAATCGACCAGCGCACAATCGTTGCGGATCAGTTGCAAGAGGCCAAGGTCGAGCGGGCGGCGTGGGTGACAAAAATCGAATCATCGACCTATGACGAGATTCAGGCCGATCCGAAGCTGATGCGGATCGTTCAGGAAACCGGCCCCCGGCTATACGGCGACAACTGCGCCGCCTGCCACGGCGTCGACGCCAAGGGCGCCGCCAACTATCCAGACCTCACCGATGGGGACTGGCTCTGGGGCGGCGAGCCCGAGACGATCGCCGAAACCATGCGCGTTGGCATCAACTCGCCCCATGACGAAGGCCGGATCGCCCAGATGCCGGCGTTCGGACGCGATCAGATGCTGGACCGCTCGCAGATCAGCGATGTCGCAACCTATGTTCTATCGCTGAGCGATGCCGCGGCCTCTCGCAACGCCGAAAAAGTCGCGGCCGGGCGGGAGATCTTCCTGGCCAACTGCGCCGCCTGCCATGGCGATGACGCCAAGGGATCGCAGGATCTCGGAGCACCCAATCTGAGCGACCGGTATTGGCTCTATGGCGGCGACCTTCAGACGATCATCACTACGATCCACGGCGGACGGCAGGGCCACATGCCGACCTGGGAGAACCGTTTGACCCCCGCTGACATCAAGATCCTCGCGCTGTATGTCCACTCCCTCGGCGGCGAGGCACCTTGAAGCGAAAGGAAAGCTGATGATGACGCGCGCTCGCAAAGCGAAATGGCTGATCGGGCTGGTCGTTTCTGCGGGCGTCTTGCTGCTGGTGGGAGCCAACGCGCATCTTGTCTACGTGGCATTTGAATCGCAGCCGAAATGCGTCGCGCATCTGAAGGAGAACGGTTCGGATTCGGGACGCTACCGCGCCGCGAATTCCGCCTGCTGAACGGGATGTTGACCGACGAGACGAACGGAACATGACGACGATGAACGCAGCGAGAACGACCAGCGGCATAGCCGAAACGAAAAGTGCTAAATGGGGGCGCCATCTTCCCGCATCGACCGCTGTCGACTGGCTGCGTGCGGGCTGGCGCGATCTCATCGCGCAGCCGGGGCTGAGCCTCACCTACGGCGTCGCCGTCCTTGCCGTCTCGCTTGTAATCGTCTGGGGGATGTTTCTCGTCGGGTGGGACGTCGTGCTCTTCCCGGCCCTCGCCGGCTTCATGATCGTCGGCCCGCTACTGGCGGTCGGTCTCTATGAGAAGAGCCGGCTCATCGAGAAAAACCAAACCGCGACGATGCGGCAGATGCTGTTCGTCAAGGCCAGATCAGGGGGACAGATCCTCTTCGTTGGCGTGCTCTTGTGCCTGTTGATGCTGGTGTGGATGCGGGCCGCAGTGATCATCTACGCGCTGTTCTTCGGCTATCGACCCTTCCCCGGTTTCGAGAACATCGCCGCCGTGCTGTTCACTACCTGGACCGGATGGGTGATGCTGCTTGCCGGCATCATCGTCGGCGGTCTCTTCGCCGCCTTCTCCTTCGCGATCAGCGCATTCTCGGTCCCGATGCTGCTGGACGAGAAGAGCGACGCCTTTACCGCAATGGGAACCAGCATGGCACTCGTCTGGAACAATCTGCCGGTGATGCTCGCCTGGGGTGCGATCGTCGTCGCCCTGTTTCTGTTATCCGCCGTGACCGGCCTGCTTGCGCTGATCGTCGTGTTTCCGCTTCTCGGACACGCCACCTGGCAGGCCTACAAGGCAGTCCGATAAGGAGCTGGCGCACGGGTTCCGTGACCTGATCGCCGAGGCGGTAGCCGCTGGCATCCCGGTTCTCACCGGCATCAACGGACTCAACCGCCCTGCCCTCGAGGCCTTTACCGACGGCATGGCCGAGGTCCTGCCCACCGACCTCTCGGTCCTGCTGGCTTGGGTGCGCTCTGGCCGAGGCCGGGGCCGAGATCCACGTGCGCAAGGTCGCGATGAAACTGGGCAAGCCGCTGACGATCGGCAAGTATCGGCCAGGCTCTCGTGCTCGGGGCGGGCGGGCAACCCGGTCGCGGCCGTCATCAGCTAGCTTATCTTTGGCCGAGCTATCTTCGCAGGAGAGCGGTGCGGAGCATCGCCCCCGCCGCCTGATGGCGCGCTTGTCCAAGGGCCTCAGCCACCGACCCGGGCGCCGTGAGTTCCGCCCCGTGCGCTGGGCGGGCACGGGCCTTGATGCCTGCCGGTTCTCGAGCACGGTCCGGCGGAGTTCTCGGCTCGCCTGGCCGAACTGGCGCGCGCCTCCCTCCGACAACTCGGCGCAACGTCTCCGGCCGGCCGCTTGTCAGGCGGCGGCCAGCGTGATGCCGGTCACCTCCGCGTCAGCCACCAGGGCCGCAGTAAAATCACGCGCGGCCTTCGCCCAGGCGACTTTTTCGAGAACGTCGCGGATGTGCGGCGCCACGGCCTCGAACGGCAGAACCGAACCTTCGGCGCGCGCATCCAGCCGGATGATGTGCAGCCCGTAACGCGATGCCACCGGTTCGGGCGCGATTGCGCCTTCGTCGAGCGCGTCGAGCATCGCTTCGAACTCGGGCACGGTGTCGCCGCTGATCAGCTGTCCCAGTCTTCCGCCCGCATCGCGCGAGGAACAGGCGCTGTGCTGGCGGGCGAGGCGATCGAACGCGCGCGGATCCTGTCGCACCTCGATCAGCACGGCAGCCGCCTCGTCTCGCGCCTTGGTCAAGGCCGCCGGGTCGCCTGGCCTGACCGGGAACAAAATATGCGCCGCCTCATAAAGCGTCGGTGCGCGCCAGCGCTCCGGAGACGCATCATAGGCCGCACGCAAATCCGCTTCGGTCGGCGCGATCGGATCGACCGCCGCGTCCAGCACCTGTCGGATCAGTGCCTCCTCATCGGTCTCCACCCGGCCCTCGGCCACCTCTTGCGGATCGGGGACAAGCCCCCGCCTCCGCGCCTCCTGCAGCAACAGCACGCGGATTGCCAAGGCACGCGCAGCCGCGGTCCAGGCCTGTCCGGGCTTCGACTTGGGCGTCGGGTGATTCTGCGCCTCGGCCGCGATCACCTTGGTCGCGATCGTCTCGCCGTTTACAACCACTTCGGAAAAGAGGGATGTCATGATGTTCGCTCCGCAGGCTGATGGAGGGCTCGCTTTTTGGTTCGCACGATCTGATAGCCGGGCCGCCATAGATAGCGGACCGGGACCGACAGCATGTGCACGAGCCGCGTGAACGGAAACAGGATGAAGATGGTCAAACCCAACAGGATATGCAGTTGGTAGATCCAGTGCACATCGGCGACGATGCGCCAGGCATCCTTGCGAAAGGTGAAGATTGCCCGCGCCCAATCCATGAATTTCACCATCTCGCCGCCATCCAGGTGCTGGATCGAGACCAGAATGGTGCCCATGCCCACGATCAGCTGTGCAAACAGCAACACCAGGATGCCCGTGTCGGCGAATGACGAACTGGCCCGCACCCGCGCATCGAATAGCCGCCGATTCAACAGCATTGCCCCGCCGACGATGGCCATCGCGCCGGCGATGCCACCCACGACGATCGCCATCAACTGCTTGAAACCGTAGCTGATATGCAGCGCGTGGAAGAATTCAACGGGCGTCAGCATGCCGATCAGGTGGCCGAAGAAAACGATCAGGATACCGACATGGAACAGGATCGATCCCCAGATCAACTGCTTGCGACGCAACAGCTGGCTAGAGGAGGACTTCCAGGTGAAGGGGTCCCGCTCGTAGCGAACGATTGAACCAACCACCAACACGGTCAGCGCGAGATACGGAAGAACTCCGAAGATGAAATAGGTCATGACGATGGTCCTTTCGGGTCACGCGTTGGCAGGACGCAGCGGTGCGTCCATCCGGGCGAGGATATCGCGGCTGATTGGGCAGCCCGCGTTGGGATCGGGTGCGAAGGTGACCTGCGCTTCTTCCCAGACCGCGTCGAGCGCCGCCAGATCCTCCGGGTCGTCGTCCTTTTGCGACAACAGCGCCGCCGCGACACCGGTGTCGGTCCCTGCCCGGCCCAGCTCGGCCAGCGCGACCACTATCGCGGCATAGGGCGTCTCGCGTCGGGTCAGGCGTTCGGCGAGGGCCGCAAGGATCGGACCGGCGTCGGCCAGAATTTCGCGCGCCTCCGCCAGGAGCCGGGTCGAGAGGAATTCCAGCAGCACCGGCAGATGATCCGGCAGCTCCGGTCCGACCAAGTCGAAGCCCCCTGCCCGGTAGGTTTCCAAAAGATCCACCATCGCACCGCCGCGATCGCGGCTTTCGCCGTGGACATGCTCGAACAGGTTGAGCGAAAGGGTACGCGAGCGGTCGAACAGCAGGACATAGGCCTCCTGCAATTCGATGATGTCGCCCTCGTCGAGACGCTGCAGCAGGGGCTGAAGGGCCTCGATGCGAGGCGGCGGTAGCACCGCCTCCTCGTTCAGGACGGCGCGGATGTCCGGGATCGCCGCCTGCAGCTCGGTCGAAGGATAGGTCAGCAGCGCGGAAAGCGCTTTGAACGTGCGGGTCATGACCAGCCCTCCGCGGGGGTTATGTGTTTGCGCCCACCGAACAGATTGCCTTTCGACACGCCCGAGGAGCAGCCGTTGCCGTCGGTAAAGCCGCAGCCGCCACGCAAATCATAGGCATCCTCGACCACCTCGCGGTGGGTGGTGGGGATGACGAAGCGATCCTCGTAATTGGCGATCGCCATGATCTGATACATCTCGTCGATCTGATGCGGGGTCAGCCCGACGCGCTTGGCGACGCCGAGGTTGATGACGCCGTCGACCGTCTTCGAGCGCATGTAGGACCGCATTGCGAGCATGCGTTCCAGTGCCGAAATGACCGGTGTCTCGTCGCCCGCCGTCAGCATGTTGGCGAGGTATTTCACCGGGATACGCAGCGACTTCACGTCGGGCATATCACCGTCCGCGGCGATCTGGCCGGCCTCGGCGGCGTTCTGGATAGGGCTGAGCGGCGGGATATACCAGACCATCGGCAAGGTCCGGTATTCGGGGTGCAGTGGAAAGGCGATCTTCCACTCCATCGCCATCTTCCAGATCGGCGATTTGCGGGCCGCCACGATCCAGTCCTCGGGGACGCCCTCAGCCCTTGCCGCGGCAATCACCTCGGGGTCGTTCGGGTCCAGGAACACGCCGAGCTGGGCGTCGTAAAGATCCTGGTCGCTCTCGATCGAGGCCGCCTCGGCGATCTTGTCTGCGTCATAGAGCATCACGCCGATGTAGCGAATGCGCCCCACGCAGGTTTCCGAGCAGACCGTCGGCTGACCGGATTCCAGACGCGGATAGCACAGCGTGCATTTCTCCGATTTACCCGTCGACCAGTTGTAGTAGATCTTCTTGTAAGGACAGGCGGACACGCACATCCGCCAACCGCGGCACTTCTCCTGGTCGATCAGCACCACGCCGTCTTCCTCGCGCTTGTAGATCGCGCCCGAGGGACAGGCCGAGGCACAGGCCGGGTTGAGGCAATGCTCACACAGCCGCGGCAGATACATCATGAAGGTGTTTTCGTACTGTCCGTAGATTTCCTTCTGGATGCCCTCGAAGTTGTAATCCTTCGATCGCTTGGCGAACTCGCCGCCGAGAATTTCCTCCCAGTTCGGACCCCACTCGATCTTCTCCATCCGCTCGCCGGTCAGCTTCGAGCGAGGTTGCGCGGTCGGGAACGCCGACATCTCGGGCGCCGACTTCAAATGGTCGTAGTCGAAATCGAAGGGCTCGTAGTAATCGTCGATCTCGGGCAGGTCGGGATTGGCAAAAATATTGGCGAGGATGCGCCACTTGGCGCCCTGCTTGGGCCGCAGCTTGCCTCCCTTGGTGCGTTCCCAGCCGCCGTTCCAGCGTTTCTGGTTCTCCCAATCCTTCGGATAACCGATGCCGGGCTTGGTCTCGACATTGTTGAACCAGGCATATTCGACACCGTCGCGGCTGGTCCAGACGTTCTTGCAAGTGACCGAGCAAGTGTGACAGCCGATGCATTTATCGAGATTCAGCACCATGCCGATTTGCGCGCGAACTTTCATTCCGCTGCCTCCGCTGACGCGACCGGCGTATCCAGCCAGTCGACCTTTTCCATCTTGCGCACGATCACGAACTCGTCCCGGTTTGACCCGACGGTGCCGTAGTAGTTGAAGCCGTAGCTCAACTGGGCATAGCCGCCGATCATGTGCGTCGGCTTCAGAACCGTCCGCGTGACCGAGTTATGGATACCGCCGCGCTTGCCGGTGATCTGGCTGCCGGGCGTATTCACGATCTTTTCCTGCGCGTGGTACATGAATAGCGTACCTTCCTTGATGCGCTGCGAAACCACCGCCCGCGCCGTCAGCACGCCGTTCGCGTTGAAGACCTCGACCCAGTCATTGTCGACCAGCCCTGCCTTCGCCGCGTCCACCTCCGATACCCACACTACCGGACCGCCGCGGTTCAGCGTCAGCATCAAGAGATTGTCGGTGTAGGTCGAATGGATGCCCCATTTCTGGTGTGGGGTGATGAAGTTCAAAACGACATGCTTGTCGTTGCCCGCTTGCCCTATGGCCGGTGCGATGGTCTTCAGATCCATCGGCGGCCGCCACGTCACAAAGGCTTCGCCGAAGGCGCGCATCCACTCGTGGTCCTGGTAAAGCTGCTGACGGCCCGACAACGTGCGCCACGGAATCAATTCGTGCACGTTGGTGTAGCCGGCGTTGTAGCAGACCTCCTCGCTTTCGATCCCGGACCATGTGGGCGAGGAGATGATCTTTCGCGGCTGCGCCGCGATATCGCGAAAGCGGATTTTCTCGTCCTGCTTGGGTGCGGCCAGATGCGCGTGTTCGCGCCCGGTGACCTTTTCCAGAGATTCCCAGGCCTTAACCGCCACCTCGCCATTGGTTTCGGGGGCCAGCATCAGGATCACCTCGCAGGCGTCGATCGCCGTGTCGATCCTTGCCATGCCTTTGGTCGCACCCTCCTCGGTGACGCGACCATTCAGGTCGGCCAGATGATGCACCTCGGCCTTGGTGTCCCAGGCGATCCCCTTGCCGCCATTGCCAACCTTTTCCATCAACGGTCCAACCGCTGTGAAACGCTTGTAGAGGTTGGGATAGTCCCGTTCGATCGCGATGTAGTTCGGCGCGGTCTTGCCAGGGATCAGCTCGCATTCGCCGGCCTTCCAGTCGGCCACGACCGATTGGGCCAGCTCGCCGGGGCTGTCGTGCTGCATCGGCAACGCGACCACGTCGGTTTCCACTCCCAACACCTCGGGCGCGACTTCGGAGAACTTCCTGGCCAAGGCCTTGAAGATCTCCCAGTCCGATTTCGATTCGTAAGCCGGGTCCACGGCCGCCTGCAGCGGGTGAATGAACGGGTGCATGTCGGAGGTGTTGAGGTCGTCCTTCTCGTACCAACTGGCCGTCGGCAGGACGATGTCGGAATAGACGCATGTCGTCGACATGCGGAAATCCAGCGTCACCAGAAGATCGAGTTTTCCCTCCGGGGCCTGATCGTGCCACTTGGCCTCGATCGGCTTGACCCTGCCTTCCTCGCCCAGATCCTTGCCGAGGACGCCGTGATCGGTGCCCAGAAGATGGCGCAGAAAATATTCATGTCCCTTGCCCGACGATCCCAAAAGGTTCGAGCGCCAGACGAAGAGATTCCGCGGCCAGTTTTCCGGTGCGTCCGGATCTTCGCAGGACATTTCCAGCGCGCCCGACTTCAAGCCTTCGGCCACATATTCCGGCGCCGTCTTGCCCGATGCCTTGGCGGCGCGGCCAACCTCCAGCGGGTTGGTCTTCAGTTGCGGTGCCGAGGGCAGCCAGCCCATGCGTTCGGCCTGGATGTTGTAGTCGATCAGGCTGCGCTCGGCCCAATTGCCCGCCGGTGCGGTCGGCGACAGAATTTCGCCCGCCGTGACGGTTTCGTAGCGCCACTGGTCGGTGTGCGCGTACCAGGCGGAGGTCGAGTTCATGTGCCGGGGCGGGCGTGCCCAGTCCAGCGCGAAGGCCAGCGCCGTCCAACCTGTCTGCGGGCGGAGCTTTTCCTGGCCCACATAGTGCGACCAGCCGCCACCCGACTGACCGACGCAACCACACATCACCAACATGTTGATGATGCCGCGATAGGCCATGTCCATATGGTACCAGTGGTTCAGGCCAGCGCCCAGAATGACCATCGACTTGCCGCTGGTCTTTTCGGCATTGGTAGCGAATTCACGCGCGACGGCGACGATCCGGTCGCGCTTGACCCCGGTGATCTTCTCGGCCCAGGCCGGCGTAAACGGCACATCGGCGTCGAAAGAAGTGGCGACATGTTTGCCGCCGAGCCCACGGTCGAGGCTGTAATTGGCGCAGAAGAGATCGAACACCGTCGTCACCAGCGCATCGCCATCCTTAAGCTTCAGGCGGCGCACGGGGATATTGCGGGTCAGTACTTCCGGGTGATCGCATTTGGTGAAATGCTCGGTCGCCTCGCCGCCGAAATAGGGAAAATCGACACCGACCACATCGTCGCGATCCTCCTCGAGGACCAACGTCGTCTTCAGGTCGACCGCCTTTCCGCCGGCGTTCTCCTCAAGGTTCCAATGCCCGCTTTGCCCCCAACGGAAGCCGATCGAGCCGTTGGGGACGACGACATCGCCGGTGTTGCTGTCGATCCCGACCGTCTTCCAGTCGGGATTGTTGGATTCTCCCAAGGCATCGGTGAAATCGGCGGCGCGCAGCATGCGGCCCGGAACGTAGTGCCCGTCCTTTTCGTCCAGTCGCACCAGCAGCGGGAAATCGGAATATTTGCGGGTGTAATCCTCGAAATACGGCACCTGCCGGTCGAGGTGATATTCACGCAGGATGACGTGGCCAAACGCCATCGCCAGCGCGGCGTCGGTGCCCGCCTGCGGGTTGAGCCAGATGTCGCCAAACTTGGCGGCCTCGCTGTAATCCGGGCTGACCACGGCGGATTTGGTGCCCCGATAGCGCGCCTCGGTATAAAAATGCGCGTCCGGCGTGCGGGTCTGCGGCACGTTCGATCCCCAAAGGATCAGGAAGCCGGAATTGTACCAGTCGGCGCTTTCCGGCACGTCGGTCTGTTCGCCCCAGGTCTGGGGGCTGGCGGGCGGCAGGTCGCAATACCAGTCGTAGAACGACATGCAGGTGCCGCCCATCAGGCTGAGGTAGCGCGAGCCCGCCGCGTAGCTGACCATCGACATCGCGGGGATCGGCGAGAAACCGAAGACGCGGTCGGGTCCGTAGGTCTTGGTGGTGTAGGCATTGGCCGCCGCGACGATCTCGGTGACCTCGTCCCAGCTGGCGCGGACGAACCCGCCCTTGCCGCGGGTCTTGGTGTAGCTGCCCCGCTTGGCCGGGTCGGTCTGGATCGCCTTCCACGCCTCGATCGGGCTCATCGTCGTGCGCAACTCACGCCACAACCGCATCAGCCGACCCCGCACCAGCGGCGTCTTTACCCGGTTGGCCGAGTAAAGATACCAGCTGTAGCTGGCCCCCCGCGCGCAGCCGCGCGGCTCGTGATTGGGCATGTCGGGCCGCGTCCGCGGATAGTCGGTCTGCTGGGTCTCCCACGTCACGATCCCGGACTTGACGTAGATCTTCCAGCTGCACGAGCCGGTGCAGTTCACACCGTGGGTCGAGCGCACGATCTTGTCGTGCCGCCAGCGGTTTCGATAGACGTCTTCCCAGTCACGGCTTTCCACCGTGGTCTGGCCGTGACCATCCGCGAAGGTGTCCTGGCGGGTGGATCTCAGGAAATTCAGTCGGTCGAGAAGATGGCTCATCTCGCGCTCCTCTTTGGATCAGGCTGCTGGGATGGCGGGCGCGGCACGCCCAGCCCGTTCATGTGCCAGAAGGCCGCCGGGCCGTGTGTAGTAGGCCCAGGTCAGCACGACGCAGATCGCGTAAAAGCCGAGGAACCCCCAGAGCGCCGCCACCGGCCCCCCGGTCATGGCGATCGAGGTGCCGTAGGCTTTCGGGATGAAGAAGGCGCCGTAGGCGGCGATGGCGCTGGTAAAGGCGATGATCGCCGCGCTCTCACGCTCTGCCTGCTTGCGCAGCGCGCTCCCGTCCAGCTCCGGCATCAGACGCGGGATTTCGCGGGCCATGATCGCGGGGATCATCTGGAAGGTGGAGGCGTTGCCGACGCCGGTCAGGAAAAACAGTGTCATGAACGAAGCGAAGAAGCCCCAGAACGCGCCCGGCTGTTCCTTGATGCCGAGGAAGAAGATCACCCCGAACACCGCCGCGATCATCCCCAGGAAGGTCCAGAAGGTGACCCGGCCGCCGCCGAACTTGTCGGAGACCCAGCCCGTGCCGGCGCGCGACAGCGCCCCGACCAGCGGCCCCAGGAACACGAATTGCAGTGCGTTCACGTCCGGAAACTGAAGCTTGGTCAGCAGCGGAAAGCCCGCCGAATAGCCGATGAAGCTGCCGAAAGTGCCGGTGTAAAGCACGCACATGATCCAGTTGTGCTTGCGGCTGAAGATGACCGCCTGCTCCTTGAAGCTGGCCTTGGCGTCGGCGATGTCGTGCATGCCCAGCCAGGCCGCGACGGTGGCCGCGATGATGAACGGCACCCACACGAACCCCGCGTTCTGCATCCAGAGCTGGCCGCCATCCGACATGATCTGCGGCTGACCGCCCAACGCGCCGAAGACGCCAGCGGTGATGACGATCGGCACCAGGAACTGCATGACGGAGACGCCGAGATTGCCCAGGCCCGCATTCAACGCCAGCGCGTTGCCCTTTTCCGCCTTGGGGAAGAAGAAGGCGATATTGGCCATCGACGAAGCGAAGTTGCCGCCTCCAAGACCGCACAGCAGCGCCAGAACCAGGAAGATGAGATAGGGCGTTTCCGGATTCTGCACAGCATAGCCGATGCCCATGGCCGGCAACAGCAGCGAGGCGGTGGACAGGGTCGTCCACAACCTGCCGCCGAAGATCGGCACCATGAAGCTGTAGAAGATGCGCAAGGTCGCACCGGAAAGCCCAGGCAGCGCTGCCAGCCAGAACAGCTCGCCCGGCGTGAAGTCGAAGCCGATCGCCGGGAGACGCGCCACCACGACCGACCACACCATCCAGACGGAGAAGGCCAAAAGCAGTGCCGGGATCGAGATCCACAGGTTTCGACGCGCGATGCGACGGCCTTTTTCGTCCCAGAAGGTCTTGTCCTCGGGGCTCCATTCGTCCAGCACGCGCGTCCGCGCTTGCCGGTCCGCATCATGGATTTCCTGCATCTCGGGCAGTTGAGGCAGTTCGTCGAGCGCCGCCCCCTGCGCCGCACGCTCCATCGCCCGGATCGACAGATGCATCCAGGCCAGCGAGATGGCGACGATCACGAAGAGCAGCGCGAAACTGCTGGTATAGATACCGGTCAGATCGAGCAGCGCGCCGAAGGCGATCGGCAGGAGAAAGCCGCCAAGCCCGCCGATCATGCCGACCAGACCACCAACCGCACCGACGTGATTGGGGTAGTAGACCGGGATGTGCTTGAACACCGCCGCTTTGCCGAGGCTCATGAAAAAGCCGAGCACGAACAGCGTGATGACGAAGGGCCATTGTCCCATTTCGGTCGAGAACGCGATCGGACCATCCTTGCCCTGGATCACGTAATCCGTCGGCGGATAGGACAGCATGAACAGCAGGACCAGCGAGAAGCCGAAGGTCCAGTACATCACCGACCGCGCACCGAACCGGTCGGACAGATGCCCGCCATAGGCCCGAAACAGCGAGGCGGACAAGGAGAAGGCCGCCGCCGACATGCCCGCCGTGCGGATGTCGAGGGCGTAGACGTCGACGAGATAATGCGGCGTCCACAGCGCCAGCGCCACGAACCCGCCGAACACGAAGAAGTAGTAAAGCGAAAACCGCCAGACCTGGAGGTTTTTCAGGGGCGCGAACTGCTGGGCCAGGCTAGGCGCTTTCGTGCCGGACTTGCGGCGAGCCACCAATGCCGGGTCATCCTTGGCGAAGAGGAAGAAGACCAGGCCCATCAGTGCCAGGGCAACGGCCCAGACATGGGCGACCCCCTGCCAGCCGAAGGCAACCATGACGAAGGGGGCCACGAATTTGGTCACCGCCGCGCCGACGTTGCCGGCGCCGAAAATGCCCAGGGCCGTGCCCTGTTTTCCCGCGTCATACCAGCGGGACACATAGGCCACCCCGATGATGAACGAGCCGCCGGCAAGGCCGATGCCAAGCGCGGCGACGAGATACATCAGATAGGTCGACGCCCAGGTCAGCATCCATGTCGCGGCCGCCGTCAGCAGCATCTGCGCCGTGAACACGATACGGCCGCCGTATTTCTCGGTCCAGACACCAAGAATAAGCCGGGTAAGCGATCCAGTCAGAATGGGGGTGGCGACCAGCAAGCCGAACTCGAACTCGTTGAGCCCCAGCTCGGCCTTTATCTCGACGCCGATGATTGAAAAGATCGTCCAGACCGCGAAGCAGGCCGTGAAGGCGATCGTGCTCAGCCCCAGCGCTCGTGTGCGCTCGGCATCCGAGACGTGTGCCTGCTCCATCATGATCTATCTCCGCTTCCGACGCGTTTCGTCGCGCCGGAGTGGGACGGAAGAAGCCGCCGCGACTTGACCGAGATCAAACCGCAGCGGCCGGCGAGAGCAATCGAACTAGATTTGATGATAGGCGCCGCAATGACCTGGGTTTGTCAGGCGTCAGGAATTCATATTGCCTATATCCACTAGACTGATGTCTGTTCATCAATTACCAAATATCAAGCGAACTGTCGGAGACGAGTTGATTCATGCGTGAAACGGTCCTTCCGGCGATCCGCCGCCTTCCGCTGTTTCGATCGATGGCGGAGGAGAATTTTCTCGCCCTGACGCGCGCGGCGTACGATCAGACCTTTCCGCCCCAGATCCAGCTGATCGACGAGGGCGAGTCTGCCGATTTTCTCCACATCGTCGTGGAGGGCTCGATCGAGCTCTTCGCGGGCTGGCAGGAGCGTGAAACCACGCTGGCGGTGGTGCGGCCGCGTTCGACCTTCATCCTCGCCGCCTGCATGCGAGACGCGCCTTACCTAATGTCGGCGCGCACACTGGAGAAAACCCGCCTCATCCTGGTGCCCAGCAGCGATGTGCGAACCATCTTCCGCACCGATGGCGAATTTGCGTTGGCCACCATCGCCGAGCTTTCGGCCGGTTACCGCGGCATGGTCCGGCACGCCAAGGATCTCAAGCTGCGCAGCGCACGCGAGAGGTTGGCCGCTTACCTTCTGTGTCAAGCCGGGGCCGCCGGCGACAGAGCAAGCTTTGTCCTACCCATGGAAAAGCGGGTGCTCGCCTCTTTCCTCGGAATGACACCCGAAAGCCTCTCGCGAGCGATGAAATCCCTGCAGGCGGACGGCGCCGTGGCCGACGGCCAGCGGGTGATCATAACGGATCGTCCGGCGCTTGAGGCACTGGCGCAGCCATCTCCGCTCATCGACGGTCCGGACGAAGATGTTTGATCGACCAGCGGATAGCGCGGTCATTCGAGCAAGGCAGCCAAGCGCATGACGGCGCTGCTTGAGGAGGTCTGCCGTGCGACTGCGCGACAGGATCGCAAGGGAATAGGATCGGTCAGACGGGGCCGGTGCCGTCTCGACCGGAAAGCGATCTCATCGAACTCATCGCAAGGAAGACCGCTCTTCGGGAAAGACGCCACTCATGCCCCTCCTCTATCTCGCGAACAGAGGTCGGCAGGCATCTGTCAATTGCCGCGCCATCAGCGATATCACTCCGATGAGGTCGGCCGCTCACCGGGCGATCTGGGCGGTGATCTCGTCCGAGTCGCCGGCTTCAGATAGAAGGCCGGGGGCGGCAACGATGGTGCCCATCTCTGTCACCGCGCATATGGCCCGCAAATGGCCGAGATGCAGCGGCGATTCGCGGGCGATCAGCACCAGCCGGCGCCGCTCCTTCAGCTGGACTTCGGCGGCGCGGACGAGCAGATTGGCGATCGGCATCCCCTCCGATCACCATGAGATCGCGCGAGGGTTCCATGCCCGCGCCAGCGCCCAGGATATGTCGAACCAGCTTCGGGGATCCATGCGGCGGTACAATCCCGCGAGCTTTTCTCTCGTCCGAACTCTCTCCGTCGACAGGCGTGCGACCGCATCTCGTTGAGAATTCCACAGTTAAGCGGATGAGGATTGCCACACCCTGAAGAACACTCCCGCAGGCCTAGGGCAGCGGGGCAGGCTTCAGCATGTACCCGGCCGCCGAGCTTCGCGGCGCCGAGGGCACATCCCCGCGCTCCCATTTCTGACCGGAAATCGCCGAGTAGACGGTCTGCATGTGCTGGACCGTCGCCGTCGCCGCGGCGGCCGGATCGCGAGACTCGAGCGCCATGAAAATAGCCCGGTGCTCGATGCGATAGCGGTCCCGCAGAGCTGGGTTGAACGACGCCCGCTTCAACCGGTCCCATTCCGCCGTGCTGCGCATGGTCCGCATCATCTCCATCACCATCGTGAAGACCGCGTTCTGGGTGGCGTCGGCCAAGGCACGGTGGAAGGCGATGTCCCATTCCTCGAAGGCCTCGAATTCATCGCTCGTCTCGGAGCGGATGAGGCACATCTCGAGCCGCTCTAGATCCTCCTTGCGCGCCCGCAAGGCCGCTTCGCGCGCGATGGCGGGCTCCAGGACCAGACGGGCCTCCATGAGTTCGATCGGCGAAGCGTTTTCGCCGGTCGCTTTCGATGCCTCCGGCGGCGCGCTGACGAAAGTGCCGCGTCCGACATGTCTAACGATCGCCCCTTCCATCTCGAGGCGCGCCAAGGCCTTGCGCAAGGTCGCCCGATTGATCCCCAGCCGATCCGCGAGCGCCCGTTCGGTCGGCAGCCTGACTCCGGGAGCCAGGCCGTCGTCGCGCAAAAGCCGCCGGAGTTCGTCCAGCGCCAGATCGGCGGAGCCTCGCTTGGGATCGAAACCTTGCATTGCGTCTTTCATTGGTTGACATTACCAAACCAAGAATATACCAAATTGCCATAAAGGTCAACCAATAAGGCCTTGGACAGAAACGGAAACGACGCGACATACCGCGTTTACCAGGGAGGTTACACGATGAAATTCACCACAAACCCATCTCGCCGCAAGTTTCTTGCCAGTACGGCAGCCGGCGCCGCCGCGCTGTCGCTCGGTCTGGGCCGCTCGGCCTTTGCTCAGGAATTTCCCGCCGGCAACATGGAAATTACCATCCCGACCGGAGAAGGCGGCGGCGCCGATCGCGATTCCCGCGCATTCGTCCAAGTCTGGAACAAATATCTGAAAACCAACTTCGAGTTCGGCTACTACCCTGGCGCCGCGGGGCAGGTCGGCTACGAATTCTTCATGCAGAAGGAGCCGAACGCCTACAATCTCTTGTTCTCGAACCTCGGTCCCGAGGTCATAATGTTAACGCTGCAGAATGTCGGCATCGATATCGGCAAGGATCTGGTCTACATCCGGCGTACCAGCACCGAACCAATGGCAGTTTGGGTTGGTCCGGACTCGCCGTTCGAATCACTTGAGCAGCTTGTCGAGGAAGGCAAGAAGCGGCCGGTGAGCATTTCCGTCAGCCGTCTGCCACATCCCGCCTCGATCGGCATGCTGGCGCTCGGCGAGGCGACCGGCGCCCAGTTCAACCTGATCCCGTTCGGCGGCGGCAACCCGACGGCGATGGCGGCCATCACCGGCGAAGTCGACGCCTCCGCCCTGCCGCTGGCTAACCCGATCGCGCTCGGCGACCAAGCCCGCGTGCTCGGCATCTTCGCCAATGAGAACACCGTTCCCAAGGTGACCGGCAATGCGCCAACAGTGAACGGGGCGCTTGGAACCGATCTGCCGGAACTGTTCAGTTCGCGCGCCTGGGCGGTCCACGCCGCGGCGGTCGAGCAATATCCCGAGCGGGTCGAGTTGCTGAAGTCCACCATCGACCAGACCATGGCGGATCCTGCCTATGTTGAGGCGGTGAAGGCGGCCGGCGTCCCGCCCGAGTTCATCACGCCGGGTGACCAGGAAACAGCGATGGCGGAGGCCGCGAAAACGCGCGAACTCGCCGAGCGTTACCGCGACCTCTTGACGGGCAATTAAACCAACCTCCGGCAAGGAGGCTTTCCCTGACGGGGCGGCCACGCGGCCCCCCGTCTCCCATCCGTTCGCAAGCAGGATCTCGCCGATGTTGGATCGCGAAACCAGGAAACCGGTCGGGGCTGATCTCATTATCCCCGTCGCGGCGGGCGCCTACGCCATCTATTACGTGCTGTCCGTCCGGAACTTTCCCTGGCAAGCGCAGATGAGCGGGATGATCCTCGCCGCGCTGATGCTGCTGCTCGTCCTGATCTATCTGGCCAGAGTCGCGATCGGCCTTCGCCGCGGCCGGTATTCGATGGGCTTCGGCGATTTCTTCGGGGCGCCGGCCTCGCGCGCCAGTCGGGCGATCTTCGTCGCACTGATCGTCGCGTATATTTTCGCGGTGCCCTATCTCGGCTTCACCCTCACCACATTTGCCTTTCTGGCGCTCTCGTTTCACGTCGCCGGCGCGCGCCCGGTCGGGCGCGCCTTGCTGACGGCCGGGCTTGCCGCCCTCGGCGGTTGGTTCTTCTTCATCGTTCTCTTGAACACCCGGTTTCCCAAGGGTCCGTTCGAGCAGCTCATGGGGGCCATCTTCTGATGGAATTCGACGCCGCCTTCATCACGGGCCTGTTCCTGCATTCCTTCAGCCTCTGGTGGGTGATCATCCCAGCCGTGCTAATCGGCATCGTCATGGGCGCGATTCCCGGTTTCGCCGCCCACAACACGATCATCATCCTGTTGCCGCTGACACTCGCCCTCGATGTGGAAGTGGCGCTAGTGTTCATGGTTGCGCTCTACAGCGCCTCGCATCTCGGAGGCGGAATACCGGCGATCCTGCTCAACATTCCCGGCACAGGCGGTGCGGCCGCGACGACGCTCGACGGCTATCAGATGACCAAGAACGGCCAGGCCAGCAAGGCGCTTGCGGTCTGTTTTGTGGCGTCGGTGATGGGCGGACTGATCAGTTCGATCGTGACGCTGTTCGCGCTGCCGGCGCTGTCGCGCGTCGGTTACTACGTCCACAGCGTCGAGATGGTCGTGATCATGCTGTTCGGCCTCGCGCTGATCGCCTCCATCGCTGCCCAGGACATGTTGAAGGGCCTGATCGCTGGCGCTTTCGGATTGATGCTCGGGGCGATGGGGGCGGACCACATCTACGCGACGCCGCGCGGCACCTTCGGCTTCCTGGAACTCTTCGACGGCGTGCCACTGGTGCCCGCCTTGATCGGCCTCTTCGCCATCTCCGAAGCCCTTGTCATGCTCGAGCAGAAATGGCTCGTCGACACCAAGGGCACGATCTCCGTGCCTACCACCACCTGGGCGAACAGCCTCAGCGAGACCCTGCAGGCCTTCCGCAAATGGTGGTTGATCAGCTGGGCCAGCCTGCTCGGGCTGGTGATCGGCGTGCTGCCGGGTGCCGGCGCCTCGATCGCGGCCTTTGTCGCCTACCAGCAGGCCCGGCTGTTCTCCAAAACGCCGGAACGGTTCGGCACCGGCTTTTCGGACGGCGTCGCAGCGCCCGAGGCCGCCAATAACGGCGTGACCACCGGAACGCTGGTGCCGCTGCTCGCCATCGGCGTGCCGGGCGGCAGCACGGCGGCGGTGATGATGGTCGTGCTGCAGTTCCACGGCTTTCCGTTCGGCCCTCGGCTCTTCGTCGAGGCCCCGGAACTGGCCTATGGCGTCATCACGGCGATGGCGGTGTCCTACGTCTTCATGTTCCTCACCATCGTCCCGATGGTTCGCTACATGTCGCGGATCACCGTCGTCTCGACGATGTATCTCGCGCCGATGATCGTTGCGTTCACGTTGGTCGGCGCCTTTGTCCCGCGTGGGTTTTTGTTCGACATGGGGATCGCCTTCGCCTTCGGTATCATCGGCTACGTGGCGCGCAAGACCGGCTACCACGTCGCCGCCATTTTGATCGGCGTCATCCTCGGGCCGCTGATCGAGCGCTCCTTCATCCTCGCCATGCGAATTTCCGGAAACGACCCGATGGTGATGTTCTCCTCCACGATCGGCAATATCCTCTGGGTGCTGCTGGTTCTGAGCCTCGTGCTGCCGTTCGTGACGACGCGGTGGCGCGACCGGCGGGCCAAGGCGGCGGGACCATCGACGGGAGCCGGTCGATGAGCCCCGCGGATCAGCCGCTTTCGCACCGGGTGCGTCAGATCGCGATGCTCGACATCGCCGGCGGCGGCCAGGTGGTGGTCGATGGCGATCATGTCTTCATCGGGCACATGAAGCCGCCCTACGGCACCACGATCGTCGACGTCTCGGACCGCAGAAATCCGAAGGTCGTGGCGGACATCCGGCTGGAGACGGACGCCTCGCACACCCACAAGCTGCGTGTCGTCGGCGACCTGATGATCACCAATGTCGAACAGAACGACCGCCACTTCAAACGCCGCGCCAAGGGCATTGCCGCCACCGAAGCGGCGCTGCGCGACGAACTCGGCCGCGATCCGGGCGAGGCGGAGGTGGCGGCAAGGGTCGGCGTCACGCCTGGCGACATGCCGCGACTGCGCAAGGCCGCGAATGAAAGCTATGACGAGGGCGGCTTCAAGATCTGGGACATTTCCGACCGGACCAAGCCGTCCCTGCTCGCCTACGAACGCACCCATGGCGTCGGCGTCCATCGTTTCGATGCCGACGCGCGTTACGCCTACATCTCGACAGAGATGGAGGGCTACGTCGGCAACATCCTGGTTGTCTACGACCTGGCCGAGCCCGCCCGGCCGCGCGAGGTCTCGCGCTGGGCGCTGCCTGGCCAGCACGTAGCCGGCGGGGAGAAACCCCATTGGCAGGGCCTCAAGAACCGCCTCCACCACGCCATGCGCTGCGGCGACGAGCTGTGGGCGGCGGTCTGGAACGCCGGGATCCGGGTCATCGACGCGACCGAGATCACGAATCTCAGAACCATCGGGGCCTATGACTACCATCCGGCGATTCCGGAGCCGACCCATACCGTCATGCCGTTCGAGAATCCGATCGGCGGCCGGCGCATCGCCGCGGCGATCGACGAGGAGCACGACCATTTGCACGGCCGGCTGCACGGGTTCCTCTGGCTGTTCGACGCGAGCGACCTGGGCGATCTCAAGCCGCTGTCGATCTTCAGTCTGGGCGAGCACGCCTCACCTTACAGCCAGGCACCCGGCCGATTCGGTGCACACCAGTTCCACGAGCGGCTCGATACGACCCTGATCTACGCCACGTGGTTTTCCGGCGGCCTGCGCATCATCGACGCCAAGGACCCTACCCTACCGGAAGAGGTCGGCTTCTTCATCCCCGAACCGCTCGGTGACGAGCCGAGCCCGCAGTCGAACGACGTCGCGGTCGGCGACGACGGGATCATCTACCTGCTCGACCGCAATCGTGGCCTGCACATTTTGGAGTTCGAGGGGGCGTGAGGTCTTGAACGAAGGATCGGAGGCGACATGAAAACCCGGAAGCTCGGCGACCAGGGACTGACCGTCTCGGCGATCGGCCTCGGCTGCATGTCGATGACCGATATCTATGGCCCGGCGGACGGAGAGGAGTCGATCGCGACGATCCACCACGCGCTGGATCGCGGCGTCGACTTCATCGACACCTCCGACATGTATGCCAACGGCCGCAACGAGGAGCTGCTGGGCGCGGCGCTGGAAGGCCGGCGGAAACACGCCGTCCTGGCCACGAAATTCGGCAATCTGCGGCTGCCTGACGGCAAGACCGGGGTGAACGGTACGCCGGAATATGCCCAAGCCGCCTGCGAGAAGAGCCTGCAACGGCTCAAAACCGAGGTGATCGACCTCTATTACCTGCACCGCGTCGACCCGAATGTGCCGATTGAGGACACGGTCGGGGCGATGGCGCAGCTGGTCGAGGCGGGCAAGGTGCGCTTCATCGGGCTTTCGGAGGCCGGCGCGTCGACGATCCGCCGCGCTCACGCGGTGCATCCGCTGAGCGCTGTGCAAACCGAATATTCTCTGTGGACCCGCGACGTGGAGGCGGAGATCCTGCCGATCTGCCGCGAACTCGGCATCGGCTTCGTACCCTATTCGCCGCTGGGGCGGGGATTTCTTACCGGCGTGATCGGCGGCGAGGCCGATCTGGCGGAGAAGGACCGGCGCCGCGACATGCCACGCTTCACCGGCGAGAATCTTGCGCAAAACCTCCAGTTGCTGGAGAGCCTGCGCGCCACAGCCGACGCCCATGGCGCCACGCCGGCGCAAGTGGCGCTGGCGTGGCTGCTTTCACGCGGCGACGACATCGTGCCGATTCCCGGCACCAAACGACCGCAGCGTGTGGACGAGAATGCCGCTTCGCTCGACCTCTTTCTCACCGACGCCGAACACGCCCGGCTCGACAAGGCCTTCCCGCCCGGCGCGGCGGCGGGCCTGCGCTATCCGGAGCCACAGATGAAGCGCCTCGGCATCTGACTCATCCCATCATCGCCAACAATCAGGACCAAAACATGCAGGACGACATTCGCGCGACGACGAAGACCGAAGGCAAGGAACACCGCACGACATCGAACGGCCAGGAGGTTTTCATCTGGGAGAAGCCAAGCGTGGCCGAGGGCCCCGTCCGCGGCACCATCCTGTTCGTGCATGGATCGTCCATGGCCAGCCAGCCCACCTTCGACCTGCAGGTCGACGGCATGCCGGAAGCCTCGGTCATGGACTGGTTCGCCAGTCGCGGCTTCAACACCTGGTGCTTTGACTGCCGCGGCTATGGCCGCTCCTACAAGGGCGAGGATGTGCTGGCGACGATCGCCGACGGCGCCGACGACGCCAAAGCGGTCTCCGATTTCATCATCGAGCGCGGCGAGAGCGGACCGCTCTTTGCCTATGGCATTTCCTCCGGCGCGCTCCGCGCCGCGACGTTCGCCGAACGCCATCCCGACCGTGTCAGCCGCCTGGCGCTCGACGCGATGGTCTGGACCGGCGAGGGCAGCCCGACGCTGGAGCAGCGGCGCAAGAAGATCGACGATTGGCGCGGAACCGTCCGCCGTCCGGTCAACCAGGATTTCATGTGGTCGATCTTCACGCGCGACCACCCCGGCACCGTCCATGACAGTTTCGCCCAGCCCTTCATCGATCAGGTGCTGGCGCTCGACGATTCCATGCCGAACGGCACCTATATCGACATGTGCACCCGGCTGCCGCTGGTCGATCCGGAAAAGCTGGAGGCGGCGACGATCGTCATGCGCGGCGAGTTCGACGGCATTGCCGGCATCGACGACCTGCTCGCCTTCTTCAAGCGGCTGCCGAACGCCGACAAGGAGTTCGCGGTGATGAAGGGCATCTCGCATGCGTCCTTCACCCAGAAGAACTTCCTGATGGCCTATCAGATCCTGCATGGCTTCTTCACCCGGCCGGCATCGGACTATCACGGCTGAATTGCCGGCGAAAAGCAGACACTGGACTGGAGAGGAAGCCCGGCAGGATGAAGTTCATACGGTATGCGAAGAACGGCGAATCACGGATCGGCGTCGTTGAGGATCAGATGGTGCGGGCGATCGAGCCGGCCATTTCCGACATGGTCGAACTGATCGAGAATTACGATCGTCTGCGCGGCGAGATCCGCGCCGTCGGCGAATCGATGCCGCTCGACAGCCTGACGATCGAAGCGCCGATCCCTGCGCCGCGCCGCAACATTTTCTGCGTCGGCAAGAATTATCACGCCCACGCCAAGGAATTTTCCCAGAGTGGCTTCGAGGCCGGTGCAGTGGCGGGGGCCGAGGTTGACGACTTTCCGGCCGTCTTTACAAAGCCCGCCTCATGCGTGGTAGGAACCGGCGATGTCGTGCAGTTGCATGGCGACGTCACGCAATCCGTCGATTACGAGATCGAGCTCGCCCTGGTGATCGGCAAGGGCGGCCGCAACATCCCCAAGGCCAGGGCTTACGACCACATCTGGGGTTATATGATCGTCAACGACGTGACGGCGCGTGACCGTCAGAAACAGCACAAGCAGTGGTTTCTCGGCAAGGCCCTCGACACCTTCTGCCCGATGGGGCCTTGGATCGCCACCGCGGACGAGGTCGACCCGGAAAACCTCGACCTGGAAACGCGGGTGAACGGCGAGGTCCGGCAGCAGGCGAACACCAGCGACCTGATTTTCGACATCCCGAGCCTCGTCGAGACGATTTCGGCCGGTCTGACCTTGGTGCCTGGCGACATCATCGCCACCGGTACGCCAGTCGGCGTCGGGATCGGCTTCAAGCCGCCCCGATTCCTCAAACCCGGTGACACCGTGCGCATGAGCATTACGGGGCTCGGTGCGCTCGAAAACAGCTTCCAGTAGGCTCGAGGGCGCAGCGGATGCTGAGCGGACCGTTCGCCCTCATCGGGCTTGCCCTGCTGGTTCTCGGCACGTCGTTCCTGAGCGGGGTGTTCGGCATAGCCGGCGGCATGGTCCTAATGGGCGGGCTCCTGTTCCTGATGCCTGTCCCGGCGGCGATGATCCTGCACGGCGTCACCCAGCTGGCCGCCAATGGCTGGCGGGCGGCGCTGTGGTGGCGCTATATCGATTTCTGGGTCGTGGCGCGGTTCGCCGCCGGATCGGCGGCGGCGCTGGCGCTGTTCTCGTTTCTCTTGCTCGTGCCTGATCGCGCCACCGTGCTGATCTGCCTTGGGCTGGTTCCGTTCATGGCCTTCGCTCTACCCGAGCGTTACGCCCCCCACGCCCGGCGACGTGGCGCCGCCGAATTTGCCGGCTTTGTCGGCACGGGCCTGCAGTTCGTATCGGGCGTGTCGGGACCGCTTCTCGATGCATTTCTCGTCCGTATGCCGGTCGATCGCCGCATCATCGTGGCCAGCAAATCGGCCTGCCAAGTCTTGGCCCACGGCATGAAGCTGGTCTATTTCGGCGTTATCGTAACGGCGGGAGATGGCGTTGTCTCCCCCTGGCTCCTGCTGATGGGAGCGGGCCTGGCGGTCGTGGGAACCTCGCTGGCCCGCACCATCCTCGATCGCATTACCGACCGGCAGTATCGGGTTTGGACCAAGGGGATCGTACTAGGAATCGGGGCGGTCTATCTTGTTCAGGGAATCGCGATTCTCGCCGCCCCAGGGTAGGGATGCGAGATACTTCGAAACGAGGTCTCGAATCCGCCCGGTGGGCTTGCACTCGATTTTCGCGGCATCCTTCTTCTGCAACGGCACGATCGCCTCGCCCCCGAGGAGTGTCCGTCTTCCGGGTCAATCGCGACGCCTCGGCACTTCCTGGCTGAATCCTTCATTGACTGTCGTCCGAACCCGCCTCCTCTTCCCGCCGCGGGGCTGTCGCGGAGATCTTCGCCGCCGGCTTGCGCCAGTATTCCGGCCAGGGCGCCAACCGGTGCAGATTCCATTCGGCCGGCGGGTCTGCGATGGCGTGGTCGACGTTCGGTCGACCGGATACAGGGTCGCTTCGGATTGCCAGTGACCCGGACCGCCGCAGAGTCCGCAATGTCACCAGGACCGCGCCCGAACGACAGGCCGACAGGCGGATCGCGCGGGCGACGATCGCGATGTCGCCGCCATCGCACGCGACGCCGGTCTTCTCGTAATCGTCCGTCCAGACGACCTTTAACCCGTCGCGGGTCTCGAAGCGGCAAAGCGCTTCGTCGCAGTCGGCCGCAATACTCCGGCGGGGTTCCCGGTCGGTCGACGGCCTCCCCCTCGCCTCGAAGGCGCGCTCCCATTGCGCGGCGACGAAGTCGTTCGGACGGTCGCGCAGAAAGGCGAGTTGCCCGTCCCTGGCGATCAGTGCCACCTCCTTGCCGTCCTCGAATATGAGGAGCTCAGGTGGCGGCATACGATAGGGTGCCGCCGCCAGTCCGGCGAGGGCCAGCGGAACCGCTAGATAGCGTAGGCGACTTGCGAAGCATGCGGCCGCCAGTATGGCCGCTGTCAGCAAGACCAAGCCGGTGGCCGTGGTCAGGCCGATCGCCTGATCCGGCAAGCGCTCGTAGACGAACCGGGCGATCCGAAGCACGATCCCGATGCCGTAGCCCATCGCCTGAAACGCCCATGCGTCGACACCAAAGGGCATCGCCAATGAGCCGATCAACGCCAGTGGCATGATCCAGAGGGTAAACAGCGGCATGGTCAAAACGTTGGCGACGAGGCCGAACGTCGCCAGGCGATTAAAATGGTACGCCGCATAGGGCGCCGTGGCCGTTCCGGCGATGAGCGAGGTCATCGCGATCGCCGCAAACGCCAACAGGATGCGGTGCGCCCAGCCCCGGCTTCCCGGTGGGACAGGGGACGATCGCGCTCGGCGCCGCGAAAGTGCCGCATACCCGCCGATCAGCGCGACCGTTGCGGCAAAGCTCATCTGGAAGCTGGCGGTCATCACCGCGTGCGGCGTCAGCGCGATCACCACGATGGCGGCGATCGAAACGTTGCGGAGCGTCAGGGCCGGGCGATCGAGCAGGACCGCCGTCAGCATGATGGCAAGCATGATGAAGGCCCGCTGCGTCGCGATATTGGCGCCCGACAAGCCGAGATAGAACGCGGCGACGACAAGCGCGGCGACGGCGGCGATTTTCTTGATGGGAAACCGCAATGCGAGCGGCGGCACCAGCGCGAACACCGAGCGAACGAAGAGCATGGCGAATCCCGCAACGATCGCCATGTGCAGACCGGAAATCGACAGGACATGGGCAAGCCCGGTTCCGCGCAGCCACTCCTCCGCCTCGTCTGGAATGCCGGTCCGTTCGCCGGTGACGAGCGCGGCGGCGATGCCGCCCTCCGCTCCGCCGATGATCTGGCTGATGCGTTCGGTCATGGCCAGGCGAACCGTCGAGAGACGGTTTCGGAACCACGCGCCGAAACCGTTTCGCGCCGGGTCGCCGGAGATGTCGGGACCGGCGGGCTCCGGCGCTCCCAGAGAGAATCCGTAAGCGCCGATGCCGTTGAAGAACGGCGCAAAGGCGAAATCGTGAGAACCTGGAAAAGCCGGACCCGACGGCGGCCGCAGTCGGACAAGGCCGCGGAAGTCGCCGCCGGGCGGAATCGGAGCGTGGCGGCTACCGACGACGATCCGCACCCGTTCCGGCGGGCGCGAAAGGACTGGCCTTTCGGTCGAGGCAATGTCGATCACATAGCGATAACGGCCGCTGTCGGTGCGCTCACGCGATACCACGTTGCCGACGATCTGCACTGTCGCCTCGCCCGAGAACAGCGTTGTGTCCGTGCGCTCGATCTCGGTTATCGCCAAGGCGGCGCCGGCAAGGACGAAGCCGGCGCAAACCAGCGATGGGCGAAGCACCGGCCGCCCCGGAACGCGGACGGCGAGCGCCAGAAGCGCGATCGAAGCGATGGCGGCGACCGCCAGACCGGGGCGCCAACCGATGCCGTAAACGATTACCACCCCGACCATCAGGCCGATTGCGATCAGATGAAAGCCGGAGCGGTGGCGGGTCTCGGCCTCCAATTGGCTGGCGAGCCAGCCAGCGGTGATCGCTCCCCATTCGGCGCGGGGCGGCGGCAGGAGCCCGCGCCAGGCTCTGAAGCCGCCAGCACGGGTCCGCCGTCCCTTCTGCTCTTTCGCGCTGTCGTCGCGGTCGGCGGCTGTGTCCATCGGCTCCGGGTCCCGTCGCCTTGTCTCTCCCCTCGCCTATGCTACACAGCCGGCACGCGAAAGCGATCACCTGCGATCGCACAATCTGCCCTGACTTTTCGATCGGAGACTCCATGACGGATGCCGTCGTGACCCGCTTTGCCCCCTCACCGACCGGCTTCCTGCATATCGGTGGCGCGAGGACGGCGCTGTTCAACTGGCTCTATGCCCGCGCGACCGGCGGCAAGATGCTGCTGCGGATCGAGGACACCGACCGCGAGCGCTCGACCGAGCCAGCGGTTCAGGCGATCATCGAGGGTCTCGGCTGGATGGGGCTGTCGGCGGACGAGCCCCCGGTCTCCCAGTTCGCGCGCGCGACGCGCCATCGTGAGGTGGTCGAGGAACTGCTGGCCAAGGGTGCGGCCTATCGCTGCTACGCAAGCCAGGCCGAACTCACGGAGATGCGGGAGAAGGCCCGGGCCGAGAAGCGTCCGCCGCGCTATGATGGGCGCTGGCGCGACCGTGACCCGTCCGAGGCGCCGGCCGACACCAAGCCGGTGATCCGGCTGCGCGCTCCGCTTGACGGCGAAACGGTGGTCCATGATCGTGTCCAGGGCGACGTGCGGTTTCCCAACAAGGATCTCGACGATTTCGTGCTGCTGCGCTCGGACGGAAACCCGACCTACATGCTGGCCGTCGTCGTCGATGACCACGACATGGGCGTCACCCACGTCATTCGCGGCGACGATCACCTGACCAATGCCGGGCGCCAGACGCTGATCTACAAGGCGATGGGCTGGGATGTGCCGGTGATGGCCCATATACCGCTCATCCACGGGCCGGACGGCGCCAAACTTTCGAAACGGCATGGCGCGCTCGGCATCGAGGCCTATCGGGCCATGGGCTACCTGCCGGTGGCGCTGAGAAACTATCTGGTCCGGCTCGGCTGGAGCCATGGCGACGATGAGATCATCTCGACCGAGGACATGATCGCCTGGTTCGATATCGACGACATCAACAAGGGTGCGGCGCGCTTCGATTTCGCTAAGCTGGAGGCGATCAATGGCCACTGGATTCGCCTGAGCGACGACGCCGTCTTGGTCGAGATGCTGATGAGCGAGCGCGATGTCCTGCCGAACGGTGCGATTCTCAAGACTCGTTCGGACGATGAGGTGCGGGCCAAACTGACCAACGCGATGCCGGGCCTCAAGGGCCGGGCGAAGACGTTGGTCGAATTGGCCGAGAGCACCAGTTATCTGTTCGCGGATCGTCCACTTGATCTGGAGGACAAGGCCGAGGCGATTCTCGCCGATGGCGGCCGTCCGATCGTCGCGGCGTTGCTGCCGCAGTTTGCGGCGGCGTCGACCTGGTCGGCCGACGAACTCGAAACGCTTGTCCGCGCCTATGCCGAGGCTAACGGGCTGAAACTCGGCAAGGCAGCGCAGCCGCTACGGGCAGCACTGACAGGACGCACGACCTCGCCGGGTGTCTTCGATGTTCTGGAGGTGCTCGGCCGGGACGAGTCGCTGGCGCGGCTTGGCGACCAGGCGGGGTGAGCGGGGTCGCATCGTCCAGACTTCGCAACGCAATATGGACTTGGCGCCGGAACTTGTCGCTCCGGCGGCTTTGGAGTAGGCAATCATCTGGGTAAAACGTGTGCGCTGCGATAGGTCTTCGACCGCCGCGGCAACCATTGAAGGGAAAACGCATGGCAGAACAGTCGGCGAAGCTCACACTGGGCACGAAGGAGGCAGGGCTGGACCTGTACAGCGGAACGATCGGCCCGGACGTCGTGGATATCACGACTCTCTACAAGCAGACCGGTCTGTTCACCTACGATCCGGGTTTTTCGTCGACAGCGTCGTGTGAATCCAAGATCACCTACATCGACGGCGACGAGGGCGTGCTGCTGCATCGCGGCTACCCGATCGACCAACTCGCCGAGAGGGGCGATTTTCTGGAGACTTGCTATCTCCTGCTCTATGGCGAACTGCCGACGGCGCGTGAGAAGGAGGATTTCGAATACCGTGTGACGCGGCATACGATGGTCCACGAGCAGATGAGCCGCTTTTACACCGGCTTTCGCCGCGACGCTCATCCGATGGCCGTCATGGTCGGCTCGGTCGGCGCCATGTCGGCATTCTACCACGACTCCACCGACATCGCCGATCCGCACCAGCGGATGGTGGCGAGCCTGCGGATGATCGCCAAGATGCCGACGATCGCGGCGATGGCCTACAAGTATCATATTGGCCAGCCGTTCGTTTACCCGCGCAACGATCTCGCCTACGCCGAAAACTTCCTGCACATGTGCTTCGCGGTTCCCTGCGAGACGTATCAGATCAATCCTGTGCTCGCGAAGGCGATGGACCGGATATTCATCCTCCATGCGGACCATGAGCAGAACGCCTCGACCTCGACCGTGCGGCTCGCCGGTTCGTCGGGCGCTAATCCCTTCGCCTGCATCGCGGCGGGCGTGGCCTGCCTGTGGGGGCCTGCCCATGGCGGCGCCAACGAGGCGGCGCTGAACATGCTGATGGAGATCGGCACCAAGGACCGCATCCCGGAATTCATCGCCCGCGCTAAGGACAAGGACGATCCATTCCGCCTGATGGGCTTCGGTCACCGGGTCTACAAGAACTACGATCCCCGCGCCAAAATCATGCAGAAGACCTGTCACGAGGTTCTCGACGAACTTGGCATTAAGGACGACCCGCTGCTTGAGGTCGCGATGGAGCTCGAGCGGATCGCGCTGACCGACGAGTATTTCATCGAGAAGAAGCTCTATCCGAACGTCGACTTTTATTCCGGCATCACCTTGAAGGCGCTCGGCTTTCCGACGACGATGTTTACGGTGCTCTTCGCCGTGGCCCGGACCGTCGGGTGGATCGCCCAGTGGAAAGAGATGATCGAAGATCCGCATCAGCGTATTGGCCGCCCGCGGCAGCTCTACACCGGCGCCACGATGCGCGACTATCTGTCGGTCGACCAGCGCAACTGATACCGGTATTTTCATCGCAGACGGTAACGGGCGCCTCGGCGCCCGTTTCTATGTCGGGTTGGTCGGACGGCCTTGCCGCACGAGATCGAGCACGATGTCAGCGGCGGCCTCGCCAGGCGGGCAGTCGATCGCCATCGCGGCGCGTATCTCGGCGAAGCCGGCGAGTTGCGCCCGCCGTTCGGGCGTGTCGGTCAAGAGACGCTGAAGACGGCGCGCCAGCAACTCCGGGCGCACGAATTCATGGAAGTGCTCGGGCACCAGCGGATGACCCGCGATGAAGTTCGGCAGCGCGGCGGTCCAGGCTGAAATGAGATGGCGGAACCGATAACCAATCGGATCGAGGCGGTAGGCCAGGGCCATTGGAACATCAGCCAGCGCCAGTTCCAGCGACACCGTCCCGGATGCTGCGATGGCGGCATCGGCTTTGGCGAAGGTCGCCCATTTCGCCGCCTCGCCGGTGACGACCATCGGCTTGTTTTCCCAATGGGCAATCTTTGCCTCGATGATAGGCCGGTGGCGCTCCAGTGTCGGGATGATCGCGGTCAGTCCCGGCATCATCGAGCGCAATCGCTGAAAGGTCGCGCCGAAATCGTCGATCAGCCGGTTGATCTCGCCCCGGCGGGAGCCGGGAAGGATCAGAAGCGTCGGCGGGCTGACCGGCGTGCGATCGGCGGCTGGAGGGTTCGCTTCTTCCATTATTTGCCGCAGGGCGGGTGTCGTCATCAGGGGATGACCGACATAGGTCGCGGGCGGACCACCCAGTCGGCGCATGGTGTCGGGCTCGAACGGCAAGGCACAGATCGCGTGGTCGACATAGGGGCGCATAGCCGCGGCTCGCCCTTCCCGCCAGGCCCACACCGTCGGCGGAATATAATTGGCGATCGGCACTTGCGGCAGCCGCGCCCGCACGCGCTTGGCGACCCGGTGTGAAAAGGTCGGGCTGTCGATGATCACCAATGCATCCGGCTTGGCGTCGACGATGAAATCCGCCGTCTGCGACACCCGGCGCAGCAATTGCGGCAACCGCGCGACGATCGCCCCGATGCCGATGATCGACAACTCGTGGATGTCGAACAGGCTCGTCAGCCCCTCCGCCTGCATGGCCTCGCCACCGAGGCCGACGACGTGCAACTCGCCGTCCGCCTGATTGCGGAGCGCGCGAATCAGATCAGCGCCGATCCGGTCGCCCGACGGTTCTCCGACGACAAAGCCGATGGTCGTCAATTGTGCTCTCCCGATGGGACGATATCCGGCACGGCGTCATCCACCAGGCCGACCAGTGCGATGTCATGACGATCGGACGCACGAATCACATCATCGAGACCCAAAATCAGACTGCGCCCGGCGGTGACCCCGATGGCGGAAATTCCGGCCGCCTTCGCTTCCTCGACCGTCGCCACACCGATGCTGGGCAGATCGAAACGCTGATCCTGTTGCGGCTTGACGCTCTTGACCAGCGCGCACGACTCGCGCTTGCCAATTCTGCCGCCGGCCTTCAGCTCGGCAACCCGCGCCAACATCGCCCGGGTTCCCTCGATCCCCTCAAGAGCAATCACCCGATTGTCCGATGCGACAACCGCCTGACCGATGTCCAGTTCGCCGAGCCGGCGGGCCGCCTGCCCGGCGAGCGAAAGCGCCGCAGTCTCTTCGCTTCGCGGCGCCCGATGGCCCAGCGGACCCAAAGGCGCCAACAGGCGTGGCGCGATTTGCTGAACGGCCAGAACCTCGAAGCCTTCGTGCTCGAGATAGCGGGTGAGTGTCCGCAACAGCCTGTCATCACCGCCGCGCACGATCCGCAGTGCCGCCGGAAGCCGCAGCAAGGTCCGGATGCTCGGCAGAAGCGAGCGAAAATCCGGTCGCCTGGATACGGTTCCGCAATAGACCAGACGGCGAACGCCGCTCGCTGTCATACAGGCGATCGCGTCACCGGTGCGGCCCCATGCGAATGCGCCGCCGTCGTATCCGCTCCAGTCGTCGGCGATACCGTCACCGATCCGCACGACAATCGGCCGCCAACCCGCTTCGCGAGCGGCCTCGGCGACGATCCGGGGCAGCGAGCCGCCGCCGGCGACGATCCCTAAAGCTTCGCCGGGGTGATCCGGGCTCACGGCCTAGGTCGACTGCGTGTTGCGGGGGAAACAAAGGGCTCGGTCGCCGCCAGCACGGATAAAGCCGAGCAAATCCTGGACAAGCGGATCGTCCGGAAATTCGGCCTGCACCTCATCCATGTTCTCCTTGAACGTCAGATCAAAGGAAAACAGCATGCGATAGGCACGCCGCACATTGCGGATTGCCTCTCGATTGAACCCAGCGCGCTTCATGCCGATGACATTGAGGCTGGACAGATAGGCCCGGTTGCCCAGAACCATTCCGAACGGAATGACATCGCCCTCGACCGCCGCGAGACCGCCGACATAGGCATGATGCCCAATACGGGTAAACTGGTGGATCCCGGAGCCCCCGGCAATCGTGGCGAATTCGCCGATCGTGCAATGGCCCGCCAGCATCACGTTGTTGATCAAGGTGACATTGCGGCCGAGGACGCAGTCGTGCGCCACATGCGCCCCGGTGAAGAAAGCGCAGTCGTCGCCGATCGTGGTTTCCGAGCGTCCCTGCACCGTTCCGGCGTTCATCGTCACATGCTCGCGCACGAGGCAATTGCGACCGATCACCAGACGGGTGTCTTCGCCACGGTACTTCAGATGCTGAGGTGCATGACCAAGCGAGGCGAACGGCCAGATCTGCGCCCCCTCCCCGATGACTGTATTACCCCAGAGGACCACGTGTGAGCGAAGTCGGCTGTTCGCACCGAGCCGGACCTGTGGGCCGATGTGGCAAAATGGCCCGACCTCACAGCCATCGCCGATCTCGGCGCCGTCTTCGATGACGGCGGTCGGGTGAATCATGGTGGAACTCATGGTTCAGGACGCGTCGCGTGGCACCAGCATTGCGCTGACCCTCGCCTCCGCAACCTTGGCGCCATCAACCCGGGCGACGCAGTCGAACTTCCAGATATTGGCCCGCTTCTTCGTCTGGGTGACATGATATTCGAGCCGATCGCCGGGAACCACCGGTTTGCGGAACTTGGCGTTATCGATGGTCATGAAATAGACGAGCTGCGGCGTGCCGGTACCGGCGGCGCGGGTACAAATCGCGCCCGCGGTCTGGGCCATGCCTTCGATGATCAGGACACCGGGCATCACCGGCGCGGACGGGAAATGCCCGAGAAAATGCGGCTCGTTCGCAGTCACGTTCTTGATGCCGATGGCCCGCATATCGCCCTCGATCTCGATGATGCGGTCCACCATCAGGAAGGGGTAGCGGTGCGGCAGAAGTTCAAGGATTTCCAGGATGTCGGCGCTGCCCAGCACCGTCGCCTCTTCACTCATCGTTTTTCCTCGGCGAACGCCTTTTCTTGGCAAGTTCGGATAGAAGTGTGATTTCGCGAAACCATTCGCGGACGGGTTTGGCCGGTGTCCCGCCCCAACGGGCGCCGGCCGGAACGTCGCCCGCAACCGACGATACCGCCGCGATCTGGGCACCGTGACCGATGGTCAAATGGCCGTTGATCGCGGTTTGGCCACCAATCATGACGCCGTCTCCGATCGTCGTGCTGCCGGATATTGCGACCTGTGCGACGATCGCGCAATGACGCCCAATCATGACGTTGTGGCCGATTTGAACCTGATTGTCGATTTTCGTCCCCTCGCCGATCACCGTGTCACGAATCGCTCCACGGTCGACCGCGGTATTGGCGCCGATCTCGACGTCATCCTGGATGATGACCCGGCCGATCTGAACCGATTTCATCAAACCTGTCGGTCCCGCTGCATAACCGAACCCGTCCTGGCCGACACGGACGCCAGGGTGGAGTATCACACGATTACCCAGCAAAGCGTGAGTCACGCAGGCGCCGGGGCCGATCCGACTCGCGCGGCCGATCCGGCAACCTGCCCCGATCACCGCACCCGCTCCCACCAGCGTATCGCGCCCGATGGCGACGTGCGGTCCGATGACCGCGAAGGCCTCGACCGTCACGCCATCCTCGATCCGTGCCGTCGGATGGATGTCCGCGCGAGGCGAAAGCCCGATCTGGCCGCTGGCCGCAATTGGCGCGAGGGCGATCGGAAACAAAGCCTGGCCCGCCGCCGCAAAGGCGCGCTGGACGTCGCTGGCGACCAGCGCCCCAGTCTGAGCGGGAACCAGCCGCAGATTCTTTTGCTCGACGATCACGCAAGCCGCCGCGGTCATCGCCAGATCGTCCGCATAGCGGGCGTTATCGAAGAAGGAGAGATCCTCGGCGCCCGCCTCGGTCAGCGGTGCCAGGCCGCTGACCTTCCGCTCGGGATCCACGCCACTGGCCAGCGCGGCCCCAACCATCTTGGCAAGGTCACCCAAGGCAAGGCCATCGCCGCGCGGAAAGAAGATCGAGTCAGGCATCGACAATGGCAACGAGGTCGGCATCGTCGACCTCCATTCCCTTCCGATTAGAAGCGGGACGAGAACCCGAAGGAAAACTCCTGCAGTTCGTCAAAGTCCTCCTTGACGAACGGATGGGCATAGTTGACCCGAAGCGGGCCAAACGGCGATGCCCAGATCAGCCCGACACCCGCTGACGCGCGAAGCGCCGCGTCGGTTCCCACGACGCCCGGCGCTCCTTCGAATTCCGAACCCCAGAGCGAGCCCGCATCGGCAAAGACAGCGCCCCGAAAGCCGTAATCACGGGAAATCAACGGCAACGGGAAGGTCGCCTCGGCGGACGCGTTCGCGTAGTTCGTGCCGCCAATCGACACACCGTTCTGTCGAGGGCCGATCCCCTTGTAGTCGAAGCCACGGACGATGTCCTGACCCTTGAAGAAGCTGTCGAAGACCCGCAGATTGTCACCGCCGAGGGTGGAGACGTTTCCACCCGCCGAACTCAGCTGGCCGATGACGTCATACTCCTCGTTGAGAAGCTTGAAATATGACGCCTTGCCGGTGGTCTTGATGAAGTTCGCATCGCCACCGAGGCCGGCGAATTCCTGCCCACCCTGGATGATGAACCCTTCCCGCGGGTCGCTGGCGTTATCCAGCGTGTTGTAGATCAGAGAATAGGAAACCGAGGATGTAATATACGGACTTTCGCAGATCGCCAGGTTGATGATCGGCGAGTCCGTGTAGGGCGGTGCCACCGCGGCGTTGCCGTTCAGATCGACGATGTTGCTGTTCGGATTCGGCGCACCGCAGGTGCTCTCGAAAATGTTGCCGGAGCTGTCGATCAGCTGCGATTCGGTAAACCGGTTGTAGGTCGTTCCATTGTTGTCGCCGAATTCTTCCTGCTTGTAGTTGTAGGCGATCTGCGCCGTCAGATCCTCGGTGATCGGCGCTGCCAGACGCACGTCGCCGCCGGTCCGGACCGAATCATAGTCGCCCGACGTACTCTCGCTGCGGTACACGTCGAAACCCGCCGCCAGGCGCCGACCCAGAAAATACGGTTCGGTGAAAGACAGGTTGTAGTTTCGCGTGTCCTTTCCAAACCCGGCGGAGACCTTGATGAACTGGCCGCGACCGAGGAAGTTTCGCTCGGTGATGCCGACTTCGGCGACCGGCCCCGCATTGTCGCCGCCGGTCGTGTAACCGCCGCCGAGCGACAGCTCGCCCGTCGCCTTTTCCACCACATCGACGATGACGATCACTCGATCCGGCTCCGCGCCGGGGGCCGTCGAAATTGAAACCTTCTCGAAGAACTTCAAGTCTTCCAGCCGCTGCTTGGCACGCTGAATCAGAACCTGGTTGAAGGCGTCGCCTTCGGAAACGTCGAATTCGCGGCGGATCACGTAGTCGCGGGTCTTGGTATTGCCTCGAATTTCGATGCGTTCGACATAGGCGCGCGGTCCCTGGTCGATGACGTAATTGATCGCGATGGTCCGATTGGTGAAATCACGGTCACCGCGCGGTGTGACCTGGGCAAAGGCGAAGCCGGCATTGGCCATGCTGTTCGTCAGATTGACCAGAGACTCCTCAACATCCTTGGCGCTGTAGACCTCGCCCGGCCGGGTTTCCAGCTCGCTGTAGAGCGCCTCGGAATCGATTCCCGGTATGGTGCTGTCGATCGCCACATTGCCGAAGGTGTAGCGCTCCCCTTCGTCCACGGTGATCGTGATGAAGTAGGAATTCTGGGTTTCGTCGAGCTCGGCCACCGACGAGATGACACGGAAATCGGCATAGCCCCGATTGAAATAGAAACGCCGCAGCGTTTCCTCATCGGTGCGCAGACGATCTTCATCATAAATGTCGTCGCGCTGGATAAAGCTGAGCAGCCCCGATTCGCGCAGCGCGATGGTCTGTTTCAATCGACTGTCGCTGAAGGCGTTGTTGCCGACGATGCTGATCGAGGCAATCTTGGTGCGGTCGCCCTCCTGGATGTTGTAGATGACGTTGACGCGGTTCTCGCCGACCTGCTGGGTGGTGACGCTGACCACCGCATCGCTGCGTCCGATGCTGGTGTAGGCTGCGCTGATCGCATCGACATCTGCCTGCGCCGTTGCAGAGGAATAGGCTCCACGCGGCTGGGTCTGAACGGCAGCCATAAGCTGCTCGTCTTTGATCTTGGAATTGCCTTGGAAAAGCACCTGGTTGACGATCTGATTCTCGTCGACCTGGACGACAAGCGTGCCGCCCGACTGGCTGACGCGGACGTCGGAAAACAACCCTGTCGCAAAGAGGCGGCGAACGACCTCGTCCTGCTCGGCCTCACTGACGTTCTGGCCAGATTGGATCCGCGTGAAATTTCGGATGGTTTCGGCCTCGACCCGGCTGTTACCCCTCACTTCGATTCGGTTGACCACAGCTGCTTCGACGGCCGTGACGACGGCAAGCTGGGCACCCAAGGTCGTCGCGGCAAGAACGGTCGAGGACAGGATGACCGCCGAAGCGGTGCGTAAGATTTTCGTTCCAGCCATCATGGGCTCAACCACCTTCTTGTCATTGTGTCGAAGCGCCAAGGGAACAGTACGCGTCAACGCCTTGTAACGGCTTTCGGGCTTCATTCAAGCAAACTGGCCCGAGTCCATTGAGGAATCGGAAACCCGTTGCAACGCAGCCACGGACACCGCCGCGATGGTTAATGTATTGCAACCCCAAGCCCCCGCTCCGACTCGCCCTGCTCAGACGAGCCCGGAAATATCGTTCCAAAATGCAAATACCATAAGCAGCATCACCAGTGCGAGCCCAATTCGAAACCCGATCTCCTGCACTCGCTCGCTCAACGGCCGACCGCGAACGGCCTCGTAGGCGTAAAAGAGCAGATGGCCACCGTCCAGCATCGGAATCGGCAGAAGATTCAGCAATCCGATGGACACAGACAGCAGCGCCGCCAGGTTGAGCAGCGCGCCGAGGCCGATCGTCGAAACCTGGCCCGAGACCTGGGCGATGCGAATCGGGCCGCCGATCTGATCGGTGCTCTGGCGGCCAACCATGACCTGACCGATGAAATCGACCGTGCGCTCGGTCACGTACCATGTCTGGGATACGCCATAGCCAAGCGATTCCAACATCGACAATTGCTCGACCCGGAACGACGATCCGTCATTGGTCGCCACCAGACCGATCACCGGAACCGTAAAGCTGTTGCCAAATCCGTCCGTCTGCGTCTCGCTCTTCGGCGTGACGGTCAACTCGACCGTTCTGCCTTCGCGCTCGACGGCCATCAGAATCGGCGTATCCGGACGCGCCGACACATAACGCTGCAGATCGGAGAAATAGCGTATCGGCTCGCCGTCGGCCGAGACCACGCGATCGCCGGGCTGAAACCCTGCTTTCGCGGCCGGCGATTCGGCGCGAACGTCGGCCACGACCGGATCGCCGACGACGCGGCCATTGACCAAGGCCACGCCGGCGAAAATCACGATGGCGAGGATGAAATTGGCGATCGGACCGGCGGCGACCGTTGCCGCCCGACGCCCGACGCTCTTGGCCGGAAAGGCCCCGGCGCGCTCGGCCTCGTCCATGCTCGCCAGCGCGGCTTGATCCGGCACAGAGGCGGCGTTCTCGTCACCCAGAAATTTCACATATCCGCCCAGCGGAACCGCCGAGAGCTTCCAGCGGGTCCCGTGGCGGTCATTGAAGCCGATGAGTTCCGGCCCAAACCCGATCGAGAAGGCTAGTGCTTTGATCCCGCACCAGCGCCCGACCAGATAGTGGCCAAGTTCATGGAAGAAGACGATGATCGTGAGGACAAACAGAAACGGGACGACATAGACGAGTCCTCCGCTCCACAGACCGGCCAAACCTCCGGCGAATTCCATCAGGGGCATCCTCTTGATTGATCCATGCGGACGGGCCGAGGCCCCAATCGCACTGCAACTGTCATAAGCACCGTATGATCGCGCCGCAATGATGACCATGCACGATATTTCAGCCTCGCCCATCCTTCGACCCGAGACTTGTCCAGTTCGTGCGGCAGGAACACGCTGCAGCCGATTCGTAGTCCGATCCCGCTACGCACCACGATGCTGTCGTCTATGATCGGTCAGAGCGCGAAGATACCGTGGGCGGGATTGCCGAAACCCGCAACGATAAGGCCGACCAGCCAGGCCGCGCCAAGCGCCACGATCAGGGCATCGATACGATCCATCAACCCCCCATGGCCCGGAATGAGTCGGCCTGAATCCTTGACGCCAAAACGCCGCTTGATCCAGGACTCGTAAAGGTCTCCGGCCTGCCCCAACGCCGAGAGCACGGCGGCGAGGACCAGGAGGAACGGGCTCACCGCGCCGCCCGTCCACAGGACGAACAACGCCCCGCAAATGATGCCGGCCACGAGTCCGCCGACCGCCCCAGAGATCGTCTTCTTGGGTGAAACCATCGGCAAGAGCTTGGGCCCACCGAACGACCGGCCAGTGAAATAGGCGAAGATGTCGGTGGACCACACGACCGCGATGACGAAGCCGAGGGCGGCGAGGCCGGCGCTGTCGTCACCGCGCAACATGCCCGGCGCCAGTGCCGCCAGCGCGGAATACAGCAGACCGCCGAGAACCCAGTCCGCCTTGCGCTCGTTCCGATCGACAAATGCGATGAAGGCGGCGGCGAGGACCACGACTACCAGCGCCAGAAAGTAGAAGCGGAATACGAAGGCAAACAGCGCCACGGCCAGGGCGCGCCGCGCGAAGCTGAAGATCGGACCGGCGCGCTGAGCCCGGGACATCCGCGACCATTCGTCGAAAACGATGAGTCCGGTCGCGAAACACAAAAGCCGAAACGGCCACCCACCGATTATCGTGAGAGCGAGGACGAGGAGACCGAGGACGACCGCCGAAATCAGCCGCGACCGCAGGTCGGTCCAGCTTCCTGCGACGAAAAATTGCCGAATCCCCAGCCCCATCAGCTCAGGATGCGATTTCGCGGGACAGGCCGCCATAGCGACGATCACGGCTGAGATAGTCCTCGATCGCGCCCTCGAAGGCTTTGCGATCGAAATCGGGCCACAGGCAGGGCAGGAACACGAACTCCGAATAGGCGGCCTGCCAGAGCAGGAAATTCGATAATCGGAGCTCGCCGCTGGTGCGAATGATCAGATCGGGGTCCGGTATGCCGGCGGTATCGAGATGCGCGTCGAGGTAGTCGGGTGTGAGCGCTTCGAGTGACACCTCCCCTGCCGCGAACTTCTCGGCAATTCGCCGCATCGCGCGCGCGACCTCGTCGCGTGCGCCGTAGTTGAAAGCAACGACCAGCGTCTGGCGCTGGTTGTCACGGGTCAGGCTCTCGGCCTCCTCAAGCAGCGAGCGGATGTCGTCGGACAAATTGTCCCGCGCGCCGATGACGCGAACGCGGACCCCTTCCTTGTGGAGGTCCGCGAGGTCGCGGCGGATGAAATGCCTGAGCAATCCCATCAGCTCGGCGACCTCATCATGCGGACGGCGCCAGTTTTCGGACGAGAAGGCGAACAGCGTCAGATACTGGATGCCGAGTTCGCCAGCCGCGCGCACCGCCTCGCGAACCGCCTCGACACCGCGGCGATGGCCCATGCTGCGCGGCAAGCCGCGCGAATGGGCCCAGCGGCCGTTGCCGTCCATGATAATGGCGACGTGTTGGAGATGCCGCACCGTGATCCCGCCTTCCCTGTTGGGTTCGCCGCGCGCCTGTCGTTCGGCGCGTTATCGCTAGAGCTTAGACCTGCATGATCTCGGCTTCCTTAACGGAAAGCACCTTGTCGATATCGGAAATGGTGTCGTCGGTCATTTTCTGAACCTGGTCCGACATCTGCCGGCTTTCGTCCTGGCCGATATCGCCATCCTTTTCCATCTTCTTCAACACCTCCATGCCGTCCCGACGAACATGGCGGGCGGCAACCTTGGCGCTTTCGGCGTATTGGTGGGCGACCTTGACCAACTCCTTGCGCCGCTGCTCGTTGAGTTCCGGCAATGGGATGCGGAGCGTCGTGCCGTCGGTGACGGGGTTGAGGCCGAGATTGCTCTCGCGGATCGCCCGCTCGACCTTGCCGACCATCTGCTTGTCCCACACCGATACACTGATCATGCGGGGCTCGGGGATGGAAATGTTAGCCACCTGGTTGATCGGCATCTGCGAACCGTAAGCCTCGACGCTGATCGGATCGAGAAGGCTCGGAGACGCCCGACCGGTCCGAAGGCCGCCGAGATCGCTCTTCAAGCTGGCGACGGCGCCATCCATACGGCGCTTCAGTTCGTTGAAATCCATGTCGGCCATCTTGCTTTCCTCTTTCTCGGCTATGCGGGCGTCGCTGAAACTCAGTCCGTGACGATGGTGGCGCGGCCGCCGCCCGACAGAATTCTGGCGAACTCGCCTTTCTCGTGGATGGAGAAGACAACGATCGGAATATGATTTTCGCGCGCCAAAGCAACCGCGGCAACGTCCATGACGGCCAGCCCCTTTTGCAGGACGGCGTCGTGGGTCAGCCTGTCATATCGCTCGGCGTCGGGATCGTGCTTGGGGTCGGCGGAATAGATGCCATCGACCTGCGTGGCCTTGAACAAGGCGGTCGCGCCCATTTCCGCGGCGCGCAGGGCGCCGGCGGAGTCGGTGGTGAAGAACGGATTGCCGGTCCCCCCGGCGAAGATCACCACGCGGCCCGCCGCCTGATGCGCCAGCGCGGTTCGCTGGGAGAAGCTCTCGCAGATCTCGGGCATGGCGATGGCGGACAGCACGATCGTCTCGACGCCCATCTTGATGAGCGAAGTCCTGAGCGCCAGGGCGTTGATGACGGTTCCCAGCATGCCCATGTGATCGCCCGTCACCCGATCGCCCCCCTTGGAGGCGACCGCAACGCCGCGGAAGATGTTGCCCCCGCCGATGACGATGGAAATCTCAACGCCCAGGGCGCGCGCCTCGGCGATGTCGGCGGCGATGCGATCGGCAACAGCGACATCGATGCCAAAGCCTTGGGAACCCATCAGTGCTTCACCGGAAACCTTGAGAAGAACCCGCCGATACCGGACTTCGGTTGTCATCGATCACCTTGCTTGCGTCCGCGAAGGACCTGAAGGCATGGCGATGAAGACGCGCCAAGCCTCGCCGGAACGAGTACGGGAAACGCCTCGCCGCTGACCGGCCAGGCCCTTGGATTCGCGACGGAGCCATGATGCGGGCCCGCCAATTCGAGGATGCGATACAATAAGGGCGCCCGCTTGTGAAGCGGACGCCCTCCTCTGTCTGGGCTCCGGCCTCTTCCGAATACGGAATGCCGGGCCGGAACCTATTTCTTGCCGGCGGCCGCGGCGACTTCGGCGGCAAAATCGCTCTCTGCCTTTTCAACCCCGTCGCCGAGCGCGAATCGCGCGAAGGCAACGATCTTGGCAGGAGCGCCGAAACCGGATTCCGCCTCGGCCAGCGCCTTCTCGACGGTCAGGTCGGGGTTGATGACGAAGGCCTGTTTGAGAAGAACGACCTCCTCATAGAACTTGCGCAGGCGCCCATCCACCATCTTCTCGATGATGTTATCAGGCTTACCCGACTGGCGTGCCTGCTCGATGAAAATCGCCCGCTCCCGGTCGACCGTGGCCGCGTCGATCTCTTCGGCCGAGAGCGCCAGCGGATTGGTTGCGGCGACATGCATGGCGACCTGACGGCCGAACTGGGTCAGCGCCGATTTATCGCCGGTCGATTCGATCGCAACGAGAACGCCGAGCTTGCCGAGACCTTCGACCACCTGATTGTGGATGTAGGTGGCCACGACACCTTCGCCGACGCTCAGCATCGCCGAACGACGCAGGTTCATGTTCTCGCCGATCGTTCCGATGGCATCCTTGATCGTGTCGTTCACGCTCTTGGACGAACCCGGATAGGTCGCCGCCCCGACCGCCTCGATCGAGCCGTCGGTCGTGAGGGCGACCTTGGTGATATCACGCACGATGGCCTGGAAGGCGTCGTTGCGGGCGACGAAATCGGTTTCCGAGTTAACCTCGACGACGACGGCCTTGGAGCCCTCGGCCGCAACCCCGACAAGCCCTTCGGCGGCCGTGCGCCCAGACTTCTTGTCCGCCTTGGCGATGCCCTTGGTGCGCAGCCAGTCGACCGCCGCTTCCATGTTGCCGTCGGTCTCTGCCAGGGCGGTCTTGCAGTCCATCATGCCGGCGCCGGTCAGGTCGCGCAGCTCTTTGACCATTGAAGCGGTGATTGCCATGTTTGCCTCTTCAGAAATAATTGTGCGCACCGGCTCGGTGGGAACGGGTGCGCCAGACATGTGGCGCCTCGGTCACGACACTCCGGTGGGTCGAGTCGCGACCGCAAGAGCGGCGAAGAAAAACGGAAGCTGGTTTCCGCCGCCTCCGCTCTCTCATTCGATACGATCACGGTGCCGGCGTTGAACCCATGCGGTCCGAATTCGGCGTGATCTCCGCATGCCTTCTGAAAGTCGTTCGAGACTTTCAAACAGGATGATGCGTCTGTTTTCTCATGCGCAGCTCTAGGACAGGATCCCGGCGTCAATCACGCCGGAAACCCTTGCCCTTCGACGTTTGCTCAGGCGCTCGCCGCCTTGGTCTTCTCGTCGCCGGCGGTCTCAGCTTGCTCGGCAGCGATCGGATCTTCAGCGGTGGCTGCGGCCGGAGCCGCTTCTTCGCTCGCCGGGGCAGCAACGGCCTCTTCCTCGATCACCTCTTCGACAGGCGCTTCTTCGAGCGCACCGATGTCGACGCCGGAATCGCCCTGCTGGCGAGCGATACCGTCCACCGCCGACCGGGCGATGAGGTCGCAGTAGAGGGTGATCGCGCGCGCAGCGTCGTCATTGCCCGGGATCGGGTAATCGATCGATGCTGGATCGCAGTTCGAATCCACCACCGCGACGATCGGGATACGCAGCCGCTTGGCCTCCTCGATCGCGATCGACTCCTTGTTGGTGTCGACGATGAAGATCATGTCCGGCACGCCGCCCATGTCACGGATGCCGCCGAGCGCCCGGTCGAGCTTGTCGCGCTCGCGCTGCAGCGTCAGACGCTCCTTCTTGGTGAAGCCCTGGGCCTCGCCAGCAAGCATCTCGTCGAGCTTGCGCAGGCGCTGGATCGATTTGGAGATGGTGTTCCAGTTGGTCAGCATGCCGCCGAGCCAGCGGGCGTTGACGTAGTACTGGGCCGAACGCTGCGCCGCGTCCGCGATGATGTCCGACGCCTGGCGTTTGGTGCCGACGAAGAGCACGCGACCGCCACGGGCAACCGTATCGGAGACCGCCTGCAGAGCGCTGTGCAAAAGCGGCACCGTCTGCGCGAGATCGAGAATGTGGATATTGTTGCGCGCGCCGAAGATATAGGGCGCCATCTTCGGATTCCAGCGGTGAGTCTGGTGACCGAAATGGACGCCCGCTTCGAGAAGCTGGCGCATGGAATAGTCTGGCAATGCCATGGTATGTTTCCTTTACCGGTTGAGCCTCCACGGAAAGAAGCGGCCGGATGCCGCCACCGGTGGATTGCGTCGTTCGAGCAGAACTCGACCGCCGAAACCCGACTTCCGTGTGTGGAATGGACGCGCCGATACACCAAAAGCGGCGACGGGGCAAGCCAAGCTCGCATCCGGCCCATGCCCGTCGTGGCCTGGCGATGCCACGCCCCATTGATTCAAGGGCAATCAGGCATTTGAAAAACGTCGAGGCTCGCGAGGCCGCCGGCCAGGGTATAGCCGTCAAAGGTAAGCACCAGATCATCGGAGACGCCGTTCTCGTAGAGCGTATAGGCCGTCTGGAAAATCGGCAGACCGTCGGGGTCGCTGTCGGAATTGTAAAAGGATTCGCTGATACGCCAAGCGGCGAGACCGGCAAGCTGGTCGAATGGAGAGGCACCCCCGTTGCTTGGCGTCGCCTTGGCCACCTTCCCGTCGCGACCCGTGCCAGACCCCGGAACCGGTGCGATGACCGCGGTGCTCGTCAAGAGCTTTTCGACTTCCTCGTCGCCGTCATAGAGACGTGTCTCAAGGATCCGCGCGCCGGCCTTGGCCTTTTCGATCAGCGCAATCGTATGCTGCATAGGGAACAGGGACCCTGGCACCTCGACAGTTCGCGGCTTGGGGGCGGTCAGGGCGACCCGCGTCACGTCGTCTCGCGTCGACGCGGTGCCGATCACAGCCGTCTCGGGACTGGCGTCGATGAAGGTCTTCGTCTCGAACTCGAAACGCTCACCGTCGACGCTTTCGGTGGAACGCGTCTGCTGATCGGTGACGATTAATTCCTGCTCCTGCTGAAAGCGTGCAACGAAGCGATAGTCGAGTTCGTAGAATTCGCAGGTCTTCCGGCGCAACTCGACCGCAATCCGGCCCTGCGCATCGATCAGGTCGCCATCGCCCTCGCGCATCGAAAGGTCGTAGGAGGCCCGGTGTGGCACCAGCTCCTGCGCCGGGGCAATCGCAGGAATCGCCCCAACGAAACTGATCAAAAGCGGAAGGCTTGTCGCTCGCATGACGGGCCGATCTTTCGCTGGATCGACGGATGGGCTACCGATCGATCAAATTTCGCAACGCCCTATTCCGTGGGCCGTGACGGGCGATATACCCATCCGGCGCTCCTATCCCTGAAGGCAGAGGAAGACAACATCATGGCCGATTCGATCGAGACGCGCCTGCGCGCAGTGGGTGTCACGCTGCCGGAGGCGGCGGCACCCGCCGCCAACTATGTGCCCTATGTGGTGCACGGTCGGCTCCTGCAGACGTCGGGGCAGTTGCCTATCGACGCCGGCAAGCTTGCCGTCACCGGCAAGCTTGGAGCCAGCGTCTCACTGGAAAACGGCCAAGTGGCCGCTCGGTTGTGTGCGATCAACATTCTCGCCCAGGCCAAGGCGGCACTTGACGGCGATTGGCGTCGGGTCAACCGTCTCCTCAAGCTCACTGTATTCGTTGCCAGCGACGCCAGCTTTACCGAACAGCACAAGGTCGCCAACGGGGCATCGGATTTCCTGGTCGATATCCTCGGCGACAAGGGCCGCCATTCACGTTCGGCTGTCGGCGTCCCTGCCCTGCCCCTGGACGCCGCGGTCGAGATCGAAGCGCTTTTCGAGATCGATTGAAATGTCTCCTCGTTATGATGGTCCGCTCGACTGGCTGATCGGGCGGCCGATCGCTCATCGCGGCTTGCATGATGGCAACCAGGCCATCGCCGAGAATTCAATTCCGGCGGCACAGGCGGCGATCGCGTCGGGCTGGGCGATCGAATGCGATGTCCAGCTCTCCGCTGACGGCACGCCTTATATTTTCCACGACGACACACTCGACCGGCTCACCGGCCACGAAGGCGCGTTTCGCGCGACGCGGGACGCCGCAATCCAGGAACTCGGCCTTTTCGCCACTGGAAGTGGCATTCCGACAGTCTCGGCGTTTCTCGAGATGGTCGATGGTCGCGTTCCCGTGGTCATGGAGTTGAAAGGGCTCGATCCGGACCGCGACGAGGCCTATTTCGACAGGCTCCACCCGATCATCGAAGCCTATCCCGGCAAGCTCGCCCTCATGTCCTTCGATGCTTGGTTGATCGACCAGGTGCTCCGGGCCCGCCCGAGCCGCCCGATCGGCCTTACCGCCGAGGGAACGCGACCCGAGATTCTGGCAACTCATCGACAGATCTATGAGCGTGGCTGCGACTTCTGCTCCTACAAGGTACAGCACCTGCCGAATGCCTTTGTCGATTGGGTGCGCACTGAGCGCAGCGCTCCGGTTATCTGCTGGACGGTGCGTACGGCTGAAGACGTCCGCCGCAGCCGCGAATATTGCGACCAGATGACCTTCGAGGGCTTTGCACCCGAGCCCTGACGGCTTGCGTCGCGCCACCGGCGACATAACTCTTCGCCATGATGGAAAAGTTGCAGGACGCTCCGCTCGCAAGCGACACGACGTTCACGATCAGGGTCATCGACGCTATCAGCGCGGTGACGGCTGAGCGCTGGGACAGGCTTGGGGCCATTTCGGCCAATCCCGCTTCAAGTGCGGAATCCGGTATTGCGATCAATCCATTTATCTCGCACGCATTTCTGAGTTCGCTGGAAGACAGCGGTAGCGTAAGCCAGCAAACCGGATGGTTGCCTCAACACTTGGTTCTGGAATGCCCGGACGGGGAGCCGATCGCAGCCGCGCCGGCCTATCTGAAGTCGCACAGCCAGGGCGAGTACGTCTTCGACCACGGCTGGGCCGACGCATTTCAGCGCGCCGGTGGTCGTTATTATCCGAAGCTGCAGATGGCGGTGCCCTTCACCCCTGCCGCGGGCCCTCGCCTGTTGGTCGGCAACGGTCCTGGGGCGGAAACCCGCCGCATGGCGCTTGCCGAGGGAGCCAAGACCTACGCCGCCAGGACCGGCGTGTCGTCGGCTCATGCGACCTTCCTGCGGCCAGATGATCGGGCTGCGTTTGAAGACGCGGACTGGCTGCACCGCACCGACCAGCAGTTTCATTTTCACAATCGCGGCTATGACAGCTACGAAGCCTTTCTCGGCACCCTCGCCTCGCGCAAGCGCAAAGCCCTGCGCAAGGAGCGGGCACAGGCGCTCGTCAACGACATCTCGATCGAATGGCTGACCGGGCGCGACCTCACCGAGGCCGTGTGGGACGCCTTTTACGAGTTCTACATGGATACCGGCAGCCGAAAATGGGGCCGTCCCTATCTCAATCGCGAGTTCTTCAGTCTCGTCGGCGAGCGGATGGGCGCGCAGATCTTGCTAGTGATGGCCAAGCACAACGGCCGCTACATCGCCGGCGGGCTGAATTTCCTTGGTCCCGATACGATCTACGGCCGCAACTGGGGCTGCATCGAGGACCATCCCTATCTGCATTTCGAGGTCTGCTACCATCAGGCGATCGACTATGCGATCGCGCATGGCCTGGCGGTCGTCGAGGCGGGCGCTCAAGGAGAGCACAAGCTGGCGCGGGGCTACGAGCCTGTCACCACCCATTCAGCCCATTGGATCGCCCATCCAGGCCTTCGCCACGCCATTGAGGATTATCTCGATCATGAACGCGCCGAGGTCGCGCGTGTCGGCGAGGTTCTGGGGGAACATACCCCTTACAGGAAAGATACCTCATGATGCACGGCAACGAGCACAGTCGACAAAAGGCGCGCGGTGCCACATCTGTGGAGGCGATCCCGCGCGTCGGGTGAGCACAGAGGGGGAAGGACTTTCATGACCACCTACGACGACGGCAACATCTTCGCGAAGATCCTTCGCGGCGAACTCCCGAGCCAGACGTTCTACGAGGACGAGGTGGCCATCGCGATCATGGACGTGATGCCGGAGTCGAAGGGGCACTGCCTCGTCATTCCCAAGGCGCCGTCACGCAATCTCCTCGACGCCGCGGACGAGACGTTGACGGGGGTCATGCCGGTCGTGGCTAGGCTCGCCCGCGCGGTCAAGAAAGCCTTCGACGCTGATGGCGTGCGAATCGCCCAGTTCAACGAGACCCCGGCCGGGCAGACCGTCTTTCACCTGCACTTTCATGTGGTGCCAATCTATGACGGGGTGCCGTTGAAACGCCATGCCCGCGGCATGCTTGATCAGGCTGTTCTCGCCGAGCAGGCCAACCGCATTCGCGCCGCCCTCGACTGAGTGCTCACGGCCGCCCGGCGGGCGGCGGTCAGGTGAGCATGGCGCCGCTGATGAGAATCGCCTCGGCGATCAAAATGGCGACCAGGATCCGACGGCCCGACAGAAGATAGGCCACAAAGCCCGCCGCAAGGGCTCCGATTCGGATCAGCGGAGCGATCGCGGCGAGCGAGCCGGTGGGAAACAGCACCAGCTGCGCGATCACGGCCGCGACCAGCGATGTCGCTATCGTTCGTGCAAGCGCCGCAAAGGGCGAGTGCTCGTCGATGCGGCCGGCCGACAGGACACCGAGATAACGCCATATGTCGGTGGGCAGCCAGCCTGCCAAGAGGATGAAGACGAAGGGCCACCAGGGCTCCGCAATCGCGGTGAAGCTCCAATCGCCCATCACGCGAGCCGCCGCCCTTCGAGGATCCGGTCGGCCAGATAGGCGACGGCTCCGCCGGCAATCCCGGCCACCAGGAGTTCGAAGCCGGGGATGAACCAATGGGCGAGCGGCAGCGCCGCCATTCCCGTGAACAGGGCAATACGGCCGGAGGCTTCACGCGCGGTTCCGAAGAGCGACGTCAGGAAATAGACCGGCGTCAGAAACGCCAGCGCACCGGTCGCCAAGGCCGGCAACTGCCCCATCAAGTTGAAAACAAGGGCCACGAGGATGGTGTTGATTGTCGTCAGGGTTACGGCGAAGGCGCCGAAGAAGACGGTGCGCTTGTCGCGCGGCACGCTGTCAATCCGCTCCATCGCGAAGATCCAGCCGGTTACCGCCACGAAGTGCGACAGGAAGAGCAGCGTCCCTGTTCGGGTCTTGGGTCCTCGGATCACCGGCATCAGCGCGACAACCATCGGCATCATCCGCAGCGACGACAATCCAACCGCCAAAGCGGTCGCCGGCAGCGAAGCACCGGCGGTGATGGCGCCAACCAGAACGATCTTCGCCGGCAGCGCCCAGACCGTGGCGGTCATGAACGATGCTTCCACCCATGTCAGGCCGGCATCGCGGCAGAGCCCGGCGAAGCCCACGAAGGCCGCGGTCAAAATCAGCGCCGGCGGGCTGGCGATCCCTCTGACGCCACGAAGCGCCCAGAAGAGCGACGAGCGATCTCGTGCGGCCGTCTCACCATGCATGGCTCAGATCTCTGGAAGGATGGTACAAAAAAGGGGCCGCCCGATGGAGCGACCCCTTCTAAATCTGCGGATCAGGATTTGCGTGGGACCTTCGGCACGGTTCCGGGGCGTTTGCCGGGGCGCGACGCCACCGCCGTCGCAAGCTCGCCGTCGGCATCGCCCCCGCCGGTTGAATCGTCCTCGTCCTCGGAGGGAGCGTCGTCGAAGTCCGGTCCGTCGGCTGCGACCTTCACCTGCTTTTTTGACCGGGACGAGCGCTTCGGTTTGGGCGGAACCTCGTCGGCGATCGCCTCCAGCTTCAGCTGTTTGCCGCCCTCGTCCGCTTCGACCACGGTGACCTTGACCGTGCCACCGCGCTTGAGCTTGCCGAAGAGCACTTCGTCCGCCAACGGTTTCTTGATGTGCTCCTGGATGACCCGGCTAAGCGGACGGGCACCCATATTCTCGTCATAGCCCTTGTCGGCCAGCCACGCGACAGCTTCCGGCGCCAGCTCGAATGTCACCCCGCGATCTGAAAGTTGTGCCTCGAGCTGCATGACGAACTTTTCGACCACCTGATGAATCACCGGGGTCGGCAATGCGCCGAACGGAATGATCGCGTCGAGCCGGTTTCGGAATTCCGGCGTGAACAAACGATTGATCGCCTCCTCATCCGCTCCGGTCCGCTTGGAATGTCCGAAGCCGATATTGGCCTTGGCCATCTCGGACGCCCCGGCATTGGTCGTCATGATCAAGATCACATTGCGGAAATCGATCTGCTTGCCGTTGTGATCGGTCAGCTTGCCGTGATCCATCACCTGCAGAAGGATGTTGAAGAGGTCCGGATGGGCCTTCTCGATTTCATCCAGAAGCAGCACGCAATGGGGATGCTGGTCGACGCCGTCGGTGAGCAGCCCACCCTGATCGAAGCCGACATATCCCGGAGGTGCGCCGATCAACCGCGAAACGGTGTGGCGTTCCATATATTCCGACATGTCGAAGCGCAGCAGTTCCACGCCGAGCGCTGAAGCAAGCTGGCGAGCGACCTCGGTCTTGCCGACGCCAGTCGGACCCGAGAACAAATAGGAGCCGATCGGCTTGTCCGGCTCGCGCAGGCCGGCCCGGGCCAGCTTGATCGCCGAGGCCAAGCCATCGATCGCCGCATCCTGGCCATAGACCACCCGTTTCAGCTGAGCATCAAGATGTGCCAGAACAATTTCGTCATCCTTGGAGACGGCCTTGGGCGGAATGCGGGCCATGGTCGCGACAGTCGTCTCGATCTCCCTCACCCCGATCTGTTTCTTCCGCCGGGATTCGGGCAGCAGCATCTGCGAAGCGCCGGTCTCGTCGATCACGTCGATGGCCTTGTCCGGCAGCTTGCGGTCGTTGATGTAGCGTGCCGACAATTCCACGGCCGACTTGATCGCGTCATTGGTGAACTTCACCCGATGGAAGTCCTCAAAATAGGGCTTTAACCCCTTGAGGATCGATACGGTGTCGTCGATCGACGGCTCCTTGACGTCGATCTTTTGGAAGCGCCGGACCAGCGCTCGGTCCTTTTCGAAGAACTGGCGATATTCCTTGTAGGTTGTCGAGCCGATGCAACGGATCGCGCCCGACGACAGGGCCGGTTTCAAGAGGTTCGATGCATCCATCGCGCCGCCGGACGTCGCTCCGGCGCCGATCACTGTGTGAATCTCGTCGATGAACAAAATGGCGCCCGGATACTCCTCGAGCTCCTTCACCACCTGTTTCAGACGCTCCTCGAAATCGCCGCGATAGCGGGTTCCGGCCAACAGCGTTCCCATGTCGAGGGAGAAGATCGTCGCATCGGCCAGCACGTCCGGCACGTCGCCTTCGACGACACGCTTGGCCAGACCCTCGGCGATCGCCGTCTTACCAACGCCCGGATCGCCGACATAAAGCGGATTGTTCTTGGAGCGCCGGCACAACACCTGGATCGTGCGGTTGATTTCCTCGGCGCGGCCAATCAGCGGATCGATCTTGCCCTTGCGCGCCTTCTCGTTGAGATTGCTACAATACGCGGTCAGCGCATCCTGGGGCGTCTTGCGTTTGCCTTCCTCTTCCTGACCGACCGTCGATTGCTCGTCCTCCATGCCTCGGATAGGCCGGCTTTCGGTGACGCCGGGGCGCTTGGAAATTCCGTGCGATATGAAATTGACCGCGTCGTAGCGGGTCATTTCCTGCTCCTGCAGGAAATACGCGGCATGGCTCTCGCGCTCGGCGAAGATAGCGACGAGCACGTTCGCCCCGGTCACTTCTTCGCGACCCGAGGATTGCACATGGATGACCGCACGCTGGATCACCCGATGGAACCCCGCGGTGGGCTTGGAGTCCTCGTCGTGTCCGGTCACGAGATTGGCCAGTTCGGTGTCGATGTAAGTGGTCAGATTCCTGCGCAGGATATCAAGGTCGACGCTGCAGCCATGCATGACCGCCGCTGCATCCTTGTCTTCCAGGAGCGCCAGCAGCAGGTGCTCCAGGGTCGCGAATTCCTGTCGCCGCTCGTTTGCGAGTGTCAGTGCCTGATGCAGCGATTTCTCTAGGCTCTGCGAAAATGTCGGCAAGCTTCACCTCAGTTCTTTTCCATCACGCATTGCAGCGGATGCTGATGTTGACGGGCGAAATCCATGACCTGCGTGACCTTGGTCTCCGCTACCTCGTAGGTAAAGACTCCGCATTCGCCGACACCGTGATTGTGCACATGCAGCATGATCCTGGTGGCTGCCTCGCGATCCTTCTGAAAGAACCGCTCCAGAACGTGAATGACAAACTCCATCGGAGTGTAATCGTCGTTCAGAAGCAGCACTCTGTAAAGGCTCGGCTTCCTGGTTTTGGGCTTCGTCCGCGTAATCACGGACGTCCCACGCTCGGTATCGCCCTTACCGTCCCGACCAGCCTGAGCCTTGGCGGCAAAGTCTTTGGCGCGGGTCGGACAGGGATCTTCGCTCAATTCAGCCACCATCATCATCGCATCGTATGTATGTGCCGGCGCGGGGATTTTAAGGCGGCCGGCACCCAGGGAAAAGCATCATTACGGGTCGGAGTCGTTTGCAAGTCGTCGGCGCGCAGATGACAACGCAAAAAGGCCCGACGAACCCGCCGGGCCAATTCGACTTACTGGGTGGGGCTTGAGCCGTCCTTGCGGGCGGGTCACATGCGCGAAATCAGGCTGCGGCCTTCTTTTCCACGGGCTGGGCCGCCAGCTTGGCAGTGCGGCTTCCGGCATCCGTGGCATTCATGGCCGTCTGCTCGAAAGGTTTGTAGGCCTGCTTGGCAATGTCGGCGTAGATTTCGCCCATCCGGGTCGCCTGGGAGACCCAGCTCTGATAGGCGATCTTGGCGTAGTCTGTCTGCAGCTCGATTCCCTTGTCCAGCGTCTTGATCTTGAACAGCTTCTCCAGCATCTCGGCCTGCTGCTCATAGGAGCGCTTGGTGAAATCATTGGTCTCGGCCGCGATCTGCTGAAACCCCTTGGTCACGGCGGATGCCGACTTGATCGCGTTGTCCACGGCTTCCTGAGTGATCTTGCTGGCGTCTTCGTAAACGTTCATCGTATGATTCCCTAAAATTGGCGGTCGCTCAGCGGAGCGGTCGCGAATCGTCACGGTCCGCGACCAATGCTCGCCCCAACATATTGCGATGCACCATAAATTCAAGCGGGACATTGCGGTGCGAAATGCGCTTCCGGCAGGTCGCCCCGGTCGATCGATTGCGACCCGGCGTTCAAACAATTCGGCAACCATAAACCGATTGGTAAGTCGGCCGGATTACGCTCTTGGACAATAAGCCGACGTTGTGTGCGTGGGATTGCGATCGCCCCAGGGCGTGGTCCTTTCCTGCCTACCCCGTCACGTGATGCCCGAGTGAGAGAGTTGCCGCGTGCGTAGCCAATTCGACGGACTCAAGACCGCCGCCAGAAAACTGACCAGGATGATTGTCCTCGCGGCCATGGGGGCGGGCCTTTCACTGACCCATGCCGCCGGTGCCGACGCCAATCCGAAATATGCCGGCTTCGTCATCGATGCCAACAATGGTCAGGTTCTGTATTCGGAGAATGCCGACGCGCCGCGGTATCCCGCGTCGCTGACCAAGATGATGACCCTGTACATGACCTTCGACGCCCTCAAAAGCGGGCGGATCTCACTCGGAAACCAGATGCCCGTCTCGTCCTACGCGGCTGGCCGCCCGCCCTCGAAGCTCGGTTTGAAGACCGGGTCCACGCTGACGGTCGAGGAAGGTATCTACGCGCTCGTCACCAAATCCGCCAACGACGCCGCCGTGGTCATTGCGGAATTCCTTGCCGGGTCGGAATCGACCTTCGCTGAGCAGATGACGGCGAAAGCGCGCAGGATCGGCATGCGAGCGACGACGTTTCGCAATGCCAACGGGTTACCGGACAATGCGCAGCGAACTACGGCTCGCGACATGGCGACGCTCGGCATCGCGCTCAGGGAGCATTTTCCGGAATACTACAAATATTTCAGCACGCGCTCCTACAGCTTTCGCGGACGTCGGCTGGGCAATCACAATCGCGTCCTCGGGCGTTTCCAGGGAACCGATGGCATCAAGACCGGCTATATCAACGCCTCCGGCTTCAACCTCGTCAGTTCGGTGGCTCGGGATGGCAAGAGACTCGTCGCGGTCGTGATGGGAGGGCGTTCAGGGCGATCCCGCGACGACCACATGGTCGAACTCCTGAACCGCTATTTCCCCAAAGCCAGCACGCGCGGCACCGGCCCGCTAGTCGCTTCGCGCTCGTCTGGAAACGCCGTTGTGGCGAAATTGCCGGCGCGCGGCCCCCTTCCCGATTCCCGACCTGTCGTCCCGACGTCGATCGATGAACGCATCGCGCTCGCCTACGGCTCGGAGCCGGCGGCCGCGATCGCCCGTCTGCCGGAACCGCGGAGCCGGCCGCTTCTTGGAAAGGACGCGCTGCGTGCCGCTCTCGTTCAAGAGCGTCCGGCAACGCGGACGCCGTTCCCCGAACCGAGCCGCAGCATTCCGGCGGCTTTCGGTATTCCGCTTCCGCCGGCAGCGATTCCGGGTGGCAAGGATCTCGATCCGACCACCACCGGTTCGGTCGTAGCCAGTGCCGCGCCTGCATCGGCTCCTAGCTCTCCTTGGGTGGTGCAGATCGCCGCGACGCCCGGTGCCGAACAGGCTATGGCCATGCTCGGCGAAGCCAAGAACAAGGTGGGCGGACCCCTGTCCTCAGCGAAACCATTCACCGAGACCGTCAAAAGCGGCTCCCAGACGCTCTATCGCGCTCGGTTCGCTGGCTTTTCCAGCAAGGACGAGGCCTGGAGTGCCTGCGCCGCACTGAAGCGCAACGCCTATAATTGCTACGCGGTCGCCAACTGAATCGAGAGGGGTGGCGGCCCCGCCACCGGCCATCATCCCACGATTTCCCTGTGTTGCGTATAAAGGGTTCCGTTATGTCGACCGAGCAAAGCAGATTAGGTCTCGTCCCATCAGAACGTCAGCAGGTCCGAACTGCCTCGACAGGGATGCATCCACTGCAACAGGCAGCGATGCGTCTCGTCGACGTCCGCGAGGGACGCTCCCGCCTCAAGGCAAAGGACCTCGTCGGCCTGCTTCTGTCCCATGGCGCTCGGGCTTGGCGTGCGTCACAGCCGATCTGCTACAGTCGCATCAAGGCGGCTGGTCCCTGTGGGGCACCGGCGGTCAGGCTTCGCTTCCGTTGATCGCAAGCCGAAGGCCATGATGCCCGCCCTAACGACTACAGAAGTCCCAACTCCATAAGCTCCCGGCGAAGATCCGGCGGAAACTGCTCCTCTCCCGAAGCCGCAGGGGAAATGTCGGACGGCACGTCCTCGGGTTTGAAATAGCGCCATCCCTGAAAAGCGCGCCGAGGCTGCCAGACAGTGCGCACAAGCACCGGTTGCAGCACGATGTGGCACCGCTTGATGCCCTCGCCGTCGGTAAACGGCCGGATGGCAAGAATCGGCTGGCGCACCTGAACCTGCCCCTTGATCACCCAATAGAGCGAGCCGCCAGCGACGATGTCGTCGACTCGCGTCGGGGTCATGCGGGTCGTGTGGGTCTGCTCGGCCGGCATTCCCTCACCGCGCGCCCTGGCGAGATGGTTTGCCAGATGTGCCTCGAGCTCCTCGATGCTCTCGACGCCGACGCATAGTTTGATCAGATGCAGAGCCATATGTTCGCTTCTCGAGGCAATCCCCGCCCGCCGTCAAGGCCATACGGCGGCAAATCGTCCCCAGCGCGAAACAGGACGCGGTCGGATTGGAAATGCGGTGCCTCCGAACCGGGATACTTACGGGGAACAGAGAAACGTGGGTGTCTCCCGCACCCATTTCGCACTCATCGACCGGCGGCCCCCTGACTGCACGCCCGCGCCTGCCGACAAGGCGCGAACAAAAACGACCCCGCGATCGTATCACAGGGCCGCTTCTTCTGGAATTTCGAGTGAAGTGCCTTTGCCGGCTCGCTCCAGCCGCGTCGTCAGTTGGCTGCGATCGCGATGGTCTCGGGGACGCTGAAGAGGAAACCGAGGACCAGTAATGCGGAGAAGATCGAAACCGTCCAGACGGTTACGCCCCAGCACGACTTGCGCACGCTGTCATCCATGTGAAAAACAATCCTGATATGTGAAACTGGCGAACCGCTTATCGACCCCCGTCCGACGATCCGCAGGGATTAAATATCGGTTAAACCTCGCATCCACAAGATGTCTTTTTCTAAAATTTTCGCCGGTACATATTGACCAGCCAGCCTTGCCTCGGCCTTGACGGATCGCTTCTGTAGGTGCCTGTCCCGATTGCGCCGGCCGCAACGTCCCTGCCAGGCGCCGCGCCGGCATTTGCACGAAACGAGGAGAGATGTGGCTGATGGTGATCGAAGCAACCGACACAGCCGCACTGGTGATTTTCCTGATCGTGTGGATCGGCTACAGCTGGTTCACCGAGCGCGGCCCTCTCGCCGGGCGAGGCCTGTCGAGCGCCATCAACCAGCAGCGGGAGCGCTGGATGCGGGTCATGTTCCGCCGTGATCTGCGGATGATCGACACGGCGATCATGGCTGGGTTGCAGCAGGGCACCGCGTTCTTCGCGTCGGCCTGTATTTTCGCCATCGGTGGGAGCTTTGCCATGCTTGGCTCGGCCGAGCGTATCGCGGTCATCGCCTCAGATCTGCCATTCTACGGTCGGCTCGACCGGGCGTTGGTCGAGTTCAAGCTGCTTGGGCTGGTGATGATCTTCGCCTACGCGTTCTTCAAGTTCGGCTGGGCGTATCGCCTGTTCAATTATTGCTCGATCCTGATCGGCGCGATTCCGATGCATGCCGATGCAGAGGCGAACCCCGCCGAAGCCGAACGAGCCGTCGTGCGTGCGGCGCGGCTCAACCAGCAAGCCGGCCTGAATTTCAATTCCGGGCTGCGGGCGATCTTCTTCGCGCTGGCCTATCTCGGCTGGTTTCTCGGCCCGTATGCGCTGTTTCTCACGACCTTCCTGGTCCTCATGATCTTGGCCAACCGCCAGTTCTTCTCACCCGCGCGAAAGGCGTTTGCCGATTGACCGACGCTCCCGCGCCGTTCGCGAAACCCAACTCAGCCGCCATCATCAACGCGATCGAGGCCGCGATCGCATCGCGTGGCGATAGCAAAAGCGTCTGTCCATCCGAAGTGGCGCGTGCGCTGGTCGGTTCGGACGAGAAACTCTGGCGCCAGTTGATGAAGCCGATCCGGGCCGAAGCGGTCAAATTGGCTGATGCCGGCCGGCTCGAAATCCGCCGCAAGGGCAAGACCGTCAATCCGCGTGATTTCCGGGGCGTCTACCGTCTGGCCGCGCCCCGCTCGGCCGATGACTGATTCATTAAGGCATTTTGCGTGACCGTGCGCCTCCGGCTCAGGTTCCTGGGCTGGGTATGAGAGCATTGGTGCGCCCAGCGAGGCGATAGGCCAGGAGCCCGAGATACTCGCGGATCGCGAAATGCACCTTCTCCAAGTTTCGGGTTGTGGCGCTCGACGGGCGCCACAGCGCGGTGCCGGACGGCGTACGATAATCGACCGGATAGGGCAGTGTCGGGAACTCGGCGACTCGGAACGACCCGACCGCGCGCGGCATGTGGTAAGCAGACGTTACCAGCAGCCAGACCTCGCCCGGCTTCGGCTGCGCGAGTTGCTTGGCAAAAAGCGCATTTTCGTAGGTGTCGCGCGCCCTGCTATCGAGCGCAAGGCGATCCGCCGCGAGACCGAGCGAGAGATAGAGGTCGCTGGCCGCCTCCGTCTCCGGGATATCGTCTTCGAACACGGCGGCGACGCCGCCACTGTACAGCACCTTCGCATCCGGATATCGCCGCGCGAGGGCTAGGGACGCCGTCACCCTGTCGGCGGCCTCATTGAGTTCCGGCTCGCCGCGAGTGCGGGCCACGCGGGTGTCGAATGCGCCGCCGAGGACGACGATCCCGGCGATCTCATCCGGCAGCTCCGGACGCGGAAAGCGATTCTCCAGGAATGCCGTCATCAACAAGCCCGCCGGCGTCAGACTGCTGACGGCCAGCGCGATGGCCGCGAGCGAATACAGCGTCGCGGCGATCCGGCGATAGCGCAGCCGCCAAGCAAGGAGACCGATCGCTCCAAGAAGCAGGATGGCCACCAATGGCTGCAGAACGAACCAGCCGAGCTTGGCGAGATAGAAGAACAGGGTCGACCTCCGGGCCTGAGTGAGGATGCGCCACCCTCATATCAGAAGCCGCCGACCCGTGTACCCTCGTCGGCCTCCGGCCAGCCCTCACGGTTCCGCGGTTCCGCGGCCTGCATCACCGGTCTTTTCGACCGTTTTCACCGTGACTGGCGTGCGCATGATGATCTCGCGATGAGGGAACGGAATGCCGATTCCGTTTGCCTTGAACGCATCCCAGAGCGCCAGAAGCACCTCGCCCTTGACGTTGGTGAGACCAGCCTGCGGATCGCGAATCCAGAAGCGCACGACGAAATCTATGGAGGAGTCGCCGAAGCCGGTCATCCAACAGACGACACCCTTGTGATTGACGACCCGTTCGAGCGCCGCGGTCGCCTCTTTGGAGATCCGTATGACCTCGTGCGGATCGGAATCGTAGGAGACGCCGAATTCGACATCGATTCGCACCAGATCGTTGGAGAACGACCAGTTGATCACCTGGTTGGTGATGAAGTCCTCGTTGGGGATCAGATATTCGCGCCCGTCCCGGGTCACGACGGAGACGAACCGCGCGCGCAACTCGCGAATCCAGCCGAAGGTGTCGCCCAGCGAGATCGTGTCGCCCGGCTTGATCGACCGGTCGGTCAGGATGATGATGCCGGAGATGAAGTTCGAGACTACCTTCTGCAGGCCGAAGCCGAGACCGACGCCGATTGCGCCGGAGAAAATCGTCAACGCCGTCAAATCGACGCCGGCCGACGCGAGCGCCACCGCCAGTGCCAGCAGAATCAGGCCGATCTTCAGGAATTTGCCGATCAGAACCCTTAGAGTCGGCGTCAGCTCCTCGCTGCGCTGAACGCGCGTATCCAAAAAGTTTCCTGCGGTCGATGCCAGCCAGAGCGTGACGGCGAGGACCACGATGGTCTTGATGACGAGCAGGGCGGAAATGCGCGATTGGCCGACGGTCAGGGCGGTCTGGTCGAGCACATCGGCAACCGGGCCGATGAGATCGAGAATGGAGAGCGCCGCCAGTCCCCAGGCGACGAAAGTGATCATGCGGGACAGGAGCCGGTTGCGGACGATCCGCGAGGCCACGGCGATGACGAGATAGGCGAGCGCGAGATCGAAGACGATGGCGACGATCTGGGAGCGTGGACCGCCCGCGGCCGCATCGAGGAGCTTGGCGCCCCACAGGAGCAGGACGAAGAACACCAAGCCCATCCGTCGGCGAATGGCGGCAATGATACGCAGAAACCTTGGGGCGCCTTTGATCTTGCGAACCTGATGTTCGATCGATACGCGCGACAGACGATCGAGCAGCCAGGCGAATGCGAGACAGGCGATGACGATCGTAATCTGCAGAAGTGACGAGGGCTGGTAGAAAAAGCCGAAAAGGTCCCGGCTCCACTCCATGACATCCGCGCCGATCCGCCGCAGCGCCCGTTCGTCCATCAGGCGCGATCCCAGTTCGGTGCAAAGGACGGATCCACCAGCCGCTCGCGGCGATGGGTCAAGGCCGTGATCGCCTCGTGCTCGGCTTCCGTGAGGGAGAAATCGAAGATGTCGATGTTCTCCTTCAGCCGATCGGGATTCGACGTCCGTGGAATCGCACCGACGCCGTCCTGCTCGATCTCCCAGCGCAGGACGATCTGGGCCGACGTCTTGCCATGCCGCTCGGCCGCCTCACGGATCACCGAATTGCCCAGAAGGTCGCCCCCCTGGCCAAGCGGCGAATAGGCAATCATCGCCATGTCATGCCGCCGACAGGCCGACAGGACGGCGTCCTGGCTGAGAAAGGGGTGATATTCGACCTGATTGCAGGCGAGTGGCGCTGCCGACATCGCGGCCGCCTCGTCCAGCATCGCACTGGGAAAATTCGCCACGCCGATATGCTTGGTCAGTTCCTCGCCGATCGCCGCGTTCAAGGCGTCGATCGATTCTTCCAGCGCGATTTCGTGGTTCGGCCAATGGATCAGCAACAGGTCGACCGTCCCTATATTCAGCGCTTCGACGGCCTTTCGCGCGGTCGGCACCAGGTCGGCTTCGCCAATGTCCGTCCACCAGACCTTCGTGGTCACGAACAATTCTTCACGTTCGATGCCGCTTCGGCGAATGCCTTCGCCGACCTCCTTCTCGTTCCCGTACATGCGGGCCGTGTCGAGATGGCGATAGCCGGCATCGATCGCCTTCGCCACCATATCGACGCAAGTCTCGCCTTCGAGTGTATAGGTTCCGAAACCGATCGCGGGGATGCGCGCGCCGTTCGCCTCGATGATCTTCATGAATCGCCTTCCCAAGGTAGATGGCCAAATCCGTCCGGTGGCCTCCCCCAACAAGATAGGCGACTCGCAAGGGTGTCCAGCGTCGAGGAATCTGCGTGTCCCAGTCCATCAATCCGACCAGCCGCGGTCGCATCGAATTCATCGATATCGCGCGCGCCGTCGCGCTCTTCGCCATGGCGATCTATCACTTCGCCTGGGATCTGGAGTTCTTCAACTATGTCGAGCGCGGGCTAACCGGTTCGGGTGGCTGGAAAATCTTCGCGCGCACCATCGCCTCGAGCTTCCTGTTCCTGGTCGGTGTCAGCCTGGTGCTCGCCCATGGGCGGGCGATCCGTTGGCGTCCCTTCCTGATCCGCCTGGCGCAGGTGGCCGCTGGCGCCGTGGCGATCACGGTTGTCACGCTTTTCGTCACCCCGAACAGCTTCGTCTTCTTCGGCATCCTGCAACTGATCGCGGTCGCCAGCCTGCTCGGGCTGCTGTTTATCCACCTGCCCTGGCTTGTGACCGCGTTCGCCGCCGCAGTGATAGTCGTCCTGCCTTTCGTGATCTCCCACCCTGTCTTCGACCCGAAGTGGCTCGCCTGGATCGGCTTCTTCGAGGCTCCACCGTTTTCCAACGACTTCATCCCGGTCTTCCCATTCTTCGGTGCCGTTCTGGCAGGCATCGCGGCGGCGCGCTTCGCCCTCGTCCACGGCGTCTTCGATCGATTGCGCGGCTGGAATTCATCGCTCCGCCCGATGTGGCGACTGGGCGTCCTCGGTCGCCATGCGCTGCTCTTCTATCTGCTGCATCAGCCGATCCTGTTCGGTATCGTCTTCGCCGTCGCGCAACTCGCGCCAGCGGATACGCAAGCCGTGTTCCGTGCCGATTGCCAGCGGGCCTGTCTGGCCGAACGCGACGCCGCATTCTGTGAGCGCTATTGCGGCTGCGCGGAACGAGAGTTGCGCGCGCAGGGTCTTTTCGACGCCCTGATGGGAGGCGGGCTGGACGACGCGAAGATGACCCGAATCCGGCGGATCACCAACCAGTGCTCCTTCGAGCAAACCGAATAACGGGGCCGGCGCCATATGAAGCGTTAGCTCGCGCGGGCGCCCTGCCCCACGCTGAGTTCGGCCATGCGGGTCAGGCAAGCCTCCTCGGCGGCGTCGAGTTCGCGCAGCAATTCGTCGATGTCGCGACGCTTCTGTTCGAGTTCACGCCTCTTGTCGCCGACACGCCGAATGATCGCCTGCAATTGCGCGGCCTCACCGGGCGGGCTCTTGTACATGTTCATGATGTCGCGGATGTCGGCGATCGAAAAACCGAGCCGCTTGCCGCGCAGGATGTTCTTGAGCAATTGCCGGTCTGAGTGTCGGAACAGCCGCGTCCGGCCACGCCGGATGGGCGAGATCAGACCTTCATCCTCATAAAATCGGATCGTGCGGGTCGAGATGTCGAACTCGCGCGTGAGCTCCGTGATCGTATAGTAGTCACGCATATGCGATCCGGTTCCTGCCTCGTATGACCCGCATTTCTTGAATACAGATTTACGTCAAAGTCAATTGCGGCTCTCAACGAATGGCAAGGCCGCAGCCTGACCGCCGGGTCCGGAACGTCGTTAGCCAATGTTGAACCACCAGGCGGCAAGCCCGAGAAACGCGAAGAAGCCAACGACGTCGGTAACCGTGGTCACGAACGTGCCGGAGGCGATGGCCGGGTCGGCGCCCAGCCTATCGAGCACCAGCGGGATCAGGATTCCGGCGAGCGCGGCGGCCAGCATGTTGATGACCATGGCCACCGCGATCACCGTGCCGAGTCCGCGACTGTCGAACCAAATAGCCGCCACCACGCCGATGATCATCGCGAAGATCAAACCGTTGAGCAGCCCGACCAGAGTTTCCCGTCGAATGATCCGCCCGGCATTGTGAAAGTCGATGTCGCGCGCGGCCAAGGCTCGAACGGTGACGGTCATGGTCTGGGTGCCGGCGTTGCCGCCCATCGAGGCGACGATCGGCATCAAGACGGCAAGCGCCACCATCTGCTCGATCGTGGCATCGAAAAACCCGATGACGAGTGAGGCGAGGATCGCCGTCGCGAGGTTGATGAGCAGCCAGGAGAAACGCGAACGCGCGGCGGTCAACACTGTATCGGAGATTTCCTCGTCGCCGACGCCGCCGAGGCGCTTGATGTCCTCGTCGGCCTCTTGCTGCATGATATCGATGACGTCGTCGATGGCGAGAACACCGACCAACCGTTCATTCGAGTCCACCACGGCGGCTGAGGGAAGATCGTATTGCTCGATGACCTGCGCCGCCTCTTCCTGGTCCATCTCGGCCGGGATCGCGTGGCGCGTCTCGTGCATGATGTCTTCGATCTTTTCCGGTCGCTTGGCGCGCAGGATGCGGTCGAGATCGACGGCGCCTTGCAGCTTGAAGCTCGGGTCGATGACGAAGATCTGGGCGAAGGATTCGGGCAAATCCTCCTCCTCGCGCATGTAGTCGATGGTCTGGCCGACGGTCCAGAAGGGCGGCACCGCGACGAACTCGGTCTGCATGCGGCGGCCGGCCGATTCCTCGGGATATTCGAGCGAGCGCCGCAGCCGAATCCGTTCGCGAAACGGCAGACGTTCGAGGATCTCCTTGCGGTCCTCTTCGTCGAGGTCCTCCAGAATGTAGACGGCGTCGTCGGATTCCAGCTCAAGGACCGCCGCCGCGATCTGCTCGTTCGGCATCGCATCGACGATGGAGAGGCGGATCGCCTCGTCGACCTCGGTGAGCGCCGTATAGTCGAACGCGTCGCCCATGAGCCGGACGAGCGCCTGGCGGTTGTCGTTGTCCAGCGCTTCGAGAAGATCGCCAAGCTCGGATTCGTGAAGCGGGCTGATTTCCTCCCGCAGCGTCTCGGAGTCGCCCGCCGCGATCGCTGTCTCGACGCGCTCGCGGAACTCGCGGGCAACGAAGCCGTCCTCGTCGTATAATTCCGACCGAGCATCGGCTTCGGGGGCACCTTCGTCGAGCCGCGTATCAGCCATGCACACTCCCTCTGCAGCGGAAACATTCGCATCCGCCGAAAAGCGGGACCGTCACCCGAGCGTTTAGATCATATCCGATCCCTTCGGAAGCGGCGGTATTTCCGCGCTCGGCCACATCATCATCTGCGAAGAAAAACGAGGGAGTAAACCTTTGGCGCATGCAGGTCACGCGTTCGCCGGGTCGTGTCCCATGTGGCGGTGTAGCCAGGCTGGTTATCTGCGACGCCGACGAGTGCATCAAGGCGCCGTCGCCCGTGTACGCGCCACGACCTGGCAACGCTGCCGGGGTTCACTTCCAAAGAATCGCACTGGCCCATGCCGGCAACAGCAGCCGGCGCGTCGCCACTACCTTCACACCGAACGACCATGCCGATGCCAGCAAGCAATGGCGCCAAGTTGCCGACCAGATACGCGGCAGGTTACCGAAACTGGCCAATCTCGTGGACGACGCCGAGGAGGATGTCCTCACCTACATGACTTTCCCGCCGCAGCACCGCGCGAAATTACGCAGTATAAATCCGATCAAGCGGCTCAACGGTGAGATGAAGCGGCGCACCGACGCCACGAGCGCATGCAGCTGGGACACCATGTTGTCACCCGTCGACGTGCGCGGCCTGACCGCCGAGCAGCGCCGCGTCGGACGCCGGGCAACGTCGAACGGGAACGAATCGGCGCCAAAAGTTGGAACTCCGGCTCAAAGTTTCAACTCGCCGAAATCGGCCTCGCAGCTAAGTATTTGATTTATTTAGGGGCTGT
>NZ_JADDXW010000017.1 GCF_017183135.1 Aurantimonas marina | reverse complement strand
TACAGCCGGGCGAGATCCTGCAGCACCGAGCGGGCGGCTCGAAAGGTGAGGGCGGCGATGGTCAGGGTCGGGTTGCCGGTGCCGACGGTGGGAAAGGTGCCGCTGCCGAGCAGGTAAAGGTTCTTGTGATCCCAGCTGCGCAGGTTGGAATCGACGACCGACCCGGCGGCCGTCGTGCCCATCTGGTAGGTTCCCATGATGTGGCCGGCGCCGTACAGGTTGATCTGGTACTCCTCCCCGTCCATGTCGAATGCGACCGCCGGAAAGCCGGGTTTATCGACGAAGCGGGTGTAATTTTTCCCGATCTGCTTGAAGATCTTCTCGGTCGTTTTTTGCGCCGAGACGAAGCCGCGCAGCGTGTAGTCGCTGTGCGAAATCGAATAGTTGACCTGCGGCCGCGGCAGGCCGAGTCCGTCGGTGTAGCGGTCCGACAGGGTGATGCGGTTGGTTTCCTGCGGCTCCTGTTCGACCAGATAGCACAGCCGGACCATCCGGGTGTTGAACCGGTTCAGCCGGTCGATAAGCGCCCGGCCGTAGAGCTTGTCGCCGTCCGGGTTGAGCTGTGACTCGTTGCTGCCGTGGACGAAGTCCCTGAGCGAGGTCGCAGGATCGTCATCGGCCCATTCCCAGCCGACATTGCCGACATCGATCCGCCAGGCCGAGCGCTTCTTGCGGAACGGTCCGTCGCGCAGACTTTCGACGCCGGAGCCGCTGCGCGGACCGCGATAGGGGAAATATTGCCGCGTGCTCAGCCCCCAGCCGAGATAGCACAGATGATCCATCAGGTTGCGGCCGACCTGGCCGGACGAATTGGCGACACCGCGACGGCCGTTCGACATCAGCAGCAGTTTCGCCGTCTCCACGGCATGAGCCGCCAGAACGACGATCTTCGCCGTCACCTCATCGTGGCTCACGGCGTAGTTTCCCGGCTCGCCGGAATATTTCAGGTAGCTGACGCTTGAAATACGGCCGTCGGCGCCGACCGTCAGATCGCACGCGACCGCCTGGGTGAGCGTGGTGACGTTGTGGGTCGCCTCGGCCGCGCGCAGCGTCACCTGCGCGTCGTACTTGGCCTGGATCGGGCAGATCGGGATGCAGCTGGAATTGCCCTGGCAGGCCGGCCGGTCGTTGCGGTACTGCGAGTTGCGCCCCTGCGGGGTGCAGGTCATTTCAAGCGGCTGACCGTCGACCGTCAGGCCGGCGATATCCTCGCCCAGCCGGGTGTCGGAGACGCTCTGCGGAATACGCGCCATCGGATATTCGTAGCCGGGCGGAAACTGCTCGCCGAGATAGGGCTGCAGCGCGCGCTGGTCGGCGATGTCGGCAGAGACGCCGATCTCGTCCTCCGCCCTGGCGTAGTCGTCGAACAGATCGGCGATAGCGAGCGGCCAGTCGACCAGCACGCCATAGGCCGACTTCATCCGGAAATCGTTGGGCACGAGGCGCAGACAGGTGCCCAACCAGTGCCAGGTGGTGCCACCGGCCAGCCGCTCATAGGTCGACAGGAACGGCAGGTCCGAGCTGGCCGGATAGGTCAGGTAGCTTTTCTCGTTGAGGGCGGCGATCCGCTTCGGCCTGTCTTTGTCGTTCAGTGTCGGCCAGCCGAAGGTCATCGCCGTCGTCGCGCGCGGGGCCGCTTCCGACGCCGGATCATCGGCATAGGGCGGGTAGGGGGTCTCCGGCAGCTTGCCGGTCGCCGTCAGATAGGTGCCGTGAAACGCCTTGCGATTGTCGCGGTCGAGGGGACCGGATTCCAGAATGAGCACGCGCTTGCCCTGCGTCGCGAGTTCCTTTGCCATGATCGCGCCGGCGATGCCGGCACCGACGATGACCACGTCGTAGGTTGCGTTCGCGGGCATGGCGGGCTCCTTACAGGAAGTCGTCCAGGGGCGCGGGAAGCGTGGCCCAATAGCCGAATTTCTGGTGGCTGACTCCGGTGGGATGGGCCTGGATCGCCCGCCACGCCAAGCCCTCGGCATAGATGTTGGCCGACGGGATCGCGGCATCGCCGCCCGGCGGCGCGATCTGGCCCAGGTACCAGAACACGATCAACGCTCGGGCGGTGTCGGCCACGGCCTTGTCCGCCTGCTCGTCCAGGATGCCGCGGGCGATGTCGTCGGGCGTTTGGCCGCTTGCGAGCCCCGTCCGGTAGAGGGCCAGCAGATCGTCGGCGGCGCTGCCGTAGATCTTGACGAACTCGCCGTAGAAATCCGCCGATTGCTGCGCGAACTGCAGCGTTTGTTCGGAGAATCCGGTCAGCAGGCTGGACAGCGCGAAGAATTCCTTTGGCGGGGCGGTGGTCATCGCTCACTCCTTCGCCATGACGCGCGACAGGATGTAGGTAAAGTCAGAGGGCTTGGCCGCGGGCGTCGCGGTAGCGCGGTTGTGGCAGCCGATACAACTCGACGACACCATCGGCGTGTCGCCCTGCATGAAGGTTTCGATGGCGGTGTTGGCGAGATACGGCGGAAACGGCCGGCCGGTCGGGTCTGTGGTGTCCGTCGGCTTCTGCGGATACTGGGTGCCGATCAGCATGTAGTTGGCCCAGACCGTATCCGGGTTTGCCTTTTTCAGTTCGGTCTGGAATTTGGCGTTGAGGGCGGCGGTCTCGGCATCGACCGGCGTCACGCGCACGACCTGGACCGGAACCTGGCCCGGGCGTGACGGGTCCCAAGGTGTGTCCGGCAGTGCATTGGGGGTGCAGGACTCCGCCGATCGGCTCTGCAGACAGTCGGGATCGTAGAAATTGTAGTGTCCGGTCTTGTCGGCGCTGGCGTCGGGCGCGTTGTCGACATGCTCGAAGGTCGACCAGATCCATTGCGGTGCGGATTCGGTCTTGGTCGAGATGTGCATGCCGACCAGTCCGAGCTGCACGCGCGCGCACTGGTCGCCGTTGACGACATAGGCGTTGATGCTGTGGAAGCGCGCCGGGTTGTCGCCGTCGCCGAGCACCTTCCACGCCGCCTTGACCATGGTGGCGCGTTCCGCGCCGATGGCGCGCGATCGGGCCGGGAAATCGATGGTGCCGATCGCTTTCAGTCCGGCCTGCGTGTACAGGCTGTTGTCGACGATATAGTCGTACATCGGCCGGTTGACGGCAATCTCGTAGCGCACGTAACGGGCGTTCAGATCGATCAGTGGCCCGGCCTGAGCCTGAAGGGAACTCGACACGACGGCGTCGGCCTTGGTGGTGTGATACAGCACGCGCGCCTTATCTGCAGCCCCGATAGCCTGGCAGGCCGGGGGAGGAACCGCCGGGGTACCCCAAGCGGGCGGCCTCTCGCCGTCCGCCACCAGGATCTGGTAATCCTCCATCCAAGTGCCCCAGACGGTGGCATTGTCGCCGTCGGCGCCGATCATTTGCGCGTCAGCCTGGCCGTCGGCCCGCACTGGCCAGCTGAGCGCGACAAAGCTCTTCCAGGAAAACGTGTCGTAGTAAGACCGATCGCCGACCGGGTTTTCCACGGCCATATCGGCGGGCAGGCGGCTGCTCAACACCACGGTCTCGCCGGTCGGCGCCGTGTCCCGCGCGTTCGGACTCCCCGTGAACGATGCGACGCCCACCGCCGCGGCGGTCAGGACCGCCCCTCCAACCATATATGCCGCTTTCGAGATCCGCATGGCTTGGCGCCTTGGCTGTATCGATCAGATGTCGGCGTAGAAAAGGGAGCTTTCGGCGATCACCGGCGGCGTGGCGTAGGTCATCACGCCACACGTCTCTCGCTTGGCCCTGAACATTTTCTTGAGATCCGCCACCATCGGATGGGCGGAGGACGCGATGGACAGTTTCGGGGTGGGCATGGTGCCGCCGCTGGCCTTGGTCATGCACCTGAACGCTCCGAAGATGTTCCTGCGCGATCCGACGAGGCGCTGGACCACGCCAGCCTCGCGATGCGGGTAGAGGCTGAAGTCGACGATTTCCGACTGGTTGGCGGCGACGACGCCCGCGCGGCTGTCGAGATCGTCGATCTGGAGGCTGAACAGCTTGCCCCCCGCCGGTTCCGTCACCGGCGCCGGAATCGTAAAGTCCCAGCGGGTACAAGTGGGGTTGTTCAACGCCGGGGTGGTGTAGGTGAACGGGTGGGTCATCACCTTGTTCTCGCCGAAATTGTGCATCCCCCAGTAGACCGCGATGCGGTCGTCGCAGGGAACCCACAGCCGGTAATTGCCGATCGTCTTGGTGTGGTCCCGGCCGAGGATGAAATCCGAACTGCTCAATCCGAAGGGCGTCTGCGCGCTGCGCTCTGCGGCATAGGAGAGGATATTGATCTCGCATTCATGCGTCGGCTCGGTGCCGAGGCTTGCCGGCGGCTTGTCGCCGTAGGCGATCGGCTTGGTGATGTCGGCATAGGCCTGCGGATCGTTGACGCCGGAATCGGAACTGTAGGCCATGAAGTTGATGTTCATCATCCCCATCGGCTCGTCGGTCGCCAGGTCGTTAAAGGCGAAGGCCTTCAGGCTTGCTGACTGGCTCGCCAGGATCGAATCGAGGACCGCTATCGGCACGGCGTAATAGACCCAAAGGGCCGAAAACGAGCCGTACCAGAACGGCGGATTGCCAGGTGTCGGCATGGTGCGCTGAACGCCGCCGGACTCTGTCATCACTTTCTCCCTCCGATATTCGCTGCCGTCGCCGGCAATACGCTTTCCTGGGTTTCCCGTAGCAGGTTGCGCGCGGACCGAAGGTCCTCGGTGTCGAAGCCTTCGGTGAATGTTGCGAAGACATCCGAGAGCGCGGCGCGCGCGCCGGTGAAGTCTTGGCTTGGCCTGTGCAGTCGTGCCAGCATCAGTGTCAGGCGGAGTTCGAGCGCGCGGGCCTTGCGCGATCTTGCGTCGGCCATCGCCTCCGACAGGCGCGCAACGACCGCCTCGTTGTCGAGGTCCGACCGGTCCAGCAGCAACTGGCAGTGCATCCTTTCGATTTCCGGCGCCCACCAATGCTCGCCGGTGCGGGCGATGAATTCGACCGCTTCCTCGATCGAGCGGAGTGCCGCTTCCGTCTGGCCGTGATCTTCGTCAGCCTCCGCGAGCAGGCTGAGGAAATAGCTCAGTCCCAGCCGTGAATTGGTTTCCTGCCAATGGGTCAGCCCGCGGCGGATGCGTTCCGACGTGGCCGCGGGCTCGTGCGAGTTCGAGGCAGCCCAGCCGAGCAGCACTTCCGTCCAGCCGACCCAGAACTGGAAAGCGCTGTCCTTGGAAAATTTCAGCGCTTCTTCCGCCAACTCGGCCGTGCGTTTGCGGTCGCCGCAGAACTGATAGGTCCAGGCGGCGAAGCTTTTCGACAGGGCGATGCTGAATTTGTGCTCGATGTCCTGGGCGATTTCGATGGCGCGTTCGCTCTCGCGCCGCGCCCGGTCGGGATAGCCGAGCAGCCAGTCGGCCCAGCCGGCATAGGCATGTGAGGCGACCCAGGGATCGACGACATCAAAGGTCAGCAGCCGTGCGCGCGCCTGCGGCGTCGCCTCGGTGTCGATGACGCGCTGCAGATGCAACCTGGCCTGTTCGATTTCGCCCATGTAGAACAGCGTCGCGCCGATCGCGCGATTGGCGGCGATGTCGAACACGCCGTCATCGGATTGCCGCGCTAGGTTCGACAGTTGGTCGGTCAATTCGTGCGCTTCCCGGTAGTTCGCCCGCAGCAGGTAGAAGCGCCACATGCCGTAGACCACCGGAAACAGATCGGGGGTTTCTCCCATGCCACCGCACAGCTTCCGCGCCCGTGTGTAGGTCTGTTCCAGTTTGTGCGAAGCGTATCCCTCGGCCGAAGCCAGCGGGACGGCAAGCGTGATCAGGATTGTCAGTTCCTGGTGATCGCGCTCCGGCGAGGCCGGCAGGGCGTCGATCTGGTTGAGCGCTTTCGAAAAATGATCGATCGCCTCGCGGTTACCCGATCCGGCCATCGCCTTCTGCCCGGCGCGCATCCAATAGAAGATCGCCCTGTCGGGCTGGCGCGCCCGCGTGTAGTGGTGGGCCAGGATTTCCGGATCGGCGGCGGCGATGTCCGGCGATATCATCTCCAGCATCCGGGCGATGCGCAGATGATAGAATACCCGGCGGCTCTTCAGCAGCGTCTGATAGGCAGCATCCTGGACCAGCGCGTGCTTGAACTTGTAGGTCGATTCCGGCGGCACGCCATGGGCGAAGATGAGCTCGGACTCGGCCAGGGAGGCGAGGGCGGAGTCGAGCTCTTGCGCGGTCTTCGGTTCGGCGACGGCAGCGAGCAGGGCGTAGTCGAATTCCCGCCCGATGCAGGCGGCGATCTGGGCCACGTCGCGCGCCGGCGCCAGCCGGTCGAGCCGCGCCATCAGCGAGTCCTGCAGGCTGTCGGGAATCGCGAAGGCCGACAGCGGCTCGCTCAGATCATAGTGATCGCCGGCGTCGATCAGCAGTCCGGTTTCGAGCACGGTTCGGGTCAATTCCTCGACGAATAGCGGGATACCGTCGGTTTTCGACAGAATGTGCTGGACCAACTCCGCCGGCAACGTCTTGCCCTCGGCGACGCGGTTGATGATGGCCGTGCCTTCCGTCCGCCCCAGTCGGTTGAGCGTGATCGAGGAGATATGCGCCTGACCGGCCCAGTGGCTCATGAATTCCGGCCGGTGCGTGACAATCAGCAGCAGCCGGAGGTCCGGCGCCCGCTCGATGACGAGGTTGAACATTTCGATCGAGGTCGGATCCAGCCAGTGGGCATCTTCGACGATCATCAGGATCGGCCGGTCGCTGCTGAACCCTTCGATCAGGCGGACCAGCGCGGCAAGCGTCTCGCGTTTCAGCACGCGCGTATCGCCATCGGGCAGCCGGTATCGGTCGCCGGTCGGCACGGACATCATCGCGGCGACCAGCGGCACGGTTTCGGCAAGGTCGCAGCCCGAGGCTTCGATGAAGGTCTCGAGCTTCCTGAGCCTGACTTCGGGCGTCTCGCCCGGCTGCCAGTGGGCGGCGCGTTCGAAGTGCTCGATCGTGGGAAACAGCGCGCTGTTGGCGTGGTAGTTCGAGCAGAACAGCCGCACATGGCGTTTGGTCTCGCTGCGCAGGCGCTCGAGCAGCGCCTGGGTCAGGCGCGACTTGCCGATGCCGGGCTCGCCGGTCAGCATGACGACCTGTCCGCTGCCGGCCTTGGCAAGGCTCCAGCGCCGCAGCAGCAGATCGATTTCCTCCTCCCGTCCGATGAGCGGCACCAGCGACTTGCCGTGTAGAGCCTCGAAGCGGCCTTCGGCGTCACCTTCGCCGAGCACTTTCCAGGCTTGCGTCGGTTGCGGGATCCCCTTGAGAAAGCGCTCGCCAAGATCCTCGACGCTAAAGATATCGCCGATCAGCCGGCGCGTGCTCGCGGCAATGACGATTTCGCCCGGCTCCGCCATCCCCTGCAGCCGCGCTGCCAGGTTCGGCGTGTCACCGACGACGGGGCGCTCCTGCGCTTCTCCCTCTCCGACCAGATCGCCGACCACGACAAGGCCTGTGGCGATGCCCACTCGCACCGCCAGCGGTTTTGAAGACGGGGCTTGGATTTCGCCGACGCCCGCGACGATCAGGCGCGCCGCCCGCACGGCCCGTTCGGCAGCGTCCTCGTGCGCGCGCGGCCAGCCGAAATAGGCCACCACACCGTCGCCCACGAATTTGGCGACGTGGCCTTCGAAGCGGGCCACGACACCGGCCACCGTGTCCTGGTAGGCGAGGATCAGATCCCGCATGTCCTCTGGATCGAGTCCGGCGGATAAGGCCGTCGAGCCGACGAGATCGCAGAACATAACTGTCAGGTGCCGGCGCTCGGCGGCGGATACTGCCTCGGTGGCCGGCACGCCAGCTGACGGCTCGGATGCGGCCTCCCGCCCATTGTGCGCCGCGGCGGCAGACGGGGCGGAGCGCGGGACATCGTGCAGCTTGGCAATCGCCTTCAGCAGCTTGAGGCGGTGGCCGAGCGGCACCTGCAGTTCCTTCAGGTGCTTTTCCGTCAGTTCGCCCAGGACGTCGTCGTCGATTGCGTTCTCAGCAAACAAATCCGCATAAAGGCCGAGACCAATGCCATCCAGCCAAGCGGCGACATTCATGACTTCGCATGTCCTTTGGTGATAACTCAGAAACTTAAGGCTGAACCAGCCTTTCGATAAAACGCGCTCAGGAAATGACTTTACGGTATTTTTGAGTGATTAGTGTACGCAACATTGAATAATTTTAGCAAGTATCCGGGGCGACGCTGCGGCAAAGAAAGCCGGCTGCGCCGAACGAGCCGGCGTCGCGGTTCGGCACCGCCGGGGCCGGCCACATCGCCATCGAGTGGATCAGGCCCGGTCATCCGCAGCAGAACGGCCGCCACGAGCGCATGCACCTGACCTTGAAGAAGGAGGCGACCCGGCTGCGGGGAGTGAATATCCTGCAGCAACAGGCTCGGTTCGACGCATTCTTGAGCGAATTCAACGCCGAGCGGCCGCACCAGGCGCTTGCCATGAGGACCCCGGCCAAGATCTACACGCCCGCGCAAAGACATTATAAAGGCCTGCCGGAGCTGGAATACCCGTTCCACGACAAGGACATCCTCGTCACCGCCTGCGGCCGCATCTGCATACATCGAAAGACGACCAACATCGCAACCGTCCTGGCGGGTCAGAGGCTCGGCATCAAAGAAATCGACGACGGCATTTAGCTCGTCAGCTTCATGCGCTACGATCTGGGATATATCGACCTCGAACAGAGAACCTTGCAGACAATCGACAACCCGTTCGGCACGAGGTTGTTACCCATGTCTTAGGGACAATCCGTTACCGATGTCTCCGGGCTGAACATGGGAGGCGTAGCGGGCCACGCCCGACGATGATGAGCACTACGTCTACGCCATAGCCCTATGACGAGGCGATCCTTCAGATTCCATCCGGAAAGTCATGAAGATCAGGCGATGCGGCGCGGGAGGATCATGACCGAGGCGGCATGGAGAAACACCGTTGCCGACGTGAGCGTCGCTTCCGCATTTTTTCAGAGTCGTCGGTTTCGGCTGATCCAGGCAAAGAGCGCTCGACCGCCCAGCGCCTTGCACGAACGACGAAGCCGACTTGGCCGGGCGGCTTTCGGACGATCTCGATCATCAGTCCCATTGACCGGCGGCCTCTTCATTAAACCTTCATGGCGGCGTCATCCGGGCGTTACTTTTCGCCTCTACGCATTGCGAAACGCAATGTTTTCGCTTCTCGCATCATGGATCGTGAATTATGAGGTGTGAACCAGCCCTGAAGTCACCGCCGGGGGGGCTGCGGGTCAGCAATGTCGGAGTGACCTATCCGAATGGGGTCGTTGCGCTCCAATGCGCCAACGTCGAATTCCGTAAGGGCGAGTTTACGGTCCTACTGGGGCTTTCAGGTGCCGGGAAATCGACCCTGCTGCGTTCGCTGAACCTGTTGGTGCGCCCCACCTCCGGCGAGGTGGTCTCGCCTGAGTTCGGGGCGCTAGGCTCCGCGAAGGCATTGCGCCAGCATAGGCGCCAGACGGCGTTCGTCTTCCAGCATCACCAGCTGATCGAGCGCTTCAGCGCCTTGGCGAACGTGCTCACGGGACGTTTGGGCTACCATGGAACGTTGCGGAGCTTCTTTCCGCTGCCCCGCCCGGAACTGGAACTCGCCCTTCATTGCCTCGAGCGCGTCGGCCTGGCCGACAAGGCGATGAGCCGCGTCGACCAGCTGTCCGGCGGCCAGCAGCAGCGCGTCGGCATCGCGCGGGCGCTCGCGCAGCAGCCGACCCTGATTCTGGCCGACGAGCCGGTCGCCAGCCTCGACCCGGCGACTTCGGAGAAAGTGCTCGGACTGTTGCGCCAGATCTGCAAGGAGGACGGCATCACCGCCGTCGTCTCGCTCCATCAGCTGGAATACGCCCAGCGTTTCGCCGATCGAATCGTCGGCCTTGCCAATGCGCGCATCGTGTTCGACGGGGCCGCGCGGGACCTCAGCGAGGCCCGGCTCGGCGAGATCTATGCCGGGCACAAGCGCCCGAACGAGCAGGCGCCCGAGAGTCCCATGGGCGGCGAAATCCCCGTCAAACCCGTGTTCACCCCCGAAATGGAGATGTCCCTATGAACCGCTTGCTGAAACTTGCCCTGACCGCCGTCCTGGCCATGGGGCTGACCGCGCCGGCGATGGCCGCCGAGGCCAATCCCGACACGCTGAAGGTGGCCCTGCTGCCGGATGAGAATGCGTCCGAACTGATCAAGCGCAACCAGCCGCTCAAGGATCACCTTGAGCGTGAGCTCGGGAAGGAGATTGAGCTGATCGTGACGACCGACTACTCGTCGATGATCGAGGCGATGCGCTTCGGCCGGATCGATATCGCCTATTTCGGCCCGCTCTCTTACGTGCTGGCCAAGACGAAAGCCGAAATCGAACCGTTCGCGGCGATGGTCAGCGACGGCAAGGCGACCTATCGGGCCGTGGTGATCGCCAACGCCGAAGCCGGCGTGAACACCATCGGCGACATCAAGGGCAAGAAGGTCGCCTTCGGCGATCGCGCCTCCACCTCCAGCCATCTGATCCCGAAGTCGATGATGGCGGAAGCAGGGCTGGTGCACGAGCGCGACTATCAGCAACATTTCGTCGGCAGCCACGACGCCGTGGCTATGAACGTGGCCAACGGCAATGCCGACGCCGGCGGCCTTTCCGAGGTGATCTGGAATACGCTGATCGAACGAAAGCTGGTCGACGCGAGCAAGGTCAAGGTCCTCGGCTACAGCAAGGACTACCCGCAATATCCTTGGACGATGCGGTCCGACCTCGACCCGGCGCTGAAGGACAAGATTCGCGGTTCCTTTGTCAACCTGAAGGACGCGACGGTGCTGAAGAACTTCAAGGCGGACGGTTTCGCGCCGATCGCCGACACGGACTACGACGTCATCCGCGAATTGGGCAAGCTGCTCAATCTCGACTTCGCGACGATGTGAGGGGGCGAAGATGTCGACCGCAACCGCCGAATCCCGCACGAGTCACTACTATCTGGATCAATACGGTCGGGCATGGATCCGCCAGACCGCCCAGGGTGCCGCCGTCCTCGGGATCGTGCTGATAGCGTTCTGGTATGTCGGCATCCTGGATTTCGGAGTGCTGGCCGACGGGATCCCGGCCATTCTGACGCTCGGCGGCGAAGCGATGCCGCCGGACTTCACCAATGCGTGGGACTGGATCAGGCCGCTGGTGGATACCCTGGCGATGAGCGTTGCCGGGACGGCGATGGCGGTGATCCTTTCCTTTCCGCTGGCTTTCCTGGCCGCCCGGAACACGGCCCCGCATCCGGCCGTGTTCCACCTCGCCCGCACGCTGCTCAACGCGCTCCGCTCGGTACCCGAGCTTATCATGGGCATCATCTTCGTGGCGGCGGTCGGCTTCGGCGCCCTTCCGGGCGTCCTGGCGCTCGGGCTGCACTCGGTGGGCATGGTGGGCAAGTTCTTCGCCGAGTCGATCGAGCATATGGATGAAGCACCGGTCGAGGCGGCGCGAGCGGCGGGCGCCACCCCGCTCCAGGTGCTGTTTCACGCCGTGCTGCCGCAGGTCCTACCGCAATTTGCCGACGTCTCCATCTATCGCTGGGAGTACAATTTCAGGGCGTCCACGGTAATGGGCATGGTGGGCGCGGGCGGCATCGGCTTCGAGTTGATGGGGTCGCTGCGCATCATGCAATATCAGGAAGTCAGCGCCATCCTGCTCGTCATCCTTGCGATGGTCACGCTTGTCGACGGGATGAGCGGCTACCTCCGCAAGAAGTTCAAATAAGGTTGGCTGGTGTGAAACCACGTGTCGTCATTACCCATGCAGTTCATCAGGAGGTCCTTGACCTGCTCGGGGCCGAGTGTGACCTCGACGCCAATCAGACGCCCGAGACCCTGCCCGCGGAAGAAGTCGTTCGCCGCGTCAGCCAAGCCGATGCCATGATGGCCTTCATGCCGGATCGGGTGGATGCCGCCTTTCTGGACGCCTGCCCGAAATTGAGGGTCATCGGTGCGGCGCTCAAGGGTTATGACAATTTCGATGTTGCCGCCTGTACTGCCCGGGGTGTGTGGCTGAGCTTCGTGCCCGACCTCCTGACCGTTCCGACGGCCGAACTGGCGGTCGGCCTCACGATCGGGTTGACGCGGAAGATGATCCCGGCCGACGCCAAGGTGCGCGGCGGCAAGTTCGCCGGCTGGCGGCCGGAATTCTACGGTCTGGGCATCAGCGGCTCAACCATCGGCATTGTCGGGATGGGCGCGATCGGGATGGCGCTCGCTGAGCGGTTGAACGGTTGGGGCGCGGTGCTGCTCTACGCCGACCGGACGCCGGCTTCAGACACCGTCGCGGCCCGCCTCGGGATCGCTCGGCGCAGCCTGGACGGTTTGCTGGCAGAATCCGATATCGTGATCCTCGCGCTGTCGCTCGCCGCAGACACTGTCCACGTCATCAATGAGAGGACCTTGAGGCTAATGAAACCGGGCGCCTACCTCGTCAATCCGTGCCGCGGCTCCGTCGTGAGCGAGGCGGCCGTGCTGACGGCGCTGAGCAGCGGTCGGCTGGGCGGCTACGCTGCTGACGTATTCGAGTTTGAAGATCGCTCGCGCGAGGATCGGCCCCGCGAGATCCAGGCTGGGCTGCTAAACCATCCAGATACGATATTCAGTCCGCATATCGGCTCGGCCGTGCAAAAGGTCCGTCTGGCGATTGAGTTGCGCGCGGCGGAAAACATCCTTCAAGTGTTCTCCGGCAAGAGGCCGATGGATGCCGCCAACGAACCGGGACAGGTGGCATAGTGCTGCAATGCTGAATCCCGTATGGGTCCGGACATTTCTGGCTCTCATTGACCACAGGAGCTTTCAAGCGGCGGCCGAGCAGCTTCACATTGCTCAGCCGACAGCCTCGCTGCACATCCAGAAGCTGGAAGAACAGCTTGGCGCCTCGCTGTTTCATCGATCCCGGACCGGCTGCGACCCGACGCGCGAGGCGCTGAACTTTCTGCCCTATGCCCAGAGCATCCGCCGAGCAAACGAGCGTGCGCTCGCCGCGATTTCTGGGGAACGGCTCCGAGTCGGCGCCAGTTCGAACATCGGCATCTACCTTCTCCAGCCCCACATCCGATCCTATCTTCAGGCCCGTCACCCCTCCGCTTTCGAAATCGTGATCGACCGCAACCCAAGCATCGCAGCGAAGCTGGAACACGGCGAGGTGGATGTGGCCGTAATGGAGTGGTGGGACAACCGCTCAGGATTCCGCTCCAAGCATTGGCGACGCGAACCGGTCGTGGTGATCGTTCCACCGGACCATCCGCTGGCGGCTCGGTCCAAAATCGACCGAGAGTGCCTGGCGGGATTCGAGCTTCTCGGCGGCGAATCCGGCACCGGGACGGGAAGGCTACTCGCCAAGTTCTTCGGCGACAGTCCCCAGATGCCGCGGATTTCCCTTGAGTTGGGCAGTACGGAAGCCGTCAAGCAGGCGGTGAAGGCCGGGATCGGCATTTCCCTGGTTCTGGCCTCGGCCGTTACCGATGAAGTGACGGCCGGAACCTTGCGGGCCATTCCCTTCCTCGAACCACCGCTGCACAAGGACTTGTTCGTCATTTGGCGCATTGCGGTTTCAGGCGCGCCCGTCCCGACCTTCGCCGGACATCTCCTGGGTGTTTGATCCCATGCTTTGATGGTTCATTCTTGCTTGTCGTCCGACTCAAAGGATGCGCTATGGGCCAGATTTTGCATGGGAGTTGAGGTTAAGCTGTTCCTGTCTGTCTTCCTTTCCGGCCGTTCCGCGGGTCACGCGCTTCTCTTCGCTGTCAGCGCAAGGCTGCCGCATGACGGGGGTCAGGAGAGCGAGACGTCTCAGTGCCTAAACCCAACCGCCGACTGTCCGGCGAAACGGGGTCCACTCCAGCCACGTAGTAATGGCAAGATCGCACAAGCGACCGCAGAAGCACAACGTCCTGACGTTCGCCGTCTTTGCGCGGCGGTGCCGCGCGATGGCGGGCAGCGCTGCGATATGTGGAGTCTTCGCGCCGCCCGCCATCGGTCACGCCCGAACCTGCTGCAACTGCGAGGTGGTCGGCGTTTTAGTCTCCTGTTCCGCCGCGAACGCCTGTTTTCCCTTTTCGGCCCAGAGCGTTCGCGCTCGTTGTCCATCGTCGCTCTTGAGCTTTTCGGCGACCCAGATCATCGCGCCGTAGATCATGGCGCGATCATCGCCGGTCAGGTCCGCAATGCCGGACTTGACGACGAGGCCGCCGAGTTCAATCAGATGCCGCGTGCGTTTGCGGCGTTCGACCTGCCAGGTGCGCATGTCATGCCGCGCCCGCGCCGCCTGATGCCGATTGCGCGCTGCCCGATTGCGTCGGAGCGCCGCCAATGTCGCGGTCAGATGCTTTTGCAGATCGCCGCGATTTGCTGCGAAAGAACGCGGCCCCGCGCTTGGCCCAGGACTCCTTCCTTCCGGCATCCGTTGTTTCGGCCAGCACGATCAGCGCGCTCGCCAGTTCCTCGGGGCTGAACGCATCGGCGCCGGTGGCGATCACCAATTCGCCGAGTTGTTGCACCTTGCGGGTTTTCAGTTCCCGCGCCTTGTCTTCGAGAGCTTTCAGTTCCGCGTCATAGTCCCGTGGCTTGCGCATGGCATCCCCCATAAGCTGTCGATGCAGCGATGTTAGTTGAGCGCCTGCCGCAATGCTGTAAGGTTATCGGGACGGTCTGGCACGCGCCGGTCCATCCCGATATTTTTTCGAGGGAGGGCGCGCTTATACGTCGTTCCGACGTGCGCTTGACCGTGCCAATGCTTGATCGCGATGGCGATCTATCATCTTCACGTCAAGGTCATTGGCCGCAAGGCCGGGAGCAGCGCGGTTGCCTCCGCCGCTTACCGTTCCGCCTCGCGGATGCGCGACGAGCGGATTGACCGCGTTCAGGACTTTTCCGCCAAGCGCGGCGTCGTCCATTCCGAGGTGCTGCTGCCGGAAAACGCGCCTGAGGCATGGAGCGACCGCGAACGACTGTGGAACGACGTCGAAGCCTTCGAGGTCCGCAAGGACGCACAGCTTGCCCGCGAGGTGGAATTCGCCATCCCGCGTGAGATGAGCAAGGCTCAGGGCATCGAGCTCGCCCGCGACTTCGCGCAATCGGAATTCGTCGACCAGGGCATGATCGCCGACCTCAATGTGCATTGGGACATGGGCGAGGACAGCACGCCCAAGCCCCATGCCCATGTCATGCTTACCATGCGCTCGGTGGACGAGAACGGCTTTGGCCGGAAGGTCCGCGACTGGAACCGCACCGAGATGGTCGAGCGGTGGCGCGAACGCTGGGCGGAACTCGCCAACGAGCGGCTGGTCGAACTCGACATCGACGCGCGCATCGATCATCGCAGCCTTGAAGCGCAGGGCATCGGGCTTGAGCCGCAAAGCCAGATCGGCGCACCCGCGCAGCGCATCGAGACACATCGTGCCGAGTCACATCGCATCGAGACACATCGTGCCGAGACACGTCGTGCCGAGACACGTCGTGCCGAGGACGACGGCATCAAGACACGACGTGTCAAAGGCGAAGGGATCGAGGCGGCCGCCACCGTTGCGGATCGGGCCGAGATGCACCGGCAGATCGCCCGCGACAATGGCCAACGCATCATCGCCGATCCATCCCTTGCATTGGATGCGATCACGCATCAGCAATCGACCTTCACGCGGCGCGAGATGGCGCGGTTCGCGCATCGGCACAGCGACGGCATCGTCCAGTTCAATGCGGTGACACATGCCATAGGAAACGCGCCCGATCTGGTCGAACTGGGAGGGGACCGACGCGGCGAGGACCGGTTCACCACCCGCGACATGATCGAAGCCGAACAGCGCCTGCACCGTGCCGCCGAACTCATGGCCGGGGCCGAACGCCACGAGGTCGATGACAGGTACACAGTGGCCGCACTGGCGCATGCCGAACAGCGCGGCCTTGTCCTCTCCGGCGAGCAGGCCGATGCGCTGGCGCATGTCACCGACGGGCGCGGTCTGGGCAGCGTGGTCGGCCATGCCGGGACGGGAAAGAGCGCGATGCTGGGCGTCGCGCGGGAAGCCTGGGAAGCGGCGGGATATGACGTTCGCGGCATCGCTCTGTCCGGCATCGCTGCGGAAGCCCTCCAGAGCGGATCGGGCATAGCATCGCGCACCATCGCCAGCATGGAACATGGCTGGCGGAACGGCCGCGATCTGCTCACCAGCGGTGACGTGCTGGTGATCGATGAGGCCGGCATGGTCGGCACGCGCCAGATGGAGCGCGTGCTGTCCCATGCCGCCGACGCCGGCGCGAAGATTGTCCTGGTCGGTGATCCGCAGCAGCTACAGTCCATCGAAGCGGGCGCAGCCTTCCGCTCGATCCACGAACGCCACGGCGGCGCCGAGATCGGCGAAGTTCGCCGCCAGCGCAAGGACTGGCAGCGCGACGCCACGCGCGATCTGGCGACCGGCAGAACCGGCAATGCGATCCATGCCTATGACAGTCATGACATGGTCCATGAGGCCCAAACGCGGGAACAGGCGCGCGATGATCTGATCGACCGCTGGGACCGCGACCGGCAGGCCGAACCGCATCGCAGCCGGATCATCCTCACCCATACCAATGCCGAGGTGCGCGAACTCAATGAAGGGGCGCGGGAGCGAATGCGGAACGCAGGCGATCTGGGCGATGACGTGCGTGTCATGGTCGAGCGCGGAGAGCGTAGCTTCGCCAGTGGAGACCGCGTCATGTTCCTGCAGAACGAACGCGGCCTTGGCGTGAAGAACGGCACGCTCGGCACCATCGTTGAGGTCAGCCCGCAGAGCATGTCGGTGCACGCCGATGACGGGCGCAGTATCTCATTCGACCTGAAGGACTACGACCGCATCGACCACGGCTATGCGGCGACGATCCACAAGGCGCAGGGCATGACCGTGGACCGCACCCATATGCTGGCGACACCGGGGATGGACGCCCACGGCAGCTATGTCGCCCTGTCCCGGCACCGCGACGGCATGGATCTGCATTATGGCCACGACGACTTCGCCGGTCAGGACCGGCTCGCTCGCACCCTGTCGCGCGACCGGGCCAAGGACATGGCATCCGACTACGAGCAGATCGACCCGGCGCGGGATTACGCCGAACGACGCGGCATCACTTTCCGCGCCCGGGTTGCCGAGATCGTGCGTAAGGTCGTGCCGGAAAAGGTGCGCGGCATGTTCGACGGGTTGCGCCTGCCCGCCGATGGCGGACAGGGGCCGGAACGGGCAGCGCCGTCGCCGGGCGCTGGCGAAGCGCAGGGGCCGGTACGGGAAAGCGCTGCGGCGGAGGTCCGGCGGACGACGGATGCGCCTGAAAGAGCCGTGGCGGCGGACCGGGAGGCGGCGCTGCGCAAGGCCCGCACCGATGCGCTCATCCGTCATGCCCGCGCGGTGGACGCGATATTCGGCGCCGAAGATGCGGGCGGCAAGCGAAGCCCGGACCAGATGCGGAAACTTTCCGACGCTCGCAAGGCTTTCGAGGGCGTGCGGCCTCATGGCTGGCGCGATGCCGAAGCCGCCTACGTGAAAGAGCCCCGCCTCGCCCGAGAGGCAGGTGCACGCAAGGTCAACCGCGCCATCCGGGCGCTCCAGCTTGAAACCGAACTGCGCACCGATCCGCAACGCCGCGCCGACCGCTTTGTCGAGCGCTGGCGGAAGCTCGACCGCGCCAGCCAGCATCAATACCAGGCGGGCGACATGGCGGGCTACAAAGCCACCCGGTCGGCAATGGGCGACATGGCCAAGAGCCTCGAACGCGATCCGCAGATGGAATCTCTGCTCGCCAACCGCAAGGCCGCACTAGGCATCGACATGGAGGCTGGCCGCCGACTCGGCGCGGCCCTCGCCCTCTCTCACGGTCTCGACCTCGGGAGAGGGCGCGGACTTGGGCTGTAATCTTTCCTATGTGCCGCCGTTTCCATCCGGCGCCGCGACGATTCCCCGAGCCCTCTTGCGCCCCGGCAAGGGCCTGTCCTGACTGGCCAAAGAGCCGTCAGAAACCGCCAGCCGGAGGCATCGCATCCATGCCCGCACCAGACCGTATCGTCCGCCTGACCACCGTTCTCTCCCGGACGGGCCTGTCTCGCTCCACCATCTATCGAAAGATCGCTGAGAGTACTTTTCCGGCCCAGATCAGGATCAGCATCAACGGCGCCGGATGGCGAGAGTCCGATATCGACCGATGGGTCGAAGATCCCGTATCGTGGAGGCCCAACAGCAAGTTCGACTTCGATGACTTCTGATCGAGCGGACGACGGCGCAGGGGCAGCACCCCGTTCCCGGCGCGTCAGGCCGCCGACCGTATCGGAGCAGCTTGAAGACCTGCTCGGATACCATGTGCCCATGGGCCGACCGCCCAAACATGACCTGTCCACATGGACCGTCACCGACGACTGGCCCCATCCCGTTCCGGTCACACAGGCCGAGGTCGAAGTGTTCGAGCAATGGTTCGGTGATCTCTTCGACGAACTCTTCCGTCCCGGCGGCTGACCCGACGCTGAGCGATGGGAGATCAACAGGAAGCATTGCAATATGAGTTACAGTGTGGTACATCTGCTCAGACTTGGGGGAAGCGAATGATCGTCGGCTTTCGGGATGACTGGTTGCGGGCCTTTTTTGTGGATGATGTTCGCTCCCGCAATATCCCGTCCGATCTTGAAGCCCGGTTGTTCCGCAAGCTCCAGATGATTGACGACGCCGTAACCGATCAGGACCTGCGCGTTCCGCCCAGCAATCACTTCGAGAAGTTGCGCGGTAATCTGACGGGGTTCCATTCAATCCGCGTCAACCAGCAATGGCGGCTGATCTTTCGCTGGAATGGCAAGCGCGGGGAGGCGGACGGGATTTATCTGGACGATCACAGTTACCGATGAGAGCGAGGCAGACCATGTTGACCACGAAGCGCAAGCCGGCCACTGTCGGTGAAATCCTGACCGAAGAGTTCATGCAGCCGATGGGCCTGACCCAGGGCGCGCTCGCCGAGGCGATGGGCGTTCAGCGCAAGCATGTCAACGAGTTGTGCGGCAACCGCAGGAATGTGACTGCCGCGACCGCGCTTATCCTCGCGCGCGTGTTCGGCAACAGTCCCGACTTCTGGCTCAACGTGCAGCGGCGCAACGATCTCTGGGAAATCATGAACACGCCAGGGGAGCGCGAGCGTATCGAACGCGCCCGCCCGTTGAAGCGCGCCGCCTGAGCCTCATACGACCGGATTGTTCGGTCCCGACACTCGTTTGAGAAGGAGACCGGACATGCCCGTCGCCTCTTCCACGATCCCCCAGCGCGCCGCGCTCTATCTCCGCGTCTCGACGGCGCGGCAGGCCGAGCATGACGTGTCCATCCCAGACCAGAAGCGGCAGGGCGAAGCTTACTGCGCTTCGCGCGGCTACCAGCTTGTCGAGACCTTCATTGAACCCGGCGCATCGGCGACCACTGACCGCCGCCCCGAGTTCCAGCGCATGATCGAGGCGGGCACCAGCAAGCCGTCACCCTTCGATATCGTCGTGGTCCATTCGTTCAGCCGCTTTTTCCGCGACCACTTCGAGCTTGAGTTCTATGTCCGCAAGCTCGCCAAGAACGGCATCAAGCTCATCTCCATCACGCAGGAGATGGGCGACGATCCGATGCACGTCATGATGCGCCAGATCATGGCGCTGTTCGACGAGTATCAGTCCAAGGAGAACGCCAAGCATGTGATGCGGGCCTTGAAGGAGAATGCCCGGCAGGGCTTCTGGAACGGCTCGCTGCCGCCTATCGGCTACCGTGTCGCCGCAGCCGAGCAGCGTGGAGCCAAGACCAAGAAGAAGCTGGAGATCGACCCGCTACACGCCGACACGGTGCGGCTGATCTATCGACTCGCGTTGGAAGGTGACGGCACCAGAGGCCAGATGGGCGTCAAGAACATCGTCTCCTACCTCAACAGCCGCCGCATCCTCACCCGCGACGGCGGACGCTGGGGTATCGGGCAGGTCCACCGCATTCTGACGCGCCGCACCTATATGGGCGAGCATGAGTTCAACAAGCGTAGCAAGTCCAAGGAACTGAAGCCGGTCAGCGAGATCGTGACGGTTCCGGTCCCGCCGATCATCGACCGGGAGACGTTCGACGCGGTGCAGGCGCGGCTCAAGGCGCGCAATCCCAAGGTCATGCCCGCCCGCGTCATCAGCGGGCCGACCATGCTCACCGGCCTGATCCATTGCGCCAAATGCGGTGGGGCCATGACGATCCGCACCGGCAAGGGCGGGCGCTACCGCTATTACGCCTGCTCGATGAAGGCGCGGCAGGGACCAACCGCCTGCGAGGGCATGGCCGTGCCGATGGAGAAGCTGGACGATCTGGTCGCCGATCACCTTGAGAGCCAGCTTCTTCAGCCCGAGCGGCTGGAAACCATCCTCGCAAGCGTGCTCGACCGGCGGCAGGAGCAATCCGAGCGCCGCAGCGACCATATCGCCGAACTGAATAAGCGGGCCGCCGAATCGGAACTGCGGCTCAAGCGTCTCTACGACGCCATAGAGGCGGGCGTGGCCGACATCGACGATCCCGCGCTCAAAGACCGCATCGACGGGCTCAAGGCCATCCGGGATCAGGCCAAGGCCGACGCAGAGCGAGCGCAGGCCATGCTCGACAACTCCGGCAGCAAGGCCGTCACCCCGCAGTTGGTCCGCGCTTTCGCTAAAACCGCCCGCCAGCGCATCCGGCTCGAAGGCGGCGGCTACCGCCGCGACCACCTGCGTGCGCTTGCCCAGCGTGTCGAAGTCGCCGATGGCGAGGTTCGGATCATGGGATCGAAGTCTCAGCTGCTACGGGCGCTGATCGGAAAAAATGGCGTAAATTCAGTGCCCACTCAGGGACTGAAGTGGCGGACCGAGCGGGATTCGAACTTGTGATGTCGATGAACACATTCGCTATACCCAGTGCAAGAAATCGGAGATTGAACGCAAAGCAGCCGCCCAGAGAGCGGCCTAAATGCTTGTTATATTTGCGTGACCAGCAATTGATGATGGAACCTATTGCGGGGACAGGACTCGCACCTAAAAGTTCTCGTAACCAAGCAAATGTAGCTCAGCAAACGAATTTGGTCATAGCACTGTAATGGCGGCAACGCTCCTCCGCTACCATTTTCCGCTTTTATGTCCGAATTCCTGCACCTAAAACTTCTGCGCGGTGATCGACGCGGGAGCGTCTTGGACGTCGTTGCGACTGGGCGCCGGTTGCATCGCTATTTCGCGAAGCAGTAGAGCAAGCCGTCCCCGCCAGTGCCTTGCAACGCCTCTTGGCCGCAACCGCGCGAGGGATGCGACGAGTTCCAGGATTTGGCCTCGGCGGAATCGTCGAGCCCCGTGCGATCGTGATGGCCGACCATGGCGCTGCCTTCGCCACTCGACATCCAGTTCTCGCAGGTCGCTTCGTGCGCGGTGCCGTCCGGGAGCGATCCGGTCAGGATATCATGGCGGTTCGGCTGATCGCCGCGGCCGTTCACCACCTCGCCGTTTTCGTCTAGCGCGGTTGTCTTGGTAATGTTGTTCGCTTCGCTGTGCAGCGCGTCGAGGTTCTCGGCGATGGTTTCGCCCTGCGCGTTGACCCAAGGGCCCGTGCCAATGCGATCACGTGCGTCGGTGTCGCTCGTGCTCAGATAGGCCGCCCAGGTTTTTCCTGTTACGCCGGCAGCTTCGGCGAGATTGGTGCAATGGGTGTCGGCTCCTTCCAGTCCGCCGAGATCGGCGCCGTCGCCCGGCCCCTGGCTGGTGACGAAGAAGCTCATGGGACTGTCTTGAGCCATGGCGGGAAAAACAGCGCCCCCTGCGATAAGAGTAGCGACAAACAACACGGACGAACGCGTCATGGCTTCCTCCTCTAATGAGTCCAAAGCCAGATTAAGACAAGTCGCCGAGATAAGGGATCAAAATGTCGTGCGCCAGCATCGCGAGAAACACGCCCACCACACTGGGGCGGCGGTGACCCCGCAGATCCGAACGAGACAGGATGATGCTGCGGGTGGTATCTGGCTCCGTCGAGTTGAACACTTCAAGAAGCTTGTTCCTGCCACACTTGTAACCGGGAGGTAACCACCACCGTCCGGCGACACGAATCAGCGCCTCGCCCGGCCTCGGTTTCAACCGCTGCTAAAACGCGAGAAGCCCCGGTAAGACAGGGTCTTGAACCAGCGCTTACAATGGGAAAAATTGGAGCGGGCGATGGGATTCGAACCCACGACCCCAACCTTGGCAAGGTTGTGCTCTACCCCTGAGCTACGCCCGCCCGCTCCGGGCGGCACTTCGGTGCCGCGGACGGGCGGTATATGGCGGAAAGCGCGATCGATTGCAACAGGGAAATGACGGTCGCCCCGGATCGCGCGCGGTCGTTCGCAAGCGGCTCGCGAATGGCCATCCGCGCCCCTCGCCATGGGAGAAACTGACATGGCGCGTGCCGACGCAGATGAAGCCGCGCTCGAGGATCTCCAGCACCCACAGCGTCCTGGTTTCGAAGTAAACGATGCCATTGCAGCGTTGGCGGTCGGAAGTGACCAAGTCGAATGTCCGAAAAAGGCAACGACGTCCGTGCAGCCGAGCTTGGTGATCGAGGCCCTCCTGTCCGACTCAAGGCGCGGTCGAGATGATGCAGCCGGCAATTCGCGAGCTCGGCGCTCAACTTGATCCAAGCCGCCTTGGCCGCCACGAGGGATACGGGCTCGCTGCCCTGGCGAAGAAGATCTGCGCGACCTCGCGCATGCATCTACGAATGCGGCAATCGGCGTTACCGGCTCTCCGCAGGGAGCGGCATGGAGACTACCAAGTGCTCTCTGCTTAAAAATCATGCATGTAAAAAATAGATGCAGGTCGATTGACATTGGAAGACGCGCTGATACGCTTCTCGCTCAAATACCGGCCCTGACCGCCGGACGGCATCCGAGCCCCGCGCGCCAAGATCGACTGATCGACCTTGGCGCGCGGGGTTTTTTGTTTGAGGCTTGTGGTGAAGCAGCGGATCGAAATCGGCATCTTGTACTCACGCTCGGGCAATTACCGCCTGTTGTCGGAGGCATGTCGTGACGGTGCGATGCACGGTATCGCGACCGTTAACGCCGATCCGGCTTCGCGTACGGAATTGGTTCCGATCGAGCGTGATCCCGAAGGGCAGATCGATCGCTACGCGCCGCTCTGCGAGGACATCCTGCGCACCAGTTCGGCCCGGCATGTCGTCGGCTGCATCACGTCCTGGAGCCGCAAGGAGGTGATTCCGGTTCTGGAAAAGACCGGCGGGACGTTGTGGTATGCTTGCCCCTACGAGGGCTTCGAGTCGAACGAACATGTCGTCTACATGAACGCCTGCCCGAACCAGCATCTGGTTCCGCTGCTCGGCTATATCGTGCCGCGCTTCGGCCGCGACGCGTTCCTCGTCGGTTCCAACTACATCTGGGGGTGGGAAACCAACCGAGTAGCGCGCGACCTCGTCAGTGATGCCGGCGGCCAGATTCTCGGCGAACGCTACCTGCCGCTCGGCGATGTCGATGTCGGCCGGCTGATCGACGAAATCCGGGCCACCCGCCCCAGTTTCATCCTCAATCACCTGATCGGGCCGTCCTCTTACGCGTTCTTCGCGGCCTATGAACAACTGACGCGGGACGATCCATGGTTTTCCGCTGCAACCTGCCCGATCCTGTCCTGCAACCTGACCGAGATCGAACTGCCGGCGATCGGCGACGCCGCACAAGGGCACATCGCCGTCGGCCCGTTTTTCGATGACGGGACAACCCGGTGGCCGCAGCGAACGGCGAGTTCGGAACAGCCCGTTCAGCCCCGTCCGTCCTCCTTCTTCGTTTCGGCTTTCAGTTCGGTCATCGTCCTGGCCGACATGATGTCGGCCGGCGAAAACCAAGGCAATCTCGATTTTGCCGGCCGGACTTTTGCGACGCCGTTCGGACCCATCGCGATCGATCCCCAGACGCAGCATGCCAGCCTGCCGGTCAAGATCGGGCGCGTCGCCGGCCAGGCTTTCGAGGTGGTTGAAGAGGTCGCAAAGCGGATCGATCCCGATCCCTATTTGTCGCGCTACGATCCGCTCGCCACCTTCGGCCGCCCGAACCTGAGGGCCGTGTCATGACGCGCCGCGATCGCATTCCCAATCTCGGCGGCGCTACGGCCTACATCCTGCATCGCCCGCATGGCGCGACCGCCGCTCTAGTCCGTCAGTTGATCGCCATCGGCCTGTCGCCGTTCGGGTGCTGGCCGGATCTACCGCCCGAAGCGCTCGGTGCCGATTTCGTGTTCTTCGACGCGGATATGGGCTTCGATGCGCAATTCGCCTGGGCGCCTGGTGAGGCCCCCATGCCGATGATCGCGCTGATTGGCTCGGAAGCGCCGGGCCGGATCGAATGGGCTCTGTCGCACGGTGCCGACTCCCATCTGGTAAAGCCGGTAGGCAATTCCGGCATCTACAGCGCGTTGTTGATCGCCCGTCAGGGCTTCGAGGCCCGCCGCAGCCTCGCCGAAGAGGTGAGGAGCCTCAAGGAACGGGTGGCCGAGCGTCAAACCATCGTCAGGGCGGTGGTTACACTGGCGGCCGATGGCGTCGGCGAGGATCGCGCCTATGCGCAATTGCGGGCCTTGGCGATGAACTGGCAGACGACCATCGAGGAAGCGGCGCGGAAGTTTCTTTCGCTGCAACAGGACCAGGACCCAGCACACGGAGGGCGCGATGAGCGATTTACTCGCCTCTGAGCCGCTGCGGCCGGGGACCGTTTCTGGCGTGAAGCGAAAAGGCATTCTTGCGCAGCTCCTCGCCCGACCACTCGCGGTTGTTGGACTGGCGATCATCGTCCTGACCGTTGCGGGCGCGCTGCTCGCGCCCTGGCTCACTCCCTACGATCCGAACGACCAGCTCTTCGATGGCCTGACGTTGGAAGGTGCCCCGATGGCGCCAGGCGGCGCCTTCGCGCTCGGCACCGACCTCTTGGGGCGCGATCTCCTGACGCGCATTCTCTACGGCGCGCGCACCTCGCTGATCATCGGCATTGCCGCCAACGGCGTTGCGCTGCTGATCGGCACGCTGATCGGGGTCACCGCCGGGTTCTTTCGCGGATGGACAGGGACCATCCTCATGCGCTTCACCGATCTGATGATGGCGTTTCCGGCGCTGCTGCTGGCGATCTGTCTCGCCGCCGTGCTGTCGCCGAGCCTGTGGATCGTCGCGCTGGTGATCGCGTTGGTCAATTGGGTGCAAACCGCCCGCGTCATCTATACCGAGACGAGTTCGCTGGCCCAGCGCGAATTCATCGAGGCCGAACGCTCGATCGGCGCGGGCACGCTACGCATCCTCTTTCACCATATTCTGCCGCATCTCCTGCCGACGATCATCGTCTGGGGAACGCTCGGCATCTCGACCACGGTCCTCCTGGAAGCGACGCTCTCCTATCTCGGCGTCGGCGTGCAGCCGCCGACGCCCTCCTGGGGCAACATCATCTTCGAGAACCAGACCTATTTCCAGGCCGCGCCGTGGCTGGTGTTCTTTCCCGGCGCGGCGATCCTGACACTGGCGCTGGCCTTCAACCTCGTCGGCGACGCGATGCGCGACATCCTCGACCCGACCCAGCGCGGGAGGTTATCGTGATCGCCTACCTCGCCCGGCGTCTCTTCCAATCCATCCTGATTCTGCTCGGCGTGTCGCTGATCACCTTCGCGCTGTTGTATCTGCTACCGGCCGACCCGGTGCGCCAGATCGCCGGGCGTAGCGCGACGCCGCAGACGGTCGCGAACATCCGCCGCGAACTCGGGCTCGACCAGCCCTTCCTCGTGCAGTACGGCCGTTACCTTCTCGGCCTCGTCCAGGGCGATCTCGGCCGGTCCTATCTGCAACGCTCGGAAGTGACCACGCTGGTCATGGCACGGCTGCCGGCGACCCTCTTGCTGATGGCCGGGGCAATCGTCTGCGAACTGGCTCTCGGGCTGACCATGGGGCTGATTGCCGCTGTAAAGCGCGGCACGGCGACCGATCAGGCGCTGATGGTCGGCTCCTTCATCGGGGTCTCCGCGCCGCAATTCGTCGTCGGCCTGCTGCTGCTCTACGTTTTTGCAGTGCGGCTCGGCTGGTTTCCGATCGGCGGCTACGGCACGTTCTCGCATCTCGTCCTGCCCTCGGTGACGCTCGGCATTCTGGGCGCCGGCTGGTACTCGCGGATGATGCGCTCCTCGATGATCGACGTCCTGCGCCAGGACTATATTCGCACCGCCCGCGCAAAGGGCCTGCCACGCGCCACGGTGCTGTTCCGTCACGCGCTGCCCAACGCGATCTTGCCCGTGATCGCCATGATCGGCATCGACATCGGCCTGTTCATGAGCGGCATTGTTGTCGTGGAGAGCGTCTTCGGCTGGCCCGGTATCGGCCAACTGGCCTGGCAGGCGATCCAGCGCGTCGACATCCCGATCATCATGGGTGTGACGCTGGTCTCGGCCTGCGCCATCGTCCTCGGCAATCTGCTTGCCGACATCGTCACGCCCTTCATCGACCCGCGCATCAAGCTGCGCTGACCACGCATTTCAACCCATCCTCTCGAACCAAGAAAAGGATTGACCCGATGAAAGCATGGCTCACCTCCACGGTCGCAGCCTCGGCGCTCAGCCTCGCGCTGGCAACCGTTCCCGCCGCCGCTCAGGATAGTCCCGCCAAAGCGCCGGACGCAACGAACGCCGCAGCGGCAGCCGATGCCGCCTACACGCCCGATCCAGATGCCAAACAGGGCGGCGCGATCGTCATCACCTACAAGGACGACGTCGCGACGCTCGATCCGGCGATCGGCTACGACTGGCAGAACTGGTCGATGATCAAGAGCCTGTTTGGCGCGCTCATGGACTATGTGCCGGGAACGACCACCCTCCGTCCCGGCCTCGCGGAAAGCTACGACATCTCGGAAGACGGAACCGTCTTCACCTTCCACCTGCGCGAAGGTGTCAAGTTCCACAATGGCCGCGAGATGACGGCGGACGACGTGAAATATTCGCTTGATCGCGTGACCAACCCGAAGACCCAGAGCCCCGGCGCCGGCTTCTTCGGCTCGATCAAGGGCTACGCCCAGATGACCGACGGGAGCGCGGAATCGCTCGAAGGCGTGACCACCGTCGATCCCTTGACCGTGAAGATCGAATTGTCTCGGCCGGACGCGACCTTCCTGCATGTCATGGCGCTGAACTTCTCCTCCATCGTGCCGAAGGAGGCGGTAGAGGAATATGGCGCCGATTTCGGTAAGAACCCGGTCGGCACCGGCGCGTTCAAGCTGGCGGAATGGACGCTCGGCCAGCGCCTCGTGTTCCAGAAGAACCCCGACTACTGGCGCGACGGCGTTCCGTATCTTGACCAGATCACCTTCGAAATCGGCCAGGAGCCGATCGTCGCGCTGCTGCGCCTACAGAGCGGCGAGGTCGATATCCCGGGCGACGGCATTCCGCCGGCGAAGTTCCAGGAGGTTATGAACGATCCTGAGCAGAAGGCTCGGGTCGTCGAGGGCGGCCAGTTGCAGACTGGCTACATCACCATGAACACGCAGATGGAGCCCTTCGACAAGAAGGAGGTTCGCGAGGCGGTCAACATGGCAATCAACAAGGACCGCATCGTCCAGATGATCAACAACCGGGCGCTGCCGGCCAACCAGCCGCTTCCGCCGTCGATGCCGGGCTATGACAAGAGCTTCGAAGGCTATCCCTACGATCCGGCGAAGGCCAAGGAGATGCTGGCCGAAGCCGGCCTGGCGAACGGGTTCCAGACCGAACTCTTCGTCATGAACACCGATCCGAACCCACGCATCGCCCAGGCGATCCAACAGGATCTGTCCCAGATCGGCATCAAGGCCGACATCCAGGCTCTGGCCCAGGCGAACGTGATCGCCGCCGGCGGCGAGAAGGACGGCGCGCCGATGATCTGGTCGGGCGGAATGGCCTGGATCGCCGACTTCCCGGATCCGTCGAACTTCTATGGGCCGATCCTGGGCTGCGACGGCGCGGTCCCGGGCGGCTGGAACTGGTCCTGGTACTGCAACGAGGAACTCGACAAGAAGGCCGCGGCGGCGGATGCGATCGTCGACCCCGCTAAAGCTAACGAGCGCGCCCAGATGTGGAGCGAGATCTACGGTGCGATCATGGCCGATGCGCCGTGGGTGCCGGTGTTCAATGAGCAGCGCTTCACCATGAAGTCGAAGCGTATGGGCGGCGCCGACAACCTGTATGTCGATCCCGTCCATATCCCGATCAACTACGATTATGTGTTCGTCACCGATGTGCAGTAACTGCGACTACACGATCCACGCCCGGCAGCATCATTTCGGCTGGGACAATTCGTTCGAACCGGTCGCGCGTGTCGCGCCCGGTTCGACGATCGAATTCGAATGCCTCGACTCATCTGCCGGGCAGCTCACGCCGGATTCGACCGTGGCAGACGTCCGAACTCTCGACTTCGGCAAGATCAACCCCGTCAACGGCCCGATCTTCGTCGAAGGGGCCGAGCCCGGCGACGCGCTGAAGATCACCGTCGAGGCGTTCAAGCCGTCAGGCTTCGGCTGGACGGCCAACATCCCCGGCTTCGGCCTCCTCGCCGACGACTTCAGGGAGCCGGCGCTGACGATCTGGAAATACGATCCGGCCAGTCTCGAACCGGCGCTGTTCGGCAGCCAGGGCAGGGTGCCGCTCAAGCCCTTTGCCGGGACGATCGGCAACGCCCCGGCCGAGGCAGGTCACCACTCGATCGTGCCGCCGCGCCGGGTCGGCGGCAATCTCGACATACGCGATCTTGCCGCGGGCACAGTGCTGTACCTGCCGGTCGAGGTTGCGGGCGCATTGTTCTCCGTCGGCGACACTCACGCCGCACAAGGCGACGGCGAGGTCTGCGGCACCGCCATCGAAAGCCCGATGAACACGGTGCTGACCCTCGATCTGGTCAAGGACGCTCGGCTCAAGATGCCGCGCTTCACGACGCCGGGACCGGTTACCCGTCATCTCGACGCCAAGGGCTACGAGGTGACCACGGGCATCGGCTCCGACTTGATGGAGGGGGCGAAGGCTGCAGTTTCGCAGATGGTCGATCTGCTGGCCGGTCGTTACCGGATGGACCCGGTCGAGGCCTATATGCTGGTCTCGACCTGCGGCGACCTGCGGATCTCGGAGATCGTCGACATGCCCAACTGGGTCGTCTCGTTCTATTTTCCCCGTTGCGTCTTCGAATGATTCTCGCGGGGCGGCACCAACAGTCCGGGGCATCCTTTGCCCCGGCCGGTACGAAAATGGGGAGGGAGGCGCCGGCGGCACCCGTGCTGACCGTCGACGGGCTGACCGTCCTCGTGGGCGGCGAGGCTGGCCCACGGCCTGTGGTATCGGGCCTCGCCTTCACGCTCGGTCGCGGCGAAACATTGTGCATCGCCGGAGAATCCGGCTCGGGCAAATCGATGACGGCGCTGGCGATCATGGGGCTTCTGCCCAAACCGGGGGCGCGGATCGAGGCCGGCGTGATGCGGCTCGACGACACTAACCTGGCGACGCTCGACGAAGTGGCGATGCGGCGCGTGCGCGGCGACCGGATCGCAATGATCTTCCAGGAGCCGATGACGTCGCTTAATCCGGTGCTGACCATCGGACGGCAGCTGACCGAGGCGATCCGGGCCCATGACAATGTCGGGCGCGCCGAAGCCCGGCGTCGCGCGATCGAGGCGCTGAACGCGGTAAGGATACCGGAGGCGGACAGCCGGATGGGGCAGTATCCGCACGAGCTCTCCGGTGGCATGCGCCAGCGTGTGATGATCGCTATGGCGCTGGCGCTCAGGCCCGATGTCCTCATCGCTGACGAGCCGACGACGGCGCTCGACGTGACGGTGCAGGGGGAGGTGCTCGAACTTCTGCGCGAACTTCAGCGGGACCTCGGCACGGCGATCATCCTGATTACCCACGACATGGGCGTCGTCGCCGAGATGGCAGATCGTGTCATCATCATGCGCGAGGGCCGCATGGTGGAAGCGGGATCGGCGGAGGCAATCTTCGCCGAACCCCAGGTTGCCTACACCAAGGAACTGCTGGCGGCCGTGCCCCGGATCGGCGGCGGGACGGGCCGGGTCGCCACGCGGCCGACGAGCATCGCCGGAACGCCGCCGGTGGTCGGCGTGCGCGGTCTCACCGTTCGCTTCGATCTTCACGGCGGTTTTTTTGGCCGGGTTGATCGGCGGGTTCACGCGGTGGAGGGCGTTTCCTTCGATGTCACAGCCGGAGAAACGCTGTCTCTGGTCGGCGAGTCGGGCTGCGGCAAGTCGACCACCGCCAAGGCGCTGGCCGGACTGGTGCCCTATAGCGGCGACATCGTCGTCGGCGGGCGCAATATGGCGGGCCTCGCGCGCAAGGACGCAAAGGCGATCCGTCGCGATATCCAGATGATCTTCCAGGATCCCTTCGCCTCGCTCGATCCGCGCATGAGAGTCGGAGATCTCGTGGCGGAGCCGATGGTGATCCACGGCATCGCGTCGGGCGCAGAGCGCCGCGAGCGGGTGGCCGGATTGTTCGAGCGCGTCGGCCTATCACCCGACCAGATGAGCCGCTACGCGCACGAATTTTCCGGCGGCCAGCGCCAACGGATTTGCATCGCCAGGGCGCTGGCGCTGCGACCGAAGCTGATCATCGCCGACGAGAGCATTTCTGCGCTCGACGTCTCGGTACAGGCACGCGTGCTGGAACTCCTGCGCGAGCTGCAGGCCGACTTCGGGATCGCCTATCTGTTCATTTCCCATGACATGGCGGTGGTCGAGAACATCTCTGACCGCGTCGCCGTCATGTATCTTGGTCAGATCGTCGAGACCGGTACTCGCGATCAGATTTTCTCGGCTCCGCAGCATCCTTACACGCAGCGGCTGATCGAAGCGGTACCGGTGCCGGATCCTACGCGGCGACGGCACCAATTCCCGCGGCTCGACCAGGAGATTCCGAGCCCCGTGAGGAAGCTGGGCGAAGCGCCGGAGCGGTTGGTGCTGACCGATCGCGGCGCCGGCCATCTGGTGGCGGCATGAGCAACGTCGGCGCCATGTGATAGGCAGACACCGCGACTGAGCTCTCGCACGAAAAGTTCTCGTCGCGTTTCCAGTCCGGCAAGAACTTCGTCGACGGCGTCGGCTTGTCCGTAAAGCGCGGCGAGACCTTGACGATCGTCGGCGAATCCGGCTGCGGCAAGAGCGTGGCCGCGCTCGCTGCAACGGGCCCCCGCCAATGCTGTCCGGGTATCAGTGGCGCATTAGCGCGTCGACGATCTCCTGAGCTCCAATCTGACCGACCACCCGTCCGTTGCGGGAGACGACCACCGCGCCATTGCCGCCGGAAATCGATTCCATCACACGTCTCAGCGGCGTGTCGGGTTCGGCCATCGCCGCGACCCGGGCCGGGGCTGAGCCGCTCGATGGGGCTAGCGGCTTCATCACGTTTTCGGCGGTCAGGACATTGAGCGGGTTCATGTGGGCGACGAAGTCGGAGACGTAGTCGTCCGCAGGCCTGAGCACGATGTCCTGTGCGGTGCCGATCTGGACAATGCGGCCGCCCTCCATGATGGCAATACGGTTGCCGATCTTGAAGGCCTCATCGAGATCATGGCTGACGAAGATGATCGTTTTCTTCAGGCGTTGCTGGATTTCCAGAAGTTCGTCCTGCAGCCGCGCCCGGATCAACGGATCGAGCGCCGAGAACGGCTCGTCCATCAAAAGGATCGGCGCGTCGGTGGCAAAGGCGCGGGCGAGACCGACACGTTGCTGCATGCCACCGGATAATTCGCCGACGCGGCTGTCCGCCCAGTCACCAAGGCCCACAAGATCGAGCTGGGCCATGACCCGCTCGCGGCGCTTGGCGCGGGGCTCGCCTGCCAATTCGAGACCGAGACCGACATTCTCGGCGACGCTGCGCCAAGGCAGCAGCGCGAATTGCTGGAAGACCATCGCCACTTCGTGACGGCGCAGTTCGCGCAGGCGTTTCGTTCCGCAATCCTTCGGGTCAACCGTCCCATTGCCGGTATCAATCACCACGCGGCCACGGGTAATGGGAGCAAGGCCATTGACGGCGCGCAGCAAGGTCGACTTGCCCGAACCCGACAGACCCATCAGAACGGCGATCTCGCCGGCACTGATGTCGAGCGAGGCATCGGCAACGCCCAATGTCACACCGGTTGCCTCGCGGATTTCGCTACGGCTCTTGCCCGCATCGACCAGCGGCAGCGCCTGCTCGGGTTTCCTGCCGAAGCAGATCGAGACGTTCTGGAAGGAGACGATCGGACTCATGAGCGCGTCTTTTCGTCGATGCGGAAGAACCGGTCGAGGATGATGGCGAGGAGTACGATCGCCAACCCGGCCTCGAAACCCTGGCCGATATTGATGCTGTTGAGCGCGCGCAGCACCGGAACGCCGAGGCCCGGCGCGCCGACCAGCGCGGCGATCACGACCATCGACAGCGACAGCATGATCGTCTGGGTCAGCCCGGCCATGATCTGCGGAAGCGCGTAGGGAATCTCGATCTTGAACAGCCGTTGCATCCGTGTCGCGCCGAACGCGTCGCCGGCTTCGAGTAGTTGCCGCGGCGTCGAGGCGATGCCGAGGCGGGTCAGCCGGATCGATGAGGGCAGGGCGAAGATTACCGTCGCCACCAGTCCCGGCACCACGCCGAGCCCGAACAGGATCAGCGCCGGGATCAGATAGACGAAGGTCGGGATCGTCTGCATCAGGTCAAGCACGGGTCGAAGACCGGCGTAGAGCCAGTTGCGCCGGGCGGCGGCAACCCCCAGCGGCACGCCGATCAGCATGCAAACGGCGGTCGAGGCGAGCACCAGTGCCAGCGTCTCCGTGGTGTCGTTCCAGAATCCGAGATTGATGATCAGCAGCAGGCCGCCGATGGTGAAGATGACGATCGGGATCGAGCGACGGGCGGCGTAGGCGATGGCTCCGAAGGCTGCGACGACCACAAAGGGATGGGGCCACTGCAGCAGAAAAAGGACAGCGTCGATGAAGGCGCCGAGGCCATTGCTGATCGCGTCGAAGATGAAGGTGAAGTTGGCGGTCAGCCAGTCGACGAAAGCCGAGGCGCCTTCGCCGATCGGCAGAGGATGATTCTGGAGCCATTCCACGGGCCGGGGGTTCCTTCCTGGTCGGGTCTGCTCTTAGAGCATCGGACGACAATATAGATGCGGTTCTGTTTCTCGGCTCGCCGAGGTGATCCACGCGGAGGCTGACGACGAGCGTAGCGGCGCTACGGTCGAGCCGGCCGACAAAGTGGGCGCCCGGCGGCCGGAAACCCAAAGGGCCAGGAGCTTTCGGGCCAATTCCATCGGGTCTCGTCTTGGCCGTAGCGCCGCTACGACCTGCGCCGATCCCCTCGTCCTTGTCCCGAAATCCCTCTGGCAGAACGCGTCCATATTTTCGTTCGATGCTCTAAAGAAGAAGGCCGGGCGAAACCGGCCTTCCAGAAATGTTCCCTGGACGGCGCAACCGGTCAGGAAAGTCCGAGCGAGGCCTTCACCGCCGGCAGGCCGTCTTGTCCGTCCAGCGTCATGACGCCTTCGAGCCATGCATCGAGACGATCCGGATTCGCCTTGATCCATTCGGCCGCGGCCTCGTTCGGCTTCTGCTTGTCGTCGAGAATCTTGCCCATGATCTCGTTTTCCATGGGCAGGTCGAAGGTCAGGTTCTCGAACAGCTTGGAGAGGTTGGGGCAGTCCGTGGCAAAATCCTTGCGCTCGACCGTGTAGACGGTCGCGCCGCCGTAGTCGGGACCGAAGGTGTCGTCGCCGCCGGTCAGATACTCGATGTCGTAGTTCGAGTTCATCGGATGCGGCGCCCAGCCGAGGAACACGATCGGCTTCTCGGCCTTGGTCGCGCGCGCGACCTGGCTGAGCATCCCCTGTTCGGATGACGCGACCAGTTCGAAGCCCTTCAGATCGAACTCGTTCTTCTCGATCATACCGAGGACCAGGCTGTTCCCGTCATTCCCCGGCTCAATGCCGTAGATCTTGCCGCCGAGTTCGTCCTTGAACTTGTGGATGTCGGCGAAGTCCTTGAGACCCTTGTCGTAGAGATATTTCGGCACCGCGAGGGTGTATTTGGCCCCCTCCAGGTTGGCCTTCACCTGCACGATCGAGCCGTCATCGAGATACTTCTTGATCGGTTCGGATTGTGCCGGCATCCAGTTGCCGAGGAAGACGTCGATGTCGCTGTTGGACAGCGAGGCGAAGGTCACCGGCACCGAGAGGATCTTGACGTCGGGCTCGTAGCCGAGTCCCGACAGGATGTTGCTGGCGACAGCCGTCGTGGAGGTGATGTCCGTCCAGCCAACGTCTGAAAGGCGTACGGTCGAACAACTCTCCGCGTCCTGGGCAAGCGCCGGAAAGCTGAGCAGCGATGCGCCAAGGGCGAGGACCGCGAAATTGCGGATATGGATCATCAAGGTCTCCTTGAGTGGACGCGGACGCTGCGGGCAAAACGCGGTCCGGCGGATCGAATGGAAGCTGCCCGACTATCGCGCATCGGCTGGGGCTGCGCAAGCAGCGTTGACGCGCCGTAACGGCCCGAGCAGCGGTGTCAGAACACGATCGAGGTCGTGTTCTTCACCTCTTCCATGACCGCATAGGTATGCGTTTCGCGCACGCCGGGAAGAGCCAGCAGCGCGTTGGATAGAAACGCTCGATAGGCGGTCATGTCCTTCACCCGCGCCTTGATGAGATAGTCGAATCCGCCGGCCACCATGTGGCACTCCATGATGTCGGGCGTGGCTTCAGCGACGCGTTTGAATTCGGAAAACACCGCATCGCTGGTCCGGTCCATCTTGACCTCGACGAAGACGATCATGCCGCGGCCGAGCTTTTCCGGCGAAAGACGCGCTGCATATCCGAGGATATACCCGTCTCGGGTGAGGCGCTTCACCCGTTCGGCCGTCGCGGTCGGCGACAGGTGGACCCGCTCGGCGAGTTCGAGATTGGTGAGGCGGCCGTCACGCTGCAACTCGCGGAGGATGTTCCGGTCTTTTTGATCAAATTCGGTCATTGGAGCCAATGTAAGGAACTTTTGCGAAGCATTCCACTGCAGTCAGGCTACTCTTTGGGGAGAAACACGGCTGCCGGATCTGTTAAATAGCGGCGTCGTCGTCGATCGATCACGGAGTGAACCATGTCGGCCATGCCAGAACCCTTTTCGGCTCCGTTCGCGCCGGACGATACGGCGGCGGTCGCCGCGCTGTTCGAGGCCTCCGAGCGTTGGACCCACGACGAGGAGGCGGTCGATCGGCGGGCGCGCCATCTCATCGAGGAGATTCGCGGCGCGGCCGGCGGCATCGGTGGCGTCGAGGATTTCCTGCGCGAGTTCGGCTTGTCGAGTCGCGAGGGGCTGGCGCTGATGATCCTGGCCGAGGCGCTGCTCAGGGTGCCCGACGCCGAGACGCAGGACCGGCTGATCGAAGACAAGATCGGCGCCGGCGACTGGGCCCATCACGATGGCGACGAGGACCGGATGCTGACCGCTGCCTCGGCCTGGGCGCTCGGCATCTCTGCGCGGATCATCCGGCCGGGCGAAACGCCGCAAGGCGTCATCTCCTCTCTCGTCAAGCGCGTCGGCGCGCCGGCGGTCCGCACCGCGACGCGCCAGGCGATGCGTTTTCTCGGCCGCCATTTCGTCCTCGGCGAGACCATAGCGGACGCGCTTGACCGCGCCCGCGCCTTCGAGAAGAAGGGCTATCGTCATTCCTACGACATGCTGGGGGAGGGCGCGCGCACCAAGGCCGACGCGGAACGCTACTTCCGCTCCTATGCCGATGCGATCGCGGCGATCGGCCGCAAGGCCGGCAACAAGCCGTTGCCCGACCGCCCGGGAATTTCCGTCAAGCTCTCGGCGCTGCATGCGCGCTATCAGCCGACCCACCGCGACACCGTGCTGAAGGAACTCGTGCCCCGCGTCAAAGAGCTGGCGCGTCAGGCGCAAAGCTACGATTTGAACCTGACGATCGATGCCGAGGAAGCCTCGCGGCTGGAACTGTCGCTCGACGTCATCGACGTGGTGGCCAAGGACTTCGACTTTAACGGCTGGAACGGCTTCGGTCTCGCCATCCAGGCCTATCAGAAGCGGACCCTGGCCGTGATCGAGCATGTCGACGCGCTCGCCAAGGCAGCGGGCGTCAAGATGATGGTCCGTCTCGTTAAGGGCGCCTATTGGGACACGGAGATCAAGCAGGCGCAGGAAAAAGGCCTTGCTGGCTATCCGGTCTATTCGCGCAAGCCGGCGACGGATCTATCCTATCTGGTCGCGGCAAAGGCACTTCTCGATCGGCGCGAGCGACTGTATCCGCAATTTGCGACCCACAACGCCCTGACCGTCGCGACCATCGTCGAAATGGCCGGCGCCGATGTCTCCGGATTCGAGTTCCAGCGCCTGCACGGCATGGGCGAAGCGCTTTATGAGACCATGCGCCGCGACTCCGCGTCGGCAATTCCCTGCCGTATCTACGCGCCGGTCGGCGGCTATCGCGATCTGCTCGCCTATCTGGTGCGCCGTCTTCTGGAGAACGGCGCCAATTCGTCCTTCGTCGCGCAGGTCGGCGACGAAGACGTGCCGATCGATTCCTTGATCGAGCGGCCGCGCGACGTCTTGAAGAACGGTCCCGCCCGCCATCCGAAGATAGGATTGCCATCGGAGATTTTCGCGCCGCGCAAGAACTCCGCCGGTATCGAGTTCGGCGACCGGCGTGCGCTCGACCGTTTCCTCGACGCACGCGACCGGACCGGGCGCGAACCGATCGCGGCCACCTGCGGCTTCAAGGGCGCCGACGCCAAAGGGCCGGTCGACGTCCGTTCGCCGGTCGATGGAGCGCTTGTCGGTCGCAGCCATCATTTGAGCGCGAGTGGCGCGAAGGTTCTCGTCACCGAGGCGGCGCGCCATGTGCGGGCAGCCGAGGCAGTGCCGGCCGCAAGCCGCGCCGCCTGGCTGCGCAAGGCCGCCGATCTGATGGAACAGCGGCAGGGCGCGTTCATGGCGCTTCTGGCCCGTGAGGCCGGCAAGACGGTCGACGACGGCATCGCCGAAATCCGCGAGGCGGTGGATTTCCTCCGTTTCTATGCCGCCGAAGCCGAACGACTGTTCGCCGAGCCGACCTTGCTGCCCGGTCCGACCGGCGAGGAAAATCGCCTTCGCTATCGCTCGCGCGGCGTCGCCATCTGCATCTCGCCGTGGAATTTCCCGCTGGCGATCTTCACCGGCCAGGTCGCGGCGGCGCTGGCCGCCGGCAATGTGGTCATCGCCAAGCCGGCCGAGCAGACGCCGCTGGTCGCCTCGCTGGCGGTGGGCCTCCTGCACGAGGCCGGATTTCCAGCGAACGGTCTCTTCCTCGCGCCGGGCGACGGGGAGGTGGGCGCCGCGCTGGTCTCCCATGATGCCACGGCGGTCGTCGCTTTCACCGGCTCGACCGAAACCGCCTTCGCGATCAATCGCGGCCTGGCCGCCCGCAACGCGCCGATCGCGCCGCTGATTGCCGAAACCGGTGGCATCAACGGTCTCGTGGTCGACGCGACGGCGCTGCCGGAACAGGTCGCCGACGACGTCGTGATGTCGGCGTTCCGGTCCGCCGGCCAGCGTTGTTCGGCGTTGCGCGTCCTCTATGTCCAGGAGGACGTCGCCGAGCGCATGATCGAGATGATCGCCGGCGCCGCGGCGGAACTGGTCGTCGGCGACCCGCATGACCCGTCGACCGACATCGGCCCGGTGATCGATGCCGAACAGCACGCCATGCTGACCGCTCACATCGAGCGCATGGAGCGGTCGCAAACGGTCCGATTCGAGGGCCGCCTCCAAGACGGTTTGCCGGCCGAGGGCCACTGGTTCGCGCCGCATATCGTCGAACTGGACAGGCCCGAGGCGCTCGACCGCGAGGTATTCGGCCCGATCCTGCATGTGGTGCGGTGGAAGGCCGGCGAACTCGACAAGGTCTGCGAATCGATCGAGCGGACCGGCTTCGGTCTGACGCTCGGCGTCCACAGTCGCATCGACGAGACGGTCAAGACGATCGCCGAGCGGCTGACCGTCGGCAACATCTACGTCAATCGCAACATCATCGGGGCGATTGTCGGCTCCCAGCCGTTCGGCGGCTCGGGCCTGTCCGGCACCGGGCCGAAGGCGGGCGGGCCGAATTACGTGGCGCGATTCGCCCGCGAACAGGTGACGTCGGTGAATACTGCGGCGGCCGGCGGTAACGCCAGCCTGATTGCCATGGAATCGTAGCAAACGGGTGACAGTCTATTGTCGCGACTTGATGTACAGTCATGATGTTGCGGCAATGGACGATCGGAAAGCCCGCCGACCTCCTCCCAAGCGAACGGGCTTCCACTGTCACCGCGCCTGGGTCGATTGGCGGCATTCCTCCTCCCGATGCCACCAGCCGGCCATTCTCAACGAAGAGCCCGGAGCGCTTGTTTTCCGGGCTCTTTCGTTGTTGCTTCTCCGCACTTTACGCCCGCGCGTCGTCCAGCATCATCCGGGCGGCCTTTTCCGCGATCATGATCGTCGGCGAATTGGTGTTGCCCGAAGTGATCGACGGCATCACCGAAGCGTCGGCGACGCGCAGGCCCCCGATCCCGCGCACGCGCAGCCGCTCGTCGAGCACCGCCATCGGATCGCCTTCGATTCCCATCTTGGCCGTCCCGACCGGGTGGAAGATCGTCGTACCGAGATCGCCGGCGGCGACCAGCATGTCCTCGTCGGAAGTCACATGCGCGCCGGGCTTGTATTCTTCCGGCCGATAGGGCGCGAGGGGCGACTGCTCCACGATCCGCCGGGCCCATTTCAGGCTGTCGATGGCGACCTGCCGGTCCTCGTCGGTGGACAGATAGTTCGGCGCGATGTCCGGCGCATCCTCCGGCCGCGCGCCGGTCAGATGGATGCTGCCGCGGCTGGTCGGCCTGAGGTTGCAGACGCTCGCCGTGAAGGCGGAGAAGGAATGCAGCCCCGCGCCCCAATCGTCGAGCGACAGTGGCTGGAAATGGAATTCCAGATTGGCCGTCGCCTGATCCGGTGAGGATTTGACGAAGGCGCCAACCTGGCTCGGCGCCATCGTCAACGGTCCCCGCCGCCTGAGCGCGTAGTCGACGCCCATCATCGCCCGGCGCAACAGGTTCTTGTATTCGCTGTTCAGCGTCCTGATTCCGTCGACCTTGTAGATCGGGCGGATCTGCAGGTGATCCTGCAAATTCTCGCCGACCCCCGGCAGGTGACGGACGGGCGCAATGCCGTGGTCTTTCAGCCGCTCGGCGTCGCCGACGCCGGAGCGCTCCAGGATCGCCGGCGAGCCGACGGCGCCGGCCGACAGCACGATCTCGCGCGCCGCCAGCGCCTCGAAGCCCTTGCCGTCCTTGCGGTAGTCGAGCGACACCGCGCGCCCATCGCGAAAGCGCACCCGGTCGACCATGACGCCGGTGACCACCTTGAGGTTTGGCCGACCGAGCGCGGGTTTCAGAAAACCGCGCGCCGCGCTCCAACGCCGCCCGCCCTTCTGGTTGACCTGGAAATAGGCCGAGCCTTCGTTGTCGCCGGTGTTGAAGTCGTCGATCTTGGCGACGCCCGCCGCCTCGGCCGCGTCGCGCACGCGGTCGAGAACGTCCCAGCGGATGCGCGGATGCTCGACCCGCCATTCGCCGCCGGTCCCGTGAAAGTCGTCCGGTCCATCGACATGATCCTCGACCGCCTTGAACGCCTCCAGAACGTTGTCCCATCCCCAGCCGGAAAGGCCGAGCTGGCGCCAGTGGTCGTAGTCCGCCGCCTGTCCGCGCATGTAGATCATCGCGTTGATCGCCGACGACCCGCCGAGCGTCTTGCCGCGCGGATAGTTCAGCGCCCGGCCATTGAGCCCCGTCTGGCTGGTGGTCTTGAACATCCAGTCGGCGCGCGGATTGCCGATGGCAAAGAGATAGCCGACCGGAATGTGGAACCAGATCCAGTTGTCCTTGCCGCCGCCTTCTAGCAGCAGCACGCGGTTTTTCGGATCGGCGGACAGCCGGTTGGCCAGGACGCAACCTGCCGAGCCCGCGCCGGCGACGATGTAATCGAACTCTTCCATGCCTTCGATCTACCCGAATGAGCGCCGCTGGCAAATGCCTTTGAACGACATGGGATGGCGATCCGCTGATCGCGGCTTGGACCCGGAGCCGGTGACGGATTATCCACCTAGAGGAGTGTCTTGCTCTCGTCGCCCGGCTCGGTTATCGGTTGCGCATGATGATGACGATCCTTTCGATGAATTGGTGGTGGGCGCGCTGACAGCGGCCGGACCGTCACGCTTGTGATCAAACCCAAAGGCCGCCTCGGATCATCCGGCGGCCTTTTTTGCTATGTCGCCGGGGGTCCGGGCTTGAGACCCGGAGAGAGTTCATGGTGACCGAACAGACCGACGACGGCCGCGAGCGCTACGTGACGGCGGGTGGGGTGACGATCACGCGCAGACGGCGCGCCGTCGCCTATGACGGCGCGATCGAGCCCTATTTCGATCGCCTTGACACCAGCCGCGGTGCCGTCCTGTTTTCCAATTACGAGTATCCGGGCCGCTACACGCGCCAGGATGTGGCCTTCGTCGATCCGCCGCTGGTCGTCTCTTCGACCGGACGGGCGATGCGGATCGCGGCGCTCAATCCGCGCGGCGAGGTGCTGCTCGGTTTCATCGCGGATGCGCTGGCCGGTCATGACGACATCGCCTCGTGCGCTAGCGCGCCGATGGCGCTCGACCTTGTCATCAACGAGCCGGGCGCGGCGGTCACCGAGGAGGAACGCTCGCGCATGCCGAGCGTCTTTTCGGTGCTGCGCGCGATCGTCTCCTTGTTCCGGGCGGAGGAGGACCGAGATCTCGGCCTTTACGGCGCCTTTGGCTATGACCTCGCCTATCAGTTCGACCCGGTCGAGGAAGTGCTGGAGCGTGATCCGGACCGCCGCGACCTTCTGCTCTATCTGCCGGACGAACTGCTCGAGGTCGATCACTACTCGGCCTCGGCCTTCCTGACCCGCTATGAATTCGCCAAGGATGGGGTCTCGACCGAGGGGCTTGCGGGCGGTGGCCTGGATGCGCCCTTTGCGCCCTCCGAACGCATCCCGCCGCGCGGCGATCACAAGCCCGGCGAATATGCCGAACTGGTGCGCGCCGCCAAGGCGAAGTTCATGCGCGGCGACCTCTTCGAGGTGGTTCCCGGCCAGGTGTTCTACGAGCGCGCCGAGCACAAGCCTTCGGAAATCTCGCGTCGGCTGAAGGCGGTCAACCCCTCGCCCTATTCGTTTCTGATCAATCTCGGCGAGAATGAATTTCTGATCGGCGCCTCGCCGGAGATGTTCGTGCGCGTCAACGGCCGGCGGGTCGAGACATGTCCGATTTCCGGCACCATCAAGCGCGGCGAGGACGCCATTTCCGATTCCGAGCAGATCCTGAAGCTGCTCAATTCCAAGAAGGACGAATCGGAGCTGACGATGTGCTCCGATGTCGACCGCAACGACAAGAGCCGGGTCTGCGATCCGGGCTCCGTGCGCGTCATCGGCCGGCGGCAGATCGAGATGTATTCGCGGCTGATCCATACGGTCGACCACATCGAGGGCCGGCTGCGCGACGGCATGGACGCCTTCGACGCCTTCCTGTCCCATGCCTGGGCGGTAACGGTGACCGGCGCGCCGAAGCTGTGGGCGATGCGCTTCATCGAGAACAGCGAGAAGAGCCCGCGCGCCTGGTATGGCGGCGCCGTCGGCATGGTGCATTTCAACGGCGACATGAACACCGGTCTGACGCTGCGCACGATCCGGCTGAAGGACGGCATCGCCGAGGTGCGGGCCGGCGCGACGCTGCTGTACGATTCCAATCCCGAGGAAGAAGAGGCCGAGACCGAGCTGAAAGCCTCGGCGCTGATCGGCGCGATCCGTGAGGCCGGCGCGTCGAACGCCGCCGGCGCGAAACACGACGCGGCGCGGGTCGGGGAGGGGCTGCGAATCCTTTTGGTCGATCACGAGGATTCTTTCGTCCACACGCTCGCCAATTATTTCCGCCAGACTGGCGCCACCGTCTCGACCGTCCGCACGCCGGTGTCCGCCGAGATATTCAACCACGTCGATCCTGATCTCGTGGTGTTGTCGCCGGGGCCGGGCAATCCGTCCGACTTCGACTGCAAGGGCACGATCGCCGCCGCCCGTCAGCGCGGCTGCGCGATCTTCGGCGTCTGCCTCGGGCTGCAGGCACTCGCCGAGGCCTATGGCGGAAGCTTGCGCACCCTGCATGTGCCGGTCCACGGCAAGCCGTCGCGCATTCGCGTCACCACGCCCGGCATCATCTTTTCCGGCCTGCCGGGCGAGGTCACCGTCGGCCGCTATCACTCGATCTTCGCTGACCCGGTCCGCCTGCCGAAGGAGTTCGAGGTGACGGCTGAGACCGAAGACGGCATCGTCATGGCCTTCGAGCACCGGACCGAGCCGGTCGCGGCGGTGCAGTTCCATCCCGAAAGCATCATGAGCCTTGGCGGCGACGCGGGCATGCGCATGATCGAGAACATTGTCGCGCATCTGCCCCGCCGCGCCCGCGAAAAGGCGGCGTGATCCGGTGACGTCAGCGATATCGGAGACAAGCGAGGCAGCGGCACCCCTGGTCAAGCGCATCGCCATGGCGAGCGTTGCGATCGGGGTGATCGTGCTGGCGATCAAATACGCTGCCTATCACGTGACCGGCTCGGTGGCGCTGTTTTCCGATGCGCTGGAATCGATCGTCAACGTCGTAGCTGGGCTGATCGCGCTGTGGGCGGTGACGTTGAGCTACAAGCCGGCTGACAGCGATCACCCTTTCGGACATACCAAGGCGGAGTATTTTTCCGCCGTCGTTGAAGGCGTCCTGATCGTCGTCGCGGCGCTTTTGATTCTGCGCGAGGCCTGGGCGGCCTACCTTGTGCCGCGATCGCTGGACCAACCCCTTGCCGGCATCGCGATCAACGCCGTGGCGACCACCATCAACGCCGGTTGGGCGCTCTATCTCATCCGCCATGGGCGCGACCGTCGCTCGCCGGCACTTGCAGCCGACGGTCAGCATATCATGGCCGATGTCGTCACCTCGGTCGGGGTTCTCGCGGGTCTCCTGCTGGCGACGATGACCGGCTGGACGATTCTCGATCCGCTAATGGCGGCGCTCGTGGCGTTGAACATCCTGCGCGAGGGCTACAAGGTCGTGACCAGTTCGCTCTCCGGCCTGATGGATCAGGCGATCGACCCGGTTGAGGAAGCCAGGGTCCGCGACCTAATCTCGGCCCATGCCGACGGGGCCCTTGAGGTCCACGATTTAAAGACGCGGTTGGCCGGCCGGGCGATGTTCATCGAATTTCACATGGTCGTGCCAGAGGCGATGACGGTGGGCGTCGCCCATGACATCTGTGATCGGATCGAGGATGCGCTTCAGGAGTCCTTCGCCGGGGCCCGCGTGTTGATCCATGTGGAGCCGGAAGACGAGGCGAAACAGACAGGAGTGCCGGTTTTGTAGGCCAGCGGGCGTGAATCCTGCGGGCCATCGCCCGCTCCTCCCACCGTTGTTTGTTGGCCCGTGTCGCCTTGGCAACGCCCGGTGCGAATTCTGCCATGGACCCGGCACCCGCCCTTGATCCGCCACACTTATCGTTTGCGACGGCATCTGTTGCGATATCCAGCTGTGCGATTTGATCGGGCGGTCAGTTTTCCCAGAACGGCGAGGACCGATTATTGATGGTGGAGGGTTTCGCTGAACGACCGATGAGTTCTCCCCTGGTCAATCTGCGCGGCGTACAGGCGCTTCTGTCGAAAACCTCGCTGCGGGATCTGCCGGTCGCGCGTTGGCTGTTCGCTGCTGCATTGCTCGCTCTGTCCTTCGCGGTACGCTATCTCCTCGATGACCGGCTGCCGGTCGGCTTTCCGTATCTCACCTTCTTTCCGGCGGTTATCCTTACCTCCTTTTTCGCCGGCGTGCTTCCAGGCGTTGCCGTTGCCTTTTTCGCCGGCCTTTTCTCCTGGTACTTCTTCATTCCGCCATTCGATTCGTTCGCCCTTACAGGTGGCTCGACGTTGGCGCTGTCGTTCTACGTTTTCATTGTAGCGGTCGACATTCTGCTGATTCACTGGATGCAGCTCGCGCTCGATCGTCTTGAAATCGAAAAGGAAGCGGCCGCGCGCCATGCCGGTGAACGCGATCTGTTGTTTCGCGAATTGCAACACCGGGTCTCGAACAATCTTGCCGTCGTATCGTCTTTGCTCAACGCCCAATCGCGCGGCACGACGAGCCCGGAGGCGGCCGGGGTCCTGCAACAGGCCTCGGCCCGAATTTCCCTGATCTCGAAGATTCAGCGCGAGCTCCACGATCCCGGCCGTCAGAGCCTCGACTTGGGGCCGTATCTCACCCAGCTCGGCCCCGACCTTCTCGAGGCGTCGGGAGTGACCAACATCCGTTACGAGGTCGGCGCGGAAGCGGTGGAAGTCTCGGCGGAGCTTGCCGTGCCGCTGGGTCTCATTGCCACCGAGTTGATTTCGAACTCCATCGAGCACGGCTGCTCCGACGGTCGGGCGGGGCAGATCGTCGTCGAACTCAGGAGCGACCCTGGCGGCGCGGAATCGCGGGAAACGCCGCTTCGTCTGACGGTGTCGGACGACGGCCCCGGTTGGCCCGAGGGTTTTTCCGTGTCCTCCTCGCGCAATCTCGGCATGCGCATCGTCGCATCGCTGGCCGAGCAGATCGGCGGCGTTTTCGAAATATCCAACGCCGGTGGCGCGGTCTCGACGCTGCGTTTTTCCACGCGCGACGAGTTGGCGGACTGAGCGTTCAGCCGGCCGGGGTGAAATTCGGCTTGCAATCGGCCGCGTTCGCAATAATCTGGCGCGCATGATCGCGACGCCATCCTGCTTGTCGACCCGTGCGGCCTCTCGGCGGCCGTATGCGCTGGCGCGTCCGGGCCTTCTCCTCGGTCTACTTAGCCGCGGCCGTCGGACCCGTTGATCGAAGGGGCGTCCGGCGGTCGAGCCGGCGCGCTAGAGGCCTGAGGGCCTCCCCGCTCTGCCCCTTTCGCTTTACAATCCGGTTTCAATTTCGGATGACCCGGCCAGATGCGCGCGCGTTGCCAGCGCCGCCCCGGCATCCGCCCGAGCAATCAAGGTGCAAGAGCAATGTCCGTTACGTCCGCAATCCGACCAGCCGCCGAGACCGAGCCTCCTGGCGCGATGCCCTCTGCCTCCGCCAAATATCAGCCTTACGGCCAGATCGACCTGCCCGACCGAACCTGGCCGGGAAAGACGATTACCACGCCGCCGATCTGGTGCTCGGTCGATCTTCGCGACGGCAACCAGGCGCTGGTCGACCCGATGGGGCACGACCGCAAGGCTCGGTTCTTCGCGCTCCTGAAGGCGATGAATTTCAAGGAGATCGAGATCGGCTTTCCGTCGGCCTCCCAGACCGATTTCGATTTCGCGCGCTGGTGTATCGAGGAGGGAGACGTCGCCGACGACGTGTCGTTGCAGGTGTTGGTCCAGTGCCGACCGGAGCTGATTGCGCGGACGTTCGAGTCGCTTCAGGGTGCGCGTCGGCCGATCGTCCATTTCTATAACTCGACCAGCGAATTGCAGCGGCGCGTCGTCTTCCAGAAGGACCGCGCCGGCATCCGAGAGATTGCTACCGACGCGGCCAAGATGGTCGCCGACATGGCGGCCAAGGCGGGCGGCGACTATCGATTCGAATATTCGCCCGAAAGCTTCACCGGCACCGAACTCGACTTTGCGGTCGAGATCTGCAACGCCGTTGCCGAGATCATCCGACCTACGCCGGACAACAGGCTGATCCTCAACCTGCCTGCGACCGTGGAGATGTCGACGCCGAACATCCATGCCGACCAGATCGAATGGATGTGCCGCAATCTCGACAACCGCGACAACCTCATCGTCTCCCTGCATCCCCACAACGATCGCGGCACCGCCGTCGCGGCGACCGAACTGGGGTTGATGGCCGGCGCCGACCGCGTCGAGGGCACGCTGTTCGGCAATGGCGAGCGCACCGGCAATGTCGACCTCGTCACGCTGGCGCTGAACATGTTCACCCAAGGCGTCGATCCGGGCCTCGACATCACCGACATCAACCACATCAAGGATGTCTACGAATACTGCAACCAGCTCGCGATCGGCGAGCGGCACCCCTATGTCGGCGAGCTCGTCTACACGGCGTTCTCGGGATCGCATCAGGATGCGATCAACAAGGGCATGAAGGCGCGCCGCACCGCCAACAAGGAATTGTGGGAGGTGCCCTATCTGCCGATCGATCCGAAAGACGTCGGTCGCTCCTACGAGGCGATCATCCGCATCAATTCCCAGTCGGGCAAGGGCGGCATCGCCTATGTGCTGCAGGCTGATTACGGGCTGAACTTGCCACGCAACCTCCAGGTCGAGTTCCGCGAGGACGTCCAGGCGATCACGGACGAGGAGGGCAGGGAGCTGCCGGTCAAGCGCATCTACGACCGCTTCATCGAGCGTTATGTCGAGCAGCCGGGAGCCCGCATCAAATTCGTCGATCACTTCACTCGGCCGAACCCGGATGTGAAGGGTGAGCGTATCCTGGAGGCGACCATCGTCGATGGCGGCGTCGAGATCAAAATCGAGGGCCTCGGCACCGGGCCGATCGACGGCTTCATCGACGCGCTGTGCCGCCATCTCGGCATCGCGTTTTCGGTTTTCGACTATTCCGAACACTCGCTCGGCGCGGGCTCCGACGCGCGCGCCATCTGCTACATGGAAGTCGAGCATGACGGTGGCCGATTGTTCGGCGCCGGCATCAACAAGAACATCGTCACGGCCTCGCTCGAGGCCATCGTCGCGGCCGCCAACCGGCTGCTCGCCAAGTGAGGGCTGCCGGTGGCGAACTGCTCGTCGCCGCGCTCGCCGAGCAGGGCGCGAGCCGCGTCTTCTGCGTGCCGGGGGAAAGCTATCTCCCGGTGCTCGACGCCCTCTATGACAGCGCCATCGAGACGATCGTCTGTCGGCAGGAGGGCGGCGCGGCGATGATGGCCGAGGCGGACGGCAAGCTCACCGGCCGGCCCGGCATCTGCTTCGTCACGCGCGGGCCGGGGGCGACCAACGCCGCCTCCGGCATCCATGTCGCCGCCCATGATCTGACGCCAATGATCCTCTTCGTCGGTCAGGTGCCGACGAAATTCCGGGAACGCGGCGCCTTTCAGGAGGTCAATTACGACCGGCTGTTCGGCGACATGGCCAAGGCCGTGTTCGAGGCGAAAACGGCTGCGGAACTGCCGAGTCTCGTCGCCGAAGCCTACCGGATTGCCATGGATGGCGCGCCCGGACCTGTCGTCGTGGCGCTGCCCGAGGACACCTTGTCGGGCAGCGCCGAAGCCGATATTCCGGCGCGCGTCGAAGCCGAGCCGGTGCTGCCGCAAGCCGACGACATGGAGGAACTGTGGACGCTTCTCGGCGCCGCCTCCCGTCCGGTGCTGATCCTCGGCGGGCCCCGGTGGACGGACGGCGCGATCGCCGACATCGTCGCCTTCGCCGAGCACTGGCACTTGCCCGTCGCCTGCTCCTTCCGCCGCCAGGGCCTGTTTCCCAACGACCACCCGAACTACGCGGGCGATCTCGGCATCGGCCCGAATCCCGACCTGAAGGCGCGGATTGCCGAGGCCGATCTCGTGATCGCCGTCGGCGCGCGGCTGGGCGAGATGCCGAGCCAGGGCTATACGCTTTTCGCGGTTCCTGTTCCCACGCAGCGCTTCGTCCATGTCCTGCCGGATGCGGCCGAGATCGGACGCGTCTACACGCCGACGCTCGGCATTCACGCCGACCCGGCGTCCTTCGCCCGCAAGGCGGTACAGTTGCAGGCACCGGCGACCGTTGCCTGGGCCGGACAGGCGGAGGCAGCCCACCGGGAATACCGTCGCTGGTCGACCCCCGCGTCTGAATCCGAGCCGAAGTCCGACTTCGTCGATCCGTTCGCTGTCATGACCATTCTCGGCGAGATGTTGGCGCGTGACGCGATCATGACCAACGGAGCCGGTAACTATGCCGGTTGGCTGCATCGCTATCACCGCTTTTCCGGCCGAACGACGCAGGTCGCCCCGACTTCGGGTTCGATGGGTTACGGCCTGCCGGCCGCCGTCGCCGCGAAGCTGAGGTTCCCTGAGCGAGCGGTCGTCTGCTTCGCCGGCGACGGCTGCTTCCAGATGACCGGCCAGGAATTGTCGACTGCCATTCAGGCCGGGGCGAATATCGTCGTCGTCCTGTTCGATAATGCCCAATACGGCACCATTCGGATGCATCAGGAAAAGTCGTATCCCGGCCGCCAGTCGGCGACGGCGCTGGTCAATCCCGACTTCGCGGCCTTGGCGCGAAGCCTTGGAGGCGTCGGCCTCAGCGTCGCGCGAACGGAGGATTTCGCCGAGGCGATGGCAACCGCGCAGAAGGCGGATCGTCCGGCGCTCATCCATATGAAGATCGATCCGGACCGCATCTCGACCACGGCGCGGCTGCCGTTCGCCGACGTATAAGTAGGAGAAGTAATGGACGATCCACGGCTGTTCGCGATCGAACAGGGCGGCGACGAGAGCGGCGAGAGCGCCACGACGCCGATCGTTTTCCTGCACGGGTTCGACGGCCGGGCTGAGATCTGGGCGCCGTTGCAGGACGCTGTGGCATCGCCGCAACGCCTGACCATCGCCTTCGATCTTCCCGGTCATGGCCGTTCGCGTTATTATCCCGGCTTCGGCCCTCCCAAAGCTGCCGCGCGGGCGGTTATCGCCCAACTCGATGCCCGCGGCATCGGGTCGGCGCACATCGTCGGCCATTCGATGGGCGGGGCCATCGCCGCACTCATCGGCCTGTTCGCCCCCGAGCGGGTCGCATCGCTGACGCTGCTGGCGCCGGGCGGCTTCGGCAAGGAGATCGGCGCCGAGCGGATTCGAGCCGTCATGGACGCCGAGGGGACGGACGCGCTCCGCACGGCACTAGGCGGTATGGGCGCGCCCGGCTGGGTGCCGGATAGCGACACCGTGGCGGCGATCGCTGCGGCGCGAGATCCGGCGGGTCGGGCCGCGATGCGGAAGATCTTCGATCATCTCTTTTCAACCGGCGAGCAGGGTGTCTTGCCGCTCGACGCCATCGCCGCGACCGGCCGGCCCGTGCATGTAATCTGGGGCTCTGAAGATCGGGTCACGCCGACAGCCCGGGCCAGTAGCGTTCCGCCCGAATTCACCGTCACGATGCTTGATGGCTTTGGCCACATGCTGATGCTCGAGGCGCCCGAGGCCTGCATCGCGGCCATTGGCGCGCAAATCGATGAGGTAGAAAAACGTTGAGAAACGCGGGTTGGTGTATCCGCCGGTTCCTTCCAACCGAATTGCCCCGTATGTTAAGACCTCGTTAACGAATTGGATTCGAGGCAATGTCTGATGGGCGAAGGCAAGGATAACGTGGCGTCCCTGATGGGAACGAAGCGTCTGGCCGATGCCGTGCGGCACGCGAAGATCGCCGCCGCGCAACGCGCCGACGTCGTCGTCGACATCCGCGAGGCGGACAGGGCTCGGCTGGAGATCCTGGCAGAAGAACTCCAACCATTGATCGACGAGTTACCCCCTGGCGACGAGCTGTTCGATTTCACCATCTCGGGTGGCATGCATCCGCGGCTTTGGATCGACGGGACGGCCAATGTCATCATGGCGCGCGACCGCCGAACCTATCGCCTCGTCCGTGAAACGCGGCTCGGGCGCGTGACTCTGGTCGAATCGGCCGACACCAGGGTCATGGCCGAGCACGTCACCGAATATGTCGCCGAGCGCATCGTCGAGCGCGACAAGGCCTTCGCTTTGAGTGACGGGCTGAACGAGCGTGTCTCGGAGAATGCCAGCCGGCAGGTTCGCCACGGCGAGGACGCGCCGCTTCGTCAGCCGGACAAGCGCGCGCGCGGCGCCGATTTCGTCATCGCCGCCACCTGGATGACGATCGGCATCGTCATCGGGGCGGCACTGCTTCTGGCAATCGCCTCCTATCAGGGCATGTCGATCGGCTGAATTCCGTTAAGGCCGGCTTCGCCGCGACCGCACGACGGGGCTATGCTGCCGGCTTGGCATCCTCGCGCGGCCTGGCGTCGATCGCGTGCCCTTCCGCCAGGAGTTTGCGCTCCCGGATCCAGCCGAGGCCGTCCCCGTGTGAGCGTGCGCCGCGCTCGCGCTGGATGAGCGACCACGCGCCCGGCTCGCCACTGATTTCGAACAGATTGTAGCGGGCGGCGGGTTTGTCGCCGCCGGGCGCCTGACTCGCGGAGGGAACGCCGACCACCGGCACCTTAAATTCCGGCCCGCGCAGCCAATGCAGCGTGTCGAGATGGGTATGGCCGTGCAGCACCAGCTCGGCCCCGACATCGCGGATCACCTTGGAGAAGAACTGCTTGCCGATCAGGCGTTTGTGCCAGGACGTCGAGCCGGAAATGGGTGGATGATGGATCATCACGACCCGGAAGTGTCCGGTCGCCCGGCAGCTTTCGAGCAGGCGGGCGAGGGCCAGCGCCTGACCCCGGCGAAAGGTGCCGGTGGCGAAGAATGGCGCGGTCGCCTCGGCGCTGGAGACGCCGAAGATCGCCACCTTGCCTCTGACCCGCAGATAGGGAAAGGAATTGCCGATGGCATTCAGCGGGTTGTCGCCGATCATATATTCGTACCACTCGCGATACGAACGCTTCAACGCCCCCGGAACGTAGGCGTCGTGATTGCCGGGAACCACCGAGACGTCGTATGGCGCGCCGAGTTCCTCCAACCACAGCCGGGCCGCCAAGGTCTCCGTCTTGGTCGCCAGATTGACGAGATCACCCGTCACGGCGACATGGTCGGGCGCTTCGTCCTTCATGTCCTGGATGAGGTTGACCAAGGTATCGCCGAACATCGCGCGGCGGCGGTTGCGGTGCCAGTTGACGTAGCCGGTCACCCGCTTGGAGGCGAGTTCGCGAATGGACAGTTCCGGGAGCGGACCCAGATGCACGTCGGAGAGATGGGCAAGTCGGAACATCTGCTTCATCTTAGGCGACACAGCGGCGTTTGGTAGGGCCGTGTTCTTTCGAGGGACCATGTTCTTAGAGAAATTTCTTCTCAGGGCGCTGCACGGTGCGCATCTCGTCGCCCGGCCGTTGACACTGGGCGTGCGCGGCGCCGCGTTCGACGAGGCGGGGCGCATCTTCCTCGTCCGCCACACCTATGTTTCGGGCTGGCATATGCCAGGCGGCGGCGTCGATCCCGGCGAGGCCGCCGCCGATGCCCTCAAGCGCGAGTTCCTCGAGGAAGGCAATCTCGAACTCGTCGATCCGCCCCAACTCGTCGCGGTCTATTTCAACCGCAACGCGTCCAACCGCGATCATGTGCTGTTTTACCGTTGCGGCACCTGTCGCCAGACGACGCCGATGCGGCCGAATGCCGAAATCGCCGAGACCGGGTTTTTCAGGCTCGACGAATTGCCGGACGGCGCGACCGACGCGACGCGCCGACGGCTCGCCGATCTGCGCGGCGAACGCCCGATCGATCTTCACTGGTGAGGTAGCAGCCGCTCGCGGCCGTGCGGAACCGTCAGATCCTGGTCCGGCCCGAGGGGGACGATCCCCGTCGGATTGATCGTCTTGTGGCTGGCATAATAATGCCCCTTGATGTGGCCGAAATCGATGGTCTCGGCAATCCCCGGCGTCTGGTAGAGTTCCAGCATATGGCCGAAGAGGTTCGGATAGTCGGCGATCCGCCGCTGGTTGCACTTGAAATGCCCGTGATAGACGGCATCGAAGCGGACCAGCGTGGTGAACAGCCGCCAGTCGGCCTCGGTCGGCGTAGCGCTGTCGACCAGATAGCGCTGTTTGGATAGCCGCGCCTCGAGCTCATCGAGCGTGTCGAACAGCGCATGGAACGGCGGTTCATAGGCCTCCTGTGTCGTCGCGAAGCCGCATTTGTAGACGCCGTTGTTGATGGCGTCGTAGACGGTGGCGTTGATCGCGTCGATTTCGCCGAGCAACGCTTCGGGCGAGAGATCGACGCCGGAATCGCCCCAGGCGTCGAAGGCGCGGTTGAGAATGCGGATGATCTCGGCGGACTCGTTATTGACGATCGTTCCGGTCTGCTTGTCCCAGAGGACCGGCACGGTGACGCGGCCGGAGTAATCCGGATCGGCTTGGCGATAGACCTCGTAGAGTCGCTGCTTGCCGAGCACCATGTCCGGGATGGCGCCGCGCCGCTCCGAGAAGACCCAGCCCTCTTCGCCCATGTGATAGTCGACCACCGACAGCGAGATGACGTCTTCCAGCTGCTTCAGCTTGCGGGCGATCAGCGTGCGGTGCGCCCAGGGGCAGGCGAGAGAGACGTAGAGATGGTAGCGGCCCGTCTCGGCCTTGAACGCTGTCCGGCCGTCCGGTCCCGGCGAACCATCGGCGGTGATCCAGTTCCGGTAGGTTGTGGTGGTTCGTTTGAAACGGCCTCCGGTCGATTCCGTATCGTACCATTTGTCCTGCCACTGTCCGTCGACCAGAAGTCCCATTCCCTTCACCCTTTCCCGTTTGCCGTCGCTCCAAGGTAGTGCAAGGATCCGGCTCGCCGAGTGCGACGCGGCGTCAATGGAGACGGGACGCATCGCTGGACCTCGGTCGCGGGCAATGCTAATGCGACCGTCGCTTCCTGGAGCATCGGACCAAAACGGGGCATCCGGTTTTGGATCATTCCGATGCTCAGTCGAAGCGGTAGAGCGTCCCTTGTGCGTCCGAATGACCGCACGGCGCTCCAGGAGTGAAGCCGATGATCCTTCGCCGACGACGAGTAAAGGTCCGCGCCCCAGCGCATTGACCGCCGTCGTCCGCCGGATTTCCCCAACCGTATTGGGAGCCTTGCGTGCGGCGCCATCGTCCGCCCGAATTGGTTCTCTTTCGATGTTTCACCTCTCCGATGTCCAGTATCTGCCGGAGCACCCCGACCACGACCCGACCATCGACGCGATCGCCGACGAGGCGTTCGGGCCCGGTCGCTTCGCGCGTGCCGCCGAGCGCGTCCGCGAGATGGCACCGCACGACCGGGCGCTCTCGTTTGTCGCCCTCTTTGAAGAAGAGATCATCGGATCGGTCCGGCTGACGCCGATCGCGATTGGGGCGACTCCGTCGCTGATGCTGGGACCGCTCGCCGTCAGACCCACCTTCAAGAACAAGGGCGCGGGCAGGGCGCTGATGCGCCTCGCCGCCGAGGCAGCGCGGGAAAAGGGCGAGGGGTCGATCATCCTGGTCGGCGATCCGCCCTATTACGCGCCGCTCGGCTATCGTCCGCTTCAGCGCGGCTCCGTGTTTATGCCGGGCCCGGTCGATCCGGCGCGTCTGCTCGGACTGGAGCTGGAGGAAGGAGCGTTGGCGGAAGTGAGCGGGCGGGTGGGCGCGCGGCGGAGTTGATCGTAGCGCGACTGCGGCGGTCCGAAGCGCAATAAGCATTCCGAACCGCCGGCCCGAGCCACTGACCTATTTGATCGCCTTCTGCGCCGCCGGGTCGATGAAGTAGAGATGCACGTCGTAATGCGGTACCTCGAAGCCCTCATGGCCGTTGGCTTCGAAATCGATATTGACGTGATCCACCGGGGGCAGTCCCTCGACGCCGGCAAGGTCGGTCCAGGACTTGCCGGAGTTGAACTCCTCCTGCGACATCATGAACTCGAGGCAGACGACATTGCCCTCGTGAACGCAGTAGATGGGACCGAGCGGAAGGTCGCCCGGATTGGCCCAGTGCTCGCCCATGCCTGGGATCACAGGTGATACCTGGATCGTGCCCTTCGGCAGGATATCGGTTCCCGGAAGCCTGTCACGGGCATCCTGAGCGTAAGCGGAAAGGGAAGATGCCGCCAACAGGCCGGCGGCGATCAGAAGCGTTCTCATCGCCTTCTCACAACAAGGCTTGCCGACGGAACAAGTCGAGGTGGTTGGGACTGCTGACCCTTGCCGTCGCGCGGCTGCATACGCCACGGGAGCAGTTCGCGGCGTCCTGCCGCAGGGTAAGTTTCCGCGCGAAACTCAGGAAAAGCAAGAGCCGCACATCCGGCTGACCGGTACCGTCTCGGTCGATGTCTCAAAGGCCGTAGATGGCCGCTACCGCCCCTCGCGATACCAGGTCGCCGACAGCGCCAGGAGCAGCACCGCCAAGCCGAGGAAGCCGGCGAAGAGCGGCGTGCGGTCGACGCCGCGCAGCACCGTCTCCTCGGTCTTCCGCAGCCCGATCCAGTCACGGCCGTCGGCGCTCGCCCGTCCGCTGACCGGCACGATGCGCGGCACGTCGATGTCGCCGGACGCTCCGGCCAGCCGGCGAACGCTGCCGCGCGTCGCGTCGGTAATCGGCTCCAGCTTGTCCGTCGTCGAGATCGCCTCGCGATACTCGCGCGGATTGACCGGCCCGACATTGGCCAGAGCGCGAAGGTCGCCATTCGCCGCCTGGAACAGCCCCAATTCGTCGGTCTCCAGGACGCCCTCGTAGCGGCCGGCGCCGGCTTCGACCATCGGCACGCTGACCGCCTCGCCGGACGGCGTCAAAACGGTCGCGGGTCCGGGCGTCTCGCCGATCGTCTGGCGGGTGACGAGAAGATCGGAGCCGCGTGCCTCGGCGTCCAGCGCCTCTTCCTCCAGCTCCGGCTCCTTCATCAGCCAGTGGGCAAGGCGCCGGAACAGCGCCACATGCGGGCCGCCACCCTCGAAGCCGCGCGACCACAGCCACTCGTGATCGGACAGAAGCAGCGCGATGCGGCCTTCCTCGACCCGGTTGAGGACGAGGAGCGGCTTGCCGTCCGGCCCGTTCATCACCGTCTCGCCCTCGGGCTCGCCGACGTCGATCGAGCGGAACCAGGGGCTCCAGTCCGGCGGTTCGCTGTTCGAGCCAGGCAGGTTCCGGGTGACCGGATGCTTGCGGCCGAGGTCGGAGATTTGCGGATAGAATGCCCGCTTTTCGATGCCGCCGGTCGGCATCGCCGGCAGCACCGCCTGCAGCGGCGTGGTCGCGACGCTTTCATTGCCGGCATATTCCGGCCCGGCGGCGATCAGCATCGCCCCGCCGTTTTCGACATATTGGGCGATGTAGTCGAAATACAGCGCCGGTAGCACGCCGCGCTCCTGATAGCGGTCGAAGATGATCAGGTCGAAATCGTCGATCTTTTCCACGAACAGCTCGCGGGTCGGGAAGGCGATCAGTGACAGCTGGTCGATCGGCGTGCCGTCCTGCTTCTCGGGTGGGCGCAGGATGGTGAAATGCACGAGATCGACGGCTGCATCCGACTTCAACAAATTGCGCCAGGTGCGCTCGCCCGCATGCGGCTCGCCGGAAACCAGCAACACCCGCAAATTCTCGCGGATGCCGTCGACGACCGCGATCGCCCGATTGTTGACCGGCGTGATTTCGCCCGGATCGCGCGCGGCGGAGAGTTCAAGGATGTTCTTGCCGGACCGAGGCAGCTGGAAGGCGAATTCGGCCTCGCTGCCGGGGCGGGCCTGCTCGCGGGCGATCAGGTCGCCATTGAGGAAGATCTGCACCTCGACCGGCGCGTCCGAGGCTTTCGGGCCTTCCTCGATGACCCGGTAGCGCAGGCGCTGGTCCTCGTCGACGAGACCGAAGCGCGGGCTGGTCGTCACCTCGATGCGGCGGTCGAACCCGTCCGGCCGGCCGGTGACGAGGCCGTGGACCGGTGCGTCGAAGCCGAGCGCCTGCGCGTCAGTGGGAATGTCGTGGATCTGGCCGTCGGTGACCATGATCGCGCCGGCCACCCGCGCCGGCGCGACGTCCTTGAGCGCGCCGGCGAGCGCGCCGAACAGCGCGGTGGTCGCGTCACTGGACGGCGCGTTGCCGGACCGCGCTTCCACCGTGCGGACCTCGAACTCCGGATAGCGGGCGAGACTCTCCTTCAGCGCAGCCTCGGCGGCGTCGGTCTGGGCGGTGCGCTCGCCGATGGTCTGGCTCTGGCTGCGGTCGAGGACGAGCGCGACGACGCTCTTCAACGGATCGCGCTGTTCGCGCAGGACGACAGGGTTGAGCAACGCCAGCAACAGTGCGGCGATGGCCAGGATGCGGATGACCGCGCCGCGCATCCGGGCAAAGATCAGCGCCAGCGCCAGCAAGACCGCTGGCACCGCCAGGATGGCGATCACCGTCCAGGAGAAGAAGGGCGCGAAGTCGATCGACCAGCTCATTGGCCGAGCCTTTCCAGCAGCGCCGGCACATGCACCTGATCGGCCTTGTAGTTGCCGGTGAGCACATACATCACGATGTTGACCCCCGCCCGGTAGGCATATTCACGCTGCGAGGGGTCGGACGAATCCGTCGGAAACAGGAACAGGCCCTGTTCGTCGACCGCCCAAGCGCTGGCGAGATCGTTGGCGGTGATCATGATCGAGGACACGCCGTCACCGCCGCGCGCCGGCCGCGAGGCCCCGTCCGCGTCGCGCACCAGCGATTCCACCCACAGCTCGGACCCGGTGTGCCGGCCGGGAAAGTCGCTCATGATGTAGAATGCCTTGGTCAGCACGTGGTCCGAGGGCACCGGCTCCAGCGGCGGGATGTCGAGATCGGCGAGGATGTCGCGCAGCCGTCGCTGGCCGGCCGACACGCCGCCGCCGGACAGGCCCGCCAGCGTGTCGTCGGCGACGTCGAACAGCACGGTCCCGCCCTGTTTCATATAGGCATCGATGCGGCTCACGGCGGCCTGGTCCGGCATCGGCGCGGCGGGATCGATCGGCCAGTAGATGATCGGATAGAACGCCAATTCGTCGGCGGCGATGTCGATTCCGATCGGTTCGCCGGGCTCCAGCGCGGTCTTGGCGGCGATGTATTGCGTCAGGCCCGAGAGACCGGCGCGGGAAATGCCGTCGGTCGCCGGATCGCCGGTCTCCACATAGGCGAGATGGGTGGTTTCGGTGGCTTCGATCGCCTTTTCGACGTCGAAGGTGAAGTCCGGGGCATTCGTCGCCACCGCAGTCTCCGCCACCTGCGCCAAGCCGGGGGTGGCGGACGCGGCGAGCGCCACGGCCGCCAGCAGGGCGATCACCGGCAGCGCGGTCGAGCGGCGGTTGGCGAAAGCCGTCCCGATCCGCGAGAAAGCTCCGTTCAGCCACAACAGCGCCAACGCGTCGAGCGCGAACAACATCAGCGCGGCGGCGAACAGCCAGGGCGTCAGATCGACGGCGTCTTCGCCGCCATAGCCGCGCGACTGCAGAGGCGCGCCGAGATCGAGCGGCGGCAGGGGTTTCAGTTCAGTGCCTGCCGGCAAGAGATTGTGGGCGATATAGCCGTCCTCGGTGCCGTAAAGGCCCGGCGGGTTTTGCAGCGTCACCGGCTGCGGTCCGTCCGCGACGAGCTGCAGCGGTTGCACATCGGCGCCCGGACCAACCAGACGGCCCTGACCGTCGAGAACGCGATACGGCGGCAGGCTGTCGGCCGCCGTGCGTCCGTCGGTCGTGTTCGCGCTCGCCCGCGACAGGGTGACGATCCGGCGCAGCATGTCGACGAAGGCGCCCGAGATCGGCAGGTTCGACCAGGTTGCCTCGGCGGTGACGTGAAACAGGACAATCGTTCCGGCGCCGAGTGACTCGGCGGTCACGAGCGGCGTGCCGTCGACAAGGCTCGCCCATGTCTTGTCGGCGAGGTTGACGGAGGGTTCGGCGAGGATCTGCCGCGTGACGGTGACGTCATCGGGAACCTTGATTCCGGCGAACGGGCTTTCGGCCGCCAGCGGCGCGATCTTTTGCGGCTCCGACCAGGACATGGCGCCGCCGAGCTGGCGCTCGCCGGTGCGCAGCCGCACCGGCACCAGCGGGTCTTCACCGGTGGTCGCCGCCAGCCGCGGGCCGGCGAAGCGCACCAGATAGCCGCCGTCCTCGACAAATTTTTGCAGGGCGGTTTCGGCCGTCTCGGGCAGGACGCCGATGTCGGCCAGAACCACCACCGAGGGTCGACGCTCCAGAAGCGACGGAATGGCCTCGGCAAGGTCCGCGCTATCGGGGCGTGCGAGGTCGGCGAAGGGCTCCAGCGCGCGGGTGATGTAGTAGAGCGGCGACAAGAGCGGCTGCGCGACGTCAGCAGATTCGCCCGACACCAGTGCCACACGGCGTCGCCGGAAACTGTCGTCGACCAGCCGCACGGCGCCGGCGTCGCTCACCCCGTCGACTTCCAGCCGCGCGATGTCGTTGCGCAACTCCACCGGGATCGCGAAGCGCGCTTCGGCGGCGCTGTCTCCGGCGGCGAATTCCAGTGGCGCGCGGCCGATCTCGCGGCCTTGCGCGTCGACGGCACGCAAAGCGAACGTTCTCGCTTCCGCGCCGCCGCTCGGCCGCACGGCTTTGACGACCAGCGCCTCGGTCGAGTTATCGGCCCCCGTCAGCCCGACGAGCCCGTCGATGCCGGGGGCATAAACGATCGCCTGACTGGGTGCGAGAGCCGCCAAGGTCCGCGCCGCCGAAGCGGTCTCCGCGCTGTCCAACCCGTCGGCAAGAAAGACCAGCGAGCCCGCGCTGTTGCCGGCGAGCGCCGTCGCCATCCGCTCGGCCGCCGCCGCGCGGTCGGTCGGGATCGGGTGCGGTGCCGCAGCGGCCAACCGTTCGAGCGCCGTCGTCGCCTCGACCGGCGTCGCGTCGTCGCTCGGGCCTTCCGCCGTGAAGGCGAGCGAAATCGGCCGGCCGGCGTCGCCCGCCTCGCGGATCAGGCCTTCGGCAGCCGCGCGCCGCGCGTCCCAGTCGCCGCCGCTCGCCCAGCCATTGTCGATCAGCAGCGCCAACAGGCCATCGCCCGACAGCTGGTTTTCGCGCGGATTCAGCGTTGGCGCGGCGAGCGCGAAAATGATCAGCGCAGCCAGCAGCAACCGCAGCAGCGTCAGCCACCACGGGCTCTTCGATGGCGTTTCCTCGCTCTTCAAAATCTCTTGCAAAATCCGCAGCGGCGGGAAGGTCTCCGTCTGCGGACGCGGTGGGGTCAGCTTCAGCAGCCACCAGATCACCGGCAGCGCCAGAAGGCCGAACAGCACCAGCGGTGCGCCGAAGGACAAAGCGAGACCGCCAATCATGCCGCGGGCTCCTTCGATCGCGGTCCCATGACCTGCGGCGCACCGCTCAGCCGGCCGTGGACGGCGACGAGCGCTTCCGAAGCCAGACGGTCGGTGCGGTGGGCGATGAAGCTCCAGCCCAGCCGTCGGCAATGTTCGGCGATGTGCTCGCGCCGGGCCTTGTAAAGCGTCGTGTAGTCCTCGCGCAGGGTCTCGGCCCGGCCGGCGGTCAGCTTCACCCCGGTCTCCGGATCGCGGAACTCGGTGCGCCCGGCATAGGGAAAGACTTCCTCGGCCGGATCCGCGACCATGATCACGTGACCCTTGACGCCGCGCCGGCCGAGGCGATCGATACGGGCGATGATGTCGTCGACCGGATCGAGCAGATCGCTGACGATGACGAGTTCGGTGAAGCGCTTCAGCCGATCGTCCGGTGGGAACGGGTCGTCCGGCCGGCTGTTGAGCAGCGCCGCGGCGATCCGCTCGGCGGCGTTGCGCGCCGAAATCGGATCGATGACACCCGGATAGCCGATCCGCTCGCCGGAGCGCGCCAGGATTTCGGCGAGCGCGAGGACGATCACCAGGGCGCGGGATTCCTTCGAGACCGGCGCGTCCTTCGACTGGTAGCGCATCGACGGCGACGGGTCCGCCCACAGCCAGACGGTCTGGGCCGCCTCCCATTCGCGATCACGCAGATAGACATGGTCGTCGCGGGCCGAGCGCCGCCAGTCGATGCGCGAGACCTGTTCGCCGTCGACGAAGGGGCGGAACTGCCAGAAATTCTCGCCGACGCCGCGCCGGCGCCGTCCGTGCCATCCGGCGATGACCGTCGCGACCACGCGCCGTGCCTCGACCAGAAGGTCGGGCATCAGCGCTGCGCGCTGGCGTGCCCGCACGAGGGCTTCCGGCGCATTGGTGAGGTCGACGCTCGAGCCGATCGGCATCGCGGCGGCCGCCCTAGGCCGCGTCGCGCTTCAGCGCGCCGATGACGTCGCGCACGCTCATACCCTCGGCCCGAGCCGCGAAATTAAGTGCCATGCGGTGCTGTAGAATCGGCTCGGCCAGCGCCATGACGTCGTCGATCGAGGGGGCGAGGCGGCCGTCATAGAGCGCTCGCGCCCTGACGCAGGTCATCAGCGCCTGCGACGCGCGCGGGCCAGGACCCCAGGCGACATGGGTGTCGGCGTGGCTGCTGCCATTGCCCGGACGCGCCGAACGCACCAGTTGGAGAATCGCCTCGACGACGCTCTCGGCGACCGGCATGCGGCGGATGAGCGACTGGATTTCGCGCAGGCGCTCGGCGGTCATCACCGGCTCGGCCGACTGGTCGGCGTTGCCGGTCGTCTCCACGAGGATGCGGCGCTCGGCCGCGATGTCGGGATAATACACGTCGACCTGCATCAGGAAGCGGTCGAGTTGGGCTTCCGGCAGCGGATAGGTGCCTTCCTGCTCAAGCGGGTTTTGCGTGGCGAGCACGTGGAACGGCGCCGGAAGGTCGTGGCGCTCGCCGGCGACCGTGACGTGATACTCCTGCATCGCCTGCAATAGCGCCGACTGGGTGCGCGGCGAGGCGCGATTGATTTCGTCGGCCATCAGGAGTTGAGCGAAGACTGGACCTTTTACATAGCGGAAGGACCGGCGTCCGGTTTCGTCCTGGTCCATCACCTCGGTGCCGACAATGTCCGACGGCATCAGATCCGGCGTGAACTGGATGCGCCGCGCGTCGAGGCCAAGGGCGACGCCGAGCGTGTCGACGAGCTTGGTCTTGGCAAGGCCCGGCACGCCGACGAGCAGCGCGTGGCCGCCGGCGAGGATGGCGACGAGGCATTGTTCGACGACGCTTTCCTGGCCGAAGATGACCCGGCCGACCGAATCGCGCACCTTGGCGATATCGGCGAGCGCGGTTTCCGCCATGGCGATGACCGCGTCGTTGCTGAGGGTCGCCTCCTGGGGCTGCATCATCGTCATCAGGAGTTCTCCGTCGAGGAATTGTCGCTGGGCGCCGCGTCCGGAGGGCGCGAAGCCACAACGGAATCGTAACATGGAAACGGCTTCCGCCGCTCCTGGCAAGCCACCGCGCCGCAACTATTTCGTGACTGCGAAGCCCGGCCAAAATAAGACCGGTCCTTTCCTGGGACCGATTGACGCGGAAGGGGATAAACATGCAAGAGGCGACATCGAATGCCGGCGGCATCAGCCTTGCGGCGCTCATCTCCCGCGCCGAGCGTGCCGGCAAGGGAGCGCCGCCCGTGGACCGCTGGAACCCGGCCTATTGCGGCGACATCGACATGGTGATCCGCGCCGACGGCAGCTGGACCTATATGGGATCGTTGATCGGCCGGCCTGCCTTGGTGCAGCTGTTCTCCACGGTGCTGCGCAAGGACGCGGATGGCCGGACCTATCTCGTGACCCCGGTGGAAAAGCTGGGGATCACGGTCGAGGACGCGCATTTCCAGGCGGTCGAGATGAACCGCGAGATGAACGACGGTGAGCCGGTGCTGACCTTCCGTACAAATGTCGGCGATCTCGTCGAAGCCGGTTCCGATCATCCGCTGCGCTTTGCCATCGGCGAAAACGGCGAATTTCGCCCCTATGTGACGGTGCGGGGCCGGCTGGAGGCGCGGCTGACACGGGCGCTGGCCTTCGAGCTTGTCGACTTCGTCGAGCCGGTGGCGGCGGGTGGCGAGCGCCAGGTCGTCCGCTCCGGAGGTGCGCTGTTCGACATCCCGGCCGAGGCGCACGATAGATGACGGCGATGCAAGCGGACATGTCACATCACACCCCCCGGTTTACCGCAGCGGATCTGCGCGTGCGAATGGAAGGGCTTGTGGGGGGCGGCGAGGAAACGCGTGAATATGGCGACCACCTCCTCAATCCCGATCTCGTCCAGCTGATGGAACGGGCCGAGGCGCGCGAGGCCGCGGTTCTCGTTCCCATCGTCGAGCGTGCCGACGGGGCAACGGTGATCCTGACCAAGCGCGCCGACCATTTGCGCAAGCATTCCGGCCAGATCGCCTTTCCGGGCGGCTCCGTCGATCCCGAAGATGTTTCGCCGGAAGCGGCGGCAATTCGCGAGAGCACCGAGGAGATCGCCCTCGATCCGGATCATGTCCAGCCGATCGGTCGATTGCCGCGCTATCTGACGACCACCGGCTTTCGCATCACACCGGTCGTTGCGATCGTGCGCCCGGGATTCCGCCTCGTCGCCAATCCGGCCGAGGTCGAGGACGTGTTCGAGGTGCCGCTCGGATTCCTGATGACGGAAGCCAATCACAGCCAGGAAAGCCGCATCTGGCAGGGCACGGAGCGGCGATACTATGTGATGCCCTTCGGTGAACGCTTCATCTGGGGCGTCACCGCCGGCATCATCCGTACCCTCTACGAAAGGCTTTATGCATGACCATGACGACGATCGACGCGCCCTGGCTGACATCCTCGTCGCTGCAATCGCTCCTGTCGGCGCTGTCGCATGACGGCGAAGAAGCGCGTGTCGTAGGGGGCGCGGTGCGCAACTGGATCCTCGATCAACCGGTCACCGACGTCGATGTGGCGACGACCACTGTTCCCGAAGAAACGGTTCGGCGCGTCGAGGCGGCGGGCTTTCGCGCCGTGCCTACCGGCTTCGAGCATGGTACGGTGACGGTGGTCACGCCCAAGCGGGCCTACGAGGTGACGACGCTGCGCAAGGACGTCGAAACCGATGGCCGCCGCGCCACCGTCAGCTTCGGCCGCGATTGGCAGGCCGACGCCGAACGTCGGGACTTCACCATCAACGCGCTGTATTGCCAGGCGGATGGAACCGTCGTCGACCTCGTGGGCGGCATTCCCGATATCACCAGCCAGACGCTGCGCTTCATCGGCGACGCCGAGACACGCATTCGCGAGGATTATCTGCGCATATTGCGGTTCTTCCGGTTCTTCGCCTTTTACGGCAAGGGCCGGCCGGACGCCGAAGGAATCAGGGCGTCGACGCGGCTGAAAGACGGGTTGGCGGGGCTGTCGCCGGAGCGGATCTGGTCGGAGTTGCGCAAGCTCTTGTCAGCACCCGACCCGTCGCGCGCGCTACTGTGGATGCGCCAGACCGGCGTGCTGACGGCTGTATTGCCGGAGACCGAGCGCTGGGGGATCGACGCCATTCATCCGCTGGTCGACGCCGAACGGGCTCTCGGTTGGGCTGCCGATCCGATGCTGCGGCTGGCCGCGATCGTGCCGCCCGATGCCGAGCGGCTGACCGAAATGGCCAGGCGGTTGCGCTTTTCCAACGCCGAGCGCGACCGTATCGTTGCCTTCGCGCACGCCGAGCCGGCGCGGCCGGACGAGAGCGAGGCGGCATTGCGCACGCGGCTGTATTTTGGCGATCGATCGTCGATCGTCGATCGGCTGCGCCTGGGTCTAGCGGCGGCGCGAGCCAAGGCGGAAGGCACGCAACAATCGCTGACGGCGGTGGCGACGCTAGCCCGCCAGCTGAACGCCGCAGAACGTTTCGACCCGCCCGAATTTCCGGTCAATGGCGAGGATCTGAAACGGGCGGGCATCGCGCCGGGACCCGACATGGGCGAGGCACTGAACCGGCTTCGTCGGCTCTGGGCGGAGAGCGGCTTCGTGCTCGACGGCGAGACCTTGATGTCCCGCCTTTGAAAGAGCGGCGGTCGGTACGATCCCTGCAACAAAAAAGCGGGCCGCCGGCCCGCTTCGCAGTTTCACATCGCCCCAATTCGAACGGCTGAAGCCTAGTTCAACAGCTCGTGGGTCTTCATCCGGAACGAATCCAGCATCATCGGCGAAATCCGGTCGACCCCGAGCTGCTTAGCCTGAACGACAGCCCGCCGAACCACCTCGGCCTGGCTCTCCGCTCGGATAACCCGTTGGCAGCCGGGAATGATGCCGGCACAATCTAGTTCGTACATGAATGATCCTCCCTGATCAGTTACACATACGATTCGTGAAACGCCGAATCAATTAAACAGATTTACATTTCGTTAAAAAATTACAAGTCAGGGCCACTTTACGATCGGCGGCATCGACGACAGGATCGAGGCGACGTTGCCGCCGGTCTTGAGGCCGAACAGCGTGCCACGGTCGTAAAGGAGATTATACTCGACATAGCGGCCGCGGCGGATCAGCTGCTCTTCACGGTCCGCCTCTGTATAGGGCTGAAGAACGTTCTGGCGCACGATGTGCGGATAGACCACCAGAAACGCCTTGCCGACGTCGCGGGTAAAGGCGAAGTCCGCGTCCCAGCCGCCTTGCTCCTCTGACGAGTGCAGCCAATCATAGAAGATGCCGCCGACGCCGCGTGCCTCGCCCCGGTGCGGAAGGTAGAAATATTCGTCGCACCATTCCTTGAAGCGGCCGTAGTCGGCGACACCGGCGTGCCGGTCGCAGACGAATTTCAGAGCCTTGTGGAAGGCGAGGGTATCGCGATCGTCGTCGGTGCGCCGCCGATCGAGCGTCGGGGTGAGGTCGGCGCCGCCGCCGAACCACTGCCGGGTCGTCACGACCATGCGTGTGTTCATGTGGACCGCCGGCACATTGGGATTGCGCATATGGGCGATCAGCGAGATGCCCGACGCCCAGAAGGTCGGGTCTTCCTCGGCACCGGGGATCTGCTTGCGGAATTCCGGCGAGAACTCGCCATGGACCGTCGAGGTATGGACGCCGACTTTCTCGAACACCCGGCCGTGCATCATCGACATCAGGCCACCGCCGCCGTCGCCCTCCCGCGACCATGCGGTGCGCTCGAACCGGCCGGCTGGGAGCCCGGTCTCCTCTCCGAACCCGTCCTCGAGTTCTTCGAAGGCGGCACAGAGGCGGTCGCGTAGTACCTCGAACCAGGCCTGCGCCGTCGCCTTTTTTGCGTCGATGTCGTTCGGCAGCCCCTCGGGCAGGTTCGGCTTTTCCATGCGGCAGTCACTCTCATGTGCCGGGGGCTACCCGGCGATTTGTCTGTCCGGCGCGGCAGGGTAAAGCCTCGCGGCGCCAACTATTTCGCGGCAATCGCATCTGAGGACGGCGAGCGCAATGCCAAGTTCGACACGTGGCAAACGGGTCTCGCGTGCATGGTAGCATAGCTGCTTGAGGGCTTGTCCGCATTATGATCGGTTCGGCTCTTCATTGGCGGCGCGGGCGGCGATTCGCAAAAGTCGTGCCGGGAGGCTATCTTTTTTCGACCGTGCCCGATCGCGATCATTAAGAAAGTCCATGTCCCGGCTCACCCGCCCGCCGCTCGACGGCCTTGCCAGACGCCTGCACGAAACCCGCGACGATCGCGCGGCCGGACGAATCCGCGGACAGGGCGGCGACAGCTTCGTGCGCGAAACCTTCAAGCTGCCGCGCGAAGCGGCTCGCATGAAGGCACGTGAGTGGTTCGACCGTTACCCCAAGGCCGCCTATTGGACCTCGGTGGAAAGCTGGCGGCAGCTGCCCGAGGACGAAATCGAGTTCACCATGCGCCGGCTGCCCAGCGCCGATTGAATCGGCGGCAACGAAGCGCAACGTCGTCATGCCTCGACCGATGCCGCTTCGGCGCCGGCGTCCGTGGCTGCGCCGGCCTGTGCCGCATCCGCGCCGTCGCCGACGCTGGCGACCCGCTGACGCGGCAGGAACGAGTTGTCCGACCGCGTGCCGATATGGTGGATCAGCTTTTCGCGGATGCGGCAGTGAAGGTTCCAGGCAGCGGAGGAATCCCGGGCGCTCATGTAAAAGCGCACCGTCATCGCCTCGGCGTCCTGGGCGATCACCAGGATTTTCGGTTCCTGCGCCTCGTCCCAGTCCTCGTCCTCGCGCAGCATCGCCTCGAACACCTGACGCAACTCGGCGATGTCGGCTCGGTAGTCGAGCTGCAGTTCGACCGGCTTGACGATGCCGGGATTGCGGATCGACCAGTTCTCGAACGGGTTGGAGACGAAATACTGCACCGGCACGACTAGACGCCTCTCGTCCCAGATGCGGATCAACACATAGGTGTAGTTGATCTCCTCGACATAGCCCCAGGCGCCCTCATACGACACCGAGTCGCCGATGCGGATCGGTTTGGCGAGCGCGATCTGGATCGAGGCCAGGATGTTACCGAGCACGGTCTGGGCGGCGAAGCCGAAGATCAGCGTGATGACGCCGGCCGAAGCGAGCAGCGATACGCCCAGTGTCTGAGACAGATTGAGCTGGATGATCAGCGCGCCGGCGCCGACCAGGAAGGCGAGCAGGATGATCAACCGGCGCATCACCGAGAGATTGGTCAACAGCCGGCGCGATTCGGCGTTCTTCTCCTGGCTGACGTCTTCGACGTAGCGCGATGCGAAGACGTCGAGCAGAATGTCGAGGACGCGCAATACACCCAAGGTGACCGCGAGGACGATCAGCGCGAGGAGGAGCGGCGCGAGCAAGGCGTTGAGCGGTCCGATGAACGGCAGGAGCGACGACGTCAGCCACCAGACCAGTCCGGCTCCGACGAGCAGCGCCGACGGTAGCCGGGCTCGCTCGACCACGCGGTTCAGCCAGGCATGTTCGCGAACGGGACGCTGGGCGCTGCCGACCAGCCGATAGGTGGCCCAGCCGGCGAGGCCGGCGCCGATCAGGATCAGCGGAAAGCCGGCGAGCTGCCAAAGCGGCAGGCCGAAGGCGGAGGGTTGCCGCGACCAGTCGGGCAGGCTGCGCTCGAAGTCCTTGGGGCCGTGGCGGGCATAGAGCGCCTCGATGCGCGCGACGCTTTCGCCGGCGATCAGCCAGACCGGCTCGCCGTCGGTCGGTTTCAGCCGCTCGAGCCAGATCGATATCGGCCGGCCATCCAGATCGAGGAGGCCGAGCTGAAGCGCTCGGCGTGGTTCGCCGGCGAAGGGGGAATCGCCTGAAGCGACAACATCGACGGCGTCGGGCCGATCGGGCAGACCCGCCCAATCGATCCAGATCTTGCGGTCGATCACCTCGTAAAGCTGACTGGCCAACGTCGCCGCGCGCCCGGCCGTCGGGGGGTCGGGCAGCAGCGCGAAATTTAGTAAGTGGGACGCGGTGGCGAAGTCCTTTCGTTCGGCCGCATCGATGAAGCCTTCGAGGACGATGCGCGGCGTGTCGCGCCGCAGGGTCGCGGGCGGGGCGGGCAGAGACGGATTCAGTGCGTCGACCCGCCACCAGTAGCGGCTCGGTTCATCGGGACCGCCGCCCTCGCCCGAACCCTCGCCAGACTCGGTCGCCGAACCGCCGCCGGGCAGCAGTTGCGCCGCTGCCGGAAGCGCGGCGAGGCCGGCGAACAGCATCATGGCCAGCGCCGCCAGCCCCGGCGTCCAGCGCCGTGTTCCCATCATGTCGGTGGGTCTGATCATATCCGTCCGCCTCGCCATTGCTCGCGTCAACGGTGGAGGCGTGGATTCAAAGATCAAGGATGCGAAGCATCTTCGGCATGGACGACACTACGTGGCCGCTCCGGCTGCGGTCATTCCCGGCTGTCACGCCCGGGAGAGAACCGCGTCGTCGACCGTGTTGATCTCCCGTGGTTCGTTTACGG
>NZ_JADDXW010000016.1 GCF_017183135.1 Aurantimonas marina | reverse complement strand
CGCGCTCGACATGGGGGACCTCGACGGAATTGTCGCCCTCGGCCAGCGCCGTCATGACGCCAGTCACAGTGCGGATCGGTCCGGTCACGCTGCGCTTGAGGAAGAACGCGACGACACCGACGACCATGCCGGCGATGACGATACCGAAGAGGGCACCCTTCCACATCTCGGCTTGGGCCAATGCTTCCAGGCGCGAGAGATCCCAGGCCATGGCTACCGTGCCGATGCGCTCGCCGCCGGGGGCGATCGGTGCGGCGATCAGAAAATGATGGCCGGCCCGGCGCGTGCTGACCTTGCCGTTGGCGAGCTCCGCCGCCGCGTCAGCGACGAATCCCGACAGGTCGCCGACGTTCGTCAACGTCTCGTCGGCGAACCCGGTGACGCGCGCCCCGTCCTTGTTCAGGACCAGGACGTCGGACATTTCGTTGCCGGGTTGCGCCGCAAGGTCGGCATAGACCTTGTCGACGACCTCAGCCTTGCCCCATTTCACACCGCCCGCCATCTGGTCGGCCATCAACTGCACGATGGTGACCGTGCTGCCTTCGGCTTCCTGGTAGATGGTGCTCCTGAGGTTCTGCACCTGGATCGTGACGAGCGCCGCGATACCGAGCAACACAGGCACCGCTGTCGCCAGTGCTGCCTTCAAACCCACGGAGCGCGCGGGACCAGATAGTTGCGGTAAAAACTTGGACATGGCTGAGGCTTCCTTACCCGATAGGGCTTACAATCAGAGCATCTCGAGATTGATGCCGGCGGTCGCCGCACCGATCGGCTCGCCGGTCTCAGGATCGGTGATCGTGAAGCTGGCCTGCGACTGCAGCTGCTGGGTGGATTCGTCCTGTTCGATCTCATCGACGAACACCGCGTCGGCGCCGGCACCGAAAGTCTTCTGCCATTTGGCTTCGTCGCCCTGCCAGTAATCCGACGTCGGGTCGCTCTGGCCGACATTCAGGCCCTTGGCGTCCATGACGAAGAGTTCGGTCAGCGCGCCCTGCTGGTCGTCCTTGACCTTCTTCAGGTAGGTCGACAGCTCGGAAGCAAGGGTCGCGTCGACCAGCGCCCCACCGCCGGCATCGACCTCGCCGCGCCACTGTGTGTCCATCGCGTCGACGTCGGCCTGCGAGATGGTGGCATTCTTCTCATTCTGCGCCTTGATCGCGGCGATGACGATCGGGTCGTTCAGGGCCGCCTTCAGTTTCGCTTCCACCAATTCCTTGATCGGCGCTTCATGCTGGTCGGCAAGGGCCGGTGTCACCAGGCTCGCGCCGCAGAGCAAAGCCCCGGCGGCAGCGGTCATCATCATGTTCTTGAGCATTGTTTCCCCTTGATGTTTTAGATGAAGCATTCCGATCCGGACGTTACCGAACCGCGAATGGATTGGATGCGCATTTCCGGCCGACCCTTTGCGGCACAACGCCGACGTCGCTTCCCCGATGACGGGCCACGACTACCAGCGCTTTGTTCCCCCTCGAGCGCCCGACCGAGGCAAACCTTCTGTTACAAACATGAAGAAATCGTTTTAACTGTCGATGCTTACGCCGACCCTATGTAAGGGACCGATTTCGTCAGTAATGAGTACGTCCAAGATCTGCCGAAGGGCCGGTTGGGCTGGCCAGGGTGCCTTCGGCAGGCAGGAAGGCTTTTGCCTCCGGGCCAAAATCCGCTAGAGCGGACAGAACGCACCCCCAGAACGAAGGCAGTTCATGACCATTCGCGTCCACAAAGGCGATCTTACCGATATTTCCCGCTATAGTGGCCCCGTCGCCATCGACACCGAGACACTCGGCCTCGACACGCGCCGCGACCGGCTTTGCGTCGTCCAGCTGTCGCCCGGCGACGGCACGGCGGACATCGTGCAGATCGCCAAGGGCCAGAGCGAGGCGCCAAACCTGACGGCGCTGCTCAAGGACGGCTCGAAAACCAAGATCTTCCATTACGCCCGCTTCGACATCGCGGCGCTCTATCACGCCTTCGGGGTGATGACGGAGGGCATTTTCTGCACCAAAATCGCCTCTCGGCTGACTCGCACCTATACCGACCGTCACGGCCTGAAGGATCTGGCGCGGGAGATGACCGGCACCGACCTTTCGAAGCAGCAGCAATCCTCCGATTGGGCGGCCGATACGCTGTCGCCGGCGCAGATCGAATATGCCGCCTCGGACGTGCTTTACCTCCACGACATCATGGGCGGCCTCTACAAGCGACTCGAGCGCGAGGACCGAATGGATCTGGCCAAGGCCTGCTTCGCCTTCCTGCCGACCCGGGCGAAGCTCGATCTCGCGGGCTGGGACGAGGAGGACATTTTCTCCCACTCGGCCTGAGCCTGGAGCGCCGTGCGTCCATTCGGACGCACAAAGGCCGCTCTCACATTTTGATCGAGCCCCGGAATGTTTCAGAAAACCGGATTCCGCCTTTTGGTCCGCTGCTCCAACGTCGCCTCGGGCTGACCGGCCACCGGGTCCGACTTGTCGTTCGATTGGGGAGCCCGCTGTGAAGCCGGGGCGGGTACGGATTTTGCCGTCAAAGCGACGAACGATGTCGCAAAGCGGACTGGAAACGGGCTGTGCTGCATCGCACATGCGGCGCATCACCCCCGCGCTCGAACGAAAGGCGCCAACCATGATCCGCAGCGAAGTTTTCCAGACCCTCGCCGTTTCCGGCATGATCACCCTCGCCCTCGCGGCGACCATCGTTTTCCTGACGGTCATCGGCTAGGATTCGATCGGGAGATCAGCCGCCGGCCGGCAGGGCCGATCCTATCGATTCAAGGCGCGGCGAGTCTGTGGTTGCGGCGCCTTGTTCGTTTCCGGCAACTCTTCTCAGCCTGCCATGGCCTCGGCCTTGGGCCGCGCCGGCTCGTGTGGCGCCCGGCGGCGCTGACCCCAGACGATCAAGCCCAACAGGGCCAATGCGGGCAGAAACATCCAGTATTTCGTCGGCTGTTCGGTGGGCGTTCTGACCAGCGTGATCTGCTGATCCCAATCAAGGCCGACGGCTTCGGCCGGCGAGCCGAAGGCGACACTATCGATTATCGTCTTGCCGTCGGTCTGGACGAGCTCGAGCCCGGCCTTGGCCAGTCTCTCCTCGCCGCTCGCCCCGTCCGGCAAGGTGAGTTCCACCGTGCGCTCGGAAGGGGCGCCGAAGGCGTCGAGATAGGCAATGCGCAGCCGCAGCGGCTGACCTTGCGGCGTGTTCTCGGCCGCCTCGGCCAACTCTGTCGCCGGCCGGTCCTCATAGGGCGGCACCGCCATGTCCATCCAGAATCCCGGCCGGAACAGAGTAAAGGCGATCAAAAGCAGCGCGACGCCCTCCCAGATGCGGTTCCTGGTCAGGAACCACCCTTGCGTCGCCGCAGCGAACAGAAGCATCGCGACCGTGGCGACGATGAAGATGAAAATGCCGTGGAGGACATCGACATTGATCAGCAAAAGGTCGGTGTTGAAGATGAACAGGAATGGCAGCGCCGCGGTCCGCAGCGAATAGAAGAAGGCGATCGCGCCGGTCTTGATCGGGTCGCCGCCGGAGACCGCCGCCGCCGCGAAGGACGCAAGGCCCACCGGCGGTGTCACATCGGCCATGATGCCGAAATAGAACACGAAGAGATGCACCGCGATCAGCGGCACGATCAGCCCGTTGGCTTCGCCGAGGGTGACGATCACCGGGGCGAGCAGCGCCGAGACGACAATGTAGTTGGCCGTGGTCGGCAGGCCCATGCCGAGGATCAGCGACAGGATCGCCGTCAGGAACAGGATGGCCAGAAGGTTGCCGCCGGACAAGACCTCCACCACCTCGGCCAGCGCCGAACCGACGCCGGTCTGCGAGACCGCGCCGACGATGATGCCGGCCGTCGCCGTGGCGATGCCGATCCCGATCATGTTGCGGGCGCCGGTAATCAACCCGTCGATCAGGTCGATCAGGCCGCGTCCCGCCTCGAGGCCGTAATTGCCGGTTCCCCGGAAGAAGGCGGTAATCGGATGCTGGGTCACCAGAATGACCATCATGAACGCCGCGGCCCAGAAGGCCGAAAGGCCCGGCGAGAGGCGGTCGACCATCAGCGCCCAGACGAGAACCACGACCGGCAGGATAAAGTGCAGGCCGGATTTGACCGTCGGGCCGGGCAATGGCAATTCGGTGATCGGCTTGTCCGGATCGTCGAGTTGCGGCGCCGGATATTTGGCGCCGTACCAGAGCAGGCCGAGATAGACGACGACGAGCAGCGCGAAGACGATCCAGCCCGCATTGTCGCCGAAGGCCGGCCGGATCCAGCCGATGCCGTAATAGACGGCAAGCGACAGGGCGCACAACACCAGGATGCCGAAGACGACGCCGACCAGCCATCTGAGCCAAGGCTGGGGCTCATAGGCGCGCGGCAGGCCCTCCATGCCAGCCTTCAACGCCTCCAGATGGACGATATAGACCAGCGCGATATAGGAGATGACCGCCGGCAGGAAGGCATGCTTGACCACGTCGAAATAAGGAATGCCGACATATTCGACCATCAGGAACGCCGCGGCGCCCATCACCGGCGGCATGATCTGGCCGTTGACGGAAGAGGCGGTCTCGACCGCACCGGCCTTTTCGGCCGAGAAGCCGACCCGCTTCATCAGCGGGATGGTGAAGGTGCCGGTGGTGACGACGTTGGCGATCGAGGAACCGGAGATCAGCCCGGTCATGGCCGAGGAGACGACCGCCGCCTTGGCCGGCCCGCCGCGCATGTGGCCCATCAGCGAGAAGGCGACATTGATGAAGTAGCTGCCGGCGCCGGCCTTGTCGAGCAGCGAGCCGAACAGCACGAACAGGAAGACGAAGGAGGTGGAGACGCCCAGCGCAATGCCGAAGACGCCCTCGGTGGTGATCCACTGGTGGTTGATCACCTCGGAGAGCGAATTGCCCTTGTGGGCGACGATCGACGGCATATAGGGGCCGAGGAAGGTGTAGACGAGGAACACCGACGCCACCACCATCAGCGCCGGGCCGAGGGCGCGACGGGTCGCTTCCAGGAGCACCATCAAGCCGACCGTGCCGACCATGAAATCGGTCATGTTCGGCGCGCCGATGCGGCCGGAGATCGATTCATAGGCGAAATAGAGATAGGAGGCCGTTGCGGCGCCGGCGATTGCCAGCACCCATTCATGCGGCAGTACGCGCTTGTTCGGCGACGGCAGAACAACCGCGACGATCATGACGATGGTGATGACTGGGATGTACCAGGACGGCAGGACGCCCGTCGCGCCTTCCAGAAACAGGAAGCCCAGCAGCAGCGGCACGCCGATGCCGAGCACGAGTTGGAAGATCGATCGCGACGCCGGAAACGCCAGAAAGGCCAGGAACAACGCGAAAGCGAGGTGGATCGACCGGGTTTCGGTGTTGTTGAAGACGCCGGCGCCGATCATGAAGGGCAGCGGCGAGGCGATCCACAGCTGGAATAGCGACCAGACCAGCGCGGTCCCGGAGATCAGATAGGCGACGGGGCGCGCCGGGCTGCGGCCGCCGGTGTCGGAGGAGGCGACGAGCTCGTGCAGGGATTCCTGGCGGGAGGTCGCCGCTTCGACGTCGACGCTGTCGATTTCGCGTGGGCGCTCGTCATCGAGGCTCTCGGAATGACGCGGCGTTTTGGTCATTGCAGGAGCTCGCTTCGGCTGATGGGGGTCCGGTCGGAACGAGGACCCGCGCCGAACCGGTCAGGACCGGAGCAGATCGGAGGGTCATCGCAGGGCGGGGCGACGGAGCCGATTCCGGTTCCGCCGCCGTCATGAGGGCTTACAGGAGCCCGGCTTCCTTGAAGTAACGCTCGGCACCCGGATGCAGGGGCGCCGACAGGCCGGCCTTGGTCATCTCTTCCTTGGTGAGATTCTCGAAAGCCGGATGCAGCTTCCTGAAGCGGTCGAAATTGTCGAACACCGCCTTGACGACCTGATAGACGGTTTCCTCGTCGACCTGATCGGAGGAGACCATGGTCGCGCGCACGCCGAAGGTCTGTGTTTCGTCGGGATTGCCCTCGTAGAGACCGCCCGGGATCGTCGCCGCCGAATAATACGGGTTTTCCTCGACCAGCTTGTCGATCTCCGGCCCGGTCACCGGAACGAGCTTCGCCTCGCAGGAGGTCGTCGCCTCCTGGATCGAGCCGTTCGGATGGCCGACCGTGTAGATGATGGCGTCGACATTGTTGTCGCACAGCGCCTGGGACTGCTCGGCCGCCTTCAACTCGGAGGCGAGGGAGAAGTCGTCCATCGTCCAGCCCTTGCGATCCATGATGATTTCCATCGTGGCACGCGAGCCGGAACCGGGATTGCCGATATTGACGCGCTTGCCCTTCAGATCATCGAAGGTCTCGATGCCGGAATCGGCGCGCGCAACGACGGTCATCGGCTCGGGATGGATGGAGAAGACCGCCCTCTCCCCCTTGAACGGGTCGCCCTCCCAGGGGTCCAGCCCCTCCAACGCGTTGTACTGCATGTCGGACTGGGCGACGCCCATGGTCTGGTCGCCGGCCTTGATGGCATTGATATTGGCCACCGAGGCGCCCGTCGACGGCGCGGTGCATTTCAGCCCGTGTTCGGCCTGGCCGCGATTGACCAGCTTGCAGATCGACTGGCCGACCACGAAATAGACGCCGGTCTGGCCGCCGGTGCCGATCGTGATGAATTTTTCCTGCGCCGTGGCGGCGCCGGCCGTCATGGTCATGACCGCGATGCCTGCCGCGACCCATCCAAGTGTTTTCATGAGATTTTTCCCTTGTCCTTTGGCGTAAAGCTGAAGTCATTGATCTGGCGGACACTGGGCTCTCGTCAATGGCTTTCAGTAAGGCGCCTTTCGGCGTGACACGCAAGCGGTGCCGCTGCGGGGCGTTGCCGCGGCCGACCGGCGCCCTTTGTTAGTCAGCGGCAGACGCGAGTAAATGGGAAATTGGCGAGATGAAAAGAGCAGCGACGTCCCGGATCTTGCTGGCGCTCCTTACCGCCGGTGTTTCGGCGTCCCCCGCCCCGGCAGCCGGCAAGGGCCTGGTTGCGCCGGCGCCGCCGATCGTCTTCGTGCATGGGGACGGCGATTCGGCCGCGTTCTGGATGCCGGTGCTGTGGCGGTTCGAAAGCAACGGCTATCCCGCCGACCGGCTGTTCGCCGTCGATATCGACCATCCCTCGGCGCGAACCGACGACACGGTTGCCGAGGAGAACCGCTCTTCGACAGAAGACGCGGCCCGCTCGCTCTCGCAAACCGTCGAGCAGGCGCTCGCGGCGACCGACGTCAGGCAGGTCGCGATCGTCGCCCATTCGCGCGGTTGCCAGACGGCGCGCAATTACGTGAAGAATTTCGGCGGCGCCGATAAGGTCGCCGGGATGGTCCTGGCCGGTTGTGTCCATCACGGCGTCTACGCCAATTCCGAGGAGCGGCTGAACTCCGAATATAACGGGGCCGGCCGGTTCCTGACCGCGCTCAACCAGCCGCCGGAGGTGCCCGACAATATCCCGGTCACCGTGATACGATCCGACCGGTTCGACCTCTACGCCCAGCCGGATGGCCGCTTCCTCGGTCTTGCCGGGCAGGCGACCGGCGTTTCCTACGACGCGCCGGACCTCGACGGCGCCGACACGATCGTCATCGACGGCGCCGACCACCGCGAGACGGCCACCGCGCCCGAGGCGTTCATCGAAATCTACCGGGCGGTGACCGGACAGGTGCCGGCGACCCTCGATATCGAACCGAACGATTCGCCGAGCATCGCCGGAGAAATTTCCGGCTACGCGAATGGCGCGCCGACCAATCTGCCGCTCGACGGCGCGCGGCTGACGGTCTTCGCCGTCGATCCCGACACCGGCGGGCGCCAGGGTCAGGCCGTGCTGGAGAAGGCCGTCGGTGCGGACGGTCGCTACGGTCCGTTCGCGGCGCGGCCCGATCAGACGTATGAATTCGTCGTCGAAGCCGAGGGCTACCCGAAGACGCGCATCTACCGCGCGCCTTTTCCGCGCTCGACCGACATCGCCAATCTCAGGCTCTATCCGGCCGTGGCCGGCGCGATCGCCGGAACGACGCTTCCCGGCGAGGTGGTCAACGTCATGCGGCCGCGCGGCTACTTCGGCATCGACGACAACGCCACCCTCGGCGCCTTGCCGATCGCCGGCCGGCCCGAAACCGAGGACGTGCCCTCGGTCTGGAAATCCTCGCTGGCGATCGTGGGGGAGGCGCCGGAAACCGTCGTCGCCGGTTTCAACGGCGAGACCATCGCGGCGCGCACGACGCCCGAAAATCCGGACGACGTCGTGTGGATCGAATTTCTGTATTGAGGAATTTGGTGGAGCCAAGCGGGATCGAACCGCTGACCTCTACAATGCCATTGTAGCGCTCTCCCAGCTGAGCTATGGCCCCACGCCGCCGGTAGCCGGCGAACTGTCGGCGGGCCCTGGGTATGGCCCGCGTCATATCGGCGGGTTCTTAATCAAGCCCGCCGCGAAGATCAAGCGAATTTCCGATGCGTCCTGCGGATGATGGCGACCGCGCCGGATCGCCCGCCGTGATCAGTCGTCGTCGTCGTCCCGGCCGCCGATGATGTCGGCGACGTCGTCGTCGTCATCATCGTCATCGGTCGCCAGAAAGGTGTCGTCGTCGTTGTCGTCGCTATCGTCCTCGTCGTCGGTCACGTCGATGTCGGGCAGATCGGACTTGTCGGAGGTGGACTCTTCCTCCTCCTCTACGTCGGTGAGCGAGACCGTGTTCTCGGTCTCCTCGACCTCGACCGTCTCATCCTCATCTTCCTCGACCGCAGCTTTCGGCTTCGCCTTCACCTTCTCCTTCGGCACGGAGCCGCGCGCCGGTTCCACCTCGAAGAAGGAGAGCGGATAGGACTTGCCGGTATAGGGGGAGACGATCGGATCCTTGTTCAGATCGTAGAATTTTTGACCCGTTTCAGGATCGGTCCGCTTGGTGCCGAGTTCGGGTTTCGCCATGCTTGCCTCGTCGATTTGGGGGTCGGCGCGTCCGCGTCCGCCCAGGTCGCTTTCGGTGGGATAAGGGCCGCGCGATCCGGCCGCTCATCGCCGCGGCTTTGCCGCCGCGAACAGATGGCCGGCTGTCTCTCTGCCGCAATTCCGCTCCGATGAAAATCGGTTGGTCCCTTACGGCGTCGACCGGCCCTTGTCAAAGCCCGATTCCGGCGACAGAAAGAGCGCGCTGCGGCCAGGCGATCAAAGCCAGGCACGCGAAGCCGGAAGTGACGGGGACGAAACGCATGCACGCAATGGCGACGGCAGCACGGCCGATCAGCGCTCGCAAGGCCGGCGGGCTGACCGGCCGAACGACGGTGCCGGGCGACAAGTCGATCTCCCATCGCGCCTTTCTGTTCGGTGGAATCGCCGCAGGCACGACCCGGATCACCGGACTTCTCGAAGGCGAGGACGTCATCGCCACGGGCAATGCCATGCGGGCGATGGGCGCACTGATCGCCAAGGACGGCGACATTTGGGTGGTCGACGGCGTCGGCAATGGCTGTCTGTTGGAGCCCGAAGGCGTTCTGGATTTCGGCAATGCCGGTACCGGCGCGCGCCTGACCATGGGCCTCGTCGGTTCCTACGATTTCGGCTCCACCTTCGTCGGCGACGCCTCGCTGTCGAAGCGGCCGATGGGCCGGGTGCTGGATCCGCTGCGACTGATGGGAACGCAGGTGGTGGCGCGCACCGGCGACCGACTGCCGCTGTCGATCCGCGGCCCCCGCGTCGCCGCGCCGATCGAATATCGCGTGCCGATGGCCTCGGCACAGGTGAAATCCGCGGTTCTGTTGGCTGGCTTGAACGCGCCGGGAATCACCACGGTGATCGAACCGGTGATGACCCGCGACCACACCGAGAAGATGCTGGAGGGTTTCGGCGCGACGATCGCGGTCGAAACCGACGGGGCGGGCACACGGCATATCCGCCTCGAAGGGCAGGGACGGCTGACCGGGGTCGCCGATTTCGTCGTGCCGGGCGACCCGTCCTCGGCCGGCTTCCCGATCGTCGCGGCGCTGATCGTGCCGGGCTCGGACGTCACCATCGAAAACGTCCTGATGAACCCGACCCGCACCGGCCTCATCGAAACGCTCGTTGAAATGGGCGCCGCGATCGAAATCCTGAACCGGCGCGTCGCCGGCGGCGAGGACGTCGCCGATTTGCGCGTGCGCCATTCCGAACTGACCGCCGTCGAAGTTCCGCAAACCCGCGCGCCGTCGATGATCGACGAATATCCGGTGCTGGCGATCGCCGCCGCCTTCGCCAAGGGCACGACGGTGATGCGCGGTCTCGACGAATTGCGCGTCAAGGAAAGCGACCGGCTGGCGGCCGTCGCCACCGGTCTCGCGGCCAACGGCATCGTCCATGAGGAAGGCGCCGACTGGCTGACGGTGACCGGCGATCCGGAGGGGCGCGGCTATGGCGGCGGCACCGTCGCCACCCATCTCGACCACCGCATCGCCATGAGCTTTCTCGTTCTCGGCATGGCCTGCGAGACAGCCGTGAGCGTCGATGACGGCCGCATGATCGCCACCAGCTTTCCCGAATTCGAGGCGATGATGACCGGTCTTGGGGCGCAGATCGAGACGCCGGAGGGCTAGCCATGAAACGCCGGCTCGACTTTTATTACGACCTCCTGTCGCCCTATGCCCATGTCGTTCTGGCGCGGCTGCCCGAGCTGCCGGCGGATGTCACGGTGCGGCCGCGGGCGATCCTCTTTGGCGCGGTGCTGGCCCATCATGGCCAGCTTGGGCCGGCCGAAATCGAAGCCAAGCGCCTGCATACCTACCGCCAGGCGGTGTTTCTCGGAGTGACGCTGGGACGTGCCACGATGTTTCCGCCGCGCCACCCGTTCAACCCGCTGGCCGCGCTGCGCCTCCTGGCAGGCGCCCACGACGGCGCGGGTGCGGATCTCGAAACGGTGCGCGGCGCCTTCGATTTCGTCTTTTCGCAAGGCCATCCCGTCGACACGCCGGAAGGCGTAGCGGCGCTGGCGGAACGCCTTGACCTCGATCCTGCCCTCGCCACAGCCGAGGCCTCGAAAGCCGCGCTGAGGGCGAATACCGAAGACGCCGTCGCCGACGGGGTCTTCGGCGTTCCAAGCTTCGTTCCGCATGATTCGGGCGGCGTAGCGGGACCGGTCTTCTGGGGCGTCGATGCGTTCGATATGCTGCTCGCCTTTCTCGACGACCCGACAATCTTCGAGCGCCCGCCCTATGCGGCGCTGAATCAGATCGAAATCGGCGTCCGGCGCGAGAAGGCGAATCGCGCATGATCGCGGCGATCCTCGCCATCGTATTCTTCTCGCCGGTCGCCTTCATCTACGGCCGTTATCGCGCAAGACATCTTCGGGCGCGATCGGGGACTCTCGGCAGCCGTCTGGCCGCGCTTTTGCCGATGCCCGCCTTCCTGGCCTTCTGCGGCGTGATCGCGGTGATCTATCAAAACGAGAAAAGTGCGGCCGAGCGGCTGGCGCTGCGTGGCGAGATCGCGCCGCCCGGCCTCCTCGACACCGGCAATGGCGTCATCGATTTCGTGCTGCGCCTCGCCCGATGGATCGGCGAACTCGAGCTGATCCTGTTCATGGTCGCCGTCCCCTTTCTCCTCGGCGCCATCATCGCCGCGCTCCTGCTGGTGCTGGACGCCCGTGGCACCTTCGCTCTCGACCCGCCGGCTCCCGATGGGGAGCCGGACCTGCCGTCCAACACGGATCACGCCCTATGACCGAGCCACTGACCATCGCCATCGACGGACCCGCCGCCGCCGGCAAGGGCACCCTCGCCAAGCGTCTGGCGGAGCATTACGGCCTGCCTTATCTCGACACAGGCTTGCTCTATCGCGCGATTGGCAAGCTTGCCGAGGGTTCCGGCATCGACCTCGACGACGCCGCGGCGGTGGCACCGATCGCCGAGCGGCTCGACACGTCGCATCTCGACGACGGCAGCTTGCGCGGCCGCGAGGCCGGGGAACTCGCCTCGCGCGTCGCCGTGCATCCGCAAGTCCGGTCGGCCCTGACCGCCTTTCAGCGCGATTTCGCCGCGCGGCCGGAAGGCGCCGTTCTCGACGGCCGCGACATCGGCACGGTGATCTGTCCGCACGCGCGGGTGAAGATCTTCGTCACCGCCTCGGCCGAGGTCCGGGCGCGCCGGCGCACCGACGAACTTGCCGCCAAGGGCCGCGACGTCGCCTATGAGCGGATTCTCGCCGAAGTCCGTGAGCGCGACGCGCGCGACGCCGGGCGCAGCGTCGCGCCGTTGAAGCCGGCGGCCGATGCGCACTTGCTGGATACCAGCGAATTGGATATAGAAACCGCGTTCCGTGCGGCCTGCGAGATCATCGACCGGTCCCTGGCCTGACGGAACGGAGTGGAAGGGCGGCTTTTCGTGAGATGGCACGCCCTTTTCGGCTATTGGCCAATGGCTTGTCCTCCGCCTGATGTTTTTGGCGCCGGATGTCTCCAAGGCCCGCCATGCTTCGATCGATCCTGCCCGGCCGCGGTCTTGCGCGCCGAACGGCGCGGTGCCTTACCGGCGAAACCGCTCCGGGCCTCTCCCTTTTTCGGGACGGGCCGGACCGCGACATCGGGCGAACGCAATGTCTGACCCGGGGCCTTCGCCCCACGGCGCGCCGCTTTCCCACGGATAGTGGGGGAGTTCCCAAGGAGTAGGAATGTCTAACTTAAACCCGTCCCGCGAAGATTTCGCCTCGCTGCTCGAAGCCTCGTTCCACGAACAGGACGTCGCCGAAGGCGCCGTGGTCAAGGGCACCGTCGTCGCGATCGAAAAGGACATGGCCGTCATCGATGCCGGCCTGAAGGTCGAGGGCCGTGTCGCCCTCAAAGAATTCGGCGCCAAGGGCAAGGAGAGCGATCTCAAGGTCGGCGACGTCGTCGAGATCTATGTCGAGCGCATCGAGAATGCGCTGGGCGAAGCCGTCCTGTCGCGTGACAAGGCGCGCCGCGAGGAAAGCTGGGTCAAGCTCGAGAAGCAGTTCGAAGCCGGCGAAAAGGTCGAAGGCCAGATCTTCAACCAGGTCAAGGGCGGCTTCACGGTCGACCTCGACGGCGCCGTTGCCTTCCTGCCGCGCTCCCAGGTCGACATCCGGCCGATCCGCGACGTCACGCCGCTGATGAACACGCCGCAGCCCTTCCAGATCCTCAAGATGGACAAGCGCCGCGGCAACATCGTCGTCTCGCGCCGCACCGTCCTCGAAGAGAGCCGGGCCGAGCAGCGCTCCGAGATCGTCCAGAACCTCGAAGAGGGTCAGACCGTCGACGGCATCGTCAAGAACATCACCGACTACGGCGCCTTCGTCGACCTCGGTGGCATCGACGGCCTCTTGCATGTGACCGACATGGCCTGGCGCCGCGTCAACCATCCGACCGAGATACTGCAGATCGGCCAGACGGTGAAGGTCCAGATCATCCGGATCAACCAAGAGACGCACCGCATCTCGCTCGGCATGAAGCAGCTCGAGGCCGATCCGTGGGACGGCATCGGCGTCAAGTATCCGATGGGCGTCAAGGTCACCGGCCGCGTCACGAACATCACCGACTACGGCGCGTTCGTCGAGCTGGAGCCGGGCATCGAGGGCCTCATCCACGTCTCCGAGATGTCCTGGACGAAGAAGAACGTCCATCCGGGCAAGATCCTCTCCACCTCCGAAGAGGTCGAGGTGGTCGTTCTCGAGGTCGACCCGAACAAGCGCCGCATCTCGCTCGGGCTCAAGCAGACGCTTTCCAATCCCTGGGAGTCGTTCCGCGACCAGTTCCCGATCGGCACGATCGTCGAGGGTGAAGTCAAGAACAAGACCGAGTTCGGCCTGTTCATCGGGCTCGAAGGCGATGTCGACGGCATGGTCCACCTCTCCGACCTCGACTGGAACCGTCCGGGCGAGCAGGTCATCGAGGAGTTCAACAAGGGCGACATGGTCAAGGCGCAGGTGCTCGACGTCGATATCGACAAGGAGCGCATCTCGCTGGGCATGAAGCAGGTCGGCGGCGATCCGTTCGTCGAGGCGGCGGAAGCCGGTGACGTGCGCCGCGGCGCCGTGGTCACCTGCGAGGTCACCGAGGTCAAGGACGGCGGTCTGGAAGTGAAGATCGTCGATACCGATCTCACCTCCTTCATCCGCCGCGCCGACCTCGCCCGCGACCGCGACGAGCAGCGCCCCGAGCGCTACTCGGTCGGCCAGAAGATCGACGCCCGCGTCACGCAGTTCGACAAGAAGGCCCGCCGCGTCGGCGTGTCGATCAAGGCGCTGCAGATCGCCGAGGAGAAGGAAGCCGTCGCGCAGTTCGGTTCGACCGATAGCGGCGCTTCGCTCGGCGACATTCTCGGCGCGGCCCTGAAGGGACGCGGCGACGAGGAATAGGCCGCAAGGCCATCGCTCTCGGCGCCTTCGGGCGCGGGGCGTTCCACGTGAATCAGCAAAGCCCGCGGCGATCGCTCGCCGCGGGCTTTTCCGTCTAATCGCTGGAGATATCCGCATGACCCTGCCCGACGGTTTCACGCCGATCGCGCCCGGCAAGATCGCCGCCATCGCCACGGTCCTGGAAATGACCGCGCCACCCACGCCGGTGTCGGCTGAGGCGGCGCCAGCCGACACCCCCTGGCGTCTCGATCCGATCCCGACCCCCGACCCGTGCTGGTACGAGGATCTCTATCGCCGCGTCGGCGCCGCCCATCTGTGGTATTCCCGGCTTGCCCTGCCAGCCGAGGCACGACGCGCCACGATCCAGCATCCCGATATCGCAATCCACGCGCTTTGTGTCGAAGGCCGCGCGGAGGGCATCGTCGAATTGGATTTCAGGGAGACCGAGAGCTGCGAGCTGGTCTTCTTCGGCGTCACCGAACCGCTGATCGGCACGGGTGCCGCGCGTTACATGATGGGCCGCGCCATCGCCATCGCCTTCGCGCGGCCGATCGCACGGCTATGGCTGCACACCAACACCATGGACCATCCGAAGGCGATGGCATTCTACCGCCGCAGCGGTTTCCGGCCGGTCCGACAGATGGTGGAGATTGCCGACGACCCGCGCCTCACCGGACTGTTCGCGCCGGAGACCACACCCCGGGTACCGATCTTTCCGGCAGGCTGAAAGCGCGACCTTCGGGATGTCGGCCGACAGGCGAAGCATGCCACACAGGTCTCAGGCCGTGTCGAGGCTCTCAACCACCACATTGTCGTTGGTGTAGATGCAGATCTCGGCGGCGATCTTCATTGCCCGGCGGGCAATTTCCTCGGCGTCGTAATCGGTCTCGGCCAGCGCCCGCGCGGCGGCGAGCGCGTAATTGCCGCCAGAGCCGATGGCGATAACGCCATGCTCCGGCTCCAGCACGTCGCCATTGCCGGTCAGCGTCAGGGTCACCTGTCTGTCGGCGACGATCATCATCGCCTCAAGACGCCTCAGATAGCGGTCGGTGCGCCAGTCCTTGGCGAGCTCGACGCAGGCGCGCATCAGCTGGTCGGGATATTGCTCGAGCTTGGCCTCCAGCCGCTCCAAGAGCGTGAAGGCGTCGGCCGTGGCACCGGCGAAGCCGGCGATGACGGCGCCTTCCTTGCCGATGCGGCGGACTTTCTTCGCGTTGCCCTTCATCACGGTGTTGCCGAGCGACACCTGGCCGTCGCCGGCGATCACCACCTTGCCGCCCTTGCGGACAGTGACGATGGTAGTGCCGTAGATCGTGGCCGGATCGTGGTTCTGAATGCTCATAGTCGCGTCCTTTTCATCCGCGTCCCATGTGGACCCGGCGAAAGGGATTGCCAAGTGGCGACGATCACCCAGCCGCCTTGCGCGGTCGTCCGCCCTTGGCCCCGTTCGTTCGGGACGCGGCGATCTTCGCGACGGTCCGGGCCTTGCCGCCTTTGCGCGCCACATCGACGAAGGAGCGTGTCCCGAACACCCCGGCCATCAAACCGGCAATGGTGAAGTCGGCGTCGAGCGCTTCCCAGTGCAGGCCGTCGTCTCCGAGAATTTCGACATCACCCAGTTCGGCGTCCGACGCCATTTCGAGCCCCTGGAGGGACCGGGCCGGGACCATGAAAGCGGCTCCGTTGATGAATTCGACGACGATCCGGCCGGTTTCCGAATCAAAATGGACAGAAGAGGGTCGAGGTTGCCCGGTGCCGGCTTGCTTACCGCGCCGCGTCGCTGCGTCGTACTCGGCATCTGTCAGTTCGAACTCAGCCATGAATCTCCTCCCACCGCCGGAGCAGCGCTGCCTGATGTTCCGCAACCAACGCCAGCGCCTTGCGCAACTCGCCCTTGGTCATGCGCCTTTGCTCGATCACCGCCGGCCGTGCGCCGGTTCGTGATCGTTGAGGTAGATAACCACGCGTAGCCCGAGGGAACGCAGGACAGTGACCATGACAGCATTTAACCCAACCGGTTGGGTTTCTCAATAATGCGCTGATGAAGGACCGAGGCTGTCAATCTACCCGATTGCAAGGGAATGTGCGGCCTCTCCGGCATGCCCCCATGACAGAGCCACAGCCCCGGTGCTAGAAGCCGGACGACATCCGCGAGAAGGCGACAGCAAATGGGCGAGACAGCCGGACGGCGCGACGCCGTCGTCGAGAGAAAGACCAAGGAAACCGAGATCCGCGTGCGCGTCGACCTCGACGGCACCGGCCGGTCGACCATCGCGACCGGGGTCGGCTTCTTCGACCACATGCTGGAACAACTCTCGCGCCATTCGCTGATCGACATGGACGTCGCGGCGAAGGGCGATCTCCACATCGACGATCACCACACGGTCGAGGATACCGGCATCGCGCTCGGCCAGGCGATCAGACAAGCGCTCGGCGAGCGACGCGGCATCCGGCGCTACGCCTCGCTGGATCTGGCCATGGACGAATGCCTGACCCGCGCGGCGATCGACGTGTCGGGCCGGCCGTTCCTGGTGTTTTCGGCCGATTTCACCCGCGACAAGATCGGCGGCTTCGACACCGAATTGGTGCGTGAATTCCTCCAGGCGCTGGCTCAGAACGCCGGCGTGACGCTGCACGTCACCAATCTGGCCGGCGCCAACGCCCACCACATCGCCGAGACCTGCTTCAAGGCGGTGGCGCGCGTCCTCGGCGACGCCGTCGCTATCGATCCCCGCCAGGCCGACCTCGTGCCGTCCACCAAGGGCATGCTGGCGTGAGCCGGACAGCGCGGAAGAGCCCATCATGGCGCTGAGCCGCTTCATCGTCTTCGAGCCGCCGGAGAACGACCGGGCCAAGGACACCGTGTTCGTGCGCGATGCGTTCTCGATCTGGGCGTTCCTGTTCACCTTCCTGTGGCTTTTCCGCTACCGCCTCTGGTTGGCCGGGATCGCCGCGCTCGTCCTTTTCGTCGCCATCTCGCTGCTCGGCGAGCAGGGCTTCGACTTGACGGCGGCCATCCTGCAATTCCTGCTCGGCCTTCTGATCGCGCTGGAGGGACCGACCCTTCGCGCCGCAAGGTATCGGCGCAAGGGCTGGCGCGAGACGGCGGCGTTTCAGGCCGCTGGGCTGTCGGAGGCCGAGATGGTCTATTATGGCGGCGATCGCCGGCCGGCCGACGCTACCGCCGTACAGCCAGCGCTCGCCGCCGCTCCGTGGACGGCCGAGCGCCGCAAACCGGCGCCGGCCCGCACCGGCGGCTTCTTCGGCACGATGGGAGCGCGCTGATGCAGCGCGTCGCGATCATCGACTATGGCTCGGGCAATCTGCACTCGGCAACGAAGGCCTTCGAGCGCGCCGCCCGCGAGGCCGGCATCGATGCCGCAATCCTGCTCACCGCCGATCCGGAAACCGTGCTGCGGGCGGACCGGATCGTCCTGCCGGGCGTCGGCGCCTTTGCCGACTGCCGGGCCGGGCTCGATGCCGTGCCCGGCATGGTCGCGGCGCTGCGCGAGGCGGTGGAAGCCAAGGCGCGTCCGTTCCTCGGAATCTGCGTCGGCATGCAGCTGATGGCCTCGCGCGGGCTCGAAAAGACCATCACGCCGGGGCTCGGCTGGATTGCCGGCGACGTCGAGAAGATGGTCCCCTCCGATCCGGCGTTGAAACTCCCGCAGATCGGCTGGAACACGATTCACGTGAGACACGCGCACCCGCTGCTGACCGGCATCCCGACCGGCGACGCGGGACTACACGCCTATTTCGTCCATTCCTATCAGCTCCTCGCGACGAACGAATCCGACGTCATCGCCACGACCGACTATGGCGGCCCTGTCACCGCGATCGTTGCCAGCGGCAACAAGGCCGGCACCCAGTTTCACCCCGAAAAGAGCCAGAGGTTCGGCCTGGCTCTCATCGGCAATTTCCTCCAATGGACGCCTTGAAACCCTTGCCCATTCTCTTCCCCGCCATCGATCTCAAGGACGGCGCCTGCGTGCGCCTCAAGCTCGGCCTCATGGACGAGGCGACGGTCTACAACGCCGACCCTGCCGCGCAGGCACGGGAGTTTCGCGACGCCGGCTTTACCCACCTGCACGTGGTCGACCTCAACGGCGCCTTCGAGGGCAAGGCCGTCAATGGCGGCGCGGTGGAAGCGATCGTCGCGGCGGTCGGCGCGGGTATGAAGATTCAGCTCGGCGGCGGCATCCGCACGCTGGCCGACATCGAGCGCTGGCTGGAGAAGGGACTGGCGCGGGTCATCCTCGGCACGGTGGCGGTTCGCGATCCGGAGCTCGTAAAGCAGGCCGCGCGCGCCTATGCCGGCCGTATCGCCGTCGGCATCGACGCCAAGGGCGGCAAGGTCGCGGTCGAGGGCTGGGCGGAGACGTCCGAGCTGACGGCCGTCGATCTGGCCCGCCGGTTCGAGGACGCGGGCGTTGCCGCGATCATTTACACCGACATCGACCGGGACGGGGTGCTGGCCGGCATCAACTGGGACTCCACAATCGATCTGGCCGAGGCCATTTCCATTCCCGTCACTGCGTCGGGCGGCCTCGCCTCGCTCGCCGACGTCGTGCGGCTGACCATGCCGGACGCCCACAGACTCGAAGGCGCAATCTCCGGCCGGGCGCTCTATGACGGGCGGATCGATGCACGGGAGGCGCTGGAGGTGCTGCGGGACGCGGGCTGACAGCGTCCGGATGTTTCACGTGAACCGCGACGAGGATGTCCCAGCTGGTCGGAAGGGCTCAGGAGTTTACACCTTCCAAAAACGCCGCCACGGCCTGGTTGAACGCCTCGGGCGCATCGAGATTGGCGACATGGCCGCCCTCAACCCGGACGATTTCAGCCCGGCCGATCCGGCGGGCGATCTCGGCGGCGTGATCGACCACCAGCGACACCTCGTCGTCGCCCAGAATGACCAGGCAGGGGATGTCGAGCGCGCGGATTGCCGCCGGGTCCGCCGCCACGATCGCTTCGTAGGTCGCGAGAATCGCCGCCGGCGGCATGGTGGCGAAGCCGGCAACGAAGTGCCGTTCGGCGTCGGCTCCCACCCATTTTTTGCCGAACAGTGCCCGAACCGCCGCGATACCCAGCCGCGCGGTGCGGCGCCGGCCGAAAAGCAGGAACAGCGGCGACAGGATGCGCTGCGGCCCCAGTGCTTCCAGGATCGATCGGACCGGGCCGTGCAGCGAGAGGGCGAGTGGCGTGTCGGCGAGGATCAGCGCGTCGACGCGCTCAGGCTGTTGCGCCGCCATCTCCAGCGCCACCATCCCGCCAAGCGACACCCCGCCGAGCGACACGCGATCGATGCCGAGCGCGTTGAGAAACCGGAATCCATCCTCGGCGAGGGTTTCCACCGAGAGGCCGGCGGTATCGCCACGCGTTTCGCCGTGGCCGCGGAAATCGGGGGCGACGACCCGCCGAGACCGCGACAGCGCCGGTATCTGCGCCGACCACACCGCCTTGGTCTGGACCGCGCCATGCAGCAGCAGCAGGGGCGGGGCGCCCGTCTCGGTTACCGCTGCGGCATCGCGATAGGCGACCGTCAGATCGCCGGCCTCGATCGTCCGTTTTAGCGCCGCGTCGCTGGCCATTGCCGCTCCAGAACCGTCCGATGGATTTGGCCTTCATCGAAGACCCGTTCGGCTCTATCATGGTCGCCATGAATATCCAGGCATCGGCCATCAGAACGACGGAGGACTTCCTGCGCTGGAACGAGGGGCGCGAGGGAAAGCGCGAATTCGTGCGGGGGAGGATCGTCGAGATGATGGTCAACGTATCGCGGAACCACGCCAAGCTGGCCTATCTGCTGGGCCTGGCACTCGGCGCGAAACTCGACCTCGCCGCCTTCGACATCGGCTCGGCGGATTTCGCCGTGAAGACGCCCGCGGGCGTTCGCTATCCGGACGTCTTCGTCGACCGCGCCGGCGGTAGCGGTTCGGACCTTGCCGCTCGCGAACCGGTTCTCTTGGCGGAAATCCTGTCGCCTGCCTCGCTAGCGGTCGACTTCGGGGAAAAGGTAGAGGAATACACCGCGATCCCGTCGCTTTCGCACTATCTTGTCCTTGCCCAGGACGAGCCCCGGGTCTGGCTGTGGAGCCGGGACGACACCGGGGCCTTCGCCAGGCCGGACATGATCGTCGGACGCGACGAGACCGTGCCGCTCACCGGCCTCGGCGTCACGCTGGCCCTTGCCGATCTGTATCGCGGCGTCGGATGATTCGATGCGAACCTAACAATCTTCAGGTCGTCTGCTCCACGCGGTTCCCGCTAAGGGACTCGCAGGACTCTGTTTTCTTGATTTGTCAAGAGGAACTTGACGTTCCTAGTCTGTTTCCCTATTTTGTTTATAAATGGATTGGGGTTTCCCGGTCGGCGTTAGGCTCTGGAATATTCCGGGGCCTTTCGCTTTTAGGGATGAAGATTCCTCGCTTTGCTGACGCGTCCTTGGAGTATCCAGATAGCTTGGCTTCGATCGTCTCGTAGGCGCGGTTTGGCTGGCTTGGGCGCACAAAACGCAAGCCAATTGGCCGTGCAACCAGATCAGCGAGTTGCATGCCGGTGGAGTTGGTTTTCTTGTCCGCTAGAATAATCCGGAAGCCATCCATACGAACCCGCAAATCGTTCTGGCCCTGAATGATTCGAAAAAACTCCAATTCGAGCTCTGCATCCTCCTTCGCCCCTCTTTTTTCAAATATAAAGTGAGTGACGTTTGATTCTTGCCCTCTTGATCGCAGAAAGCGATACGCGCCTTGCAGACCTAATTTGAGCGAGACATGGTACGGATGATCAGGAAACATGTCCGACGTGATCAAACGTTTGTCGATCACACATGAAAATACCCTAAAGCGCGCTCGCGCGACGAGTGAAGAAAGTTCCTCATTGAAGCGCGCCCTGAGGTTCCTGTCTGTCAATATCCGAAAATCGTTGCTTTGCTGGCGAATCTCGCGTTCATGGAGCACCACTGCATCGTGCCCGAAATATCGGAATTTGAAGTCCTGAAAGCGGGGCACGATTGACGAGGAATAGGTCCGCTTGCGAAAGCCGCATAGCGCCAAACAAAAAACGGGATATGCCGGATCGATCGATCTGAGCGAATGGTCGCCGCTCTCATCGGCATAGAAAACGAAGTCTGAATAGTTGGGCGTTTTTGGCAACAAAACCCCTCTTGCAATCCACTTAAACTAGATCATTTCCCATGACCCTCAAGGCGCGCATCATTCCCTGTCTCGACGTCAAGGACGGCCGCGTCGTCAAGGGCGTCAACTTCGAGGGGCTGGTCGATGCCGGCGATCCGGTGGCCGCGGCGCAGATCTATGATGCCGCCGGCGCCGACGAGCTCTGCTTTCTCGATATCGCCGCCTCCTCCGACAACCGCGAGACGATCCTCGACGTCGTCGCCCAGACCGCCGAGCACTGTTTCATGCCGCTGACCGTGGGCGGCGGCGTGCGCGCCGTATCCGACGTCCGACGCCTGCTTCTGGCCGGTGCCGACAAGGTTGCGATCAACACCGCCGCGGTAAACCGGCCGGAACTCGTCGCCGAGGCGGCCGACAAGTTCGGCGACCAGTGCATCGTCGTTGCCATCGACGCGCGGCGGGTCACCGCGACGGGCGAGGAGCAACGCTGGGAGATCTTCACCCATGGCGGGCGCACCGCGACCGGGATCGACGCCATTTCCTTCGCCCGGCGCGTGGTCTCGCTCGGGGCCGGCGAAATTCTCCTCACCTCGATGGACCGCGACGGGACCAAATCCGGCTTCGACCTCGATCTCACCCGCGCGGTCGCGGACGCGGTTGGCGTGCCGGTGATCGCATCGGGCGGCGTCGGCACGCTGGACCACCTCGTCGAGGGAATCCGCGACGGCCACGCGACGGCGGTCCTCGCCGCCTCGATCTTTCACTTCGGCACCCATACGATCGGCGAAGCCAAGGCGCATATGGCGGCGGCTTCCATCCCGATGCGGCTCGACCCGGTCGACTGAGCGATGGGTCGCGAGATTCGCATCCGCTCCAACGCCGCTGTAGATGTCTCAACGACAGCCAGCTTCAGGCCGACGATCGCCTGCGCATTCTTGAAAGACGCTGGAAAGACCGCATAGCGAAAGGTCATCATGACAGACTTCACCCTCGCCGATCTGGAGACGATCGTCGCCGCGCGTGCCACGTCCGAGGATAGCGGCTCCTACACGGCCTCGCTGGTCGCCAAGGGCATCGGCCATGTCGCCAAGAAGCTCGGCGAGGAGGCGACCGAGACCGTTATCGCCGCGGTTTCGCAGGACGACGAGCGACTGACGTCGGAGGCGGCCGATCTCCTCTATCATCTCCTGGTCGCGCTGCGAGTCCGCCATGTGCCGCTGTCGGCGGTGATGGCGGAGCTCGGACGGCGGACGGCGCAAACGGGAATCGCAGAGAAAGCCGGACGGCCGCATGATCCCGGTCGAGTGAGCGACTGATGGACCAGCTCGCGCCCTCGAAGTTCTCGCCCTACCGTGTCTTCTCGGCGGCCGAATGGGCGAAATTCCGCGCCGACGCCCCGCTGACACTCACCGAGGACGAGGTTCGCCGGTTGCGCTCGATGGGCGATCCGGTCGATCTCGACGAGGTCGCCCGCATCTATCTCGCCGTCTCGCGCCTGCTCTACGCCCATGTGGAATCCTCGCAGCTTTTGTTCGGCCAGCGGCAGCGCTTCCTGTCGGAGGGTGGGGCGCATCCCAAGACGCCGTTCATCATCGGCATCGCTGGCTCGGTCGCAGTCGGCAAGTCGACCACCGCGCGCGTGTTGAAGGAACTTCTGGCCCGCTGGCCGTCCTCGCCCAAGGTCGATCTGATCACCACCGACGGCTTCCTCTACCCCAATGCCGTGTTGGAGGCCGAAGGCCTGATGCAGCGAAAGGGCTTTCCCGAGAGCTACGACGTCAGCGCGATCCTGCGTTTCCTCTCCGAGATCAAGGCGGGTGTGCCGCGGGTCGAGGCGCCGGTCTATTCGCACTTCGTCTATGATGTCGTGCCGGGCGAGCGCATCACCATCGATCGGCCCGACATCCTGATCTTCGAAGGGCTCAACGTCCTGCAGGTGCGCGACATGCCGAAGGACGGCAAGGCCGTGCCGTTCGTCTCCGACTTCTTCGACTATTCGATCTATATCGACGCCGACGAGGTCGATATCCAGCGCTGGTACGTGGAACGTTTCATGCGGCTGCGCGAGACGGCGTTCCGCGAGACCGGATCGTTCTTCCACCGCTATTCGCAGGTGTCGCCCGAAGAAGCCCTGACGATTGCCGAGGGCCTGTGGAGCAACATCAACGGCAAGAACCTCTACGAGAACATCCTGCCGACGCGCCCGCGCGCCGACCTGATCCTGCGCAAGGGGCCGAACCACCTGACCGAGCAGGTCGCGCTGCGCAAGCTGTGAGGCCCGTGCATTCTGAGAATCCGCGGCGGCCGGCGCGGGCGCTCACGCCGGGCGCGTCACCCGCCTGAGCGTGAGATTGATGCGGCCGCCGTTCTTCAACAGCGCCGAGGTGGCCGGATAGATCCGGTCGACGCCATGATAGGCGAGGCGCCCCTCACCGCCGAGCACGACGATGTCGCCGGATTGTAGCCGGATCGAGGTGGTTCGTCCGCCGCGCGTGGTCTCGCCGACCCGGAACAGGCAGTCGTCGCCGAGCGAGATCGACACCACCGGCGCCGCCAGATCCTCTTCGTCGCTATCCTGATGCAGACCCATCTTGGTGCCGGTCTCATAGAAATTGACCAGGCAGGCCTCGGGCGGATGGTCGAAACCCGACATCTCCTCCCAAATTCGCAAAAGCTGGGGCGGCATCGCCGGCCAAGACGCGCCGGTCACCGGATGAGTGGGTTGATAGCGATAACCAGCTCGGTCGGCGACCCAGCCGAGGCCGCCGCAATTGGTCATGCGCACCGACAGCGGCTTGCCGGTGCGCGGCATCACCGGCTGAAACAGCGGCGCCGCCGCGACGACGGCACGAATCGCCTCGAGCAACGCCACCTGCTCTTCGCGGGAAAGATGGCCCGGACTATGCCGGACGCCTTTGGGAAGCACGTTCATGATAGCTCAGTCCGACGCATCCACATGACGATCGCTGCTCACGATAGATAGCCGAGCTGCGCCGCCAGCGCGACGGCATGGGTACGGTTCGATGCGTTCACCTTGCGCGTCGCTGCAGCGAGGTACTGGGAAATCGTGTATTCGGACAGCGACAGGATGGTGCCGATCTCCGACGAGGTCTTGCCCAGCATCGCGAGCTTCAGGCAATCGCGCTCGCGCGTCGACAGGGGGTTGTTCTTGCGGTTTTCCTCGAAGCGCGCCGCCGCCAGCATGCCGAACACCGAGAAGGCGATCAGGTGCAAGTCACGCACCGTCTGCGCCGACAGATCGGGGGCCTTGCCGGCGAACGACAGGGCGCCGTTGAAGGCCGTCAGGCCATGCACCGGCAATAGCGCTCCTGCCAGATAGCCCTCGTCGAGCAGCATCTGGGCCGCCGGACTCGGCTCGGGTTCGTCGGCGCCGTAGAGCGTCTCGATGTCCCAGACGAATGGCATCGGATCGGCACGCAGCGCGCCCACGACCAGCTTGAAGTGGTGCAGCCCGAGTTGCTCGTAGGAGCGGGCGAAGCCATCCGACCAATTGCCGAGGAGGTAGCGCGTGGCCATGCCGCCATCGTCGGTCGATGGCATCGCCAGGACGGCCACGTGCGAGAAGCCGTAATCTGCCGCAATTCTACTGAGCAGTGTCGCGAGGCGCTCGTCATCCCAGGGCGCCGCGAGGGCCTTGAGGCGTTCGAGCGCGCAGCTCATGACACCTCCGTCTCCGGAAAAACGTCCCGTTCCCTTCGGTCTTGCGGCCGGTTCAAACCGTCGCCGCCCGCTCCTATTGCCCCGAATCCGCCCATCGCCGCCGCCTCTCGCAATCTCCCGTCTCCACGTCTCGATTCCCGTTAAGGGTCCCCGAATCGTACAGGCTATCTTGATCCCAATCCGGGCTGGATTGGTAGCCTTGACAATCGTCTCCAAGGTCGTCGCCTGTGCGTGTTCTTGCCGCATGCGTCGGTTCCAAAGGCGGCCCAACGGGTGGCAAGGGCGAACTGTAACCCCCATGTAGCAGCCAGAATCTTTTTGCCCCCGGTGAAAACGACCCCATCGGCGCTCCCCCTCTCATCCAACCAGAAGACGTCATGACTGATTTTTCCCCCCGCGAGATCGTCTCCGAACTCGATCGCCACATCATCGGCCAGAAGGACGCCAAGCGCGCCGTCGCGGTGGCGCTGCGCAATCGCTGGCGGCGCCAGCAGCTTGAAGGCAGTCTGCGTGAAGAGGTGATGCCCAAGAACATCCTGATGATCGGACCCACCGGCGTCGGCAAGACCGAGATCTCCCGCCGTCTCGCGCGGCTCGCCGGCGCGCCGTTCATCAAGATCGAGGCGACCAAGTTCACCGAAGTCGGCTATGTCGGCCGCGACGTCGAGCAAATCATCCGCGACCTCGTCGAGATCGGCATCGGGCTGGTGCGCGAGAAGAAGCGCGAGGAGGTGAAGGCGAAGGCGCATCAGGGCGCCGAGGACCGGGTGCTGGACGCGCTGGTCGGCAAGACCGCCTCGCCATCGACCCGCGATTCCTTCCGCAAGAAGCTGCGATCGGGCGAACTCGACGAGAAGGAAATCGATATCGAGGTCGCCGATACCGGCAACCCGATGGGCGGCATGGAAATCCCCGGCATGCCCGGCGCCAACATCGGCGTACTCAATCTGTCGGAGATGTTCGGCAAGGCGATGAACCGCACCAAGCAGCGCCGTACCAGCGTGCGCGAGAGCTACGAATTCCTGATCGGCGAGGAGTCCGACAAGCTGCTCGACCAGGAGCAGCTGGTGCGCGAGGCGATCGACGCGGTCGAGAACAACGGCATCGTCTTCCTGGACGAGATCGACAAGGTGGCGAACAAGGACGGGCATTCGGCCGGCGTTTCGCGCGAAGGTGTGCAGCGCGATCTCCTGCCCCTTGTCGAGGGCACCACGGTCGCGACCAAGCACGGCCCGGTGAAGACCGATCACATTCTGTTCATCGCGTCCGGCGCGTTCCACGTCTCCAAGCCATCGGACCTTCTACCCGAGCTACAGGGTCGGCTACCGATCCGCGTCGAGTTGCGAGCGCTGACCAAGGAGGACTTCCGCCGCATCCTCACCGAAACCGAGGCCTCGCTGATCAAGCAATATATCGCCCTGATGAAGACCGAGAATGTCGATCTGGAGATCACCGACGACGCCATCGACGCCATCGCCGACACGGCGGTGGCGCTCAATGGCTCGATCGAGAACATCGGCGCGCGGCGTCTGCAGACGGTGATGGAGCGGGTGCTCGACGAGATTTCCTTCGAGGCGCCCGACAAGCCCGGCGAGAGCTACCGGGTCGACGCCGCCTATGTGCACAAGGCGCTCGACGGCATCGCCGGCGATACCGATCTGTCGCGGTTCATCCTCTAAAGCAGCGACCCGGCGGCCGGCGGTCTCACGCAGCAGCGCGTGCCGCTACGGCAAGCTCGAACGGGACGATCCGCGGGGCACCGTCGCGCCGTGCGACCAGCACCGAGGCCGGCGGCACGATCGTCCAGTTTCCGGTGTCCGCGTCGCAGGGCTCCGACGCGACGACGATCCCGTCACCCTCGCGGCGCCAGTACAGGGACGGCGGCAGGCCGTCATTGGCCCAGCGATAGGCCCAAAAGGTCTCGCCGTCGCTGTGGACGGCGGCGAAGCGGAGCGGCGCGGTTTCCCCGGTCGCGCGAACCGTCGTCGCGATCGTGGAGAGGGTCGCCGCGATGGCGGCGACCGGATCGTCGTCCAGTCCACATCCCAGTGCCGCCAGGAAGATTGCCTCCGAATCGCTGGTGCCTCGCCGTCTGGGATAGAGCGCGTCCGGGATGAGGGCGTCGATGCCCCGGCGCAGCCGCTCATAGCCGCCGATCTGGCCGTTGTGCATGAACAGATGCCGGCCGTCGGCGAAAGGATGGCAGTTGGCGGTGGAGACCTCGCCGTAGGTCGCCGAACGGACATGCGCCAGGAACAGCGGTGAGCGGATCTGGCGACAGAGCGAAACGAGATTGGCGTCCGACCAGGCCGGCGATATGCCGCGATAGACGCCGGCCTCGGGGCGCTCTCCATACCAACCGATACCGCAGCCGTCGCCATTGACGATCGTCTTGGCTTCGCGTGCCGCCAGCGACTGGGAGATCAGCGAGGCGCGCGGTTCGACCAGCAGCCGATCGAGAAAGATGGGCGGGCCGGCATAGGCAAGAAGTCGGCACATCGGGCGTGACACCGCGAGAGGGTTGGCCACGACCGTGTCGTCGCCGGACGGACCAGTTTCGTGGGTCATGGTTAACGGATGCTTAAGAATTCGCCCTGAGCCCGTCCGTTTCACGTGAATCGACCGCCGGAGGCCGCGGCTGCCCCCTTGCAACCCGCAGCTACCGTCGTCGCCGCTTTTCCTTCAGCGCCGCCTCGGCCCGCGTCGCCGCTGTCTCCAGCGCGGCGAGCAGACGCTTGACGTCGTCGGCGGGAAGGATCGCGATGGTCTCGGCAAGCCGGTTGGCCAGCGCCGTCGCATCCGGGCTCAGTCCGGCGGTTTCGACCGTGACCTTCGGATGCGAGAGTTCGGCCAACCGCTCCAGCTCCTCCGCCTCATCCCAGATCACATTGAGATAGCCGATGATGCGCTGCAGGAGTTCCCAGGTCGGGCGTCCGCGCCGGCCGTGTTCGAGCGCCGAGAGATAGGCGCTCGAAATCCCGAGCGCGGCGGCCATTTCGCCCTGGGACACGCCGCGCTCCTTGCGCATGACGCGGATCTTCTCGCCGAGTGGGGTCATGAGAAGCGCCTCACTCGGACATAGAGCGCGCCGTCGCCGCCGTGATGACGCTCGGCGCTGTCGAAGCCGGACACCAGCGGCCGGAATTCCGGCCCTGCGAACCACAGCGGCACCACCCGGCGCAAGACCCCGCGCGAGCCGAAGGCCGAACCGGGTCGCGCACCCCGGCCGGTAATGACGAGCACATGGCGCAGGCCCATCGCCTGCGCCTGGCGCAGAAAGCCGATCAGCGCGTCATGGGCGCCGCCCTGGGTCATTTCATGCAGGTCGATGCGCGCCTCGATGCCGAGCCGCCCCTTGGCGATCTTGCGCCGCGTCGGTTTTTCAATGGGATGCTGGGTCAGGCGCCGGCCCGGGCGCTCTGGCACCTGCCGGTCGGCCGAGCCAGCATCCTCGCTCTGACCGCGCGTCGCGGAAAAGGCTTCGGAGAGCCGATCCGGCGGTTCCTCCGGCATTTGGGGATGCACCTTGCCCTTCAGTGGCATGGCGGTGCGCGCGACGCTCGCCCACAGGCGGGCATCCTCGCCGCTGAGCCGCCGCCCCCGCCTCATCGGACGAGACTCTCGGCGAGCCCCGCCGGCACCAGGACGGAAAAATCCGCTGCATGGCGAATCCGCCCGGCGATCCTTCCCGCCTCCGGTCCCGATCCGACGAAGATGTCGGCGCGGGCGGGTCCGAGAATGGCCGAGCCGGTATCCTGCGCGATCATCAGGCGGCGGAACCGCTCACCCGCCACGACAAGCTGCGGCGCGTCGATGAAATAGGGCACGCAGAAGGTCGCGAGTTCCCGGTCGACCGCGATCGAGGCCAGCGCCGTGAGCGGCACCTTCGCCGCGCTGATCGGGCCCTTTGCCGGGTCATCCACCGGCATTTCCCGAAAGAAGATGAAGGAGCGGTTGCGGTTGAACAGCGCCTGCCGCCGCTCGGGATGTGCCGTCAGCCATCCCCTGATGCCGTCCATGTCGGCTTCAGCCAGCGTCAGTTCGCCCTCATCGACCAGGCGACGGCCGATCGCGGTGAACGGATGGCCGGTCTTGGCGGCATAGCCGACACGGATCTCGCGTCCGTCCGACAGACGCAGCCGAGCCGATCCCTGAATGTGGATGAAGAACGCCTCCACCGGATCATCGAGCCAGGCGATTTCCAGACCCTGTCCGGCCAGCGCCCCGGCTTCGATCGCCGCGCGGTCGGGATATTCCTCGAGCAGCCCGCAGGGAGCGCGGCGCGCGAAGCGGAAATATGGGTCAAGCCCCGGGGGGCGCGACACGTCGTCGATCTTCACCAGATCCGGCGGTGGCGCGTAGAGCGGGAACCGGAATTTGCCTGTGCGCACCGGCGAAGCGGCGACGACCGGCTCGTAATAGCCAGTGACGAAGCCCGATGCCTCGGTCCCGGCGCCGTCCGGCACGATGCGCAGCGGCACAAAATGCGTCTCGAAGAAGGACCGTCCGGCGGCCTTGTCCAGCTCTTCGGCCGCCAACGCCGCCTCGGCCGCGATGCGAAAGGCACCTGGCGCAATGTCCAGCTTTCCCGCAGCCACCTGGTCCTCGACGATCCGGGTAGCGCTGCCGCGAAACGCGGCAAAGGCCAGGGCGTGATCGGCTCCGGCCCAGCCCGGCAGTTCGGCAAAGCTGCGGCGCACGAAACGGGTCATCGAACGACTCGCCGATCCGGTTCAGTCTTCTTCGGATTCGGTCCCGGCCAGCTTCCAGTTCGGATCGCGCGAGCGGGTATCGCGCGAGAAGGTCCAGACGTCCTTGACCTCGACAACGGCTTCGGGATCGCCGTCGACGATCTCACCATCCGGCTTCAGCACGGCGGAAATCAACTGCGCGACGATGCGCACCGTGACCAAAGCCTCGCGGTCCTTTTGCTCGGCCGAGACGATGATCGCGTCGTCGATGCCGACAAAGGAGGACTGCATGCGCTCGCCGCGCTGTTCACGGTCGGTGATCGCCTGCTCGAAGCCCTGATAGACCTCGTTCGACAACAGGTTCTTCAAGACCTTGCGGTCGCTATCGGCAAAGGCGGTGACGATCATCTCATAAGCGAGCTTGGCGCCCTCGAGGAATTCCCTCGGCTCGAAATTCGGGTCAGCATCGCGGATACGGCGCAGCTCCGTATTCAGAGGCGTGCCGGGCGCGGCCAGCTTGTCGATGGCCTCATAGGTGGTCTCAGGCGCGGCGGCATCGCTGCCGCCGGGCAGCCTGCGATGCGGCAGTGTGACGACGTTGTCGTTCGGTGCGGTTTCCTCCGGCCGCCGTTCCTGACGGGAATAGGGGTCGAAGGGCGGACGCTCGCTGCCGGTACGCCGCCCGAGCACACTGCGCAGCTGAAACAGGACGATCGCCGCAAGTACTATGAAAAAGATCGTCCCGAAACTCATTGGTGCCGTCGCCTCGCCGTCGCCCATGCCATCCGCTCCCATATAGAGACGGCAGGCGATGCATTCAAATTCGTTCCCGGACTTCCTATCTCATCTTGCGATGCGATGGTGCCCGAAATGCGCTTGAGGGGCATTATGCCGTCAAAGGAGTGACCAAACCATGCCCTTCGCCCTAATTCCCTTTCTGCTGCTGGTAATACCGATCCTCGAGATCGCCGTGTTTATCCTGGTCGGCAACGCGATCGGCCTGTGGCCAACGCTCGGCCTCGTCTTGTTGACCGCCATCATCGGCACGCTTTTGCTGAAGCAGCAGGGCCTGTCCACCCTGGCACGCATCCAGGCCGACATCCGCGCCGGACGCATGCCGGGCCGCGAGTTGGTGCATGGCGTGATGATCGCGATCGCCGGCGTTTTGCTTTTGACCCCCGGCCTCGTCACGGACACGCTCGGATTTCTCCTGTTCGTGCCGAAAATCCGCGACGGCATCTGGAATTTCATGAAAAGCCGCGTCATCGTCGTGGCGCAGGGGTCCGGAACGTGGAATCCCGGCACCCGCGGCCCCCAACCCGATCCGCGGGCTGGCGGCGGGCCGGACGTGGTCGATCTCAGCGGCGAGGAGTTCGAGCGCCGGCCCGATCCCTCCTCGCCCTGGAACGACAAGCGCGAGGGTGACGACACGCCGCAAGGCCGCATCCTGCACTGAGCCGGGCGCGACGCGGGATCGCCTTCGTCTTGTCCTCGCCTTGACCGCGTGATAGCGCTCGCGCCCACCATTTTCGTGCCGCTCCGGGCCAGTACCGGGGCCGCAAAAGCGGGGTGAGGTCGAGCGGAAACCGGTTTCGCCCGCATCCCGCGCCAACATGACCGAGCCCGACGCGGCGCCCGCTTTGGCGGTGATCCAGGCCGGGACCAGCATCAAGACGGGAGCCAACATGTCCGAGACCAACGACCAGAAGACCAACGGCAATGGTGCCGCCACCGGCGACGGCGCAGCGACGACCGCCACGCCGCCCAGCATCAACATCCTCACCCAGTATATCCGCGATCTCTCCTTCGAGAGCCCGAACGCCCCGGGCGTGTTGCGCGGCCAGACCAAGGCGCCGGGTATCAATATCGGGGTCAATGTCGGCGCCAATCCGATCGAGGGCTCCGACGGCGACTACGACGTGCGGCTGACGCTGAACGCCAAGGCCGGCGAGGGCGCCGACCTGATGTTCAACGTGGAGCTCGAATATGGCGGCGTCTTCAAGCTGCAGAATTTTCCGCAGGAGCACATTCTGCCGGTGCTGTTCATCGAATGCCCACGGCTGTTGTTCCCCTTCGCCCGCCAGGTGATGGCCGATGTGACCCGCAATGGCGGCTTTCCGCCGCTGATGATCGACCCGATCGACTTCTCGCAACTGTTCCAGCAGCGCATGGCCGAGGAGCGCGCCCGCCAGAAGGTCCAGACCGGCTGAGGCGGACGCCTGCCATCAGACTTGAATGACAAACGCCGGCGGCATCACGCGATGCCGCCGGCGTTTCGGTGAGCAGCACCTTGAGCCGGCGCGATCAGGCGTCGGTGGTTTCCGCCGCCCGCGGGCGCTCCAGAAACCGCCACCACAGCGCCTCCTCGCCCAACGTCGCGACGAAGGCGCGGTGGCTTGCGGCCTCTTCCGCCGTCAGCCGCGGCGGCAACGGCACCGGCCGCGGCTCGATCCGGCCGAAATCGCCATCCGTCCCGTCGCCGGCGGTATCGGTCTCCACCGCCAGTCCCAGCGCCGCCTGCCGCCCGCCGATCAGTTCGATATAGACCTCGGCGAGCAGCTCCGAATCCAAGAGCGCCCCGTGCTTGTCACGGCGGCTGGTGTCGATCGAAAAGCGCGAGCACAGCGCGTCGAGCGTCGCGGGCGCCATCGGGAACTTGCGCCGCGCCATCGGCAACGTGTCGATGACGCGCGAGGCCTCGATCGGCGGCTGGCCGATGCGCTTCAGCTCGGCGTTGAGAAACCGCGTGTCGAAGACGGCGTTGTGGGCGATCAGCCGGGCGCCGGCGAAGAACTCGAGGAATTCCTCGGCAATCTCCTCGAACAGCGGCTTGTCGGCCAGGAATTCGTCGGAAATGCCGTGGACGTCGAAGGCGCCGGGATCGACCTTGCGGCCGTCCGGCCGGACGAAGGTGTGGTAGCTCTTGCCGGTCGGAATGTGGTTCCACAACTCGACGCCGCCGATTTCGATCACCCGCTCGACCTCCGGGTCGAGGCCCGTGGTTTCGGTGTCGAAGACGATTTCCCGCATGCTGGCCCCCGCTTTGGGGGTGTTGTCGTTCAGGCGGGACGGCGAGGCAAGGGGCGGGGTGGAGATGGTGGCCGGTATCCACCGGCGATGTGGGTGTTCGTGTCTATTCTGAAAGCAAAGTGTCCTCACCCCCGCAGAGGTCCGCCACCACCGCCGCGACCGCCGCGCGGGTGGCGTCGAAGCCGCCGCCGGTGTCGATGACGATGTCGGCGCGGGCGCGTTTTTCCGCGTCCGGCAGCTGCTTGGCCAGGATCGTTGCAAATTTCTCCTCGCTCATGCCGGGCCGGCGCAGCACCCGCTCGCGCTGTGTCTCGGCCGGCGCGCTGACCACCACGACCTTGTCGCAGCGGGTCTCGGCGCCGGTCTCGTAAAGCAGCGGAATGTCGAGCACCGCGAGTTTCGCGCCGGAGTTTCGCGCGGCGTCGAGAAACGCCTGTTCCTCCGCGCGCACCAGCGGGTGCACGATCGCCTCCAGCCGTTTGAGCGCGGCGGGATCGTTCAGCACCCTTGCCGCCAGCGCCGCGCGGTCGACGATGCCGTCGCTCACCGTGCCCGGAAAGGCCGCTTCGATCAGCGGTGCGGCGCGGCCGGCATAAAGCCGATGCACCGCAGCGTCGGCATCATGCACCGGCACGCCTTCGTCCGCGAACATGGCGGCGGCGGTCGATTTGCCCATGCCGATCGAGCCGGTGAGGCCGAGGACGATCATCGCTCGCCCTGTCCGCGCCGGCCTCGCATCACCGTCAGACCCCGCTCTCGATGTCGCGGATGATTTTCGCGCGCAGTGCCTCGCTGACCGCCGGGCGCTGGCCGAACCAGCGCTCGAAGCCCGGCACCGCCTGGTGCAGCAGCATGCCGAGCCCGTCGGCATGGCGCAGTCCGCGTTGCTCGGCCGCTTGCAGGGTCGGCGTCATCAGCGGCACATAGACGATGTCGGTGACCAGCGCGTGGTCCGGCAGCGCCGACAGATCCGGCAGCTTCGGCGCGAACCAGTCCGGGGTCTCGTCGTCGGGGTCCGGCGCCGGGATCGGCACGGTGTTGACCAGCAGGTCGGCGGTCCTGAGCTGCGCGTCCCGCTCCGCCTCGCCATGGCCGCTGACACGGGGCCCGAAGCGCGCCGCCAGTTCCTCGGCCCGCTCGATCGTGCGGTTGACGATCCGCACGGCTTTGACGTCGCGCTTCAACAGCGCGAAGACTACGGCCCGCGCCGCGCCGCCGGCACCGAGCACCACCGCCGTTTCAACATCGGCCCAGCCCGGCAGCCGTTCGTCGAGATTGGCCGCGAACCCATAGGCGTCGGTATTGCCGCCGACCAGCCGGCCGGATTTTTCAAACCACAGCGTATTCACCGCGCCGATCGCCTCCGCCGCCGCGTCCCGCCGCGAGGCCGCGGCAAAGGCGGCGAGCTTGTGCGGGATCGTCACATTGCCGCCGACAAAGCCGTTCTTGCGCAGGCTCTTCAGGAATTCGGCGATCTCCTCTGGCGGCACGCCGACGCGACTATAGGAGCCGGCAAGGCCGAATTCGGCGAGCCAGCTCTGATGGATCACCGGCGAGCGCGAATGCCACACCGGCCAGCCGGTGACAAAGGCTTTTGGGCCGTTGGGGGTCGCCTGGACATCGCGCGGATCGAAGATCGAGCCTTCGCCGCGCGGGCGGGACGCGCCGCTGACGTAAGGACTCGGCGTCCACTCCGCCTCGGGTTCAGCCATCGATCTCGCCCCGTTCGCGCAGCTCTTTCAAGAGCGGCAGCAGCGGCAGGCCGATGATGGTAAAATAGTCGCCCTCGATCCTCTCCATCAGCTGAATACCTTCCTTCTCGATCTGATAGGCGCCGACGCTGGTCGTCGCCTTCTGGCCGGCGGCGGCGAGATAGCGGCCGATAAAGCCCGGATCGAGCGGACGCAAGGTGATCGCGGCCGTGGCGACATGCCGCCAGGTGACCACGCCGTCCTCGACCAGGACGACGGCACTGTTCAGCGTATGGGTGCGGCCAGAGAGCTTCAGAAGCGTACGCCGCGCCTCCTCCATGTTTGCCGGCTTATAGAAGACCTCGTCGTCGAGGGAGAGCGTCTGGTCGGCGCCGATGACGATCTCGCCCGGATGGCGCTCGGAAACGTCCGTCGCCTTTGCCTCGGCGAGGACGGCGGCGACATCTTCCGGTCCGACCCCTGATTTCAGCAACGGCGCCTCGATCGCTCGTTCGTCGAGTTCGCAGGCTTCGACCGTGAAATCGATGCCGGCGTTCTTGAGCAATTCCTTGCGGTGGATGCTGCCGGAGGCGAGCACGATGCCTTTGGCCATTCCGTCCCCATTTAACCGTTTCTTCACGTCCGATGGGTTTGATAGCGTCTTGAGGAACGAAACGCCATTGGCGCCCCTCGGGACTCGATTCGGCATCGCTTCGCAAGGGGCCGGCCGCCTCCACCCCCGGAATTCCGCCGGGCCTGTGGGTTAAGGAAGCGTTAAGCCGGCCCGCCGCCGTGACGCTCCGGACCGAGGCGCATAAGTCGGCTTTCGTCCACAATTGGCGGCGATGCACGGCCTGTGTGCGCGTAGCCCAGCATTTGTGGACAGCGCGTGTTCATCCCACGCTTTCCACAGCTCCCGGACAGGTTTCCGGCCACGCGGATGCCTCGCTAACATCCTGACAAATTTCGCGGATGCCCTAAAAGTTTAACGTTTCTCACACCGCTGGTCCGAAACCGATCGTCGCAGGCTGTGGACGAGCGTGAAACGCCTGCCATCTACCGCCGCTTGTGAATTCCGGCTATCCACCGACTCATAGAATCAAAATAACGATTTCTCTTGAAATCTTTCTTTTTTATTAGGAGCCCAAACCTGATGCAGAAGCGCAAGCTCGTCCGGGTCCTGGAAGGCGAAAGCGTCTTTCCCCCTCCAGTGTGGCTCATGAGACAGGCCGGCCGCTACCTTCCCGAATATCGAGCAACCCGCGAAAAGGCCGGCGGGTTCCTGGATCTCTGCTACAATCCGGATCTGGCGACCGAGGTCACCTTGCAGCCGATCCGCCGCTTCGGCTTCGACGCGGCGATCCTGTTTTCCGACATTCTGGTGATTCCGGATGCGCTCGATCGCGGCCTGCATTTCGTTCAGGGCGAGGGCCCGAAGCTGACGCCGATTCGCCCCGACGAGATCGCGGCTCTCGATCCGTCGCGCGGCGAAACTCATCTGGCTCCAGTGATCGCGACGGTTGGCCGATTGCGCGAGGAACTGCCCGACGAGACGACGTTGATCGGCTTTTGCGGCGCGCCTTGGACCGTGGCGACCTACATGATCGCCGGCCATGGGACGCCGGATCAGGCCCCGGCGCGGCTGTTCGCCTATCGCAACCCGGCCGAGATGGAGACGCTGCTCTATCTGCTGGCGGAAATGAGCGCCGACTATCTGATCCGCCAGTTGCAGGCGGGTGCCGACTGCGTCCAGATCTTCGATTCCTGGGCCGGCGTTCTCGACGAGGCGTCGTTCGAAGCCTATGCGGTGCGGCCGGTCGCCCGGATGGTGGAAAAGGTTCGTGCCGCGGTGCCGGGTGCGAAGATCATCGGATTCGCCAAGGGCGCGGGAACGCTTTTGAACACCTATCGCGAAAAGACCGGTGTCGACGCAGTCGGCCTCGATTGGTCGGTGCCGGTGTCCCAGGCGAAGGAATTGCAGAAAGCTGGCGCCGTCCAGGGCAATCTCGACCCGCTGCGGCTGATCGCAGGCGGCAAGGCGCTGGAAGACGGCGTCGACCGGATCCTCGAAAATCTCGGCAACGGCCCGTTGATCTTCAATCTCGGCCACGGCATCACGCCCGAGGCGCCGATCGCGCACGTCGAAGCCCTTCTCAATCGCATCAGGACCGCCAAGCCATGAACCAGGACAACCCATCGCCGAACAAGTCCATGACCAAGCCGGCCAGTGGCGGACGCACCGCCGCCGTCGCCCTTGTCGCACTGGCGCTTGTCGCAGCCCTGTTCGTCCTGGTGCCGGTTGAGTGGCAGCTCTGGATCAGGGCGGCTCACATCTTTGTCATCATCGCCTGGATGGCCGGCATGCTCTATTTGCCGCGACTGTTCGTCTACCACGCGGAAGCGGGACCGGGCACACCCCAGTCCGAGACCTTCAAGGTGATGGAACGGCGGCTGCTCAAGGGGATCATGACGCCCTCGATGATCCTGACCTGGGTGCTCGGCTTGTGGCTCGCCTGGAAGGTGTTCGAGTTCCAGGGCGGCTGGATTCATGCCAAGATCGCCCTCGTCCTGGTGATGTCCGGCCTGCACGGCTATCTGTCCGCCTCTTTCAAGCGGTTCGAGCGGGACGCGAACACTAGATCCGGCAAGTTCTGGCGGGTGATGAACGAGGTGCCGGCGGTGATCCTGATCCTGATCATCATCCTCGTCGTCGTGAAGCCGTTCTGATCGGAGGGCTCGTTTGATGCCGCAAGAGACCACCGCGCTCGTGGTCATGGGTCCGTCGGGGGTCGGCAAGACGACGACGGCAAAGCTGCTTGCGGAGCGTCTTGACTGGCCTTTCGCCGAGGCGGACGAATTTCACTCGGCCGCGAATATTGCCAAGATGGAATCCGGTCAGCCGCTGAACGACAACGATCGGGCGCCTTGGCTCGTCGCCATTCGCGACTGGATCACCGGGCAGGCCGCCGGCGGCGTTTCGACCGTCGTCGCCTGTTCGGCGTTGAAGCGGTGCTACCGTGACGTCTTGCGCGAGGCGGATGCGCGCGTGCGTTTCGTCTCGCTCACGGCGGAACAGGATCTCGTCGGCGAACGCCTGGGTCGGCGCACAGGGCACTATATGCCGAAATCGCTTCTCCAATCCCAGTTCGACGATCTGGAACCGCTGCAATCCGACGAGGATGGCGTGACCATATCCGTCGGCGTCCCGCCCGAAGCGGTTGTCACACACGCCCTTGAAGCGCTCGGGTTCGACCAGGAAGGCTAAACCGACCACGACACGCTCCGCCGTCACCGTGCAACGTCGCCGCTGGTACACGAGGCGGTAACCGCGATGGGAGGCGTTCGGCTCGGGGGCCAACGCGCCCCTTGCGCCCGCGCGCCGCCCCCGTTATATCACGAAGGACTATCCCGCCTTTCTCGGGCGTTGCGTAGCCTTGCCGGCCGCATCGTCCCTGCCGCAGAACCGTCTCGTGTTTCCGGCCTCAGCGTTTCCCCATTTCGCCTTCATCTGTTCCGACGCGAGCTGTCGGTCCGAACCCTAAAAGAGCCACTTTCCGAATGAAACTTCAGGACCTGAAGAACAAGAGCGCGCCCGAATTAATCGCGTTTGCCGAAGAAAACGATGTTGAGAACGCCTCCGTTCTGCGCAAGCAGGAGTTGCTGTTCGCGATTCTTAAGCAACTCGCGGCCCAGGAGGTCGAGATTATCGGCGAGGGTGTCGTCGAAATTCTTCAGGATGGCTTTGCCTTCCTGCGCTCACCGGAGGCGAACTACCTGCCGGGACCGGACGACATCTACGTTTCGCCGTCACAGATCCGCAAGTTCCAGCTGAAGACCGGCGACACGGTCGAAGGACCGATCCGCAGTCCTAAGGATGGCGAGCGCTATTTCGCGCTGCTGAAGGTCAATACGATCAATTTCGACGATCCGGAAAAGATACGCCACAAGAGCCATTTCGACAATTTGACGCCGCTCTATCCGACCGAGCGGTTCAAGATGGAACTCGAGGAGCCGACCTCCAAGAAAGATATGTCGGCCCGCGTCATCGACCTCGTCGCGCCCCTCGGCAAGGGCCAGCGCGCCTTGATCGTCGCGCAGCCGCGAACCGGCAAGACCGTTCTTCTGCAAAACATCGCCCATTCGATCACGGCGAACCATCCCGAATGCTACCTGATCGTTCTCTTGATCGACGAGCGGCCGGAGGAAGTCACCGACATGCAGCGTTCGGTGAAGGGTGAGGTGGTGTCCTCCACCTTCGACGAGCCGGCGCAGCGCCATGTGCAGGTCGCCGAAATGGTGATCGAGAAGGCCAAACGCCTGGTGGAACACGGCCGCGACGTGGTCATCCTCCTGGATTCGATCACCCGTCTCGGCCGCGCCTACAACACCACCGTCCCCTCTTCGGGCAAGGTGCTGACCGGCGGTGTCGACGCCAACGCCCTGCAGCGGCCGAAGCGCTTCTTCGGCGCGGCGCGTAATATCGAGGAAGGCGGCTCGCTGACCATCATCGCGACGGCGCTGATCGATACCGGCAGCCGCATGGACGAGGTCATCTTCGAAGAGTTCAAGGGCACCGGCAACTCCGAGATCGTGCTCGATCGCAAGGTCGCCGACAAGCGTGTCTACCCGGCAATGGACATCCTCAAGTCCGGCACCCGCAAGGAAGATCTGCTGGTGCCGCGCGCCGATCTGCAGAAGATCTTCGTGCTGCGCCGCATCCTGGCGCCTATGGGAACGACCGATGCGATCGAGTTCCTGAACGACAAGCTGAAGCAGACCAAGAGCAACGCCGATTTCTTCGATTCGATGAATACCTGACCGTATTCGGTCCCGGACCCGGGGCATGACTCACGTGAAACGGCGGTCCTTTCGGGCCGCCGTTTTTCGTTGCGCCGAACCTCGGCTTGACTGCGACGGCTCGGACGGTGATGCCTGCAGCGAGCAACCAGGAGGGATCGGGGATGACAGAGAAACTGGACGCGGTGGCGCGGGTCGAGGCCGATGCCGAGGCCAAGGGCCTCAAGATCGCGGTGGTCGAGACCACCCAATCGGCTCGGTCCGCCGAGGAAGCGGCGGCGGCCGTCGGCGCCAGCGTCGGCCAGATCGTCAAATCCCTGGTGTTTAGGGGCGCCGCGACCGGCCAAGCCTACCTCCTGCTGGTGTCGGGAGCCAACCGGGTCGACGAGACTTCGATGGCGACGCATTTCGGCGAGGCGCTCGAGCGGCCCGACGCCGATTTCGTCCGTCAGGCGACCGGCTTTGCCATCGGCGGTGTCTCGCCGCTGGGGGCCTCGCGCAAGCTTGCCACCCTGATGGATGAGGATCTGTTCCAGCACGCCACCGTCTGGGCCGCCGCGGGGACGCCGCGGCACGTCTTCGAGGTGGTGCCGCTCCAATTGCGCAGTGCTACCGGTGCAACCGTCTGCCGGGTGACGTAGACCGCGCCGGCGGAGCCCTCGTATTAATCGCTGTCGCCGCTCAACGCCTTCGCCAGCGCCGCGTCATCGTAGACCGGGGGCCGACAGACGCGACCCTCGCACAAGTAGGCGGCGGGCCGGCGCAAAGGCCGCATCGCGGCGGTCGGCAGCTGCTCCGGCAGCCGATCGGGATCGGCCAGGACCAGATCGAGGCGATCGAGATCGACGCTTTGATGCGCCTTTGCCAGCATCTCGGGGAATCCGGGATCGTCTGACGTGCCGATCACGCAGAGTTCGCTGCCGCGGCGTAGCCTGCCCGTGGCCGCGACAATGCCGGGAAAGCCGGCCGCTCCTTGGCCGATGCGCCCGGCGGCAAGCAGGGCCGCCCGCTCGGCCCGCTCGCCGATCTCGATCGCGCCGCTGGCCTGGACGAGCATCGCAAGCCCTTCGATGACCAGCGCCGTGCCGCCGGGAATCGCGTCATCCTGGTCGCCGCGCAGGCGAATCATGACGTCCGAGGCGTCCGAAGCGTTCAGATAATGTCCGCCATCGCCATCCGTGTGCCAGCGTTCGAGCTCGTCGGCGAACCAGCGGGCGTGGTCGAGATAGCGTCCGTCGAGGGTTGCCGCGAATAACGCGACCGTGGCCTGGATCACGGCGCCATAGTCGGAGGACAGCGCCAGGCCTGTCGTTCGCCCGGCTCGCGCGGCATGGCGAAGGCGACCGGCGACGATCATATCCCGGACGACGAAATCGAAGGCATCGCGCGCGAGGGCCAGCGCATCCTCGTTCCCGAGAGCGCTACCGATTTCCGCCAGCGCCCGGATCATCAGGCCGTTCCAGTCGGCGAGCACCTTGTCGTCGCGGCCGGGGCGAGGCCGGCCGGCTCTTGCTCCGAGAAGAATCTGGCGTTCCTCGGCAAAGTCCGGGTCGCTCGACGCGGCGCCGGGGTGCAGGCGATGAAGAATCGAATGGCCCTCCCAATTGCCCGCTTCGCCGACGTCATAGGCGGCCTTGAACGGCGCCGCGCGATCGCCCAGCAGACCATCGATCTGGGCCGCCGACCAGACATAGAAGGCGCCCTCCTGCGAGTGGCCGTCGGCGTTTAGGCTGTCGGCGTCGAGCGACGCGGCGAGGCCGCCGCCCTCAACCAGCATTTCGCGCCGCAACCAGCCAACGGTCTCATCGATACGGGATCGAAACAGATCGTCACCGGTCATCCGGTAGGCCCAGCCGAGATGGCGCAGGAACTGGGCATTGTCGTAGAGCATCTTCTCGAAATGCGGCACCAGCCAACGGTCGTCCGTCGAATAGCGATGCAGGCCGCCGCCGAGATGGTCGTAGATGCCGCCGAGCGACAGCGCCCGGACGGTCTTGAGAAAGGCCTGGCGATGCTTCGGGGAGCCGGTCTCGAAAGCCGAGCGAGCCAGGATTTCCATGAACGGGGCGCTGGGAAATTTCGGCGCGCCGCGAAGCCCACCTTGGGCGGGATCGATCATCTGGCCGATGCGTTCCGCCGGACCCGCCAGATCAAGCGCCGCGAGCGGTCCCGGTGCCGCCGAGCGCGACAGGAACTCGCTCAGCCGCCCGGAAATCGCACCGGCGCTGGTCGTCAGATCGGCGCGCTTCTCGCGCCAGGCCTTGGCGATGGCCTCCAGCACCTGGACAAAACCGGGACGGCCATAGCGGGCATCCTTGGGAAAATACGTGCCGCCGAAGAACGGTTGGCCCTCGGGTGTCAGGAACATGGTCATCGGCCAGCCGCCCTGTTCGCCCATCGCCTGCAGCGCGGTCATGTAGAGATGGTCGATGTCAGGCCGCTCTTCGCGATCCACCTTCACATTGACGAAGTCGCGGTTCATCGCGGCCGCCACGCCCTCGTCCTCAAAGCTCTCATGCGCCATGACATGGCACCAGTGGCAGGCCGCGTAGCCGACCGACAGGAGGATCGGCCGATCGAGCGCGCGGGCCTCGGCCAGCGTCGCGTCGGACCATTCCCGCCAATGGACCGGGTTGTCCCGATGCTGCAGAAGATACGGGCTGACGGCATCGCCGAGCCTGTTGTCGCGCGCGTCGTTCATGAATATCCTGTGGTTCCGGCCCTCAAACCCGGAAGCCTAAGGCAAGCGATCGACGATTTCGAGGGCTGCTTCCCGTTCAATGGCGTGTCGCGGCCAAAACGCGGTCCCGAATGCCTCGCGGCCTGCCGGTTGCGAACGTCCAAAGAAGCTGGTTCTGTCGCCTTCGACCATCACGGAATAGACCGAGCCGCTCGTTTGATCCCATCCGATACCATTGCTGCCCTCTCCTCCGGAGCCCTGCCCTCCGGTGTTGCGGTCGTGCGCGTCAGCGGTCCGGACGCTCGGCTTGTCTTGGAGAGCCTCGCCGGCGGAATCCCGCCGGAACGCCGCGCCAGCCTTCGCCGGTTCCGCGATGCGGCCGGCGCGACCATCGACCGGGGCATCGTTTTGTTCTTTCCGTCGCCTGGCAGCGTCACCGGGGAGGATCTCGCCGAGTTTCACCTGCATGGTGGGCGGGCCGTCGTCGCGGCCTTTCTCGACGCGGCGACGGCGCTCCCCGAGGTGCGTCTCGCGGTCGCTGGCGAGTTCACCCGGCGCGCCTTCGAAAATGGCCGTATCGACCTGACGGAGGCCGAGGGGCTGGCTGATCTCATTTCGGCCGAGACCGAGGCGCAGCGCCGCATGGCGGTGGCGCAGGCGGGCGGGGCGTTGCGCGCGATCTACGAAGACTGGATGCAGCGGCTGACCGAAGCGCGGGCGATGATCGAAGCCTCGTTCGACTTTGCCGACGAGGGCGATGTCGGCGACGACGTTGCTAGCGGGGTCATGGCAAAGGTCGCGTTGCTCGTCGATGAGATGCGGGCCCATCTCGCCAAGGCCGACCGCGGCGAGATACTGCGCGAGGGCTACAGGGTGGCGATCGTCGGCGCGCCCAATGCCGGAAAGTCCAGCCTGCTCAATGCCCTGGCCGACCGCGAGGTGGCGATCGTCACCGAAATTCCCGGTACGACGCGCGACGTGATCGAGGCGACCCTCGATCTCGGCGGTGTCCCGGTGCGTTTCTCCGACACGGCTGGAATCCGCGAAACGGCCGATGCGGTGGAGGCGATCGGCGTTGAGCGGGCCAAGGCCGTGATGGATTCGGCGGATCTGGTCCTGGCGCTGGTCGACCCACAATCAGGACACGGTCCGTTCGCGCGGTTCGCGGAGCTTTTGACTCACGTGAAACATCCGATGATGCTCACCGCGTCGGAGGCGGCGCGGGACGACGTGGTGACCGGAATGTCCCGGCCCCGACGCCATATTCTGACCGTTCGCACCAAGGTGGACCGCCCCAAACCGCACGGTCTGGCGGCCCGGTTCGGCGGCGAATGGGACGATTTCGCCTTCGACTTCGGCATTTCCACCCAATCCGGCGAGGGGATGTCGGCGCTTGTCGCCCATGTCGCGGCCTTGGCGGTCGACGCGGCAGGCGATCCGGACGAGGCGGTGCCGATGCGGACTCGTCACAAGGAGTTGGTCGCCGATGCGCTGCGGATCCTCGAACAATTCGTCTCGGAGGGGGACATGCCGCCGGAAGTGGGGGCGGAAACCCTGCGGCGGGCCGGCAACCGCCTCGGCGCGCTGACTGGCCAGGTCGGGGTCGAGGATCTTCTGGACGTCATCTTTTCCGAGTTCTGCATCGGCAAATGAGTCAAGGCGGGCTTGTTGCCGCATTTCCGCTTGCGTTGTCTCCGAGCGATTGAGCCTTTATAGGCTTAAGCCTCACTGCAAAATGTTTGCCTGTCGGTGCCGAAGCCCCTTTCGCGGCTGTCACTCCGTCCCGTCCAACCAGTATCCGAGACCCATGCGCGATCCGTCCCTCCCCGCAACGTCCAACTACGACGTCGTCATCATCGGCGGCGGCCATGCCGGCTGCGAGGCCGCCAGCGCTTCGGCGCGAGCCGGGGCGCGAACCGCGCTGGTCACCCACCGCTTCGATACAATCGGCGCGATGAGCTGCAATCCTGCGATCGGCGGCATCGGCAAGGGCCATCTCGTCCGCGAGATCGACGCGCTGGGCGGATTGATGGGGCGGGTGGCCGACGCGGCGGGCGTCCAGTTTCGGCTGCTCAACCGGCGCAAGGGGCCAGCCGTGCGCGGACCCCGGACCCAGGCTGACCGGCGTCTCTACCGCGAGGCGATGCAGGCGGCGATTGCCGCCCACGCCGATCTCGACGTGGTCGAAGGCGACGTCGCCGATCTTGTCCTGGACAAGCGGAACCGGGTGACCGGTGTGGTCCTCGGCGACGGCCGCGCCATTCAGTGCCGGGCCGTGGTGCTGACGACGGGGACATTCCTGTCGGGTCTGATCCATATCGGCGACCGGACGATTCCGGCCGGGCGCATGGGTGAGGATCCCTCGCTGGGCCTTTCGGGAACGCTGAAGCGGCTCGGCCTGGCACTCGGCCGGCTGAAGACCGGCACGCCGCCACGGCTCGACGGCCGCACGATCGACTGGAGCGGGCTCGACCGGCAGGCCCCAGACGCGGACCCGGTCCCGTTTTCCTATCTGACGAAGGCGATCACCAATCCGCAGATCGATTGCGGGATTACCCGGACGACGCCCGAAACCCACCGGATCATCCGCGAGAATATTGGCCGTTCGGCACTCTATTCCGGCCGCATCGAGGGAGCGGGGCCGCGCTATTGTCCCTCGATCGAGGACAAGATCGTCAAGTTCGGCGACCGCGACGGCCACCAGATATTCCTTGAGCCGGAAGGGCTTGACGACGACACGATCTATCCGAATGGCGTGTCGACCTCCCTGCCGGAGGACGTCCAGCTGCAGTTCCTGCGTTCCATACCGGGACTTGAGCGGGTGGCGGTGCTGAAGCCGGGCTATGCCATCGAATATGATCACGTGGATCCGCGCGAACTCGACCGGCATCTGGCGGTTCGCCGGGCGGAGGGCCTGTTCCTCGCCGGCCAGATCAACGGCACGACGGGCTACGAGGAAGCCGCGGCGCAGGGGATCGTCGCCGGGATCAACGCGGCGCGGCTTGCTGGCGGCGCGGAGCCTGTCGGCATCGGCCGGGCCGACGCCTATATCGGTGTGATGATCGACGATCTCACCCGCACCGGGGTGTCCGAGCCCTATCGCATGTTCACCTCGCGGGCCGAATTCCGCCTTTCGCTTCGGGCCGACAATGCCGACCGCCGGTTGACGCCACTCGGTCTGTCGCTTGGCATCGTCGACGCGGAACGTCGCCAGGCTTTCGAGGAAAGCGAGGGGGCGCTCGCAAGGGCCCGCGCGATGCTAGAAACAGCTCAGCTGACGCCGTCCGAAGCCCAGCGACAGGGGTTGGCAATTAATCAGGATGGCCGCCGCCGCTCGGCCTGGCAGCTACTCTCGCAAACCGAGATCAATCTGGATCGGCTGACCGCCATCTGGCCGGAGTTCAAGGATATTGGTGGGCCGATTCGGGAGCGGATCGAGATCGAAGCCGGCTACGATGTCTATCTGGAGCGCCAGCGGCGCGATCAGGAACGTCTGCGCCGGGACGAGAACCGGACGATCCCGGACGATCTCGACTTTTCCAGTCTCACCGGCTTGTCCAACGAATTGCGGCAAAAGCTGATGGCCCGTCGCCCGGCGTCGATTGCCGAAGCTGAACGGATCGACGGGATGACGCCGGCCGCCCTCGCGCTGATCCTCGTCGCCATGCGGCGCAGTGAGGTCGTTCGTGCGGCGTGAGCGAAAGCCTTTTCCGCCGGAGCGGCAGCCCGCGGCCAAACCAAAGCGCAAAGCCGCGCCGCGGCCCGCCGAAGTGGCGGCGCAACAGGCGGAGGGGCGTGCCCAGTTTCTCGAAAACCGCGATGTTTCACGTGAAACGCTGGCGTGTCTGGATCAATATGTCGCCCTGCTGACCGAATGGCAGCGCCACATCAACCTCGTCGCCCCGGCGACGATCGGCGATGTTTGGTCGCGCCACGTCGCTGATTCGCTGGTGCTGGAGCGCCTCCTGCCGCCGTTTCAGCGCTGCGTCGATCTGGGATCCGGTGCGGGGCTTCCCGGCCTTGTCGTGGCTGCGGCGCGGGCGGACCAGGGCGGTCTCGTCGATTTGGTCGAGAGCAACGCTAAGAAGGCGGCTTTCCTGCGCGCCGTCCAGCGCGGACTCGGTCTCGACGGGACGGTTCACGCCGCCCGGATCGAGGATTGCGGCGCGGCGCTGGGAGCGGCGGATTTAGTGACCGCGCGGGCCTTGGCGACGCTTCCGGAGCTGTTGGCGATGGTGGCGCCTCATATCAGGACGTCGGCGCGGTGCTTTTTTCAAAAGGGTCGCAATCATGAACAGGAAATTAACCAAGCGGCTGCCCATTGGCGATTCACCGTGGTAAAGCATGAATCGAACCTCGAGGATGGTTCGGTCGTCCTCGACATCGGCAACATCGCGCGGCGTTAGGCTACGCCATGCGCCCCCGGGGTCGAGATCGTTATCCGGCGGGCCTTGAGGCAAGCCGTGATGGCTGGCAAGTGCGCCGCCATCGTAACGATGCGGGAGGCGACCGATGGATGCGACTAGCGGGCAGCCGATGCGGATCATCACCATAGCCAATCAGAAGGGTGGAGTCGGCAAGACCACGACCGCCATCAACCTCGCCACCGCCCTTGCCGCGATCGGCAAGCGGACGTTGCTCATCGACCTCGATCCCCAGGGCAATGCCTCGACTGGGCTGGGGATCGAAAAGGACGATCGCGACGTCTCCTCCTACGACGTTCTGATGGAAAACGTCTCGGTTACCGAGGCAGCGATGGCAACGGCGGTGCCGAGCCTGTCGATCATCCCGTCGACGCTCGATCTCCTGGGCTTGGAGATGGAGATTTCCGGTGCGCCCGGCCGCGCTTATCGGCTGCGCGATGCCCTGCATTTCCATCAGGTCGACACGCCGCTGTTCGATTTCGTCCTGATCGATTGTCCGCCATCCCTGAATCTCCTCACGATCAACGCCATGGCGGCGGCGGATTCGATCCTGGTTCCGCTGCAGTGCGAGTTCTTCGCGCTGGAAGGTCTCAGCCAGTTGCTACAGACGGTCGAGCAGGTTCGCGATACCCTGAACCCGGCACTGGCACTGCACGGGATCGTCTTGACGATGTATGACGGGCGTAACAATCTGGCGGCCCAGGTGGTCCGGGACGTGCGCTCCTATATGGGTGAACATGTCTACGAGACGATCATCCCGCGCAATGTGCGGGTTTCGGAAGCGCCGTCTTTCGGCAAACCCGTCGTCCTCTACGACATGAAATGTCCGGGCAGTCAGGCATATATTCGCCTAGCGTCGGAAATCATTCGGCGCGAACGACGGCTGGTGGCCGCGTGACGGGGCGCGATGGCGGGTCGCCGTCCGAGGCGGAATTTCGCGGAAACCGAGCCGATAGAAGCGGGGAAACGAGGATGAACGAAGATAAATCGCGGCAGCGGCTGGGACGCGGCCTCGCCTCGCTGATCGGGACTGGCGGCGTCATGCCTCCGAGGCCGATGCCAGGCCATGGCGGATCGGAGGCAGCGCCGGCCGCGATTCCGGCCGAGCGCTTCGTCGCTTTGGACAGGATTTCGCCCAACCCCAACAATCCGCGCCGCCGCTTCGATGAGGCCGATCTCAACGATCTTGCCGCCTCGATCAGGAATCATGGTGTGGTCCAGCCGCTGCTGCTGCGTCCCAAGCCTGGCCAGCCGGAGGCGTTCGAGATCGTCGCCGGCGAACGACGCTGGCGCGCCGCCCGGGCCGCCGGCCTCAGCGAGGTCCCGGTCGTGCTGCGCGACATCGGCGATCGTCAGTCGCTCGAAATCGCGATCATCGAAAACGTCCAGCGCGCCGATTTAAACGCGGTCGAAGAGGCACAAGCCTACGAGACGCTGATCGATGAACACGGCTACACCCAGTCCGATCTCGCCGACGTGCTCGGCAAAAGCCGCAGCCACGTCGCCAACACGCTGCGATTGCTGAAATTGCCGGAGGAAGTGCGCGGCATGGTGGTGGCCGGCACGCTGTCGCCCGGCGCGGCGCGGACCGTCGTGACCGCCGATGATCCGCTCGCGCTGGCGAATGAAATCGTGTCGCGCGGCTTGAGTGTGCGCGAGGCGGAGGATCTCGCCCGCAAACCTACCGAGGCGGTGGAAGACCGGCCTGCCAAGCCCGCGCGCAAAGGCAAGCGCAAAGCGGCTGCCGAGCGCGATGCCGATGTCATGGCGCTGGAGAATCTTCTGGCGCAGGCACTCGGCATGCCGGTGGAAATCCGCGTCGATGGGGAGCGCGGCTCCATCCGCATCGACTATGCTGATCTCGAGCAGCTCGACGAGATCTGTGGCCTGCTGCAGACGCGGGCACAACGCCGGGTTGAACAGGCGCCGCGGGTGCGGGAGCTCTGACCGACCACGTCCGGGTGGCCGCATGACTCACGTGAAACAAAAGATGGCGTTCGATGCCGCCTAGGGCGGTGTCGTCTGGCCTGATGTCAGGCGCGGCTGCCCCGGGCGCGCAGCCGGGCCGCCTCGACGGCGATGTCGAGCAAGGTCTTCTGGGTGATCGTCGAGGCGAGCCCGCCTTCCCTGCGGCTCGTCAGGATGTCCCGCTCGATCCGCTGGAGAATCGCGGTGATCTCTTCCAGCGGCCAAGCCGCCAGCGCGGCCTCGAGAGCCGCCTTGCGGCGAAAATGCGGCCGTCGCCGCTCGACCACCCGCCCGATCGGCTCGCCGCCGCGTTCGATCATCTCGCGCATGGTCTGCAGCTGCTGGAAATAGCGCAACAGATTCTGGTGAAGCTGGAAGGTGGCGGTGCCGGCGGACACCAGTCGGCCGATGAGATGCGGCAGGCGCTTGACGTCCCCGCTCGCCGCGGCGTCGATGGTCTCTTCCAGCGTGTCCGCCGAAACGTCGCCGACGACCGCCCGGACGTCGGCCTCGGTCACCGACGGCGCGCCCAGAGCGTAGAGACAGAGTTTGCGGACTTCGCCGCGTGAGGCAAGACGATTGGCTCCGAGGCGGGCGCGCAGTTCGTCGCGCGCCTCCCGGCCGATCGATAGCCCGCTTTGGCCGAATTCCTCGTCGATCATCCTGTCGATCACCCTGCCTTCGTCCTGGTAACAGGGCAGCGCCATGGCGAATCGTCCGCGCTCGACGTTGTTTCGTAGCGCGGCGCTCTTCTTGAGGTCGCCGGCTTCGACGATGACGAGGGCGCCTTCCAGCTGCGAAGCCGCCAGATCGCCGACCGCTTCCGCCAGACCCTTGCCGGCGCCGGCGCCACGCACACAAATGAGACGGCGTCCGCCGAACAGGGACACAGTCCGGGCTTCGTCATAGAGCCGGCCGATATCCTTTTCCAACTCGTCGGCCGCCAGCGTCACAGCCGCGAAGGGGTCGTTGCGGTCGACGCCGGACATCTCGGCGATCTTGGCGGAGCGTTCGGCGACGAGACCGGGATCGGGGCCGTAAAGCAGGATGACCGGAAACGAAAAATCGGGACGGGAGAGGAACGCCTCGACCTCGCCCGCCTTCTTTTGCGCCATTATCCGAGTCCGTCCTTGCGATCTGTCGCGCCAATTTCCTTCATCATCGAGCGCCCTGCACGTCGGTGACGGTCCTTGTCGTCAGACGCCGGCCTTCTCGAGCGCGCGCACGAGCGCAATCTCGAGCTGGGCCGCGACATCCTCGCCTGCCTGCTGGCGCGCGTCGATGAGCGCGCGCTGACTTTGATAGAGCTGCGCGGTCCGATCGAAGGGCACTGTCGCCGTGCGGCTGGCTGTCTCGACCACCTGATTGTCAGACATCCGGACCAACTGATATCGCCCAGTCATGCGGTAGAGGGAGGAGCTGAGCGCGCCTCCCGCTTCGATAGTAATGCCGACTTCGCCGCCGGTGACGGTGAGGCGGACCTCGTAGAGCGGCTGGGCCACCCGCGTTCCTTGGTTCAGGCGCGACAGGAGGGCGTTGCGGACGATCTGATCGGTTCGCGAATTGGCTTCCGAAACGGCGATGCGGCCACGCAACGCTGCCAAGGCGCCGCCGGGCGCAAGCATGTCTGAATTGCCGGCCGAGGCATAAAGCGGGCGGAGGGTGCAGGCCGGCAGGGCCAGGACCACCAAGGCAAGGCCAACAGCCACAAGGGCGCGGGATCGAAGCGGATCAGAGGACGACATTCACAATTCTCCCGGGGACGACCACAACACGCTTCGGCGCGTTGCCGGCCAGCGCCGACTGGACGAAGTCGAGCGCCAGCGCTGCTTGCTCCACGTCAGGTTTGCCGGCCGCGACCGGCATGGTCAAGTCACCGCGCTTCTTGCCGTTGATCTGGACGGGAAGCGTGATCGTGTCGTCGCGCAACAGCGCCGGGTCGACGCTCGGCCAGGACGCCGCGGCGACGAGTCCCGCTTCGCCCAGTTCGGCCCAGCACGCCTCGGCCAGATGCGGCATCATTGGCGCGATCAGGCGGACGAGAATCGACAGCGCCTCGCGTGCCGCGCCCTTCATAGCCGGGTCTCTGTCGCCGGAAACCTTGGGAAGGGACGCGGCGAGGGTGTTTACGAGCTCGTAGATCCGCGCCACCGCCTTGTTGAAGGCCAGACGCTCGATGTCATCAGCAACGCCTGCGGCGGTGCGATGCGCGGCACGGCGGATCGCCAAGACGGACGCGTCGTCGCCGGAACCTTGCTCAGGCGCCCCGGCAAGGCGCGGCGCGGTGTCGGCAACCAGCCGCCACAGCCGCTGCACGAAGCGATAGGCGCCCTCGACGCCGGCCTCAGTCCAGATGACGTCGCGGTCGGGGGGCGAATCCGACAGCATGAACCAGCGCGCGGTGTCGGCGCCGTAGGAGGCGATGATGTCATCCGGATCGACCACGTTCTTCTTCGATTTCGACATCTTTTCGATGCCGCCGATTTCCAGCCGCGCACCGGTCGAGATCCGGGTCGCAATGCGGCCGGTCTCGCTTTCCGCGATCGCCACCTCGGCCGGGGGTACAAACTCGCGGCCTTCACGATAGGTCTCGTGGACCACCATGCCTTGGGTGAACAGGCCCTTGAACGGCTCATCGAGATCGAGATGGCCGCAAGACCGCATCGCCCGGACGAAGAAGCGGGAATAGAGAAGATGCAGGATCGCGTGCTCGATGCCACCGATATACTGGTCGACCGGCAGCCAGGCATTGGCGGCCTGCGGGTCGGTCGGTGCGTCCGCATGGGGTGCGGTGAAGCGGGCGAAATACCACGAGGAATCGACGAAGGTGTCCATCGTGTCAGTCTCGCGCCGCGCCTTGCCGCCGCATTGCGGGCAGGTGGCATCGCGCCAGGTCGCGTGCCGGTCGAGCGGATTGCCGGGCTTGTCGAAATCGATGTCGTCGGGCAGCTTGACGGGAAGGTTTGCCTTGGCTTCCGGTACGACGCCGCAAGCCTCGCAATGCAGCACCGGAATCGGACAGCCCCAGTAGCGCTGGCGCGAGATGCCCCAGTCGCGCAGGCGGTAGCGCGTGACACCCTTGCCCAGGCCCTCGGCCTCAAACCAGTCGATCGTGCGGTCGATCGCCTCTTGGCTCGTCAGCTCCGCGAGGCCGGCGAAGTGATCGACAAAGACCACCGTTTCCGACTTCGGCGGGACGAGCGCCTCGGCCTCCACAGGTGTTTCGTCACCCGGCAGAAAGAACGCATTACGAACCGGCAAGCCGTATGTGCGAGCGAAGTCGAGATCGCGCTGATCGTGCGCCGGACAGCCGAACACTGCGCCGGTTCCGTAGCCTATCAGGACGAAATTTCCGACCCAAACCGATAGATCGCGGTCCTCGGTGGGATGACGGACCTTCAGACCGGTGTCGAAGCCGCGCTTCTCCGCCTTCTCCAAGGCTTCCTCTGAAGTCCCGACGCGGCGGCATTCGGCATTGAAGGCGGCGAGGCCGGCATTCCCGGCCTCGAGCGCGATCGACAGCGGATGATCGGGAGAGATGGCAAGGAAACTCGCACCGTGCAAGGTGTCCGGCCGCGTGGAGAAGCAGGTGATCGCATCGTGTCCGGCCAGAGGGGCCTTGAGCGGGAACGGAATCTCGATGCCGCGCGACTTTCCGATCCAGTTCCGCTGCATCGTTCGGACCTTCTCGGGCCAGCCGGGCATGGTATCGAGCGCGGCGTCGAGATCCTCGGCATAATCGCTGATCTTGAAGAACCACTGGGTGAGCTCGCGGCTCTCGACCTCGGCGCCGGAGCGCCAGCCCTTGCCGTCGATCACCTGCTCGTTGGCCAGCACCGTCCGGTCGACTGGGTCCCAATTGACCTTGGATTTCTTGCGGTAGGCGAGGCCGTGCTCCAGGAAGTCGAGGAACAGGATCTGCTGGCGGTGATAATAATCGACGTCGCAGGTGGCGAATTCCCGCGACCAGTCCAACGAGAGGCCCATCGATTTGAGCTGGCCGCGCATGGTGGCGATGTTCTGATAGGTCCATTCGCGCGGATGCACCTTGTTCTGCATCGCGGCGTTCTCGGCCGGCATGCCGAAGGCGTCCCAGCCCATCGGATGCAGGACGTTGAAGCCCTTCGCCCGCTTGTAGCGCGCCACCACGTCGCCCATGGCATAGTTGCGCACATGGCCCATATGGATGCGGCCGGACGGATAGGGGAACATTTCGAGGACGTAATAGGTCTCGCCGCCTGCGTCGGTGCGGGTCTCGAAGAGTTTTGCCTCCTCCCAGGCCTTTTGCCAGCGGGATTCGGATGCGCGGGGGTTGTAGCGTTCTGATGACATGCGGCGGGTCGGTATCCTGGCGCGGCCATCTGCGGCCGTCGGGCGTGGGCAATGCGGCTTGACTTACTCCGTTGTTCGCGTCCCGTTCAACACGAACCGGCGAGATTTCGCCGAATCGCGGCAAATTCGGCGCTGAATGCCGCCGAAGCGGCAAAAAGGATGAGCATGGACGACACGACAGGCGAACGCTACCGGGCGGTGTGCGAACGCATCGCCACCGCGACGAACGACGCGGGCCGAGCCGAGCACGCGGTCGACCTCGTGGCGGTTTCCAAGACCTACGACGCGAACGCGATCCTGCCGGTGATCGCGGCCGGTCAGCGGATCTTCGGCGAAAACAAGGTGCAGGAGGCCAAGGCCAAATGGCCGGCCTTGCGCGAACGCTTCCCCGACATCGAGTTGCGGCTGATCGGCCCGTTGCAGTCGAACAAGGCCGGTGAGGCGGTGGCGCTGTTCGACGTCATCGAGAGCGTCGATCGGGAAAAGATCGCCGCTGCGATCGCCAAGGAAAACGCCAAGCAGGACCGGCATCCGCGCCTCTATGTCCAGGTCAATACCGGCGAGGAGCCGCAAAAGGCCGGTATCGCGCCGGGCGAGGCGGCGGCCTTCGTCGCCCGCTGCCGGACCGACCATGGGCTGGAGATCGAGGGGCTGATGTGTATTCCGCCGGCCGAGGAAAATCCCGGCCCGCACTTCGCGCTGCTGGCCAAGATCGCAGGCGAGGCGGGCGTCGCAAAGCTGTCGATGGGCATGTCCGCCGACTTCGAGACGGCGATCGCCTTCGGCGCCACATCCGTGCGGGTCGGTTCGGCGATCTTCGGAGAGCGGGATTATGACTGACGGACCGTTTGTCCGGCGCTCCTTCGCGGGCGTGCAGCGATGCGTTGCGACACGTCTTGCCGCACCGCAATCCGATAGTGCTGTCAGGAACCGGCGGTAGTGTTCCAGCCTTTGTCTGCGAAACCGCGACGGGATGAAAGTGAGGGGATAGAAATGGCGGAAAGCTCGGCCGAAGCGGCCTTTACCCGCAAGACCCTGATTGCCGCCGGAATCGTCGCTGCCGTCGGCATCGCGCTGTTCGTCTTCTGGACGGCTTCGCTGGCCTTCTTCCTGATCCTGGCGGGTCTGGTGCTGGCCTCGACCTTCACTGGTATCGCGTCCGGCCTGCGATACGTCGGCGTTCCTCGCCGCCTCGGGCTGCTGGTCGCCTATCTCATGCTGTTCCTGCTGATCACGGCCGGTTTCGTCTGGGGCGGCGTGGTGATCGTCCAGCAGTTCAACGAGCTGGTCCAACTCGTCGCGGGACAGATCCAGCGCCTGGCATCACTGCTACAGGACTTCGGTATCTCCGGGGGCACGGGAACGCCGGAAGGCGGCATCGAGCCGCTTCTGCCGAACGCGTCCGGTCTGTTCTCTTCGGCCTCGCATGCCGCCTACGCCATTCTCGGCGGTCTCGGCAACGCCTTCGTCGTCGTATTCATCGCCATCTTCGTCTCGTGGCAGCCGGACCTTTATCGGCACGGCATCGTCAGCCTGTTTCCCAAGCCACGGCGCGCGCGCATCACCGAAACGCTGTGCAATAGCGCGCACCAGTTGACGATGTGGCTGGCCGGGCAAGCCATCTCCATGGCAACGGTCTTCGTGGTGTCGCTCGTCGGACTCTGGGCCATCGGAATGCCGAATGCCTTTCTGCTGGCGCTGCAGGCCGGGCTTCTGGCTTTCGTGCCGACGCTCGGACCCTTCGTTGCCGGCGTCGTCATCGTTCTGGCGGGCTTTGCCGACAGCCCGCAGATGGCTCTCTACGGTCTCATCGTCTACGTCATCATCCAAGGGGTCGAAAGCAACGTCACCCAGCCGATGGCGCAGCGCTGGGCAACCGCCCTGCCCCCAGCCCTGACACTCGGATCGCAACTGGTTTTCGGTCTCCTGTTCGGCCTCATCGGCGTGGCGCTCGCGGTGCCCCTGGTCGCCATCGTCAAGACGATGGTCGAAGACCTCTATGTGAAGGATACGCTCGGCGGATACGCGGTCGATGCACCTTGAACCGGCAGCCGGCGTGCGCACCTCGAAAGTCTAACCGCGCGCGGCTGGACCGCCCGCGGGGTTTCACCCTAAGTTGCCTTTCGCAGGCGGGGGACCGCCGGGACGATACGGGAGGCGAAGCATGAACATCATCCACGTCAAGGACGAATGGAAGGCCTGCGCGAAGCTCACCAACCAGGATTACCAGGCCTGGTATCGCCGCAGCATTGAGGATCCGGACGGCTTCTGGGGCGAGCACGGCAAGCGCCTCGACTGGATGACACCCTTCACCAAGGTGAAAAACACCTCCTTCGCGCCGGGCAATATCGACATTCGCTGGTTCGAGGACGGTACGCTCAATGTCGCGGCCAACTGCATCGACCGGCACTTGGAAAAGCGCGGCGACCAGACGGCCATCTTGTGGGAGGGGGACGATCCGTCCGAATCGAAGGCGATCACCTATCGCGAACTGCATGAGGAGGTTTGCCGCATGGCCAACGCCCTCAAGGCGCGGGGCGTGAAGAAAGGCGACCGGGTGACGATCTACATGCCGATGATCCCGGAGGCGGCCTATGCGATGCTCGCCTCGGCGCGGATCGGCGCCGTCCATTCGGTGGTGTTCGGCGGGTTCTCGCCGGACGCGCTGGCCGGCCGTCTCGACGGTGCAACCTCGGACGTCTTGATCACCGCTGACGAGGGCCTGCGCGGCGGGCGCACGATACCGCTGAAGAAGAACGCGGATCGGGCCTGCCAGATCGCCGAAAAGGCCGGCCATGCGGTCAAGACAGTGCTGGTCGTGCGGCGCACCGGCGCCGACGTTCCCTGGACCAAGGGCCGCGACGTCTGGTGGCACGAGGCGCGCGAGAGAGCGTCCACCGACTGTCCGCCCGAGAAGATGGGCGCCGAGGATCCGCTGTTCATCCTCTACACCTCTGGCTCGACCGGCAAGCCGAAGGGCGTGTTGCACACGACCGGCGGTTATCTCGTCTTTGCCGCGATGACGCATGAATACGTCTTCGACTACCATGACGGCGACATTTACTGGTGTACGGCCGATGTCGGCTGGGTGACCGGCCACAGCTACATCGTCTACGGCCCGCTCGCCAACGGCGCGACGACGCTGATGTTCGAGGGCGTGCCGAACTATCCGGACGCCTCGCGATTCTGGCAGGTCATCGACAAGCACAAGGTCAATATCTTCTACACCGCGCCGACGGCGATCCGGGCGCTGATGGGCGCTGGCGACGACCATGTGACCAAGACCTCGCGCAAGAGCCTCAAGGTACTCGGTAGCGTCGGCGAGCCGATCAACCCCGAGGCGTGGAACTGGTATTACCGGGTGGTCGGCGACGAGCGCTCGCCGATCGTCGATACATGGTGGCAGACCGAGACCGGCGGCATCCTGATCACGCCGCTGCCGGGTGCGACGGACCTCAAGCCTGGCTCTGCGACGCGGCCCTTCTTCGGCGTGATCCCGGAACTGGTCGACAATGAGGGGGCGGCGCTGGAGGGCGCGGGCGAAGGCAATCTGTGCATCACCGATTCCTGGCCGGGGCAGATGCGCACGATCTACGGCGATCACGACCGCTTCGAGCAGACCTATTTTTCGACCTACAAGGGCAAATACTTCACCGGCGACGGCGCGCGATGCGACACCGACGGCTATTGGTGGATTACCGGCCGCGTCGACGACGTCATCAACGTCTCCGGCCACCGCATGGGCACGGCGGAGGTCGAATCGGCGCTGGTCTCGCATCCGAAGGTCTCCGAGGCCGCGGTGGTCGGCTACCCGCACGACATCAAGGGCCAGGGCATCTATTGCTACGTCACCTTGATGGAGGGGCAGCAGCCCTCGGACGCACTGAAGAAAGAGCTCGTCGCCCATGTCCGCGGGGAAATCGGCCCGATCGCCTCGCCGGACAAGATCCAGTTCGCGCCGGGCCTGCCGAAGACCCGGTCGGGCAAGATCATGCGCCGTATCCTGAGGAAAATCGCCGAGGACGATTTCAGCGCGCTGGGCGATACCTCGACGCTTGCCGATCCGGCCGTCGTCGACGATCTCGTCGACAATCGTGAGAACAGGAAGGGCTGATCGACGTCGCCGGAGACGGCGGACTTGCGTCAGGCTGGCGCAAAAAGCGCCACCGTCTTGCGCCGTCGGTCGTCCGCTCCCATACTCTGGGCGTGTTTAACGAAGCGAAAGGAGGTGATCCAATGTCGAGTGATTTCCAGATGCCGGTTGGGTCTCAATGTCTCGGTCAGGCGACGGAGCAGCCTTCGCGCTTCGCCTGAGACAGTCGGGTCCGGTTACGGTCGAAAGACCGCCGGCACACGTAAGTCACGGGGCCGCTTCCTGGAAACAGGGAGCGGCCTTTTTGCATGCCGACAGCGCTCCGGCAGCGGAATGTCCGGTTAGCGGCCGCTGCGCCGACCTGCGCGTCGTCCCGCAATCCTGCTGAAAGAACGCGTTCCTGGTGGCGTCCGATGCCCGGACGTGAAAGCCCGCCCCAGTTTGAACCGGGACGGGCGAGGGCAGAACGATCCACTGGACGAACGCGGCTTGCGCGCTCGTGCGCTTATTGCGGTGCCGGCGGCTCGCCCTCGACGGGAGTCATACCGGCGTCCGCAGCCGGCGCGGCCTCCTCGGCCTGTTCCGGCTCGCCATAGGCCGGCGCGGCCTCGAGCTGTTCACGCGACACGTTCAGGACGATCCGATCCGGCAAATTGTCTTTGCCGACCACCGGGGTCTGCGGCTCCGCCGCTGGCGCGGCAGCACCGCCGGCCGCCGGATCGACGCCCGTTGCCGCACCACCAGCCGCCGGATCGACCGGAGCCGGGGCAGCCGCCGCGACATCAGCCTCCTTGGGCAGACCTTCGGTCTTGCCCGGGCCGAATTCGAGCGCGTCCATCGCAACAGCGACGTCCTTCTCGCCGATGCCAAGGAAACCCCCGACACCGACGAGCACGGCAATCACTTCGCCATCCTCGGAGACGAGGACGTCGGTGATCGAACCGATGCTCTCGCCGGCGGTGTCGTAGACGTCCTTGCCGTCCAGGTCTTCGACGCGCCATGCGCCGGTCGGGGGGACGACCACGAACGGTCCGTCGGCCATGGTGGCATCGCCCGCCGTGGCCGTCCCGGTGGATGCCGCATCCGCCGGAGCCGCGTCGGTGGCGGCGTCAGGAGCCTGCGTCGCTCCCGCATCGGGCATGGCCGTCGAGTCGTCCAGCGACATCGGCTCGCCTTCGGCTGGCGCGGTGGCGTCGCTTGCTGCGGGATCGGTGCTCTCCGCGGGAGCCGCCGAGTCGGCTGGCGCCGTCGAATCCGCCGGTGCGGTTGCGTCGGCCGGAGCCTCGGTGGCCGACGGCGTGTCGGTCGGCGGCGGCGTCGTGGAATCCTGCGCCAATGCCGCGAACGGCATGACGACGCCTGCGAGAAGAGCCGTGTAGAGAGTGTTTCTCATCGGTTTTACTCCCGTTGGTGATCACGAAAGAATGATCCACGGCGTAGGAGGTTCCAAAAGAAACTAAGTTGGGCCAATCAAATCGACGGTCCGCAGGGGCAGGTTCCCTCGGGGCGTCTACGGGTACAGGTCCCGCCGGGTCGGCGGCAGCTCGGCCGGTCCCTTGGCTCGACGCGAGGCGAGTGTCTGGTAGATCAGCAAGCCGCCTCGGGTGAAGCCCAGCGAAACGCCGGCGAGATAGAGCAGCCAAAGCCGGGCGCGGGGCTCTCCGGCTATCTGCGATGCCTCGTCCATATTGGCGCACAGACGGTCGTGCCAGAGCCGGCAGGTCCGGCCGTAATGCTCGCGCCAGTTCTCGACGTCATGCACCTCGAAACGGTGTGCCTCAAGCTTTTGCGCGGAGTGGCCGACATGGTCCAGTTCGGCGCCGGGGAAAATATAGCGGATGATCGCCGCATATTCCTTCGTGCCCTTTAAAAACGCTTTGTCGGTGGCCTTGGCGGGCCTGGTAATGGCGTGATGGAGGTAGAGCCCATTCGGCCGCAGGAGTTTGCGCACGGCGCTGAAATAGGCGTCGTGATGCGCCCAGCCGACATGCTCGAACATGCCAATCGAGGCGATCTTGTCGAAGCTCCCGGCGACCTCCTGAAACGGCTTGAGCTCCACCGTGACCCGGTCGCCCAGCCCCTTCGCGACGATGCGCTCGCAGGCGAGGTCGTGTTGCGCCTGGCTCAGCGTCACGCCGTGGCCGGTGATGCCATAATTCTCGGCGGCGTGAATGAGCAGCGCGCCCCAGCCGCAGCCGATGTCGAGCAGCCGTTCGCCGGGTTTCAGCCGTAGCTTGCGGCAGATCATCTCCAGCTTGTCGCGCTGCGCCTTGTCGATGTCGTCGTGCCAGCCGTCGAAATAGGCGCAGGAATACAGCATCCGCTCGTCGAGGAAGAGCCGGTAGAAATCGTTGGAGATGTCGTAATGGAACTGGATCGCCGCCATGGACGAGCCGCTGGCGCCTGCCCCCTCGCCCGTTGGGGGCGCCGTTTTGGCGGCCTTGCAGCCTTTACGGGACAGGCGGTAGAGCGCCGGCAGCGCGGCGGCGATCCGCAATTTGTCGAGCTTCTTCAGCGCGTCCTTGGTGCGGATGTCGGAACGCGCGGCGGCGAGATCGAAGATCGTGCCGTCCTCGATATCGACCGCCTTGGCCATCCATAATTCGACGGCCGTGGCGATCGTCGGGCGGATGGCAAGGCGAGCGACGGCGGCCGGATCGTTCAAGGCGAGGGCCGGTCCGTCCGCGGGACCGATGCGTTCGCCGGTCCACAACCGGACGGCTATCTTCGGCTGGAAGGCGATGATCGCCTGCCGGACGATGGCTTCGAGTTTAGCTTCGCCCGTCGCCATGACCGGCCTCCTGTTTCACGTGAAACTCGGGGGAGGCTAGCACAGCGTATGACAGAGCGGGGGCCGTCGCCACAGGCGAAAGATGGGTGTCGTCGATATCTCGTCAGGCAGGCTATCCACGCCGGCCTGGATGACGTTCTGCTGTGCCGAGCCCGCCCAGCACGGCGCCGTTGCACCAATCGCGCCGTTTCCCGCCCTCATAACGAACAACAAGGCCCTCGCGCAGCAATCGGTCGGCGACGTCGATGTCGTCCGATGTCGACAGGCTGGCCAGCACGCGGCCGAAATATTTGTCGCCGGAAACGCCGGTCAACGTGACGTTTCCGCCGCCGACCAGCTGCTTGAGCCGATCTGTCGCCATTTGCGCCGCGGCCTTCTCCGCCGCGCAGCCGCCGCGATGCTCCGGCGCGTCAATGCCGCGCAGGCGAACCGCGACATGGACGGATTGCATCGGCCAGATGAACGCCTCGACCATAATCGTATCGCCGTCGCGTACCTTGATCACACGTGCCTCCACCGGCCCGGCGATCTTGCGCAGATAGGCATCGCCAGTCTCGGCGGCGCTGGTCGCTCCCCCGAGCGCAAGCAAGGCGGCGATGCAACCGGAAAGGGTATGAGTGAAGTATCTCACGGCAGTGGACGATCCGAATCATCTGGGTTGCGGATATTATTCCTATACCAGATTCGGAAGAAGTCAATTAGTTCACCCAGAGCAAAGGGTCGCTCCAGGTGTCACGTCTTCCCCGCACTGATCGGCCTCGTGGATGAGCCGGTTTCCCTTAGGACATCGTGCCCACAATCATAAGCTGAAATGAATCCGGCGGCCTTGCCCGGGATGCCGGGTGCGGCTGCTTTTCCAGTTTGGAGCGCGCGAATCAGAAGTCCGAAATCAGGCCGTTCTTCTCCCAATCGCCGTAGCGGACCGGTTCCGGGCCGTCGCGGCCATTCAGCTCCTTCGGCTGGCCGGCCGGATCGATCGCCTCGACGTCGCGATCGCGACGCCGCGCTTCGGCCTCGGCAAGGGCGCGCCGGGCGGCGGCCGACAGACGGCGGCGGTCAGAGGCCGTGTCGTTGCGTTCCGGATCGGCCAGGCCGTCGGTCGCGACGGTTTGCGGGGAGGCTGAAGTTTCGGGGTCGGTCATGGCGGGATGGTCCTGGTCGACGGTCGGTGCCGGCAAGATAGGGAGCCATTCGGCGATTGCCTACAGCGGCCCGCAGATGGTCGGGACGCTCATTGCGCGGAGCGGCTGAAACGGTCCCCTGCCGATCGACATTGCGGCGGCGACCTGCAATCACCAGATTTGCTGGCGGAAAGGCGCGGATCGACCGTGCCATGAACAGAGGGTTGGGACCGTCCCATGAACATGATCAAGACGGCGATGCTGATCGCCTTCATGACCGCCCTTTTCATGGGGCTGGGGCTTCTGGTCGGCGGCCGCGCCGGCATGATGATCGCCTTCGTCATCGCGGCGGGGATGAACCTCTTCGCCTATTGGAACGCCGACAAGATGGTGCTGAAGATGCACCATGCGAAGGAAGTGGACGCGCGTACGGCGCCGGAATTCTACCGCATCGTCCAGGGCCTCGCCGGCAATGCCGGTCTGCCGATGCCGAAGGTCTACGTGATCCAGAACCCGCAGCCGAACGCCTTCGCCACCGGCCGCAACCCCGAGAACGCCGCGGTTGCCGCCACGACGGGCCTGCTCGAACGATTGAGTCCGGAAGAGGTCGCCGCCGTTATGGCGCATGAACTCGCCCATGTGCAGAACCGCGACACGCTGATCATGACGATCACCGCGACGCTGGCCGGCGCGATCTCGATGCTCGGCAATTTCGCCTTCTTCTTTGGGGGCAACCGCGACAATAACAACCCGCTCGGCTTCGTCGGCGTGATCGCGGCGATCATCGTGGCGCCGCTCGCCGCGATGCTGGTGCAGATGGCGATCAGCCGCACCCGAGAATATTCGGCCGACCGACGCGGCGCCGAGATCTGCGGCAATCCCGACTGGCTGGCCTCGGCGCTCGGCAAGATCGCCAGTTCCGCCGGGCGCATCGTCAATGAGGACGCTGAGCGCAACCCGGCGACGGCGCACATGTTCATCATCAACCCCTTGTCAGGCCAGCGCATGGACAATCTGTTCTCGACCCACCCGGACACCGGCAATCGTATCGCCGCCCTGCGCCAGATGGCGGTCGACATGGGCGGTGGCGGCGCTTCGGGCTTCGTCGCGGGCACATCGGCCACGCCGGTCGCGCATGACGATCAGGCGTCGGGGCCGTGGAACCGGTCGCGCAAGACGCCGTCCGGCGGCGCGCGCAAGGGTCCTTGGGGTTGAGCGCCGGGTCGGACGGCCGAAAGTCCCGCCGCGGTGGCAATTTCGACGCATCCCGCTCGGCGCCGCGTAAGCGGCCATTGCCGGGCAAGGCGCCGGTCGCGGCCGACAGGGCGGGCCAGCCCCGGATCGCCGCCGGACCCGATGCCTTCGTGCCGGATGGCTATTCGGCCGGCGACCGGCCGGGCCTCGGCGCACGGCTCGTGGCGGCCAAGCTGTTGTCGGCGATCGTCGACGCCAAAACCTCCGCCGACGGTCTTCTCGACCCAAAGGGCGGTCATCCCGGCTTTCGCGCGCTGGAACGCCGCGACCAGGGTCTCGTCAAGGCGATCATCCTGACCGCCCTGCGCTTTCGCGGCACGATCGACCGGGCGCTCGACGTCTGCCTCGACCGGCCGTTACCGCCGAACGCCGCGGTGCTGAAGCACATCCTGCATGTTGGCGCGGCGCAGATCCTGTTTCTCGACGTGCCGGATTCGGCGGCTGTCGATCTCGCCGTCGCGGCCTCCGGCGTCGATTCCCGCAGCCAGCGCTTTTCCGGCATGATCAATGCGGTGCTGCGCCGCCTATCGCGGGAGAAGGAGACGTTGCGCGCGGTCGCCAAGCCTGGCGAGAACATGCCGGAATGGCTGATGCGCCGGCTCGTCGCGACCTATGGGGCGGCCCGCGCCGATGCGATCGCGCTGGCCCATCTGTTGCCGGCGTCACTGGATCTTTCCGTGAAGGATGATCCCGCCGCCTGGGCGGAGCGCCTCGGCGGTGTCGTGCTGGCCTCCGGGACGGTCCGGCTCGGCAGCTTCGACGGACCGGTGACCGACCTTCCCGGCTTCGCCACCGGCGAATGGTGGGTGCAGGACGCCGCCGCCGCGCTGCCGGCGAAGTTGTTCGGCGATCTCTCCGGCAAGCGCGTCGCCGATGTTTGCGCGGCGCCTGGCGGCAAGACGGCGCAGCTGATCCTCGCTGGCGGTGAGGTCACCGCGCTCGACATCAACGCCAACCGGATGAAGCGGCTGAAGGAGAATCTGGCGCGCCTGTCGCTGGAGGCAGAGACGGTCGTTACCGATCTGTCGGCCTACGAACCCGACACGCTGTTCGATGCGATCCTGCTCGATGCCCCGTGTTCCTCGACCGGGACGATCCGCCGCCATCCCGATGTCGGCTACACCAAGGACGTCGCCGAGGTGGACAAGCTCGCCGTCGTCCAGGCGCGGCTTCTCGCCGAGGCGGCGCGGCTCCTGGCGCCGGGCGGACGGCTGGTGTTTTCCAATTGTTCGCTCGACCAGGCGGAAGGCGAGAATGTGGTCGCGGCGTTTCTCGCGGCGCGGCCGGACTTCGCCCGCGATGCGGTGCTGCCGGCGGAGCTGCCGGGCTTCGAATTCGCCCTAACGCCCGACGGCGATCTGCGCACAACGCCAGAGATGCTGGGGGTCGGCGCGGGTCCGGACGGCGGCCTCGACGGGTTTTACGCGGCCCGGCTCAAGCGCCTGTGATCTGGGCGCTCGTGCTCGCCTCCGCTCCTTAGCAAAGCCTTTACCATATCGCGCGAAACTCGGTCGTATCGAGCAGTCGCCACGCGCTCGCTGGCATCGGGCCGGCGTCGGCTGGCCTGCGAGACGATGGTGACAACGGTGCGCGCCTGGTTGAACACGCGCGGAACGCCGTGAATCTCTGCAATGCCGCATCGCGTGATCCGAAAACCGGTGAGCGCATCTGAAACGATCCGATAGCGCTGGAGTACGGGAGTGTCGACGGGTTTGGTGGATCATCCGCTGCTTGCGGTGTTGACGTTTCGGGAGGCCTGGCGCCGGGTCCGGCGGCGACTCCACACCGGCCCGATCCACCGCTGGCGCTTCGCCGGAGGAACCTTCGGCAAACTGATCGCGCTTCCGCCCAATCTGCGCCATGGCGATCCGATGATTGCCGAAGCGATCTATGCCGGGCGTTTTCATTTCGCCGGACAATTGCTCGAGCCCGGCCGCACGTCGATCTTCCAGTCGACGCCGCCGTCGGCGGCCTATTCGGTCGAACTCCATGGTTTCGACTGGCTGAGCCACCACGCGGCGGCCAGTGACGCGCTGGCGGCCCAGAACGCCCGCGCGCTGGTCGACGACTGGATCCGCCTCAAGGGCAAGACGATCGGCGGCCCGGCCTTCGAGCCAGCGGTCGCGGCGCGGCGCCTCATCGCCTGGATCACCCATGCCGACCTTCTGCTCGCCGGGGCCGAACCAGGCTTTTACCGCCGCTTCATGAAAAGCCTCTCGGCGCAGGCGCGTTATCTGCGCGCCATCGCCCAGGAAGCGCCAGACGGCATGCCGCGCCTCATCGTGCGCACGGCGCTCGCCTTCGCGTCGCTGTGTCTGCCGACGGCCCGCGGGCGCATCAAGATCGCCGCGCAGTCTCTATCCGACGAGCTCGACCGGCAGATCTTTCCCGATGGCGGACACATTTCCCGCGACCCTTCGGTAATCATCCGGATCCTGGCGGATCTGATCCCGCTGCGGTTGACCTATCTCGGGCAGGGCCAGGCGCTGCCGAAGGGTCTCTACTCGGCGATCGATCGGATGCTGCCGGCGATCCGCTTCTTTCGCCACGGCGACGGGGCGCTGGCGCTGTTCAACGGTGCCGGCATCTCCGACCTCCATCTGATGACCGTGCTGCTGCGCTACGACGAGACCCTCGGCGAGCCGATCAGCCACGCGCGCCAGTCGGGCTACCATCGGATCACGGCCGCTGGGACCACCGTCATCGCCGACACCGGCTGTCCAGCGCACACATCGGTCTCCAGCAACGCCCATGCCGGGACGCTCGCCTTCGAACTTTCGAGCGAGGCCAGCCGCATCGTCGTCAATTGCGGACGCCCGATCACCGAGGATGCCGACTGGCGACGGCTTTCGCGCTCCACCGCCGCCCATTCGACTGTCACGGTGGCGGACAAATCCTCGTCGCACTTCGCCCGCTCCGCCAGCCTCGACCGGTTTCTCGGAACCCCGCTTGTGCCGGGGCCGACCGCCGTGACACTGGCCGCACCGGGCGACACCGGTCTTTGTTTCGACGCCACCCACAATGGCTATGAGCGCGGGTTCGGTCTCCTGCATCGCCGCAGGCTCGCCGTGTCACCTGACGGAAACCAGGTGGAGGGCATCGATCGTTTCGAGGCAGCGGGCGCGCATGCAAGTGCGGCGACGGCGCTCAGCGCCACTGCACGCTTCCATCTCCATCCGGGCGTCAATGTCGAGACGGCGGGGACCGGGGTCCGGCTCAGCGTCCGCGACCAGCGTTGGCTGTTCGAGACCGATGGCGATCTGGCGATCGAGGATTCGATCTTTTTCGCCGATGCCGGCGGCGCGCGCCGCACGCTTCAGCTCGTCGTGCCGTTCGACGCGCGGGACCCGAACGGTATTGCCTGGCACTTCCTGCGCGAGCGGTGACCGGCGGCTTCACGCCGGCAACACCGCGTTCTAATACTTTGATCGAGCATCGGGAGAACCCGAAAACCGGATTCCACTTTTCGGTCCGATGCTCTGGCAAAAGCAACGGAATCCGACTTGACGAAAGCCCGCCGGGGGCCAACCTGCTGGCGATGAAGACCGTCGTCCTTCTCGCCGCCGCCGGAGTGGTGCTCGCATCCTGCGGTATGAATCGGGCCGTCACCGTCCTGCCGAACACGCTCGATGACCTCGCGGAGCTTTCAAAGGGGCGTTCCGAGAGCGATCGGGCGGCGCCGCGCGACCCGGGGTAGGGCTCGGCCACCCCCGGGCATTGTCGCGGCCTCCGCGTCCCGGTATCAGGGCCCGAACCCCTTTCCCGATCGCCGCAGGAAATCCCCATGTCCGTCAAGGCCAATCTCACACCCATCCCCGACCGCGTCCGCATCCGCCGGGCGCTCATCTCCGTGTCGGACAAGGAGGGTCTCGAAGACCTGGCCAAGGGTCTCGCCGCGCTCGGCGTCGAGCTGGTTTCCACCGGCGGTACCCGCAAGGCGCTGGAAGCCGCCGGCCTCGCCGTCGGTGACGTGTCAGACCTCACCGGCTTTCCGGAGATCATGGACGGGCGGGTGAAGACGCTGCATCCGGGTGTGCATGGCGGGCTTCTGGGGATTCGCGCCGATCCCGCCCATGCCGACGCGATGCGGACCCACGATATTGCCGGGATCGACCTTCTGGTGGTCAATCTCTACCCGTTCGAGGCGACGCTGGCCGGCGGCGCCGACGCCGCGACGATCGTGGAGAATGTCGACATCGGCGGCCCGGCGATGATCCGGGCCGGCGCCAAGAACCACGGCTATGTCACCGTCGTCGTCGATCCGGCCGATTATGGCGAGGTCCTTGGCGCGCTGCAGGCGAACGAGGGCGAGACCGACCTCGCGCTCAGGCAGCGGCTCGCGGCCCGCGCCTTCGGCCGTACGGCCGCCTACGACGCGGCGGTCTCGCAATGGTTCGCCGGCGAGGTGGGTGACGCGATGCCGCGCCGCGCGAGCTTTGCCGGAATGCTCGCCGAGGAACTGCGCTATGGCGAGAACCCGCATCAGTCCGCGGGCTTCTACAAGACCGGCGAGACGCGGCCCGGCGTCGCCACGGCCCGACAGGTGCAGGGCAAGGCGCTCTCCTACAACAACATCAACGACACCGACGCCGCCTTCGAACTGGTCGGCGAGTTCGATCCGGATCGCACCGCGGCCGTCGCCATCATCAAGCACGCCAACCCGTGCGGCGTCGCGGAAGGACCGGATCTACTAGCGGCCTATCGGCAGGCGCTGGCCTGCGATCCCGTCTCGGCCTTCGGCGGTGTCGTCGCGCTCAACCGCCGGGTCGATCGGGCCGCGGCGGAAGCGATCGTCCAGGTCTTCACCGAGGTGATCATCGCGCCGGATGCCGACCCCGACGCCGTTGAGATCATCGCGGCCAAGAAGAACCTGCGCCTGCTCATCACCGGCGGCCTGCCCGATCCGCGCGCCGCCGGGCGGTTCGTAAAATCGGTCGCGGGCGGGCTTTTGGTACAATCGCGCGATGCCGGGGTGGTCGATGATCTCGACCTCAAGGTGGTGACGAAGCGGGCGCCGAGCGATGCCGAACTCGCCGACCTGAAATTCGCCTTCCGGGTCGCCAAGCACGTCAAGTCCAACGCCATCGTCTATGCCAGGGGCGGCGCCACCGTGGGTATCGGCGCCGGGCAGATGAGCCGGGTGGATTCGGCCCGGATCGCCGCGCGCAAGGCCGAGGACGCGGCAAAGGCGCTCGGCCTCGCCGAACCGCTGACGCGGGGCTCGGCGGTCGCGTCAGACGCGTTCTTCCCCTTCGCGGACGGGCTGCTGTCGGCCGTCGCGGCGGGGGCGACCGCGGTCATCCAGCCGGGCGGTTCGATGCGCGACGACGAGGTGATCCGCGCCGCCGACGACAACGACATCGCCATGGTCCTGACCGGAATGCGCCATTTCCGCCATTGATGGCGCGGGGCTGGGCCGAATCCGGGAATCCGGACGAGCGCATCAGGCGCTGTCCAGGCCGTAGTCTCTTTGTCGATCGCGGGCCTTTACCGGTCCCGACGTGCCCCTCAGCAGCGCCAGGCCGACGATCAAAAAGAGGATGATCGCCGACATACCGATGCGCGAGGCGCTCACCGGATCGGTGAGCGCCGCCGCGATGGCGGTGAAGACGGCGACTGCGCCGGTGGCGAGGAACGACGTCGCCCGGCCGGTCAGGGCATAGAAGCCGAAATAGCGCCCCGCCTCGTCCGCCGTCACCGCCTGGGCGAGCCAGGAGCGGGACGAGGCCTGCACCGGTCCGAAGGCAAGGCCGATCAACAGGCCCCAGGCGATGTAGCTTTTCTCTGCCGCGGTGGCGAACAGGCCGGTCGCCTCGGACGGTGCGAAGGTGATCAGCCCGAAGGCGGTGAAGCCGGGCGCGGTGGAGACAATCCCGATTGTGGCCGCGATCAGGCAGACGATTGACATCGTGATGACCGCTTTGGAGCCGAGCCGCGCGTCGAGGAAGCTGGCGCCGAGACAGCCGAGGATCGCGGTGACGTTGAGGATGATGCCGAACAGGCCGCTTTCGGTGATCGACCAGCCGAACATGCCGGCCGCGAAGGCTCCGCCGAGGACGAGCAGGGCGCTGACGCCGTCCTGATAGATCATCCGGGCGATCAGGAAGCGGAACAGCGTTGGCCGCGCGCGGATCTCGCGCCAGGTCGCCAGAAGGTCCTTGAAACCGTCCCGTGCGGCGATGGCGATCGGCTCGGCCTTCGGACGGTCGGGGGTGAAAAGAAACATCGGCAGGACGAAGACCAGATACCACAGGGCCGCCAGCGGCCCTGTCGCCCGCGCGCCTTCCCCGGCCGCCGGATCGAGGCCGAAAAGCGGCTCGAGACCGAGGATCGTACGGCCGGTCGTGGGCGAGCCGGCGAGGAAGGCAAGGGTGAAGAACAGGAAGGTGATGCCGCCGGCATAGCCGAGGCCCCAGGCGACGTTGGAGACGCGACCAATCGAATCCCGATGGACCAGCCGGGGAATCATCGCGTCGTTGAAGACGATCGAGAACTCGGCGGAAATCTGCGCCAGAACGATCAGAAGGGCGACGAGGACGAGCGGCGAGCCGGGGGCGGCGAACCACAAGAGGCCGAGGGCGACGATCTGCACGACGGCGAAGCTTGCGATCCACGGCTTGCGGGGGCCGGCGCGGTCGGCGATCGATCCGAGAAACGGCGACAGCAGCGCGACGACGATGCCGGTGAGCGTGACGGCGCCGCTCCACCAGGCTTGCCCCGTGGCGGGATCGGGGGCGAGTTGCGAGACGAAATAGGGGCCGAAGACGAACGTGATGATGACGGTGAAGAAGGGCTGGGCGGCGAAATCGAAGGCCATCCAGCCCCAGACGGGCCGGCGGCGAAGGGGCGCGCGATAGGGTGGGGAGTCGCTTACGGGGATCATCCAGGGCCTCGTCGATCGGCGTTCCAAAGAGCCTTGCACCAAGCGATGGCGCCAGCACAATCCATCAAGTTCGGCGCGATTGGGATGCCCATGGTCGCCCGACGCATGCTAGTCTGCGGCTCGCATCAATCAGGATGCCGCGAGGAATCGAACATGGCCAAGGGTCAAATGCGCAGCAACAAGGAAACCCGCAAGCCGAAGGCGGACAAGGCGAAGGTCGTGGCCCCCGCCACCGTGCCCGGCAAGTTCGCGCCGCAGGAAAAGAGCGACGGCAAGAAAAAATAGGCGGAGGCTGACCCTCGAGCCGGGCGCCGCCCGTCGCCATCAGGCGGCCGCTCGCTATCCCGCCAGGTCCGACAGCAACCCCGCCGCGACGGTGAGCCGCGCGACGGAGGTCTCGCCGGTCCCCGCCAGCGCGGCGATCTGGCCGGCGATGCGATCGACGGCGCCGCGTCGGCTTTCGGCCCAGGCACCGGCGGCGTCGTCGCCAGCGCTGCCATGCTGCCGCAGGGCCGCCGCGGTCAGCGATCGACGGGCTCCCGCGATCTCGCTGGCGGCGCGGTCCAGTGCCAAGGTCTCGTAATAGTCGGGGGTCTGCAGGGTCAACAAGGCTGCTTCGAGCCGGCCGATCCCGAACAGGCGGGTGATGCCGAAGTAGGTTTCGATCGTCGCCTCCAGCGACGCCGATGTTTCACGTGAGACAGAGGCGATGTCCGGCACCAGGGACAGCAGCGGCAGAAGCGAGATCTCGCCGGCGAGGTCGGCGGGCACGCCCTTTTCGATCCAGCCATCGGCGCGGGCCATGGCCTCGGCGCGCGCGACGTCCGTCGCCAGCTGCAGCAATTTCGGCTTCAGCTGATCGAGGGCGTCCCGGCTGCTCACCACCGCGCCGGTGAGACCGGTTTCGAAGAGCTCGTTCTGGGCGTACCAGCGGGTCGTGCGGTGGAGAAACCGCCCGATCTCCGCGTAAAGCGCATTCTGGATCTCGCCCGAGAGGCGACCATCCAGCGCGTCCACCCGCTCATAGATCGCGGTGACGTCGAGGCCGTCCTTCGCCGCGACGAAAGCGCGCACGATCTGCGAGGGCGACGCGCCCCGCGCCTCGCGCATAACGGTGACGAAGGTCGGGCCAGTGCGATTGACGATCTCGTTGGCGAGGACGGTCGCCACGATCTCGCGGGAGAGCCGGTGGCCGCGAATATCCCGGGCGAAGTCGTGGCGCATCGGGACAGGAAAATAGTCCAGCAGCCGATCTTCGAAATAGGGGTCGTCGGTCAGCGTGCCGGCCACCAGCTGATCGAACAGCGTGATCTTGGCGTAGGCGATCAGGACGCCGATTTCCGGCCGCGTGAGGCCGCGACCGTTGCCCCTGTGATCGCCGATCGCGGTTTCTCCCGGCAGGGTCTCGACGGAGCGATCGAGGGTCCCCTCCGCTTCGAGAACCGTCATGAACCGGGCCTGGAGCGCCAGCGCGCCGGCTCCCTCCCGCTCTTCCAACGACAGCGCCAGGGTCTGTTCGTAATTGTTGGCGAGCACCAGTTCGGCGACCTCGTCGGTCATGCCGGCCAGCAACGCGTCACGGTCGCTTCGGGTCAGCCGGCCGGCCTCCATCGCGTTCTTCAAGGCGATCTTGATGTTGACCTCGACGTCGGAGGTGTTGACGCCGGCCGAGTTGTCGACGGCGTCCGAATTGATCCGGCCGCCTGCGCGCGCGAATTCGATCCGCCCCTTCTGGGTAACGCCGAGATTGGCGCCCTCGCCCACCACCTTGGCCCGAAGCTCCAGGCCGGTGACGCGGACGGCGTCATTGGCGCGGTCGCCGACCTCGGCGTTGGATTCCGCCGCGGCGCGCACATAGGTTCCGATACCGCCGAACCACAACAGGTCGGCCGGCGCCTTGAGGATGGCAGTGATCACTTCGGCGGGTGTTCCCGAGCAACGGTCCCAACCGATCGCGGCCGCAGCTTGCTCCGAAATCGTGATCCGCTTCTCGCCCCGGGAAAAGATGCCGCCGCCGGCCGACAGCCTGTCCGCGTGGTAGTCGGCCCAGGATGAGCGCGGCTTTTCGAACAGGCGCTGGCGCTCCGCGAAGGACACCGAGGGGTCGGGATCGGGGTCGATGAAGATGTCGCGATGGTCGAAGGCGGCGATCAGCCGGGTCTGGCGCGATAGCAGCATACCGTTGCCGAACACATCGCCCGACATGTCGCCACAACCGACAGCGGTGAAGGTTTCGGCCTGGATGTTCCGGCCCTGCTCGCGGAAATGGCGCTTGACGGCCTCCCACGCGCCGCGCGCGGTGATGCCCATCGCCTTGTGGTCGTAGCCGGCCGAACCGCCGGAGGCGAAGGCGTCGTCCAGCCAGAAATCATTCGATTGGGCAATGGCGTTGGCGGTGTCGGAAAAGGTGGCCGTGCCCTTGTCGGCGGCGACGACGAAATAAGGATCGTCGCCGTCATAGCGCGTCACCGACGGCGGCGGAACGACCGCATCGCCGACGATGTTGTCGGTTACCGACAGAAGCGAGGCGATGAAGACGACATAGGCCGACCGGCCGGCGGCAAACCAGGCGTCGCGGTCGGATGCGTCGGGCAGACGCTTGGGATAGAAACCGCCCTTCGCGCCGACCGGCACGATGACGGCGTTCTTGACCTGCTGCGCCTTGACCAGCCCGAGCACCTCGGTGCGGTAGTCCTGGGCCCGGTCGGACCATCTCAGACCGCCGCGGGCCACGCGGCCGAAGCGCAGATGCACGCCTTCAACGCGCGCGTCGAAGACGAAGATCTCGCGGAATGGCACCGGGGCGGGCAGCCCCTCGACCGCGGCGGATTCGAGCTTGAAGGCTAGGGCCGGCGCAACCCGGCCCGGTTCGGAGTTCGCCTCCGACGACGTGCCGTCGACCGCGTAGAAATTGGTCCGCAAGGTGGCCAGGATGGCGCCCATGAAACGCCGGATGATCCGGTCGTCGTCAATGGAATCGACCGCGTCCAGCGCCTCGATGATCGCCGCATGAATCGTCTCGGCCCCCCGCTCGGCGGCCCGGCGGGCCTGGCGGGCGTCGGGCTCGTCGGTGGCGTCGCCATCGGTGGCCGCGCCGCCGCGCGGTGTGGATCGCTCCGGGTCGAAAGCGGTTTCGAACAGCTCCCACAGCCGAGCGGCGATCGCCGGATGGCGCAACAGTGCTGCTGCCAGATAGTCTGGCGAGTAGGACAGTCCGGCTTGCCGCAGATAGCGCGAATAGGCGCGCAGAACGTTCGCCTTGCGGAAATCGAAGCCGGCTTCGAGAACTAGCGCGTTGAAGCCGTCGTTTTCGATCCGGCCGGCCCACACCGCCGCGAAGGTCGCCTGCAACGCATCGCCGTCGTCGTCGAACACGACGTCGCCGCCATTGCCGCGGGTGAGATCCATGTCGTGAAGATGCATGACCTGCCCATCGGGTCGCGTAACGGGGAAGGTGCGCTCGGAGACGACGGAAAAGCCCATGTTTTCTAGGATGGGAACCCGGGTCGATAGCGCCACCGCGGCGCCCAGGTGATAGATCTTCAGACGCAGCAGATCTTGGGGGTCGCCATCGCGTCGGTAGAAATCCACCGTGAGATCGCGACCCGGCGACAGGTCGTCGATAACGGCCGCGTCGTGAATCGCCTCCTCCGGCGCGACGACGTCGCGATAGCTTTCCGGCAGGCCGGGGACCAGTTTGCCCAGTCCGTGCGGCCGTCCCGCATCGGCGAGCGCGGCGACGAAGGCATCCTCCCAATTCTTCGCCAGTTCGACGATCCGCTGCTCGATGCGGGGGATGTCGACATCCGGCGTGGTGCCTTCCCCGCGGCCGATGATGAAGTGAACCCTGGCCAAGGGGCCTTGGGGAAAGGCCGGATAGTAGGCCGAGACATGACCGTCATAGACCTCGGCGAGCAGAAGACCGATGCGCTCGCGCAGCCGCGTGTCGTAGCGGTCGCGCGGCACGAAGACGAGCACAGAGACGAAACGGTGGAACCGGTCGATACGTGACAGCACGCGCACGCGCGGACGCTCGCCGAGTTCGACGATGGTCGTCGCGAAGCGCTCCAGAAGGTCGACGTCCATCTGGAAGACTTCGTCGCGCGAATAGGATTCCAGCGCGTTGAGAAGCGCCTTGGCGGAATGGGAGCCTGGACGAAGCCCCGACCGGTCGATGACGGTTTCGGCTTTCAGGCGGAGATAGGGGATGGTGAGAATCGACTGGGTATAGGCGCTCGAGGTGAACAGGCCGACGATGCGCAATTCGCCGGTAAAGTTGCCGGCCGCGTCATATTGCTTGACTCCGACATAATCCATGTAGGTCCGGCGGTGAACGATCGAGCGGGCGTTGGCCTTGGTGACGATCAGCGGGTTCGGGGCCTTCAGAAAGGCGCGAATCTCCGGTGTGGTCGTCATCGAGCGGCCGTCACGCCCGAGAATGCGCAGGCGCGGATCGGCGAGGATGCCGAGCCCAATATCTTCGCGCCGTTCCAGCGCCTCGCCCTCGGCATCGCCGCGATAGTCGTATTCGCGGCAGCCGAGAAAGATGAAATTGTCGTCGCGTAGCCACTCGAGCAGATTGGCCGATTCCTCGACGATGGTCCGCGCGTCGTCTGAAGCGAGGCTGCCAGCCCGCTGGCGCAGCGCGTCGACCGCTTCGCTGACGCGATCGCGCATGGCGCCGAAATCGGCGTTGGCCTGCGCGACCTGAGTCAAGATCGCCTCCACCCGTGCGCGCAAAGCCGGCGCGTCGTCGTCGCCGAGGGGGTCGATGGCGAACTGGATGAGGCTGGTGCGGTCCGGTTCCGCCAGGGTTTCGTCGCTCGCATGCGAGGCGGAAAAGCTGGTGATCTCCCCGTCAGCGCCCCGCATCACGTCGAGAATTGGATGGGAGATGTAATGGATCGCCGGCGCGGTCTCGGCGATCTCGGCGGTGATCGAATCGAACAGGAAGGCCATGTCGTCGCTGACGACGGTGACCAGATCCTGTAGCTCGCCGCCGTGCAAGAACGCTTCCGGCCGTTCGATCGCCACGACGAACCGGCCGCGGCGGTGCGAATCGAGAGCGGCGATACCGGCCCGGGCGGCGGCGGCGAGAGCGTCCGGGGTGAAGGCGGCGAGATCCTCGGCGGGGGGGCGGGCGAACAGAAGCGGTGCAAGAATCGCCTCCGGTCGGCCTTCCCCGATTTCAGCCTCGACGGCGCTCAGGATCGCGGATTTGCTGATCTCGTGATGGTCCATTCGTGCCGCGCTCCAAGCGTCGCCTTGTCTGTCCAAGCACCCTATCATAGGGGAGTGGCGCCAGTGTGCGATGCCTGCGGGCATTCCCACACGGCATTTCATCTGGGGGAGGAAGCATGGAAGACGACCATCAAGATGCCGTTACCGCGCTCGATCTCGGCGTCGCCGAACCATTGTCGGAACGTACGAAAACCTATTTCGCCAAATGCGAGGAGAAGCTGGGCCTCGTGCCAAACGTGCTCGTCGCCTACGCCTTCGACGAAAAGAAGCTCGAGGCGTTCTCGACCTTCTATAACGAGCTGATGCTGGGCGAGAGCGAGATCGACAAGCTCGATCGCGAGATCATCGCGGTGGTCGTCTCGGCGATCAACCACTGCCATTACTGCCTGACCGCGCACGGGGCCGCCGTCCGGCAGCTTGCCGGCGACGCGCATTTCGGTGAGACGATCGCGCAAAACTGGCGCGCGGCCGGGCTCGACGCGAAGCGGACGGCGATGCTGGATTTCGTCGTCAAGCTCACCGAGCGGCCGGACACGATCGTCGAGGCGGACCGGCAGGCGCTGCGCGACGCCGGCTATTCGAACCGGGCGATCTTCGACATCGCCTCGGTGGCGGCGTTCTTCGCCATGTCGAACCGGGTCGCCTCCGCGACGGATATGAAGCCGAACGCAGCCTATCACGCGATGGCGCGGTGAAAAAAAAGCGGACCCGTCCGCCACGATCCAAAAGGGCCCGCCAATCATGTTGACGGTCTCCGACCCTTGATGGTCATCTCCGAGCGATCCGACTAATCCGGAACAGGGCTGTCCGATCGCAGCCTCGTACGGTCTGGTGTCAGACCATCAGGTTTCAGGAGTACCCCATGTCACTGACCAACCTTCTTGTCCCAACCTACACGCAGATGCTGCGCGCCCTATCGGGTTGGCTTGACAAGGCACAGAAGCAGATCCCGGACGCCGGCGCCGAGGCGCTGCTGTCCGCGCGACTTGCGCCGGACATGTACCCCCTTTCATCCCAGGTCTGCTTTGCCTGTTTGCAGGCGCAGGAAGCAACATTCCGACTCCGGGGGATCCCCTGCCAGAGACGTTAGAGCAGCTGGGTCGGGCGGGCAGAAGCGCGGGTGAAGAGCCGGGTACACTTTCGGATGCACAGGCCCGGATCGATCAAACTCTGTCGTTGCTGGGTGGGCTTGGATCAGATGCGCTCGACGCGGGCACGAAACGCACGATCACAATCGAACTTCCGAACGGCCTCGTCTTCGACATGACCGGCGAGCAATATGCGCGGGACTGGGCGCTGGCCCAATTCTATTTTCATCTGATTACAGCCTACGCCATCCTGCGAAGCCAAGGGGTAGAGCTCGGAAAAGCCGATTACGTTCCCCACATGTCGGCATATCTTCGACCGGAGTCGATGCCGCAAAGCCGATGATGCCATGGTTACGGCAGCTCTCGCCACAGGAAGCCGAGAGCTGCCTGGCGGACCCCGTCTCAGAGCTTCGTCCCGAGACGGAAGCCTCGCATTCCATTTCTCGGGCAATTCGCTCCCCTCAAATCTCCACCAGCCGGTCGTCGATCTCGTTCGGATTGGCATGGTCGCCGGGAAAATGCTCGGTCAGGATCGCGCCGGCCGCGGTAACGGCCTGGATATAGCCCTCGGGCAGGCGGTTGTCCCGGGCGGCGGCGATGAGGTCGGTGACGATGGCATCCCAGGCCTCCTGCGGCACCTTGGCGGCGATCTCCGCGTCGGCGACGATCTCGGCATAGCGCTCGGCTTCGGACACGAAGACGAGGATTCCGGTCCGCCCGACGGTTGCATGGATATTGTGGGCGAAGAACTGCGACAGCGCCATGCGATGGGCGCGATCCTCGGCGACGGCGCGCGGCACGAACGCCATGCGCAGCGACGGGACGACCGCGAACAGCACCAGCAGCAGCAGTGTCGCGGCAAGCTGGCTGGTCACCAGCGCCAGGCCCGAGATCGCCAAGCCGGCTAGCGGCGCGAACAGCGCCGCCAGCAGCGCGGCGACCAGCGACAAGGCGAGCGCGATCGTCGCCGGCACGAAGACATAGGCGTCGCTGGTGCGCGCGAAAACCGCGTATATCTCGCCGGTGGTGGCCGCTTCAGCGGCCCGGATGGCCTCGGCGATGCGCACATGATCGGCCTCGGTGAAACTGAGATGCGCCATATCTACCAGCTCCCCGACGATCCGCCGCCGCCAAATGATCCACCACCGCCGGAAAAGCCGCCGCCGCCGAAACCGCCGCCGCCACCTGAAAATCCGCCATGACCGGATCGTCGCGACCTGCCGGCGGCATCGAGGGCCCAGATCATGCCGAGCCAGCGATAGCGGTTCTTGCCGATCTTGCGGCCGTGGCGCCGCGCGAGATTGGTCATCACGAAACTGCCGATCACGAAGACCCAGACGCCAACGAAGAACAGCGTGAACAGCCAGTCCGAGACCTCGCCGCCGGACCAGGATTCATTGCGCTGAGCCCGCGCTTCTAGCTCGGCCGCGTCGCCGGACAGGACCTGCAGGATGCCGTCGACCCCCTTTACGATACCGGCCGGATAGTCGCCGCTTCGAAAGGCCGGCAGGATGTCGTTCTGGATGACCAGCGTCGACAGCGCGTCGGTCAGGGTGCCCTCGAGACCGTAACCGACCTCGATACGGACCTTGCGATCGTCGCGGCTGACCAGCAGCAGGACGCCGTTGTCCTCGTCCTTCTGGCCGATCGCCCATTGCCGCGCCAGCCGGTTGGCATAGTCGGCGATGTCGTAGCCTTGCAGGTCGGGGATGGTGGCCACCACGACCTGGTCGCTCGACTGCGCCTCGAAGGCGGCCAACTTCTCGGTCAGGGCCGCTTCCGCGCCCGGGTCGAGCAGGTCGGCGGTGTCGACCACGCGGCCGGTGAGGGGCGGGAATTCCTGCGCCTCCGAGGGGGCCGCGGCCCCCAGCAACAGGGCCATAGCCAGGCCCAGCCAGGTGGCGGCGCCAAGGGTCGGCCGGGCGACACGGCGCAGCGCGGGCCAAGGCCGGGTGGGATGCGTATCGCGCCGCGGCGTCATCGCCATGCTGGCGTACTCCTCATTGGCCGAAGTCGACCTTGGGCGGCGTCTCGGCGCCGGCCGTCGCGGTGAAGGCCTGCATTTCCTTTGCCTCTGGATAGAATAGCGCGGCGATCCAGCGGCCGGGGATGGTTTTCAGCTCGGTGTTATAGACGCGGACCGCGTCGATATAGTCGCGGCGAGCGACCGAGATACGGTTTTCGGTGCCTTCGAGCTGGCTCTGGAGAGCCAGGAAATTCTGGTTGGATTTGATGTCGGGATAGCGCTCGACCGTGACCAGCAGGCGCGACAGCGCGCCGGAGAGCTGGTCCTGGGCCGCCTGGAATTTCTGGATCGCGGCCGGGTCGGTCAGCTGATCGGCATTGATCTGCGTCTGCGTCGCCTTGGCGCGCGCCTCGACCACGGCGGTCAGCACCTCGCGCTCCTGCGCGGCGAAGCCCTTGACCGTCTCGATGAGGTTGGGGATCAGGTCGGCGCGGCGCTGATACTGGTTCTCGACCTGCGCCCAGGTGGCCTTGGCCTGCTCCTCATAAGTCGGGATCGCGTTGATCCCGCAGGCCGACAGCAGCGGAGCAAGGACGGCGATGACGAACGCGGTGACGAAGGCGCGAATACGGGGCGGTCGGGCGGCGGCAAGGGAAGGCATGGTGGGTCTCCGGTCATGGGCGGGGCGGCCCGTCGGCGACTATGTAGACCATCCTGGTGAGTTCCAGAAGGTGCCAGCCACACTCACGGTTGCTCTCGACCGGCTTTTGCGACAGAGATTTCGCATGACCGGCCATCATCACGACGACGAGCGGCAGCGCGAGGCAAAAGCCATCCTCGACCGCGTGCGCCAGGAGACCGAGCCGCAGGTCGGCGGGCACACGGAGGCGATGCTGTTCAGGACGCGCGATCATTTCATGGCGCGCGACGCCGATCCGAACGATCGGATCGAGGTCATCGGCACGCGCATCGGACGTCTTGCCGCGATCGTCGGCTTCATCGTCTTCGCCGTCCTTCTCGCCATCCAGCTCGCCAGCGATTGAACGGCCGCCCATGCCGACAGCCAAGTCCATTCAGCAGAGCGACCGGCCGGCCGTGATCTCGGTGTCGAGCCATGTGGCGCGCGGCACCGTCGGCAACCGCGCGGCGGTGTTCGCGCTGGAATCCCTCGGCTTCCCGGTCTGGTCGGTTCCCACCGTGACTCTGCCCTGGCATCCGGGCCATGGACCAGCCACCCGGATCGTTCCGCCGGAAGCTGAATTCTCGGCGCTGATCGACGATCTGGCGGGGGCACCCTGGCTCGGTGAGGTCGGCGCGATCCTCACCGGCTATTTCGGCTCCGGCGATCAGATCGAACCCATCAGGCGCCTGATCGAAGCCGTCAAGCGAGTCAATCCGAACGCGATCTATATCTGCGATCCGGTGATCGGCGATAGCGGCAGATTGTACCAGCCGCAGGCGATGCTGGAGGCGATCCGCGACCGGTTGATTCCGCTCGCCGATATCGCGACGCCGAACCGTTTCGAGCTGGAATTCCTCTGCAGTCTGGAACTGACCGACAACGTCCATCTGATAGAGGCCGCCACCGCGCTCGGCCCCCGAACCGTCATCGTCACCTCGGCCTTCGCGATGCTCCGCGGTGGGATCGGCAATCTCCTGGTGCATGATTTCCAGGCGATGCTCGCCGAACATCGGGTGATCGAGAATCCGCCGCATGGTCTCGGCGATCTGACCGCAGCGGTGTATCTCGCCCGCATCCTCGCCGGACTACCCGTCGAAAAGGCACTGCGGACGACCACGGCGACGGTGTTCGAAATCCTCGCCCGCACGACGAAGCGCGGTGCCGACGAACTGACGCTCGAAACCGATAGTGACAGTCTCAAGCATCCGATGGCGATGGTTCAGACCCGGAGCCTCGCCTATCCCGGCGGCGGGCGCCGGGCTTGATCGGTGCGGCTGTCGGGCTGTGTGTGGGCGGCGGCAGGGCAATTGATTGCGCCGCAGCGAAGCGCTACTGATCGCCGCATGACGAAATTTCTTCCCGACCACCTCCTCAATGGCTATCGCGCTTTTGTCGACAAGCGGTTGCCGCAGGAACGTCAGCGCATGCGGCAGCTCGCCGAGGCCGGACAAAGCCCGAAAACGATGGTGATCGCCTGCTGCGATTCCCGCGCCGCGCCCGAGACGATCTTCGACACGGCGCCGGGCGAGATTTTCGTCGTGCGCAACGTCGCCAATCTTGTTCCGCCGCATTCGCCGGACGGAGAATTTCATTCGACCTCGGCGGCGTTGGAATTCGCCCTGCACGCGCTCAAGGTCGAGCATGTGGTCGTGCTCGGCCATGGTGGCTGCGGCGGCATCCACGCCGCGCTGTCGCCGGCCGCCGAGCCGCTGTCGCCAGGCGATTTCATCGGCAAGTGGATGAGCCTTCTCGATCCGGTGGCGCGGGCGGTCGGCGCCAACGATCACATGACCGCGAACGAGCGGCAGGCGGCGCTGGAGCGCATCGCCATTCGTTATTCCATCGCCAATCTCAGGACGTTTCCCGCCGTGGAAAAACTGGAAAGCGAGGGTGCGCTGTCGCTGCACGGGGCGTGGGTCGACATCCGATCCGGCGAACTCTGGGTGATGAACCCGGAAACCGGGGATTTTTCTCGCGCGCTCGCCGACGCTTGAACAAGCTCGGCCGCGCGTTTGGACCTGGCAGGTCCGTCCTTTTTCGGTCGGTTTTCGTGGATTGCGGGTCACATGAACCGACTTCTGTTGCATTTCGACACAATTGAGCCTTGCGAAGCGTGGCAGTGGTCCGCTTTATGACGAGGAATGTCTTGGGCGTGTCGGCCCGGGACCGCAAGGAACAAGACATGCACGGGGTAATCTCATGACCAATTTGACCAGGACGGGCGCGGTACTCGTCACGCTGCTTCTGGCGGCGGGCTGTTCGCGCTCGATGCCGTCCTTCGAGAGCAGCGGGCCGGCGCCGCTGACCCCGGCACCGCGGCAGCAGGTTGCGGCCCGGCAACTGCCGCCACCGCCACCGCCGGCGGCACCGTCGACGTCGCAGAATTCGCCCTTCGAAAGCGAAACCGATGTGATGGCAAACGAGACGGACCAGACCGGCCAGAATGCATCTGTCGACGGTTCGACAAATCAGGAGACCAAGGTCGCATCTGTCAGCAGCGGGCCAATCTCGCGCAACTCCGTGCTCGGCGCTTACAAGGTGACGACGACGGGCGGCAACTGCCAGATTATCTTGTCGCTGACCAAGTGGACCGGCGGCTATCGGGCGGCATCACGCGGCTGCCCTGGCGCAGTCGCCGACGTCAGTGCCTGGGACGTCTCGGGCAATCAGGTGGTGCTGAAGGATTCCGGCGGCTCCAATGTCGCCAATTTGAGCTCGTCGGGCGGATCGCGCTACGAGGGCCGTACCAAGAGCGGCCAGCCGATCAGCCTCTACCGGTAGGCACCGGCGCCGGACAGCGTCGCGCATGACGCTGTCCGGCCACGCTTCGGACCAAGCCAGGCTGCTCGGCTCGGCTGCCAGACTTTGCCGTGATCCTGGCCCAGGTTGTCGCCAGCTTTACCAACGACCCTTCGAGGAATGATGCCGAGTACCGCCACGCGCGACGACAGGAAGGCGCAAGGACCTGTCCGCTCGGCGCTGGAGCATTTGATCGCCATCCAGGAGATCGAGGCGGACCCGGGTCAAAGGGCGCTTGCCGACCGGCTCGACCACATCGATCAGACGCTCTCGGCCGCCACCGTCGCCTCGAAGAAGAGCGCTCTCGGCTGGCTGTTCGGCAAGAAGCGCGAGGCTGACCCGATCCGCGGCGTCTACATCCATGGCGATGTCGGTCGCGGCAAGACCATGCTCATGGACATGTTCTTTCGCCAGAGTTCGGTGTCGGCGAAACGGCGGGTGCATTTCCATGCCTTCATGGGCGACGTTCATGAGCGCATCGGCGCCCATCGCAAGGCGGTGAAGGCGGGAACAGCCAGCGGCGACGATCCGATCGGCCCGGTCGCCGGCCAGATCGCCAAGGATGTCCGACTGCTGTGTTTCGATGAATTCGCAGTGACCGACATCGCCGACGCCATGATCCTGTCGCGGCTGTTCAAGGCGTTGTTCGAAAACGGCGTCGTGCTCGTCGCGACGTCCAATGTCGCGCCCGACGATCTGTATCGCGACGGTCTCAACCGACCGCTGTTCCTGCCGTTCATCGACATTCTCAAAGCCCATACCGATATCGTCCCGCTCGACGGCGCGGAAGACTACCGGCTTGCTGCGATCGGCCGCGACGACGTCTATCTGTCGCCGCTCGATCCGACCGCCGAGGCCCGGATGGACGCAATCTGGCTGACGCTGCTTGACGGCACCAAGGAAGGCGCCGCGTCGCTTTCGGTGAAGGGACGAACAGTGAAGGTGCCGCGCGCCGGTAACGGGGCGGCGCGCTTTTCCTACGACGATCTGTTGAAGCGCCCCCTCGGCGCGCAGGACTATCTGGCGATCGCGCGGCGTTTCCACACGGTGATGCTCGACCGGGTTCCGGTGATGGATCAGGCCGAGCGCAATGAAGCCAAGCGCTTCATCACCCTCGTGGACGCGCTGTACGATGCGAGTCGGCGGCTGGTGATGTCCGCCGAAGCGCCGGCGGATCGGCTCTATCGGGGGAGCTCGGGCACCGTCGCTTTCGAGTTCGATCGCGCCGTCTCCCGACTCGTCGAGATGCGATCGGACGATTATCTAGCCCAGACACCCGGCGCCTCCGGTTAATACCAACCTGCACTGATAGAACCCATTCGACCGGCCATTCCCAGCACCTTGGCGCCGATGCTTGGCAAGGAGCGGGACGACGCGCGATGCGGCGCATCGAACCGCGCGGCGCTCCTGACCGGATATCACCGCGGTCAGCGGACCACCGAACGCGCCACCGCATCGTGGGGGGGAAGGCACGTTCCCAGGATCGAACTCGGACAGTTACGCTCGAAGGGCAAGCTTTGATCCCGTCCGCGAACAGGAACAGGAAAGTAGGACTAACGAAACAATAGGGCGCCGGAAGCTCGGTCATTAGGTCAATTGTTCTTACGTTTACGTAAGCCCAAACTATTCTAACCGATTGAATTTCCTAGGTCAGATTGGCGGCGGTTGCATCTGTCGGTGAGCCGGTCTATTGCCTCGCCGCAACGGGGGGCGCCGCTCAGACATCAGCCTTACGGCTGCGCTCAGCCTAGCCCGCTGCGGCGGCTCCCAGGAGACGAGGCTCGGCGGAGCGAGCGTTCCATCCGCCGTGCCCGCGCGATAACCAGAGGTCCGCTTCCGGTGCGATGCCGAGGCCGGCCGGCATCAGGAGGGAAGAGGCCTTGGCCCGTTCGAAGATCGCACTTATCGGTTCCGGCATGATCGGCGGCACGCTCGCCCATCTGGCGAGCCTGAAGGAACTCGGCGACGTCGTGATGTTCGACATCGCCGAGGGGACGCCGCAGGGCAAGGCCCTCGACATCTCCCAGTCGGCTCCGGTTGAGGGCTTCGACGCGCATCTGACCGGCGCCAACGATTACGCTGCTATCGAGGGTGCCGAGGTTTGCATCGTCACCGCCGGCGTGCCGCGCAAGCCGGGCATGAGCCGCGACGATCTGCTCGGGATCAATCTCAAGGTCATGGAGCAGGTCGGCGCCGGCATCGCCAAATACGCGCCCAACGCCTTCGTCATCTGCATCACCAACCCGCTCGACGCCATGGTCTGGGCGCTGCAGAAATTCTCCGGCCTGCCCAAGGCCAAGGTCGTCGGCATGGCCGGCGTGCTCGACTCCGCCCGCTTCCGCACCTTCCTCGCCGAGGAATTCAAGGTCTCGGTCGAGGACGTCACCGCCTTCGTGCTGGGCGGGCATGGCGACACGATGGTGCCGCTCACCCGCTATTCGACGGTCGCCGGCATCCCGCTCACCGATCTGGTCAAGATGGGCTGGTGCTCGAAGGAGCGGCTGGAGGAGATAGTCCAGCGCACCCGCGACGGCGGCGCGGAGATCGTCGGCCTGTTGAAGACCGGCTCGGCCTATTACGCGCCGGCCGCCTCGGCGATCCAGATGGCCGAATCCTACCTCAAGGACAAGAAGCGGGTGCTGCCCTGCGCGGCGAACCTCAAGGGCGAATACGGTCTCAAGGACATGTATGTGGGCGTGCCCTGTGTCATCGGCGCCGACGGTGTCGAGCGGGTGATCGAGATCGACCTCGCCAGTGACGAAAAGGCGCAGTTCGAGAAGTCCGTCGCGGCGGTGAAGGGCCTGATGGAAGCCTGCGCGGAAATCGCGCCGAAGCTGAAGTGATTTTGCCGGGCCGCTCATCGAGCGGCCCGTTCCTTTTCCCCTCCCCGCCGAGGAAGACCACAGATGAACATCCACGAATATCAGGCCAAGGAAGTGCTGAAGGGCTACGGGGCGCCGGTCGCGGCGGGCGTGGCGATCACCGAGATTGGGCAAGCGGAAGCGGCGGCGCGGCAGT